>NZ_AP014636.1:0-1200000 GCF_001547935.1 Vibrio tritonius
AAATCACATTAAATAGAAAAAATATTAGGTAAAAAATGAACAAGCATGAATTAAGTATACTTTTTGCGCTTTAAAACCTACCACCAACTAACCACATTCCGCCAAAGATTTAAAATGTTACATCGTCACTTATTTACAATGTAAACTGTTCAAACTGAGATTAGATGACTACTTGGCAAAATCTCATTTCCTCGGAACGATTAAGAATAGCACCTAACTTACGGGACCTGCAGTTTCGACATGAAAACAACAAAAATAACGACATCTACGATACCGATTTTAAGCGAACCACCTCCACTAGTGCATGTAATGCCAATGTTAACAAATGACGCCGTATTTAAAGTCAATTCTAGGAAAGATGATCAAGGTGTCTATCATGATCATGCTTCCGAATGAAACACGCTATAAAGGAACGATGATCAAGGAGAAATAGAGATCATTTGTGAAGGCTGTTTCATTTTGATCAAACGATCTTTTCCCGGATCAATGATCAAGTGTTATATTAGTCCGGAAGCATGGAAATTACAGAACGAATTACGGTGTATGTCCGATGAATTCTAGCTTCTAAGCTATAAACTAAGAAACGACTGACAATTCAAACTGCATAAATCGATTTCTACATCGATAGAAATAACCTTGATCATGCTTTCTTTGAATATCTCTCAGTGCAGTGATAACCGTACAGCTCAAATTATTGTTCGTTCAATTTAAAAAGTGATGAAAAAGAAAGCAAAAGTGATAACTTTTACTTACACTTGATCATGCTTCCTAAGACATAAATGCGCAAACAAGAAGAGTAAACATGCTTTTGGGGGGTAATAGCGCATTAAGATAAACAAAATAGTCACTCGGATCCGTTGATCTTGTGGATAAGTTGTGTAGTGATGATGATCATGTTTTGGGGAACACTTTGATCATCTGTTCGAACGTCTCATGATCATTGATCTGTATGTTATTGATCATGCTTTCAATGAGATAATGATCATCGTTACGGACGCACCATGATCATGCTTTTGATCGCGTGTTTTAAAAGACCTTTAAAATCATAACCTTAAACGAACTTTGATGTTCAGATCATAAGATCACTTTAATCAGTATTAATCAATATAATCAAAAAGATCAGTTATTTAAAAGCAACAAATTTTTCTTTATTTATGATCCGATTTTCTTTATTCTTTTGGAATCATGGCAATATTACGGCTAGTGTGATACGGATCTAAACATGACCTCTGAAGAAAAATTATTGATCAAAGCACCAAGAAACCACAAAGATGGACACCTCTTTGAAGTTTCAGAGACAGCTGTTGATTGGATCGAACAATACCAACATTTCAAAGGTGTTACTAAAAGCATCATTGAACTACTCAATCTTATTTCACTTCAAGGTTTTCGCAGTAAAGATGGATTAGTATCAACAACCGAACTTATTGAAGCTACTGATGGTAAATTAACAAGAGCAGCTATTCAGCAACGTTTACGAGCCGCTGTAGCGGTGGGTTTATTTAAACAAATACCTGTTCGTTTCGAAGAAGGATTGGCAGGTAAAACAATGTTGCACTGCTTTGTTAACCCAAATCAGCTAATATCCGTTTTAGGAGCAACGAGTTTAGTCACTGAATCTGTAAAGCAAACGGAAAAACGAAAGCGCTCAAAAGCACTTGCTCAAACTCAAGTAAATCAGCGGCTTCTTCACGAACATGGCTTAAATACGCCACCAGCGATGAAAGATGAAACCGAGCAATTTGTTGTTTCTCCAACCAATTGGGCAGGGATCATTGACCAAGCGCTTGCCCCCCCTAGAACACGGAAAAGCTACCAGAAATCGATGGTGTCGATTTCTGGTACACGAGCTGTGATCGAAACTCGATCTTCAAAGAATATTATGACGGTCGACGATCTGATGACGCTGTTTGCGTTGTTTACACTGACGGTTCAATACCATGATTATCATCAAGATGATTACCATTTGAATGCACGTCAGATGCCGAATAAAACGCCCTTGTACATAACGGATATTCTCCAACTTCGCGGTAAAAAAGACAGTGGTCCGGCACGCGATTCTATTCGAGACAGTATTGATCGTATTGAATTTACCGATTTTCAATTGCACGAGTTAACCGGACGCTGGTTAAGCGAGAACATGCCTGAAGGCTTTAAAAGTGATCGCTTTAGATTTTTAGCCCGCACGATCACGGCTTCAGAAGAAGCGCCAACGGAAGGCAGTGACGGTGAGATCAAGATCAAGCCCAATCTCTATATTCTCGTTTGGGAACCTTCGTTCTTCGAAGAACTGTTAACTCGTGATTACTTTTTCCTTTTTCCTCCGGAAATTCTGCGTCAGCATACTTTGGTGTTCCAACTCTATTCATATTTTAGGAGTCGGATGTCACGTCGTCATACAGATGTCATGCTGCTCAGTGAGTTGAACCAAAAATTGGCTCGCAATATTGAATGGCGTCGTTTCTCGATGGATTTGATCCGCGAATTGAAACGGCTGTCAGAAGGGAAGGGCGATGATCATGTGTTTATGGTCAATCTTTGGGGCTATCACCTGACGATCACTGCGCTAGTTGAAAATGATAAGATCCACGATTATGAAGTTGACATCAAATGTGATGTTGAAGAGGTTCTACGTTTTTCTCGAGCGCGCACGACCAACGCTGGTAAGAGAAATATGGCCCCAACGCTGCCTAACCCGCTACGTCATGAAATGGTATCAAGGCAGAAGCTCGAAGAGTTGGCCGAAGTTATTGATGGTGAATTTGAGCCTATACAGCGCAAAACTTCGTCTCCGCGAGGAAATTTAGGCCGCCGCGTTAAGTTACGTAAGCACCTTGTTGAGATCAATGCTGATGAGATTACCATTACTCTGTCTAAATATACCTCCTCAGAGGCTCTAGAGCGCAGCATAACGGCTTTGGCTGCAATGACTGGACACTCACCTGCATCTATTCGTTCTGAGTGTGTAGAGCTCATTGAAAAGCTTGATTACCTACGAGTAGGTAACGATGTTGTTCCTTATGAGACGTTGAGCAAGCTTATTGAACTTTACAATAACCAATCAAACCATCGTCACCTCTCGATAGAACGTTTAATTTCTGGTTTAGCAGTGCGCCGTAAGGTTTGTAAACAGGTTTATGAGGGGCACCTGGATGATTCGGTGTATCGTACGTTAGATGAATTAATGACCGAAGTCTGAGAAAGTGACTGACGTAATTGACCAAACAAACTTTGAACAGAAGCCTGACGTCACTCTGACATTTACCCTAAGGGTGGCGGCTACTATTTATCTCGAATAGACAACCTTTTGTCCTATCTGATGAATTAATAGATTGGCTCATATTGTTACATTCATTCTGAATAGTTTGCGAGTTCTCCCCAAGAGCTCGCTTTTTTTTGCCTTGAATTTCTCCTTGATCATCTTTCCGTAAATATGATCGCTTTTGACCATTACTGCGTAAACTAAGGGATCCAAGTTCGATTGTACTTCATGATCATGCTTCCGTAACAATGATCAAGTAGGCATTTATGGTGGTAGCTGTATAAGCGTAAGCTATTGGAAGTTCTACTAAAGAGGTATAAAAAGCCCAGCTATTTTTCATGAGCGAATCTTTTAAATGTACAGCTCTATGATGGGCTAATCAAAATGTATATGCCATTGAATGGCACTATCTTTCCGAACTCACGATTGAATCACATTCCTTATCAAAATCTCTTAACAACAAGTACGGCGTTTGCTAAAGAATACGTGTCCCAAGCATGGTTTTGATCGGAGGTGTTTATGTCAATTAATTCTCTTGACCATGATGATATGGCGAACGTTTCGAGTAAGTGGGACTTCACGGATGAAGTGGATACTCAGCAACGCCGCCCTGGTAAAGATTTGAAATCTGCTGAAGCTCGTCGTCGCATAGAGATGCTACGTGAAATTCGCGAAAGTGGATTAACCATTGAAGAAGCAAAAGAGCTTGGTTTACTTCATTAACTCAAATCAGTTATTTCTCTGAAGGGTGGCCCATGCCACCCTTCGCATTTTTAGCCCTTTCTTGATTTATCCTAAGTAAACTCACATTTTGACTCTTAATTTTTGTCGTTCGTATGATATATTGCGCAGCAATGTTTTTAACTAAGAGTGTAGATTCATGTCTTATAACCTTGCTCTGTTAGACGCCAAAGAGAAAAATAAGGTAGAGCTTGATAAACAGGCTTCCTACATCGTTTGGAAGTTAAAGCAGGCAAAAGCGGGACCTGAAGAAATAACTCGCAAGCTTAAATCCATTCGTTCTGAAGAAGAGCAAGAGTGGTTTGAGCAATCTGTTGAAAAATACAAACGAGTGATGGGCGTAGCATAGCGCCTGTATCTTTGCAGGGGGAAATTGAAAAGATCCTCCCTTCTGTTAAAATCCTCCGCAATAAATAGAACCAGAGAGAAAATCCCGATGGGAAGAAGTTTTGAAGTGCGCAAGGCCTCAATGGCAAAAACTCAAGGCGCAAAAATTAAAGTTTATTCCAAATACGGTAAAGAAATTTACGTTTGTGCAAAAAATGGCGGCGCAGATCCTGATGCAAACTTGTCTCTTCGTGCTCTGATCACAAAAGCTAAGAAAGACCAAGTTCCAGGTCACGTTATCGATAAAGCACTAGATAAAGCAACTGGCGGGTCTGGTGAAGATTATCAACCTGCACGTTACGAAGGTTTTGGCCCTGGTGGTGCGAGTGTGATCGTTGACTGTCTAACAGACAACGGCAACCGTACTTTCCAAGACGTTCGCCAATGCTTCGTTAAAACGGGTGCTAAAATCGGTAGCCCTGGCACTGTTGCACACATGTTTGAACACCAAGCGGTATTCCAGTTCAAAGGCGAAGATGACGAAGCGATTTTCGAAGCTTTGCTGATGGCTGATATCGACGTAACAGACGTTGAACTTGAAGATGGTGTGATCACTGTATTTGCACCTCACACAGAATTCTTCAAAGCAAAAACGGCGTTGAATGAAACTTTCCCTGATTTGGAATTGGATGTGGAAGAAATTACGTTCGTCCCACAAACCAACACTGAAGTATCAGGTGAAGATGCAGAGAAATTCCAGAAGTTCCTTGATCTTCTAGATGACTGTGATGACGTTCAGCAGGTTTACCATAACGCTGAAATCATCGCTTAATCACTCTGTGATTTGGTATCATACGCCGAGCACATGCTCGGCGTATTTGTGTCTAAACCTCTATACCTAAGTAACCTCAACAAACCCATTTCTGTGCCCAATGCCGTTGAAAGGGAATGACCATTCCTGCCCATTGAGCACGGCCTGTGCCCGTTGACGAAACTCTGAAGTCTGCATCTTGAGGTCATTTGGGTATAATAACTATTTGCCCAGCCAATTTGCTAACTGCCTAACTTTAGGCAAAATGGTAAGGTTTAAAAACAACGCAAGTGGCCATGCAACACAAAAGCCAGTTTGCCAGTTTTCTTTCCATTGTGGCCAATCAAATCCAATTCGGTAGCCCGATAGCACACCAGACATAATTGTCCCCATCACTAAAGATGAGAAAATGGCGGATAGCCAGAATTGTTTTTGGTTCACTCAATCACACTCTTTACTAAAGTTACTTGCCCAAAACCACTTTATATCGATTCAATAATGAAAAACATTGGCAAGAAATGAAATATGAATTCCATATATGGAAACATCGATGACCTTTACCTATTTTTCTGTGTGGTTGAAGAGGGGTCATTACAAAAAGCATCGATAAAACTGCATCAGCCTATTTCGACGATGTCGCGTCGTCTATCACTGCTCGAGCAACGATTAGGCTTTAGATTACTTGAGAAGCGTGGTAGAGAGCTTGTTGCAACAGAGAGTGGGCATATTGCATTCTCCTCAGTAAAAAGCGTTATGGAGCATTTAGAATACGCTTTTGATGATATTCAAACACAGACTAAGTTGGTTTCAGGTACGTTAAGATTGGCGCTACCCAATAACTTCTATCGAACGTTTGTCGCAGAGGTCGTTGAGCAGTTTATTGAAACTTATCCCTTAGTGAATATCGAGTTGATGCTAAGCCGTGATCTATTAACGCCGGCTAGTGACCGTGATCTGACCATGACGTTTGATTTAACTGGGATGGAAGATATGGTTGCTCGTCCGCTATTCTCATCAATACATCAGTTTTATACCAGTCAATCCTATCTGGATCGTTATGGACCAATAGAAACATTACAAGAGCTTGCTAGTGCAGATTGGGTGTTGACGGATAGTACTGACGTTATAACGGTATATCGAGGCGAGCAGGTCGTTGACGTGATGCAAATCAAGCCTAAGTTGGTGATTAATGATATTAATGCCGTGGCACGAGCTGTTGAAAAGGGCATTGGTGTTACATCGTTGCCAGTGCATAAATTAGCAAAACAGCTGGACTTGGTGCCGATAATGGCCAACCACAACCGAGGAGCAAGGCAAGCTTACTTGGTATATCGAGCTAGAAAATATCAACCCAAGGCACTAGCGCTTTTTATTGAAGCTTTGATTACGGCCGCTAAAACTATCGCCGAAGAAGCTCCGTTGATTGATGGTGCATCTTGAGGTGATTTGAGTGTATTTAGTCACGACTATTTACACTGTAAAACAGAAGTCTCTATTCAGTCTTTATAGCAGGTTGAGCTGTTGCATTTCGCTTTACCTGTTAAGAGCTTAGAAAATCGATAGCGATTACGGGCGAAATAGAGATAGAGAACATCAAAACCTTTACTCCACATTCTCCACCGAGTTATTCCGTACCAGTGACCTTTTTCCACGGATTTCCATGCACAATGTAGACCGTCTAAACCGTATAACATCACTCCATTTTCATTAACAACGTGTATGATTTTTCGTGCTTCAACTATATTGATTTGATTATAAATTGTGTCTTCTAACTGGTTGATATCAATAGTTGTTATTATATTGTGAATATCATACTGTTTAAGTTTGCTCATTTCATATACACACAGAGGACACTGACCATCAAAAAAGATCTTAATTTGTGACATCGTCTACTCGATAAAAAAATGGTTTTAGTCCACAAAAATAGAATTGTTTTTGATCTAAATCAACGGTGAAAGCCTATAATTACAAGCGATTGAGGGGGAATACCTCAATAACGTTATGGAAATGTTTTAATATTATTTCCAATTATGAAAGGTAAGATTGCATTTTAATCTGCTGTGATTGATGGTTTTTGTAAGCATAATGCGCCGGATGTAACAGTTTGTTTTCGATTGTGACATTTGTGTTTTTGTGTGTTGGTTGGGTGTTGGACGTAAGTCGAAGTTTCTGACTAACGTGCGCTCAAATGTTGTCTTCGGAATCGTTGCTACAAGCTCAACACATTATAAAAATCATATGTAAATCCACCGCAGAATCCTAAAGTGCTCACTTTTGTTCTTGGAGTCTGCAAATAATACAGTCGAGAAAGTCAATGGAAGCCTCAAGATATAAAAGCATCATATCGAAGGCAGGGATACTTATGTTAGCCCTTGCACTATCGGGATGTAAATTTGTGCTGCTTGACCCGAAAGGCGATATTGGCGTTCAGGAGAAGGAGCTGATTCTTACAGCTTTGGTCCTGATGCTAATTGTTGTCATTCCCGTGATTCTTATGACGATTTACTTCGCTTATAAGTATCGTGCTAGCAATACAAAACAAGAAGAGTACGCGCCAGAATGGTCTCACTCCAGCAAAATTGAATTTGTTGTGTGGGCAATTCCTATCATCATTATCGCAGTTCTTGCGACTATCACCTGGCGGTCAACCCATCACCTTGAACCTTCAAAGCCTATCGCAAAAGAAGGTCAACATACCATGACGATTGAAGTGGTAGCGTTGGATTGGAAATGGCTCTTTATCTATCCCGAAGAGAAGATCGCAACTGTCAACTACGTTGCATTCCCTAAAGATGTTCCTGTTAAGTTTAAACTTGTAGCAGATAACATCATGAACTCATTTTTTATTCCTCAATTAGGAAGTCAGATCTACGCGATGCCAGGCATGGTAACTCGCTTACATTTGATTGCGAACGAGGCTGGGACCTATAAAGGGATTGCCGCAAGTTACAGTGGCGAAGGCTTTTCGCATATGAAGTTCTCGGCTCACGCTTTGCCGAATGAAGAAAGTTACGCTCAGTGGGTTTCTACTGTGAAAGCCTCAGCGCAAACGATACAAAGTTTTTCTGACTATCAATCTCTCGCTAAGCCATCTATCGATGAGCCTGTCGCCTACTATGCATCGGTCCCTGATGGTTTATTCAATCAGGTTGTTATGCAGCATCCTGGTGGTTCGATGAACGCCATGATGGGCATGGAACATTCCTCAGAAGGGCAGGGTGAAATGCCGTCAATGATGATGGATAAACAAAATAGTCATGAGCCGATGACTGAACACAAGGGTAATTGAGATGTTTGGAAGATTAACTCTAGAATCCATTCCTTATCACGAGCCAATTGTTATGGTGACGCTGAGCGTCATCGCGATTGTTGGTCTGGCTGTCGTTGCGTTGATTACACGCATGGGCAAATGGCAGTACCTTTGGAATGAATGGTTTACTTCGGTAGATCATAAAAAATTAGGTTTCATGTACATTGCCGTTGCAATGGTCATGTTGATTCGTGGTTTTGCTGATGCAGTGATGATGCGAAGTCAGCAAGCGTTGTCTGCTGCCGGTGAGGCGGGGTATTTACCTCAGCATCACTATGACCAGATCTTTACAGCCCACGGCGTGATCATGATTTTCTTCGTTGCGATGCCATTGGTTATCGGTTTGATGAACATCATTATCCCGCTGCAAATTGGTGCTCGAGATGTGGCTTTCCCATATTTGAACAACCTCAGTTTTTGGCTGTTCATTGTTGGTGTCATCTTAACCAATTTGTCGCTTGGTTTAGGCGAATTTGCTCGTACAGGTTGGCTTGCTTATCCACCGTTATCTGGCATTCAGGCGAACCCGGGGGTCGGGGTCGATTACTGGATATGGGCGTTGCAGATATCGGGGGTGGGCACCACATTATCAGGTGTTAACTTCTTCGTTACTATCCTGCGTATGCGTGCCCCAACCATGCCAATGATGAAAATGCCAGTGTTTACATGGGCTTCTCTGTGCTCAAACATTTTGATCATCATCTCATTCCCAATCTTAACTGTGACTATCGCGTTGTTGACGCTTGACCGTTATCTAGGTTTCCACTTCTTCACCAATGATATGGGTGGGAACATGATGATGTACGTCAACTTAATTTGGGCTTGGGGTCACCCAGAAGTTTACATTCTGGTTCTGCCTGTGTTTGGTGTGTTCTCAGAAGTTACTGCAACCTTCTCTCGTAAGAAACTGTTTGGTTACACGTCGCTTGTATGGGCAACCATTGTTATTACGATTCTTGCTTTCATCGTTTGGCTGCACCACTTCTTTACCATGGGTGGCGGTGCAAACGTGAATGCCTTCTTTGGTATTGCAACCATGATTATCTCCATCCCTACCGGGGTTAAGATATTCAACTGGTTGTTCACTATGTACAAAGGTCGTATCCAGTTCACAACACCTATGATGTGGACCATTGGTTTCTTAATTTCCTTCAGTATTGGCGGTATGACCGGCGTATTGATGGCGGTTCCTGGTGCCGATTTCGTACTGCATAACAGTGTGTTCCTGATTGCTCACTTCCATAACGTGATTATTGGTGGTGTAGTATTTGGATGCTTTGCTGCTATCACATACTGGTTCCCTAAAGTGACGGGTTTCACGCTTAACGAAACGTGGGGTCGTCGTGCTTTCTGGTTCTGGTTAATTGGTTTCATTCTAGCGTTCTTGCCACTGTATGCTCTTGGCTTTATGGGTATGACTCGTCGAATCAGTCAAAATATCAACCCAGACTATTTCCCATTCCTTGCTGTTGCAGCATTTGGTACGGCATTGGTTGCGGTTGGTGTTCTATGTCAGTTCGTTCAGTTCTACGTCAGTATCCGTGACCGTGAACAAAACCAAGATGTCACTGGTGACCCTTGGGATGGTCGTACTCTTGAATGGGCGACGTCATCACCACCACCTTTCTACAACTTTGCAATCATTCCTAAAGGGGATGAGCTTGATGCTTTCTGGTATCAAAAAGAGCGTGGTGAACACGACATTAGCAAAGAAGTGAAATACGAACGCATTCATATGCCAAAGAACACACCAACAGGTATGTACGTTTCTTTCTGGTCACTGCTGCTTGGTGTTGGAATGATCTGGTACATCTGGTGGTTAGCTATTATAGGTTTCGCAGGGTGTATCATCACTTCGATTTGGCATAGCTTCAATGATGACGTGGATTACTACGTTGAAGTTGAAGAAATTGAAGCAATTGAAAAAGCGCACCGAGAACGTGTACTAAAGATGAAAGCTGAAGAGAAAGATGCGGAGGTGAATTATGCAGGCTAATGCGCATGCTCATGATCACCATGATGCGGGTAGTAACAAACTATTCGGCTTTTGGATCTATTTAATGAGCGACTGTATTTTGTTTGCAAGTTTGTTTGCAACTTATGCAGTACTACGAGACGCCACTGCTGGTGGCGTGTCTGGCAAAGATATTTTTGAATTGCCATTTGTGTTTGTTGAAACCATGTTACTGCTTCTAAGTAGTATTACGTTTGGTTTTGGCATTATCGCGATGAAACGCAAACAAGTTGGTGCTCTCAAACTGTGGATGGTTATTACCTTCCTGTTTGGTGCCGGTTTCATCGGAATGGAAATTTACGAGTTTCATCACTTGATTGCTGCTGGGCACGGGCCAGATAGCAGTGCTTTCCTATCATCGTTTTTTGCGCTGGTAGGGACGCATGGCTTGCACGTTACGTTTGGTCTGATTTGGTTAGCGGTGGGATTGGTTCAACTGTCTACGAAAGGTCTTACAGACACTATGCAAACACGTTTTAACTGTTTGAGTTTGTTCTGGCACTTCCTTGATATTGTTTGGATCTGTGTATTCACATTTGTTTATCTAGTAGGGGTGATGTAATGAGTAGTCAACACGCCGAATCCAGTGTGAAAGGTTATGTGATTGGTTTTATCGCGTCATTGCTACTAACCATCGTACCTTTCTACTATGCGGGTACTCAAAGCCTGTCTCAAGCAGCAACCTACGCGATTCTGTTTGGCTGTGCAATCGTTCAAGTTATTGTGCACTTCATTTACTTCCTACATATGGAAATAAAGACAGACGAGGGGCGCTGGAACTTCATTTCGCTGATGTTCTCTGCGATTGTTGTGTTGATCGTTATTGGCGGTTCTATTTGGATTATGTGGAACCTCAATATCAATATGGCAATGTAGGCGGGCATCATGCTTAAAGGTTACCTTTCTATCACCAAACCAGGGATTATTGTTGGTAATCTGATTTCTGTAGCTGCGGGGTTTTTCCTCGCAGCTCAATCAGAAGCTGCCAATGGTATGTTGCTGTTGAACACTCTGCTTGGGGTAGCGATGGTGATTGCCTCTGGTTGTGTTGTTAACAACATATTTGATCGCGATATTGACCGAAAAATGGAACGTACTTGCAATCGAGTGTTAGCCAAAGGTGAAGTAAACCCGGATCACGCGTTTATCTTCTCTTTGGTGTTGCTGATTGCTGGTACGGCTTTGATCTACCGTGAAGCTAACCCACTTTCGGCGGTGGTTGTGCTGTTGGGATATGTATTTTACGTATTCTTCTATACCATGTGGTACAAGCGTACTTCTGTGTATGGCACCCTCGTCGGTAGTGTTTCTGGGGCAGTACCACCACTCGTTGGTTATCTTGCTGTAACGAATTACATCAATATTGAAGGTGTGTTGCTGTTTGCTTTGTTCTGCATTTGGCAAATGCCACACTCTTACGCTATTGCGATGTTTCGTATGCAAGATTACCGCAATGCCAATATTCCGGTATTACCGGTTGTGGCTGGGATTGAAAAAGCTCGTAAACATATGATGGCTTACGTTGTTGCATTCAATATGGTTGCGCTTGCGTTGTTCCTTGTTGGTGAGGCTGGCTATGAGTATCTTGCGGTGGCAGGTGCCGTCTGCTTTATGTGGACCCGTGTAACGTTTAAACCGGTCACTCAAGAAAACTATGTGGCGTGGTCTAAATCAGTATTCAAAGTCTCATTGGTGGTTGTCATGGGAATCAGCTCTGTTTTAGGGCTAGAACTGATGACTACAGCGATTTAAATCGTCGAGTTTTCAATACAGTAAGGGCACTCTTTGGAGTGCCCTTTGTTTTTCCATTTCAGTGGCGTTGAGTAAGGTGTTATACTGCGCGCCGTTTTCTCCAACAGAGCTGAATCAAATGAGCTTAAAAACAGAACTGCAACAATTAAATAACCGCTTAGACACTCGTCGTCATAAGTTGGATACGGCTCGTCTTCGTGGCGATCAAGAACTCATTTCTCGCTTTACTGATGAAATTGATCAGCTCACTAAGAAAATTAGCCAGTTAAAACATAAGCAAGAATTCGAAGTGAACAAAACACGTCGTACTTTGAATCAAATGGAATTTTCTCGTGAACTGACGAAAGCTGAACAGGCAGACCTTGGTAAACTGAAAAAGTCAGTGAAAGGTTTAGTGGTAGTTCACCCAATGACCAAAGAAGGTAAAGCACTAAAGTTAGAAGTGATGACAGGTTTCGCTCCTCGTCCGTTCTAAGCCTACTGTTTTACTCTGTGTCGACGGTAGCCATTAATGCTACCGTTAGGCATAGCCCATCATTTCCACCAACTTTTCTGCTGTTGTCAGTGCTTGACGTCGGTTCGAGATATTCAGCTTTTGATATAAGTTACGAATATGCGTTTTCACCGTCGTACCTGCGACATCCATTTCTTGTGCGATTTGTTCATTACTCAGTCCTGAGTAGATAAGCCCCAATACTTGCCATTCTCGCTGCGTCAGTGGGCTCTTTCGTATCATTTCCGGAGTATCCGTGCGATTCATTAGCTGGTGGATAAAATCCTCGTCAAAGTGAATAGAGCGCTTATTTCGCACATTTAACATATTCTGGAGTATCTGGCTGCCTCTATGTCGAGCAATATCGCTTAACTTGGTGCTCTGTAACGCCCGTTCCAGCGCGGGAGCAAGTTCTTCGCTATCGAGCAGATAATTGCCCATCATGCCATTTTGCACCGTCAGTGTGAGTGCGTGTTCCAGTGCTTGAGTGGCTAATGCTTTTTTCTTTTGCCTTTGGGCAAGCCCTGCTTGCACCACCCAGTTTCGATTGGTGTCGGTGGTGAGTTGGTAGTGTTGTGCTTCGTTTTGAATGAAGTCGAGTGCTGCTTGCGCTTGGCTAAACTGTCCAAGTGCCATATGAGCGCGAGCGATATTTCGCCACTGTAGCTGGGTGAAATGGTTGGAGCCATGCGCTGGGCAGTCGGCGTTTTCTAGCCACTGCTGAATGGATTGTTGATCGTCATTATTTTGCCAATAAAGCAGCTGCACTAAGGAAGCGTGCGCGGTCCAATCGACATGATAGGTGGAGGTTTGCAATCGTTGCTGGATTTCATCAATAAAGCGTCCTGCTTTATCCATCTCACCGCGTGTCAGAGCAATAAGCGCCAGTAATGAATAGCAATGTAAGTGCTTACTATTCATTTCATCTCCAAGTACATCGAGCCCTTTATAAGCCGCCTCTTGTGCTTCATCGAGACGATTCCAACACCAAAGTAACTGACCGCGGATACGCAGTAAAAATTCATGCAAGGGTAATTGCTGTAACTGATGTTCTTGGATAAAGAGCAGGGCAGTATCTTGGATATCGTAGGCGGCTTGTGAATAGCCTTGCGCTAATAATATCTCGCTTTGTTGTGCCATTGCCCAAAGTGCTTGTGGATACACCTGATATTGACGAGCGAGTTTTTCCGTTTGTTGCATCATGGATAAGCCGCGACTCAAATCGCCTAACACATGGTTCACCTCACCAACGACCGATGTCGCGACAATGCGGCTTTGATAAATGGTGCTGTCCAAAACACTTAATGCTTGCTCTGCAAGGGAGAGTGCCGATTCGGGTTGGTTTTGGTTAATGGCGATTTGCGCTTTTAAGGCGTTAAATTCGGCTTGTTCTTTTTCGGTTGGATGCACATCTAAACGCTGCATGTGATGATCGGCTTGCTGCAGTAGACTTTCTACTTCGTCATAACGATGCTGGCTTTGGGCGAGCCAAGCTTGCATTAAACACAGTGAGGGTTCTCGGTAGAGGGTGTCTTCATCTAAGGCATTGATCCCATGCTCAAGAGCTTCTAATGCGCCTTGATTGAACATGGCCCAACCATAGTGTTTCAGAATCTCTGTTTGGACTGCTATATCTTGAGCAAAACTGGCATGGCAAAGGGCTAGGTTGGGATTGTGTTCTTCAAGCCAAGCTTGGGCGGCTAAACGGTGTAATTTAGCTTCTTTGTTGGCCATTTTGGCTTTACGTTGATGGTTAAGAAATTCTGCAAAAAGATGATGAAAACGAAACCACTCTTCTTTGCCCCTATGGTGTGCGGGAATGGTCGACATTGGCCATATAAACAGGCCTGAGCGAATTAGCTGTTCAATTTTGCTAAGGGAATCAGAACATCCCGTGATTGTTGACGCCATGCTCGCCGTGAAATATTCCAGTACCGAGCACTGCATCAAAAACGTTTGGGTAGCAGGATCGATACGTGAAAACACTTCTTCCATCAGGTAATCCCACAGATGGGCATGATCTAAAGGTAAAGATTGTAATGAATAGTCTGCCAGTTGAAAGTGAGAGGATCCGGCTGGTGGTGACTTAAGATCGTTTAGCCAATTTGCG
Organism: Vibrio tritonius; assembly: GCF_001547935.1. Taxonomy (NCBI): domain Bacteria; kingdom Pseudomonadati; phylum Pseudomonadota; class Gammaproteobacteria; order Vibrionales; family Vibrionaceae; genus Vibrio; species Vibrio tritonius. The sequence continues at coordinate 14,821 of NZ_AP014636.1, forward strand.
GTATTCGATTGTTTGTTTTGTAACGCTACCAATTGCAAGGCTGAAGGCCAACCCTCGATGTATTCACACAACCGACTCGCGCAGTTTTCCGAGAGTTTCTCTCCTGTACGTAACTGCATAAAACGAATGGTTTCGTCGACATCAAACGCCAGTTGCTGGTGATTGACTTCAATCATCTGGTCGCGAACACGTAAATTCGCTGTGCCAAGCGGAGGCAAAACCCGTGAAGTGATCACGATAGTAATATGGTGTGAGACATGTTTGAGGAAAAAACGCATTGCTTCGTGCAGTTCATCATTATTAATTTGATGATAATCGTCGAGAACCAGATAAGCATGCTGTTGAAAATTATCGAGTTCAGCAAGCAACGATGCGAATAAGGCAGTGAGAGAAGCATATTGATGTCGCTCCACCAGCATCTGAGTGTCTAAGCAGCTATTGTTGGATGCCTTATTTAATGCCCTAACGAAATAATTAACGAAGCGATAACTGTCGTTATCACTTTCATCAATACTGAACCAACCTACCTGTTCGTTGTGATTCAACCAGTCCAACACCATGGTGGTTTTGCCATAGCCTGCTGGTGAGCGAAACAACACTAATTTGGATTGGGCAGCCTGGGTTAATAACTCAAGAATGCGGGGCCGCTCGATAGTGTTATTTTGATGTTCTGGTTGACTCAGTTTTGAAGGGATCCACATGATTTATCACCATCATGACGCTTGATCACTACTGATGATCCAGCGTCTCTATCCATAGAGATCGCAAATGTTTGCGTGAAGACGATCACAACCATCGATCATGGGCTGGGTCAGTTAGAATGCTTGGTGATCAACGTTCGCTGATCATTCGGTCTTAAACGGCTAACTACGCCCTATTTATGTGACTAAAATCACTTTTCATTACCGACTGACACGCCAAATCGATTAGTACTTGTACAGGAATAGCTGAAAATCGAACAAAAAATAACTTATTTTTGTGATGGAGTATGCATTTCGTACAGATAAAACCACCTCTCACTGCCTATGCAACGAAAAGCAGAGCTAATGTTATCAGATACACATTGATTAGTTAGGGTGGGAAAGTGTGCTCATTCAACCATCAGTGTGTCACTGGTACGGCATTTCTACGCCTTCTGATCTCCTCCTTGTTGTATCACTGGGAGGAGGAGGTGTCTTAATCAAAAGAGATGCACGATATGTCTCAGATGGATAAAACCGAAAAGTGAGATTTCTCGATGAAACCGACTCAAAAGTACCCCTTTGATAAAGCGCTATTTCAAAACAACGTTAAGCGTCACCTCAATGCAACCTACGCAACGACGGTAGAGCATGCATCAACTCACGCGTGGTATTTGGCAATGGCCCGTGCTTTGGCTGAACTCACCATGTTCAACTTGCTGGAAACGGAACAAGATCCGCAGATCGTCAAAGCGAAAAGCCTCAATTACCTATCGTTAGAGTTTTTGATCGGTCGTTTAACGGGGAATAACTTAATCAGTTTAGGTTTGTATGAGCCGGTCGCTGAAGCGATGGAAGGGTTAGGACAAAACCTGACAGACTTGTTAGAAGAGGAGCGTGATCCCTCCCTTGGTAATGGTGGTTTAGGACGACTAGCCGCCTGTTATATGGATTCTTGCGCGGCATTGGAATACCCCACGGTTGGTTATGGTTTGCACTACGAATATGGTTTATTTAAACAATCGTTTGACCATTGCCATCAGAAGGAATCGCCAGACGCTTGGCAAGGGATTGAAGGGTATCCATGGGAAGTGGCTCGTCCAGAATTTAAGCAAGACATCGGTTTTTATGGCCATGTTGAAGTGACCCATGTCGATGGTGAAGAGAAACGTAACTGGGTGCCAGGTATGCTGATTCAAGCCATGCCATGGGATCTGCCCATTGTAGGCTATGAAAATGATACGGTTTATCCACTGCGTCTTTGGGAAGCAAGAGCCATTGCACCTTTCTCGCTAGAGAGCTTTAACAACGGCAACTATTTTGAAGCGCAGCACGCTTTGATCGACGCCGATAACATTACTAAGGTATTGTATCCCAACGATAACCATGAAAAAGGCAAAACGTTGCGCTTAATGCAGCAATACTTTCACAGTGCTGCTTCTATTCGCGATATTTTACGCCGACATATCAATGCAGGTTTTTCGATTGAAGAATTGCCTGAACATGAAACCGTACAACTAAATGATACGCACCCAACCATCGCAATTCCTGAATTGATGCGTATCTTCATCGATGAAAAAGGGCTTTCATGGGACAAAGCGTGGAGCATTTGTAGTCGTACTTTTGCCTATACCAACCACACTTTGTTACCCGAAGCATTAGAAACGTGGGACGAAGGCTTGATTCAGCGTCTATTGCCGCGCCATATGGAAATTATCTATGAAATCAACCGCCGTTTCTTACTTGAAGTGAGCGCGAAATGGCCGGGGGATGTGTCAAAACAGCAAAAACTATCGATTATTCAAGATGGCTTCCACCGAATGGTACGCATGGCCAACTTATGTGTGGTCGGTTCTTATGCGGTGAACGGCGTTGCCGCTTTGCACTCCGAGTTGGTTAAACGGCATCTGTTCCCTGAATTTCATGAGCTGTATCCAACTCGCTTACAGAATGTGACTAACGGGATCACGCCACGACGTTGGCTGAAGTTCTGTAACCCTGGGTTATCTGATCTGATCTCAGAAAAGATCGGTGACCAATGGCCATCCGATTTGGATCAACTGCAACGGATCGCCAACTACGCCGACGATGAAGCCTTCCAAAAACGCTTTATGGAAGTCAAAAAAGAAAACAAAGAGCGTTTAGCGGCATGGGTAAAAGAGCACATGGATATCACGCTAGACACCAACGCCATTTTTGATGTTCAGATCAAACGTCTGCATGAATATAAACGTCAGCATTTAAATATGCTGCATATTTTGTCGCTTTATCATCGTCTTAAAACCGATCCTACTTTTGACATGCAACCTCGGGTGGTGTTCTTTGCCGCCAAAGCCGCTCCCGGTTATCACTTGGCTAAAGAGATCATCTATGCAATTAACAAAATTGCCGAGAAGATCAATGCAGACACCAGCATCAATGACAAATTGAAAGTGGTCTTTGTCCCGGATTATCGAGTCAGTATGGCGGAAATTATTATTCCTGCTGCGGACGTTTCGGAACAGATCTCTACCGCAGGTAAAGAAGCGTCAGGGACAGGCAACATGAAGCTAGCCCTCAATGGGGCCTTAACCATAGGTACGATGGATGGGGCGAACGTCGAAATTCGCGAAGAAGTGGGCGACGACAATATCTACATCTTTGGTTTGGATATCGATGGCGTGCACGAACTTCGTTCTCAAGGCTATAACCCATACGATTTTTATCAAGCGGATCCATTACTCAAAGCGTCGTTAGATTTGTTAATTGGTGAAGAGTTTACCCCAGGTGAACCGGGCAAATTGCGGGCAACTTACGACAGCTTATTAAACGGCGGTGACCCGTATTTGGTATTGGCGGATTTTGCTTCGTATGTGGATGCGCAGCAACAGATTGACCAAGATTATCGCGACGCGGCGGGATGGGCGAAAAAAGCGATCATGAACACTGCGCAAATGGGCAAATTCAGTTCCGATCGTAGTATCCGTGATTATGTGAATCAAATTTGGCAGTTGACGCCGGTAAAACGTTAGTTCTGCTTAATGAGACACGCTGTGCCAAAGACGATGGATGATTGCTACTCGCTAGCAATAAAAGAAGCGTAAGGATGCGCTTCGGGGTGATAAATGATTGACTTAAATGTATTAAAACAAGCCGCTGAGCAGGTTAATATCGCCGACAGTTACATCAGTGCATGGGGAATACACACGGATGTTAAACCAGAGGTGATAGAAGGCTTGCTTGCCAGTTTAGGCTACGATACCAGCAGTGACGAAGCACTGCTGGCTTCTGTTGAAAAACAACATAAATCAGAGGTGTTAGAGCCTGTTTATGTTCTCCATGATGATGAGCCAATGGATATTGGGTTGCATCTGGCGGTGGGGGGGCGAGAGTCTGATTTTCAATGGTATTTACTGACTGAGCAGGGTGAAACGTATTCTGGTGATGTTTCTCAAACCTTGCAGCGGGACGAGCGAGAAACCAACGAAACGCTTTATTTTCGTTTACCCGTGACGCTGCCTTTGGGGTATCACCAACTTACCTTGACTCGTAAGAGACGCAAAGCTCCGTACAGTGCAACTATCATCGTCGCACCGAGAGACTGTTACAAACAGCCAGCACTACTGCAAGGCAAAAAAATGTGGGGGCCGAGTGTTCAGCTCTACACCTTGCGCACGCAGCATAATTGGGGAATGGGCGATTTTGGTGATTTAAAACAACTGGTTGCCGATATTGCGTCTCGCGGTGGTGATTTTGTTGGTCTAAACCCAATCCACTCACTCTTTCCTGCTAACCCTGAGGCGGCCAGCCCATACAGCCCATCATCTCGCCGCTGGCTGAATATTCTCTATATCGATGTTAGCTCCGTTCCTGAATTCTCTTTAAGTGCTCAAGCGCAGCAATGTGTCGGTAGCCCTGAGTTTCAATCTCGACTGCAAAAAGCCAGAGAAACTCACTGGGTGAATTACACAGAAGTAGCGCAATTAAAAATGAGCGTATTGCCTTTGCTGTATCAGGAGTTTCGTCATCGTCATTTAGAGTTAAATAGCGAGAGAGCACAACAATTTAAAGAATTTGTCGATACTGGTGGTGAGAGCCTGCGCCAACAAGCGGTCTTTGATGCCTTACATGCTTACGTGAGCGCGAAACAAGAACACGTTTGGGGCTGGCCTGCGTTCCCAGAGGAGTATCGACGTTATGAAAACGCCGATGTTCAAGCCTATGCAGAGCAGAATCCTGAGCATGTCGAGTTGTACCTTTACTTGCAATGGGTTGCCGATGCTCAGATTAAAGAAGCTCAGCAACTGGCTATTGAAAAAGGCATGGTGGTTGGTCTCTATCGTGATTTGGCGGTTGGCGTGGCCGATTCCGGTTCAGAAACGTGGTCGGATAACGGTAATGTGGTGCTGGGGGCAAGCGTTGGCGCTCCGCCTGATGTGCTTGGTCCGTTAGGTCAAAATTGGGGCTTACCGCCATTAAACCCAGAAAAATTGCGCGCGACAGGTTATCAGCTTTTCATTCAACTGCTGCGCCGTAATATGCAACATTGTGGTGCACTGCGTATCGACCATGTGATGGGATTACTGCGGTTATGGTGGATTCCACGCGGTGAAAGTGCCACCAACGGGGCATACATGTATTACCCGGTGAAAGAGATGCTGGCAATACTGGCGCTTGAATCTCATCGGCAGCAATGCAGTGTGATTGGTGAAGATTTAGGAACGGTGCCGGAGGAAATGGCGCAATTATTGCGTGATGCAGGAGTGCACTCCTATAAGGTGTTCTTTTTTGAAACGTCCAAAACCGACGGTGGGTATATTTCTCCTGCGCATTATCCAGCGCAATCGATGGCGACTTTATGTACTCATGATATGCCAACGCTGCGCGGTTTTTGGCACTGTGAGGATCTCAAGTTGGGTGGTGAGATAGGGCTCTACCCTGATAAAGAGCAGTTGCAGAAGCTATTTGATGATCGCCTCAAATGCAAGCAAGGTATTTTAGATTCCGTCGCATGGCATGGACGCTTGCCCGAGGGCGTAGGACGAGATGCATTCCATGTCCCGATGGATTCTTATTTGAGTGAAGCGCTGCAATTGCATGTGGCGGCCGGGGCGTCCGCTCTGTTGAGTGTGCAATTGGAAGATTGGCTTGAAATGGATCAACCCGTCAATATTCCCGGCACCGTGAGTGAGTACCCTAACTGGCGCCGTAAATTGTCACTCAATTTGGAACAGATGTTTGCCAAAGAAGAGATTAATCGCATTAGTCTGCATTTAACTGAAACGCGTCAAGGTGCATCAAAGCAATAGCGAGATAAAAATATCACCAGTATATTGAATTAATTGATGAAATAGAGAAGTTGAGTCTAGGTCACTCTTCCTTGCATCAGAGTCCGTTAATATGACTTAGGATGCGTAATCTAATCCGACGATTAGGTGTTGAATCGTGGAGGATTTTTCATTAGATAAGAGAAGTCGTCAGTCATGGAAGAGAGTAGGACCAATGCCAAAGATTCGGTAGAGGTTTAGATTAGGAGTTGTTCTACATTGAATATAATGAAAAAACCGTCAAAGTTGCAGCTAGCGTATCATGCGTTAGAACAGGCCAGTTTCTCTGACTCGTTTGGCTTTCTTGGTCCTTATGTGGCAGATGAGTCAATAGCGCTACGTGTATGGATGCCGGGTGCTGATAAAGTCGAAGTGCTGATTGAGGGCGAACCACGTATTCCACTGGAGTCGGAATGGCTCGGTGGTTTTGTATTGCGTTCCAATCGCGATTTGCGGTTCACGCACTATCGCTTGGCGATTGATTGGGCGGGAACTGAACAAATTCTTGATGATCCTTACCAATATCATGAACTCTATGATGAGTACGAAGATCTGCACACGCCCGTGAAAATGTATCACCATATGGGCGCGCAGTTCGTTTCTATTCAGCGCGATGGTCGAGAAATTCAAGGTACTCGTTTTTTGGTTTATGCGCCCAACGCCTCTGCTTGCAGTGTGATCGGTTCACATAACGAATGGGATGGCCGAAGAACGCCGATGCAGCGTCTTGATTACGGTTTATGGGGCATTTTCATTCCAGACCTCCCTGAAGGTTCGCAATACAAATTTGAAATCAAAGGCCCTAATGGTGAAGGTTTGCCTCATCGCGCCGACCCGTGGGGTTTTTACGCCGAACAATACCCTTCTTTTGCTTCAGTGACCTACGATCACCGCCGTTATCACTGGCATGATCAAAAATGGCAGCAAAGGGAAGTGACGGAAAAACGTAAGCAGCCACTCTCGTTTTATGAGCTGCATGTGGGCTCATGGCGCCGTGGCGACAACAACCGTTTTTTAAATTATCGAGAATTGGCGGATCAACTCGTCCCATACTTGATGGGGATGGGCTATACCCATGTTGAACTGATGCCGATTGCTGAATACCCATTCTATGGTTCTTGGGGCTATCAACCTGTTGGGCTGTTCGCGCCAACCAGTCGTTTTGGTAACCCAGACGATTTTAAATATTTTGTCGATAAATGCCATCAAGCCAACATTGGCGTGGTACTTGATTGGGTGCCGGCACACTTCCCATCAGACAGCCACGGTTTAGCCAATTTTGATGGTACGCCGCTCTATCACGACCCTGATCCGCGTCGTGGCTGGCACCAAGACTGGAACTCCTACATCTACGATATGGGTAAAGAGCATGTGCGTCGTTTCTTAGTCTCGAATGCTCTGTATTGGTTTGAGCAGTTCCATATCGACGGTATTCGAGTCGATGCGGTGGCTTCGATGCTCTATCTCGATTACTCACGCAGTCACGACCAGTGGATTCCTAACGTGGATGGCGGACGTGAAAACTACGATGCCATCGCGATGCTCAAATGGATGAACGAAGAAGTGTATCGCCATTTCCCAAATGCCATGACCATTGCTGAAGAATCAACAGCCTATCCGGGAGTTTCTACTCCGACATTTCTTGGTGGGCTAGGCTTTGGTTTTAAATGGAACATGGGCTGGATGCACGACAGTTTGCAATACATGCATGAAGACCCTATAAACCGTAAATATCACCACAATACGATTACCTTCCCACTGATTTATGCGCACAGCGAAAATTATGTGCTGTCTCTTTCTCATGATGAAGTGGTGTATGGCAAGCAGTCTCTTATCTATAAAATGCCCGGCGATGAGTGGCAACAAACCGCTAATCTGCGTGCGTTCTTTGGTTATATGTATGGCCAGCCCGGCAAGAAACTGAACTTTATGGGGGCTGAATTTGGTCAAACCAGCGAGTGGCAACATGACGACCAGCTGCAATGGTTCTTGCTTGATTTTGCTCGGCATAAAGGCCTCCACAAATTAATGCATGATCTTAACCACATTTATCGTAATGAGCCTGCGCTTTATCAATTAGACAATGAACCGAGAGGGTTTGAATGGCGACTGTCTGATGCGGCTAATGCGAGTGTGTTGGCGCACGAACGCATGGGTGAAAATGGTGAACGGATTTTAATTGTTACCAACTTTACGCCAGTGCCACACGAGCGTTTTAGATTAGGAATGCCGAATGCGGGCAACTATCAACTGATTTTGAATACCGATGATCGTCGTTACGATGGCAGCGATTTTATGGTGCGCAGTCAGTTACAAACTGAAAAAACGGAGAGTGAAGGTTTACCCGACTCATTGCTGTTGCGTTTACCACCGCTAGCGACGCTCTACTATAAGTATCAAGCTTAATTTCTGACGTTTCAGACATTAGATTTCAAACAAAAAAAGCGCGATTTATACTGTAAATCGCGCTTTTTCTTAATCTAAGATAATCTCTAATTTAACTCGGTGACATTATGCTTCATCGCCAAGCAGAGTAAGTTGGTGATAAATGTGATCGGCATGAAAACGTACCTGTTCGGTATCGCCAGTTAGCTTATGCGCAACGTTAAAAGCAAAATCAAATACTAACCCCAGCCCTTTACCGCTAAGTAAATTGCCATCTTCTACTACCGCTGCATCGACATACTCACCGTCGGTTACGCTTTGGTAAAGGTCTCCAGAGCAGACATAGCGACGACCTTTGAGTAACCCGTGACGCCCGAGCACTTTTGCGGCTGCTGAACAAATTGGACAAATCCACTTTCTTGCTTGGTCATGGCGGCGAATAAATTCAATTACATCCTCATTGGCCGTGAGGTTATCCGTGCCTTGCGGTCCACCGGGAATGACAACGGCATCAAACAGGACATCCATTTTTTCACAGAGTAGATCGTCGATAAGTACCTTGATATTGTGATAACTGGTGACGGTCTTTTCCGTGTGACAGGCAATTTTAGTGACCGAGATATCAAGGCGTTCTAATACGTCTAACGCCATAAAGGCTTCTGCTTCTTCAAAACCTGGGGCAAGTAGTAAGGCTACGCGATGAGTCATAGGTTGAATCTCCTCTACCCACAGCGCCGCAGAGCCTATGGGATACGATAATTAAATGGTAAATACCATTGAATCACCTTCACCGCTCAATCGCATTGAAATCCCAGCCAAATCTAGGGGGAGGAGTGGCCCAAAAATCAAGATAGATGAAGGGAAATCATCGTTTGAAGCAGGATCACAGAATCACTTTTCACTCGTTGAACGATCTTTGCCCAGCAAGCAAGATCTTGCTCGACTATAGGCAGCTTATTGCTTTAATAATGGCTAAGTAATTATAAGTAATTGATTTATATGACCTGCTATTTTGGCATCGACTTTGCTCTTTCTTTTACGACACCGCGCTATGCGCATCAACTCAGTTTTTAGAAAGGAATTTGCAATGCCAACTCCATGTTATATCTCTATCGAAGGTCAAACTCAGGGTCTTATCACTGCTGGTGCGTGCACAGCAGATTCTATCGGTGACTCATTTGTTGAAGGTCACGAAGATGAAATGCTGGTTCAGCAATTTGACCACATCGTTACTGTACCAACTGATCCTCAATCTGGTCAGCCTTCTGGTCAGCGTGTTCACAAGCCATTTAAATTCACAGTGTCTTTGAACAAAGCTGTTCCACTACTGTACAACGCGTTAGCTTCTGGCGAAAAAATGTCTTCTGTAACGCTAAAATGGTACCGCACTTCTATTGAAGGTAAACAAGAAAACTTCTTTACTACCACTCTAGAAAACGCGTCTATCGTGGACATTCAATGTGAAATGCCACACTGTCAAGATCCTGCAAAATCTGATTTTACTCAAAATCTAACGGTTTCATTAACTTACCGTCAGATCACTTGGGACCATATCAATGCTGGTACTTCAGGTTCTGACGACTGGCGTAAGCCTGTCGAAGCGTAATTTACTGCGCGAATCGACTCATCGCCCACTCAAAGAGTGGGCGACATTTGAACCTTAAGCACAGGGCATCGTAGTGGTGTTTTGCGCTTAAGGTTTTACTGTTTATAAAAATAAAGGAAAACAGGATGGCTAGGCTAGGTTATTCAATAACAATTAATGGGTTAGAGGACGACACTCTGGTTGTTCGTGGTTTCGAAGGACAAGAGTCGTTATCCGATAGTATGTTTAAAGGCAAGCCATGCTACGGTTTTAAGTACCGCGTGGAATTGGCAAGCCGCAAATCGGATATCCTGCCTGAGCAGATGGTCGATCATGTCGCTGAGTTAACTCTGTACCGAGACGATGTGTTGGTGCAGCGCATAAACGGTGTGATCCGCAAATTCAGCCAAGGCGATATCGGCCATAACTACACCTATTACGAAATTATCCTAGTCCCGGCGCTAGAAAGGTTATCTCTGCGCCAAAACAGCCGCCTGTTCCAACTGAAAACCGTTCCTGAAATCATTTCTACCTTACTCCAAGAAATGAACATCACCGACTTTGCGTTTGATGTGCAGCGTGAATGCGCACAACGTGAGTTTTGTGTGCAATACCGAGAGACTGACCTTGCCTTTCTGCACCGTCTCGCTGCAGAAGAGGGATTGGTGTATAGCTTTGTCCATGAAGAGGGCAAACATACCGTATTGTTTACTGATGCGACGTCTAGCTTGCCATCCATTACCGATGCCATTCCATACAACACGCTGGCAGGTGGTGTGAATGACACACCTTATATTTGGAAATTTGCCGCGCATACGCAAAGTGAAGTTGCCACCACTGCCATGCAGGATTACAGCTTCAAAAAGCCGGCGTATTCCTTTGCACAAAGTGCGCAAGGCACCTCAATGGATTACCAACTGGCGGATTATGAACACTTCGATGCGCCAGGGCGTTTTAAAGATGATGTGAGCGGCAAGGCGTTTACGCAAATTCGCCAAGAGTATCTTCGCCGCAACGCACAAATCGTGATTGGCAAGAGTAATCAGCAACTGATGCGAGCTGGCTATCAATTCACCCTCTCAGACCACCTTAACGAGGCGATGAACCAAAGCTATGTGACCGTGTTGATTCAGCATAAAGGTGAACAGCCACAAGCGGTGGAAGAAGAGGGGGGTAGCGGTTCAACCACTTACGTGAACCAATTTAAAGCCATTCCATCGACGTTTACATGGCGCGCGACACCTCAGCCAAAACCCCAAGTGGATGGCCCAATGATGGCGTTTGTCGTGGGGCCAGAAGGAGAAGAGATCTTCTGTGATGAATTTGGTCGGGTAAAAGTGCATTTCCCATGGGATCGCTATTCAAATGCCAACGAGCAGAGTTCGTGTTGGGTGCGAGTTTCTCAAGGTTGGGCTGGCCCACAATATGGCACGCTGGCGATCCCTCGTATTGGTCATGAAGTGATTGTGTCATTCCTTAATGGCGACCCTGATCAGCCCATCATTACCGGCAGAACCTATCACGCCACCAATACTCATCCGTATACATTGCCTGATAACAAAACCAAAACCGTGTTGCGCACCGAAACTCACCAAGGGGAAGGTTACAACGAAGTGAGTTTTGAAGACCAATCAGGTAGCGAGAAGATTTTTGTGCATGCACAGAAAGACTACGAAGCCTTGGTAGAAAACGACCATATTCAAGTCATCAACCATGACAAACATCTCACCGTGGATAATGATGCGATAACTAAGGTCAAAAATAACCAACACCTGACGATCAAAGGCGAATCACGCACTAACATCAAAAAAAATAACAGTATTAATGCAAGTGGTTCAATACAGCAGAAGGTGGGCGATAAGACCATCATCGACTCTGGTAGTGAGGTTCATCTAAAAGCTGGCAATAAAATCGTACTCGATGGTGGTGATGAACTTACCATCGCGGCATCAGGCAGTTTTATCAAATTAGACGCTTCCGGTGTCACCGTAGTGGGGTCAGCAATCAATCTGAACTCCGGCGGTAGCGCGGGCGCAGGATCAGGCTACGCAGGACTAATCGCCAAATTACCAACATCAATCGCAGAAGCGGTGGCACTAGTGGCCACCGAGGCTGAGAGTGTGGTGGGGCTAACGCCTGCCGATCCAAAACTTTATTCTTTAGCTAATCCCGCATTAATCAGCCTTGAAGCCCTAGAACAAATTTCAGTCGCTAATGTCCCATTAGCAAAAATGTGTCAAAAGCAGGCTGATGGGAGCTGTTTACGTACTGATTGTAAATGTATCCATTCTGAGGAGGGGGCATGAGTCTATTCAGTCAATTAAAAACAGTTCAAGGTCAACAATGGTTGGTTGTTGATAAGGTAAGAGTGCCTGATATAGAAAAATTGGCCTATCTCTATATCCCCAATGTAGAAGTAGTTCAATTGTTTAAAGGTACACCCTTCGAACATTTGAATGAGATCGGTCCCGTAGCGATTAAGTATACGGCAGTAAGCGAGTTTGAGGCATTATTACAGACAAATTCTGATATCAGAACAAGTTGTGTCCTATTCTCGGTACGTGATAACCATGAAGAAGAAAGCTTAATCCAACATTTTCAAGCTTTACACTACGTAATTATTGATGATGCCCCCCTATTTTTCCGATTTTATGCGGAACCTACTTGGGAAATTGTTGAGAGTAACATTAGTGATGAGGATGTTAATACAATTTTGGGACCGTTTGATGCCCTAAGCTGGATAGATAGCAACCTGATTGTTAAATCAATAAAACGAAAAGAAAATAATATAAACAAAAAAATAAAATTACCTTATAAATTAACGTCGAACTTTGGTAAGGAATTAATATAATTATGGCTAGTGAATATAAGAAGTATACTATTGAGAAAGGTGACTGCCTTTCATTATTAGCACAGAAATTTAATGTTACCGTTGACGAGTTAAAAGAACTTAATTCTGAACAAATTAAAAACATCGATTTAATTTACACAGGAAAAGAGATTAATGTTCCTGGCGGTAGTCCAAATCAGCCGATAAAAGATGGAGCTACCACTGACCTTCCTAGCCCTCCATCTGACTGTGCCTCAGGGAATGATCTGTGTAGTTCTTCTCCTGAATATGTTGATATTCTCTATGTACCAGCACATCCTAAAACAGGTAAAAAATGCTACTACGCAATAACCAAAGCTGCTCAAACAGCCATATTGCAGGAACAGAAAACGTTGGTCAGTGCGATACATCCAAATGACAGCGAGAAAACACTTCAAGATCTTAATGATTTAGGAGTGTTTGCGAACTTTTATACATCTCCACATGGTCAATTTTTAGATATTAAAGATCGAGATAGATATGATTACCTTGTTATTGCTTTAAAGACAATACAATCAGGAGCTTATCAAACAAAAGATGGTTTCTTAGAGAACTTGTCTGAACAAGAGCTAAGTAAAGAGGATTTTGCATTTCTATATCATGAACAACTAGAAAAGTATGAGCTACAAATTGAATTAACTAATAATCCTAGTTATTGGGGAATCGCTTATGGAGGTTCTTCTGCAATAGAGCACGTAAAAAAAACGGCTAAACTTGAAAAAAACAAAGAAAAAGCAAGACAGAAAATAAAAGATAAATTAATTAATGACTTAGAAAGAAAAATAAAATCTTTTGAAGATAAAGCACAAAAGAATGCTGCAAGAATAGAAACAGATGATGGTTCTTATTATGTATATGATAAGGATAGAAAGTATTACACGAGTAATACTGAAAAAGAAATTGAGTCTTTATTTAAGTACATAATCAAAAGTAAAATTGATAACAAGATTTACTTTGAATCTTTTACTGATGATGCAATATCACTGTCTTCCCATCGTGAAGCAGATAGAAAAATTAACAATTTTGATAATCTAATGTTCAGTTCACTACCAGATAATCGGGATAAAGATTTTAAAGAAAAGTTAAAATCCCTTAATACTCATGGTTTTGTAATAAAAGAACAATGCTTAACCTATGATGAATTAGAAGGTAGTAACGATGATCTTCGAGGACCTAAAACTTTCAGACAGGAATTTGACGATTGGCGTGCAGAAGGTGCAAAAGGGTCTGGACTACCTATAGAAATTACTGAAGCTGAGAGTCTAATTGATAAACTATTTAATGATATCAGTGTGGATTTTTCCAAAATAAGTAAACGAGATCTTAGCGGTAGGATTACTCTTACGGATGAAGATGCTTTAGACAGGATGCTAAAGGAAACTGGTGCAGATAAATGGGCCTATTATCCGTCAATAGCCTTAATTAAAGTTATTGATTCTACATTTATCAAATGGAATTCTGATATTAAAAGTTTGTTAGAAGTTAATTCTAACCGAGATGTTAATAATGCAAAATTTCCATTACCTAAGATATTCTCTGGTTTACTTTGGGTAAAGAAAATTGCGCAAGAGAGAATTAATAGGATTAAGAAACTAGCTGAGGAAAGGGCTAATAAAAATCAGAATATAAAATTTTTGAAAGATTTTACTGAACCAAAAAGTTCATTTGTTGTTATTTGGGATGATTCAAATTATATAGCAAAGAAAAAACAAACATCTGAGATAAAAAAAGGTAATGATTTTATAAGAGTCATCGAATGTGTCTTAATGTCTGTGGGAACATTAGGTTGGGTTCGTGGTCCTAGTTGGTATTTGCCAGAAACTTATTCTGATTTAAGTAGTGCAAAGGGACATGTTAAAGAAATTACAAAAAATGTTTCAGTAGTTAGTCACTTGTCTGGTAATTCATCACTGAAAGGTAAGCAAGCGTTAACAAATCTAACCAGTGCTATGGACGTAATAAAGTCCGATTTTTCAAGCACTGCCTTAAAATCGATGAAAGAAAATGTTATTGGCGGTAAGTTTTTATTAAATCCATATAATCTAACTAATAAAAAAGAAATTGTTGATAGTGCTTTTTGGTCGAACAATTACCATTGGGAAGATGGGCTAGGTCCTAATAAAATTGATTCGCAATATGTTGTCGATGCATCAGCACAGCTACTGCGTTTTACTGCCAGTTCTCAAGAAAATTTAAATGTTCCACTGAGCAAATTTAAAAGTTTTGAACCGAATAGTAATACGGAATTTTCTGGTCAAATGAACATGTCATTTGATCTCTTTCATAGTCAAATGCGATTTGATGCTTGGTATCCTATACAAAAATACCAAGAAGATAATACTGAAAGTAAAGGGCAAGAGTTTTTACTATATTACAATACCACAGAGAGTAATAAACCAGAGAAGTACTCTTTAGGTTACTTTTTCTTTCATTTATCAGCTGTAATTTATGCAACAGCAGCTGCAAGTATTGCTGTATCGAGAAATATTCAATTTGGTTTTGCTGATACAGCGGATGGCAAAATTGGCGTGAGAGGTAGTGCTTATTCTGAAAGTGATTATGTTTCAGAAGATGGGGCTGAACCTAAATTCAAAAAATACGAAAGAACACGTATCAATGTGCCAAATAGTACCAAAAATACAAATCTAGTAGCAGCAGATGCAAATTTTAAGGTTGATATGTTTGCCGGCGTCGAGACTGGTGGGATGGTCGAGGGAGAGATATATTGGCAGCCTCCACAGGTGAGTTTCAACGGTTATGAGGTTCAGGATAATATCATGCGTTTGGGTAAGCTGTCCGCCCAAGCTGCAGTGAGCTATGGCGCTGGATTATCTGCTGAGTTTCGTATTACACTTCACAACGGTGCGATTTATATGATCGTTGCCGCTACATGGGTTACCGGGCCTGGCGCATCAGGAAAGATCGCAATCGAATTAGATTATCTGAGTATCGATAGGCTTTTTAAACACATTTTGAACGTGTACTACCAAAACGGATTTGAATCGCTAAGTAGTGTTGGTGAGTATAACAGTACCTTAGTGAATAAAAATACCCCACAACTTAAAGACTTAAACAACCTATTAACCAGTGCACTGTTTTTGGGACTTAATATAGGTGAAGTACTTCTTTTACCGGCTAAATTTATAGAAAATAAAAAATATGAGTCACTAAAAGAGGATTATGGGCCGATGTTGGCAAGAAATATTATCGACAAAGATAATCAAAAGAATACCCAAATGTGGGTTGAGCAGCTTTCACCAGAAGTGTTAGCTAAGTTATTGGATTGTTTATCTGATGTGGATGAGTTATCATCGTTAAGTCCAAATAATGCAAAAAGTCTAGTGGAAAAATTGGAAGCAGTAGTTAAAGTACTTAATTGGATTAATGAAAGTGAAGGAGATAAATCAAAGTCTTTAAAACAATATGAACTAACATTATCTTTATTAGGTGGTAATTACACACTGAGCAATAATACATACCTTTATTGGTTGAATATCTACAACGGTTGGATTAAGTTATCAAAAATAATAACCACAATAAAATGGCAAATTGAAATTTCAGCTAAGATAGATGAAAATAATATAAAACGTAGAGTATCTAGCCCTGAAAACTTATTAAATACAATTAGAGTTCTTAATAATGTAAAGGTCAAACCTATTTGTAAATCATATAATGAACTAATAGCTAAGCTATCTTTAAATATTAAAGTATATACAAATAATAGTGATTATGATGTTTATAATTATCTTAAATCAAAATTATCTTATAGCGTTGAAAATCTTGCTGATTATAATGAAGTTATCGTAATTCTAGATCCTGTTGATGGTGAAAGTGGTCAGGTTAAAAAAGATAGAATTGATTTACAGAAAATAATAAATAATGGAAAATGGGAAGAGAGTAAAAAAATATGGTACATTTAATAAGATTTAGAATATATTATGCTCTATTTTTAACTTTATTTTTCATCACGGCGTGTAAAAAAGAAAATAATACATCTCAAAATGAAAATGTAAATGATAGTGTACTTGTTAAGTATGTGCAAAATAATATTGATACTACTGTTGATTATTATTTTACTAGCACATACAAACCTGACAATCCTCTTTATCAACCTGTGTTGGCTATTCAAAGAGAACGATGGGATATAGCTGTCCCATTGTTGGAAAAATTAGTTAAAGAAAACAATCCAGATGCTATGTATTGGTTGGCAACTATATCAGGAGGAAGTGTATTCTCTGGTGATTTAAAAGCTAAACTTTTTGAAAAATCTGCTGAACTAGGTAATCCATATGCAGCACTAAGATTAAATGAAGGTTCAGATGATTGTGAAACTTACTTAAAAGGTATTTGTAGTAGAGAATGGGGAAAGAAGGCAAAGGAGTTATTTGAAAATAGAGCAAGTGAAGGTGATTTAAAATCAAAGTATTTCCTTCAAAAATTGGAAGGGGAAAAAGTTAATAATCTACTTGAAATTGGCATTGAAAATGCGAAGCATGGCTATTTTTATCCATTGTATGAATATGTTTTTTATACTAGAAATCTAAATTTAGATTTAAAAAAGAATTTATATAGAATAATGGTTAAAAATCATTTTACCCCTGTAGCTAATCTCATGTATTTAAACTATAGAATAGATAATCTTAATAATGAATTTTATATAGATATGCTGGATGATTTGGAGATGTTTGACGGGGTATGGAATGCTAAGGTTAGCTTTTATGAAAGTTTTATCGAAAAGAAACCAACGGTAGATTATATTAAAAATTATATCGAATCATCTTTCATATTAGAACTTATTAAAAAAGATAATTATAGTAGTCTTGATAGTTCAATTGACAAAACAAATGTCGATATTTCATATGAGAATAGTATTTTGAGTGAAAATGGATTAAGTTTATTAAATGGTAGTGATATTAATAAAATTAAAAATGATGCAGTAAATAAAATTAACAACTTAAAACCTATAATTTTCATAGATGAATTCTATTATTCTATGGATAAGCTATGATATCGATTTAATTTTATAACTTTGACGATCATAAAGGTCTGCCAATTGTTATTGTTATTTAAATAAATTGAAATCGTAACTATATATTAAGTTCATAATATGAACTTTAATTTGGGATAAATGAATTATTTAAATAAAAATAAAAGATGGTTCCTTCTCAGGGCGAATGCATGAATCGCCTTGGTTTTAAAGGCCTCTAGAAAAAGTTATTTTTTGAAGAGTTATTCGCTTTACCATCATCAAATAAAGCTTAAATCCCAATAATTTAATTGATCATGATGATCAACAAGTTCCTCAAGAAAACCGCATGAACATCCTTGATTTTAAAGGGCTGAACTAGCACGATGGCATTTCACTTTTTTGGCTATTTCAGAAACTGAAATTCCCCGTTCCAAAAGGGGAGGGTTGAAATCTGGTATCTTCTCCCCTCGGTCAACTGCTGATAACTCATAGTAGTACTGCTTGTTTCTTTGGCGAGAAGAGCGTACCACTTTCAGCAGTTGGTTTCCTCGTCTATGCCTTTCCATGAGTGTCGCAGTTATAATCTGAATTCTGGGATAAAGATGATTTACAATCAGTTGACTTACGAATAATGAGAAACTTTTCAAGCGAGTTAACTGTTGATAGTAAGGATTAAAAATGACCAATAGTGTTTTTTTTGCAGGACAGAAAAAAAACAAGTATGTTAAGGGGAGCCTAATTTTAAGCCCTATCCCTGTAAAAACGAACGTACCTATTTATAGTAATGAAGATATTATTATGAATAAGGATGATGTTACTCTAGAAATCGGAGGAACATCAGGTATTATTTTTCATACTCAATTGAATTATTTTCTTTTTATTTTTGCCGCTCTTTTTGGCTGTTTGTTACCACTTTATTTTTTTGGTGGTATTTCTGGTATTGTTGATTCATCAATACATACTGAATTTATTAATGGGGGGTATGAGAGAAAATTTAGTCTATATGACTTTATTGGATTCTTTCTTTTCTGTTTTGGCCCATTTACAGTCTTTACATCAATCAGCCTTTACAACATATTTAGCTTTCACATCATGTCTAGAAGGATCTTGCCAATTCGTTTTAATCGACAACGGCGAGAAGTGATATTTAGTATTTGGAATAAAGAGACTAAGTCGACGGAGTATCGCTTTTTTCCTTGGGAGAGAGTGTGTGCGTTAGTCGGCGGGCAGACTTTTTTATCTACAGCTGGCGTGGCGACATCATCTGGCCTCTTAATTGGTGTGAGTGATGAGCAAAACGAAGAGCAAATGTGGTCTGGGATGAGCTTTAGTGCTATCAGTGAACTTCATGCTGCGGGGATGTGGGAAATGATCCGATGCTTTATGGAAGAACCTAACGGTTATAAAAAAATCGGTAATCCAAGGCCTTATACTCTCGATGGTTTGATCGAGGAGTATTGTCAAAGCCAAAACATAGATAAAAAGAACTTTCCTCTTAGTACTAAGATATGGTGGATGCTAAATGGCACTTATCTTGGGGTACTTCGTATCAAGTGGGAACAAAAATCCATGATGAATCGTGCTGTCAAATTTCCCGAAATTATAGAATGGAGCAAACCTATCCCGGAAAGCGAATGGGCCAAACCCAGTGAAGAGTTGTGTTACTACAATCGGATGCTTGAGCAAAATGATTACGCTATGGGCGACACTATCTTCAACGTCGGAGACCTTCGTGAGAAATATCGTTACAAAGCAAAGTCGTAATTCCTTGGATATTCGACGCTCACGATTCGTTTTCACCATCGGATGTTAAAACGAATTTAGTTTTTCATTTGTAGTGACTTCATAGGATGGATTTGATCTCTTTAATAACGTCATCGTTGTGAGGGGTTTACGCATAGCACCGAGAAAAATGATGGGTTCTAACGCGTTAGTTGAGATGACGATAACCTGATTAAGACTCAGAAATAAACAATAGAAAAAATGGGCCATGATTGGCCCATTTTGCATTTGATTTAAAAACGTAGTTATAGCTGCTCTGCCAATACCCCATCGGCTTCTTTTTGGCGTTTGGTTTTTGTTATGTATGCTATGGCCATTGCGCATACCCAAACTGGCAGCAGATACACTGATAGGCGCATGCCTGGGGTCATAAACATGATCACTAAGATGCCAGCTAAGAAGAACAAACAAATCCAGTTGGTGATTGGGTATCCCCAAGAAGGATATTGTGTTTTCTCGCGCGCTTTGATTTTGGCTAGTTTGAACTTCATGTGAGTAATGGTGATCACAATCCAGTTTAGGACCAAAGCGGATACGACGAGCGCCATTAGGAAGCCAAATGCTTCACCTGGCATAAAGTAGTTAATCAGAACACAACAACCCGTTGAAATGGCAGAAATGAGCAATGCTGCGAGTGGCACACCGCGACGGTTTACTTTTAGCATAGCTTTCGGTGCATTGCCTTGTTTGGCAAGGCCGTACATCATACGGCTGTTGCTGTACACACAGCTATTGTATACCGATAGCGCTGCCGTCAGGATAATCACGTTCAGTACGTTCGCCACCCAATCGCTGTTTAATGCGTGGAAAATCATCACGAATGGACTGCCACCTTCTGCCACTTTTTGCCAAGGGTAAAGAGACAAAAGCACGACTAATGAACCGATATAAAACAGCAGAATACGGTAAATCACTTGGTTGGTTGCACGAGGGATGCTTTTCTCTGGGTGCTCTGCTTCAGCGGCGGTTATCCCGATAAGCTCTAAACCACCAAATGAGAACATGATAGCTGCCATCGCCATGGTCAAGCCACTTGCTCCGTTAGGGAAGAAGCCGCCGTTTTGCCACAGGTTAGCAATAGTTGATGTATCGCTATCGGCAAACACCAAAATATATGCCCCGTAAGCAATCATGCCCACAATGGCGAGCACTTTGATAATAGAGAACCAAAACTCCAGCTCACCGAACATCTTAACGTTAGTAAGGTTTATGGCGTTAATGACCACAAAAAACACCAGTGCAGAAACCCAAGTTGGAATGTCTGGCCACCAGTATTGAACGTAAATACCGATTGCAGTGAGTTCGGCCATGCCCACAAGAATATAGAGCACCCAATAGTTCCAGCCGGATAGGAAACCCGCAAAATCATGCCAATATTTACCAGCAAAATGGCTAAATGTACCGGCGACTGGCTCTTCAACCACCATCTCGCCGAGTTGGCGCATAATAAAGAAAGCAATCAAGCCTGCGACGGCGTAGCCCAAGAGAACGGATGGGCCTGCTGATTGAATGGTTTGGGCGATACCCAAAAATAATCCGGTACCAATTGCGCCACCTAGGGCTATCAACTGAATATGACGGTTTTTTAAGCCCCGTTTTAGCGGAGCATGAGAGTCACTTCCTTGCATTTCTACGATCCTGTCAAAAGTTAAATACCCTCAATATTGTTATATGGCTTCCTTGAGGGAGTAGCATAACGAACAATGTCTAATCAAATCATTCTGTTATAACAATGGAATAGCAAGTCATATGCCATAGCGTTCATTTGCGCTATTTTTTGTGAAAATGCGTGATTTTGTAGAGATTGGCTACAAATCGAAAGGAATTATGCGAAATCTATCGGTTGGATGGAAGAGGTGGAAAATAACACACTGCACTACAATGGGGTGTCGTTGGATCCATTTGGTGCGCTAATTTATTAGATTACGCATGCTAAATGTAGATAAGCATTAATAAATGCAAATTATGATTATTGATTAGCCTTGTTATGCGAGAGATATGTTTGGAAATATTTTTTTCGTTTTGGGTATATATGCTGAAAATATCGCCAAAAGTGGCGATTATCTTCAGCGACCAGAATTAAAACAGATTTAAGCTAGAAAGTACAAAGATACCTATTGTACATGTCAGCAGCGAAAAGACAGTGGTTACCGCGATAATATTCGCTGCTAATGTGTAGTTGCCGCCCATGGCTCGCGCCATCACATAACTTGCTGCAGCAGCCGGCGATGCGCTCATCAAAAATATGATTCCCAGTTCTTGTCCCGAAAATCCACACATAACGCCACCTAGTGTGATAAACAGTGGCGCAAAAATGAGTTTGTTCATGCTTGAGAACCAAGTAGGCCCTTTATCTTGATTCATGGCTTTGAGGTCTAGGGAACCACCCGTGCAGAGCAGAGCTAAAGGCAGTGTCATATTGGCAAAGTAATGCCCCGCATCAGACACAATTTTCGGAATTGGGATTGAAAGTAAGTAACAGATTAGCCCTGCAACAATGGAAATAATTAACGGGTTCTTGCGCAGAGTATTGAGCATAACCTTGAGTGCTTGAGTACCATTACTATTGCCTTTTGGCGTTAGCGTAATCACCGCTTGAATGTTATAAAGCATGGTCGTGGCTGCGACGTAAATTGCAGCAAGTGCAACACCAGAATTACCATAGGCGTTAGCCACGTACGCAAGCCCAACGATAGCGGAATTCGAGCGAAACCCACCTTGAATAATAACCCCTTGGTCGGCCGCATTTTTGAAAAACTTTTTGGTGGTCACCGTCGAAAAGAGAAAGAAAACGATGTTAGCGACCACTCCAAAAATAATGAAAGACATGCTGTTAGAAAAGTCATGCTTTGCTTGGACAATACTTAAAAACAGTAGGGCAGGTAAGGTAACCTGAAACACAACTTTGGATGCCACATCAATGAAATTTTCATTGATCAATTCGATACGCTTAAAAAAGACACCGAGAGCGAGCATGACACAGATTGGACCGGTAATTGAGATAGAAAACGCCAATTGGTCTAAAAACGAGGACATGTAGAATCCTTTCAACAAATTTTGAACAACCCCTCTTTCCCTTTACTCGGAACATAAAAGGCCAAGCCAGTGAAGGGGGATAACAACTCAATAAAGAAGAACTCGATTTTTGCACAGATCAGCAGCCTTTAACATCGCTAAATAGTGATCTTTTATCAATCAAGTAACAATTGGTGATAAAAGCAGCTAGGTGCTCTTGTGGCACGAAAAACACAATAATGGCAAAAATGTGCAATAACATATTTTAATTGTATGAAAAATATAATAAATATTTCCCAATTTTTCTGTCGGTTAAAATTCAATCCATGCTGGTGAGGGGAAAATACCCATAAGATGTGTTAATAAATAGTTACTCGTATTCTTTTTGTCGATATTTTGAGCGTTTTTATTTGTTGCCTGGTTATTATGATGTTAACGAAATGCTATTATCTTGATAAGCTTAACAAACTTAAGGTCATTTTTATTTTATAAATAAGCTGTCTGTGAACCTATAAAGGCAATAAAGCCATCTTCACAAGGAAGCATAATAATGAATAGAAACGACAGTGTCCCTCTACCTACGAATACACGGGAATGGCTAATAAATCGCAATAGCTTGATTGTTATTGCCGATATTGTGCTGTTTGCCGTGCTTTACTTCTCACTCCCATTTGACCCTAAAGTGGTTTTAGGGTTAAGCATTTTGGCCTTTGTGGCGGTGTTATGGCTGACTGAAGCTTTGCATGTCACCATCACGGCAATTTTGGTGCCCGTTATCGCAGTGCTATTTGGCGTATTTGATACCCAAGCTGCCTTAAATAACTTCTCCAATTCCATTATTTACTTGTTTCTTGGTGGCTTCGCTTTGGCGGCAGCAATGCACAAGCAAGGTTTGGATCAAGTGATTGCCGACAAGGTGCTGATTTTGGCCAAAGGCAAACTCAAATCAGCCGTGTTTATGCTGTTTGGCGTGACTGCGCTGCTCTCAATGTGGATTAGTAATACCGCAACGGCAGCCATGATGCTTCCTTTAGTGTTGGGTGTTTTGGCCAAAGTTGATGGAAAGCAGGGACATAGCACCTATGTTTTTGTCTTGCTAGGAGTTGCTTATAGCGCCAGCATTGGTGGTATTGCCACTCTAGTGGGCAGCCCACCCAATGCGATTGCTGCTGCCGAAGTGGGTTTGTCATTTACCGATTGGATGAAATATGGCTTGCCAGTTGCGGTGATCATGCTGCCTATCGCGATGTTCATTCTGTATTTGGTGACCAAACCAGACTTGAGTGGAAGTTTTGAATTGAATCATGAACCGGTCGAATGGGATAAAGGTAAAGTGGTGACATTAGGTATTTTTTGCCTGATTGTTTTCATGTGGATCTTCAGTAGCCCATTGAACAAAGTGCTGGGTGGTTTTAAAGCGTTTGATACGCTTATCGCTCTTGCGGCGATTATCCTTGTTAGCTTTGCGCGCGTGGTGCATTGGAAAGACATTGAAAAAACCGCGGACTGGGGAGTGCTATTGCTGTTTGGGGGCGGTATTTGTTTGAGTAACGTGCTAAAACAGACTGGAACCAGTGTGTTCCTCGCGCATGAATTAAGTAACTTGATCTCAAACTTAGGTGTGTTCTTTATTGTATTAGTTATTGCGGCCTTCGTGGTGTTCTTAACCGAGTTTGCGAGCAATACGGCCAGTGCCGCGCTGTTAATCCCAGTGTTTGCAACCGTAGCTGAAGCCTTTGGTATCAGCCCTGCATTGCTTTCGGTTTTAATTGCAGTTGCGGCTTCTTGTGCTTTCATGCTTCCTGTTGCAACGCCACCCAATGCGATTGTATTTGGTACAGGTCATATTCAGCAGAAAGAGATGATGCGTGTTGGCTTGTATCTCAATGTTGCTTGTATCGCATTGCTCACAACGATCGCGATGTTACTATGGTAGAGACGAATTAACAGAAACGAATTAACGTTAGCCATCACTTAAAATGGTGAAAAAAAAGCGGAACCCATGGTTCCGCTTTTAGTTGTTTGTCAATTTATCCCCAATTCACGCTGAAACAGCATCTTGAAGTTAGTTGGGTATCTAAATTAGTTTTTGTTCAAGTATGCTTTGAAACGTGAGCGAGTTTGCGCATCTGCTTTGTTGTACCAGAAGTGCAGCATCTGTTCTGCTGTATTGTCACCTGGTTTTGCCGCAGGGGCAGGTGCTGGAGCACTGGTATAATTGATTTCAGGTTGAACAACACCCACTGATGCAATACGACCGCTGCGGTTATACTCGTCGATTTCATCACGGAAGTTACGTCCGATCTGCATGCCTTCTTTGATTAACTTGTCTTGTTTTACACTTACCGCGTTACCTGACTCATCGGTAAGAGACCATTGCATGCTCTTAATATTTTTTTCAGCGTCCTTAATATCACGATATTTTGGTAGCTGGAAAGAAAGTGATTCATTGGTTGCTGTAAACGTGGCAACAATAGGATCGCTTTCGGTTGAATAACGTTCTTGTCCTTCAGAAAAAACAGGTTCGTAGCGGAAAAGGATTTGATGTTGACCATCTTCTAGTTCAATTGTCTTTGTCGCAGAAAGGAAACTGCCTGTTTCGTGAGGTTTTGCACCATCAACGACTAACATATCTACGTTGCTTGGAACTTCAATTGATACTTTTGCCGATGCAGAAGCCGCGAATACCATAGCCAAAATACATGGTAACGTCTTGATTGTATTCATTAGTTTTATCCTTTTTATCGCTTACGCGTATAGGGACAAAAGGGTGCCCATAATTGAGAACAAAAGCAAGTGTTGTGGTGTTAACTTAGCGCTAAATTCATCAAAATTTCATCTTCATTCACACTCTTAGCGTTTTTATTGTTAAGACCATTAGATCTCAATGCCTAAATGTGAATTGTTCCGGCAAGATTGAATGCGCACTCGCATAACACCGCCTCTGGCTAAGAAGGGCTGCTTATCTGCATCCGCCTGATTATCAGAAATGGAGCATCATTGGGAACAGTTATTTCGTCGATCTAGCAATTAAATACGCCCAAGCCAATGAACTCATTATTACTTTGATACTCCAAAAAGCATCTTGAGGTCATTTGGGTATATCATGAAAATAAACCTAACACATGGGCCACAGGAGTATTTACACTGTAAAATCTACGCTGTTGAAGGTTATTAAGAAATGAAATTGATGCTGCCATTACTTTATCGTGAATGTACTAAACAAAAGTGGTTATTGAGTGGGCCTCTGTTTTTGGCTGTTGTGCTCGGTATCTTCTTCTTTTTGGCTTCTACACAGGGACAGTTGGCAAACAACGTCACTTTAACGATGAATTATTCTGGCGATTTTGATTTGACAAACTTAGGCCATGGAGCATCTCCAGAAAGTGTCGCAATCAGCTTTGCAGGGATGTTATCGCTTACACTGAGCTTTTTGTATTTGGCTAAAGCGTTATTGACCGCCACTCGGTTGGAACAAGAAGATCCCAAAATGGCGGTTCGTTTACACCTCTTTAAACTGCTGTTTGCTTTCATCATCATTCCTCTGTCTTGCTTGCCTCTACTTGGGGTAATGCACTACCTATTTTGGCAATTGGCGGCATTTGTAGGCAACATTGAGCCGGTATCTTTGTTTCAACAAACGGTGTTTATGTTTGGTCATTACATGGAGCGCATGTTTTTAGCAGGGTTGTTAGCACTCCCTATAGGGCTGCTGGTTCTTTGTGTGTCTCAGCGTACATCTGCACCTTTGATTTTATTACTGGTTCTCGCCTACGCAATCAAATGGTTGTCGCCTATGTTGCTAGGCACTGAATGGTTTAGCCGTTATGTGTCGCTGGTTATGTCCGCCCCTTCCGACGTGATATCGGGTTCTAGTGTCACTCATGCGTTAGCCGAGTTCGGCGCGGTATACGGCAGCCTTTATGTTCTGATGGGAGCCATTGCTGCGTGGTTAAGTGTTCGCCGCCTGCAATTTAAGGAGCAATGTGCGGTTTAAGCCTTATTTTATTTGGCTAACATTCGCACTCTTCTTTTTCTGTTGGAGAGTGCTTTTAATCTATATCAATGTTTACTAATGTTATTGGTTTGTATAGGGAATAAGGCCATTTTTCGTTAATCGAGTCGCATTAATTCACGCTCAAAAAAATATAATAGTAGCAAATACCTAGGTGACATCGTGCCGTTGTCCTCGGTTTCATGCTATTGACTTGTACGTTGATTATTTGGGTATTGACAGAATAACAAAGAGACCCAAATAGGAACGTAGATGTTAAAAGCCATTTCTTTAAGAACTAAGCTCGCAGTTGCGGCTGGTTTTGCCATCATTTTAGGTGCTGTGATTGTTGAGTCACTCTCTTTTCGAGCTTCTTTACAGCGTTTGGATGAGCAGGTGGATCAAAACGTACAAAGTACCATAGCGTCATACAACCAATATGTGACGGATTGGTTGAAATCCAAAGAGCGCTCACTTACCTCTTTATCCAGTGATGTACAGCAAAATCAAATCATTAACCAACTTATTCAAGTCAAAAAAGCCGCGGATTTTGATAATGTATTTCTTGCTTACCCAGATGGTTCGCAAGTGAACGCCAACAATGTGAGCCTTCCACCAGACAATAACGATCCACGTCGCTGGGGCTGGTATATCAACGGTAAAGCGAATCCAGACCGAGTCTTTATGGATAACCCAAGTGTGGCTGCTGCTACGGGAGCGAATGTCGTTTCTTTGGGTCGAGCGATCACCATTGGTGGTAAGCAACTCGTTTTAGGGGCGGATATGGAAATCACCGACATCCTAAATACGATGAAGCAAGTGATTTTGCCGGGCGTTGGGGATATGTTTATCGTCAATAGCCAAGGCAATATATTCACTCATAGTGATACCAAGCTGCTTAATCAAAGTGTTAGCAAATTGGGCATCCGTTATGATGAGATTCAAAGCAGCGTTGCCAAACAAAGTGACGAGCTTGTTGAAATTCAAGGTAAGCCCGTATTGTTATACGCGAGCAAAATTGCAAATACCGATTTAACCAGTGTTGTGATGATTGACCGTGATTCATTAGTTGCACCGTTGTTTGATGCGCTTGGAGGACAAATTATTGCAACGTTGGTTGTGGTATTGGTGTGTGCGATCCTATTCAACTTGCTTTGTAACGTATTACTCCGTCCATTAAAAAATGTCTCTTCAGCGCTACAGGCAATCGCAAATGGTAACGGCGATTTAACAGTGCGAATCCCAGTTGAGAACCAAGATGAAATTGGCCATTTGGCAGAAAATTTCAACCAATTTATGTCAAGTTTACAACAGCTTATTCAGCATATTCGCCAGCAAGCAGATGAACTGACAGGACAAGCGAATGAAGGTTCTCGTAACGCGAATCGCTCGGTATCTGAATTGGGTGTCCAACAGCAAGAGGTGACACTGGTGGCGACGGCGGTGACTGAAATGGCATCGGCCACTCAGGAAATTGCAGCTCATGCAGAGCAAACCGCTCGCGCGGCTCAAGAATCGACAAGCAGTTCTATTGAAGGGTATCAATTGGTAGGCAATTCTCGCCATTCGATAAATAAATTGGCAGAAGAAGTCCAGCATGCAAGCAATGTGATTGCTGAGCTAAATCAACACTCACAAGAAATTTCTACCGTGTTAACCTCGATTCAAGAGATTGCCGAACAGACCAATCTTTTGGCGCTCAATGCGGCGATTGAAGCTGCCCGAGCTGGCGAGCAAGGTCGAGGGTTTGCCGTTGTTGCTGATGAAGTACGAGTGCTTTCTCAAAGAACGCATAAATCAACAGATGTGATTAAATCGACCATCGCAACTTTGCAAAACAGTACGTTAGAAGCGGTAAAAATGATGGAAAGCAGCGAACTTATTGCACAAAACGCAGTAGTGGATGCTGATAAAGCTACTTCTTCTTTAGAACAGATCAAAATGTCAGTGAGTGAAATCAGTGATATGGCAACGCAAATTGCCACTGCTGCTGAGGAACAAACCCATGTAACAGGGGAAATCACGCAAAACATCACAGCGATAAAAGACGTCACAGATCAGTTGGTGACGGGGGCGCAAGACAGTTTAGATCAATCAAAACAATTGCATCACCAAGCTGAAGCGTTACAAGAGAAAGTTGGAATGTTTAAATTGGCGTAATTGTTTGTTCTGATCCACTTAGTGTGACTGTTAAGGCCTTCAGCATTGTTGTGACATGTTGAAGGCCTTTCTTTTTTATCGGTTATAAAACGATCATATTTTGTCATTACGCTTTCTAACCAGTGAAGTTGTATGAATATAGCAATCTGAGAGAATATTGTTCTAATTCTCGCTATATGATAATGAAATCCTTTAATTCAAATTAAATTCTCGTTATATAAGAATAGTGATTTGAGGTGGTGGACAATAAAGGCTAAAAAGAACACATGAAAGAATCCAAAGCTGTAGCTAACCCAGTTAATGAGAAAGCACTGCAACTGCTGATGCAAGTTGCGGTTAATGTAGAGCCGGTGCCGGCAAAAGTACTCAGTGAACAACTTCAAGTTCCGCTCAGTAGCCTTTACCGCCATCTGAAATTGCTCAAAGAGTGGAACCTTATTGAAGAGAGCTCTCACGATAAGACGTTAATCATTGGCCCGGCTGCTTTGCTGTTGATGAGAAGTTACGAAACCAGTCAACATAACTTAGATGAGGTTGATGCGGTATTAACTCGTTTACAAAAGCAAACGGGAGAAATGGCTGCGTACATGGTCCCTGTCGGTTACCGAGCACTTTGTGTGAGCCAGAAAGAAAGTATGCAGGCGCTTCGTTGTAGTTTCGTCCAGGGTCAAAGTCAACCGTTGCTTCGTGGCGCCTCTTCTAAAGTGATGCTGGCATATATGCCTGCTCAGCGCTGTGAAAAGATACTTCGCTATTTCGGTGAAGATAGTCACATGGATAAGTGGGAAACAGAGTTGGATAAAATTCGTCGTCATGGTTATGCCGTGAGTACATCTGAAATTGACCCTGGTGTATCAGGGATCAGTGCTCCGGTAATGAAAGGGAGTAAGTTGATCGGTGCAATTTCTGTGATGGCGCCAGCCCATCGCGTTGAAACTCATAAGCAACGGATCATTTTACATGTGTTGCAGGCCGCTCGCGCGTTGCCACCAGAAAGGTAATTCAGTAAAGGTAATGTCATCATGTTAAGTTTGTTCAAACGCTACCGCTTAAGTCGTCATTCAGTTGCTCACGTATCACCGTTTACGTTTTTAACCGTATGTGAGCGTATTAAGCCGATGTCGTTGGTGGAGTTTGAAATTGCCCAGCAGAGTTTAGAATTTGCGTCAGATTGGTTGTATCAACAGCAAGCAAATCCGCAGTACTCCGATGCCGGTCATATTATCTTGCGTGATGATGCCGATTACCGTTACCAAGAAATGTTAGCGCGACATATGGCAATGAGCTCTGTGCCTGTTGTGCTAGCGAATTGTCATGAACTTCTATTAGAAGCGATGCCTGTGCTTTCTGCGGAAGAGGGAACTCTCGGGTTTATTCACGTAGGTAATAGCTTTCAGCTAAAACAAACATTAGATCCACAGTTAGGTTCAGCCTACCATTTTGTACTGTCTCGTTATTCAAATACCCAATTGTTTTGTATCGGGGTCGATGCAGAACACGAGCCGAGCCATAGTTTTGAATACGCAGAAGATTTGGGGTGCGATTGGTTAACTGCCGATGAAAGTGGTTTTGGATATCGTAGTCAGCTTAAGAGCCAATTAAGTCATTATCTTGACCACTGTAACCAAGTCGTTCTGACTGTGGATCTAGCCTCTTTAGTGCCAAGTAATGGGATTAGTGAGCATAAAACATTAGACAACCAAATGGTGATTAGAACCATTACGCAAGCGGTTAATTCTGGAAAACTGAAAATGATTCAGTTGGTGGGCGCAAAAGATAAATTAATTTACTCTCGTCAAACGAAAGAGATCATTGATGAGCTTTGTCATTTAGCCGCACAAGTGATGCATGTCGGTCTTTAAATAGTTTGTATTGTTATACCCAAGTAACCTCAAGATGCGGTTTCAGTGAGAATGTACTCGCTCATAGTCAAGGCACCGATTTGAATACCTAGTTATTCTACGTAGAAAATCGCATAAACGGGGCAATACAAAAAACTCCCTTATCATGAGGGAGTTTTCATTGGTCTTAAGGGGCCATCATTTGTTGTGCTAGCTCTTTACCGCTGCCCCGTACTGAGTCGACTTTCTCTTGAAATGTCGCTGAAAGTTTCAGAATCTTGCTGTCTGGGTGATCGGCTATAAATACGACTCGTTGTTTCTCATCGTTCATCTCATCCCAGTAGCGGTTAATGTCGCGTGAGAAATGTAATGCATAGGCAAGTTTAGGCGATATTTTGGCTTGAATTGGATCGTCAAAGTGACCAATAGCATCGACCATCTCTTCTGGGAATTTCCAGCTCTTGGCCAACATTGCTCCTAATCTTGGTGAAGATACACCTAATACTTCTTCTTCAACCCAAATGGCGTTTTCACCGGCTTTTACTCGTTCATGAATCACTTTTGCTTGCTCTGGAAGCAGCGAATGAATCATCAATTCTCCAATGTCATGGAGCACGCCTGTTGTGAATGCTTCACTGGTATCTATGCCGATTTGAGCAGCGATATTCTTAGTAATGAGGGCCGTTTCAAAGGTGTTTGTCCAATACTCATCGAGATCCAAGGTTTCAATATCGGCAAAGGTGTTTGAGAGCACAGAGGCGACAACCAATGTTCTCACCGATTCCATGCCGACACGAATCAATGCATCCGACACAGAATGAACGTCTCGTTGTCCACCAAAGTAGGCAGAGTTAGCCATCCTCAAAAGGCGAGCACTTAAGATCTGTTCCAATTCCATTTTTTGTGAAAGCTGTTTGAAATCAATATCTTCTTTATTTACTAAATCGAGCAGATCTTGCAGCACTTTCGATAATCTTGGTAACTCGTTTAAACGAGAAAGTATTTGAGTTTGGATCATGAGTGGTCTCCTCATTTAATGGCTTCTTTAATATAGGTCAATAAATCAACAACTGACAAAATAGAAAAAATATCTAGGGAGAATTTGATGATTTTCGATATGAAATACCTCTAAATGAGCAGTGAAATACTCGGCTAGGAAGAAAGAATTACATAATCTTCGTTATGTGTTGGAGATTTGATGAATATGACAGGGATTTTACACATAGTTGATAAAAAACTATTGGCAGGCGATTTACAATGCTGCCCTTGTCTATGGGGGAAAGTATTATGTCACTACACTGGCGAGGAAAAAGAAACAGTTATGGTTTTTTAATACTTGGTTTTTTTGCCGTTTTGCTGGCCCCTATCTCCTATTTTATGTTTCCAATAAATCTGATGGGTTCTGTGCCTGATTGGCTTGGCGCAACCATGAGTTATGTCTCCCATACCGCGGCTGGCATCGGGGGATTAGGAACCTTGCTTGTGATCTTGATTTGGTCTTTCTGGCGCTCAGGTTACACTCCCCTAGAGCGTATTAACTTTATGCTGCAGCTAGGTGTTCTATTGGCTCTAGCATTAATACTTAAAACAGGTATTAAAGAGTTAACTCAAAGTCCGCGCCCTTTTACACAAACGATGACACAAGCGTTGGTGTTACCTGAACCAAGCCATTTTTATAAGCTAGATGAGGCGCAAAAAGATCTCGCACTTAAACGAATGGAGCGCAAAGTGTCTGAGTGGCGAATTATGAATTGGCATGGTGAGATGAACTACTCATTTCCATCAGGACACACTGTTTTTGTGGCGATTTGCTTAGTTTTTTTTGGGTCACTTTTACTAGAGCAAAAGCGTTATGTAAGTGCAGATATTCTTTTGATTTGGGCTCTGCTGGTGGCGTATTCTCGGTTATGGCTAGGTATGCATCGACCTGAAGATTTGTTTGGTGCCATTGCCTTGGTAGCATTTATTTACTGGTGTGTGCCGAAACACTATCCGGTGGAGCACCCCAAATTACAGCCTATTTGGCGAATGCTGCGCATTCAGTCCTAAATGGGCACCCATATGCAGTTATATAAAGAAGGGAGCGATGATGGCTCCCTTTTTATTTTGATGCTGTTAACGCGCTCATGACGCGTGAGGTTTGTGGCTGATACCTCTATTCATTTTAGGCGATTAAGCTCGATACAACGCCAATTAAGCCGCCAAACACGCCACCCCAAACCACAAGCCAGCCCAAGTGTTCGCGAATCATTTTTTGCACCATCTCTTTAACCAGTTGCGGGGTTAATTCGTTCAGACGCTGTTCAATGATACTTTCGATATTTTCTTGAATGGAGTCTTGGACCGATGAAGAACTGAGCTGCTCTTTTAATGCGTTTTTAACCGTCTCACTTTGGCTGATATCACGCATAGAATCCTGCATTTTTTCCACAAAAGGTTGTTTAAGAGGCTGCAGTGCATCCGTGCCGCCAAACATGGATAACATTCCGCCAAATGAAGATTGGCTGATGACGTCCACAAGTGAATCAAAGGTGGGATTAAAGTCGACACTGGCTATCACCGGCTCTAAATCAAAATTTTTGTCAGCGCCTTCTTTATCTAAAAAGCGTTGAATGTTTTCTGCGGTGAAAAACTGCTCCATCATCAGAGTTTTAATTGCGGCTTTAAATGCTTCAAAGCGCGCAGGAATAACGCCAGAACCATATAAGCCAGGCACTTTTTCAAACAGCATGTGAATCGCAAGCCAGTTGGTGATGGCGCCAGAAAAAGCGAATAAGCCAGCGTAAAGAACGATAGAGTTATGAGTGTAATAGCCTACTGCTAAGAGTATTAGCGAAAGCGCATTGGTGATTAAGCTTTTGTTCATTGTCGATTCTTTTAATGATGAAGAAAAATAATGTTCAAGATTTTATGCAAAAATAGGCGCTGGGAAAAGGCATTCTCAATATGGTTTTCTCTCTAAGAGCAAAGAGTGTTGTTATGATGTATACCCAAGTAACCTCAAGATGCGGTTTCAGCGAGAATGTATTCGCTCATAGGCAAGGCACCGATTTGAATACATAGTTATTCTACGTAGAAAATCGGTAACGCAGCATAGGAGCGAATACAACTCGCCCCTTGGGAGCTCATCAACAAGCCCATTTCTGCGCCCAATTACGTTGAAAGGGAATAACCATTCCTTCCGTCATTGAGCTTGACCTGTGCTCGTTGATGAAGCTCTGAAGTCTGCATCTTGAGGTCATTTGGGTATAGTTATAAAACTCATGATAAGAAAAAGCCGCGAATAAACGCGGCTTTGGTTAGGTACGATCGATGAGATTGGCACAGGACGACGAAGGCCGACACTCATCGATCGTATTGGATGTTTGATTAGTAAACTAACTCTGGTTCAACCATTTTTTGAGTTAGATAGAGAACATTGTCTAAACCTTTCAACTTATTTTCTTTGAATAGCAGGTCGATCTGCTCATCGTTAAAGTTGTCTGTTTTATAACCGATGATGTGCATCACATCACCTGGTTGCAAGAAGTTCGCTTGACCCCAGTCAGTGTAGTTAGGCGCGCCAGTGTAAAGGATGAGCTCTTCTGGGTAACCATGTTTAGCTAGCACAGGTAAAATCTGGTCAAACATACCGTGCTCTTGTTGACCATTGATTGCTTCTACCATCCAAGTAGATAGTGCATCACCAAACAATTTCATTTGGTCGATTTTCAGTGGCTCCGTTGCCATGTGCTTTTGACCATCACGTTCGATGTAAGAGACTAGGCTTAATGTATCTAGGCTCTCCAATTCATTGAGCGACCACCATGTTGGATGGATACCCTTTGAGTTATCTCCCCAAGACTTGCGAGTACTGATTTTTGTTGCACCTTCAAGGCTACGAATAGTGACATCATTACCGATAGTAATACGATGAGGGATCACTTTAGCAACTTGGTTGTTTTCGTACTGAATGGTGTACTGAATAACAAATTCTGGTTCGATGTCCACTTTGCTACCTTGGGCTGGGTAGAACGTGTTGTCACCATGAGTCAACGAGCTTTTGTTGTGATCGATAACGAAGATGCCGCTAGGTACTTCAGATTCGTGAACATTTTCCGCACTAGAAAGGTGGCCAAAGTAATTACCAATGACTCCAATTGTAATAGAACTCAAAATAACTCCTAAAAACTAGATCTTATTAACAACAAAATTCTCTACAATCACGGATTATTTATCTCTGCGATGTAAGCATGATTTTGTCTTGGTTTTAATAAATTTAAATTAACATAATTTTTTTAAATTTTTATTGTTGTACCAATAAAATAAGTGCGTAGATTATCACACAATGGTGTGGTTAAAACGTGCTTTATGACTTTTATGGATTTTATTCTTTTTCTAGGCAATTTTGAGTAAAAAACGCTGAGAGTAAGGTGTTTAAACGCCTTGGCTTGGTAGATTCCCCTATGGTTTTACCATTGCAAGCGCATAAAAAAAGCAAATTTTTTTGTTTCCATTGGGTTTATGTCGAAATTGTGCTTAATAGTAAAATATATTGTCGAATATGATGTGAATATTAATCGTTTATTACTTACTCATTTTATTATGTTAACTCTATTTTCATTATTTGAGAATATGGTATTGACAATGGTTTTATTGGAAATGATATCGCGTTGAATAAGTGAATAATACGGTGATTAGTTGATATACCCAAATGACCTCAAGATGCAGACTTCAGAGCTTCATCAACGAGCACAGGTCAAGCTCAATGACGGCAGGAATGGTCATTCCCTTTCAACGTCATTGAGCGCAGAAATGGGCTTGTTGATGAGCTCCCAAAGGGCGAGTTGTATTCGCTTCTATGCTACGTTACCGATTTTCTACGTAGAATAACTATGTATTCAAATCGGTGCCTTGCCTATAAGCGAATACATTCTCGCTGAAACCGCATCTTGAGGTTACTTGGGTATAGCATATCATGTGCAATGAGTTTACTTGGGTATATGTTCCCCATTAAGTATGCTAGTGGCATCGAATTAGTGTCATTTATGTTAGTGTAAGCGTTTACAGTGATTTTGATAAAATCGCTCGGACGATTGCGTTATTCAAATGTTAATAAAGTGATGTGTGTCACTTTTTTTATAAATCGCACTTTGTGTTTTTATTTTTTAATCCTTTTAAATCATAATCTTAATTGTCATGTTTAACGATGAAATGCCCTTTTCATTGTTGTGACTGATGTTACATTTTGTTGCTTTGGAAACGTTTACAATCCCTGCCGTTACCTCATGACTATTACACCAATAACAACAGGACCAAAATAATGTCGAACATAGAACATGGTTTGGGATTTATCGACATCTTGGTATTTGCCATTTATGTCGCAATTATTATCGGGGTTGGCCTTTGGGTTTCCCGCGATAAGAAGGGCTCTCAAAAAAGTACTGAAGATTATTTCCTCGCGGGTAAATCACTGCCTTGGTGGGCGGTAGGTGCCTCGCTTATCGCTGCTAACATCTCTGCTGAACAGTTTATCGGTATGTCGGGCTCGGGTTTCTCCATCGGTCTGGCTATCGCCTCTTATGAATGGATGTCGGCGCTTACCTTAGTGATCGTGGGTAAATACTTTTTGCCTGTATTTATCGATAAGGGCATTTACACCATTCCAGAATTTGTTGAAAAACGCTTTAACAAACAGCTCAAAACCATTTTGGCTGTGTTCTGGATTGCTTTGTACGTATTCGTTAACTTAACGTCAGTACTCTATCTAGGTGGTTTAGCACTTCAAACCATTTTGGGTATTCCTCTGATGTATTCCATCATTGGTTTAGCGTTGTTTGCACTGGTTTATTCTATCTATGGTGGTCTGTCTGCCGTGGTTTGGACCGACGTTATCCAAGTGTTCTTCTTGGTGCTTGGGGGTCTATTAACGACTTACATGGCGGTTAACTTTATTGGTGGCACCGATGGTTGGTTTGCTGGATTAGATAAGATGATTGAAGCGGCGCCTGGTCACTTTGAAATGATCTTGGATCAAAGCAACCCTCAATTTGCTAACCTACCGGGCATAGCAGTGCTTATCGGTGGTCTATGGGTTGCGAACTTGTACTACTGGGGCTTCAACCAATACATCATTCAACGTACTTTGGCGGCTAAATCCGTTCCTGAAGCACAAAAAGGGATCATGTTTGCAGCTTATCTAAAATTGGTTGTGCCATTCCTTGTAGTACTGCCAGGTATTGCGGCTTTCGTTATTACGTCTGACCCTGCGCTAATGGCGTCCTTGGGTGATGCGGCACTACAAAATATTCCAAGCCTTGCTCATGCGGATAAAGCGTATCCTTGGCTAACTCAATTCCTACCTGTGGGTGTTAAAGGGGTTGTATTTGCCGCTCTGGCTGCTGCTATCGTGTCGTCTTTGGCTTCAATGCTGAACTCTACTGCAACTATCTTCACCATGGATATCTACAAAGAGTACATCGCTCCTGAAGCTGGCGACCATAAATTGGTTAACGTTGGTCGTATTGCTGCGATTGTTGCGCTTATCATTGGTTGCTTGGTTGCGCCATTGCTGGGCAACATTGGTCAAGCTTTCCAATACATTCAAGAATATACAGGCCTTGTTAGCCCAGGTATCTTGGCGGTATTTATGTTGGGTCTTTTCTGGAAGAAAACCACCAGTAAAGGTGCCATCATCGGTGTTATCGCATCCATTCCATTTGCGCTGTTCTTGAAATTGATGCCACTGCACATGCCATTTATGGACCAAATGTTGTACACCTTGCTTATGACTATGGTTGTCATTGCATTTACCAGCTTAAGTACATCTGAAAACGATGATGATGCTAAAGCGATTACGCTAACATCAAAAATGTTCCATACAGAACGCAGTTTCAACCTAGCGTCGTATGTCATCATGATCATCCTAGCTGTGCTGTATACCATATTCTGGTAAACGTTCACTATCTTCTCTACCAAGCCCCAATATACACTATTGGGGCTTTTCTATTTTTATCGGAGGAACTGCGGGATGGAATCCACGTTGTTGCCTAATATTGTAGTGTTTCTACAGAACTTATCGCCTTTTCAACAGCTTCCCAACGAAACACTGGAGAACATTGCCAGTGATATCGATATTCTCTATTTGGGGAAGGGGGATAAGTTAACTAACGATGATTCACATCTTCGCCATCTCTATATCGTGCGAACCGGCTCAGTTGAGCAGCGTTTCCCCGATGGCGGATTACGTTCTCGCCTTGGCGAAAGCGACCTGTTCGGTTTTAGTTTAAATACCGAGGATGACACACCCGCTTATCAAACCATTGCACTGCAAAATACCTTGCTGTATCGCTTGGATTATTCTGCATTGCTAGATGATGTCTCAGATTATCCAGAAGTGACAGAACAGCTTGCGCTAAACGCCAACATGCGTATGCAGTCGAGTTTGCATGTGCAATGGAATCAAACCGACAAAGGACTTTTTTTTGAGCCTATTGCTAAAGTAGCGAGTTCAAGGATAGCCATTGCAACGCCACAAATGACCATTCAGCAAGTAGCGCACTTAATGCGTCATCAGCTCAACTGTACTTGTGCCGTCATTGTAGAAAATGATCAGTTATTGGGTATGATCACCGACAAGGACATGACCAAGCGTGTAGTAGCAGAAGCAATTGATGTTACGCTGCCCATTACCCAAGTGATGACACATCAACCATGGACGGTATCACAGGACGAATTGGTGCTCACTGCGGTTGGCATCATGATGCAACATAACATTCAAAACCTGCCAGTGGTCAATGAACAGCATCAGGTTGTTGGGCTTATCACTCCTCAGCAGTTGGTCTTACAGCACAGTGTGCAAGCCATTTTCTTGATTGAGAAGATCAGCCGAGCGGAATCGATTAGTGAATTGGTGCCGCTCGCACTTGAGCGTCAAGCGGTGTTTGAAGCGATGGCGCACGCCAATCTGCCAGCCAAATTGATTGGTCGAGTATTGAGCATGATTTATGACGCCTTTACCCGCCAAATCATTAAGTTTGCGGAACAAGCACTTGGTAGTGCTCCGTGCGAGTACGCATGGCTTGCGGCAGGCTCTCACGCTCGTGAAGAGGTTCACTTAGGCTCAGACCAAGACAATGCCTTGTTGTTAGATAACAGCGCCACAGAGAGCGACCGAGCCTATTTTAGCCATTTTGCGATGTACGTATGTAAAGGTTTGGATGAATGTGGTTATGCTATTTGTTCTGGTCGTTTTATGGCGGCTACGCCTAAATGGTGTCAAACCCAACATGTGTGGCAGCAGTATTATCGCAAGTGGGCGTCTAACCCTGAGTACGACTTGTTGCTTAACTTAACGGTCTTTATGGATATTCGACGTGTGTCTGGTAGTGAGGTTCTATTTCGACAGTTAGATGAGTTTCGCTTAGAGCAGGTCAACGGCAATGGAAAGTTGATGTCTGCTTTAGTGCGCAACACTCTTAGAACTCGCCCACCGCTTGGCATCTTCAATAACTTAGTGCTAGAGAAAGATGGCAAAAATGAAAAACGCCTAAATATCAAAAAGGCTGCTGTCAATTGTTTGGTTGATTTGGCGCGGATCTATGCCTTAAACGAGGGGGCGAGGAGTCTAAATACCGAAGAGCGTTTTCATGATGCTTGGCAACAAGGTGTGGTGAATGAACATTCGTATCAGGATTTGATAGGGACTTACCACTTTGTGAACCAGTTGCGTTATCGACATCATTTGGAATGCTTACGCAAAGGGGAAGCGATCAGCAATTATCTGTTGCCAGACCATTTTAGTAGTTTTGACCGTCAGCATCTTAAAGACGCATTTCGTATTATCTCAGGCTTTCAAGATGCGATAAAAATGAAGTTTGGGGGCTAATACTTATGTGGCATTGGTTTAAACAAGACGAATATCAGAAATTGGAGTCGTTACACTCGCAAACGGTGACGGAACCTCTGTTGCAGCCTTTTTTTTCTATGCCCTTGCCTGAACGTGATGAGGATATCCGCTGTCGAGATACCTTGGTATTGGATTTTGAAACCTCAGGCTTTGATAGTCAGACCGACCAAGTGCTCAGTATGGGGTGGGTTACCATCACCCATGGCCAAATTCAGCTGAAAACCGCTCGTCATATTCTTATTGCCAACCATCATAAAGTGAATCCGGAAGCGGCCAAAGTCCATCACCTATTACCCGAAAAACTGAACAAACAAGGTGTGAGCTTAGTTGAGGCTTTTTCCGAGCTATTGCTTTCGATGCAGGGGAAAGTTCTGGTGGCCCACGGTTGTGTGATTGAAAAGTCGTTTATTCAAGCTTATTTGCAACGTCATTATGGTGTCGAACAACTCCCCATCTTATGGATTGATACGTTAAAAATTGAACAAAAGAGACAGGCGCTGCGCAAAGACCGACCTGATTTTCGTTTGGCGGCAGTACGTAAGCGTTATGGTTTGCCAGAGTACATGGCGCACCATGCGCTGGTGGATGCGGTGGCGACTGCTGAGCTTTACCTTGCTCAACTGCACGGCTTATTTGCACAAGAAAAAGCGACGGTACACTCTTTATTGACATTTTCTCAGCGTTAAGTTGGTTTGTTATTGGTAATAAAAAAGAGCATTGGTAGCAATGCTCTTTTTTCGTTACAGGACAAGTTCGTTACAGGGAAAGCGTCAAATTATTTGAAGTCGACGTACAGGGTGCGGTCTTCAATTTTAACGTCAGTTTTCCCTTGAATAGGTGTCGATTGATCTTTGTATTTCACTGTGATGACCGCATCTGGCCAGCCCTGTTTATAGAAGAATGGGCGTATCATGTGATATTCCAAGTTAGCGAGATTTTTAAAGGTTCGTGAGCCTGTTTTATCCAGTAGCCAAGCACTCATTTTCTCTTTATCGACCGTCGCAACAATATGATCATATTGGTCTTTTGCATCGATATAATCGTGAGTATCGTTACTGGTTATCACGCTTTCCATTAACGTACGCGTATTGTTGTAGTTGGTGTTATAAAAATTCGTTTGATAAGCCAAAGGAATCAGTAATAACACGATATTGACGTAACGTAACCATGGTGTCTTGACTAAGAAAATCACCATCACAATACCGAGTGGTAATGTGATGCCCGAACGCAGAGGCACATGAACACCCAGTACAATCACACTCGCATAAATCGAAATAATCACCGCCAGTAACACCAGATAATATTTGATGTTTTCTTTTAACGTGATGAGTGTGATACCTAATGCTGGCAAATAGAACCATGCGCTTAAGGCTGAAATGTAGTTAGCGTTTCGAATGAAATCACCCACACTTCTATCCGTGTTGGCAAGTAAAGAACTCAACCCTGTTAGTGGGTTTTCTTTACGCCATGATGCCATTTGCATAAAGTGAGCATTGCCTTCAAAGATCCAAGTGTACAGGTAGACCAAACCATTACCCACGGCATAGCCTAAGATGTAACCCGCCGCCCACCATAGCATGAATATCAGTAGCTCTTTGTAAGTGCCTTTACGTAGATCTGCTAAGTAAATAAGTGGCATAACAAAGTAAAATGCAGGGTAGGTGGCAAAGAGCAGTACGCCCGCTAGCAGCAGCATTTTAGGCACCGAAATACGGTGACGATAATAACTGAATACCGCCAGCATAAAACAGCCTGGTAACAGTGTCATCGGCCATTTAAACAGCATGGTGAAATAAGGAATATTCATCACAGCCATCGCAAAAAACAGCGCTAGCCATTTGTCCTTTTTCATTGCCATTGACACGTTGTAGCCGAACAGTCCAATAAACAGATAGCATAGGGTATTGGCTAGTTGGGCATTTAAATTACGGCTGATCTCAAATAAGGCAAAGTTTATCCAGCGGCCTTCCGATGTAAATTTATCGGTGTAAGTTGCCATGTAAGGTAAAGCGTCGTGTGCAATGTTCACCAAAACAGAGGTGTACATATTACGGGCGGTCACACCGATGCAGAGTAACATCACTAGGGCTCGTAATACGCTATACACATTGATTGTGCGGTTATCATCCATTGCCAAGCTAAACAAACTGCTCAGGTTGAAACCTTTTTTGAAAACTCGTTGGTAGCCTAGATAATTCATAATCATTGACACAAATATGCTGAAGAATTGCCCTATATAAGCGTTTAAATGCAGCCCTGTCACCATTAAGTAGAGTGCTAGAGTGCTTGCACCAAGTGAGGATAAATTAACCAATACAAATGATATAAATTGTCCTGACTGATGCTGACTATTAAAGACAAATCCTCGGTTAAGTAAGAAACTGCACAACACACCAATGCAGTACGCTAAGACAGATGCGAGTAGATAGTTGTGCAACTGCTGGTATATTGCAACGAAAGAGAGGTAAGAAACGGCGGTATTAAAACCGCCAACGATGACGAATCTCATCTTTTGTTGCAAGTTAGTACAAATGAATTGATTAACTTGAGCTAGACGCTTCATCATCTTTTTTCTGCCCTAAGTTTTTTTTCACGATATAGAGTGGACGGTTTTTAGATTCATTGTAAATACGGGCGATATACTCACCCAAAATACCGATGGAAATTAATTGCACCCCACCAATGAACAACAACGCAACCAGCATAGAAGCCCAACCAGATTGCCATTGATCCGTCGCCAAACGCACATAGACGGTGTAGATCAGCATCAACAAAGCAATGCCTGATGAAAGAAAGCCCATCACAATCGAGAGTTTTAGTGGTTTAACAGAGAAAGAAAGAATACCGTCGAGCCCAAATTTCAACATCTTACGCAAAGGATACTTTGTTTCTCCTGCAAAGCGCGCATTGCGTTGATAACGGATAGAGGTTTGATTAAAACCGATCCAACTAACCATGCCGCGGATGAAACGGTTTTTTTCGGGCATCGCATTGAGTTGGTCGACGACTTGGCGGTCCATTAAACGGAAATCACCTGTGTCTAATGGTATAGAAACCTCTGATAAGTAGTTCAAAATGCGGTAGAACCATTTTGCAGAAGCAAGTTTAAAGCGTGATTCGCCTTCACGGTTTTCACGTGTTCCGTAAACGACGTCGTAGCCTTTTTCCCACAGTTCAATCATGTCTTTAATTAAGTGTGGTGGATCTTGGAGGTCTGCATCGATCAAGACAACCGCATCACCCGTCGCCGCTTCAATGCCAGCGGAAACCGCAGGTTGGTGGCCAAAATTTCGAGAGAACGAAATTAAGTGTACCTTGTCATGTTGTTGGCTGTAGTTGAGAAGCTTTGCTTCTGTATCGTCTGCACTGCCATCGTTAACGAAAATCAGCTCAAACTGATAACCTTCGATACTGTTTGTGACATTGAGCAGTTCTTCAACTGTGTAGTCAATCACTTCACTTTCGTTGTAGCAAGGGATGACGACTGAAACCGTTTTTTGCATATTCGTTACCTACATCATTTCCCAATAGGGACGCTAAATAATAACTTGGTAAACAAGCTTTTGAACAGTAAAAACAATGAGTTATATCTGTTATTTTTGGTTTCCTGGTTGACGTTTGTGTATTTTTTGTCAAAGCCTTACGTGAGTTATTTATACAAACAATAAAGAAATATATATCTATTCAGCCAGAAACTACCAGTCTATTTGAGCAATCTAATATCAGGGGAAAAACAGCGCTTTGTTAAGAATCTGCCACGACTTAGCGGTCTTTTTGTTTGATATGTGATTTGTTGTTTATGATGTGGTGATGGGCGGAATGAAATTGATAGCGTTCAATAGTTTTGCTGTTGGGAGAGGGGTGATTCCCATCAATAACAGCGACTTAGGAACTGCAAAATTATTTGGGCTAAGTCGCTGGGTTAAGCGGTTACACCAATCACCATTATTTATTCTCTTGTGAGGAGGTTTGGGCGTTGGGATTAAAATAGAGAATTGACATAGAGACGGGCAGTTGCATCCGTTCTTTCTCAATGTCTTGCGAGAGCTGATTGTGCATATCGTTGGTATCACACAATAACTGCCAACGCTGATCGCGATCGGTCGGCAGGCTAAATCGTGCAGGGGCGCGTGTTTGGTTTATGAGATAAAGGAGTTCTTCACCATCTTCTCCGATGCCTAAATGCAGAGAAACGCTCGACAAGCGGTTCCAATCTTCTTGCTGCATCATCTCGCCGTCAACTCGTCGCCAAAATACTCTATTGTGGTTGCGTCTTTCACCACTAAATGCACGAATAAACGGCACCATGTAGGTTTGTCTTGCGTGAATCAATTTACTTAACCAACGACGAAACGCATTTTTGGTTAACGTTTCTTCCCAGTTAATCCAACTGATATCGTTATCTTGACAGTAGGCGTTGTTATTGCCTTTTTGTGTATGAGACAAAATGTCGGCAAAAAGCAGGTGTGGAATACCAAATGAGAAGAGCAGTGTTGCTAATAGGTTGCGTTTTTGTCTTTCACGTTTGCTTTTTATTGTGACATTGAAGGTTTCGCCTTCCTCGCCATAGTTTTCTGAGCGGTTATCTCCGTGACCATCTCGGTTTTGTTCACCATTCGCTTCATTATGTTTGTGCTTGTACGACACCAAGTCCTGCAGCGTGAAGCCATCATGGTAGGTGATGTAATTTACGGTGAGTTTAAATGGCCAATTAGCTGCGCTGTAAAGATCGCGAGACCCCATAAGTCGAGTGGCGAGTTCTTTTAAATAACCGCTGTCTCCACGCCAAAAGCTGCGGGCGATATCCCGCAATTTGTCGTTGGTTTCATTCCAACCAAACGGGAAGTTACCCACCTGATAACCGTTTGGACCGATATCCCAAGGTTCTGCAATCAGCTTAACCTGTTTTAAGATGGGATCTTGTGCCACGGCTTTAAAGAAGGCGGCATCTTGGCTGAAATTGTCGCCATTACGGCCTAATGTCGCGGCAAGGTCAAAACGAAAGCCATCGATTTGATAGGCTTGCACCCAATATCTTAGGGTGTCCATAA
Organism: Vibrio tritonius; assembly: GCF_001547935.1. NCBI lineage: Bacteria > Pseudomonadati > Pseudomonadota > Gammaproteobacteria > Vibrionales > Vibrionaceae > Vibrio > Vibrio tritonius. The sequence goes on from NZ_AP014636.1 coordinate 59,345, forward strand.
CCAAATTTAGCGATGATTGTGACGAGAGATTAACCGTGTTGCCGCATCCGGTAAAATTAGCAAAATGGGTACCGTGTATTAAGTAGTAATTAGAGTCTAACGCTTTCAGATTAAAAATAGGGCCATTTTCGCCCCCTTCTGCGGTGTGGTTGTAAACCACATCGAGGATCACTTCGATACCGGCGCGGTGCAGTTCTCGTACTACGGTTTTGAACTCATTAACCGCATCGCGGTGCGCGTACCTTGGGTCGGGAGCCATAAAAACATAAGGGTTGTAGCCCCAGTAATTGACTTTATCCATTTCCAATAAATGAGGTTCATGCATACAGGCGGCAATAGGCAGTAATTGCAACGTATTGATCTGTTCATCTTTGTAGAAAGTGAGCATGGCTTCACTAATCAACCCAAGATACGTACCTTGATCTTTGGGGGCCACGTCGGGATGCAATTTTGTTGCTCCTTTGACATGAGTTTCAAAGAGCACCATTTCATCGAGTGGACGATTGGGTTTGGGTACGTCTTGCCAGTCAAATTGTTGGTCATCGACCACAACACATTTGGGGAGCGCTAGGCTTTGTTGTGAGTCAAAAGGCGGTTGATAGCTTAAAGCACCGGAGAGTGCTTTGGCGTAGGGGTCGGCTATATAGTGTGGCTCTCCGTTATGTTCAATTAAAAAACCATAACGCTGACCAGCTTGAATATTCTGGACGAAAGTGTGCAACACCCCTGCATAGTTATGTGGGAAATTTACGGTGCGATAACTGTTATCTTCATTAAATAACACCAACTGAATCTTGGGGTTCGCTGGAGCGTAAATCGAAAAATTGCACCCGGTTTTAGAGAGAGTCGCACCCAGAGGGTAAGGACGAGAAACCATATCATTCATACGCTTATTCGATGTTGTTATTCCGTGTTTGTCACTAACGCCAACTGCTACTTCTAGTTAAAGGCTTTGTTTTCAATAGGTCAAGCTCGTTGTCTAAAAATTGACATGCAACCATTAGAATACTGCGTCCATATCACGGTATTAGAGAGCAAATGAAGTAGCAAAAAGATCGTCGTATTGCCTAGGAGAGCGAATACATTCTCGCTGAAACCGCATCTTGAGGTGACTTGGGTATAATATAGCTCATTAACGGCTTGGTTGTTGCGGCCTACGTCTTTTAAGTTGTTAAAGCGTGGAATGTGACATTGTGTTTAGGAATGTTTCTACTGATCAATTTACTGTTTTCTCAAGAATGAAACATCGATAACATAGAGTCTTTGGCCATTCCGACCATTTTTACTTTAGAAGCTTCGTTTTGTGATCTTGAACTGTGAAGAAAATAGACAAGAAAGACGAAGTCTTCACTAGGAAGCAATCAAGTAATATTTAAATGTTAGAAATGATCAAAAATAATCAAATCAAAGCCTTATTTCAGAGTGAATAGATTCTCGCTTAAACGGCATCTTGAGGTCACTTTGGTATATAAGCATTAAAGCTAAACATTAACTAAAAATTGATAACTATTCGCTTCTGCCACTTTAATCAATACTAAGGTAGTATAGAGCGGGTCGATAAATACAACGTCAGTGAGACCAGTCATAAGATGTCCCTCACCGAGTAGAGAAAGAAAACAAGCAGATGAATACCATTGGGATTGCCATCGGGGTACTTGGTCTTTCGCTCATTCTTATTTTTGTTTGGATGATTACGCTATCTATGCGTCGTCGTCGGATGGAAACAGAAAAAATAGCGAAGGAAGAAGCTTATCGCCGAGCACTACAGCGAATGCGGGATCAGGAACGAAAAGAACGGCTGTTTAAGGCTGAGTCTGGTCATATCCCTACGATGCTTTATCTTGCCAAAGAGGCGGAGCGCACTAATTATAAAGAAGCGTTTTTCTGGTATGAAAAAGCCGCGCAAATGGACAATTTAAATGGGATGTATGGATTAGTACGAATCTGTCGTCGCATGAAGGACGATTTGGTGCTGCGAGAAAAGCTACATTTTTGGGAAACTTACATTCGTGCGAATGAAGGTGATTTGCATGCTAAATTGGATGCAGGTAAAGCGCTCATTTATGGGCGTGGAACGGATGTCAATGTTGCAAAAGGCCTAACGTTGATTCACGAAGCGGCCGATCATAATTTGATGGACGCCATTATTTACATGGGAGATTGGAGTGTTTCTAAAGATAACATATCCCAATCACCTTCTGATTCAACTTATTGGTATAACAAAGCTGCCAAAATGGACAGTAAGGTTGGGATGATGAAACTCGGCCTTAACTATTTGAAAGGTGTCGGAGTATCGATCGACCATCGCAAAGCCTGTTATTGGCTTGAACGAGCGTCAGAGCAAGGCAGTGCTGAGGCCATGTATTACGCTGGTGATGCTTGGATGGACTTTGGTGTGAATGGCAATGCTGTGGCCTACATTTGGCTCTTTTTATCCGCCCATTTTGGCTATGAACCTGCCAAATTAATGCGTGATAACGTTGGGACCAAAATTGGGGTTGACTCTGTGGTAGGGTTGCAATCGCTGGCTAAGCCACTGCAAAAGAAAATTGCTTCCGGTGCTGTACATCCTCACTCGATTATTCGAGCGTTAAACAAGCTTTATAAGCGACCGATTCCTATCCCACACAAGGGCGAAGAGGTGGATGATGGCGAAATTATTGAGAGTCCAACAAACGACATTTTTGAATCCATAGATGGGGAAATGGAAATTCCGTTTGAACAGCATGAGCAAGCTGAGGTGGAGAAAGTAGAGAGTACACCAACAGTGAAAGGCCAATATGACGAAGGGTTTCAGCAACAGAAAAGTGTTTCATTCGATTATACACCTCGTTAGCCTCCTGCCATAAATGTAAAAAACCCGAGTTTAAACTCGGGTTTTTTTGTTTGCCCTAGAACAGCAGTGATTAGTCTTCCGCTAACTTATACTCTTTTTTTTGCTGACTTTGGCATACCGCTGCAGTAAATACGACATCCGTTGAACTGTTAAGCGCTGTTTCTGCTGAATCCTGAATCACGCCAATGATAAAACCAACCGCCACTACTTGCATCGCAATGTCGTTAGAAATACCAAATAGGCCACAGGCTAGAGGAATCAGTAGTAATGAACCACCTGCAACACCTGATGCGCCACATGCTGAAATTGCCGCAACTAGGCTCAGTAATACAGCTGTCATCAGGTCAACTTGAATTCCTAAGGTGTTTACAGCAGCTAACGTTAGAACGGTAATCGTAATTGCTGCACCACCCATGTTGATGGTTGCGCCCAGAGGGATAGATACGGAATACGTATCTTCGTTCAAGTTCAGTTTACGACACAAGTTCATGTTGACTGGAATATTTGCCGCACTCGAACGTGTGAAGAAAGCGGTGACACCACTTTCACGTAAACACTGGAATACCAATGGGTATGGATTAGAACCCGTTTTAACGTACACAATTAATGGGTTAACCACTAGAGCAATAATTGCCATTGCGCCAAGCAATACGGCTAATAAGTGCAGGTAGCCTGAAAGAGCTTCGAATCCCGTGGTTGCAAACGTAGACGATACCAATCCAAAGATACCAAATGGTGCCAAGCGAATAATAAAGCGTACGATTTGTGACACACCGTGGCTTAGGTCTTCGAACAAACCTTTTGTACTCTCTGATGCATGGTTCAAAGCAAGACCAAGACCTACCGCCCACGCTAGAATACCAATGTAGTTGGCGTTCATAAGTGCACTGACTGGGTTATCAACCAGTTTGAACAGGAGTGTTTGTAGTACTTCTAAAATACCCTGTGGAGGTGTTGTGCCTTCTGCGCCTGAGACCAATGTAAGTTCTGTTGGGAAAAGGAAACTTAGTACAACGGCAGTCAGTGCTGCAGCGAAAGTGCCCAACAGATAAAGAACCACGATAGGTCGCATGTAGGTGCTTTTGTTTTTATTTTGATTAGCGATAGAGGCCGCGACCAGAATAAAAACCAAGATTGGAGCTACGGCTTTAAGAGCTCCGACAAATAGACTACCAAGTAAGCCTACGCTTTTCGCAAAGTCCGGTGCTACGTTCGCGGCGAAGATACCAAGAATGATACCTGCCAAGATCTGAAGCACGAGGTTACCTTGCACAAAACGACTCAGTATATTGTTGCTTTGCATAGTTATCCCTGTATTAAATCAAATGTCTGTCTTTCTTTTTAGTGCCTGCCACTAAAAGTGGTCAATATTAACGTTACCAGACATTGTGTCTAGGTTTTATTGCTCCATAGCAAAAAAAATTGCCTATATCGATTGTTAAAACATGTTTTCGATGAAAGGTAGGTGAAATTCGGAAGGATTAGCGGTGGCTAAATTAGAGTGAAGGTTATCGAATGAGCGTTGTTGTACCAATGAAGTTTGAGAAAATTACTGAGGTATTTAACTGATGCCAACATGCATAAAAAATCATTCTGTATTTTTTGCTTTCATGTGCATAAAGTCGGTGATTAGGAAGGTGACAGGAACTCTAACAGGCACTTTTTGTCCATCCTTAAAGATCAAGGTGACATTAATATGATCGTTCTTTTCGAGAGGCTTAATCAAGCCAAGTAAAACAATATGTTGAGTACTAGGTGAGAGTTCTAGCGTACTTTGCGGTGGAACTCTAAAGAAAGGGGCGTTCCGAGTTTCGTTAGCACTTCCGCGGCTTACAACCGTACGTAATTCTGCTTTTGATGCAGCATCTGTTTGTGCTGCCACAAGATAACGATCTTCTTTGGTATTGTTGACTAACTGTGCGTAAACGGAAGCGCTTAAATCGTTGGCTCGAGTGACATTGACATAAGGTTGAATGACCTTTATTTCAGCGGCGAACACCGATGTGCAAAATAAACATGCAAAGAGAACGAGGGTTCGGTTGCGAAGAAATGGCATATTGGGTATCCACTAGGTCATGAAGTCAACATTAAACGCCAACATCATAGCATGAACAAAAAGATGTTTGTGTGAGTGAGCATGCAGCACAAGGCAGGGAATCACCCTGCCTTGAATGATAAATCACTATTTAGAAGGTTTTGCTGCAAATTTCTCTAACCCCAGTACCACACCGATAGCGCATAGCATGAGAAGGATTGCGACAAACAATTGAGATGGTTGAGCGGTAACTGATTCAAATTCGAAAGGTGATAAGTTGTGCTGCAGTAGTGGCACCTGTTCACCATGCGAATTGGTTCTCCAAGTCAATGTCTCTTTCCATGGCCATATTTTAGGCAAAGTACCAAGCATCAATCCAGTAAGGAACATTAATGTGGTGTCACGATGGCGTTTAAGAAGCCACGATAGCAAGTGAGAAAAGCTAAGCAAGCCAATCACACAGCCAATTGCAAATAACCCCAGTGTACTGACTTGCATGCCTTTTACCGCGCTAAGAATGGGAGCATACATGCCGAGAAGCAGTAGGATAAAGCTGCCCGAAATGCCAGGAAGAATCATGGCGCAAATTGCTACGGCCCCACAGATTAAAATGTTGATGCTGGTGGGATCCATGGCGACAGGCTTAAGTACCGTGATGCTGTAAGCCAAAGCCACACCAATAAACAAAAAGCCCCATTGCACCCATTGTCTATGTTCTACCTGTTTTAACATGTGATAGACCGATACCAAAATCAGACCAAAGAAAAACGACCAAATCGGAATAGGGTGTGTAACTAAAAGCCACGAGATAAGTTTTGCGAGCGTTAAAATGCTGGTCAAAATACCCGCAAATAGAGACATCAGAAAGAATAAGTTGATGTGTGCACAGACCGCTTTAAAGCCTTGTTGTCGCCAAAGCGTAAATAAACTTGGGTTGATGCGACGGATGCTTTCTAGCAACGTATCATAAACTCCAGTAATAAATGCGATAGTGCCACCTGACACGCCAGGGACAACATCGGCTGCACCCATTGCGATGCCTTTGAGGTAAGTACTTAAGTAATTCATTGAATACCTTAACATGCCAAACTGAGAGCTGCAGTATAACGAACTTTTTTCATAGTGACTGCTTTGTCGTGATGGCTTTGCAAAGAATTTGCGAAACAGTAAGAAGAGATATTTGCAAAATGAGACAGATTGGTTTGCATATTGCAAATAATAATGGGATATGAAGATTGAATTACGCTTTTATGAACAAAAAATAATCAAAAAGTAGTATTAAAAAGTTGGCACGCTTACTGCATATATAAATACGACCCTTATTAAAGCCGAGGGTCACCTAGCCAACTGACGTTGTTAGTGAATAGTATTGTTCACAAAATATCTAAGCCAATCGTACCTTATTTACGATTGGCATTTTTTTTGTCTTGAATTTGGTGGTGGACGTTAAGTCGCTAACCGAAAGAGAGCCTGCTTCCATTAAATCGCAACTTTTTCAGTAGAATTTGTACATTGGTACGCCCTTCTTCATTAAACTGTAATCCATAGAGTAAGTTATGCCCTGTGTGGCCAACATTACAAATTAACCCCTCTAATGGTGGTAAATCATGTTTTATTGCGGATGAATCGCAAATCTCAATAGTTAAAGGTTCTCCCATATAAAACTGATGACCCAGTTTAGGCAGTGAAAACTGACATCCGTTTTTAGATAGATTACGAATTTCACATTCTCTTTGAGTCGATGAGTGAATGATCCTTCCAGTGATTTTTACATCATAACGAGGTTCTTTTCGTAATTGGCGAACTTTCATGGAATGAGGAATGGATAAGGCGATGAGTGGAAAAGGATAACGTTGAATAAACTTGATTTGACTCCGAAAATGGATAACGGCCCCAAATCCTTTTTGGCCGATCGCTTTCGCGTTAAGCCAAAAGCCTTCTTGAAAATAGTCATTCCAGTCTTCAAAAGAGAGTTGTGGTGGCTCAATAAATACAACTGATGAAGAGTGAGGGCCGATAAAGCGTGCGTGACAGAAAAACTTTCGTCCTACAGGTGTGGTAATATTGAGTGTAATGTCACTACTGTGCTCAATGAGCTCAAGAGCTTCGCTACTATGTAATGTCGATTCTTCGGTTAGGGATGGGGTGTTATCAGCTAAATCAGTCAGCTGGGAATCCATGGATTCATTTTCCTTCGTCTGCATGCATATTTTCAAATGCGCCTACAACTTTTATTTCGATTGGCTATTATACCCAAGTAACCTCAAGATGCGGTTTCAGCGAGAATGTATTCGCTCATCAACAAGCCCATTTCCGCGCCCAATTACATTGAAAGGGAATAACCATTCCTTCCGTAATTGAGCTTGACCTGTGCTCGTTGATGAAGCTCTGAAGTCTGCATCTTGAGGTCATTTGGGTATAGTACCTAAAACAAAGTTGGTAAGCCTTTTAGAGAACGTTGTAGGTTACAACTTATAGTTGCATATCATAACGCTTTGATTAATTTATGAAAGGGGAAATTATGTTCAACAGCTATACGCATGGAAAAACGAGCAGCGCTTGGCGAATGATTTAAACTCAATCAGGCTAATTTAACCAACGTTATTTAAGAGGAGTTGCACTGCTAAGAAGTAGGGCTAGGTCATATTGGACGTGGTGTAGTGGTTATTTTAACGATGAATGGGATGAGATAATGCCTAAGTGTTACGTGTCTAGGCATCATCTTAAATGACCTGCACAGTAGCAAGACTCAGCGTACTAGTGCTTGCGAAGCATTTTTCACCTTCTGATCGGGTTTACATCGCTCAATCACTTCAGGGTTACGGTGTATTTGTTCAATTAACTTCCGATCTCTTTGCGAAAAATAGATATTTTCAGCAGCTTGGCCACGCAGTTTCATTGTTTCAACAAAATCTTTCATCATGGTCACTCCAACTCATCTGGTTCGCTAACTCCCTTGATTGGGGAGGAGGATTTCCCGCCATACTGGCTGGCTTTAGACCGAGTATAGTTGCAAACTTGTTAGTTTAAAGTGCTATTTTGTTAAAGAATATTTGCTCTAGAGAGTGGCTTTCAGGGTTAAGCTAACGACAGCATGATCACTGGCATAGGCATCATCATCGAAATTAGGGTTGACCAGATGTTTATCGAGAACTTGATAATGGATGAGCTCTGCGCGGGGAAAGTCAGATGAGCCATGCAGCTCCCAAGAGAGCAATATGTAGTCTAATACATTGCCTTTTGCGCCATGGTAATGGGTGGCAGGTCGCGACCATGGCTCTTCATGAAACCAAATGGCACCTGCATCAATGAGTTGATAAGGCGCGATTTGTGTTGGTTCATCGGTTCTTGGGTGCGCATGAATGTTGAGAGCGGCTAACTCACTATTGGCTAAGCTTTGATTAAAATCCCCCATTAAAACAACAGGGTGTGCGGTTTGTTTTTTACGTTCAACAATTGAATGGTAAAGAAGATGACACTCCCAGCCTCGTTGAACTGTAGATAACCAACGACCGACACAGGCTTGTTGCCACTGATCTAGGCTAGTGGTGTCATTTGATTCCAAATTGAGCGCGTTATCCATTGGGCGTTGAGATTTAAAATGCACAATGTAGACATCAATTGTGCCCAGCTCGGGCAGGGTGATTGTTGCTCGTAAAGGTTGACGACGATAGTCCTGCTGGTTTTGGGTTAGGTTGGATGGGTAGTCGACGGCACACACTTCATCTAAAGGGTAACGGCTTGCAATGGCGACGACAGGAGCGGTGTAAAGATACTCCTCTTCTATCGTAGGATCGGTTACGGTGGCAAAGTGTGGGTAACCGAGTTTCAGAACTTGTTGTTTTAGCTCTTCACTGCTGAATACTTCTTGAAAGGCGATAATATCAGGGCGTACCTGTTCTATTTGCTTTGCGATCCATTGCTGCTTCTTTTGCCACTGTTCACTGTCGTAGATATTGTGAAACGCATAGCAAGCGTTGGGTGGTGCCGCGTAATTGAGTAAATTAAGGGTCGCAAAAGTAAAGTTCATGAACCGATCCTATGGAGATAACAGATGGTGTTAATAAGATGTGACAGAGTCTTGTTAAACAGAAGTGTATACCCAAATGGCCTCAAGATGCAGAATCTAGCGCTTCATCAATAAGCCTTAGTCGTGCTCAATTACGGAAGAAATGGTCATTCTCTTTCAACGTCATTGGGCGCAGAAATGGGCTTATTGATGAGCACCCAAGGGGCGAGCTGTATTTGATCCTATGCTGCGTTATCGATTTTCTACGTAGAATAACTATGTATTCAAATCGGAGCCTTGCCTATAAGCGAATACATTCTCGCTGAAACAGCATCTTGAGGTTACTTGGGTATATTAACCGAAAGGATACCAAAACAACTCGGTTTGCAAAATACGTTTGGTCAGCGCCAACAAGACAATAATCACTAAGGCGGTTAACCAAGCATAGTCGGTTTTAGTCATGGGTTTGAGACTATACCAGGTGCGAGTTTTCTGACGGCCAAATCCTCGCAGTGTCATTGCATTTGAAATGTCTTCTGCTCGGTCAAGGCTAGAGAAAATTAATGGTCCAAGTACCTTAGAGACGTTTTTCATGCGCGTAAAAAACGGTGTATTGGCCGAGAGGTCAACCCCTCGAGCTTGTTGGGCATGCATGATATTGACGAAATCCTTTTTCACTTCGGGCAAATAACGAAGGGTTAAGCTCACCGCATAAGCAATTTTATAAGGCACTCCTAAGCGATTTAAGCTGGCAGCAAATTCCGTTGGATGGGTGGTAAATACAAACACCAACGCAATTGGGAACATAGAAAAATACTTAAGGGTGACTGTAACTAAGTAAAAGAGGGTTTCTTGGGTCAGGCTATAGTGTCCTGGAAGTTCAAGAAGCACATGCGCCGCGTTGAGGTACTGTGAACCTTGTTGTGGGGCAAGCAAATACATGAACAGTGCATTCATTAGTAGCACTGTTCCGGTACCAATTAATAACGGACGATAAACCGACATAGGGACTTTAGTGATTTTTAACAACACTAAACCTACTGCCAGCAGCGAGCCAATTAGACGCAAATCAAATGTTGTGAGTACCACGGTGATCCAAGCGATAAACAGCACAAATTTAGTTATGCCATTTAGGGCATGTAATGGCGAGTCGGTATCAATATAACTGATACCAAACTTCATTTTTTCGCTTTTCATAATGCCGCTTTCTCTTGTTGAATAAAGTGGGTCATAAAATTCAGAGGATCGCTAGTACCTAATCGGCATGAAAGCTCGTAGAGACTGGTAGTGGTTAAATTCGCTTTAGCCAATAATTGTGGTTGAGTGAAGACTTCTATCATGGCTTGGTCGGCTAAAAGACGGCTGTCCGCGATAACGATAGAACGAGTGGTATATTCCAACACTAAATGCATGTCATGGGAGATGATCATGACAGTGATATCGAGTTTGCGGTTAAGCTCTTCAATGAAGCTTAACATGGCTGTGTAATTGCGATAATCCTGCCCTGCTGTTGGTTCATCAAGAATCAGCAGTTTCGGTTCCATGACCAAAATAGACGCAATGGTAACGCGCTTCTTCTGCCCATAACTTAATGCTTCAATTGGCCAATGGCGGAATTTACTTAAACCACAGAGTGTCAGCATTTCATTGACTTTCTTTTCAATGCTAGCTTCATCATCCCCACGATTACGTAAGCCAAAGGCGACTTCATCAAAAATCATATGATGGGAAATCATATGATTTGGGTTTTGCATCACCACGCCGATTTTTTGGCTGCGCTCGAAGATAGAAAGGGTCGCTAAATCGATACCATCGAACATCATACTGCCCGCATCGGGTTCGATAACCCCCATAAGCAGCTTGGTGATGGTGGATTTACCGGAGCCGTTTTTACCCAATATTGAGACAAACTCGCCATGGGCAATATCGAAAGATAAGTCGTCTAGCGCTTGGCGCTTTCCATCGTAGGAGTAGCTTAAACCGCGCACCGATAAAAGAGGCGATAGGGATTTTGCTGCGGTTTTATCAATGGCGTGCACTCCCCATTGCGTCATCGCAGCACGGTATGGCTCAAGATTTAATTGGGCTAATGATTCTGGGTGATGTTCTGCCGCTATCTGACATCCTGCTGCTTTTAATGCCGACAAATACAGGGGTTCACGAATGCCGTGTTTTGATAGTAGGTCGGAGGAGAGCAGTTGGGCTGGCGTCATGTCTGCGACGATTTCACCTAGCTCCATCAATATAATGCGATCAACCGGTCGATGCAGTACATCTTCAAGACGGTGTTCAATAATAATGATGGTTTTACCTGATGTTTGATGCAGTTCATCAATGATTTCAATCGTTCGTTTGCCTGACACGGGATCCAGTGACGCAAGCGGTTCATCAAACAGCAGTGTTTCTACATCGTCAACGAGAATGCCCGCTAAAGAGACGCGTTGTTTTTGGCCTCCCGACAGGTCATCAGGTGCTTGTTGTATAAGTTGTTCTAGATCGACCAACTGAGCGGTTGATTTAACCAGCGGGTACATTTGCGCAGGGCTCAAATTTTGGTTTTCTAGAGCAAAAGCAATGTCTTCACCAACCGTTAAGCCAACAAATTGGTTATCTGTATCTTGTAATACAGTGCCAACTTGTTCGGTGAAGTTATCCATAGAAAAATCGGTGGTCGCGTGATCATTAAAGGTAAGACTGCCCTGAGTCTCACCTTTGATGCTGTGCGGAATTAACCCATTTAAACATTGGCCTAGGGTAGATTTGCCACTACCACTAGGTCCAATGATTACGATTTTCTCGCCTTGCTCTATCCTTAGATTGATGTTTTTTAGCGTCGGTTTGTCCAGTGACGCGTAACGAAAAGAGAAGTTAGAAAACTCGATGGTCATGCCCGATTATGCCTCGGTCAGATTGCGACTTTGTTTGTTACGTTTCGCTAGGGCTTTCAGAATAAAGTAACCTACGATTGCGATCAGTACCGTGTTGCCCACAGCGACAATCGCCATCTGTGTGTACACTTTGGCATCTGGTTCGCCATAAAGAATACTGTCTAGGAATGCAGAACAGCCGTAACCAATTACGTTACCAGCCAGTGCAAGGCCAACAAACAGGATGAAATCACGGATAGGGAATAGTCCTTTCTCTAAGTTTCGTTGAGTAAGGGAAGGGAACATGCCCATCACAAAGCCAACGATGCCTGAGCCTAATACCCAAGTTAACCAAACACCCCATCCGGCAAATAGATCCGTTACCCAGTGGCCAATAAATCCGACTAGGAAGCCAACCAAGGGACCAAACATGACGGAGAATAAAGCCAGCACAGCCATCGCTGGTTTCAGGGTGGTATTAGCGAAAACGGGAATACCAAACATAGGCAGTCCACCAATACCATAAAGAGCAGCACCAATCGCAATCACTACGACAGTTTTCGCGGAGAGATTCATAACGGATCCTTTGTTTAAAGAACGATTATTACAATCGATATTTTTGCTGACTGTAAAATTAGGGGGCGCATTATATACTCATCTACTATCAAGATGCTATTTGTTCACAGAATTTCGCGTATGAAATTTGTTCACTTAACGGCAACTTTATCAGTCGATTCTGTTTATTAAAGATAAATGTGTTCATTTGACGCAATCCGTTGCGTATAAACAGACAGAGTCTTCGGTTTATTCAGAGCAGACTTGGTTGCGACCATTGGCTTTCGCACGGTAGAGCGCTTTGTCTGCACGGTAAAACGTTCTTTGGGTGTTTTCGCCTAAACGATGCAGGGTCACGCCCACACTTACGGTTAATCGTCGTTCACCAAGTACTTCTTTCCAATCCAGTTGTTCTATGTTTTTACGCAGTTCTTCGGCGTGCACTAAAGCTTGGTTTAAGTCTACATTTTCGACTATGACTAAAAACTCTTCACCACCGAAGCGCACACAATGATGACCCGGTCGATTAAATTGCTGCAGAATTTGTGTGGAGACGTTAACGATGGCTTTATCACCGGCAAGATGGCTTAGTTCATCGTTAATGGATTTAAAGTGATCGATATCGACCACCAGAAAAGCAAACTCAGTTTCATGGATTAAAAGCTCTTTTAAGCAACTTTCCATCCAACGCCGGTTTTTTAATTGAGTGAGAGGGTCGGTAAACACATCTTGTTGTAGCTGAGCTACTTCGTGTTTTTGGCTTTCGGTTGTCTCTTTCAGCTCCCGATTTTCCATTTCAGATAGGATCAGCTTGAGTTGCAAATCGAAGCGTGCCAAACGGCGCAGTTGGTTTGCTCCCAAATCCGCAATTGGAATTTGAGAAATAAGGTGAGACTCGGTTTCAAATCCCAATTTTTCGTAAAAGAGTGACTCTTTATACAAACCTCGCTCTGCGTAGATGTCACTGTAGGCTTGGTAAAGCTCAATCTTTAGTTCAGGTTTACTGCGATGTTGTAAACGACGTTGTGCGTTATCGAGTAAGTAAGTTGCGAGGGCTGGGCGAGAAGGAAGTAAACATCGTGCTTGTTCAATCCTACTTTTACAGGCAAACCAGTTAGAACGAATATTACCTACGGCATAGGGAATATTCGCTAATATACGCAAAGCCTCGCTCAAGTTGCCGTGCTGACGATGCAACTGAGATTGGTAAAGCATGATCTGCCCAGTCAATAGCTTATCACTCACCAGAATCGACAGCTCTTCACATTCTTTTAATATTTCGCGTGCCGCGGGCAGTTTGTTCAAGGTAACAAAACAACTCAGTTTGTGCAGTTTGTAGTGTAAGCGCAAGCTGCGGCTGGATAGAGCATGGTCAACGTGATCTATTTTTTGATAATAGCGCAGTGCTCGATTTGCATCTCCAAAGCTTTCACACAGTTTTCCCATGCCCAAGATAGCACTGGCGTAGGTATCTATATCGCCATGCTCAATTGCATATTGAGTGATACTGACGTATTCCTTCAATGCCTGAGCGTAGTCACCCTGAGTGAGGTAGCGTTCGCTTAATGCGTTTTTTGCCATCAGCACCAAATCGGCTCGACGGGCGTAACTAGAGTCAATATTGGTCAGTATGCTAAGTGCTTGATTCAGCTCGTCAATACTTTTCGAAAGCTGTTGTATGCTGAGTTGATGTTCCGAGCTAATGATATGGCAAAGCGCTTGCTCACTAGGTTCAGTTGCCACCTTGATTCTGATTTCATTCCACATCTCGATCGCTTGAACACCTGAAACGGTGGTGATGTCGTAGCCGGCATCTTGTACTTTATTCAGTAGAGCTTCCATTTAACGATCTCCTTGCTGTTCATCTTCTTGTTCAAGCTGTTCGAGGGTAAATGGAAAGGTCAAAAGATCTTGAATCTTGATGGTTGGTAAGTTGGGGGCAATCCCTTTACGTTGCCAAGGGTAAATTGCCATCATTTGGTTTAAAATCCGATACAGTTCTTCTGCAGAAGCGCTTTGCTCATCCACCAACCATCCTAAACGGTCGCTACTGATTTGCGCCAGATAGTCCCCTTGAGTACACAAAGTGTGGGCGATTTCTGCGCATGCATCGATGCAATCAGGGTTTGGGTGACGAATGGTAATGACCGAATAGTTGGCTTTTGTCAGTTGAGTTTTTAACTGGACTAATTGCTCCCACCATAGGGTTTCTGAAATTATCCGATTAAAATGTCGACCAGATTCATGAGCGTGTTGAGCGTGGATACGATTGATCAGTTTTCGAGCTTTTTTCTCTAATTGGTGCTTGGACAGGCGCGCCTTATCGGAGCCTAACTGTAATGTGCGGGCGCGGATATGTTCAATTGAGTGATGACGATACAGTTTAAAGCTGTTGAGCGCTAAATCCATTTGCTCACTTTTCTCATGAGCTAAGGATTGTTTATAGTAAATACGTGCTAAAAGGCTGGCGTAATTAGCATGGCATGCCTTAGCTAACCCTTCTGCTTCCTTCAAGAACGTAAGCGCAAGTTGAGGCTCTTCTCTTAGTAGTTCAATACGAGCTTTACTCATTAAAGCGAGCGTTTTCATCCAAATATGCTGTTGTTTATCAGCTAAGGCATAGGCATTGTCGGCTGCATATTCAGCTTCATCAACATGTTTTAACCCAAGTAAAGCAACCGCTCGAAAATCCCATAACTGCGCTTCTTGTGCATTATTGGGTGTTCTTTTGAGAAGGTCTTCGGCCCCTTGCAATACGGTGAGCATTTCTGCAAACGACTCAAGAAGATGGAGGTCCCATGAGAGAAGGATACGAGATTGAATCTCTAAGTTTTCATTGCGAGTAGCGTTGGCGACGCGAACGGCAAGTTCATGGGCTATTTTTGCTAACCCATACTCTTCAGTTTCTCGCCAGACGTTACCTAATCCGATAAGAGATTCAATTTGGACACTCACACCGTCTGACCATGCGGATTGTTCTAACGATTGAATCCAAAAATGTTGTGCAGAGTAGTATTGTGCTTGATGCCAGTAAATCAACGCATGAATGTGAAGGATTTCAGCAAGATTGTCATCGTTATCCAGTGTTTGTTGAAATTTAAGTGCGGCTTTGATGTGTTTGGTGCTGAGTTTTAAATCGTCGAGTTGCAGGGCTGCACGCGCTGCAATGATCAGACACTGCAACACCGCATCAGGAGAATGCTGCTCTTTGGCGGTGATTAAACAGCCTTGAACATTCGATAACGCGCTTGCAGGTTCAATAGTCAACTGATCGTTCAGTTGCTGAATTTGTTGCTCTAGAGAGAGACTGCAATTACTCAAACTTCAACATCCTATGGCGTAGTGGTTTATGCGTTCCATGCATACACTGGGGTTTGCTGGCCCGCTAATAGCGCTCTATTTGGGCTCAGTCTTTATATCGAAGATTATAGATAACATAAGCGCATATTGCTCCTATGGACTCACCCTTGGATATTCAATATTTAGCACAAAATATGCCAATCACAATTATGATAGTAAGCAAAAAGAAAAGTGCTGAATTCTCATAAGGTTGGTTCATTATATACTGAACTGCCGATGAGATGCCTTAGATTTTTATGCATGTTGTAGAGTATCAATTCGACAAACTATTGACATGTGTTATACCCCCTGTTTTTAAGGAATTATGCATCATATAGTCAATTTAATGACTGTTTCTCACCTAGTGTTGACACCGAAAGCTGTACAACATTTTTTTTTGTATAACTCATTTTTATTGTGCTATATATTATACAAATTAGTTTTTTGTACAATGGTGGTGTCATGGAATCGGATTCTATTCTTATCGGTGTCAGTGCTTGTGTTGTCGGTGATGAAGTGCGTTTTGATGGTGGGCATAAAAGTAATAACTTTGTCTCTAAGGAATTGGGGCAGTTTGTGCGATATGTTCCAGTCTGTCCTGAGGTTGGTATGGGAATGCCCGTTCCTCGGCCCACTATTCGCTTGGCTTATTCTGGGGACGCGATTGCTTTGGTTGAAACGAAGAAACCGAGTAATGATCACACAGAAGCCATGCTAGCGTATTCCCACAAGAAGGTTAATAAATTGATGGAGCAGCCATTATGTGGCTATGTGGTTTGCGCAAAATCCCCCACTTGTGGCATGGAAAGAGTCAAAGTCTATCGAGAAAACTCCGCGGAGAAAGATGGAGTGGGTCTGTATACGCAGGTACTCAAACAGCAGATGCCTTGGTTACCCATTGAGGAAGATGGCCGGTTAAACGACCCTGTACTGCGAGAAAATTTCGTCACACGTATTTTTTGCCTACATGATTTCTACGAATCGATGGGAGAAGTGCCAACCGCAGGAAAAATCGTCGAGTTCCATAGCCGTTACAAATTGACACTGATGGCGCATCACCCTGATTCGTATCGCTCTCTTGGTAAGCTTGTCGCTAATGTTAAACAGTATGAGACACAAGAGTTTGTTGCGCTGTATCGCCTTGGTTTGATGCAAGCTTTAAGTGTTAGAGCGACCCGGAAAAATAACACCAATGTGTTGATGCACATCCAAGGTTATTTCAAACGTGCCTTGGATAAACAGCAAAAGGCTCAATTTACCCAAGTGATTCACGACTATCGTGAAGGGGTGCTACCACTACTAGCCCCCATTACCTTAATTAAACATTATCTTTCTCTTTTCCCTGATGACTATTTAAGTCAACAAAGATATTTAACCCCTTATCCGCAGGAGCTGAAGTTACGTTATGGGTTGTGAATTAAAATGGTATGCCATTCGTGAAGTTGCTGAATTGACAGGTGTTAAGCCTGTAACCTTAAGGGCGTGGCAGCGTCGTTATAATTTAATCAAGCCGCAACGCACGGATAAAGGGCATCGGCTCTATTCAGAGCAAGATATTAGTGAGATTCGACAGATCCAAAGTTGGCTCGCCAAAGGAGTCGCAATTGGTAAGGTGCCACAGCTGCTGGCGGGAGAGAATGCCGACATGTTAGCGGCAGATCCCCTAGCACGACTTGCTGAATGTGAAACGGTGCTGATGAGTCTTGCTCAGTTACAGCGCCAAAAAGTGCAGCAAACGATCTCTTCGGTATTAAAAGAGTACCCGTTGAATATCGCTGAAAACCAGTTTGTAGGGCCGATTGTTGAATCGCTAGAGCAAGTTAAAGCGCCAATAAGAACCTTGCAAAAAGCGCTATTTCAAAGCGTGATGCTCAGTCGGTTGTCTGCCATTTTGGAATCGGAAAACAAGGCGGCCAAAAAGGGGCGCTGTTTATTTGTTAACCTCGATTCGGTGGGGAACCTATTTGCTTGGCTGCATGCGGTAGAAGTGAGTAGCGAAGGCTGGAATGTGACCATGCTAGATGGCGTTGACGAGTTGTCTGCTTTGATCGAGCACGGCTGTTTGGATGACATGAGTTCGCTGGTGTTGTTTTCCAACCGGCCTGTTCCCGAAGGGCAAATGGAGCTCATTGACCAACTCATGACTCGTTTTGGCAGTCATGGCCGAATTGGTGGTGCGTTACACACCTTTTTAAAGAGGGATAAATGATGCAAATTGTCTGGTTACGTCGAGATCTTAGAACGATAGATAACAGTGCTCTTAATAGAGCGATTGCGACACAGCAGCCTACGATAGCAGTGTTCACGGCGACTCCAGAACAATGGGCATCGCATGACATGGCCCCGATTCAAGCCGATCTTATTTATCGCCGTTTGTTTGAGCTTAAAGACGAACTGTCGCAACTCAATATTCCCTTGTGTTATATCCAAGTGCCTGATTTTGTTCAAGCATCGCACTGGGTTGCTCAATTTGCCTTTCAATTGGGTGCTCAGCGTGTATTGGCGAACAAAGAATACGAAATTAATGAAATTCGACGTGATGAGCTTTGTGAGCAGAAATTAGCCGAGCAGGGTATCGACTGGTTAGCGCTAGAAGATAAGTGTGTGCAAGCGCCCGGCTCGGTAAGAAATAAACAAGGTGAATACTTTAAAGTGTTTACCCCATTTAAACGTGCTTGGTTAGCTCAAATGCAACCGATTAAAATTACAAAGACCATTGCCGCGAAGAAAGTAGAGAGTTGGCCGGAGGCTATCTCATCCTGTTTGTGGTCCGATGGTCAAGATTTTGACTACCCTCGGCTCGATAGCAGTCACTGGGGAGTGTCGTTCGATGATATTCGTCAGCAGCTGCGTGAGTTTTGCCGGGATAAGGTGGCCAATTATCAGCAGGAGCGTGATTTTCCTGCATTGGAATCAACCAGCCAGCTTTCTCCTTATCTTGCTCTAGGGTTTATTTCTGCTCGTCAATGTATGGCCAGACTTTATGCAGAAGCTCAGCCAACCGGTTTAACGCCGGGTGCAGAAACTTGGTTGAGTGAGTTAATCTGGCGCGAGTTTTATCAACACCTGCTGCACTTTGAGCCTAAACTTTGTCGCCACCTAGATTTTAATGCGTGGGGAAAGCATGTGCCTTGGTTGAACGATAAAGTGTTATTCCAAGCGTGGTGTGAGGGAAGGACAGGGTATCCGATAGTCGATGCGGCAATGCGTCAACTTAATTCAACAGGATGGATGCATAATCGTCTGCGTATGATTGTGGCCAGTTTTCTGACTAAAGATCTGCATATCGATTGGCGGTGGGGAGAGCGCTATTTTATGCGTCAGCTTATTGATGGAGATTTTGCCGCTAATAACGGTGGTTGGCAGTGGTGTGCGTCTACCGGATGCGATGGCCAGCCCTATTTTCGTATTTTTAACCCTACCAGCCAAAGTGAAAAGTTTGATGGTGAGGGCCATTTTATTCGTCGTTGGATTCCAGAGCTGAAAAATATAGAGAGCAAATGGATACACGAGCCATGGAAAGCCCCGAACTTTTTCTCCTTCGCTTATCCTAAACCGATCATAGATCATAAAGCGGAGCGCGAAGTGGCGTTGGCGAGTTATAAACAGGCGAAGGAGTATTGATTCATAGGTCAAAAGCACAGTAACCTAACTGCAGTGTGTAATACCTAGGATAAAACAATCAATGCGACGTAAATTACTGTTATTCGTCAGTTTAGTGTTGTGCAGTAGTGCATCGTCATCCTGGGCGGCTACCTTCAATTTGCCGCCCAAAGGAAGTCGGATGGTGGGTGGATTGCAATATCATGTGGTGAAACCTCATGAAACTATGGCTCAGATTGCTAAACAGTATGATGTGGGTTTTTTGGCGCTTATGGCTGCTAATAAAGGCGTGGACCCATTTTTGCCCCAAGAAGACTATGTGTTGACCATTCCATCGCAAATTATTTTACCTAATGCTCCGTATCAAGGCATTGTGGTTAACTTGGCAGAATTGCGCTTGTATTACTTTGAACCCGCTCGTGGAGTGGTGCATATTTTCCCTGTGGGTATTGGTCGTATCGGGCGGGATACACCAGAAATGGAGACATCGATTAGCCAAAAACGTCCTCATCCTACTTGGACTCCTCCTCAGTCGATTCGTAATGAATATCGAAAGCAGGGTAAAGAACTTCCTGCGGTGGTGCCAGCAGGTCCAAATAACCCACTTGGAGACTATGCGCTTCGTTTGGCTTATGGTCATGGAGAGTACCTTATTCATGGAACCAACAAAGATTTTGGGATTGGTTTACGGGTCAGCTCTGGATGTATTCGCATGGAGCCTAAAGACATTGATTGGCTGTTTCATCATGTGAAGACTGGCTTAAAAGTGAATATTATTAATGAACCGATCAAAGTGACATTAGAGCCTGATCGCAGTGTTTATGTTGAAGCCCACGAACCGTTAACTCGCAGCAACGGTGTTAAGAAAAAACTGGTTGTACCGATGGAGCTTGGTTGGTGGCTTGATGAATTTGGTTTATCGGATGCAAAAGCAGAGGCCGTCATTAAAGCGCAAAATGGCGTACCAGTAATGGTGGCGGCAACGGAGCGCTAGCTTTGTGAATAACGAACAATAAAAAAGAGTCAGCATTGCTGACTCTTTTTTATAAAACTAATGACTTACTTGGTGTAAGACTGTGCGATGTTATCGATGCGTTCGTTAGCACGAGCGGCTTCTTCTTGGGCTGCGGTTGCTGCATCAGAAGCTTGGTTTGCTTTAGAAGCTAAAGCAGCGTGTTCACTTTTCAATGACGCGACTTCATCGTTAAGCTGGCTTACTTGATTACTCAGCTCGTCCAATTTTGCAGTGGTTGCTGAATCTGGTCCAGACGCACAACCGGCCAGTAGAAGAACCGATGACGTTGCAGCTGCCAGTAACATCTTGTTCATATTGAACTCCTTGATAGGTGGTTTTTTTCCAAAAGCCCTATATCTTTCTTTTCGCAATATAGTGACGAATTAAGTGTAGTGCCAATTTTAAGTGACCCGTTAAGGGATACGTCAAAATAACCCAAAAATTTTATCAATAAAACAATTAATTGTCGTGTGCCGAGTGCAAAAACTCAGAAGTGAGTAATGAATCAAGTTGAGTGAGTCATTTATTTCCAGATGCCATTTCTGCGAGTCCGCGTTCAGCATTTGCCTAAATGATTTACATTGATGAGCAGCTATTTAGAAAATCAGAATATCCATGATGGAATATTTCCGATCTTTTCTATGCTTAAAAAGGCAAATCGCGGTAATATACGCTGTTTTTGATAGCAACCCCTCTCTGCCAATAATAAGGTGGCAGTAATACGTAATTGGAGAATCCTTTGCAGTTTAATGAATTAGGCTTAGATAACCGTCTATTGAA
The DNA here is from genome assembly GCF_001547935.1 of Vibrio tritonius. Classification (NCBI taxonomy): domain Bacteria; kingdom Pseudomonadati; phylum Pseudomonadota; class Gammaproteobacteria; order Vibrionales; family Vibrionaceae; genus Vibrio; species Vibrio tritonius. The sequence goes on from NZ_AP014636.1 coordinate 80,384, forward strand.
GAACTTAGCCCACTACAACTTCAAGCAAGCGACTGATATTCAGAAGCAAGCTATTCCGTACGCGATTTTGGGCAAAGATTTGTTAGCATCTTCAAAAACGGGGTCAGGTAAAACACTGGCTTTCTTGCTACCTATGCTGCACAAGTCACTAAAAAATAAAGCGTTATCAGCAAAAGATCCGCGCGGTTTGATCCTGGTGCCGACGCGCGAGTTGGCGAAGCAAGTGTATGGCGAATTACGCTCTATGCTGGCGGGGATGAGCTACAGTGCGACATTAATTACTGGTGGTGAGAACTTTAACGACCAAGTAAAAGCGTTGCGTCGTTACCCACGTTTTATCGTGGCAACGCCAGGACGTCTTGCGGATCACCTTGATCATCGTTCCCTATTTTTAGATGGATTAGAGACTCTCGTTCTCGATGAAGCCGACCGTATGCTGGATTTAGGTTTCGCTCCTCAGTTACGTCGCATTCATAATGCTGCCAAGCATCGTCGTCGCCAAACGTTGATGTTCTCAGCAACCTTGGATCACGGGCAAGTGAATGATATCGCGTCAGAAATGTTGAACGATCCACGTAGCATTTCGATTGGCGTCTCAAATGAAGTTCACACTGATATCACGCAGCGCTTCTATTTGTGTGACCATTTAGATCATAAAGAAGCGATTTTGGACCGTTTGATTGAACAAGAAGATTATCGCCAATTGATTATCTTTACTGCGACTCGTGCAGATACGGAGCGTTTAACCAAAAAATTGAATGAACGTAAACTTAAAGTGGTGGCACTCAGTGGTGATCTGAACCAATCTCAGCGTAACACCATTATGAGCCAGTTTGAGCGAGTGGTGTTTAAGATTCTAGTGACAACCGATGTGGCTTCACGTGGTTTGGATATCTCTAACGTAACCCACGTGATTAACTTTGATATGCCAAAACATACCGAAGAATATGTGCATCGTGTTGGTCGTACTGGTCGAGCTGGGGCAAAAGGTGATGCGATTTCTTTAGTTGGCCCTAAAGATTGGGACAGCTTTAAACGTGTTGAGCGTTACCTTCGCCAAGACATGCGGTTTGATGTATTAGAAGGCTTAGAGGGTAAATTTAAAGGTATTAAACCTCGTAAGCCAGTAAACAAGAAAGCGAAACCTAAATATAACGCCAAACCTAAAGCGAAGACAGCAGCACCAAAACAAGCGAAGCGTGATAAGAGCTTTTATCAAAATGTCGCGGTGGGAGATAATGTCTTTATTCCGAAGAAGAAAGTTGCCCCGAAAGTGGATGATGAGTAATCACGTCGGTTATCCGTGTTATTGAAGTAACATCAAAAGACAAAAAGGCAGCTTACGCTGCCTTTTTCATTTCTGTTGTTACCGATAGGCTGAACCTAGGTTCTCACTGAATCTCAGCGTTATACCTACACTTTAAAGTAACTCAGTTCCTGCTTCTGTTGTTCAGCTAAGCTAGACAACTCTTGGCTTGCTGCAGCAGATTGAGTAATACCTGTCACATTTTGGCTAACTAACTCGTACATGTTGCTTAAGTTACGGTTGATGTCACCAGTCACTTGGCTTTGCTCTTCTGCAGCACTCGCCACTTCAGTGTTCATCACACTTAAATCTTGGATCGATTGGTTGATAGAATCTAATGATTGGCTCAACTGTGTGGCGAGATCTTGGTTGTCTTGCAACGTATTTAAGCTCGACATCACGCTATCATTCGCTGCACCCGATTGAGATTGCAGCTCTTCAATAATCGCTTGGATCTCTTTGGTTGAGTCTTGAGTACGCGCTGCCAACATTCGCACCTCATCGGCTACCACGGCAAATCCACGCCCTGTTTCACCAGCGCGAGCCGCTTCAATTGCTGCGTTAAGCGCCAGAAGGTTGGTCTGTTCTGAAATGCCTTGAATCACTTCAATCACCTGACCAATTTTTTCCGATTGGACTTTTAAGCTATTAACTACATCAGCAGCGACACTGAGTTGGTCCACCATTTTGCCGTTGGCGCGATGACTTTGTTCAAACATCGATAAGCTTTGTATCGTTAACTCTTTTGCTTGTTGTGCCGCTTGATCAGCTTGATGTGCATTATGCGTTACGGTAGTGGCAGCCCCCTCAAGTTGATTAACAGCAGAGGCAACTTGTTCTACTTCTTGGCGCTCTTGGTCTGAGTTGACCGTTGATTGTGTCATTACGGCGGCTAGCTCTGTTGCAGCAGAAGCCACATCTGTACTAATCCTTACCAGAGAACCTACGGTATTTCTTAGTTGCTCAATCGTGATGTTCACATCACGTGATAGGTCAGCGATTTCGTTGTTGCCATGCACTTCTGCTTTTTCGAGTAAATTGCCTGAAGCGACATTACGCATGGTTTGTTGCAATTGGCGAATGGGTTTGACAATAACACCCGCCAAAATCCAACTGGAAATCGCGGCGAGTATCAAAATAACGATTAAGCCGATAATACTGCTTTGCATAACTGCAGAGTGACGTTGACCGTTACGTTCCATATTCTCAAGTGCGATATTGTTGAGTTTGGTTGAGAGCGCATTAATTGCTGCCACCATATCTTGGCCTTCTTTACGATACAAAGCGGAAGCTTGCTCATAGCGTTGGTCGAAAGCCGCATCGGTGGTGTTGTTATGCTTGAATTGCAGCAAAGGAATCATGGTTTCTATGGAATAGTTCACATATTCGTTCATTGCACCGCGCAAAGTGTCCACTTGTGGAGATAACTCAGATACGTCATTAAGCGATGTAAGATACTGATTATTCTGAGCTTGCTTTTCCTGAAGTGAAGACTTTAGTTCTGCAACATCTTGCGCACGAAACAAGCTGTATATCGCCTTGATTCTCATACCGTAAGTATTGTCTATAATCTTAATGACTTCTTCTTTATGACGAATTAAATCTTGAGTTGACTTTGATACGTCATGAAACGCGTCCTTTAACGTCGAAGTGCTGTAGGTAATACCGATGATGAGTAGCAGCATCGTGATAAATACCGGCACTACGACTTGTAACTTGATAGACAAGTTACTGAGTAACTGGCGCATAAAGTGATCCTTTTCCCTTTGACATGGAACTGTAATGAAAATGAATATTAATATACCCAAATGACCTCAAGATGCAGAATTCAGAGCTTCATCAACGAGCCCAGGTCAAGCTCAATGACGGAAGGAATGGTTACTCCCTTTCAACGTCATTGGGCGCAGAAATGGGCTTGTTGATGAGCTCCCAAAGGGCGAGTTGTATTCGCTCCTATGCTGCGTTACCGATTTTCTACGTAGAATGACTATGTATTCAAATCGGTGCCTTGCCTATGAGCGAATACATTCTCGCTGAAACAGTATCTTGAGGTTACTTGGGTATAACGAAAATAGCGCTAAATAATAACGGTTATTAATCGGATTTCAACGCAATTTTTCAATTCGTTATAACATTAGATTATATACTCTAACCATGCTCACAAATCACTAATAATCAAGATGTTGAAATAATAGTTATATTAGCTATAGGTAATGTAAGTCGAATTTTATAGGTGTTTTTATTCATATCGAGGGGGACATATTCTCTCAATATGAGGATGATAAATAAAATTCACAATTGTCATATAGGGTTCAATTTTCTGAAACATAACTGTCATATTTCACCCCTAAAGTGGGCATCGTTGATTAAGACAACGGCGTATAGCCTCTTAAAGGAAACATGTGATGAAAAAAACGGTATTCGGTGCTATTGCTCTATTGGGCGCACTTGCTTTTAATCCTGCATCAGCAAACGAAACTATCTCTGCAGTCGGTTCTAGCAGCGTGACTCCTCTTATGGAGTACTTTGCAGAAACGTACATGAAATCTCATCCTAAAGTGTTTATCGAAGTTCAAGGCCCGGGTTCATCTGCGGGTATCAAAGCGGCTAAAAACGAAAGTGCCGACATCGGCATGTCTTCTCGTGGATTAAAAGCCTCTGAAAAAGAAACTAACCTTGTTGAAGAGACGATTGCTCGTGACGGTATTGCAGTTGTAGTTCACCCTAGCAACAAAATTAAGGGGCTAACTGCTGAGCAAATCTCTGAAATCTATAAAGGTAAAATCTCCAACTGGAGCCAAGTGGGCGGCGAAAACAAACCTATCGTTGCTATCACTCGTGATACGGCTTCCGGTACTCGTGGTGCGTTTGAAGAAATTTTGGAATTAAAACGCAAAGTGAATGGCATGACTGTTTCTGCAATTTCGCAACGCGCTCAAGTGGCGAACGGTAACGGTGGCCTAAAAACAATGGTGGCATCTAACCCTTACGCTATTGGTTATATTTCACTAGGCTCAGTTGACAAGTCGGTTCATGCATTGGCGGTTGACGGTGTGGAAGCAAGTGTTGCTAATGTGAAGAACGATACCTACAAAGTAGCTCGTCCTTTCCTAGTGCTTTACAAAAAAGGTAAACCTTCTGCTGAAGCGCAAAAATTCCTAGATTGGATGCTAACACACGATGCTCAAGCGATTGTTAAACAACATGGCTACATCGACATCCACTAATTAAATGACTTTTTTGCTCAGCCTAAATTTGGGCTGAGCTTTTTGTTCTCACTATTTTAACTATAGTTGAGTATTGAATATGACCATCGCAAACAATAGTGAAAAGCTTATGACTGGTGAAAAAGCACCTATCGTTCCATCAGGCCTGCGAGCAAAAAAACGCATTGATTGGAAAGAACGAATTTTCCACGGTTTGTTTCTAACCAGTGCCGTGATTGGCATCGTTTCCTTGGCCGTTATTGCCTACTTTATTATTCGCGAAAGCCTTCCAGCATTTAAAGAAGCCGGAATTACAGGCATCGTATTGGGTGAAGAGTGGCTCCCTCCTGCATTGTATGGTGTCGCAACCATGATTGTTGCGTCCGTTGTTTCGACGTTTGGCGCTGTTGTTTTAGGCGTGCCGATTGGCGTGTTAACAGCGGTATTTATCGCTGAGATTGCACCTAAACGCGTAGCGGATATTATTCGTCCTGCAGTTGAATTGCTGGCGGGGATTCCGTCGGTTGTTTATGGCTTCTTCGGTTTGGTCATTATCGTTCCTTTGATTCAGCAAGTATTTGATGTACCAGCGGGTAACACTATATTGGCTGGTATCGTTGTGCTTGGAGTGATGATTTTACCAACAGTGATTACGGTTTCTGAAACGTCTATTCGCGCTGTGCCTGCCGCTTATCGTGAAGGATCGCTTGCGTTAGGCGCATCGAAAATCTATACCATTTTCAAATTGCTTGTACCAGCTGCTCGCTCTGGGATCATGACAGCTGTGATTCTAGGTATTGGACGCGCGTTGGGGGAAACCATGGCGATTATCATGGTTATGGGGAATGCACCTGCAATGCCACAAGGCATTTTGGATTCGGCACGTACCTTAACTGCCAATATTGCGATTGAAATGTCATACGCTAGCGGCGTGCATGCTAATGCACTCTACGCCACCGGTGTTGTGCTGCTGGTATTTATTATGATGCTGAATGCTGCGTTGTTGTATTTGAATCGTGAGAAAGCGAGGTAATTGGTATGGATCGCGCAAAATTAAAACAAGCTCGTAAGAACAAAGATACATTGCTAAATGCTCTTATCTGGCTTTCTGCCGCACTTACCGTTGGCTTTTTATTCTGGATTATTTGGTACATTCTCTCTAACGGTTTGCGTTTTGTCGATTGGCACTTTATCAGTGACAACTACACTCGTACTGGCGATGAACACGGTATTTTCCCAATGATTGTCTCCACCATTTACATGGTGATTGCATCGATTGCTGTGGCTGCTCCGTTAGGAATTATGACCGCTATTTACCTGACTGAGTATGCGAAAGTCGGCAGTAAATTGGTTAAAGTGATTCGTTTTTGTACTGAGTCACTTGCTGGTATACCTTCGATCATCTTTGGTCTGTTTGGTATGACTTTCTTTGTGGTTATCTTAGGTTTTGGCTTCTCGATTTTATCGGGCGCACTGACATTGAGTATTTTGATTCTTCCGGTCATCATTCGCACCACGGAAGAGGCATTAATGTCGGTTCCACACACCTATCGAGAAGGCTCATATGGTTTAGGTGCTTCAAAAATCTATACTATTTGGCGTTTGATTCTACCAAGTGCGATGCCAGGGATTCTAACTTCTGTTATTTTGAGTATCGGTCGTGTGATCGGTGAATCTGCTCCGGTCTTTTTGACCGCAGGTATGGTGGCACGTATTCCAGACTCTTTAATGGACTCTGGTCGTACACTCACGGTTCACCTGTACAAGCTGACCACGGAGCTTTTTACCGTGGAAGAGTGGAACCAAGCTTATGGTACGGCAACGGTGCTGATTGTGGTGGTGTTACTGATTAATATGATCACCAAATTCATCGCAAGTCGTTTCAATTCTGCAACTTACTAATCACGCAGCGTACTAGACCGAATTTAGAGATAAAAACAATGAACAAATTTAGCATCGAAAAATTGAATCTATTTTATGGCGAGAATCAGGCTCTTAAGTCGATTGAGCTGGCGATTCCTACTCAACAAGTAACGGCACTTATCGGCCCATCTGGTTGTGGTAAATCAACATTATTGCGTTGTTTGAACCGTATGAACGACTTGATTGAGGGCGTTCGCATTACCGGTAAAGTGGCGATGGATGGTGAAGACATCTATGGCGATGTGGATGTCGCAGACCTGCGAATCAAAGTGGGCATGGTATTCCAAAAACCAAACCCATTTCCGATGAGTATTTATGAGAACGTAGCCTATGGTTTACGTGCGCAAGGTATCAAAGATAAAAAACACATTGATGAAGTGGTTGAGCGTTCACTTCGTGGTGCTGCGCTGTGGGATGAAGTTAAAGATCGTTTGAAATCACATGCCTTTGGCTTGTCTGGTGGTCAACAGCAACGTCTGTGTATCGCGCGTACTATCGCGATGGAACCTGAAGTGATTTTGATGGACGAACCGACCTCAGCACTAGACCCGATTGCGACCAATAAGATCGAAGATTTGATGGAAGAGTTGAAGAAAAACTACACCATTGTCATCGTGACACACTCAATGCAACAGGCTCGTCGTATTTCCGACCGTACCGCTTTCTTCCTTATGGGAGAGTTGGTTGAGCATGGTGAGACTGCGCAGATATTTAATGAACCGAAAGATGAACGTACTCGTGGTTACGTGAACGGTGATTTCGGTTAATAGGACGAATTATAACTATAATGCGATGGTAAATTTGCCCCTCCAGTGTGAGGGGCTTTTTTGTTTTTCTAACGAATTTTTAGATAAATAAAGAGATTAGGGAATTTTGTACCGCGGATTTGGTCTATATATTAGTAATATACCCAAGTAACCTCAAGATGCGGTTTCAGCGAGAATGTATTCGCTCTTAGGCAAGGCACTGATTTGAATACATAGTTATTCTACGTAGAAAATCAGTAACGCAGCATAGGAGCGAATACAACTCGCCCCTTGGGAGCTCATCAACAAGCCCATTTCCGCGCCCAATTACGTTGAAAGGGAATAACCATTCCTTCCGTAATTGAGCTTGACCTGTGCTCGTTGATGAAGCTCTGAAGTCTGCATCTTGAGGTCATTTGGGTATATACGCTCAATGCCTTGGTTGTTTGTGCGAGTATTGCGGTATTTCATTCCGCTTAAAGTCATGTAAGGGCCAACAACCTGAGTGAGTTGAGTGTATGCGTTTAAGAAGGGACTCTTTCTGAAGTTCTGTCATTTAACAATGAAGAGATCGATAACGTGTTTGAATCTTTTTTCCCCAAACCTAAGTGGTTCTTCCTTTCTTTTATTTTATGGGCCTTAGTGTGTGTAGTCTCTTGGTATCTACTTATTCAGGGCATCGGCCCTAAGCTGAGTTTAGGTAGCTGGTTTGGCTTTGGTTTTCCTCAACCATTCAAAGAGGGAGCTTCGCCAGCGATTCAAGCCGCATTTGCCGCCCAGCAAGATAAAGCATTGGATGCGTGGTTGTATCAGTACATGGCTGTCTGTTATGCCTTGTTCTTAGCGGTCTGGATGAAAATCAGTACCAATAAATGGGCTAAATGGTCGGTATTGGGTTCGGCCTTAATTGTATTTATCACTTGGTTCCAAGTGGAAGTGAGTGTGATTTTGAACGAATGGTACGGCGAATTTTATAACTTAATCCAAGATGCGCTCGCAAAGCCCAATACCGTAACACTCACGAAGTTTTACAGTGAACTGATGACAGTTGGCACCATTTTAATGATTGCGATTACTGTCGCGGTGTGTAACGCGTTTTTTGTCAGTCACTACGTGTTCCGTTGGCGTATGGCGATGACCGAATACTACACAGCAAAATGGCAGCATGTGCGCCATATCGAGGGGGCATCCCAGCGTATTCAGGAAGACACAATGCGCTTTGCTTCGATAATGGAAAGTCTTGGTGTGAGTTTCCTCAATTCGGTTATGACTCTTATCGCGTTCTTGCCGATTTTATGGACTCTATCAAGTTACGTAAAAGAGCTGCCTATCATTGGACCTGTATCACAAGGATTGGTTTTTGTAGCGATTCTGTGGTCGATTTTTGGCACCTTGTTACTTGCTTTTGCGGGGATAAAACTACCCGGATTAGAGTTTAAAAATCAGAAAGTTGAAGCCGCATATCGTAAGGAGTTGGTGTTTGGGGAAGATAACGAAAACCGAGCGCAGCCGGCAACATTGAATGACCTATTTGAACATGTACGGAAAAACTACTTCCGTCTGTATTTGCATTATGTCTATTTTAATGTGGTACGTTACGGCTATTTGCAGTTTGGTACCTTTATCCCGTTGATTGTGTTAGCACCTTCGATTGTGGGTGGGGTGTTTACTCTGGGCATTATGCAGCGCATCTTAAACGCTTTTGGCAAGGTAGAAGATTCTTTCCAATACCTAGTGAATTCATGGACAACCATTGTAGAGTTGTTATCCATTCATAAACGTTTGAAAGCTTTTGAAGCGACCATTAGGCATCAAGAATTAGATGCCGTTGAGTCTGAAGAGATTGCATAATTTGCTGTCCTGATTTTATAAAAACAAAAGGCGCCCAAGTTTCCAAGGGCGCCTTTTTTGTAAACTCGTCGTCTTTAAAACAGTAGGTTAGCAACCAACACAATCACTGGTAATGTGATCAAGGTGCGAATGATGAAGATAAAGAACAGTTCAAAAATGTTGACTGGAATCTTGCTACCAAGCATTAGTGCGCCGACTTCCGACATGTAAATCAACTGAGTAACAGACATTGCCGCGACGATAAAGCGAGTCATTTCACTGTGAATTGAAGTCGCTAGAATCGCAGGAATAAACATATCAGCAAAACCTACCACGATTGTACGAGATGCCTCGACCGCTTCTGGCACGCCTAGCAGCTTCAAATAAGGAATGAAAGGCTGACCGAGTAGAGAAAATACCGAAGTGTGCTCTGCTATCATCAATGCTGCCGTACCCAAGCCCATAACGACTGGTAGCACACCAAACACCATATCAATAACGTTACGTACGCCTTCTGCAAAAATGGATTTGAGTGATTTGGTTTGTGCCGCTTTATTTAGAGCAAGTTTTAGGCCCCAAGAAAAAGCCGTTTCGCCTTGTGGAATTGCATCCGCATCAGGGCGTGGCTTTGAGCCGTCGATGTAGATGTCTTTTTTCCAGCACAAAGGTGGTAAACGTGGAATGATAACCGCCGCAACCACACCCGCGAGACAAATTGCGCCATAGAAAGGCAAGAACATTTGCTCAAGCCCAACTTGTGCGATAACAACAAGACTGAATGTGATCGATACTGCTGAAAAAGTGGTTGCCACAACCGCTGCTTCACGTTGAGTGTAGAAACGTTCTTCGTATTGTTTACTAGTGAGCAAAATCCCCACGCTGCCATCGCCAAGCCAAGAAGCCATACAGTCAATGGCGCTGCGACCCGGAAGATTGAACACTGGTCGCATGATTTTACTTAACAAGCTACCAAACAGTTCCAGTAAACCGAAGTTGAGCAGTAGTGGTAAAAGTAGGCCAGCAAAGACGAATACGGAGAATAGAGTAGGTAGTAAGTCTCCTAAGACTAGTCCGCCAGTGTTCTCTTCCCAAACCATATTGGGGCCAACATTGTAATGGGTCATAACAATTGCAACGCCGCCAAACAGACGCACAATAAGCCAAATCCATGAAGGGTTGAATAAACCATTCAAAAATGGCTTTTTAGTAATCGCTTTCGGTTGGAAAAGTTTAACTAGCAGGGATGCGACTGCCATGAAGGCTACGATACCAGTAATCATTGGTACAAGGGCATCGCCGAGTAAGGCTTTAAGAGATTTAGCCAATACGGCTACCGGAATGGTATACGAACCTTGGTAGTGTATTGGTGCCATAAACAAAAGAATCCCAATAATAGACGGGATTAAAAAGCGCCATACGGTAGCTGAAGTATGAGTTTGCTCCGTATTTGTTAGAGCTTGGGCGTTATCTTGCATCGTTTATCTCATGTGACTATTGTATTTTCCCTCCATGGAATATTCATTCACTTAATGTCCGTATTTAATCGGAACGCAAGGATAGCTACTTTTATATTAGGATGCAATACTATTCACCATACAACCTTAACTATTCAAATTAATTGTCTTTAAAATGATAAAAGTAAAGGATATGTATTTTATTACACTTTGCTAACAGAACGTGTTTTTATGCAATCGATTACTTTATTTAGCTACTGGCTGGAGTAAAAAGTACTGAGGTATTTCATAAAGATGAGTTCGGTCTAGTCGATAAAACCGAACTCAGAGAAGTGGTGTTGCGATTGTTTTTTTAACGTATTAATAACAATCAATCGGACGCAATATCACGACAGGCGAAGCTTAATGCAGAGTCAAATTGAGCAAAATAATGCTCTTCTCCAATCAATGCCACAATACCAGCACGATGCAGTTTGTGGTCTACGCGGTTATTCGCTCCAGAAATGCATACCTCAACCCCTTTTTTATGAAAACTACGAATAATGTCTTCCAGTGATTGCAGGCCAGTAATATCCATAAAGGGCACCCATTTGAGGCGAATGATCAGAATCTTTGGTGACTCTTGAATCGAGTTCATCACACGTTCGAATGTTTCTGCTGCGCCAAAGAAGAATGGGCCTTCGAGAGCGTATACGGCCACTTCTCGCGGTAGATGAGTATGGCCATTTTTCGCAAGTACGTGAGACACTTCTTCAGAGGCATCCACTTTCACTTCAACACTGGTCGCCATGCGACGCACAAATTGCAAAATCGCGATGATTACGCCGATATTAACGGCGACCACTAAGTCTGCAAATACCGTTAATAGGAAGGTGGTCAGCAAAATCACAACGTCAGCATGTGGGGCTCGACGAACCAGTTTTACGAAATGGCGCGCTTCGCTCATGTTCCACGCCACAACAAATAAGATAGCGCTCAATGTGGCTAGCGGAATATTGACCGCAAGAGGAGCGAGCACTAATAGAATCACCACTAAGGTTATTGAGTGCACTACGCCTGAAATAGGACTGTTCCCCCCATTACGGATGTTGGTTGCGGTGCGCGCAATGGCACCCGTTGCAGCAATACCACCAAACAGTGGCGTGACCATGTTGGCGAGCCCTTGACCAATCAGTTCTTGGTTAGAATCGTGTCTGGTGCCTGCCATTCCATCTGCTACTACAGCTGAAAGCAGTGATTCAATCGCACCAAGCATGGCAATAGCGAAAGCTGGGCCGATAAGCGCAATCATGTCAGAGAAAGTGACATGCGGTACGCTGAATTCCGGTAGTCCTTCTGGAATGCCACCAAATGCAGACCCGATGGTTCTGACACCATCAAACTGCATCACGTATTGTAGTGACGTTACCACCACTAATGCGAGTAGTGGACCTGGTACTTTTTTCAGCCCGGGCACTTTAGGCCCCATCAACACCAAAAATAGCGACAGTGCCGCCAGCAGAGTGGTGGTGAGGTGCAACTGTGGAAAGACTTGGATAAGGGCCAATAATTTCTGGTGGAAATGTTCACCGGTAATGGCTGGTAAGCCAAAGAAGTCGCGCCATTGACCAACCCAGATGATCACCCCGATACCGCTGGTAAAACCAATAATGACAGGGTCTGGGATAAAGCGAATGATGGTACCTAACTTAGTGATACCCAATAGTAGCAGGATGACTCCAGCCATCATGGTGGCAATTTGTAATCCTGTGATGCCGTACTGACCCACAATTCCAGCAAGGATGACGATGAAAGCACCCGTAGGCCCTGCGATTTGGATGCGAGAGCCGCCAAACAGAGAAACGATGATACCGGCAAAAATGGAGGTATAAATGCCCTGTTCGGGTTTCACACCAGAGGCAATAGCGAACGCCATGGCCAGAGGGAGGGCAACCACACCAACAATCACACCTGAGCTGAGGTTTATCAGCCAATTAGAGCGTTTTAGTAGCCCGGCACGGTATGATTCATAAATGGCAAGCATAGTTGATTACCTTATTCATAAAAGAAGGAGAGAAAACGCGGATTCTACGCTCATTCCCCCCTCTGTAAAGTGGGATGTAACCCGCTGGTAAGATCTGTTGATGTTAATCAAAATAGTGGACAAGAGGTTAGTGTTCACTAGCTTTAAATCAACTTACTCATGATGAATATTGTTTGTGTTCGAAAGCCGTTGTATGCGAGCTGGCTCAGTAGCTATGCTTCAAGGTTGAGAAAAAATAGCGCCGATTCATAGAGAAATTCACCACGAGGCACTTCAATATTGTGCATATGGATGAAATTACTTATGATTAAGTTGGTTGGATATTTTCTATACAGAAACGGAGTTTGTCATGATCAACAAGCGCTTTTTTAAAACTAAAGATGAAGTTGAAGTCACTTTCGAAGTAGAAGCACCAGAGACCACCTCTCATGTCGATATCGTCGCTGATTTTCTTGATTGGCAGCCAGAGCCAATGAAAAAAAGAGGCAAGACTCAGGTTTTTAAATTTAAAACCCGTCTCCCTAAGGGTGCCGAGTTTCAGTTCCGTTACTTGGTCGATGAAATTGAATGGGTGAATGACCCTAAAGCGGATAGTTACATCCCTAACGGTTATGGCCAAGATAACTGTTTAGTATCGACTCACGAATAGGCGCTTAGATTCATTTAGCGTTTTACTTATATTTCAATGTTATCAGTGCGTTTAACTCGATAAACCGCAGTGATATTATGCTCATATATATCCAGCGATATTGACAAAAAAGGCACTTATTGTGCCTTTTTTGGGTATTTGGTGACAGGAGCTAGGTGACTTTTTTTTGAGAAACCCGTACTCTTGTCGCAGTTTTATATTGAATACACGGGTCGGATAGTGCAAACAAAATCTCTAATGCTCCGATTTGCTGAACTTTCTAAACCGAAGAAAGCATCAGTTATCGGCTTTCCATTGCTTGGATTGGCAATTTTATCTTCCGCTCTTAATAATAATGGATTGCACAAAAGCGTTCAGATAACCATTCCTGAAAATCAGATTGTTGAATCCATTCTCACGAACAACGCTGAAGTAAAACATGATATTCCAGCGTTTGAGTATGAGATCAAAGAAGGTGATAACCTAAGCACCATCTTCACGCATCTTGGTTTTAGCTATCAAGAGCTGATGAAAATCATGGAAACGGATTTAAACTATTTGGCGCTGGACACCTTGCAGCCTGGTAACACTTTACGTTTTTGGCGAGCAGACGATGGTCAATCCTTGCAAAAAATGGAGCTGGTGTTTGGTATCGCGCACAAGGCAGTGTATAGCCTCAATAGTGATGGCGGCTATGATTTCGATGATATCAAGATCCCTGGCACCTGGCAGGAACGTCCTTTATTGGGTGAAATTCAAGGCAGCTTTTCTCAATCAGCTTATAAACTGGGTTTGAATAGTTCAGAGATTGAGCAGATCGTGAGCTTGCTTAAAGACAAGCTGAATTTTGCGCGAGATTTACGCGCTGGTGATCGTTTTGAAGTGGTGCAATCTCGTCAATTTGTCGATGAGCAACTGACTGGCGATCGTGAAATAGAAGCGATTAAAATTTTCACCCATCAAGGCATGATTGCTGCTTATCTAAACAAAGACGGTCAATATTATGATGGTCGTGGTGAGAGCTTACAAAAAGCGTTTCGCCGCTTTCCTACCACAAAGCATTTTCGTATTTCCTCGCCGTTTAACCCGCATCGAGTTCACCCTGTTACTGGGCGCTTAATGCCGCACAACGGAACAGACTTTGCTGCTCCTGTAGGTACCCCAGTGCTTTCTACGGGGGATGGTGTCGTGATCTTGACCCGTAAACACCCGTACGCCGGGAATTATGTAGTGATAAAGCACGATAACACCTATACCACTCGTTATTTGCACCTCAGCAAAATCTTAGTGCGTAGAGGTCAGCATGTGAAGCGTGGCGAAAAAATAGCGTTGTCAGGCTCAACGGGTCGAGTGACTGGCCCTCACCTGCATTACGAATTAATCGTACGTGGTCATCCAGTTAACGCAATGACAGCGAAAATTCCTATGGCGCGTTCGGTGCCTAAAGGCGATATGAAACAGTTTAAGAAGCGCCGTGATGAGCTGGATAAAATGTTGGGAGATCAAGAGCAACTGCTTGCTGCCAATGAGAAGAACAAAGCGAACGCTAGCTAAAACAAAACCCACCTTTCGGTGGGTTTTTCTATTCTGTTTTATCGACTGCGGGATAAGGCTCGTCATAAAACGGTAACTTATTTGGCATGTCTTGCGGTTTGAGTGGTCGTGAGAAATAAAAGCCTTGAATTTGCTGGCAACCCATTTGATAGAGCTTGTCCAGCGCTTGTTTGGTTTCAACACCTTCGGCTATTAAATCCACATCCAACTGTTTGGCTAATTGAATAATCAGAGAAATAACACGTTCTGAGGTTTGATTAGTGAGCATGTTACGTACGAAAGTTGCGTCAATTTTAATACAATCGATTGGGTAACTATGGATGTAGTTAAGGCTGGAATAACCTGTACCGAAATCGTCCAGTGCAATCGTAAAACCGAGCCGTCGCAACGTATCTAATCGATAGACAATATCGGTGGTTGGCGACAGAAGTACCGATTCTGTAAGCTCGATAGTAAATGAACTCGGGCTGAATTGATAACGAGCTAAAGTGGTCGTTAAAAATTCTATGTAATTGGGTGTGTGCGAAAGTTGCTCTGCTGAGCAGTTAATCCCTAGTTTTACGGGATAGCCTAACGAAGTCTCTAACTCTTTCTTGGCTAAGCAGGCCAGTTCAATGATTTTTTCGCCTAGCTGGATGATCAAACCTGATTGCTCTGCGGCTTCGATAAACTCCAACGGACTGACTTCTCCTAAAAGAGGTTGGTG
This sequence comes from Vibrio tritonius, assembly GCF_001547935.1. NCBI lineage: Bacteria > Pseudomonadati > Pseudomonadota > Gammaproteobacteria > Vibrionales > Vibrionaceae > Vibrio > Vibrio tritonius. Next base: position 95,760 of record NZ_AP014636.1, read on the forward strand.
CCAACGAGCTAATACTTCAAAATAGTTCCAGTGGTGCTCATCCTTTGTCACGATAGGTTGAACAACGACATACAGTTCTTGCGTTTGTTCTAGGGGCTTATTGATTTCTTCTTTAAGTAATTCAATAAGCTGTGTACGACGCATGTATTGCTGGTTGAGATGAGAATCAAACCAGCGAATGACCTCCCCTCGATGAGTTTTGCTATCGTTAAGCGCAATGCTGGCGTTGGCAATGAGCTGTTCTGCGCTGTGTACTTTGTGGGTATAGCTTGCTAACCCCATGCGAGCGCTCAGCGAAATTTTGTGGGGCCCAACATGAAAGCCACGCTCCAATGTATCATGCAGCTCATAGCAGAGCATTGATGGATCATCGTCGGTAAGGATAAACGCAAATTCATCGCCAGATAACCGAAAGCGCTCGTGCTCATTTGGCACTATTTGGCATATTTCTTGTGCTATATGTCGGAGTACTTTATCGCCAACATAATGACCATGTAAGTCATTGATTTCTTGAAAATGGTCAATATCGAGAACCACTAGGATAAAATTGGCTGACTTTGATTCAATGAGTCTCTCCAGCTTGTCTTCCATGTAATTACGATTCATCAAATTAGTTAAATTGTCATGAGAGACTTCATGGCTGAGTTGGTATATCAATGAATCGGTGCGGTCGAGAAGGCGTTGATGCTCAAGACTATGCGAGATAAAAAAGGAAATGACACGATGAAAGTCTAATCTTTCGTTATCAAGCTCTACGTGGGAAGAAAACACCGAAACAAGGGCACCAATAATGTCTCTTGTGGAAGAGCGTAACGGAATAATTAAATAATTGACTGGTGTGTTATCCGTTGTGACTTGAAGTTCCGTATTGGTTCCCCAAAAATAGTCACTGTAGGGTTGAGACAAGGCAACGCTTACCAGCGAGTCGGCCAGAGGGTGGGCATAAAGCGATTCTGCCAATAGGTGATTCTGTGCTAAAGCTAATGAGTGCCCCATTACGCCGAGCCTATCAAACTCGACAAGCTCACTGTAGAGACTGTCACATGCTTTATGGAGTGTGAGTGTTGCTTGCTCTAATATCGATTTACCACGGCACTCAGTAAGAGCGCTTAGCGTTTCGACGTTGATTAAGGGAGTATTTTTCGGTGTTGTTATCATAGCGGTTCTATCTACCTTAACCGACTTTCCTAGAATTAGATTGAGCTGAGGGCTATCCCAACACTGACGGACGCTTTAAATAGGCGCTTAATTACTATGAAACAATGTGTGGTTATTTTCCACTCAATAGCCGGGGCGAGAAAATGTGATACTGGACAAAAACAATGAATTTCAGATTGATAGGTGAGGTGAAGAATATGGACCAATTTGCTTACATGTGACATTGATCCTATATTCTTTCGCTGCGTTACTTGTTCGTGGAATCATCATGAGAGAGCTGCTCTCGCAGATAATCAAGAAACAAACGAGTCCTAGTGTGTTGATAGTCGAGTTTAGGATAATAAGCGTAGACGGTCGCTTGATCTAAGGTGACATCCGGTAGAATACGGACCAGATTTCCCTGACGAATTTCATCTTTTAGCATCACGTCATTGGTGACGATAATGCCCAAACCGCTTTTCCCAGCATAATAGAGCGCTTCTGGGTTGGTTGTCGCAAAGTTCCCACTAAGAACAATGCGTTTCCCTCGGCCTGCTTTCACTTCAGTGTGTGGGCGCTCTCCCCAGCACAACACATTATGCTGCGTGAGTTCTTCTAATGTTTTTGGGGTGCCATGTTCTTCAAGGTAGAGAGGTGAAGCATAAAATCCCGCCTTATGAACAAATAGTGGTGTGGTTTTAAAACTCAACGAATTAAGTTGCTCAATCTCTCGACTGATAAAGAGATCCAAATGCAGCTCCGGCAATTGGCCAGGGGTAGTGGTGATGAGTTGAATTCGAATATCAGGATAACGTTTTAAAAAACCATCTAAATATTGCATCAGAAATTTTGAACCCACTGCGAGCGTTGCGCCGATTTTTAATAAACCTGCGGGGTTAAGGTTAACAGATCTGGTTTCGTCGAGTACGGATTGCCAGCTTTCTATTTGTGCTTTCGCTCGTTCATAAAAAAGGACGCCGGCTTCTGTTTGCGTGACAGAGCGGGTGGTACGTTTTAGCAACTGCACGCCAATCCGTTCTTCAAGCCAATGGATACGCTTACTCACAGCGGAGCTGGTGGTATTAAGCTTGCGAGCTGCACCGTTAAAGCTACCCTCTTCAACAACACGAATGTAGGTGTGGGCACTTTGAAGCCAATCCATTTTTTCTCCTTCTTAGAATCATTCCCTATGGGAACTAATTCATTTCCAAAATCAGTGATTATCAAAATTCGAGCTCCAATATACTATACCAGTCTCGCAACGCCTATTGCTAAACATGCGCCAGTTATTTCCTTGGTCTGGTACTACTTTTCTTTTCTGTTAAGAGCGCACATGAACTTATTGAGCACTGATCGCTTTCGTAAAACCCCTCTTCTTTTAGCAATGATGATCATTGCAACAGGTCAGGTTGGGGTGAGTATCTATTTGCCATCACTTCCATTGATCAGCCAAGATTTGCTCGTAGGTCAGGCTCGTGTTCAGATGTTAGTGACTCTATTTCTTATTGGATTTGGCGGATCTCAGCTATTTTACGGTGCATTATCGGATGCAATAGGCCGCCGCCCAGTATTCTTGTTGGGGCAGGGAATTTATCTACTCGGAACCGTTATTTGTGTGGTTTTGGCAGACCAATTTTCGACACTTGAATTTGGCCGGCTTTTACAAGGTCTTGGGGCGGGCAGTGCTTCGGTATTAGGGCGCAGTGTTCTCCGCGATTGTTACGATGGCCCTTATTTAACGAAAGCACTTTCTTACATGTCGGTAACCGCTTCTATTATGCCGATTGTTGCTCCGGTTCTTGGTGGATGGCTTGCGTATCAACTCAGTTGGCATGCGGTGTTTGTTTTTGTTTTATGCTATATCAGTGCGATTTTCGCCTTGGGGATGTTTATTCTTCCTGAGACGTTACCTTATGAGAAGCACCGTTTTGAGCCAATCACCGTGGTGAAAAACTACGTAAGTTTACTGACCAATGTGCAAGTGATCAGCAGCGCCAGTTACAACTGGATTAGCTACTTAGCTGCGATGGTCACTTTGTCTGTTTTACCCTTCTTAATGCAAATTCAGCTCGGTATGACTGCAGCGGATTACGGCACCTTGATGATTGTTCCTTCGTTGGGTTTGCTAAGCGGGAGTATTGCAGTAAATGTTTTGCATCGTTATTACGGTATTAAACCTATCTTCTGTTTGTCTATTGGGCTGATATTTGCCTCGGCTGCGGTACTATTGCTGGTGCCTTTTTCAGTGGTTGGATTAATTATCGCATTTACGGTGCTGTCTTTTGCCCAAGGCATCTCCTTTCCAATGGCAACAACCATGTTGCTTTCACCACACAAAAAACAAGCAGGCGCAGTGGCCGCTCTGTCTGGCTCGGTACAAATGTGCTTAGCGGGGATATTTGGTGGTTACGTGGTTGAGCATTGGGTCACTAGCCAGCATTCCCTAGGTGTTTTCTATTTGCTGGTTGCTATTGCTACTGGAACTATTTTTGTCACTACCTTCCGTTACCAAAATGTCGCGGCACCGGCGCATGCCGCTTCTTAGCTGTTGCCTATAATAAGTCTCCTTGTGTCGATATTCGTATCCTTGAACGACCATAGCAAGCTCAATCAATTTCAGGGTATAATCCGCGGCGAACTGACTGAGGAACTTTCATGCAAGCAAATGAGTTTGAAGCTTTAGTAAAAAGCTTATGTGAACTAGGGGCGCTCCCTAAAGCACTTGAACAACTGAAACTGAATGAAGATGTGGAGGTCGCACAAGCGGCTCAATCTCTCGCTGGCCAGTTTGTCCTAGCGGAAGTAGAGAACGAGCAGCGTATTTACCACATGACCGTGGAAGCGGATGAACAAGGCGTTGAGCAAGAGTATCTCGAACACGTAATGAACGAAGGCGACGATGTCATCAAGTTTGTTGCTTGGTTCTTTGAGTCATTTTTCGAGATGAAACAGAAAGACGTTTACCAAGCCGCGGGTAAAACATACAAACAACCTAAACGCAGCTAATTCGTAACATTACGAAAAATAAATGTGACCCAAGTCTTGTTTTTGGCTATTTTGGTGCTAAGATCACATTGTTTGGTTATTAATTAACAACAATGTGAGGAGTGCCAAATGGATAACAACATGGGTTCATCTTTATTAGGGCTCGCTTTAGCCAAAGAAATGGTTCACCCAATCGAACAGGCACAGCGCCCTGCAAAAATGTCTGTGCTTGCCATGCTTTGGAATGCGTTGACTCGCTAAGCTATTAAAAAATAGGGCCTTGAGTTTTCAAGGCCCTATTTTTATCTCACTTCATCGTGAGCTTATACGGTTTTTACTGCAAGTTGTGCCTGTTTATTTTCCCATTGAGTAATAAACGCAACCGATAGGACAATAATGGCAGCGCCTAACCACAAGCGACCAGGTGGTACCCAGCCAAAAACAACCCATCCCGCAATGACGTTCATTGGTAGTTTAGCGTGGTCAAACGGCTGAACGAATGAGGCGTCGGCAATAGAATAGGCTTTCACAATCGCCCATTGTGCTAAGGCCGTCAACACTCCTGCCGCAATCAAAATCAACCATAATGAACTATCGGTTGGTGTTTGCCATTCTGGAATCGCCAGTACTAAATTAAATGGGGTCATCAGTACTAAAAGGTAAATCACCATAGTGGATGGTGAATCATCATTGGATAGCTTTTTCACCATCAGTGAATAACACGCCCAGAAGAACGCCGCTCCAACGGGAAGTAGGGATGCCCATGAAAAGGTATCGGACCAAGGTTGCAGAATAATCATCGCACCAATAAAGCCACTTAACGTCGCTCCCCAGCGGGCCATGCTCACTTTTTCTTTAAGAAGCAGCCCTGAACCTATGGTCGCGAACAGAGGTGAGGTCATTAGTAGTGCAATGCCTTGCCAAATCGGCACAGGATAGGCTAATGCCCACAACCAAAGCTGGATACCTATCACGGCCAAAAAGACGCGGAAAACATGTAAGCTAAAGTGAGAGGTGCGCAGCGATTGTTTAAATCCTAAAGAACGCAAATAAGGAATCATCACAATGATGGCAATGCCATATTGAATCAGTGCAACAGTGGTTGAAGGCAGTCCAAAGCGGATACTTGCTATTTGTGTGACGCTGTTGACCACAGAAAACGCAAGCCCAGCGGTTAACATCCAGGCTGCCCCATGGATGGGTTGATGGGAGTTTTGCATAACATTTGCTCAGAATAAGAAACTGATTAAATATTACTCTGCTTCGTTTCTTGCGCCAACTGGCTTTTGTCTGTCAAGTCATTCGAATAAATTGAATATACCCAAGTAACCTCAAGATGCTGTTTCAGCGAGAATGTATTCGCTTATAGGTAAGGCACCGATTTGAATACCTAGTTATTCTACGTAGAAAATCGGTATATAACCTGTTCTTGCTGATGAAACTCTAAATTGTGCACTTTGAGGTCATTAGGTTTATTTGCAAAAAAAAACCTCCCACATGGGAGGTTAAAAACATGAAGTGACCAGTGATTTCTGCCTTATCACTGAAAAGAAGCACAAACGCTGCCTGCATTTGTAGTTTTACTAAAGCAGTAAGTGTGCCAACTATTATTTATAAATAAAAACAGATACTTATAGTGTTTTGTTACTATAGCAGTGGGCGAGATAATGCTTTGTGATGGGGCGCGATTGGCGTAAATTGGTGCAACAGAAATAAAAATGGCCTGATAGCAGTCAGGCCATAAGAAAAGGACATATTAGGACAGTTGGTACTTAGAAGGCGTATTTTAGACCAACGCGGTAAGTATCATCAGCGTTATCAACTTGGTTCAATTTAAGAGCAAGGTAAGTTGATAGGTTAGAGTTAAAGCTGTAGTAACCGCCTAGCTCAACGAAGTCTTCGTTATCGATATCAGATGCACCGTCTGGCTTGTCAGTATCTTTACCGTAGATAGCTTGAACTTTAGTTTGGTCGTTGATTTTGTAAGAGGCTGCGATTTCAATCACGTCGAAGTCTTGGTCGTCAGTGGCAGTATCACCAGTAGAGTAAGTAGCACCAAGGTATAGAGCGTCGATTGAGTAACCCAAACCTAGCAAGAATTGATTTGCTTTTTGGTTACCAGTAGTACCTTCTGCGTCTTCTTGTTCACCAGTGTAGGCTGCACCAAGTTTTAGACCCATTGGCAGTTTGTACACAGCAGAGATGCCGTAACCATCAGCGTTATCGCGGTCGCTAGATAGTACTTGGTAAGTTGCTTGTACGTTAAGTTCATCAGTGATTTGGCCACGGTAAGCAATCACGTTTTCTTCGTGGTCGCTAGACGCAGAAAGTTTTTTCTGGATACCAGTAAATTCACCGATATCAGAGAATTTTGATACTTGAACAGAGGCAGTATCTTGTGAGCCAAAAGAAAGTGCGTGACCGTCGAAATCAAGGCCAGCAAACATGTAACGTTGAGTGAATGTAGAGCCAGCAGAGCCATCTTTTTGTTCGTTTTCGTAACGAGCAAAGCCGCTCAAACCTTCAGAGATTTCGCTTCTACCTTCGATATTTAAACGAGCACGAGTGTTATCCACCATAGTGCCTTCGATTTCAGTGCCGTCAGTTTTAGCATTGAAGTCACCACGGAATTCAACACGACCGCCAACTTTAAGTTGAGTACCATCTGCATCGTACACAGTTGCTGCTAGAGTTGAGCCGGACACTAGTGCGGCGAAGATAGCGCTTGCGAGAACTGCCTTTTTCATTTTATTACCTTATTTATTAGTAGATGAGCATCAATGCTCTAACGTTTTGGTAGGCTCAAAATTAGTAGGATTAAATGACGGTTTCATGACTCGTTCTTGACGTTTCTATGTTGTTTTTATGGCTTTTGTGTAAAAAAAGAGCATAGAAAGAAAGAGTTGCAGCAGATAGTGGAAAAGTAGTAGAACCCTATCAATAACCTAACTTATTGATAGGGAAGATTTTTAATCGTGGTGGCTTTAGGCGATAGTGTGCCCGTTGACGGAAAGATGAACATCAATATTGCCACGAGTCGCATTTGAGTAAGGGCATACTTTATGTGCGGTTTGAACCAATTCAATTGCTTGATCTTCAGGCAGATCTAATTGTGCAGCCAGAGTGACCGAGAGTTGGAAGCCACCGTCTTGATTCATCCCAATTCCTACCTCTGCAGTCACAGGGGCAGATTTCAGCGCTATTTTGGCTTCGCGAGCCACATGCAAAACAGCGTTAGAGAAACAGGCGGCATAACCTGCAGCAAATAGCTGTTCTGGGTTAGTCGAATTGCCATTACCACCCATCTCTTTAGGGTAAGCTAAGTTTACAGACAGTAAACCATCATCAGTTGCTACTTGACCATTACGACCTGCAAGCGCAGTTGCTTTTGTTGTGTAAAGAGTTTTCATCTCGGATTCCTTATTTAAGTTGTGCACAATCTAATTGCTGGCAATCTTATATCGATCTTTACCTCGAAAGCAAGTATATTGTGCACAATTTAATTGCGAGTTATCTAACACCATGACCCAGTGCCAAGTATCAGACCATCAGCCAGATAATCACTCCGATGAGTTATTGCTTCTGGAAAATCAGCTTTGTTTCCCGCTTTATAGTGCAGCGAATGCCGTGGTGAGAGCGTATCGTCCATTGCTGGAGCAGTTGGACCTCACCTATGTGCAATATTTGGTGATGATGGTGTTATGGCAGAGTAACGGTATTAGTGTTAAAACCTTAGGGGAGAAGCTCTATCTTGATTCAGGTACCTTGACTCCCTTGTTAAAGCGTTTGGAAAGCAAAGGTCTAGTTGAGCGTCGACGTAGCGAATCAGATGAACGAGTCCGCGAACTGTATCTCACCGAAAAAGGTACTGAACTGCGTAGTAAAGCGCTCTCTGTTCCTAACGAAATGTTGTGTAAATTCAAGCTTGAGGTAGATGAGTTAATTGCGTTAAAGCAGTTGTGTGAAAAAGTGCTGTCTACCTTAGGCCAATGACCTAAATTTCTCTCTGTCACTATGATTTTTAAGATCAATTTTCAGAAATTAATCTTCTAAACTATTGTGAATTGACGCAATAAGTTACACTCGGCATTCAAACTTTGTTCAAGGAAGAGCCTAATTATGAATGCCATTCGATTTGAAGAGCAGTTGATCACTCCATCAAAAATCCTCTGTGTTGGTCGCAATTATGTGGAGCATATTCAAGAGCTTAATAATGCGGTCCCAGAACAAATGGTGGTGTTTCACAAGCCTAACAGTTCGATAAGCAGTACATTAAACGCGGTACACGAAGAAACGTTGCATTATGAAACAGAAATCTGTTTTTTGATTAAAGACGGGCAGTACCACGGAGTCGGTTTGGGTCTTGATTTAACTAAGCGTGAGCTGCAATCTTACTTAAAGGCGAAAGGATTGCCTTGGGAAAGAGCAAAAGCGTTTAATGGCTCTGCTGTGTTTAGTAAGTTTATTCCGTTAGATGAGCTAGAACTGACCTCTTTGCAATTGGAACTCTACATTAATAGCGTACGAATCCAGTGTGGCGGTGTGCCACAAATGATGTACAAACCGAATGCCATCCTTGCCGACCTTGCCTCTTACACCACCTTAGAAGATGGTGATGTCGTGATGACCGGCACACCTAAAGGGGTGGGTGAGGTTCATAAAGGCGATGTCTTTTTAGGACGCTTAAAAGCGGGTGATGAAACACTTATCGAAATTGAATGGGTTGCTGAGTAGGTGCAATTTGAGCTTGATATAAACGTCTGGCTTACATCATATTATCTGTTTTCAATTGACCAGTTTAATCCAAAAAACAAAGTCCCTGTAAGGGACTTTTTTTGTGGAAACGATCAGGCGTTGTTCAACCAGCCTAGATTCACTCGTTCATCGTTATCACCAATGCACTGATTGCTTATTCGGCCATATTGACAAAGTAGCCTCCCTATTGGTTTATGCAAACACCCACAAATTGAGCACCAAAAATACCACCATGCTAATCACTGTGGTGAGTAACACATTCCGGGTTTTCCAGGCGATGAGCGCGGCTAAGATAGCGGCCCAGAGGTAAGGGTTATGCGTATGCAGTTGTAACTGATGATCGTTGGTAAAGACGATTGGTGCCCAAATGGCGGTGAGAACCGCAGGGCTGGAATAGGTGAGTAGGCGCTGCAGTTTTGCACTCATTTTGAGGGGCAATTTAGGTTCGAGAAACATATAACGGCTGATAAAAACCAGTGCAGCCATGGATAAAATGGAGAGAAGCACCATATTATTTTTCTCCTACCCAAGTTTCGCAGAGGTAGCCAGCAATCATTGCTGCAAGGCTTGCGATCATTAAGCTGCCTTGGACTTGATAGGTTTCTAGTGTGACGGCAAGCACCAATGAGACGAGGACACACACCAAAACAGGAAAGGTTTTGGTATTGGGAATCACAATGGCGATGAAGGTCGCCGCAACCGCAAAATCTAAACCGAGTTGATTTAAATTTGGAATATAGTGCCCAGCTAAGATGCCGACCAGTGAGGCGATGTTCCACACAATATAAAAACTTAACCCCGCTCCGAGAGCATACCAGCGATTAAACTGCTCATCTTTTTGCTGTCCACAAATAGCAAACAGTTCATCGGTGAGCAAAAAGCCCAACGACCAGCGCCAACGTTTAGGTAACGAGCTGATTTTACTGCGCATCGATACGCCATAAAGGAAGTGACGAGAAGTAATAAAAAAGGTGGTCAGCAACATGGTGAAAAGACCGACACCGCTTTTGAGCATGCCGATGGCAACCAATTGCGCTGCGCCTGCATAAAGAATGACAGAGAGCATTTGGCTATCAAAAGGGCTTAAACCTGAATCGACCGCGTAAGAACCTGCCAATAACCCCCAAGGAAGTACCGCGATGCTCAGCGGCGAAATCGCAATAGTGCCTTTAATAAACTGTGTAAACGGTGGAGCGTCATTGTCATTTACATCCGGTTGGGAAGTCATAAGCGTCCTTGATTATGTGCATGTTGTTGAGAATAAATGGGGATGAAAGGTGGTGATTTCAATCAGTTATAGCACAGAAGATAAGATATTAGTTTTGAGTAAAACTCGACATGAAACTTGTGTCTTATCCTGTTTTATGTTGATTTTTTAATATAAATTATTGTTGTGTGGAGTTTTATTGGAATTTTGTTTTGATTTGTTGGCTGTATTTGCGATAGGATGCGCCGTTTTTTCTCAATACCAAAGATTATGATCGACTACACCATTCTTCCCATGTATTTGGTTGCGGTACTTGCGCTTTTGTTAGTTCCTGGGCCAGACATGTTATTAATTTTGAGTGCCAGTCTGAGCTTTGGTCGTCGAGTAGGGATATTTGCCAGTTTAGGGAATGCAACGTCAGGTTTAATTTTGACGTGTTTGGCCGCGGTCGGAGTTTCAGCATTAGTGGCAGTAAGCCCCTTAGCATTAGAACTTTTACATGCTATCGGTGGGCTGTATTTATTAAAAATGGGTTGGGATTGCTATCACGCTGATGTCGGTGATGCGCCAACAGTAACCGAACCGAAAGGGTTGGCGAGCCAGTTTTATCGGCGAGCCATGTTGAGTAATTTGCTCAACCCCAAAGCGCTGTTGTTCTTTGTGATGTTTTTGCCACAGTTTGTCTCAGCCCATATCAGCAGTTCTTCCGCACAGCAGATGTTTGCCTTGGGCATCATTTTGAATGTGCTAGGGTTAAGCTTCAATTTGCTGCTGGTGGCGTTGGTGGGCTCACTTGGTAAAGGGCTGTTGCACAATACAACCTTTAGACGCTACCAGTATAAGGTGATGGGGGCGGTTTTCTTTACGTTGGCAATCTGGTTGCTTTCGGGGCTGCTCTAGTTAAACGCCTGCTGTTGGGGTGTAGGAAGAGCGATACGAGTCGTATCGCTCTTAATTGGCTAGTGTTTGGTATAGCTGATCGGCTAGTCGTTTTAATACACCGGGCGCTGGTTTCGTGTGGGCATATGAGCGTAGGCCATAGATACCCATGATAAAAAACTCACCCAATTGCTGACAGTTTTTGTCTGCCGCAATTTCTTCTCTTTGTTGTGCCAGTTCTAATTGAGTTTGTATGCCATTCTTCCAGATTTGAATGATCTGACATACGGCTTGTTCCACTTCATCATCTTGTTGCGAAAACTCACTCAAGGATTTTTGCAGCAAGCAATCTTTGATTTGTTCGCACTCACATTCGCTGATGATGTGTTCTAAATAGCGACGAAAGCCAGCTAAAATGGTCTCTTCTGCTGAGAATATGCTGGTAAATTCATCTTCTCTATCTTTTGCGTATTGCTCTAATGCGGCCATGAGTAAGCCGCGCTTATTTTCAAAAGCACAGTAGAGAGAGCCAGGGTGTAAACCTGTAACACGTTTTAAGTCTTGCATACTGGTTTTGTTATAACCCTTGGCAATGAACTCATTCATCGCCGATTGCAATACTTGTTCTCGATTAAATTCAGCTACTCGCACTGTATACGTTGCTCCTCGATTCTGATGGCGCTCATATTACCTTGATTCACAGGCAGTGACAAAGCGAGATGTGAATCTAATTTGAATGATCATTCAAAAAATATCTTGAACGTTCATTCAATAATAGGTTAGCATGTTTTACATCAACTGAGTTGGGATAAAACATCATGACTAAAGTATTGTTTGAATCTGTGCCGCTTAATGGCACGTTAACGTTAAAAAACCGCATAGTAATGGCACCACTTACTCGCTGCATGGCAGACGATAACTTGGTTCCAACGCAAGCGATGGTTGATTATTATGAGCGTCGTGCGGATGCGGGGTTGATTATTTCTGAAGCCACGATCATTCGTCCTGATGGTCAAGGTTATCCAAATACCCCTGGTTTATTTACCCAAGCGCAAATTGAAGGCTGGAAGAAAGTTACTTCAGCAGTGCACAGCAAAGGCGGCAAAATTTTTGCTCAGTTGTGGCATACCGGGCGCGTGGCTCATCCTGCTTTCTTTGATGGTGAGTATGTCCTTGCACCTTCAGCTATTGCGTTTGATGGTACTGTGCCACGTCGTCGTGATTTGGTTTACACCACACCTAAAGCGGCGACGAGTGAAGAGATCGCTCAATTAGTTAAAGATTATGCTCAAGCTGCGCAAAACGCGATTGATGCAGGTTTTGATGGCGTAGAAATTCACGGTGCAAATGGGTATCTAATCGACCAGTTCTTGCACTTTGATTCGAACCATCGCCAAGATGAGTTTGGTGAAACACCGGATAACATGGCGCGTTTCCCTCTGCAAGTTGTTGATGCTGTGATCGCCCAAATTGGTGGAGACCGCACTGGTTTGCGTTTATCTCCAGGGGGTTATGCTCATATGTCTGCTGACTCACGCGATCGCGCTGTATTTGATTACTTATTTGCTGAGTTAGAGAAACGCTCACTTGCTTATGTTCATGAAGGCATGTTTGATGATTCGATGGAATTCGATTTTCTCGGCGGACGAGTGTCTGAGTACATGCGCAGTCAATACTCTAAAACCTTGATTGGTGTTGGTGGTTACTCAGCTAAAACTGGCGCTGAAGCTATTGAGGCCGGTAAGTTTGATTTGATTGCAATTGGTCGTCCATTTATTGCCAACCCAGATTACGTGGCTCGCGTTGAGCAAGGCGAACCAGTAAAAGAATACGATGCAGCAATGTTAGATGAGCTGATCTAAGGTTGCTGTGCGTAGCGGACTAGCGTCCGAATTATTCGCTTAACCGATTGAGATGACTTATCAAAGAGATTATTGCTGGTCAGTCTCGATAACCTCCACGGCTGAAAAGTATTCGAAATGGTTGAGAGAATAATGCTTCTCTACGTAATAAAAAGCCTCCGCAAGGAGGCTTTTCTTCATTTTTTGCCGGAAAATTGTACCCAAACCCAAGATTAGGTCGCTTAGTTCAAGCTGTGTTGATGCTCTGCGATCAGCATTGCCATTTGTTCTTCAGCTTGCTGTTGAGCTTGCTCAAAACTGAGTTCTGCACCAAATTCACCGACCACTTCGTAGTAACATTTGAGTTTAGGTTCCGTACCTGAAGGTCGAACAATGACTCTCGCACCACCTTCTAAGTGGTAAACTAATACGTCACTGGCTGGCATGGCAATCAGCTCTTTATCACCATTAGCAAAGTGACGCTCACACAATTTGTAGTCTTCTGTGACTTCAACTCTACGTCCTGCGATCTCTTTTGGTGGCTGGTGACGCAGCGTATCACCCACAGGTGGCGATTTTGGATCTAAAGCGATGCTGCGTTGGGCAGTGACATACAAACCATGTTGACGATAGAGATCTTCTAACGCATCCCAAACCGTTTTACCCTGCTGCTTTAACTGAGCTGCCAATTGGGCAAAGGCAACCAGTGCGGTTAATCCGTCTTTATCCCAAACCGTTGTGCCAATGGTGTAGCCCAGCGCTTCTTCATAAGCGAATAGAAACTCATGGTCAGCGGTTTGCTTTTCCATCGCGACATTGGTAAGCCACTTAAAACCGGTTAGGGTTTGGTAGTACTGTGCACCTTTTGCTTGGGCGATTTTGCTTAATAGGCTTGAAGAGACGATGGTATTTCCCACCAACTTGGTTTTTGCATCGCAGTTATTTAGCAAATACTCGCCAAATAGAGACCCCACTTGGTCACCCGTCAGCATTTGATAGGTGCCATCGGTTTTACGCGCTGCTACGGCAAAACGGTCGGCATCTGGGTCATTGGCACAGGCGATATCGGCTTGAGTGTTTTTACCCAATGCCATCACCAAATCCATCGCTCCAGTTTCTTCTGGGTTAGGGAAGTTGACGGTTGGGAAGGTGCCGTCAGGCTCTCTTTGCTTAGCAACGCTATGAACCTGAGTGAACCCTGCATCGGCTAATAGGGTTTCTGCCATGTCAGCGCCCACGCCATGCATTGCTGTGTAAGCAATAACGAGGTCTTTTGGAGCTGAGTGATTGTTCAGTAACGGTTGCTGATGAGTTGCTTGGCGATACGCTTGGTAATACTCATCTTTAAGCCATACCAACAGGCCTTGTTGTTCTGCTTGTTCAAGACCCAGTTGATTGATTGGCTGAGTTGCCGCTACATCAATTGCCGCAGCAATGCCTGCATCATGAGGTGGAATGATTTGCGCCCCATTTTCCCAGTAAACTTTGAAGCCGTTGTATTCAGGTGGGTTGTGACTCGCGGTGACCACAATGGCGGCCGCGGCTGAAAAATGCTTTACACCAAAGGCGACAACTGGCGTTGGCGCAACTTTATAAGTGAGATAAACCTTAATGCCATGGGCTGTTAGTACACTTGCTGCATCTTGAGCAAACTGTTGTGAATCAGGTCGGCCATCGTAGCCAATCACTACACCACGCGTTTTCGCGTTGCTTACTTGTTTAATCAAATAATCCGCTAACCCAGCAGAGGTTTCTTGAATAACTAAGCGGTTCATACGGTTAGGACCACAACCCACTTTACCACGTAAACCAGCGGTACCAAATTGAAGGCGTGTGTTGAAACGATCTTCTAGTTCAGCAGTCATCTGTTCTTCAACGAGATACTGCAATTCTTCACGAGTTTTGGGATCAGGGTCTTTCTGTAGCCACTGAGTGACATAACGCATCATAAGTGTCACCTTGCTTTGTTAAAGGATTGTATCAGTGTATGTGAATTAGATTATCAATAATGCGCGCGCAATCGATAAACGTTTTGTAAGCACACATCTTAAGTTAGGTAAACTTGTGTTGCACCCACAAATTTGGTTTTTGTGTTGAGTGAAAGTCGCATAATTATGTGATCTCAAGTGGGATTATTTCGGCGACTATGGTGTGAAGTTGGCGATACTGGCTTGTGCAAAGCGTTAGGCTCTTTCCGTATAAGTTAAGTTTCTTTGTTTTGTGAAGGTAAAGTAAAAGTATTTAAGATCAATATCTTAATTCGTATTTTGTTAACGATTTCACCAAGCGATAATGGGTGTAAAATAAAATTTACACAATAAGTTTTTTGTAAACAAAGTGCTGTTATTGCGTTTTGTAAAAAATAATGCTTGCGATATTTCGGTTAAGTCGATAACTTACAAGGACAGCAGACAGACTGCATGAAGTGATTCATAACTCATAAGCGAAATTTCGTAGCGCACAACAGGATGAAGTAAGCGATGTACCAGAACGATGATGTAAAAATTAAACAAATTAAAGAATTATTACCTCCAGTAGCGGTATTGGAGAAATACCCAGCTACTGATGTTGCTGCTTCTACTACTTTTCAAGCGCGCGAAGCTATTCACCATATTCTTGAAGGAAAAGATGACCGTCTACTTGTGATCATCGGTCCTTGTTCTATTCACGACACCAAAGCTGCCATTGAGTACGGTAAACGTCTCAAAGGTTTACGTGACGAGTTGGGTGACAAACTTGAAATTGTGATGCGTGTTTACTTTGAAAAACCTCGTACGACCGTAGGTTGGAAAGGCCTAATTAACGACCCGTATCTTAACGATACTTACGAAATTAATGACGGTGTGCGTATTGGTCGTAAGCTTTTGCTTGATTTGACTGATATGGGTATTCCGACGGCAAGCGAATTTTTGGATATGATTACGCCGCAATACCTTGCAGACTTAATTAGTTGGGGTGCGATTGGTGCTCGTACTACTGAATCGCAAGTACACCGTGAATTGGCTTCTGGTTTATCTTGTCCTGTTGGCTTTAAAAATGGTACGGATGGCAACATCAAAATCGCTGCGGATGCAATTCGTTCTGCCGGTTCATCGCACCATTTTCTATCAGTTACCAAGTATGGTCATTCCGCTATTGTACAAACCAATGGTAACCCATACTGCCACATCATCTTGCGTGGTGGTAAAGAGCCAAACTACAGTGCAGAACATGTTTCCCATGTGAAACAGAAACTGGAAGAGATCAACTTACCGCAGAAAGTGATGATCGATTTCAGCCATGCAAATAGTTCTAAACAGTACCAACGCCAAATGGTGGTGGCACAAGACGTTGCCGACCAACTAAAAGCGGGCGAAGATGCTATCTTCGGCGTGATGATTGAATCTCACCTTGTTGAAGGCCGCCAAGATTTGGAAGAAGGCAAAGAGCTGACTTACGGCCAATCGATTACTGATGCCTGTATTGGTTGGGATGATACTGAAAAAGTGCTACGTCAATTAGCAGACGCTGTTGAAGCGCGCCGCAATCGCTAATTTCGTGTAAACCGAATGCCAAGTAAAAGGGCTTAGCCATGTTGTGGCTAAGCCCTTTGTTATTTTTCACTCGAAATAGTATTTATCCAGCGTCTGTTTCATTGCGGATGATATTGTGTAATGTTCGGCGGTAGATGGTGTATGCAAACATCCCTGCCAGCACGTTACCGCATAAAGCGCCGATAAATAGACCATGTAGTCCACCTATTTGTGCTCCTAACCATAAGCAAGGTAGGAAGAAGGCGAATAAACGCAACGCAGAGATAAGTAACGCAACATAGGATTTTCCTAACGCGTTTGATACCGACACCATTAACATACAAATACCCAATAAACCTAAACTAAACGGCACGATAGTGAGATGGTAATGGAGGATGTCACGCACTTCTGGTTCGCTTGTCATCACATGGGTTAGTGGGTTTGCCAGCAATAAAGAGAGCAAGGCAATGACTAACTGAAAGACAAATATGAACTTAACTGCGATAGAGACTAAGGTACGAATGTCATCGAGTTTTCGACCACCAAGCAGCCTACCCACCATGGGTGGCATCGACATAGTAAGCGCTAATACGGCAACAATGGAGAAGAATTCATAGCGAGAACCGAGTGCCCATGCCGCGACTGCTTCTGTGCCAAACGACGCTAATAGTTTTGTTGCTAACATCGAAGAGAGTGGCGGAAGCAACTGGCTGAGCATCGCAGGACCCATAATGTGGGCAATATCGGCCATGCTATGCGCGATATTGAGATCGCTCCAATCAAAGCGCATCCAATGGCGTGCCGAGACTTTGGGAGCAACGTAAAGCACACCTAAACCAAAAGCGATCGCGGTAGCAATCGCAGCGCCATTGATGCCCATATCTAGAGTGAAAATAAACAGGGGATCGAGTATCAGGTTCAGTACGCTGGTCACCATCATCATCGACCCTGGTAGCATAGTATTGCCATTGGCTCGGCAGACGCTATAAAGAAAGTACAATACAGCACCAACCCAAGAACTCACTAGCCACCAAATCCAGTAGCTATCAATAATGGGCAATACGCTTTCAGGGGCTCCAAGCAGGTTCAAAATAGGTTGACGTAGCAAATAGATAATCACGCCAAAGAGTGCGACCCCGACGCCTCCCATTACAATCACCAACCCACCGAGCTGTTTAGCATAATCGGTTTTACCGGCGCCAATTGCTTTTGCAATGACAGCGGTGGTAGCAATACCTAAACCAACCTGTAGGCCAATAATGATCATTTGAATGGGCATAGTAAACCCTTGGGCAGCCAAGGGAAGAATACCCAGTTGTCCGATAAACGCACTGTCTACGAGCTGAAAGCTCATCAAGGATAGTACGCCGAACATCATTGGCCATGTCATATTAAACAACTGTCGGCCAAGTGATAAAGATGTAGAAGATGTTTGCATTCGGGTTCTAATTGCCAGCGTAAAGTAATGAATTATCTGCACTTTCGTTGTTGATCGATGAGTCGTTTATTTGCGATAAACAGACATCCAATCGGCGAGCAAGATAATATCTTATTGAATTAGTCAGGTTTTGAGCGCGTATAGTAGCAATCAATGATGCAAAGGGCTATCTCTGTCGCTATGCTCAAGACTTAGTTTGCAAGATTGTGAGTAGTAATCTGCGAAAAAACAAGCGACTATAATAAAAACGAATCAAACCACGAGTCTTATGCTCAACACTGACTCTAAGAACCGAAAAATAGGCCGCAAAGGATAATTACAATGGCGACAGATTTACGCAAAGATTGCCACACATTTCTCTCTGGCAATAGTGAACTTACTCCGGCTGAGCTGTTTACCCAAATGGCGAAGTGGAGTGAGCTACATCATGCCGACCATGACAGCTATGGTGACGGCAAAACCATTGCTCAATTTGAAAAGAAGATTGCAGATCTTCTCGGTTTTGAAGCCGCTGTGTTCGTTATTTCCGGCACTATGACGCAACCCACCGTTTTACAAATTGCCTGTGATGAGCGACGTTGTCGCAATGTGGCACTGCATGACACCAGTCATATTACCCGTCATGAAGGGCAAGGTTATCAGTTGCAGCATCGCTTTAATGTGTTACCGGTTGGCGATCGTTATCGCCCATGGACAGTGCAAGATTTAAAGGCATGGCCAGATGAAATTGCTGCTGCCGTATATGAGCTTCCGATGCGTGAACTTGGTGGCCAATTACCTGGGTGGACGGCATTACAAGAGATCAAACAACACTGTCATAGTGAAAATATCCATCTACACATGGATGGTGCTCGGTTGTGGGAGGCTGCGGCCTTTTATCAGCACAGCTACGCAGAAATAGCCAATGGTTTTGATTCCGTTTATGTATCGCTTTACAAGGGCATTAATGGTTTGGGTGGCTCGGTGTTGCTCGGTAGTCAAGCTCTGATTAATAAGGCTAAAATGTGGTTTCGTCGTCAAGGTGGCAATGTGTTCCACCGCTCGCCTTATGTGATTTCGGCTGCGATGCAGTTTGACCACAGGTTGGCGCAAATGCCGGCTTTGTTCGAGCGTACTCAACATATTTATCAGATCTTTAATGATTACGACGATTTTGAACTCAATCCTAAACAACCCCAAGCGAATATGCTGCACTGGTATTTGCCGATCAGTGTCGAAAAGGCCAATATGCTGCGTGATAAAATGGCGGCGGATTTGGGTATTTGGTTAGGTCACCCACAAAGTGCTCCTCAGCCTGATCGCAGTTTTATTGAATGGTATGTTGGCGACCGTTTGTTGAATATGACCGATCATGATTTAATTGAAATTTTAGAATGGGTTAACGACCATGTGCATGCCTAACCGCAATGGCACGTGGTCGAGAGTAAAATTATGTTAGACAAAGAACACATCCTCAAATTAGCTCGCATGCAGATGCCATTTGGTAAATATGCAGGGCGCTACTTAATTGATTTACCAGAGGCGTATTTGCTTTGGTTTGATAAAAAAGGGTTTCCTGAAGGTGAACTCGGCGAACTGCTGCAGCTCTGTTTAGCATTAAAAATCGAAGGATTAGATAGCGTAGTTAAACCGCTTAAACGCATGTAAACCGCAATGACTTATTAAGACAAGGCTTATTGAGAATAAACTTATGTATTCGTCTTAAATATGCAACAGGTTTTGCTATTGATCTAATTGACTCTTTAACTCGTTAATAAGAATATCTTTCCTGTATCTACAGTGAAACGAATATTGATACATCGCTCGGTGAATGTTTTGTCACCGAGCTTTTTTTTGTCTGACGTTTCAAATTGGGATGATGTGAACCGTATTCATCCAACCGCTCATACTATAGTGGGCCTTCAGTGATAAGTTGAGGAAGACGGCTTTTGAGATAGTCGAGAAACAAATTCACTTTTTGCGGCCGTAATTTCTCTTCATTAGCTAAGAGCGCAACAATGTCGGCACTCGCAAATTGATACTCAGGAAGCAGTTCAACTAACGACCCTTGACGTAGCTCTTCGGTCACATCCCAGTATGAGCGTTGAATAATGCCTAGTCCCTGAACCGCCCACTCACGAATAATGTGTCCCACATTACTGGCTAAGCAGGGTCGAATACGAATATTGCTCTCTTCACCTGTGGCATGGTGAGTAAAACGCCATAAAGTGGCATCTTCCTGATTTTCTCTAAGTGCAATACAGCGATGGTTGGTCAGATCTTCAGGATGATTGAGGGGCGGCGCTGAGGCCAAATAGTGAGGAGCTGCCAACAATAAACGACGGTTTTTCACTAATACCACTCGTCTTAATGACGAATCTTTTAAATGGCCGATGTAGAGCAAAATGTCGGGGCTATTAATCGGATCCCATCGTGGTGATTCGGATAAATTCAGCTCGATTTCTAATTCAGGATAACGCTGTTGGAATTCGCCGATAATTAAGCCGACGTGCTTCATACCTAAACCAAAAGGTCCATCAATTCTTAACTTACCAGAAAGGGATTCTTTATGGTGAGCAAGGTCGTCATAAAGAGCGTCAAACCCTGCCAGTAGCGTTTTTCCTCGCGTGGCGAGCAGCTTTCCTTCTGCGGTTAAGGCAATGGATCGAGCGCTGCGCTCGACTAACGTTACCCCCAGTTTCTGCTCAATATGTTGTAGGCGCTGTGAAACGCTCGGTGGAGTCACATTCATTTTTCGCGCCGCTGCCGCTAGGGATGAGCTAGAAGCGATGGTAATAAAAAATGCCACTTCCTGTGAGTTAATCATTAACCATTTCCTTAATGTATGAGTTAATTATGCTTAATTTAACTACATGTTAGCCCATGTTACAAATGGCTCACGTTACTGAACTTGGGATGAATCACTTGAGCGAACTCTTTACCTTATCTTTTGATATCTATGCCTTTCTTTTTATTGTGGCGGTCATCGCAGCCATTATTGACGCCATTGCTGGTGGCGGTGGGCTATTGACGGTGCCTTGTCTATTGTTTTGTGGATTGCCACCGATGTTGGCACTGGGAACCAACCGATTTCAGGCGGTGATTGGGGAGTCTACTACGTCGCTCTCTTTTCTACTTCATCAACAAATCAATCCGCAAAAATTGGGCTTAGGGATAGCCTTTACTAGCCTTGGGGCAATCATAGGTACCTTCGCCGTGGATGCTTTGGATAAGGCGTTACTAGAAGCATTGATTCCAGCGCTGATGATTTTAATCACCATCTACTCTATCTTTTCCGGGCAACTTAAGAAGAATCAAGCCAGTGAACCTAAAATGTCGCTCAGCCTCTTTATGTGTTTAGGTGGATTGGTCTTGGGTTTTTATAATGGCTTCTTTGGGCCTGGCACAGGTTCTCTTTGGATGGTTGCCTTTATTGCTTTGCTTGGTTATACCGCCAAAGGCGCTTCGATGATGACTAAGCCGCTCAACTTAACAGGCAATGTTATCTCATTGGTTCTTTTCATCTATTTAGGACATGTAGACTATGTTCTTGGTATCGTAATGGGCATCGGACAGATCATTGGCTCTCTTGCTGGAAGTCGCTTGGTAATGTCCCATGGACATCGCTTGGTTCGTCCCGTATTTATCACGGTCACGTTAGCGATGACATTGAAATTGATCTACGAACAATTCCCAATGCAGGATTTAGCTTTCTTATGAATATGCAGCAGTTTTCTTCCGTCACTGGTCTCAGTGCTCATACGCTTCGCTACTATGAAAAAATCGGCTTGCTCCGTAATATTCAACGTAGCAAGAGCGGACATCGTGTTTACACGGAACGAGATTTAGCTTGGGTTGAATTTGTTCTCAAGTTAAAAGAAACAGGAATGCCATTAGAGGGCATTTTGCGTTATGCCTCTCTTCGTGCCGAAGGAAGCCACACCGTTCATGCTCGCCAAGCGCTGTTAGAAGAGCATCGTGAAGCCTTGTTGTTACACATTGAGCGGCAAAAAATGTTACTGACCGCTTTGGAGAAAAAAATCGATTTATATCGAGAAAATAAAGTGGCTTGACTTAGAGTGAACTCTAACTTGTAACCTAGTGGTTCTTTAATTGAAAGGAACCAATAATGAAAGACTTACGTTTTGAAAAAGGCTTGGAACTTCTTAATACCATCGATGGTGAAGCAGGGCATCAAGTCATAAACAGCTTAAAAGATATCTGCCCAGATCTAGCCAAGATGACAATAGCTTTCCCATTTGGCGATATTTATTCTCGAGACGGTCTTGATTTGCGCTCCCGTGAGATTGCAACTGTGGCGGCATTAACCGCGATGGGAAGTTGTCTTCCTCAATTGAAAGTTCATTTAAATGCAGCGCTTAACGTTGGAGTTACAGAAGATGAGCTAAAAGAAATTATCATCCAAATGGCAGGCTATGCTGGCTTCCCAGCAGCACTTAACGGCATGTTTATGCTGAAAGAAGTGCTGGCAACGCGCTAATTTCTGCGGTGCCATTATCAAGTTTGCAACAAGAGGGATGTCATTTCTCGTTAAATTGGATTTTCGATCCCAAGGATGGCATCGCCTTAGTTCATTTCTGTTTTCTTCATTCCAAGCATTAATTGCATGAATCATAGAAAGTGATTTTATATCTTACTATATGCATATCCAATGTGTGGATATAGGGAAATAGAAATGAAAAAAGTAACTCGAATCACCCCTTCGGCTCTTGCGCTTGCTATGGCACTTATCAGTGGTAGTGCGCTGGCAGATGTCCCCGCTTTAACGGTCAGTGGTAATCAAATTCTCAGTGGCGGTGAAGTGAAAAGCTTTGCTGGTAATAGCTTCTTTTGGAGCAACACTGGCTGGGGACAGGAAAAAATGTACAACGCCAGCGTTGTTAAGTGGCTTAAAGACGATTGGAAATCTTCCATTGTCCGTGTCGCGGTAGGCGGTGACGAAAGCGGTTCTTACCTTGAAGATCCATCGGGTAACCTTACTCGAGCTGAAAAAGTCATTGATGCAGCGATTGCCAATGATATGTATGTGATTATCGATTTTCACACACACCATGGTGAAGATAAAAAAGCATCGGCTATTGAGTTCTTCAAAACCATGGCGACGCGCTATGGTGACAAAAATAACGTCATTTATGAGATCTACAACGAGCCACTGTCTGTCAGTTGGTCAAATGTCATCAAACCTTACGCGGAAGATGTTATTTCCGCTATCCGAGCAATAGATGCCGACAACTTGATTGTGGTAGGAACGCCAACGTGGTCGCAGGATGTTGATGTGGCCTCGCAAGACCCTATCGACGGTACGAATATCGCGTATTCACTCCACTTTTATGCAGGAACGCACGGTCAATCTTTGCGTAATAAAGCCATTACCGCGTTAAATAACGGTATTCCATTGATGGTGACCGAATGGGGCGCTGTTAATGCAGATGGTAACGGTAGTGTTGCTGAATCTAGCGTTGATGCGTGGATGGATTTTCTTAAAACCAACAATATCACTAACCTAAACTGGGCAGTGAGTGATAAGAGTGAAGGGGCTTCTATCATTAATTCCGGTGCCAGTGCTGAGGGTAATTGGTCGGCAAGCGATCTGACGGCCTCTGGTACTTATGTGAAAAATATCATCTCAAACTGGGGAACCGAAGTTGCCAGCACAGATGATGACAGCAGTTCTGATAGTTCCTCTGATTCTTCAGACTCAAGCAGTGACACAGGAAGTGACTCGGGCACCTCGACCGGAGATGATTCAAGCAGCAGCGATAGCGGTACATCAACAGAAACGGCTTCATGTCAGCATGTGATTACTTCAAGCTGGTCAGGCGGTTTCCAAGGTGCAATTCGCATCACTAACACCAGTGATAGCACCATCAATGGTTGGAATGTGAATTGGTCATATACCGATGGCACCACAATTACCCAAAGCTGGGGGGCAACCTTAAGCGGCTCTTACAGTGCAACCAATTTGGATTGGAACGGCAGTATTGCGCCAAATGAAACGGTAGAAATCGGATTTATTGGTAACGGCAATGGTAATGCTTCTGCAGTAACTGGCGATGTGTGCCAATAAGAAATAAGCCCTGCGTTTATTAAAGCGCAAACCGAAAACGAATAAACAGCAGTGTTCTATGGGCACTACTGTTTTTTAAGTATCTGTCCCGCTAATCGACCGCTGCTAATTTGATCAACGGAACATACCCCAAGCGCAAAACTTGTCCTCCCCCCTGCAATAAAATCCCGTTTAATGATGTAGCCAAACCAGGGGGGAGTTAGAGGGGGGACGTCAAAGAATTTGCGCGGAAGGTAACCAATTTGCGTATTTCGTTTACGTTAATAGTGCCCTGTTTGATCTCGTAAATATAAGTGATGTGTAGTGGCATAGTAAACTTGGCCTCTAGATCTGGGGGGCTATAATCCAAGTCATCCTTGAAACGTTGATTTAGTAAGACCGCTAAAACGCCTCGGCCTAATACTCATTTAGAGTCGATTCCCAATATAAAAAAACGCCCATTCAGGGCGTTTTAAGTGAACAAGGTATGAAGCGGTGTGTGAACTAAAACGCCGGTTCGATGGTGCCTTTGAATGTATCTTGTAGAAACTGTTTTGTGGCTTCAGATTGGAAAATCTGCATAAATTTTTTGTAGTTAGCGTTGTCTTTATCTTCAGCGCGGGCTGCAACCACCATTACGGCAAGTGGTGCGTCTTTAGGTTCCATGTAAATACCAGTTTGCTTAGGATCAAGCCCTGCCGACATCACGTAGTTCATGGTAATGGCTGCGGCATCAACATCGTCTAATGTGCGAGGTAGCTGAGCTGCATCGATTTCAAGTAATTCAAAATGTTTTGGATTATCAATCACGTCGTTCACTGTGGCGTTATAACCAATCCCTGTTTTTAGACGGATCAGTTTGGCACTTTGCAGTAACAGTAGGCCACGACCACCATTGGTAGGATCGTTAGGAATCGCGATACGCGCATTGTCTGGTAGTTCTTCTAACGATTTGTATTTCTTAGAATAAACGCCCATACGCATTAAGATTGATTGACCAACAGAAACCAAGTTACTGTTATGGTTAGCATTGTAGTTCTGTAAGAACGGTAAGTGTTGGTAGCTGTTTAAATCAATGCTGCCATCGGCAAGGGCGGCATCTGGCGTAACGTAATCATTGAATTCGACGAGCGTTACCTTGAGACCTTGTTTGGCGGCTTCTTTTGCTACCGCTTCAACCACTTGAGCGTGTGGTCCTACCGTTGCACCGACTTTAATTTCTTGAGTATCTTCTTGTCCACACGCGGTTAGACCTGTGATTAAGGCCGCAGCTAAACAAAATTGGCTAATGACTTTTATTCCTTTCATGACTTCCTTCCTGAGTGTTGAGACGTATGGACATCTAAACGCCCATAGTACGGATCAAATCGAAAGTTGCAATCACTATTTTTATTCCAGTTAGTTATGGTTAAGAAGCGCTTGAAAAATAGCCTCAGCTCCCATATATCAATCGATAGAAGCTTATATGCATATTAAGACCGGGGTGTTGAGAACCTTGGTAGCGATTAAATATTCAACATTATTCTTATTGTTGAGTCGGTGTAGGAGCGAGTTATGAGTGCAAAGAATCCTCTGTATAAAGTCTCTTTTATTCAAGCTGGTCAAAGGTATGAAGTGTACGTCCATGAAGTAGTGACCAGTAGCTTGTTCGGTTTTATCGAACTGGGTGATTTTGTGTGGGACAACCACACCACCATAGTCGTCGACCCAAGTCATGAACGGCTAAAAAACGAGTTTGCGAAAGTGGAACGAACTTATATCCCATTGCACAGCGTGCTGCGTATCGATCAAGTGGCAGAACAAGGCTCGGCAAAAATTGTTGATCTTGGTGATAAAGTGACGCAATTCCCCAGCCCAATTTACACCCCATCTCGTTAAGCGTGATTGAGCTGCGCCTTAATCAGCGAAGACAACATTTTTATCGCTCGAATGCGCGGTTCAGTGAGTTCAAATGAGGTATTGATGCGAAAGCAATGACTGAACTCTTCCATGGAGGAAAACATTTTCCCTGGCGCGATGGTGATCATCTTAGCTAACGCATCGTGATAGAGCTTGAGCGTATCGACTTGCTTAGGCAGTTCAACCCAAACAAAGTAGCCGCCAGCGTTGACGTGAATTAGCACATCACTCGGGAAATGCTGCTGCAGGCATTTTACAGTTTGCTGCTTACGCAGATGCAGTTTGCGTCGTAGTTGGCGCAAGTGACTTTCATAATTGCGGGTACTGAGATAGTGCGCTAGCGAGAGCTGAATGGGTACGCTGGTGGTCACCGTCGTCATTAATTGCAGCTTTTGAATTGCCAACGCCTGTTTGCCCGCGGCTACCCAGCCAATCCGAAAACCTGCCACGAGTGATTTGGAAAATGAGGAGCAGTGCATGATGTTCTCGTGACCAAAGGCTTTGGCAGGCAGAGGTAACTCTTCTCCGTTATACAATTCACTGTACACGTCATCTTCAATCAATGGGACTTGATAGCGTTGTAGCAGTTCGACCAGTGCTCGCTTTTTCTCATCGGATAAGGTGTATCCCAGTGGGTTTTGCATATTGGTCATCATCCAACATGCCTTTACGGAGTGGGTTTGCAGCGCTTGCTCTAACGAGTTCAAATCCATTCCCAGTTTGGGGTCGGTTTGTATAAAGAGCGCTTTGAGACCTAAGCGTTCTAGTGTTTGCAACGCCCCATAAAAGGTAGCGCTTTCAACAATCACCCAATCTCCCGGCTGTGTGACCGATTGAAGGCTAAGACTCAACGCCTCTAATGCGCCAGCGGTAATCACTATCTCATCTGGGGAGATGTTCATCCCTTTAGCTGCATAGCGTTTGGCAATAATGGAACGAAGCGTGTCATTTCCCGGTGGAAGATTATCAAGGGCATTAGAGACTGAAAGATCGCGAGCTGCAGCGACTAACGACTTATTCAACTGTTGACGAGGGTAGAGGCTAGGATCGGGATACGCATAACCAAAGCTCACCATGTGAGGATTACGAGTTGCTTGGAGCACGTCAAAAATAAAGTCATTAATATCAATCGATTCTATCGAGCGAATTGCTTTGATAGGGGATGTAGTGACGTTTTCCATCCGTGGAGCAATACTGTAGCCTGAACGGGATTTGGACGTGACCCAGCCTTGCGATTCCAGCATCTGATAGGCGTGTAACACGGTCATCAAACTCATGCCACTTTGCTCTGCTTGCTTACGCAAGGAGGGCAGCTTGTCGCCGATTTTCCAGACGCCAGATTCAATTTGATGTTTGATTTGCGCGACCAAACTTTCGTATTTAGCCATGATGAGGTACGTGCTTGATTGTTAATATGATCACAATATTAGGCTCAATCTGTTATAGATTTATAGATCAATTCTGTATCTGTTATATCTAAAAGGCAAATTTTACCATTCCGAAACTATAACAAGAGTTACCGGAAGGAAGTTATGTTCAGTCTCGACGCTTATTTACTGGCGAGGATACAGTTTGCCTTTACTGTGTCCTTCCACATTATTTTCCCTGCCATTACCATCGGACTTTCCACTTACCTCGCAGTATTGGAAGGGTTATGGCTAAAAACACGTAATCCCGATTACAAAATCCTTTATCACTTTTGGTCGAAAATCTTCGCTGTCAACTTTGGAATGGGCGTTGTTTCCGGCTTGGTGATGGCATACCAATTTGGTACCAACTGGAGTGGTTTTTCCAAATTTGCCGGCAGTATTACCGGGCCGCTATTGACCTATGAAGTGCTGACGGCGTTTTTCCTTGAGGCAGGTTTCCTAGGGGTGATGCTGTTTGGTTGGAAACGCGTTGGTGAAAAACTGCATTTCTTTGCTACTTGCATGGTGTCGTTAGGCACGATTATTTCCATGTTCTGGATTCTCTCTTCGAACAGTTGGATGCACACGCCGCAAGGCTACGAGATCGTGGATGGCCGAGTGATTCCTGTGGATTGGTTCAAGGTGGTGTTTAACCCATCGTTCCCATATCGCTTATCTCATATGGCAGTTGCTGCGTTTTTAAGTACTGCACTTTTTGTTGCCTCATCAGCGGCATGGTTACTTCTGAAAGGCAACACAACCGCCCCCGTGAAAAAAATGTTCTCAATGGCGCTAGGCCTTCTCGTGGTCGTTGCTCCATTGCAAGCCTTGGTGGGAGATGCCCATGGTTTGAATACGTTGGAGTATCAACCTGCCAAAATTGCCGCAATTGAAGGTCACTGGGATAACGCTGACGGTAAGCCTACGCCACTGATTTTGTTTGGTATCCCAGACATGGAGGCCGAAACCACGCACTACAAATTGGAAATCCCATACTTGGGAAGCTTGATTTTAAATCACAGTCTGACCAAACCGATTCCAGCACTTAAGTCGTTTCCCAAAGAAGATCGACCTAATTCGACCGTCGTATTTTGGTCGTTTCGTATCATGGTTGGGCTTGGCTTGTTGATGATTTTGCAAGCGGTTATCAGTCTCTGGCTGCGCAAGCAAGGGTCGTTGTACGAAAACAAGTGGTTTTTAACATTCTCTTTGCTGATGGGACCATCAGGTTTGATTGCCATTTTGGCAGGGTGGTTTACTACCGAAGTTGGGCGACAGCCTTGGGTGGTGTATGGCGTGCAACGAACACGTGATGCGGTTTCTGCTCACGGCGATCTGCACATGAGCATCAGTTTGATCTGTTTCATTGTTGTTTATAGCTGCGTCTTTGGTATCGGGTATCTCTACATGGTTCATCAAATCAAAGCAGGACCAAAAGATCATGATGAAGTTGAACATGAACTACCAACGCTATCTGGCCGAATTTAATCAAGAGGATAACTAAAGATGCATATTGATCTTTCTGTCGTCTGGTTTGTCATCATTGTGTTTGGCACCTTGATGTACATTGTAATGGACGGCTTTGATTTGGGGATCGGGATTCTTATGCCTGTGACTCGTGATATACGTGAACGTGACACCATGGTCAATACTGTCGCACCAGTATGGGATGGTAATGAAACTTGGTTAGTGCTGGGAGGCGCGGCTTTATATGGCGCGTTTCCGCTGGCCTATTCGATCATTGTCGATGCGTTAACTGTACCGCTGACATTAATGCTGGTGGGGCTGATTTTCCGTGGTGTGGCCTTTGAATTTCGTTTTAAAGCCTTTACCCAACATCGCCAGTTTTGGGATCGTGCATTTATTGTTGGATCTATGGGAGCTACGTTCTGTCAAGGAGTTGTGGTTGGCTCTGTCGTTCAAGGGTTTGATGTTCAAAATCAGACGTTTGTAGGACACGCATTGGATTGGCTAGCTCCCTTCCCTCTATTTTGTGGCCTTGGTTTGATGGCGACCTACGCGTTGCTAGGGGCAACTTGGCTCATCATGAAGACCGATGGGCAAACTCAGCAACACGGTTTTGCTTTAGCGCCAAAACTGCTGGCATTGCTACTTGTGTTCGTTGTTGTCGTGAGCTTATGGACATTGCAAAGTCAGCCGCGTATTGAAGCTCGTTGGTTCAATGCAGAGAACGCTTATGCTCTGTTACTGGTGCCATTGTGTACTTTGATCGCGGCATACTGTGCGCTACATGGCTTAAAACATAAGCAAGAAAAAATGCCCTTTATCTCTTCTCTTGTCATTGTACTACTTGGATTTGTTGGTCTTGGGATCAGCTTGTGGCCAAACATCATTCCCCCTTCGGTATCGATTTGGGATGCGGCATCTCCTGAAATCAGCCAAGGCTTTATGCTGGTGGGTGCACTGTTCATTTTACCGGTGATTTTGATTTATACATTTTGGAGTTACTACGTCTTTCGCGGCAAAGTCAAAGAAGGTGAGGCATACCATTAATGGTGGAGGAGATGATGAATCATACACAAAACGCTCAGCCCGTTTACAAAAAATGGCTATGGTTATTCGCCATTTGGGCTTCTAGTGTCGTTGCACTAGGTATTGTTTCAATGGGCTTTCGTCTATTGATGACTGCAGCCGGACTCAAAGTGTCTTAAGTGGCTGCTTGATGTGTTGAGCTTGCGCATCGCAGGCTTTCTTTGCCCCATTTTCGTGGAACTGGGGCTTTTTTGTTCCGGCGTCGGCGATTATGTTATTGGGTTTGTCATATAACCAAAATTATATAAAAATTTCTGTTATATGATTTTATGTTAGTTCTGTATCTACTTGAAACCAAACAGGAGTGCTAATTTTTTCCCATCATTTTGACAATGGATAATAGATGATGAGCAATGAAAAACTCTCCGATAACGAACGTATGAAAAGTGAAAGTCACTTACTGCGCGGCACGATTACAGAAGACTTAAAAGACAGAACGACGGGTGGGTTTACTAACGACAATTTTCAATTAATCCGATTTCATGGAATGTATCAGCAGGATGATCGAGATATCCGTACTGAACGTAGCAAGGAAAAATTGGAGCCATTACATACCGTTATGCTAAGAATTCGCCTACCTGGTGGCATTATTACTCCGGAGCAATGGTTAGGTATGGATACGTTTGCTTCTTCTCACACTCAATATGGTTCAATGCGAGTAACGAACCGACAAACGCTACAGTTGCATGGGGTGTTGAAACACGATATTCAACCCGTGCATCGTCTCCTACATTCGTTAGGCTTAGACTCTCGAGCAACGGCTGGCGATGTAAATCGCAATGTTTTATGTACCTCTAATCCTGTTGAAAGCTCTTTGCACGAAGAGGCTTATGAATGGGCAAAGAAAATATCTGAACACCTTTTACCGCGCACGCATGCTTACGCGGAAGTGTGGCTAGGTAAACAAAAGCTGGATTTGCAGCAAGAGAGTGAGCCGATTCTAGGCAGTAGCTATTTACCTCGCAAATTTAAAATTGCAGTTGTCATCCCGCCACAAAATGATGTTGATGTTCATGCGAATGACCTCAGTTTTGTTGCTATTGAAGAAGAGGGACGCTTGGTTGGTTTCAATGTGTTAGTGGGTGGTGGCTTAGCCATGACACATGGAGATCAATCAACGTATCCAAGATTGGCAAGTGATTTTGGCTTTATCACTTTAGAAGAGACGCTGGATGTCGCTGCAGCAGTGGTATCTGTACAGCGTGATTGGGGAAACCGTTCTAATCGTCGTAATGCCAGAACCAAATACACTGTCGATCGTGTGGGTATTGATACTTATCGATCAGAGGTCCAACAAAGGGCAAAAATGACTTTTGCTCCTGTTCGCCCTTATCATTTTACAGCACGTGGCGATCGTATTGGTTGGACTAAAGGGGTCGATGGAAAGCATCACTTAACTCTTTATATTCCAAGTGGGCGTATTTTGGATGTTCCCCATTATCCAGTCAAAACAGGCATGGCTAAAATTGCTGAAGTTCATCAAGGTGATTTTCGCTTAACACCGAACCAAAATGTGATCATCGCTGGCGTCGCTGAACAAGATAAGAGCATGATAGATAATTTGGCTCACCAATATCACCTAATCAACGATGCGATGACCAATCAGCGTAAAAGCTCAATGGCCTGTGTATCTTTCCCTACGTGTCCACTTGCGATGGCAGAAGCAGAACGAGTATTACCAGATATTTCCGCTTATGTGGATAAGTTGCTGGCAAAGCATGGCATTTCGGACCGTTCTTTTGTTTTTCGTGTGACAGGCTGCCCGAATGGCTGTGGTCGCGCTATGTTGGCCGAAGTGGGTTTAGTGGGGCGTGCGATAGGTCGATATGATTTCTATATAGGTGGTAATGCTGAAGGTACAAGAATCCCCCGTTTGGTGAACTCTAATCAGTCAACTGAAGTGATTATGAATGAACTTGATGGTTACCTTGCCCGATGGGCTGTAGAGGCTGAATCGCATGAATCTTTTGGTGATTTTTCTGTGCGGGTCGGCATCGTTAAACCGGTGTTAAACGCGACAATCGATTTTTATAACGTTGTGGACTAGGTGAATGAGATCCTCATCTAGTAGTAATTTGGTCATTTTCCTCCAGCTTGATAGGCCAAGGGACGCAGCATCGATGCCACTTGGGGAACATTCCCAGTGGCTCAGTCATGCGTTGGGTTTGGACAATAATCAGTATAGTGTGGTTGAATCCGCTCTTCAGTTGGATGCGATACCGTTAGAAACGGTTGATTGTGTCGTTGTTTGTGGCTTGTGGTACAGCGAAGACTATGAGTTGTACCGCCAATCGATGCTGCCTTGTTTACGTCAGTTATATGTAAACGATATTCCGTTGTTTGCTTTTGGCGAAGGGCATCTTTATTTAGCTGAAGCCTTAGGTGGGCAGATTACTAAAGTGAGTGAGCCTAATCAGGTGGGACTTATGCTGCTTGAGATGCCAGCATCTCATGATGCAATGTTGGTCATGACCCCTGCGTATTGTGTCAGTTTTTCCACATTACAGTATTGTGTTAAACAGATTCCTCATATTGCTAAGTTATTATTAAGCAGTCCTTTTATTGCTAATTACGCATTGAAATATCGAGAGAACTGCTATTCGATTCACTCGCAGGTAGGTTTCACTTGGTCGGCTATGGTGACTTGGTTGGTTCGACGGCCTCAATATTGGCAAGGAAATGAAGCGGTTTTGGAATTCCAGCGTGAGGAAATTTGGGGGATAAACATGCTCAGGCGGTTTATCGCAACTTACTCTAGTGTTCACCCTCTAGTGAGCTAACCGCTCTTATTGGGTTCTTACAGTGAGTTATCCCTTTTGTTGATTTAAAAAACAGACCCAAATCATTCCCTAACTTGATGATTAAAAATGGTCAAATATGCACAGTGAATTTGAATTTTCTTCATGATCAATATGAAAAAAATTGGATTAACAGCCGTCTAGCCATCTATTAGGATGGTTTCATAATCACAGGATAACTATAAATATATGAGGTAACTTTCATGGCAATTCGTCCTCCTTTCCGTTCAGATGTTGTAGGTAGCTACTTACGTCCAGACTATTTACATCAAGCTCGTGCTGATTTTAAAGCGGGTAACATTTCTCAAGGTGATCTGACCGAGGTGGAAAACCGTGCGATTACTGAGTTAGTTGAACAGCAAAAAGCGGCTGGCCTAAAAGTGATCACCGATGGTGAATTTCGCCGTGGTTTCTGGCATATCGATTTTCTAGAAAACCTAAATGGTATTGAAGGTTACGTACCAGACCAAGGTTACAACCAAAAATTCCATGGTAAAGCTGCGCCTTCATACAACATCCGTGTGATTGACCGAGTTTCTTTCAATGCAGATCACCCATTTCTTGGTCACTTCGATTTTCTAAAGAAAGCGGCTGAAACCGACGACTCGTTTGTCGCGAAAGCAACAATTCCAGCCCCAACCATGATTTTGCGTCAAGAAGTATTGGCTAACAACGATACGTCTAAACTGCTTGAAGTTTATCCAAACCTTGATGATTTCTATGCTGATTTGGCGAAAACGTATCGCGATGCGGTGCAAGCGTTTTATGCGGCTGGTTGTCGTTACCTGCAGTTTGATGACACAAACTGGGCATTTTTGGCCGACGCCAACAAACGTGCAGAGTTAAAAGAAAAAGGCATCGATGTTAACGATATCGCTAAAGTGTGTTCAGATATCATCAATGGAGCACTCGAAGGTAAGCCAGAAGATATGGTAGTGACCACTCACATTTGTCGTGGTAACCATGCTTCTTCATGGTTGTTCTCCGGTGGCTACGAGCCTGTGGCTGAACAGTTGTTTGCGACTAACTATGACGGCTATTTCCTAGAGTACGATAACGATCGTGCTGGGGATTTTGCGCCACTGCGTCACTGGGCAAATAACGGTAGCCGCATTGTGCTTGGCTTAGTGACTTCTAAGTTTGCTGACCTAGAAGATAAAGACTTAATTAAAGTTCGTATTCAAGAAGCTCAAGAATACGTACCACTAGATAACCTGTGCTTAAGCCCTCAATGTGGTTTTGCATCAACGGAAGAAGGTAATAAACTGACCATCGACGCTCAGTGGGCCAAAATTCGTTTGATCAATGACATTGTTGCAGAGGTATGGAAACAAGCGTAATTTCTTTTTAAAACAGCCAAATAAAACACTATAAAAACAGATCCGACATCTTTCGCGGTTGATTGCCCTCCCATTGGCTATCAACCGTTTTTTATTGTGCGTGACTTAAATACTTAATTCCTTGCCAATTTCCCCGTGATATCATCACTTTTTATTGTTTGTGAACGAACGGCTGAGGAGAAAAGAGCGTAAATGGAAAATGCAAAGCACCATTTTATGATTGGCTTATTGCTAAGTTCAACTACCGCTTTGTTTTGGGGCATGATTCCCATTGCGTTGAAATTATCGAGTGGTTTTGCTGACCCCGTGACCCTCACTTGGGCGCGCTTTACTTTTGCTGCTGTGGTGGTGTTTTTGTGGCAATGGCAACATCATAAACTCTACGAACTTCGGTCACTGAATCGTGCTGAATGGTTTCGTCTTATTGCTTCCGGACTGTTTTTAATTGTTAACTACACACTGTTTGCTTGGGGGCTGACTTATTTACGCCCTGAGGTTGCTCAGCTAGCAATGCAAGTCTCGCCTATTTTTATGGCATTAGGTGGCTATGTCTTTTTGAAAGAGCGTATTTCTCTTCCTCAAGCGGTTTGCTTTGGTGTGCTTATCGTTGGGTTGTTGATTTTTTTCCATCCAGTCTTGATGGGAACCTACGAGGGAGATATGCATACGCTTATCACGGGGTTAGTGATTATTTTTATTTCGGCGTTTAGCTGGTGTATTTATGCGCTTACCCAGAAAACGCTGTTTCATAAGTTGAGCTCATCCAATATCTTATTGATGATCTACATTCTCGCTACAGTCACGATGGCACCTTTTTCAACACCAAGTAAATTGATGACGATGAGTAGCGATGATACATGGGTCATGCTGTTTTGTTGTATCAATACCATAGTTGCCTATGGCGCGTTTACCCAAGCGTTACGTTATTGGCAAACTGTGCAGGTGAGCGCGGTTATCGCACTGGTTCCTGTGGTGGTGTTTGTGCTCACCGAGCTGTGTGTATTGTTTGGTTTGTGGTCAAATATCATTAGTGAATCCCATCTTGATTGGATAAGTTATTTAGGAATGATCCTTGTTGTTATGGCTGCTGTAAGCGTGCAAATTGTGAGTGCTCGGGCAGGACGTAAGAAAAAGGCCAAAGCCAAAGTTGTTGAAGCGCGTGCGGTGTAGATCCGCTATTTGGTAGAGGCAAATAGAGTAAAAAGGCAGATATGATTCTGCCTTTTTACGTTGGCTTAATTTTGTTCAATCAGTCAAATGTTGTATCTGGAAAAATCCACAAAGCATACCTAATGCGAGGGGTTACTACTTTATTGGATTACGCTTCAACCGGCTCTTTTGCCACATCAATCCACTTGGCAAGGCAAATCTCAGCTAAGCGCTTGGGCGTAATTTTGACTCCTGAGTTAGCATTGCCACCTGCTGGTAGAACGAAGTCGTAGCTTTTTAAGCTCTCATCACAGAATACGGCGACACCCACTTGAGTGGTGAAAGGGCAAACTCCTCCGGGGAAGAAACCGGTCAATGGCTGCACTTCTTCGCCCTTTAGCATCCGCGGTTTTAAACCAAACAAACGTTTAAATTTGCCGTTATGAATTTTGGCATCGCCAGCCATAACAATAAGAGCAACACCTTGCTCCAAATGTACCGATAAGGTTTTTGCTATTTGCCCCGGCTCGACACCAAAAGCTTGTGCTGCATCGGCAACGGTTGCGGTGCTTTCTGCTAATTCGGTGACTGTGATCTCTGGTGCTCGCTCAGCGAGAAATGATTTCACCTGTTCTACGCTCATAAGTTCTCCTTAACTTTGATTCAAGTGAGCCAAATTGATGCCACTATTGTGGCGGTATTAATCCATAATGCTTTTCGACTTAATTGCCTTTTTAGCCAATTCTTGGGCAAAAATACGGATGTCATTTTCAATAGCGATCGTTTTGGTGCGAATCTCATCTTCATCTATGTTGGTGAGTTTTCGGTTGGCCATCACTATTTTGCCATTAACAATGGTGTACTCGACGTTCGAAGGATTAGCTTGATATACCAAAGTAGCATAGGGATTGTAGTTTGGCATCATGTTCATCGAATGGGTTTCCACCACAATGACATCGGCTTTTTCCCCGGTTCTAATGAATCTATGTGATGTTGGTTTTTATAAGCCCCAATTACCTCATATATACAGAAATGGGCTTGTTAATGAACTTCCTAATGGAGAGTTATATTTGCTCCTGTTCTTTATTATTATCTATATGTTTTTATTGAGAATATTTATATTTAAGTACTACTTTATAGGTATGTACTCCTTTGTAAGTATTGGCTAATAAAGTTAATTTAAATCAATGATCCATTCGTATGCATCGTTAACACTGAACCCAATAAGAACTGTGTTGAGAGTGTTAGCAATGAGTACAACAACAAAACTGGTGATTGTCGGCAATGGTATGGTTGGCCATCGGTTCATCGAAGATTTAGTTGAAAAAACAGCGTTAAAAAATATCGAAGTGACGGTATTTTGCGAAGAGCCTCGTGTAGCATATGACCGCGTTCACCTTTCATCTTACTTTCATCATCACACTGCAGAAGAATTGTCTCTCGTTAAGCCTGACTTCTATGAGAAAAATGGTATCAATGTACTGATTGGTGAAAAAGCCATTCATATCAATAGAGAACGGAAGCTCGTTTTGTCTAACACGGGGCGCGAAGTTAAATACGATAAACTGGTATTGGCGACAGGGTCTTACCCTTGGATCCCTCCAGTAAAGGGATCTGATAATAAGGATTGTTTTGTTTATCGAACCATAGATGATCTTGATGCTATTGAACAGTGTGCGAAAAAGAGTAAAAGCGGTGTTGTGATTGGTGGTGGACTGTTAGGGTTAGAGGCAGCAGGTGCACTAAAAGCGTTAGGTGTTGAAACTCATGTTATTGAATTTGCACCAGTTTTGATGGCTGAGCAGTTAGACCAGCAAGGTGGTAAGCAACTGTGCAAAAAGATTGAAAGCATGGGCGTTCAGGTACATACCAGCAAAAATACCCAAGAGATCGTCTCGAGTGGCCATTGTGCACGAAATACACTCAAGTTTTCAGATGGTAGCGAATTAGAAGTGGATTTCGTTGTTTTCTCTACCGGTATTCGACCTCAAGATAAGCTAGCAAAACAAGCCAAACTTGAATTAGGTACACGAGGAGGCATTGCGATTAATGACCAATGCTTAACCTCCGATGATTCTATTTATGCGATTGGTGAATGTGCGTCTTGGAGAGACAAGTTTTTTGGGTTGGTTGCTCCGGGTTATAAAATGGCAACGATTGCGGTCGATCATCTGCTCGGCGGTGATAGCCAATTTACGGGTGCTGATATGAGTGCCAAATTAAAATTGCTTGGTGTGAATGTTGGTAGTATAGGTGACGCAAATGGACGTACTCTTGGTTGTCGAAGTTACGTCTACTTGAATGAACAAGAGGAAATCTACAAACGGGTTGTTGTTTCGCAAGATGGCTCCAAATTATTGGGTGCTGTGATGGTCGGGGATACATCCGACTATGGTGATTTGCTGCAACTGATGTTAAATGAGATTGAGTTGCCTGAACACCCAGACACGCTTATTTTGCCAGCCCATGCAGGGGCTGAAAAACCAACGTTAGGTGCTGATGCTTTACCCGACTCTGCTGTCATTTGCTCATGTCTTGATGTTACTAAGGCCCAAATTATCCAAGCTGTTGCGGATGGGCATCAAACCATAGAGGCGTTGAAAGCAGCCACGGGAGCTGGCACTGGATGTGGCGGTTGTTTGCCATTAGTTACATCGGTATTGAATGCTGAACTGCAAAAATCAGGAGTAGAGATTCGTCATGATCTTTGCGAACACTTTGCTTATTCCCGCCAGGAGCTTTTCCATCTCATTCGTGTCGAAAATATCCGAAGTTTTGAAGAACTGCTCCATAAGCATGGGCATGGCTATGGTTGTGAAGTCTGTAAACCAACGATAGGTTCGATTTTGGCCTCTTGTTGGGGAGAGCATATTCTAAAGCCGCAACATCTTGCTTTGCATGATACCCACGATAATTTTCTGGGAAATATGCAAAAAGATGGAACCTACTCAGTCATTCCTAGAATGGCTGGAGGAGAAGTAACACCGGAAGCTCTAGAGGTATTGGCACAAGTTGCAAAACAGTATGGATTATATACCAAAATAACAGGTGCTCAGAGAATTGGGCTATTCGGTGCACAGAAAGATGATTTACCTGCTATTTGGAGACAACTCATAGCAGCAGGATATGAGACAGGGCAAGCCTATGCTAAAGCTTTGCGAATGGCGAAAACCTGTATTGGGAGCACTTGGTGTCGTTATGGTGTTCAAGACAGTTTGGGGTTAGGAATTAAAATAGAGAATCGTTACAAAGGAATAAGAACGCCACATAAAATGAAGTTTGGAGTCTCGGGATGTACGCGAGAGTGTGCTGAGGCCCAAGGTAAGGATTTGGGAATAATAGCAACCAGTGCTGGATGGAACATGTATGTTTGTGGTAACGGTGGCATGACCCCTCGTCATGGCGACTTATTAGCATCGGATCTTGATGAACATACGCTCATTCAATACATCGATCGATTCATGATGTTTTACATTCGTACAGCAGATAAACAGCAACGAACTTCGGTATGGTTATCGAATCTTGAAGGCGGTATCGATTACCTGAAAGAGGTGGTCATTCACGACAAGTTGGGCATTAATCAGCAACTTGAAGAAGACATCATGTCCTTGATCAATACTTATCAATGTGAATGGCAAGAAACCTTGAATAACCCTGAGCAATTAGCACGTTTTTCTCACTTTATTAATAGTGATAAGCGTGATGACAATGTAGTGTTTGTTTCTCAACGTCAGCAACATAGACCCGCTACATGGACCGAAAAGCACCCTAATTTGAAAGGCAATATTTTGCATGTAACGGTAGAGAGTGAATTATGAGTCATTGGCAAAAAGTGTGTAAGAAAATACAAATTGTTCCGGGAACTGGAGTTTGTGCATTAGTCGAGTCACGACAGATCGCTATATTTCGTCCTGATGATTCGGACCAAGTTTTTGCGATCGACAATCAAGACCCATTTGCTCAATCAAATGTACTGTCACGGGGTATCATTTGTGAGCATAATGGGGAACTTTGGGTGGCTAGTCCATTGAAAAAGCAGCGTTTTCGATTAAAAGATGGGGTATGCATGGAGAACAAGGATATGAGTGTTCATGCTTATTCTGTAAGGGTCAATGAAGGGATGGTTGAGATTGATACGTCAGCCATGATGAATTGAACATTTGCGTTTATTTACACTGATATAGTGTGATGATTTTAAGGGTCTTAGTGAGGCACATTGATGCCGACTAAGACCCTTTTTTATCGTCGATATAAAGAAAGTAGTCTATGCAAAACTCACCCTATGGGGTTCGGCTGAAGGTCAATTTGATGACCTACTCCTTAATAGATTTAGTATGGTGTTTTGTCTGTTTAATATTTGATTTATTCATTTAAAATATTGAATATATAGAACATTTGCATGACTCAAAACTACTCCTAAGGGAGTATATATGGTGTTATGGAGCCATTTCATCACACGACTACATTGACGTATATCAACTATAACCTTGCTCGTTGTAGGTACAAATTCACACAGACTTAATGTTACTGAGGAACGAACAATGTCTCGTGTGTATCCCCAATCTAACAATGAACAAAGTAAAACTCTGACCCATTGGCAACCAGAAGATGAAAAATTTTGGTCAACACAAGGTGCTGGTATAGCGCGTCGAAATTTGTGGATTTCTATTCCGTGCTTACTCCTTTCATTTTGTGTTTGGATGCTTTTTTCTGCTGTTGCTGTAAACCTAAATGCTGTTGGCTTTAATTTTTCTACTGATCAATTATTTCTTTTGACTGCGTTACCTGCTGTGTCTGGAGCGATTGGTCGAATTCCTTATTCATTCATTGTTCCACTCATTGGTGGACGTCGTTGGACGGTAATCAGCACTCTTATTCTCATCGTGCCTTGTTTGTGGCTTGCATATGCAGTGCAGCATCCACAAACGTCGTTCGTCCAATTTGTCATGATTGCCCTGTTATGTGGTATTGCCGGTGCCAATTTCGCGTCTAGTATGGCCAATATCAGCTTCTTCTATCCAAAAGTTCAGCAAGGTAAGGCTCTCGGATTGAATGGCGGTCTTGGAAACTTAGGTGTCAGCGTAATGCAGCTTATTGTGCCATTGGTCGTAACATTGGGGCTGTTTGGTGGAATTAGCACTGGTGTTTTGCAGCCTTCAGGTGATGTCCTTTATTTAGCTAATGCTGCTTTAGTGTGGGTTCCATTTCTAATTGTGTTGTCGCTTATTGCTTGGTTTGGGATGAATGACCTTAAAACCGCTCAGGCATCGCTACGGGATCAGTTACCAGTGCTAAAGGAACCCCATCTTTGGAGCCTTAGCATATTATATCTGGCGACATTCGGTTCTTTTATCGGGTTTTCTGCTGGGTTTTCTATGTTATCCAAAACGCAGTTTCCTGATTATCACATCATGACTTATGCCTTTTTTGGACCACTAGTTGGCGCGTTGGCAAGACCATTAGGTGGTGTTTTATCTGATCGCTTTGGCGGCATTCGAGTGACGATTTTGAATTTCATCGCTATGGCACTACTAACTGCTGGCATTTTTATCACATTACCATCAACAACGCAGGCGGGGTCATTCTACCTATTTTTCGCTATCTTCATTGGTTTGTTTGCCACATCAGGATTAGGGAGTGGATCTACGTTCCAGATGATTGCGGTCATTTTCCGACAAATATCATTAATGAAAAGCCGTTCGTTGAATTTAGATGAGGAGACGTCGTTACGCAAATCGTCTACTGATTCTGCTGCTGCACTTGGTTTTATTTCTTCAATCGGAGCGATCGGGGGGTTCTTTATTCCTCGAGCCTTTGGCCTATCTCTGTCGTTAACAGGTTCCGTGTTGATTGCGATGAAGGTATTTCTCGTATTTTACATTGGTTGTGCCTTGTTGACGTGGTGGGTTTATGGTCGACGCCTGACCCAATTTGCGACCAAGAAAAAGGTTGCGTAAGAGAGCTACTCACTAATAGTTCTACCTCTCTCATACCTAATGTAATAAGTAAATTAATATAAATTAATTAAATAAAAACAATACCTTAAATATATTTATTGCCATACCTAATTAGGAGTAGCTGGTATAGATGTTAGTCAGTGTCGCTTGGCGATTTTGATGTAAGTCAAAACTAGAGGTTCGAGCGACATTATGCTGCCCAGTCATCACTGATAGGTATTGCTATCTGAAGCAAAGGAGACAGCTCTATGAGCAAATTTCTCGATCGTTTTCGTTATTTTAAACAGCGAGGCGACACTTTTTCGAACGATCATGGGCAAACCTATGATGTAAACCGTGATTGGGAAGACAGCTACCGTAGCCGTTGGCAACACGATAAAGTTGTTCGTTCGACTCATGGAGTGAACTGCACAGGTTCGTGTAGTTGGCAGATTTTTGTTAAAAACGGTTTGGTTACATGGGAAACACAACAAACGGATTATCCCCGCACTCGTCCCGATTTACCAAACCATGAACCTAGAGGCTGCCCGCGAGGTGCGAGTTACTCTTGGTATCTTTACAGTGCTAACCGAGTGAAATATCCCATGATTCGGCAACAATTGCTCGAATTATGGCGAGCTGCTAAGCAGCAATATACGGATCCGGTCGAGGCTTGGTCGTCTATCGTTGAAGATAAAACCAAAACAGCAGCGTACAAGAAAGTTCGTGGGCGTGGTGGAATGGTGCGTACAGATTGGAATGAAATGAATGAACTCATTGCAGCAGCCAATGTATACACAACTAAAACACATGGCCCTGACCGTATTGTGGGTTTTTCGCCAATCCCTGCAATGTCAATGATTTCGTACTCTTCTGGAGCGAGATACCTTTCTCTAATTGGTGGTACAACACTTAGTTTTTATGATTGGTATTGCGATTTACCTCCAGCTTCGCCAATGACTTGGGGAGAGCAAACGGATGTACCAGAATCAGCTGATTGGTATAACTCGAGCTATATCATTGCTTGGGGTTCAAATGTTCCACAAACCCGTACACCGGATGCGCACTTTTTTACGGAGGTTCGCTACAAAGGTACCAAGACGGTCGCCATAACGCCTGACTATGCAGAAGTGGCCAAATTATCAGATGAATGGCTCAGTCCTAAACAAGGCACGGATAGCGCGTTAGCATTGGCGATGGGACATGTCATTTTGACCGAATTCCACCAACGCCGTTCGGTTCCATATTTCCAAGATTATTTGCGTCGTTATTCAGATATGCCAATGCTTGTTTTGTTAGAGAAAGACAAGAGCAATGGGTATATGGCGGGGCGTTTTTTACGTGCTGATGACTTGGTTGATCATTTGGGTGAAAAGAATAATCCTGAGTGGAAAACCATAGCTATTGATAGCGAGACGCAGCAAATGGTGGTCCCACAAGGGTCGATTGGATTCCGTTGGGGAGAAAAAGGACGATGGAATCTTGAAACGGTTGTTGGAGAAGATAAGCGGGACGTCACATTAAGTTTAGGAATTCAGCAGCCGGACACCTATGAAACGGTGAAATTCCCATACTTTGGTGGTATTGAGTCCGAGAATTTTAAATCAGTAGCACTGACCGATGTGATAGAACATCGTCTACCAACTAAATCCATTACTTTAAGTAACGGTGATGTCGCTCAAGTCACCACAGTCTACGATCTTATGCTTGCCAACTATGGTGTCGATCGTGGACTGGGTGATGATGCATGCGCTCACGATTATGATGAAGTAAAAGCGTATTCACCAGCTTGGGCCGAAGAAATTACTGGCGTAAAACGTGAGCGTATCATCCAGCTGGCAAAAGAGTTTGCTTCAAATGCGGAAAAAACACATGGTCGTTCGATGATCATTGTTGGCGCTGGTGTTAACCATTGGTATCACATGGATATGGCTTATCGTGCCATGATAAACATGCTCGTTTTCTGTGGTTGTGTTGGCCAAAGTGGTGGTGGCTGGGCTCACTATGTTGGACAGGAAAAACTGCGACCACAAACTGGATGGTTGCCACTAAGTTTTGCCTTGGACTGGCAAAAGCCACCACGTCAAATGAATACAACCTCGTACTTTTATAATCACTCAAGTCAGTGGAGGTATGAAACGGTTGCAACCAACGATCTCTTATCTCCACTGGCGAACAAAGATAAGTACAGCTCTCATTTAATTGATTTGAATATTAAGTCAGAGCGGATGGGGTGGTTACCATCTGCGCCTCAGTTAAATGTTAACCCCTTAACGATCGCGCAACGGGCGAAAGAAGCAGGAATGGAGCCTGTTGATTATACCGTTGAGGCGTTAAAAGCGGGTGATATCCGTTTTGCTTGTGAGCAACCAGAACAACACCATCCACGTAACATGTTCATTTGGCGCAGTAATTTGCTTGGTTCGTCAGGTAAAGGGCATGAATACATGCTCAAATACTTGCTTGGAACTGAGCATGGTATTCAAGGAAAAGATCTCGGTTCTTATGCTGATACTCGTCCACAGGAGTTAGAGTGGCAAGAGCAAGCGAAAGAAGGGAAATTGGATCTTGTCGTGACATTGGATTTCCGTATGTCGAGCACATGTTTGTATTCTGACATCGTTTTGCCAACGGCAACTTGGTACGAAAAGAACGATATGAACACTTCGGACATGCATCCGTTTATTCACCCATTCTCTCAGGCAGTTGACCCTGCTTGGGAAGCTAAGTCCGATTGGGATATCTATAAAGATATTGCCAAGACTTTTTCTAAGGTGTGTGAAGGGCACTTAGGCGTTGAAACCGATGTC
Source organism: Vibrio tritonius (assembly GCF_001547935.1). Taxonomy (NCBI): domain Bacteria; kingdom Pseudomonadati; phylum Pseudomonadota; class Gammaproteobacteria; order Vibrionales; family Vibrionaceae; genus Vibrio; species Vibrio tritonius. The sequence continues at coordinate 139,454 of NZ_AP014636.1, forward strand.
GTGACACTAGCCATTCAGCATGATAGCGAAAGTGAAATAGGGCAAGCATACAGTGGACTCGATTGGCGTCACGGTGAGTGCGATCTTATACCAGGAAAAACAGCGCCGAAAATTATCCCTGTTGAACGTGATTATCCAAATACAGGTGCACGTTTCTGTTCAGTTGGTCCTCTGCTTGAGAAACAAGGTAATGGTGGTAAAGGAATTAGTTGGAATACAGAAGTCGAAGTTGATCTGCTGAAAAAACTTAATGGTGTTCATAATGATGGCCCGACAAAAGGTCGTCCGAAATTGAACTCAGCGATTGATGCAGCGGAAATGATTTTATCGTTAGCTCCTGAAACTAACGGTGAGGTTGCTGTGAAAGCGTGGCAGGCATTGGGGAATATTACTGGGCGAGATCATACTCATTTGGCCGTTGGAAAAGCCCACGAAAAAATTCGTTTTCACGATATTCAGGCTCAACCTCGTAAAATCATAACAAGCCCAACTTGGTCCGGTATTGAAGATGAACATGTTTCTTACAGTGCCTGCTATACCAATGTGAATGAACTTATTCCGTGGCGCACGTTAACGGGGAGACAACAGTTGTATCAAGACCATCAGTGGATGCGCGATTTTGGTGAAAGCTTAGTTGCCTATCGTCCGCCGATCGATACTCGTGCCGTAGAACAGATTAATGAACGTCACTCTAATGGCAACCCAGAGCTAGCTTTAAACTTTATTACGCCACACCAAAAATGGGGAATTCACTCAACCTACAGCGACAATTTGCTGATGCTGACTCTCTCTCGTGGTGGTCCCATTGTGTGGATGAGTGAAGATGATGCTAAGACATTAAATATTGCAGATAACGATTGGATTGAAGCGTATAACGCGAACGGTGCATTAACGGCCCGAGCAGTCGTGAGTCAACGTGTGCCGAAAGGACTAGTAATGATGTATCACGCCCAAGAGCGTTTAGTGAATATTCCAGGCTCTGAAGTTACTGGTCAGCGGGGAGGTATTCATAACTCCGTGACGAGAATATGTCCTAAGCCAACCCACATGATTGGGGGGTATGCGCACCAATCGTATGGATTTAACTACTACGGGACGGTTGGATCAAATCGTGATGAATTTGTCGTCATTCGTCGCATGAATATCGTGCAATGGCTTGATGATGAAAATGAGTCATCGGACATCCAGCAACCGTCAGTGAAGTAGGAGATAGCACTATGAAAATTCGTTCACAAATTGCAATGGTTCTAAATCTAGATAAATGCATTGGTTGCCACACGTGTTCGGTTACCTGTAAGAACGTATGGACCAGCAGAGAAGGTATGGAATACGCATGGTTCAACAATGTAGAAAGTAAACCTGGAATTGGTTATCCGAATGACTGGGAAAATCAAGAACGCTGGAAAGGTGGCTGGATTCGAACACTCAAAGGACCTTTGAAATTACGGCAAGGCAACAAAATTGGGATTCTATCCAAATTGTTTAACAATCCCCATATGCCAAGCATAGATGATTATTATGAACCGTTTACGTTCGATTATGACCATCTACAAAAAGCACCTCAAAGTCGACATCAGCCCATTGCTCGTCCTCGTTCATTGCTCACGGGTCAGCGTATGGAGAAGATTAATCATGGGCCTAACTGGGATGATGTTCTCGGTGGCGAGTTTTCTAAACGGGCGGCTGATTACAACTTCAAGCAAATGCAGGAACAAATGTATGGTGAGTTTGAAAATACATTCATGATGTATTTGCCTCGTTTATGTGAGCACTGCTTAAATCCGGCCTGTGTGGCAAGTTGTCCTAGTGGCACTATCTACAAGCGTGAAGAGGATGGAATCGTCCTTATCGATCAAGACAAATGTCGTGGATGGCGAATGTGCGTGAGTGGCTGTCCGTATAAAAAGATTTATTTCAACTGGAAAAGTGGGAAGTCAGAAAAATGCATTTTCTGTTACCCGCGTATTGAAGCTGGTATGCCAACGGTTTGTTCTGAAACATGTGTTGGGCGTATTCGTTACTTAGGCGTGATGTTGTATGACGCCGATCGAATTGAAGAGGCTGCGTCGGTTGAAAATGAGCAAGATCTCTATGGTAGTCAACTTAGTGTCTTTTTAGACCCTCACAATCCTGAAGTAATCCAAAAAGCTCGTGAGCAAGGACTTGACGAAAGTGTGCTTGTTGCAGCGCAGCAATCGCCTGTATACAAAATGGCGGTTGAATGGAAGTTGGCATTACCGCTGCATCCGGAATATCGCACCTTGCCTATGGTGTGGTATGTGCCGCCATTGTCGCCAATCCAATCGGTGATTGACGCTGGTTATATACCAACAGAAAACGGATTGCCGGATATTGATAGGTTACGAATTCCGATGAAATATTTGGCTAACCTGATGACTGCGGGTGATACCAAGCCAGTGGTGCATGCCATAAAACGTTTGATGGCTATGCGTCATTACAAACGCAGTGAAACGGTAGAGAAAAAAATTGATACGACCGCTATAGACGAAGTTGGTTTAACAACAGAGCAGGTTGAAGAAATGTATCGGTATCTCGCTATTGCCAACTATGAAGATCGCTTTGTTATTCCTTCAGGCATGCGTCATCAAACAGAGAATGCGTTTTCAGAATCGAACGGTTGTGGATTCAGTTTTGGGGATGGTTGTCATGGTAGTGATAATCGCGTGAATTTATTTAATAGCAAGCGAATTGATGCAATTGATATTACGTCGAGGGAAAAATAATGCTGAGTTTACGAATCATTTCTCGCTTACTTGATTATCCCAATCAAGAGCTATGGGAGCATTTATCAGAGATATTTGAGAATGTAGATGAATGTACTGAGCTGACCGAAGAGAACAAGACGAAATTAAAATTCTGGATAGCACAGAATAAACAAACACGCTTATTTGATGCACAAGCGGAATATTGTGGATTGTTTGATCGGGGACGAGCGTTGTCGTTATTGTTGTTCGAACATGTTCATGGCCAGTCACGTGACCGCGGTCAGGCGATGGTTGATTTGATGCAACAATATCAGCAGGCTGGGTTGGAATTGGATGCAAAAGAATTACCTGATCATTTACCTTTATATCTTGAATACTTGGCAACATTATCGCAAGAGCAAGTGGAACAAGGGCTAAATGATATCGCGCCTATTCTCGCACTATTAGCAGAGCGTTTGAGCCAAAGAGAAAGCCATTATTCGTTGCTAATGATGATATTGCTATCACTAACCACAGTGACGTTAAATCAAAAACCACTAAGTGAAAAAGTCAGTAAAGAAACACGAGATGATACACCTCAAGCACTTGATCAAGTATGGGATGAAGAACAAGTTACCTTTATGGATAATGCTGCGTGTGATTCTAACACGCAGCAACATCAGAGGCGTTTTGCCAACACTATCCAACCACAATATTTGGATATCAACTCATTGATGGGGGAAGAATAATGTTACTTTTGAACGAGCTGTTGTTCGGAGTGTATCCCTATATCGCTGTTGTCGTCTTTCTAATAGGTAGTTGGCTGCGATACGATTATGGGCAGTATTCATGGCGAGCCGGCTCAAGCCAGTTATTGGATAACCATGGAATGCACATTGCATCTAACCTATTTCACATTGGGATCATTGGTGTATTAGGTGGTCATGCTTTTGGTATGTTAACGCCGCACTGGGTTTATGCTGGATTTTTATCAATCGCGTTAAAACAAAAATTGGCCATGTTTGGTGGAGGGTTCTTCGGACTATTAACCCTGATTGGCGGATTGTTACTATTAAAACGTCGCCTATACAATCCTAGAGTGAGAGCATCTTCTTCATTCGCTGATATTTTTATTCTCCTATTGCTTGTGGTTCAAGTGAGTTTGGGGTTATTGACGATTCCATTTTCAGCTCATCACATGGATGGTTCTGAAATGTTGAAGTTTATGGAGTGGGCTCAAGCAGTTGTATACTTTCGAGACGGAGCTGCGGAACATCTGATTGATGTTGCGTGGGTATTTAAACTGCATATTATTTTGGGTATGACACTGTTTGTCGTCTTTCCATTTTGCCGTTTAGTTCATGTATGGAGTGTGCCCGTTGAATATATAACGCGTCGCTATCAGGTAGTTCGCTCCCGTCGTTGATTTGAATAAAAAATATGTTGTAAAAAGGGGAAGCTGATTAGTTTCCCCTTTTTTATTTATTTTATATTTTGTTCTAAAGCCCACACAGCGGCTTCTACGCGCGATTTTAATTGCAATTTCTTCAGTAAATGTTTCACATGCACTTTTACGGTGCTTTCAGCAATGTTAAGTTTTCTTGCTATTAATTTGTTGGGAAGTCCCTTTGCTAATAACTTCAAAATATCCAACTCTCGTGCTGTTAACGCATCCACTTCTCGTTGAGATTGAGCTTTATTATTTCTTAGTTGTTTAGCTAAAATGCTTGTCAGCTGAGGGCTGACAACAATCTCTCCCAAGCATATTTTTTCAACAGCATGTAATAACTCTTCGGCTTCCATATCTTTGAGTAAATAACCGTCAGCACCATCTTTCATTGCTTTGATTAGATCTTCTTCATAGTTTGATACAGTAAAAATAATGATTCTACTGGTGACGTTATTATCTCTAAGGAGTTTTAATGTTTGTAGCCCATCAATATCAGGCATATTGATATCTAGTAAAATGACATCGGGTTCATTTTCTAATGCCAATTCTAATGCTTGGTGACCATTATTCGTTTCAGTTATTACTTGAAGTTGTGGATTAATTTGTAGTAATTGCTTTAGCCCTTGGCGTAACATAGGGTGGTCATCCACTAACATAATAGTAGCGGGAGACAAATCTTCTGATGATAATGAGTTCATGTTACTCCTTTAATTGTGGGGGAAACGATATAGAAATGTCGGTTCCAGTTGTTGGGTCGGAATGAATCTCTAACTGCCCAGATAAAGATTTGACGCGATCTGCGATAATAGTCAAACCGAAATGGTTGGATAGTTCTTTTGCATTAGGGTCTAATCCAATTCCATTGTCGGAAATCGTCAAGTAACACTCTTGATTGTACGTTAAGTGAATTTTAACTTCTGTTGCATTTGCATGTTTATAAATATTACTTAGAGATTCTCTAATAATCTGTAAAATATGAATTTCATGTCGAGGGGGAATAATATTATCTGGCCAATTATTTTTGAAATCAATTGTCAACCCGAGTTTTTTGTTATATTCGTTAATGCTATTTACAATCGCAGTTGATAATTTTGTTTCGTCTAGTTTTAGGCGAAATGTCATTAATAGTTCGCGAAGTTGTGTATAGGCATTATTAATTTCTTTACTAATATCTTGCAATGTTTGATGCTGTTCTTCACTAAAGTTGGCGCTATTTATGCGCAGTATTCCACTTTTTATCTTTAGATAAGACAGAGATTGCGCTATAGAATCGTGTAATTCGCGTGCGATAGTATGTCGTTCTTCTAAGACCAATAATTGGTGCTTGTGTTGATCTTGCATCAAGGACGATAAATATTGAGTGAAAAAATCACAAAACGTTTCAAGAAACTGTAATTGCTCCGGCGGTAGCGAGTCAAATTTTGGGTATATAATGATGCTTCCACACTCTTGACTTTCGTCATTCAATATCCAATTCAGTGGCGTGTTGCGTTTACTTATCTGTGTTGATGCTTGACAATCCAATTTGTCACGCATGAGATAATGTAAACTTTCATTCGGATAAAAAATGATGCGATTGATCTCTAAAAGTTCTAATAATTCGAGAAAAAGTGGTGTTAGTGTCTCTATATCTAAGTAGTGATGATTGAATGTGCGACCACTGCGATAGAGAAAATCAAGGTATTGGTTTTGCTGTTTTAGTTCGTTAGTTTTTTGTTGTACGCGTTGTTCTAAGTCTGTATACATCAAGCTGAGATCGTGAGCCATGCTATTTAGTGCGCTACCTAGCTCTGCCATTTCATCACGATATTTTTTGGACTCAAAACGTAAAGAAAAATCACCGCCACGCATTGTATTTGCCATATGGAGCAGTTTTCGCCAAGGAACAAATAGACGTTTATGCAGCCCTGTAAAGGCTAGAATAAGGAATAATACCGTTAATATCATAAAGACTTTTTGCGTAATCGAGATAGTTAATATTTGCTTCTCTGTGTGCTTGTCTATTTGGGATATTAAAACATTTAGTTGGGTTACAAATTGTTCAATGCTCTTTAGTTTTGTATCGAGGTTTTGTTTAGAGAGCAACTCAGGCTTTGTTGTGTTGTACCACAAATTAATAATAGCTTGGTAAGCTTTGCCAAATTTTTCATGGCGAATAAATTTTTGAAATGAGGGGGCTGTCAGCTCATTTTCTAAAGCACGAATTTCTTTATTTGCGTTATCGTGGATAACATCTAGCGTTAGAATACGATAGCTTTGCATGCGTATCGAGCCAACGCGATTAATCATATGCGCATTGCCTTGAATGCTAGCACTTGTATTCTCACTGATTATCATTCCCGTGACTGATAGGAGAGCAAGAAGTAGCATAATAAGGCTGATTTTTCTTACTAAAAAGAAGCCGTACCAGAAAGACTTAGTTCGAAGTCGCATAGCTCAATTATCGGTAAAATGGATGAGTGGGGAGTATAACATCAATAATTGAAAGGTCATGTTGGAAAGGATGATATCCTGATCTGGTTCAATACCTAGAGAGTTTTCAGTGAAGTGAATTAAACGGTTGGAAAAGACAGGGGACAAGTAAGTATCGACATAATTAAAGCGGTGCATAATACACCGCCTCATATTCGTGTTACTTCGAATAATCACTCATAAGATTTGATCAATACGGACGTATCCATACGCCCCAAGCCTTTTTCCTGTAACTGTGCATAACGTTGGTCGACTTCTTCTGTGAGTGGTAAAGTCAATCCATTACGTTTCGCTTCGTCTAAGCAGATACCCAAGTCTTTACGCATCCAATCAATCGCAAAACCAAAATCGAATTTGTCTTGTGCCATGGTGACAGCGCGGTTTTCCATTTGCCATGAACCCGCAGCGCCTAGCTTAAGCACATCTTTCACTTGTTCAATGTTGAGTTCGGCTTTTTGTGCGAGAAGCAACGCTTCGCTAAGACCTTGTAAAACACCGGCGATACAAATTTGGTTCACCATTTTACAACGTTGGCCTTGGCCATTGACGCCCATTAGCGTAACTTGTTTGGCATAGCTGTTCATTACTGGCAGTGCTTGTTCATACACACTTGGTTCACCGCCACACATTACGGTTAATACGCCGTTTACTGCTCCGGCTTGACCCCCAGATACTGGTGCATCAATAAAATGTACGCCTTTTTCTTGGCATGCTTTCGCCAGTTCTTCCGCCAGTTCCGCAGACGTTGTGGTGTGATCAATTAGAATGGAACCGGCTTCCATTGCGGCTAATACACCTTCTTCTCCATACACAACACTACGCACGTCATCATCATTGCCTACACACATGGCAACCACTTGAGCACCTTGAGCTGCCGCGAAAGGCGTTACATGGTAAGAGCCTGAATACTCTTGTGCCCATTGTTCTCCTTTGGCTGACGTACGGTTATACACCTGGGTATGAAATCCAGCTTTAGACAGATGACCAGCCATTGGGTAACCCATTACTCCAAGACCAATAAATGCGACGTTGTGTATAGTCATGTGCTTATTCCTTTATTGAATTGACTTAATTAACCTATGTCAAATTAATGGTTTTTCCATGATGAATTGATTTGGTGAGGAAAATCATTAAAACGCTTAGTGAATGTTCTATTACCATATTCCTATTCATTGACATATGTCAATGAATTAAATTTGATTATTTCAATTTGAAGGTGAGTTCATACACTAGACAAGCAGAATAGATTAAAGAGTTATTGGGTGAGTCGCTGTGAGCGAGACCAAGTTCAAACACATCTTTGAAGAAAGAGATGTTTTCTAGTTGCAGATGTAGGCATGCGCGGAAGGAAAAGCGCAATCATTTAGGCGATTAAAAACAAAAGGGCTCTGCAGCCCTTTGTTGTATTTGCGTAATGAGTATCAGGTTTAGCGTGATAACCAAGCTGGGATGATTTGTGTGCCTTTGCCAAGCATGTATCCGAAGTGAATGTTCATGTAAGCCAGTGGTTCAAGGTAGCGTGCGTTGGTTAAAGCACCTGCATCCACCCCATCAAACCCCGCTTCGTTTGCTAAGGTTACTACTGTCTGTTTGGCACTTTCATTGTCGCCTGCAATGAAGGCTTGCGCTTTACGGCCTTCAAATTCCAAACCTTGTTCATACACTTGGGCAAACACAGTATTGAAGCCTTTTAATACAGAAGCCTGTGGCAATAACTTTTGAATTTCTTCTGCTGCTGATGTGTCAAAACCAATGCTCAAACCAGAGAAGTCGGCTTTCACTGGGTTAGTGACGTCGACCACCACTTTGTTAGTAAAGTCAGCCGCTTGCGCCAAAGAAGCAACTGCGTCATAAGGAGTTGCGATGAACACCACATCTGCGCCTTTAACCGCATCGGCGATACTTGCTGCTGTCACATTGGCTTTTGCCAGTTTGTCCGCAACACTTTGAGCAGATGCTTGATTACGAGAAGCGATGGTGACGTTATAAGCCGTTTGACCGAAAGTAAGAGCTAGACCAGAACCGATGTTACCTGAACCAATGATTGCGATATTCATAATGTATTCTCCATTTTCTTGTTTATTTAGGTGCGATGTTGTTTCGCTGTGATGACAGTATTGCTCTCGTAGCTTTTCAACACAATGGAGATTATGTAGAATAAATTTCTACATTTTGTTCTTAATTGGAGGTGGGGATGGATCTGGTTGATGGATTAAAAGCGTTTGTTATTACCGCACAAACGGGGTCGTTTACCGATGCGGCTAATCGGTTAGGTATATCAAACCGCTTAACCTCCAAATACGTTGCTCAGCTAGAAGATAAAATTGGCGCGCGATTATTACAGCGTACGACTCGCCAGGTGGGGTTAACACCACAAGGGGAAGAGTTGCTGGCGCGAGCTCCAGCACTATTGGCGGAATTAGATGATCTTTTAGGGTCTGTTTCAGAAGATGCCAAAGGGTTAACGGGACTATTGCGCATATCCGCTCCGGTGACCTTTGGCGAAATGTACATCAATGAGATGTTAAGCCGCTTTGCCGCACAGCATCCCAATCTTTCGATCGATTTGCGTTTAAGCGACACTCATGTGGATTTGGCGGCAGAGGGAGTCGATATCGCCTTTCGTATCGGTTCGCCCGATCTCAATACGCTCAAAGCACGCAAGCTAGGCTCAATAACCAGTGTATTGATCGCAGGTCAAGATTATGTCGCACAACATGGTGAACCTCTCACCCCAGAAGAGTTGGCAAACCATATCTGTATTCAAGACACTAATATGCGTGAAGCTAATCGCTGGGTGTTTTGCAAAGATGGGCAGGAGTTTGTGTTCCATCCATCACGCAATTTTACGGTCAATAATGCGCGTATTGCTAAAGATTGGGCGCAAAATGGGCTAGGTATTGCGCTTTGCCCAAGCTTTGTGTTGCAAAAATATCGGGAAAGTGAAAATGGGAAATTAGTACGTTTACTTCCCGATTATTCGATGAAAACGTTTCCTCTTTGTGCGGTTTACCTTAACGGTAAAGTGATACCGAAGAAAGTGCGAAGCTTGATTGATTTCGCGGTTAAAGACTTCGAAAACAGCAATTTATCGGTGTATTGATCGGATAAAGAACACTATCCCAGTAAATTAAACGTTTTGTATTTAGTGAACTGATGAATCTCATCAGCGGCAATGGGTGCGCTGCAAAGGCCAATCAGTTCATTTTGGTAGTAGACATCTTTAAAGGAAATTCCTGAGGTTGCAAGCAATTCGCGTACTTCAAGAAACTTACCGACTTTTTTGGTGCCAACCACGGTTTTGCCAAAAGAAGAGGTGATCCACTGATATAGGGCGCTGTGTTTGTCTAAGGACAGTTCACCATCCTTCATATCAGCAAGAATCATGGCAAGGCTGGCAGAGGCGAGCGAGGCGATCACATCCTCGTCCGACATGGCAAGTTCAGCACAAGCTTTACGATTCACAAAAAAAGCTTGTTTGTATTCAATGATCTCATCATTGAATGGTAGTCGTCGTTCTAATGGTAACGCTTCACCTAAAATCGGGGCGTAAGCGACACAGGTTTTGGTTGGATGTGAAAATAAGGTTCTACCCGCATCGATGATCTCAATAAAATCAAGGTCTTCTTCGGGGAGTATTTCGCTTGAGCAGGGGACGATATTGGGCACCATCGCTTGCTGGTTGATGAAAGCTATACGGGCGTCATCCGTTAACGATAGGTGTATTTGAGCATCGGTTTTTGCCGTGATTTCCATTCTCGCTAACCAAGCCGCTCCAACTGCATGTGCGACTTGTGCGATGGATTTACCTAAGGTCATACCAATGTCGTTTGCCAAATAAACGACTAATTCATCTTCGTTCCATTTTTCTGTCATTTCATCAACCTTTACTGCATCCACCTCAAGTATCTGCTGATGGTATGAGGTAACTCATTCATATTCAAATTAAATTTTGCGCCTAGTTTGTCTGCGAAGAGGGCACTGTTAAACCTTTGATGATGAGTTTGTTAACGAGAAAATTGGGTGATTTAAAAAAAGTGGCGGGAGGTTTTTCCCTGCAGTGCTAGAGATTTGCAATTAACGGTTGCGAGCGCCTCACGAAAGCCTCAGAATGTCGCACTTTTCGTACCGATAATATAGGTGCGTTGTTCTTATCATTGTTAATTGAGAATCAATATGGGTTTTACCTCGTTAGGTCTATCTGCTCCAATCCTTAAAGCCGTCGAAGAAAAAGGATACACCACACCTTCGCCAATTCAGGCGCAAGCCATTCCTGCAGTTTTGGAGGGCAAAGATGTGATGGCAGCAGCACAGACAGGTACAGGTAAAACGGCAGGTTTTACCCTGCCGATTCTCGAGCGTTTGGTTAATGGCCCGAAAGTGCGTGGTAATCATGTGCGTGCTTTAATCTTAACGCCAACCCGTGAACTCGCTGCTCAAATTCAAGAGAATGTCGTTACCTACAGTCGTTACGTGCGTTTAAGTAGTGCTGTCGTGTTTGGGGGCGTGAAAATTAACCCTCAGATGCTGCGTTTGCGTAAAGGTGCTGATGTATTGGTGGCGACACCGGGGCGTTTGATGGATCTTTACAATCAAAATGCCGTGAACTTTGACCAGCTTGAAGTGCTTGTGCTGGACGAAGCTGACCGTATGTTGGACATGGGGTTTATTCGCGATATTCGTAAGATTCTTGCCTTGTTACCAAAACAGCGCCAAAACCTACTCTTCTCTGCGACCTTCTCTGATGAAATTCGCGCGTTAGCAAAAGGTTTGGTCAACAATCCAATCGAAATTTCCGTGACGCCAGCAAACTCTACGGCAAAAACCGTTGAACAGTGCATTTACACGACCGATGTAAAGAAAAAAGCACCATTGCTTGTTCGATTGATTAAAGAGGGCGATTGGCATCAGGTGTTAGTGTTTACGTCAACGAAGCATGGCGCAAACCGTTTAGCGACATTACTGAATGATGCTGGCATTACCGCGGCGGCGATTCATGGTAATAAGAGCCAAAGTGCGCGTACCAGCGCTTTAGCAAACTTTAAATCAGGTGACATTCTCGTATTGGTAGCAACAGATATTGCTGCCCGAGGGATTGATATTCCACAATTGCCTCAAGTGGTGAACTACGATTTACCAAAACAGGCAGAAGATTACGTGCACCGTATCGGCCGCACTGGTCGTGCGGGTGAGACGGGTAAGGCCATCTCATTAGTCGCGGCGTTAGATGCCGATCACCTATTCTCGATTGAACGTTTGATTCAACAGTTGCTGCCTCGTCACGAACTAAAAGGGTTAGAAGCAACGAACAAGGTACCTGAAAAAGCGCTAGATACTCGTCCTATCAAAGCGAAAAAACCGAAGAAGCCGAAAAAAACCAAATTGGCGGGTGAGGGCGCGGATAAACCAGCCAATGCTGCTGCGAAGAAAAACAGGCCAGCTCAGGGCAAAAAGCCACAGTTTGCGAAAGAGAAAGCACAAGCGAACTCGTATAAAGCAGGATCGGCTAAGGCTGGCGCGGCCAAATCGGGTTCTTCTAAGTCCGGATCTTCTAAGCCACAATATGCAAAATCAGACGCTTCTAAATCCAATAAGCGTTCTTCTGGTAATGGTAACCGCTCTGCAAATGGTAGCCGATCAGCGAATGGTAATCGCCCGGCTAACGGAAGTGGTCAAAAGCCATCTGGGCAGAAGCGTCGTCCAGCGCCGAACAAAGCTCAGTAATACATTTTTTAAATAGACACGAAAGTTTTAAATAGACACACAAGCCCCAACGGATTCCGTTGGGGCTTTTTTCTTCCGCTGTGATAACCACTCTCTTTATCACCGCATGAATGCCTGCTATTAAGCACGCTTATGGTTTTCTCTACCTATAACACATTGTTTTATAATAAATATCTATATGTAAATAATAGGGTTTATAGTTGCTCACTATCCTTGATGGTGCTAGTTTGGGCTGGTTATAGATATTTGTGCTAGGGAGATGAGCCGTCGGATTCTCCTTGGTGTTTCGCGTGGCTCTGGCGAATTTTGTGAAATCTTTTAGAGGCACGGTCTTCTAAAGGAATCGCGAAATGATTGCCTCTTCTGCTTCTAAGCCGCAATTGACGTCGACCACGTTGTTGCGTGGTTACAGTGCATTGTCTCTCTTGGTCCTTCTCTCTATCGCCGTCGCGGTAATCTCTTTTCTTGTTGGGCGCTTTACGATTCCATTTTCACAGTTTTGGGCAGCATTGACTGGGCATGGTGTTGGGTCTTTGGTGTTACTTAAGGTGCGTTTGCCGAGAATAGCCGCTGGCATGGCAATTGGTGCGTCTTTGGCGGTTTCGGGCGCGACTTACCAAGGTATATTTCGTAACCCTATGGTTTCTCCTGCGATTTTGGGCGCAGCTTCAGGTGCTGGGCTTGGAGCCGCTTTTGCCATTTTGGGTTCGATGAATTTTGTCATGGTGCAATTTATGGCGTTTGTCTTTGGTGTGGTAGCCGTGCTCATTACCTATTTTGTTGGCAATGCGGTCAGCCGTAATAACGACTCTTTACTGAGCTTGGTTTTAACTGGGATCGTCATTTCTGCGCTCGCATCGGCCATCATTTCACTGATTAAATATTTGGGTGACCCTGAAGAGAAGCTACCGGAAATCACCTTTTGGCTCATGGGCAGTCTTTCCTCCGCTAATTCGACCAATATGACATGGATGATTGCACCTTTAATCGTTGGTCTGCTGCCGATCATCCTGTTGCGTTGGCAGTTAAATTTGCTGTCACTTGGCGATGAAGAGGCATCAGCACTCGGCGTGAACGTGAAACGTACACGAGTGGTATTGATTTTGGCCGCTACATTGCTCACTGCGGTGTCAGTTGCAGTGAGTGGCATTATTGGCTGGATCGGACTTTTGATCCCCCATTTAGCCCGTATGCTGGTGGGGCCGAATCATCGCGTTTTAATCCCTGCGAGCCTGTTTCTCGGTGGGTCTTACTTGATGATAGTTGACGATTTAGCCCGCTCTCTTCTGCCGATGGAGATACCGATAGGCATATTAACTTCGTTAATTGGTGCTCCGTTTTTCCTCTATCTGATGGCTCGACGCAAAGGTTTATAAAACATGAATCCCATGATGACTCTTGAAGTAAATCACCTTTGCTGCGGCTACGCAGATAAAGTGATCGCCAGTGATATTTCATTTTCAGTGCAAAGTGGTGAGGTGCTGTGCATTCTTGGCCCAAATGGCGTAGGGAAATCGACACTGTTTAAATCGATGCTCAATTTGATTCCTAGCCTTGGTGGAGAGATTTGTATCAATGCAGAGTCGATTCATAGTTGGTCGCGTAAACGCTTAGCCACTGTGCTCGGGTATGTTCCTCAGGCGAGCTCGACCCCTTTTCCTTTTTCTGTACGAGAGATGGTGGCGATGGGGCGCACTGCGCATTTGGGTGCGTTTTCGTTTCCGAGCAAAGGCGATTGGCAGCAGGTTGATCAAGCTTTACATCGGCTAGGGATTGCTCAATTAGCCGAGCGCCGTTTTACAGAACTTTCAGGGGGAGAAAAGCAGATGGTGTTGATTGCCAGAGCCATCGCGCAAGCTCCAGCCCTGCTGGCGATGGATGAGCCCACAGCCAGCTTGGATTTTGGTAATCAAGTCGCGGTGCTGCGTCAAGTTCGTCAGCTGGCAACGGATGGATTTGGCATCATTATGATTACCCACTCCCCTGAACAAGCCTTTTTATGTGCCTCTAAGGTACTGTTATTTAGACGAAATAAACCCTGTTTGTTCGGCTCGGTTGAGGAGGTCGTAACCGAGGCTAACCTGCGTGATGCTTATGGCGTGGATGTTCAAATTCATCAAATCGGTGAGAGGGATGGCCAACCGGTGCACTCCTGCACGCCTGTGGTATGACATTTTCTCGTTTTCAGTAAGGAATACTTATCATGGCTTTTACAACAAAACTGCTCGCGACGTTGGCGAGTTTATCCATGCTTTCAACAGCGTATGCAGCTGATGTTCAAACGGTAACAGATGCCAGTGGTACGCAAGTGGTGGTTCCATCGCAAATCCATGCGATTGGCGATGCATGGCCTGCTCATCTTGAAGTGCTGGCCATGTTAGGGGCGGGGGACAAGGTCGTCTCTTACGTGAATGTGGATTCTCCGCAAAAACGCCCTTGGTTGGCGGTGGTAAATCCTCAAATGCATCACGCTTCACCTGCGTTTACGAAAACCGATGTAAACGTTGAGGAGATGCTGAAAGATAAACCGGATGTGGTTTTCTCTATCGTCACTCCGCGTATGCGCACTAAGCTTGAGGAGCTGAATGTGCCCAACGTGCAACTGACCTTCACGAATTTTGCTGAGTTGGAAAAAACCTTTGATCTGACGGCGCAAATTCTCGGTCCTCAAGCGCAGCAGCGTGCGGCGGATTTCAATGCCTATTTGGAAGAAAAGCTGCAAATGATACGCTCTTATAGCGATACGCTTTCTATACAACAAAAACCGCGGGTGCTTCATGTTGTGCAATTAAACCCATTAACGATCGACGGTGGTCATTCATTGATTGACGCATGGATTCAGGCTGCGGGTGGGGTGAATGTTGCGCAGGATGTTCATGGCAGCTTAAAAGTGACATCGAAAGAGCAGATGTTGGCATGGAACCCAGATGTGATTATTTTTGGCGGCAGTGCAATGCCAGATCCTGCTACTCGCGCCAGTGATTTAAAAGCATTAGAAAACGATCCTATGTGGTCGAGTGTTAACGCGGTAAAACATCACCAACTTTATATCAATCCTAATGGTGCGTTCCTGTGGGATCGCTATGGTGCTGAAACCGCGTTGCAAATTCAATGGGCTGCAAAAACATTGCATCCAGAGCACTTTAAACAACTGGATATCGCGAAAGAGACCAAAGCGTTCTACCACCGTTTTCTTAACTACGATCTCTCCGATACTCAAGTGAATGAAATTCTGCAAGATTTGCCGCCAAAAACGTTGTAACTTGGCGTTTATCTGATTAAGGTGAAGCCCCGAATTTTTCGGGGCTTATTTTTTGATTTTTATAACAAAAAGAGATGTCAGTACACCGAATATCTCTTACCTAAAACCGCTTTTAAATAACAGACAGACACCTTCAAAAAGGAAAAAAAATGGGAAGTTCCGTATCGAAACGCGCTGTATTCAGTGCCATGTTAATCGTGAGCAGTGCGCTCTCTACCCGTGTTTGGGCAGGCAGCGGGATTTATGTTCAAGCCTCTAAAGGCAGTTTCAATAACGAAGCGATCGATAAGCTATTTGAGCAAAGACCTCAACTGCAGCATGACACTATCTACGCTGGTACTCCGCTTAATGTGTTGAAATCGGCAAGTGAAAACCATGCGTTTGCATTTAGCGCTGTGGACAACACTACCATCAATGGCAAGCTTGTGCAGGCAACCGTTACTGCGTTTGAGCAATACAAGCCAACCGAAGTGATCGCTTATGTGACTATGCCAATTGAGATGTGCGTACTAATGAACAAACAAGATGTGCAATCTCAAGCGCCGATTACTCTGATTGCCTCTCATCCTGCAGCGTTGAAACAAATTGATCGTTGGAAGCAGAGTATCAAAGGGTTAGCAGAGCAAGAAATTCCAGCAGGCACTGCAGAAGCAGCACGCAAAGTCGCTCAAGGTGAGATGCCAAAAGGCACAGCGGCGATCGGTTCTTGCGCGCTGGCTTCTCTATATCCAACGCTTTCTGTGGTGCAAAAAGGTGTGCAGGATAATAAAAATAACGCGACGTCTTTTTTAATGATGAAAGTTGCGAAACGTGACAAACCAATCAGTAAACAAGCTGCGCGTCATGAGCTTAATGCTGCCATCGCTCAAGGCAAAAAAGCGGATTTATTGCTGCTTAATAAGTAATCGCAACACTTAATTAGTAATCAAAGTACTTAATAAGTAACTAGAGTTCGCCAATAATAAAAAAGCAGCCAAGGTTGGCTGCTTTAAATGCTTAATACTTTCAAAAAAGGATTAACGACGTTTACCTTCGCGTTTTGCTAGCTCAAATTCAAACTCGTCTGGGTAAAGCACAATGCCTTCACCTTGTGCGTCAGGAAAAACGATAATCGAAAGTTCGTCTTCTTCTAGACCTTGAGTCCAGCGGCTTTTCCATTTAGCGACTGAAATCGCTTCCGTTTGAAAACCTTCCCATTCGTCAGTTGCCCACAATGCCGCATGTTCTTGGCTCGGCCATACTGGAACACAATCTTCATCGTCGGCACTGAGAAGCACGCTGCCATGCTCATCAATCAAAAGCCAAATTTTAAGATCGGTGGCTACCGCGTTGAAGAATTGGTTCATTCGTTCAGTTGGATCTTTAGCAAGAGTGTCTAAAGAGATAGTTGCTGTCATGAAAAGCCTTTGCTTCTATTTTCTGATGGACTGCGTTTAGTATAACGGCATGTGCAAGGTTTTTAGAATGTTTTTACAGCTCTAGCTAAAAAAGCGAATTATCTGGTGAAACTGATGACAAAAAGTACTATTCATCTCTTTTTTATGCATTAGTTAAAAATGAAATGCGCATCACATTATGACCAATGTCATTTCACTATATTCGCGATGAAAACAGGCTTGTTCTTCTTTAGCTAGTTGATTGGGAAGTGGGATGTACACTTCCTCTTCGTTGGTCTTGCCAGCGTTCGAACGGATTCAACGTGAAGCGAAAGTTAATGCGTTAATTGCGTGCTTTAGAGGTGTGGTTATGAAAATCATCATCGTTTTATTAGGAGCATTATTATTTACTATTGCCAGCTTTGCTTAAGGTAATGCTGGAAGAATAAGTGTTCTCCTATTGAAATAAAGCAGTGGTCTTTTAAAGTGATGATCGCTGCTTTACTTTATATTACTTGCTGCTCTAATTTAGAGACAATACTTACCCAGTTTGCACCTTTGCCACAAGGGGCTTCACATTCACGCTTTAAATATCCAGTAGCGCTATTAATAGCGTAAAGTCCGATAACCGAGGCTTGTTCGCCAGTGACGATCAGCCATTGATCATCCGGAGTAATAGCAAAACTTCTCGGGCAGGACTCGACGGGGAACGAACTCACATAACGCATTGACACTGCATCGATCTCAAACAAGGAAATGCGGCTGGTGGTTCTCTCTGAGGTATAAAGAAAACGCCCGTTATGAGTGAGATGAATATCC
Organism: Vibrio tritonius; assembly: GCF_001547935.1. NCBI lineage: Bacteria > Pseudomonadati > Pseudomonadota > Gammaproteobacteria > Vibrionales > Vibrionaceae > Vibrio > Vibrio tritonius. The sequence goes on from NZ_AP014636.1 coordinate 157,262, forward strand.
GCCGCCCAGACCCGAGGTTGGTCATCGTTCTGGCGTTTCTCTGGTGCAAGCCCAGGGGCTAGACCCATTTCTGCAAAAGGCAATATGGCACAGCGCTCTCGTTCGATAAGTGACGGAGGCGAAATGTCATCTTTACTCGCTGCTTCAATACGGTAACGGATCACTTCTCCTGACATTTCAGTTAAGAGATACAGTTCATCTCCCGCGGGTGAAAAGACAAAATGGCGCGGGCCAGACTCCGGCGTGACGTTAATGTGCCTAGGTTCACCACGCTCTGCGCCATAAGAAGATATTTGCAGCTTATCGCTACCTAACTCACTATGAATTAACCATTTTTTATCTGGACTGATGTGGATCGCATGCGGATGTGAGCCACAAGGGAACCAATCTGTTGTGTTATTACTTGCGTCTTGTAAACGGGTCTGTGCCCAAAGGTTATCGGCAAAAGAGACGCTATAGGCGGTTAAGCCATCTGGGCTTAGTTCGATATTTGCCATGCTAGCGGGTAATGGCCACTCTTGAGTGAGACTTAATCCTTGAGGCTCAATGCGATATTGCAATAATCGATAGGGCTTGGAGCGAATAACAGCATACAAAAGCGCGCGTTTTTCGTCGATGGTCATCGGCATTACGAGAGGTGCGGCTGAAACATCCGTAACCCAACGCAACTTCTCCGTTGTATTAGGCGTACAGGAGTCGAGTTCGTAACAGGAAATCGTTCCAGATTCGGCATTGGAAACAAAGAGTTGGTAGGGCATCGGCACATCTCGCAATCATTTTGATCTAGTATATCAATCCGGTAATGAAAGGCAGTAGTCATCTATAAACAATCACTGACCTTTTGAGAGGTATCGCATTTTTCCGTTCATATAGACTAAGCGATGGTATTTCCCCAAGAGAGACTTATTCCTTTTATTTAGTACGTGTTAATATGCACAAACTAAATCGTTGAGGTGTTAATAAGTTATGGCAACTATATTGGATGTGTCTCGCCGGGCAGGAGTGGCAAAGTCTACGGTTTCTCGCGTATTGAGTGGTCGTGGTTACACATCAGAAAAAACGCGTGATGCAGTGTTAAAAGCGGCTCAAGAACTGAATTATCGTCCTAATGTGCTTGCGCGTAATCTAGCTCGCCAAACATCAGATACGATAGGGTTAATTTTACCTGCCGGGGCGAACGTTTCACGCTATTTGGCGTCGCTGATTGATGAAATCCATAAGTCGGCTCATGCGGCGGGAAAAGATGTCATCATGAGACACGTCGAAGATTTGCCCGGACAAGCGGTATCGTCTATCTATGATTTGATCGACCACCGCTGTGAAGCTGTGCTTTATTACAATGCTTCTAGTTCGGCTCATTATGAAGAAACCATTGCAGTGATCGATGAGGAAATTGAAAAATTTCCAGTTCCTGTCATGTTACTCAACAGCTATTTACCTAAACACCCTAACTATTGTGTTTGGTATGAGCACGAAAAATACGCCGCTAAACCGGTCGAATATCTGATTGAAAAAGGGCATCGTCAAATTGCCTATCTTAGTTGCTCGTTAGTTCAACGTACTGCACAGGCGCGTCAGATTGGTTATCAGCAAGCATTAAGCCAAGCTGGGATTGAATACGATCCTCAGCGATTTATTGAAGGCTTACCCGTAAGTGAAGATGGCACTGTGCCGCGAGATATGTGTGAAGTGGGGTATTTGGCGTGTAAGGAGTTACTTGCTCGTGACGTGTCATTTACCGCGATTTGCTGCGTTAACGATCATCTCGCAATTGGTGCGTTAAAAGCGCTGCAAGAATACGGACTGAATGTGCCTAATGATGTTGCTTTGTTTGGTTTTGATGACAGCCCAGTGCTCAACTACTTTACGCCATCCATAAGCTCAGTGATTCTTCCATCGGCAGAATTGATCAGTTACGCCGTGGCATTGTGCTTTGCTCATCTAAATAAAACACCATTTCCTGATTATCAGCAGCATCACATTGACGCACAGTTGGTAATTCGCGACTCGGTTACGAATAGATAAGCGTAACGACGATAGAGATTGAGCGACAAAAGCTGCAGGCATTGAGTTCCAATACCGTGTATAGAGTTCTAATACAAGGTGGATTCATGGCTGCGGCTTTTTCGTTTGTGACTATGGCATCGCTAGATAGCCGCATTGCCATAGAAACTTGAGCCGCACATTGGTTGGATTTGTTGATAGAGTGAAGCTGATTTCCACTCAAGATGACATGCCATTCTAACGACCTTTTTCTCAAGCAAATTTCGATTGAATCACAAAAGATCAATTTTTCGACAAAAATGTGGAAACGGTTTCCTATCGGTTTTGGGGTGTGCTAGATTAATCGACACAGTAACCCGAATGGGTTGCCGGTTTCATTTTTCAAAGCGTGATAAAGTTGGAGGTCAACCTGCTAGGTTGAGTTTCACTTCAGCTACCCTACCCATTAAGCGAATAGAGAAGTCGCTTTTATTATCGCCATAAATGGAACCGGTTACAGTTTTGAGTGGATCAACGTGAGTTTTGCTCTTTTGATTTAACACATTGAAATATGGAGAAATAAAAATGACAACATCTGTTTTCCCTAAAGATTTCTTGTGGGGTGGTGCAACAGCGGCAAACCAATTTGAAGGTGCTTGGGACGTTGATGGCAAAGGTCCAAGTTGTAGCGATATGTTAAGCGGAGGGACACACACCACACCTCGTCGTATTACCCGTACGATTGAACAAGGCGTGCATTACCCTTCTCATGAAGCGATTGATTTTTATCACCGTTACAAAGAAGACATTAAGTTGTTTGCTGAAATGGGCTTCAAAACATTCCGTCTTTCCATTAACTGGTCACGTATTTTCCCAACCGGAATGGAGCAAGAGCCAAACGAAGCCGGTTTGCAGTTTTACGATGATGTGTTTGATGAACTGAAAAAATACAACATCGAACCACTCGTGACCATTTCTCACTACGAACTGCCATTTGGTTTGACTCAAGAGTACAACGGTTGGGCGGGTCGTGAAGTGATTGAACACTTTACTCGTTACGCAGAAACCCTGTTCACTCGTTACCAAAACAAAGTGAAATACTGGTTAACCTTCAATGAAATCAACTGCGGTACAGCAGAATTCGGTGCTTACTTAGCGCTAGGTATTTTGCACAAAGACACCAAAGATTTCTTACACCAAGTGGATGAACCAGCGGTACGTTTCCAAGCGCTACACCACCAATTCGTAGCCAGTGCTCGTGCGGTTCAAATCGGTCACAAAATCAATCCAGATTTCAAAATCGGTTGTATGATCGCCTACATGACCACTTACCCATACACTTGTAACCCTGAAGACATTTTGTTGGCGCAAGAGTACAACAACATTCGCAATAACTACTGTGGTGATATTCAAGTTCGTGGTGAATACCCTCACTACGCCAAACGTTTCCTAAAAGAACACAACATCGAATTGGATATTCGTGACGGTGACTTAGAAGACATTAAAGCGGGTACAGTAGATTACTACACCTTCAGTTATTACATGTCGAACTGTGTATCAACCGATCCTAAGTTAGAAAATACCTCAGGTAACATTAACGGTGGCGTGAAAAACCCATATTTACAAGCGTCTGATTGGGGATGGCAAATCGACCCTAAAGGCCTGCGTTACTCATTGAACGAAATCTATGGTCGTTACGGCATTCCAATGATGGTGGTTGAAAACGGTCTCGGTGCATTTGATACAGTTGAAGCTGATGGCTCAATCAACGATAGCTACCGCATCGATTACCTAAAAGAGCACATTAAACAAATGGGCGAAGCGATTAAAGATGGCGTTGAACTTTGGGGTTACACACCTTGGGGTTGTATCGACCTTGTGAGTGCTTCAACCGGTGAGATGGAAAAACGTTACGGCTTTATCTATGTTGATAAAGATAACCAAGGTAAGGGCACATTGGATCGCAAGAAAAAAGCTTCTTTCTTCTGGTATAAAGACGTTATTGAATCTAATGGTGAAAACTGCTAAAAATAGGTGAAGCCTTGATATGATGAGCACTTGTATGCGTAAGTGCTCTTCATGTCGGCTGAACTAAAAAAGCCAGCTCACGGGGAGGTGGCTGGCTTTTTTAACAAGAACGGAATCAGCGACGTTTTTTCGGTCCGTAGCGAACCATGTCTTTACCATTCTCATACACGTCTTGAGATACCCAACGACCCAAAACCAGTTGGTGCTTGTCGTCTAATACGGCAACAAAAGGGCGTCCATCGGCGTTATTGGTAGCAAGGGCAACACCTTCTACATTCTTTAGACCTAAGCCACCCTTTTCAACCAAGATTAGAAAGGTTTCCAATTCTTCTAATGTGTTGATTACATCATTGTCGTTGATCATAACGCTCTGCTCATGTTCTAGATTAGCCGCCAAGCATACCAGTTTTCGGTATGGCTTCGAACCTTTCTGCTTTCGCTTGATGAAAGTTTAGGCGTTTTACAGTGTAAACTTTAGCGCCAACAACTCATATTGTTTTGAATCTCTCAACTTTAGGCTGCTGATATTTTTCTATTTTTACTAATGGTTTAATGAAATCAGTGAGTTGAAATTACTTTGGGTATATTATGAGCACACAGGAACATGCCGCATAGAGAGGGAACAATGCACTACGATTTTGATGAAATAATCAGTCGTGAAGAGACCAATAGTTTGAGCTTTGAAGGTTGGAAATCTTATATTTTCAAAGGTCGCGACAACATCAATTTTCAGTACGAAGATAAAGATTATATAAGGATGTGGGTGGCGGATATGGACTTTGCCACACCCGCTCCTGTGTTAGATGCCATTCGTGCCCGATTGGACCGAAAAATATTAGGTTATACCCAAGTCTTTGATCCTAAATATTTTGCTACGTTAGAAAGTTGGTTTCGTCGTCACTATGATGTGGTGATCAAAAAAGCGGAAGTGGTGCTTTCTCCAGGTGTGGTTCCGGCACTAAAACACCTTGTGCCCTTGATCATGCAAGCCGATGAAAGTGTTTTAATTTGTACGCCATCTTATGCGCCGTTTAAAGTGGCGGGAGATTTTAATAAACGCCGAGTGTTGACCTCCAAACTGGTTAATACCAATGGGGATTACCGCATGGATTTTGCCGATATTGAGCAGAAAATCGCGAATCCAGACAACAAGATATCCCTGTTTATTCTATGTAATCCTCACAATCCTACCGGCCGTGTATGGAGCAAAGAGGAATTGGCTCGCCTAGGGCAGATCTGTGTTAAGCATGGTGTATGGCTAATTTCTGATGAGATTCATTGCGACTTACTGCGAGCAGGAAAACAATTTCTATCCATGGTAAATGTGTTGCCAGAGTATAAAAAACTCATCACCTGCACTGCGCCGAGTAAGACCTTCAATCTTGCGGGTAACTTGGTCTCTCATATCTTCATTCGTGACAGCATACTGCGCGCCAAATGGTTAGAGCGCCACAACGACATTCAAAATCCGCTAGCGTTAGCGGCGGCTCAAGCGGCCTACCGTGATTGTGATGAGTGGTTGGTCCAACTCAGAGGTTATCTCGATGAAAACTTCGCACTGGTTGAGCAGTTTTTACAAACTCACCTTCCAGCAGCCAAGTTCAAAGTGCCTGAAGCCACTTACTTAGCGTGGATCGACTTTTCAGCTTATCTAAGTGCAACCGACAGTTTTTCTGAGCCAGCCTATTTCTTTGCTAAGGAAGCGGGCGTGTTACTTGAGGGCGGTAATATGTTTGTTGATAACGGTGATGGGTTTGTTCGCCTCAATATTGCTTGTCCGCGTAGTGTGTTACAGGAAGGGCTAGAACGTATCCTGCAAGCTTTGGTGAAACAAGAAATCTAACCTATCACTGCCTAGGTGGTGCTTAAGGACTAAGCACTGCCCATTTTCTGATCATTGTTCCAATTTCTCAATCTAGCGGCTTGATGCTACGAGTAGTGTCCACTAACGTGACGCTTTATTCAATAAATAACAAAAATAGGTCAGGTTTGGTTATGGTAGATGATTCGGCATTAGCAATCGGCATTGATTTGGGGACGACCAACAGTGCGATTGCGATTTGGCGAGATGGTAAGGCGCAGCTTATCCCCAATGCGTTGGGAAGTTATTTAACACCATCGGTAGTGAGCATAGATGATGATGGTCATGTGTTGGTAGGTGAGGCGGCTAGAGCGCGTTTAGTCACTAAGCCGACAGAAACGGTTGCCGCATTCAAACGTTTTATGGGGTCGGAAAAGCAGTTTACCTTACAAACACAGCAGTACACGCCAACGGAACTGAGTGCGTTGGTACTTAAATCGCTAAAAGCTGACGCAGAAGCGTATCTAGGATGCACCATTCGCGACGTCGTCATTTCAGTGCCAGCTTATTTTAGTGACCAACAGCGTAAGCAAGTTTATCAAGCGGCGGAACTGGCCGATTTGAATGCGGTACGCTTAATCAATGAACCCACGGCAGCATGCCTTGCCTATAGCCTACAACAGCAACAAGAGCGGCGTTTCTTGGTGTTTGACCTTGGTGGCGGTACGTTTGATGTTACTGTAGTGGAGTATCAAGACAGTTTTGTTGAGGTACGTTCTTCTACCGGAGATAACCGGCTAGGTGGCGAAGACTTCACTGAAGCTTTGGTTTTACATGTTTTAGGCACTCTTAATCTGTCGCTTGAAACCATTGACGTCAGCGATTTGGCAAAAATTGTCAGTGTCTGTGAACGAGCGAAAAAACAGAGTAACGACCCGCTCGTGCTTGAATTACCAGAGCCATTCAACCAAACATTAACGCTAAATAACAAAGCGTTGGAAGAGGTTTGGCATAACGTGTTAACTCGCTTGGCATTACCGCTAAAACGAGCGTTAAGTGATGCCAAAATGACACCGAGCGAAATTGATGAACTGATCTTTGTCGGTGGAGCAACACGTTTACGCCAAGTTCAACAATTGGCTAACCGGCTGCTGGGTCGGTTTGGCAGTCATGAACTTGATCCTGATTTAGTGGTCGCGATGGGAGCTGCGACCCAAGCGGCTTGCCGTTTACGCGACGAGGCGGTTGAAGAGCTCATTTTAACTGACGTGTGTCCATTCTCTTTGGGAATAGAAGTCGGGACGAATGAGCACTCAGGCGTGTTTAGCCCGATTATTGAGCGCAACACGGTGATTCCAACCTCGCGCGTTGAGCGTTATTTCACTTCACATGATGATCAAACCCAAGTTGATGTGTCGATTTATCAAGGTGAGCGGTATTGGGCGAGAGAAAATATCTTCATTGATACCTTAACCGTTGATGTTCCAGCAGGGAAACGAGGTGAACAACAAGTTGATGTGCGTTTTAGTTACGATATCAATGGGTTACTCGAAGTGGATGTAACCGTTGTTTCAACACAAAAGACCACGCAAAAGGTGATTGACCGTTCACCGATTGGCATGACACCAGAGCAGCAGCAACTGAGCCGAGAGCGTTTAGAACGTCTGAAAGTGCATCCTCGTGATCAACTACCCAACATCACCTTAGCTGAAAAACTCAACCGTCTATATGAAGAGTTACTGGGCGATCAGCGCGATGCGGTAGGTGAGATGATTCGCTTTTTTACTAATGCGATTGACAGTCAAGATGACAAGGTGATTCGTGATGCTCGTAAAAAGATAGAGTCACATCTGAAGGCGTTTTTGTTTATCTAGACATCTGTGCTTCAATAAAATGCCGCGGGAGAGCATGGCTCTCCCGCGGCTTTTTTGATTTCCCCCAACCATTGGATACGGTTACTTCTCTACTTCTCTACTTCTCTACTTTGATAAAGGGGATTTTAAGTAGTGAGTTAATGTTGATTTGGCCTTTCTTAATAATGCGTTTATTCCAGCGCTGATTGGCATAGGCCGAGCTAATTCGCCATGTTTGCCCGAAGTGAATAACGCATGTTAATCCCGCAAACCACGAGCTACCAAATCCCATCGCCAAAAGATAAAGTGGCCAAACCGTGATCCGATAAAGCCTCTTTTCACTCTTAAGCGGCATGGCCCGACAAATCTTTATCGTCAGTGCCAATTGAGCAAACGTCATCATCAGTATCGAAACTAGGTTGGCGGTTGAAAACAGAGGTTGCTTACCTAGCGTGGCGTCAAACAGACCAAACCATAGTAGAGCGAATAGAGTACAGGTTGCCAATAAACTCAATCGACCAAATTTCTTGACCCGTTTTTCCTTCACTTCGGTGGTAAAGCGCTCTTGTAAGCGTTTATTGACAAGATCTATACCGAGGCTGATCGCATGTTTTTCTTCCTCACTGTCATTCTCTTCATGTTCTTTACGAAAATTGGAAAGAGGAGCAAGAGAGTAACCTTGTTCTGGTAAGCCATGAATCAGGGTACTGAGTAAATATCCTATCGGATGATGGAAGCGTTTAGCATCGTCATCGGGGAGACGGTTACCGATTTCATCAATTTGGGGGATATCATTTATATTTTCATTGAGATAGAGAGCATACGCATTGTATTCACCTAGATCGTAAGTCTCTTTTATCCACTCTTTCTTATTTGCTTCGCCCACCAAACAGTTATTTAGTGTGGTGAGTAAAAAGAAATAGATAGGAGTGCTGCTAACATTAATCCGTAGCAAGTTATAGTAGAAGATGGCTAATTCGAGTCGGGAATAACGATAGCGCAGAGCCAACATCGCGTAGGCTTCTGGCCGATGTTGTGCTGCTAGTTCTTGGAGTGATTGAATCTCATGCTCTTGATGTTGTTGAAGTAGGGTGTTTTCGAGTAACAGTTTCATGAGAAATTGTGAGCTATTTGAAACCTGTTCCACAAGATAAGTGACTCGCTCAACGCCTTGATAAGAGAAGCTGTTGGCCAGTTCTCCCAATGGGCCGTTTTGCTGCTCTTCAGGCAAGGTTTCTAATTGTGTTAGACACTCTTGACCTGCAATGCCTACCTGTTCATCGCCGCTACTGTGGTAAACCAACAACCAGCGAAATACGCCAGGAAAGGGCTTATTAAGATAGACACTGTTTATTTGATGGCGTGTCTCCGAGATCCGGTAGAACAGTGTTTCGTAGGCCCAGCGCGGGGTTAGGTCAAGATCATTGAGGGTTGGAATATCGATGCAGTTGCCCGTAAGCAATTGCTCCATCCAGTGATCGGGGATTAACGGATGACGCATGAGACACTCGGCCCATTGTTCCATAGTGAGAGTGTTTAGCTCTTCTTGCGTCAGGGGAGGTGAACTCAAGAACTCATCTGTTTCGTAACGGTGCAGCTTTTCCGTAAGTGAGGTGCAAAGTGACTCTTGGTGAATCATACTCTGCTCACACCAGCAAAAGGCCAAATAAGCGATTAGCTGTTCAAATGCCGAAATGTGCTCTGACAAAGCTTGTAGTTCTGCCAATTGGGAGCGTTGCCATACCAAACTGCCATATTTTTCTGCCCACAAACTTTGGGTTACAACACCAATAAAATCAACATGGTCTTTAAAGTCTAAATAGTGCCTAAAGTCATGATAGGAGCGTTCTGTAAGTTGGCGATAAAGCCAAGATTGAGGTAATACAGATGATTGATCTTCGTTGTGTAGTGGATTGATGTGGTACTGACAACGCCAATGGGCCGTTGGTAAGGGATTCCATCGCTGCAACAAATAAGCCGTCAATAGGGTGAGGTCGTTATCTTGAGCGCTAAGTGCAGTTTGGTGCAACAAATCAGCAGCCAAACCGTAGCTTTGTTGATTGATCATGTTGGTACAAACATCGATGATCACATCGATATTGCGCATATAAAGTGCGACTGTACCTAATACTTCGATCTGCTCAGTGGTATAGCGTTTTAAACGTTCATCGCTGGTTAATGTCGGTAACCAGCTTTCAATGAAAGGGGGATACCATTGAAAGGCATTACAAGCTTTGAGAATTAATAAATTAAAGGCGTCATCGTCACACCAAGGAACGCAAGTGCTTTGCAATAACCAGTACTGGAGTGCGCGTATTTCGCCATTGTTTAACGCCCGAATGATTGGATTAATAAACTGAAACACTGCTTTTTGGGCGTTATCGGGCAATTGAGATACGGCGACAAAATCACTACCACTTTGCACTGCGCTCCTACGTTTGAGATAGTCGGCGAGCTCAAGTTCTTCTTGCGAACCTGAAAAAAGCTCATCCCAGTCACACGCTTCCCAGAATAGGGTAATAAGTTCGCCCGGTAACCAAGGCCGCTCAAGAATATCGTCGCGAACTTGCTGTGACACTTGGCTCTGCACATCAATAGTTTGCCAACGAAGTTGTTCTTCCCATTTACGCCACTGAGTCATATTAAATCGGGAAGCTGGGTCATTCATTTGCTGCAAATAGGCAATGTAAGACTCAGATGAGGTGGTTTCAGGGACGTTCTGGATTGGCTGTGATGCTTCACGTGACGATAAATCAATTGAAATCGGCTGTGGAGTAGATAGCTCAGAGAGCAGCGTTTCGTAGGCCGCGCGTACTTGTTTAAACCCTTCCGGGTCATCTTCTGGGTGATGAGCTTTTAAGGCGATGCGATACGCCTTTTTTAACTCAGCTAAGTCGGAGGTTGGGTCAATACCTAAGATTTGCCAGTGGTTCATTGAGCGGCCTCCTGCTGGGCTGAGATGGTATCCAGTACCTCTTGTAAAGATTTTGGCATGCTGATGTTGGGTAGTGGGGTATTCCAGTCTACATGATTAAGTGGGAAGGCTTTGTCATTGTGCATAAGGTCAAAATAGTTATCGAAGGTTTTTCCCAAACCTTTATTGAGTAGTTTGTCGAGCTGATTAAGCTGTTCTGCTTCATCAGCTTTGCTGTAAACCCAATAAGCACGACCAAGAATAAAACTGCGGATATAGTGCGCCCAATCGGTAAAGTTTTGGCGAACATTTTGGCTAAAGTAGTTCAGCAAAAAGGCACCTTCCTCATCGCTAACCAATCCAAATCGGATTCCTGCTCTGGTTAAAAATGAACCACGGCAGTAGTCCCAAGCTAAGAAACCTTGCGTGCCAACTAAACGAAACACCGTATCTGCAAATCGTAATTCTCCTTGGGCTACCGCATTGGTTTGTTGTGCGATGAAGTTTTGCCATTCACCCGCAGTGTTGCAAGCGCGACGAGCAAATAACCCCGACCAAGCATCTCCATGCACTTCTCCATGGGCGAGCCTACGAATCATGTCGTGCCACTCTTCGCGAGTATCGATTCCCCATGATTCAATAAAGCCTTCTTTCCATTCTTCGTCGGTTTCAGACCAATCTAAACGCTTCATTCCGAGTTCGTTGTAGTCAGACCATCCTTCGCAATAAAGCAATTGGGGAGCCGTAACACCAAACCAAAATTGGCAATGGGGTAAGTTTAAATCAAAGGTATTTGTGGTGGACATGGTGACCTCTCGTGTGATGACTGGCAAAGAGTATCTTGAGTCACTGTGTGGGGAAACGGTATTTTGGGGCGTCAAATGGGTTATGAGGTCTTGATCCAAAAATGCGTATCTGTTTGTTTTCAAATCAGCAAATTGAGTGGAAGAGCTAAGGCGCTGACGTTAGCCGTCAATGACATCTCAGCGGGCAAAGGATGGTATTTCTGGGCAAAAAGTTGCTTAAGAAAAACAGAAAAGTTGCCCTAAAAACAAAATTATTTTTTTAACTAATTGATTTTTATAGATGCCAATGTTGGCATCGAGCTTGCTCTTTAATTGGCATGTAGCGAAAAACGCACACCCTAATCATTTAAGAGGAATTTGCAATGCCAACTCCATGTTATATCTCTATCGAAGGTCAAACTCAGGGTCTTATCACTGCTGGTGCATGTACATCAGATTCAATCGGTGACTCATACGTTGAAGGCCACGAAGATGAAATGCTAGTACAACAATTTGATCACGTAGTGACTGTACCAACTGACCCACAATCTGGTCAGCCTTCAGGTCAACGTGTTCACAAACCATTCCAATTCACAGTGTCACTAAACAAAGCAGTTCCTTTGCTATACAACGCATTGGCTTCTGGCGAAAAAATGTCTTCTGTGACTTTAAAATGGTACCGTACTTCTATTGAAGGTAAACAAGAAAACTTCTTTACTACCACTCTAGAAAACGCATCTATCGTTGATATCCGTTGTGAAATGCCACACTGTCAAGATCCTGCGAAATCTGATTTTACTCAAAACCTAACGGTTTCTATGTCTTACCGTAAAATCACTTGGGATCACGTTAACGCTGGCACATCTGGTGCTGATGACTGGCGTAAACCTGTCGAAGCTTAATTCGCATCGAACATCACAAGAAAAAGCCGGAGCACTGCTCCGGCTTTTTATTTAAATCGTTCCATGTTTACAGTGCTGCTGCACAGATTGTCCATCTTTACTTTCAAACGGTTTTATACCCAAGTAACCTCAATATCCTGTTTCAGCGAGAATGTATTTGCTTATGGGCAAGGCACCGATTTGAATAGCTAGTTATTCTACGTAGAAAATCGGTAACGCAGCATAGAAGCGAATACAACTCGGCCTTTGGGAGCTCATCAACAAGCCCATTTCTGCAGCCAATGACGTTGAAAGGGAATGACCATTCCTGCCGTCATTGAGCTTGACCTGTATTCGTTGATGAAGCTCTGAAGTCTGCATCTTGAGGTCATTTGGGTATATTAGAGGTCATTTTACCGCCGCGAAGTTTGATGATCTCTCCGCACTTTTTACACATATACACTTCTTTAACACCTGAGAGCTTATCCCATACATTACGATGTTGGCGAATGAGTTGGTTTTTATGATCACATTGATCCATTTCAAATAACCTTAAACCTATGATTATTGATGAAGCGGTAATCTTCACACTGAATTAATACTGCTTTGTTTGGATATCGGCTAGGTGAAGCTTCATTCCGTTCTGTTTTTGTTTGTTTTATTTAAGTGTCATTATTTTGACATTCATCCTAGATACTTATGATTTCAATCTGTACCTCGAGTTGGTATGGCATATGGTAACGATGCGTGTTAACTGACAGGACAGAACTAAGTTACTTCACCGTAAATTTACTGTTCAAAATGTATGAGAATGTATGCCAAATGCTTCCGGAGGTGCAGGATTAAGAGTGTAATAATTTTAGTTGGAATAGAATATCCCTGATATTAGGTAAATAGACTTTTTCTCAAAAATCACACACATAAGAAATATTCTTTGATTTTTAATGAGGGAGTTTGTCAATTAATTAATAGACAATGATAATTTTATTAAATCGGATTTGAGATTGTGGTTAAGAGATTAGCGACATACTATAGAGCTGCCTAAAAAGAAAACAGGTAATTCCTTGTGCGCTTTGGTTGAGTCAGCACACTTCTACCTGATCAAAGTATGAGAGCTGTATATTATAGTTATTGGGTTGGGGTTGGTTCCCCAATTTTTAAAGGCGATGGTAATGAGCCTTTTATATTTACTGACGCTGTTATATTTATGAGTAATATTTTATTTGGTTGCCAACCAACGCTGTTATTGTATTTTGCTTATCTGCTGTTGCTGAGTAATCTATCAATCCAGCTGACTAATCAATATAATCCTTCCGGGTTAAATTATATACAACCTCAAGCTATTCTATTTAACAGTATGATTTTGCTTAATTATATTCAATGATTAATCGTTTGCTATTTCTTTTGTTAGTCAGTTAGCGGTTTTATTTAATGCTATTCAATAAGTTATCATGTGTTTATATAAACAGGTTGTATATATTTTTTGGTGTTAATACTGAGAAGTTGTTCATCACTTGAGTTAAATATGTGATATGAATCACTCAACTAACGCGTGGTGAGTGAGTCAATATGTCTCAATATCCGTGGGATTAGCGGTATTTTAACGCCTGTAAATCGGTTGCTAACGGATGGATATTTCGATGCTTTCATGAGCGTATTCTGGCAAGAGTTCGATCATGACACGCAGTTGTGGTGTCATTGAGTTACGGCGCCATATTAACCACGTGGTGAGGTGATCCCACTCTTTCCCCAGTGAATGTATTTTTACTTGGTCATGACCGGGCATAGTGTTTAGTAAGCTTAATGGCATCATAGCGACGCCAGCGCCTGCTATCACACACGCTAACATGCCATGATACGATTCCATTTCAAAAATCTTGCCGGGTTTAGCGTGGTCGGCTAAAAACCAATTTTCAAAATGGCGGCGATAAGAGCAGTTGGAGCGAAACGCATAGATGTTATGCCCAGTAATATCACGAGCGCGTTGGATGTCAGTGTAGCTGGTGGGGCTTATCAGCACTAACTCTTCAGTAAATACTGGCATGCCATCGATGGCTGGGTGCAATATCGGTCCATCAATAAACGCTGCTGCTAGTTCTCCTTCTAATACTTGATCAAACATAGTTCCTGAAGGTCCTGTCACCAAATCTAACTGGATATTAGGGTAGGTTTGATTGTAACGGGCTAGGAGGGGGGGAATACGTACCGCAGCGGTACTTTCTAGCGAACCTAAATGCAATCGGCCTTTGGGGGCTTTGCCTGCAACAGCCGCTTTGGCTTCTTCCACCAGCTGCAAAATTTGATGGCTGTACTCCAACAAGTTATAACCGGCAGGGGAAAGGCGTAGCCGCTGGTTTTCACGAATAAATAGCTCAGTACCAAGGTCGGCTTCTAATTGACGAATACGAGTGGTGACATTAGATGGTACGCGATGTACGCGTTTGGCTGCATCAGTTATCGACCCGGTTTCAGCCACCGCATTGAACATTTCTAACTGAGAGAGATTCATGGTTGTTCTCATTTTGAGAAAAAGATTGTCAAAATTATTCACTTTTTTGTTGTACCTGACAAGGGCAAACTACAACACACATGAGGTACGAGAGAAACGTATACTTTTCCAGATGAAAGTCAGACTCGCAAGAGGAGTTAAGTAAATGACACAAGCGATCCCTATGGCTAGTCAAGCCAAATCGATTAACCCTGCCAATGGTGAAACCATTGCGACTTATACATTTGATTCCAATGCGCAGGTCATTGGTACGTTAGAGCAGAGCTTTCAGGCTCAACGTGAGTGGCGTGAGTTAGCTGTGTCGGAGCGTGCGCAGACATTACGTAATATTGGCCAAGCGATTCGTGACCATGGTGAAGAAATGGCGCAAATGATGACTCGCGAAATGGGTAAGCCGATTGCGCAAGCGCGTGGTGAAGTGGCGAAGAGTGCCAACCTATGTGATTGGTATGCTGAACATGGTCCTGCCATGCTTGCGACTAAGCCTACCATGGTAGAAAACCGTCAAGCGGTATTGGAATACCGTCCGCTGGGTGTCATTTTAGGTATTATGCCGTGGAATTTTCCATTGTGGCAGGTGATGCGCGGCGCCGTGCCGATGCTACTGGCAGGTAATACATATGTACTCAAACACGCACCAAATGTTATGGGGTCGGCTTATTTAATTGAAAAGATTCTCAATAGTTCCGGTTTAGTCAAAGGCGCTTTTTCCGTTGTTAATGCGACCAACGATGATGTCGCCGCCGTGATCGCCGATGACCGCCTTGCTGCGGTTGCTTTCACTGGCAGTGTACGCGCTGGTAAAGTCATTGGTGCATTAGCTGGCGCAGCTTTGAAGAAATCGGTCTTAGAGTTGGGTGGTTCGGATCCTTTCATTGTTCTTGCAGATGCCGATATCGATGAAGCCGTGCGAGCAGCGGTTATTGGACGTTATCAAAACAATGGGCAAGTCTGTGCTGCCGCCAAACGTTTTATTGTGGAATCTTCCATTGCTCAAGAATTTACCGACAAGTTCGTTGCTGCTGTCACTGCGTTGAAAATGGGAGAGCCAACACAAGAGGAAAACTACGTCGGCCCAATGGCGCGTTTTGATTTGCGTGATGAGCTGGATCAACAAGTTCAAGCGACCATCAAACAAGGGGCGACTGTCCTTGTTGGTGGTAAACCGTTGCAAGGAGAGGGAAATTATTATGAGCCGACTGTGTTAGCCAATGTAACACCGGACATGACGGCATTTCGTGAAGAGATGTTTGGCCCTGTGGCGGCGATTACGGTTGCTAAGAGCGCTCAACATGCTATTGAACTTGCCAATGACAGTGAATTTGGTTTGTGTGCGACCCTCTACAGTGGTAACGAGGTGTATGCAGAAGAACTGGCTGCGCAGTTAGAATGTGGCGGAGTATTTATTAATGGCTTTTGTGCCAGTGATCCTCGCGTTACCTTTGGTGGTGTGAAAAAAAGTGGCTATGGGCGTGAGCTTTCCGAGCACGGTATGTATGAATTTTGTAACGTGCAAACGGTGTGGAAAAACCGAAAAGGTTAGAGTCATTTTTTCAAAAATCAGCTGGTTGCAAAGATAAAAAAGCCCCTACAGAAATCTGTAGGGGTGTTGCTATGAACAACGAAGGTTGCGTTCTAGAAACTTCTAGTGGAATAAGTATCGCTCTGCATTACAAAGGCAAAGCTGCTCGGCTGAGACGGTCGTTAACCGCGTTCCACGCCTCCCCTTGTGGTGGACGCTCGAGCCAAATCTCATCCAGTTGCAATTTGTCTGCATCTGCAAGAGAGCGATAAAGCTTTTTGCCATAGCTGGCTGCATCCAATGGCATCTCAAATGATGCAATGCCATTGTCATCTACCAACTCGGACGTATGTATCACTGCGTAGGTCGAATTTTTGTCTCGATTCATTACTGCTTGTACTATGTTATCGACTAATCGAAGCAAAGTTTTAGGCTGATAATGACTTCCAACATTTCCTGGCACTGACATTGAATGATATTTAGGGTAGTCGACAGGTTCGCCTAACACCTGACTTAATTCTTGTGCTGTGATCGGTCCTGCACGCAATACGCGAATTTGCTCCGTGGTTAAGTCAACAATGGTCGATTCCAAACCAAATAGGCAGTCACTGCCATCCAATACCGCATCAATCTTGCCATCTAATCCTGTAATCACTTGCTCTGCAGTGGTAGGACTGAGTTGCTTGTATGGATTCGCCGACGGCGCAGCAACTGCAAGTTTGTGTTCTTTTAAGATAGACAAAATTACTGGATGGGCGGGCATTCGAATAGCAATCGTATCCAATCCACCTGTAACGATAGATGAGGCCTGCTTTCCCTTGGGGAGTAATAATGTCAATGGCCCTGGCCAAAACGCTTTTGCTAAGGCATAAGCTTGTGATGGAATATCTTCAGCCCAATCAGTTAACTGACTCATTTCGCCAATGTGCACGATCAGCGGATGATTAGCTGGGCGACCTTTGGCGGCAAAAATGTGTTTTACCGCATCTGGTTGTGTTGCGTCCGCGGCCAAGCCGTAGACCGTTTCTGTTGGTAATGCGACCAGTTTACCTTGTTTTAGTAAGCATGCTGCGTGTTGTAAATCTTGTGCCTTATTGGCATTTAGTCGAAGCGTATTCAACAAATCATCTCCGTAATAATAGAACCAATCGTAGTCTTTAATTGACCATCTCGTTATTGTGATTGGTGATAGGTAACCACTGGTTTTTCACGTATTGCCAGATACGTTGCTGTGCATCGACTTGGTAGAGAAATAACCAGTTATTGTTCACTAATGAGGCGACGTCTTGATGACGCGCTAAGATCATTTCGATAGCTTCTTTTGGCGCTTGAATAAAGGTGCTCAAACGTACGGGTTGATGACGATACTGTTTGCCATCGTGAACCGATTGGTTAGATAAACCGATGCGCAAGTCACCGCCATTACCTTCAAATACCCCAATGTGACCGCCAACCACGTTATGAAGTAATTTGTTACCACTCCCATATTTATCTGGCACGGTGACAGAAGCAAAGTATTGCAAGTTGATCCAGTTCATAACAAGCAGTGGCGCAGTCATGATGCGTTCTAGTTGGGTATAATTCGGATCTTGGTCTACATGATATTCGTGTAAGAATGCGCGACCAGCAAAGTCTAAGTTACGGGTTAGAGCACGCGGAGCGATAAATACGCCAGCGTTATTACACAACCCCCATTCAGGTCGCATTTGTGCCCAGTTAGTCGCTCTTTGCTTAAAGAAACGATTCACTTCACCGCTGCTAGGGGCGGTTGGCCCATCAAATTGCTGTACGCGAGCGTGCCGTGCTTGTTGGCTTGCTTGAATCAAGGTTTGACGCCAAGGTGCTGATGGTGCATCAAACACCTTAAAGTCATCGGTGGTCGTATTGTGCATCGCTGCATAGAAATGGGTATCGTCTGGAACAGTGACGCCAAATTCTGGCATGTGCCCTCTCACCACAGGATCGTTGAGCAGGCTTGCGAGAACCTTGACATTTACTTCACCGGTTTGTCCACCACACGCACCACAGTCGAGGCTTGATGAAGTGTGGTTATTGCAGGTTTGGCTACCATGTCCCGTGAGCAGCACAATAGGAGCGAGACGCTGGCTAAAGCCCATTGCTTTTAGAATGCCGGCACCCAATTTCGCTTTTTCCTGCGCGGTGAGTGGCATTTGATTGCGTTTTAGCTCCCATTGGTCATTCGGTCTTGCATCACGGTTTACAGGGTTTTCGGTGCCTTCTTGCATCACTGCACGTTTGAATAGGCTGACCAATTTGAGCAAGCCACCGGCTTCCACCATGCCTAGGTTAGACGAGGGTTTTTCTAGGCTATTTTGCCAGCCTAACTTGGTCATTCTTAACCAGCGCTCCGGACGCATACGGGTTTGCTGAGCAACCATTGATGGTGCCAACAGCCCAGGTAGTTGTGGGCGCAGAATACTGTCATCGCGAGTTTGATAAGCAATAGGAATACCAAAGAAGCCGGCAAATCCAACGGTTTCTATGCCAGAGTTTTGGGCTTCAAGTGCCCGGCGCATCGGCTCTGATCGAACATCAATACAAAATACAGCTTGGAGTGATGGGCGTATTTGCTGCTGAGCTTGTTGCACATGTTCAACTTGCGCTATCCAATCTGTTTGGATACTTAATTCCATCGCACGTTGCCACACCCACAGTGGCTCAAGTTGCTGTTTAGCCAAATCATACAGGTGGTTTACTTTGCTTGATTGCACAACCAATGCACGTTTGATGATGTTGAATTCGTCGTTTTTTTCGTTTTGCAGCCATTGCCAAAGCACATAGTCCCAAGCGAGTAAAATAGTGGTTAAACCCAATGCATGTGGCACTTTTACCTCGGTGTTGGCCAAATTAGCTTGCCAATCTAACCATGCTTGCCAACCAGCCCAGCCTGAAAGTTGATGGAGAGAGGCTTGAGCAAAGGCAAGCGCGCCTTGTTCGTTGGCTAACACATCTTGCCACTCACTGCCGGCAATTTCGAGCATGGTGAACAACTCATTGGGTAATTGAGCAAAGTAAGGCAGTAAATCGACACCAAGCAGTGTACGAATACCTTTATCGCGAGTGACGACCTCAAGCCAGCTTTGGTAAAGGTGTTCTCCGTTTTTACCGTTAGAGTCAAAACGTTCCGGATATTGGTGATAAAGCGCAATAAACTGGCTCACCTGTTGCTGAATTTCTTGTACCCATGAGTGACCTTGAGCAGAAGGCACTTTATCGTCAAGCAGCATGGCAAGTGTTTTCCAACGCGGTGTAGGTTGCTCTGGGCGTTGTAAGTCAGTAATGACCTGCTCTTTGCTGAGCGCAGAGCCTAGCGAGATTAGTGCTTTTTCTACATGTTGTGGTTGAATTTGTTTCTGCCATAGCGACTGATAGTAGCTTTTCTTCATCAGACCGGTTGAACCAATTAACACCGCTTGCTGCGCAAAGACGTCGTTAATCGTTTGATGACGCTGAGGCCACCAAGGGTTAACCGCAATCGACTGGTCTAGAGGCCATGCTGGTGCAATGGTTTGTGCTGCTTGTTGAGCTAACGTTGCGAAAGGGACGGCGATATTTTCTAAAATCATTATTTTACCTCGGTTTCGACTTGCCAGTGCGCATGCTGCAATTTAAGAAGTGACTCACTTGGCCACAATTTTAAGGTTAGGCGGGTTGCCCATTCATCTAAGTAAGCACCTGCGTTTAGCCATATAAATAAGCGCTTTACCCAACTCACATGAGGCCAGTATTGTAATGCGATAGAGCAGGCAAAGAGGCTCACGAATAAACAAGCAACGACAATGTCTGCGACTAGATTAAGTGGCGCATTTAAGCCCACTAGAGCCGCGAGATGATGTTTTGCGGTGGTGTACAAGGTCAACAGTATCACGGCAAATCCGAGTGATATTGCTAGGCGAGCTGGCGTGCCTTTATCAAAGCGTGTAATCGTTGGTAGCAACAAAGTGCTTAGTGCTAGCCAAACTAATATGGTGGCTGCAAAACTGGTCATGACAGCAAATTCCCATTGTGCAGCGGCTAAGATAATGAGTCCGAGTGAGAGAGCGATAGACCAGTGGCGAACCTTGGGTTTCACTTCACCTGCGAGCTTGGCTGCCAAATAGTGGTTGACGGTGTTGCCACTGTTGAGAAACGAATAGGCTTTGTAGAATGAGTGGGCGAAGAGGTGCAGTAGCGCCATTTCATATAGGCCTAACGCAATTTCTACCAGCATTAATCCCATTTGTGAGCTCGTCGACCACGCTAGTTTGACTTTAATACTGATGCGTGTGGTACTGACAAGCCCTGCGATAACGGTACTGATGCCGGCTAAAATGATTATCATCCAGCAAGCAAATGCGCTTGATGCAAGAATAGGGGCAAAAAACAGCAGCAAAATACCCCCCAGGTTAACGATGCCGGCGTGTAGCAGAGCTGATACCGGCGTCGGGGCTTCAACCACCTGAATAAGCCAGCCATGCATTGGCAATTGAGCGCACTTAATCAGGGCAACCAAAGCCAACATAATCGCAGCAATCGTTGTCGTGGTGGTGCTATGAGTAAATGATGTTTGCGCAAGGATATCGTTGATATAAGGGGTTTGATATTGGGTGTACAGAGCTGAAAATGCGATAGCCAACAGAAGCTCACTGAGACGCGCGAGTAAGAATTTTTTATGTGCGGCAAGTTGAGCTCGAGGGCGCAGCGGGTAAAACAAAATCAAACGGTGCAGAGATAGGCTAACCGCAACCCATGCAGCCCAAAAGAGTAAGAGGTGGTTACTCACAATCACCAGCACAACGGCTGCTATAGTCATTAATAGTGAACGCAAGAATCGTGGACGATCCGCTTCGCCACTAAAGGCAACCCAACTATAACGAACAATGGTGAACCCTAGAATCGCAATCAAACCGAGTAACATTAGTTTGAGCGGAGTCACCAAAAAAAGAGAATACATGACAAACCTCACACTTTAAAACGTGATGCCTATTGTGTGATTCTGTCATCGTTAAGTAAAATACATAATAAATTAGTTATCGTTCTGTTTTATAGAATCATGAGTCGACTCAACTACCATCATCTCTACTATTTTTGGCAAGTAGCCAAGCAAGGTAACCTGACGCAAACAGCGCAGAAGTTGCATATTTCACAATCGGCACTTTCTTCACAAATCAAACAGTTAGAGCAATCTATGGGGGTTGATCTGTTTGTGCGAAAAGGGCGTTCTTTGAGCCTGACCGAAAGTGGTTACCATGCCCTCAGTTACGCGGAAGAAATCTTCCGTAATGGTGAGGAGTTAGAAACATTATTGACGAGTGGTAAGACCTTACCAGGGGCAACAATTCGTATTGGCATTCTTTCTACCATCTCAAGAAACTTTATTGAGCAGTTTATTCAACCGCTTATCAACCAAAGTGATTGCCGTTATGTACTGCAATCGATGAGCCAAACGGGTTTGCTCAATGCATTAGCTGAGTTACAACTTGATGTGGCACTAACCAATATTCCGGTGCGTGGTTCGAATAAACAGAACTGGCAAAGCCGAGTGCTTGCTCGTCAGGCGGTGGCAATCATTGGTCCTCCAGATTTGGACCTGAAAGAAGAACTGGGGGAGAGTTATCGTAATCGCCAGTGGGTGTTACCTTATGGGGAAAATCCCTTGCGAGCGGCATTTGATGCTTATGCGGCACAATATCAGCTGCAGCCAAACATCATCGCTGAGTCAGACGACATGGCGATGCTACGTTTGTTAACTCGTGATACTGGGGCGTTGGCGGTTATGCCTGAAGTGGTGGTAAAAGACGAACTGGATCATGGGACATTAAAGCGCTATTTGCTATTGCCTAACGTTTACGAAAACTACTATGCATTAACCGTAAAACGGCGGGTGGTTCATCCGAAATTGGATATGTTGCTGCGACCGATTTAATGGTTTACCACTCGATTGAAATTGGGGTTCCGACGGGAACGAGAGTAATAAACTCATCCATCTCGTCATTGGTTAGGGCAATGCAGCCGTTGGTCCAATCAAAACTTTGAACAAACTCAGGGCGTGCCGTCGTTCCGTTTTTTAGCCCATGAACTTTGACATCGCCGCCAGGATCGAGATCATGCAGTTTTGCGTAGGCGATGTCCTGCTTATTGGGATAGCTAATATGAAACGCTTTATAGAAGTGGGTTTGCGCTGAGATGTTGTCGAGATAATAGAGGCCTTCTGGTGTACGTTGATCTCCCTCTTGGTGTTTATGTCCTTTAGGTTCCTTACCTAAAGCAATCCGATATTCACGAACGAGTTCGCCGTGTTCATAGAGATACATGCGCCGTTTAGACTTATCGACCTTGACCCAATCCACCGCTGCCATTGTAGGTAAGGCGACCAAGCAAAGCAGTGCAAACCAGACTAACTTCATTGTATTCCACAAAATGATGAAAAAGTGAACGTTATTATGGAATCTTTGTCCCTCTCTGCCTAGCGAGAAACCTTGCGAAAGCGAACAAAGTCACGCTCCTCGATAAAGGACACTCACCTTTATTCAATTCACATTTTTGGCTCAGCAATGCAAAACATCGCTAGTGATTCTTTGAAGCGTTTCCAGTAATCACTTGCTTTCTCTTTTGCTCACTTCAGAAAATCGTCACGCTAAGGCTTTCTATTTTCTCGGAATCGTAATTTATGACCACTGCTCGTTCACAGCTGATTTGCCCAGACATCACACCGTATTATCACTGTGTGTCTCGCTGTGTTCGTCGCTCGTATTTGTGTGGTGTCGATAACCTAACGGGAAAATCTTATGAGCATCGTCGAGATTGGATTGAGCAACGCATTCTTAATCTTGCCTCCATTTATTTCATTCAAATCTGCTCTTATGCGGTGATGAGCAATCACTACCATTTGGTCGTTCGAATTGATAAAGAGGGTGCTCTTGCTTTATCTGATTTGGAAGTGGTTGAGCGCTGGCATGCTGAGCATCAACTGCCTCCAATTATTCAACGTTGGTTAGCTGGAGAGATAAAATCGGACATAGAAAAAGAGGTGTGTAATCAATTCATTAACGAATGGCGAGAGCGACTTTATTCCCTCAGTTGGTTTATGCGTGAGCTTAATTACGATATTGCGGTTCAAGCCAATAAAGAAGATCAATGTACAGGCCGGTTTTGGGAAGGGAGATTCAAATCTCAGGCACTACTCGATGAAAAAGCCTTGCTGGCAGCGATGGCGTATGTTGATTTAAATCCTATTCGAGCCAAGATGGCCGACACACCTGAGCAGTCTGACTTCACTTCAATAAAAGCCAGACTAACGAGTTTAGAGAAAGGAGACATCACCACACCATCGCTCGCCAATTTTATGGGCTACGAGCACCAGAATAAGACCCAAGGTATTCCTTTTAAGCTCAGCGACTACCTCGAGCTAGTGGACTGGCTTGGCCGACATATAAGGCCAGATAAGCCCGGTTATATCCATGATTCTCATCCGAATATACTGATCAGGCTCTCTCTAGCGCAAAAAGACTGTTTAGCACTTTGTACCAAGCTAGAGAAAAAACCACGTGTTTGGGTAGGAACAACAGCATGCTTACACCACGCCAAAAAGGCTCTAAACAAAAAACGGATGGTCGCGCTGCATATTGCGTAAATCTTAACCTTGGTGTTTTTTTATTAAATCCTTCCACTAAAATTCTTTTAGAACGATATATCGCAAATCGCATATTTCAAACCACGACAAATTAGCCTTTAGTCCTTAGTGCAAACCAGATTAGTCACCAAAGTTGAAAGCCGAGTGATGCTCTTTGGCAGCTTCGAGTGCTTTTAGGGACGGTGAGTGTCCTGCTAAAGTAGTTTCTTTGGCAGCTTCGAGTGCTTTTAGGGACGATGAGTGTCCTGCTAAAGTAGTTATAACAGTGTGTGTCCCACTAAAAAAGCGAGTGTCCTTGATAAAAAAGAGAACGGCTAGGCGTTCTCTTTTGGTGAAGCGAATGACTAAAGGCATGTTATAGCGGGGGTAACGTACTATCGTCCTTTGAGAGTTTGCTTTTTTTCTTCATACGCTTTTCAATGCGACGAATTAGAGCGAGCAGGGCTTTACCATCTAAATCAGATCCTTTATTGGAGTAGAGCGCTTGGTCGAGGGCGTTTTTCTCTTGGGTTAATTCCGCTTCCTCTTCACTCGTTAGCGTGACCGTTTGACGCCACTGACTGAGTGCTTGGCTAATAGCAATCCCATTTTTCGCGGCAATGGCTTGCTCTAACGTCAGTGATTGCGCGCTTGCTTGCGTTGGCTTATCGTCGACCTGTTTCGCTACAGGTGTTTTACGCTTCCAATAGAAAGCTAAACCTAAAGTAGCTAGCCACAGCACCACAAATAAGCCAGTGAGGTATGGCCAGAATCCTGCATCCTGTTTAGTGACCACTTTTACCTGTGCTGGCGCGCTTGGCGCTGGATTCACAGCTGGCAGAGGCTGAGCGTTATCGCCTGGCGCAACGGAGAGAGTCAACCCGCTCAATTTGGCTGTTTGTTCTCGTTTGGCTGTGCTGTTCCACCAATTCAGTGACACGCTTGGTAGTTCTAGATTACCTGTTTTGCTTGGAATCACTACTTGCTTGAGCGTCATCACCACATCGCCATTATCCTGCGTTTTAAAGTGTGGCTTTTCTGCGTAAGTGCGCACACCAACTGGATTATTAATGATGATATCAGGCAGTTCATTTTGCGATACGCCAGACACTTCTAACGTTATCTCTCGGTTTAATGAATCGCCAACCTTAGTTTTAAAGGTGTCTTGAATGATTGGGTTACCTTGTCCATCAGTCCAACTTTGTTTCAGCGATAGATGGGATGTAGGTAGCCATACCCCTTTATAATCTTTAGGTTGTGGTTGTACATGAATTTGATAGGTTTTCGGCGTGGTTTCTACTGACACGATGCGTGTACTACCGTTGTAGTCGTTGCCGTATAAAATCGAGCCT
This sequence comes from Vibrio tritonius, assembly GCF_001547935.1. Taxonomy (NCBI): domain Bacteria; kingdom Pseudomonadati; phylum Pseudomonadota; class Gammaproteobacteria; order Vibrionales; family Vibrionaceae; genus Vibrio; species Vibrio tritonius. The sequence continues at coordinate 182,502 of NZ_AP014636.1, forward strand.
TCAAATTTTGGTTCGCTTAAAGAGAAGGTTCCGGGCTTGGTGGCTGTAATCCGAAAGTTCTGATCCACAACAGTGACTTGCAAACCATTGAGAACCGCTTGGTACTGTTTCGGCTCGCCAGTCGATTTTAATTCCATTCCGTCGACTTTTGGTGGCTCGATGTTGGTACTTTGCAAGCGGCGTGGGTCGGTTTTGACGATCAAACGGGCTTTAAGTAGAGCAGCTTCTTTCGGATAAAGCGTAGTTTTATCCAGATGGCTGGTGACTTCCACCAGATCTTTTGTTGCTGGAGCATTAGTGTCCTTTTGCACTTGCAAAGCAATGGCCTGTGTTTTGTCGCCATTAAGCGTAAAGCTAGGGATGGTAATTATTCCGGTATGCTTAGCCGCTAAAGAGACAGTCCATTGTGCGGTGGCCGAACGAGACCCATTGATGATACTGACTGATGTACTAAAGCTTGGCTGGCCCATCACAAAGTCTTTTTTAAGAACAGAGAAATCGAGATCTCCCGATGAGGCTTTACCGTCTGTAGTGACTTCTAACTGAAACACTTCATTTTGCACGACACGGTTTTTACTGACCGTCGCATAAAAGTTGTCGGCGAATGCATTCACACTGAGCAATGTCAGGGCGAGTAGCGATAACGTCCGAATTAAATGAGAAAAGAGAAATTTCATAATTACCACTTCTTACCTTGCGTATCGGTTTCACCTTGGTCTTGAGCTTGCAAATAAAGTTGAGCACGCAGTAGCTGACTCGGATCGCGCACGCTTTCAACTTGATCCAATTTACGCAGTTCCGGATCGACCTCTTTTGCAGAGCTGTTTTGTGCGACGTTTGCTTGAGCTTGCTGCTTTCCGCCATTTGGTTTAGCCCCGTCTTGCGCCGTTTGTGGCGAAGGGATGGCTTGTTGGTTACTGCCTTGTTTATCTGCGCTGTTTTGCTTGTTATTACCGTGATTTTTTGCGTCTTTATCTGCAGACTTTTGGCCCTTATTGGCCTGTTTTTGCTTTACCTGACCAGACTTCGGATTTTTTTTGGTTTGGTCGCCTCCCTGCTTATCCGCCTGAGACGTGTTATTGCCTTGAGCGGAAGAGGATTGGTTTTGAGTTCCTTGCTTATTACCGTGGTTGTTATTTTCGCCTTTGTCAGATTGCTTTTGGTTTTGTTGCGAATGTTTGTCACCTTGTTGCTCATTCGGTTTTGATGAGTTGTTTTTCGATGACGATTGATTATTTTTCTGCTGTTGCTGTTGCTGTTGCTGTTGCTTTTTAGCTTGTTTTACCACTTGCAAATTATGTTTTGCGTCAGCGTTGTTTGGGTCGTCTTTTAAGATCGATTCATACAGCTCTTGCGCCTTATCTAGCTGTTTGGCTTGGGCATAAGCATTGGCAAGATTATAGTGAGTGTCCTCGTCCGGGTTTTCTACTTGAGATAACGCGTCGATGGCACCTTGATAATCGCCGGCTTGATAACGAGCTGCACCAAGCCATTTGGGATCTTTAAACTTCTGGGCAGCGCCATTGTAATCTTTATTTTGATAGGCTTGATAGCCTTCTTGATCCGGCGTTAGCCATGGGGAAGCATAGGCGTGATTTGGGGCGAGCGTAGGCAGCGCCATAGCGATAAAGATAAACAGTACCCCGCGACGAAACAATAACAGAGCGAACAGCAGGATTGGAAACAGAAGCCAATAGCCATTGTTGATGCGTTCGGTGACCGTTTTTGTACCGTTCTTTCCTTGAATGGCTTGAACCGCTTTAGTGGCGCTCAGTAGGGTCGATACATCTTGCTCATCACCACGATAAGGAACAAAAACACCGCCTAAATCTTGTGTAAGCGTACGCATGGTATTGAAATCCACTTTTGCTACGATGGTGTCGCCTTGCCCATCTTTCATCAACGAACCATCACTTAACTGAATAGGCGCGCCTTGTGGGGTTCCCATCGCTAGCACCATGAGTTTCCAGTGTGTCCCTTTAAGCAGAGAGACTAACTGCGCACTTTGGTTTTCATCTATGTCATCAGTGAGCAGTACAATATCGCCTTTACCCATTCTCGCATTGGTCATCATTTCGATGGCTTTTTTTACACCTGCAACCACGTTAGCCCCTGGGGTTGGCATGATTTGTGGTGCTAGGTTAGGCACTAAATTAGCGATGGTTGCACTGTCACTGGTCAGCGGGCTAACGGTGTAAGCTCCGCCCGCAAATGCGACTAAACCGGTATAGCCATCTCGCCAGCCTTTGAGTAAATCAAGGGCTTTGTAGCGCTGTTGGGTTAAGCGGTTTGGGGAGATATCGGTAGCATATTGTGACATCGACATATCCATTACCAAAACACGAGCACTCCCGTTGCTGTAGGTTGGGCGCGCTTGTTTTTGTATGCTTGGGCCTGCTAGAGCGACGGCAGCTAACGTCCAAACTAAAGCCAATAGTGAGAGAGTACGACTGCGTTTACGCTGCACTCCTAATCCCATCGCCTGAGCAAGATGGGGGGCAATTAACGTCTGTTGATGTCGACTTAAACTAAGCCATAGTAATACCAATCCCAGTGGCAATAAGGTCAGTAGCCAGTAAGGAGAGAGAAAAACAAAATCAGACATGATTTCTCCTAACGATAAACAGAACCACAGAAAGAACTAAAGCGATGGTAAGGGGCAAACCAAACCACTCTGTTTGTGGACGCCAAGTCTGGCTGGCTTTTTCTACGGGCTGTAACTGGTTAATGGTGTCGTAGATGTTGGCTAAGTCCTTGGCATCACGGGCTCGGAAATAGCGACCACCGGTCATTTTGGCTATGGCCGTTAAGGTTTTTTCATCTAGATCTTTTGCGGTATTGACTCGTTGTGAACCAAAAAAGTTGCGCACGACCATTTCACCAGCACCAACACCAATGGTGTAAATGGTGGTGTGGTATTTTTTGGCAATTTTAGCCGCTTCGATGGGGTCCATAACACCAGAGTTATTACTGCCATCACTAAGTAGAATCATCACTCGCTGTGGTGCATCGCCATCAATAAAGTTTTTGGTGGCAAGACCAATACCTTCACCTATCGCCGTTTGCGTGCCAATCAGTTTGAGTACTGCATGATTGACTTGTTCTTCCACCGTGTGAAGGTCGAAGGTTAATGGTGTTTGCAAGTAGGCGTGATCAGCAAAATAGATCAAACCGAGCCGGTCGCCTTTTCGTTTAGCAACAAACTCTTTGAGGACCTGTTTTACAGCCGTTAAGCGATCGATAAAATCATCCCCTTGTTGCATGTCTTTTTGACTCATGGAGTAAGATAAATCGACCACTAGCATCATATCGCGATGTTTTGGCGAGACATTTACCGGTGCGCCATACCATACTGGACGAGCCAAAGCGGTGACCAGAAAAACCCAAGTCGCAACCGCCAGCACTTTGGCGAACATGTTCGTCGGTGCTGCGATAGCTGGTTGAGTTGGGAGGTAGGGCAGTGAAATCGCTGCTTTTGATTTTACCGAAGGTGCAAATTTAAATACGAGTAACGGAAGTGGTAGTAGGCAAAATGCCCACCACCAAACAAATTCAATGTTTGCCAACGCTGACATGTCTCCTTTTCTTTGGCGGCAAAGCATCATTGATCCACTGATAACAATCTTCTACTAATGCTTTAGTATCCACAGCGGACTGTTTTTTATAGAGTGCTTGCTGCCATTGAGTTTCGTTGGGGACGAACAGAGGTCGCCCGATTTGGTCATCTAAAAAGGCATACCACTCTTTTCCAGTAAGGTGTGCAATATCTTCGCGAGGGTAGTAGCACAAAGCAGCTTGGCGTAGCAGTTCAATGGCAGACGAAGGCGTTTGAATGCCTAACGATGGAGTCAGTAAGCGCAAAGCCGTTTTCTTAGGCGCAAGACGCTTACGTTTCCAGCGAATAACCAAAACCACAATAACTACGAAAGCCACGATACTGGCGGCGGTTGCCCACCATCCCCAAGCTAGGGGCACCCACGACGGTACATCGGGTAGATGTAAATCACTGAGTTGTAATGGTGCTGATGATGATTCCTGCATAGTATTTATCCGGCTAGTTGTTGTAGCAAAGGACTGTCGCTCGATAGAGCGTGATAATCCATTTTCATTGACTGACACAATAATTCTAGTTTTTCTTTATGAGATTCAAAGGCTTTTTTGATCCCATTCCGAGTACTATTTAACGAAAAGTTGAGCCAACGCTCGTCTTTTTGGTCTGTCACCAGCTCGGTACCACGAAAAAGAGTGTTCCCTTGCTCTAGCGGGTCATAAATATGAATGAGGCGGACTCGATTCCTCCGGTGCAATTGATTAAATAATGGTTTTAGCTCGGTACGATAGCGAATAAAGTCACTGATCAATACCACTTCGCTTCCTTTGGGGCACAGACGGTTGAGAGCGACAAAGGCTTGCTTCATGTCACGCTGTTCCGGTGGCGTTTGACCGCTCAGCAGCTCTTTTTGCAAAGCTACTAATTGCGCAAGAATCGTTAATGGGCCTTTGGTCCGGCTGGTGGGTTTGAGCTCCACCAGTTTGTAGCCTGTATCAATCACAGCACCAATACGATCTTTCTGTGCAATTGCTAGCCAACTTAGCAACGAAGCCAAGTGGGCAGCCTGTACGGATTTAAATAACAACGTCGAACCAAATTGCATGCTGGCACTTAGGTCGATATAGAGCACAACAGGCTTTTCACGTTCTTCCGTGAACAGCTTAGTGTGAGGTTTCCCTGTGCGTGCAGTCACCCGCCAATCAATAGTACGAATGTCATCGCCTGGCTGATATTGGCGCACTTCGGCAAAATCCATGCCTCGTCCAAGTTGTCGGCTTTGATGCTGCCCAAGCATTTGTGACCACAAGCTCTTTGCTGGTGGTAACCACTTCGCTGTATGTTGTTGGTAAGGAAGCAGCTCATCGAGACACAAATGCACACCATCGGCGTGAGTCGGTAGTGAGTAGTTCATTGTTACTCCTTACGCGCTACCTACCAATGAGAGTAAATGAGCAATAACTTGATTGGGATGAACATTCTCTGCTTGCGCTTGGTATGAAAGCAATAAGCGATGGCGCAGTACCGGGAAGATCATGGTTTGAATATCTTCAGGACTCACAAAATCACGCCCATTTAGCCAAGCATGAGCACGGGCGCAACGGTCAAGTGCGATGGTCGCTCGTGGGCTAACCCCCATCTCTAACCACTCTGCTAATTTCGCATCGTATTGGGCTGGTTTACGTGTGGCCATGATGAGACGAATTAAATAGTTTTCAATGGCTTCAGCCATATGAACATTCAATACTTCTTGGCGCGCAGCAAAAATCGCATCTTGTGAAATGCGCGGTTTTTCTTGTGCTGTTTGGCCTTTCGCTTCGCCACGGTTTAAACGCAAAATGGCGAGTTCGTGTTCTGCATCGGGATAATCGACATCAAGATGGAGTAAGAAACGGTCTAATTGTGCTTCAGGAAGTGGATAAGTTCCTTCTTGTTCAATCGGGTTTTGTGTTGCCATCACCAAGAATAATTTAGGTAAGGCATAGGTTTTGCGACCTGCGGTAATTTGTTTTTCTGCCATAGCTTCAAGCATGGCTGCTTGAACTTTGGCTGGAGCACGGTTGATTTCATCAGCCAACACCAAAGAGTTAAAAATTGGCCCCGGTTGGAAAGCGAATTCCCCGGTTTCTGGACGATAGATATCAGTACCGGTTAAATCAGCAGGAAGTAGGTCTGGGGTAAATTGAATTCGATGAAATTTTCCTTCGATGCACCCAGCTAGCGCTTTTACCGCTCGGGTTTTGGCGAGTCCAGGTGGACCTTCAACCAGAATGTGTCCATCGGCAAGTAGGGCGACCAGTAGCTGCTCTACCAAGGCATGTTGTCCAATCACTTGTTGGTTCAGATAATTCTTGAGTGTTTGAAAGGTTTCTGACTGCATAACATCCTAGTCTCTTTAGCTTATTCAGAAGTTAGTGAATCTTACCGAGAAAAAGTTCCGTAAAAAATCGTCACAAAATGTGTTTGCTGATTAATTAATCATTTCTCGCCCCTTATTGCAAAAGGTTTGGTGGCTATTTATACGGTTCAAGCTGAGAATGACATTTTGCGGTAAACATTTTTGGCTATTTCAGCTACAATCCCGACCCCTTTGACCAAACAACATTTCTAATTTAGCGGTTGCTAAATGGTGTCTGTCAATTTTTGGTCATGATCAAAGTATAAAAAGAAAAGCCATATCGCCACTTAGAGGCCATGATGTCATTACACAAATTAAGTATTAAACAAAAAGTGATCATTGGGATCACTCTCGCTGTACTCGCTTCCACTATGGTGGTTGGCATGATAGCGCAGCGTCAAACTCACGAAGTTTTACGCCACCGTTTGGTGGATGTGGAACTACCTTCTATTTTGAATCAGATTGGTGATGAAGTAGATGGACAAGTATCGGTATTGCTCAACGCTGCTCGTCAATTGGCTAATAACGAATTCATCAAACAAGCGGTTGATGATAAAAACATTGACCCGACTCAAGAGAGCATGGTGGTTAAAACCTTAAACAATGTTCGCAGTCAGTATTCGTTAAATGATGCATCGGTTGCTAACCGCCAAACCGCTTATTACTGGAACCAAAATGGCTTTTTGCGTCAGCTAAACCATCAGCAAGATGGATGGTTCTATGGTTTTGTTCAATCGAACAACCCAACGATGGTAAGCATGTTCCAAGAGGCCAATGGCGATGTAAAAATGTTTGCTAACTACCAGAACGTGTCTGGTAGCACTTTATCTGGTGTGTCTAAGTCTATGGACGATATGGTGAAGTTCTTAAACGGCTTCCATATTGAAAAAACCGGTTATGTGTTCCTTACCGATGCTCAAGGTAAAGTTCAAATTCACCGTGATACAAGCAAATCTCACAATACCCTAAGCGATTTTTATGGCTCTAGTGCGAGTCAATTGCTTAACAAAAGCGGCTTTAATTTGATTGAAACCCAGTCGAATGGTCGCGATGTATTTGTGGGTAGTCTTTACATTAAATCGATGAACTGGTTCGTTATTGGTACTGTCCCAGTTGCAGAAGTGTTTGCCGATGTAAACAGCGTTACGCACCGAATTCTGCTGATTACCTTGATTGTGGCTGTCATCTTTATTCTTGGTGGTATCTGGCTGGCGAATAGTATCGTGAACCCAATTCGTTTGCTGGCACAGCGCTTTACTGAGCTGGGTCGTGGTGATGGTGATTTATCACAACGCATCACCGTTGAAGGTCATGATGAAATTGCACAGCTTTCTCAAGGATTTAATGGATTTATCGAGAAAATTCATGTGTCTATGCGAGAAGTTGCAGAAACGAGTAATGCTTTGCAAAGCGCGGCTAATCGTGTGGCAGAAAAAGCATCAACAACGCATGATAACAGCCAAGAGCAGCGTGATCAGACCTTGCAAGTGGTTGCTGCGATCAATGAAATGGGCGCGACCATTAGTGAAATCGCATCTAATGCCTCAACGGCTGCGGAAACGGCAACCGATGCGTCGAGAAATACCGATACCGGTCGTGACGTCGTGAACAAAGCGAAAGATGTGATTGGTCGCTTGGCAAATGATATGGAAAGCAATGGTCAAGTTGTTAAACAACTTGCCGACACTACGCAAAATATTGGTTCCATTTTGGAGGTTATTCGTGGCATTTCGGAGCAAACCAACCTATTGGCGTTGAATGCTGCTATTGAAGCTGCGCGTGCCGGTGAACAGGGCCGAGGTTTTGCTGTAGTGGCTGATGAAGTGCGTAATCTAGCGGGTCGTACAGCTAGCTCTACCGATGAAATTCAAGCGATGATTAACCAATTACAGTCGGATGCAAAAGACGCAGTAGAAGCCATGCTAGCAGGGCAACTTGTCACTCAAGATGGTGTGAGCGCAGCAGATGAAGCTGTAGGGGTATTAGCAAATATCTCGGAGCGTATTCACGATATTTCTGATCGTAATATCCAAGTTGCTACTGCGACAGAAGAGCAGTCTACCGTGGTACACGCGATAAACGTTAATATTGAAGAGATCAACTCAATCAATGAGATGACGACCAATACCGCTGAGGAATTGGCAGACGCAAGCCATGAATTGCAAGATCTTTCATCACGTCTTGATCGCATGGTTGGCAGCTTCAAACTGTAAACCCTAGCATCTGCATGGGGAGTTGGGTAAACTCCCCATCAGTGTAATTTAACTAGGTCACCGTTTATTAGGTCACCATTTAACTAGGTAACAATCATGAGCGATTTTGAAAAAGAACTAGAACTAATGTCTCAGGAACTGGGTGATGAGCCAGAAGTAAAACTTCCTTCACTTGATGAGCAGCAAGCGATTGTTGCCGAGCTAAAACAGCTTGAAAAAGAAGGCAAACTGACACCTGAAGTGTTAGAAAAATTCTTTGGTAAGTACTACGCTACGGCAGAAAAATCGGTTCATTAATTGCTGCTGAACTCGATAAGGTCGCCTTGTGCGGCCTTTATTTTTAACTCGTTTTTTCATTGGTTACTTTTAATCCATCATCACTATTTATGGTGATGTTTATCGTCCCTCTCCTCGTTTTGTATCCAAATCACACTCTACCCATCAAGATTTTGTGCTGAAAGTGATTCAGCAAGCAAAATTTATGCACTCTTTCTGACTTCCTATCACCATGATCACGATGTGCATTTTTGCATATTGAATCCGTTACTCATGAGCGTATTCTTTTTGCTGAATCGATTCAGTCCAATAAAAATGCAGAAACTAATAAGGAAAATCTATGAAAGTGAAACTAACCCTTGCAGCGATAACCCTTGCGCTGGCTTCTCTCAATACTCAAGCGGCTGAATTTTTATTAACTGATGCGGCGACCGGAAGCGATGTGGGCAACTGGCAGGTCACCAGTAGTACGTTGGGGATGACATCGGGTCCGGCATTCTCTGTTGAAAAACGTCGATTACATGGCGGGAAACAAGAGGGAGTTGATGTTTTGGTGGTAAACAATGGCGAGCTATCGGTCACCTTGGTGCCAACACGTGGTATGGGAATCTATCAAGTCACTCGTCAGGGGCATCGTATTCTAGGTTGGGATTCGCCAGTAAAAGAGATTGTTAACCCAGCCTACATTGATTTAGAAAGCCGTAATGGTCTTGGTTGGCTTGATGGCTTTAACGAAATGATGGTGCGTTGTGGCTTTGAGTGGACCGGTCACCCTGGTTATGACGATGATGGGCATCTATTAACATTACACGGTCGTGCTCAGAATACGCCAGTTTCCATGGTTAAAGTGATTATTGATGATCAACCGCCACATAAAATCACGGTTCTAGGTCAGGTTGCTGAACGAACCTTTAAGAAAACCCAACTGGTTACCATGACCGAATTACAAACGGTACCGGGATCGAACGCGTTCTCTATTCATGACAAACTCACCAATGTGTCGGATTATGACGATGAATACCAAATTATTTACCACTCCAACTTTGGCCGTCCAATCTTAGAAAAAGGCGCAAAAGTCACGATTGCCGCGTCGGAAATCTCGCCATTTAACGACTATGCAAAAGCGGGTTTAAAAGAATGGCAAACTTACCTCGGCCCAACGAAAGGCTTTGATGAGATGGTGTTTAACTTAAAATCGCTAGGGGATAGCAAAGGTAATACACTGGCAGTGCTAAACAATAAAGCCGCCAATTCTGGGGTATCTATTCATTACAATGTAAAACAACTTCCGGTGATTGGCCTGTGGAAAAACACCGACACAGAGAGTCAAGGCTATGTGACTGGTATTGAACCTGGAACCAGTTATTCCTACAACACCAAGCTTCAGCGTCCATTGGGATTGGTGCCTACCATTAAAGCGGGTGAATCGAAGCACTTTGATTTGACATACACCGTGTTACGTTCATCAGCTGAAGTGAAAGGGGCGTTAAAAGAGGTTGCCAAAATCATGAAGGGCAAAGAAGTGAAATTGGTGAAAGAGCCTCTCGCGAAAGAGTAGTTTCTTGATTCGATGAACTAAATGAAAAAGGCTCATCTGGTATATACCCAAGTAACCGCATCTTGAGGTCATTTGGGTATAGATGGGCCTTTTCTTTATGGGAACAATAATACCAGTGATTATGGTAGTTTATTCACCAAGTTCGTTTTGTGCGTGTCTAGGTCTGATTGTACGACCGTTGGCCACCCTTGTTTCCAATGGATAGGCAGAATACGCAGTTTCTGAAGTGCGTTATCAGCGGTTTCATAGGCATGAAAGACCATGTAATCTTTTCCTTTGAAGGTGTAAGCCGCATTATGCCCAAGAGCAACCCAGTTCTTATTTCCTTTTAAAACCAGAGTACCACCGCCTTCAAGCATCGATTTCCCCGCTTTGTCATAGTATGGACCTTGGATGTCTTTACTTCGTCCGACACGAATATTGTAGGTACTGTCCATCCCGCGACAGCAAAGATCAAACGAGACAAAAAGATAGTAATAGCCGTTTTTGTAGAAGATAAAAGGCGCTTCTATTGCCCCGTTCCCTGCTTTAGCTTCATCGCTTTCATTATTTGGACGACGCGCAAGGTTATACCACTCTTCTGGCTCTGCTATTTTTGTCAGTGAAGGATCCAATTTCACCAGTTTTAATCCGTTCCAAAAAGAACCAAATGCTAACCATGGGGTTCCTTTTTTATCAAAAGCTACTGCTGGATCAATCGCATTCCAATCGTCGCGATTAGGTACCGATTGCAGCACAATGCCCTGGTCGACCCATTGATAATTTTTTGCTTGTGGATCCAAGGTTGGAGTTGTGGTGACGCCAATAGCCGATGTATTTTTGCCAAACGCAGACACAGAGTAGTAAAGGTAAAACTGCCCGTTGTGGTGGACCACATCAGGAGCCCATAAGTGGCCATTGAACTCAGGCGCTACTTTTTTAGCCCAGGAAGGTTCTGTAGCGAAAGCTCGGCCCATGAGTTGCCAGTTTTTCATATCCTTTGAGGCATAAAAAGTGATACCGGGGCCAGTACTAAAAGCGTAGTAAACACCGTTATCAACCGCCATGACAGGGTCGTGTACTTCTACTTGTTTGGCAAGCACGTTATAACTGGCACTGCAACAGACGAGCAGCGGTAGGAGTGCTGTGCGAAAGAGTCTCATCAAACTGTCCTTTGTTATTGGAATTGAAACTCTACTGTATTGAATTCCTTATAGTAAGACTGAGATCTTGATGCCGATTGAAGCATGAGTTGAACATGCTTATCTCAATTACGAGGGACGCATGCAAATTAATTAGTGGGCTCGGGAGCGGTTAGAGTGAGACGCTATCTCTCTAAGCTGCTTAATAAGCACACCTTCGCTTTGTGCGCCTGACATAAGATGTACTTCATTGATGATCATGGCGGGTACAACTTGAATGCCCGCTTGCAACCACTGCCTTTCAATGCTGGCAACAGCGCCTGACCAAGAAGGCTCTTTGATGACTTGCTCACAAAGCACTCGGTCTAGCCCTAAATCTGTCGCTATATTAAGTAACACTTCGTCATTATCCAGGGGGAGATGATGGTAGAAATAGTCATGAAACAGACGTTCAATCATGGGTTGCTGACAGTGGTTTTGCATTGCCCACTGCACTAATTGATGTGCTTTGCGGGTATTGTAAATGGACATGTCATCATCAAAATCGAACTTAATGCCTAATTCATAACCAAGTTTGGTGACATGCTCTTGTAGCTCACGGCATGCTTGCTCTGATGTTTTATATTGACGAGCAAGATACTGTAGTAACGATTCGCCACCCGGGACAATGGCAGGATTAAGCTCAAAAGGATACCAGTAGAGTTCAACGTCGATCTCTTCTTCAAGGTGCTTAATGGCTTTTTGCAAGCGAGCATAACCAATGTAACACCATGGGCAGACCACATCGGCAACAATATCAATTTTAATTTTGCGCATAGATTTTATCCCGTTCTTCTCATCGTGAGTTGCTGTTGTCATCAAATGCTGAACATTTGTGTTCTCTATTCCTTGTTGCTATGAAAACAGCACATCCAGATGCAAACCCTGAGTGTCAAAATCTATCGTGATTGTCTAGTTTGTGGGTCAACGCTTATTTCGTGCTAAAACCTAGTGTTATTACGTTACTCTTGGTTGTTTTATGAACAAGTGAATTTCAGCGTAGCGGGTTATGGTTATCATCTCAACTATAAATCGTGCTACTTAGCTAAAGAGAATAGCGAATAAATGGTCGACTTGTTGATTGATAAAGTGTTTTTGAACGGAGACCTTGTTATACCTAAATGAGCTCAAGATGCAGAATTAAGATCTTCGTCAACGAGCGTGGGTTAAGCTCAATGACACAATGAATGGTCATACCCTTTCAACGTGATAGGGTATATAAATTTCTGTTAACGATTTTAGGTCATTCTATACTGATGGTTACATACTGCTAAGCCGCGTTTTTCATTGTGATTTCGGACGGATAGCGGATTTCAAGAGGTTGCCTTTATGACTGCTCAACCAACAGATGTCATTTTACATGCCTTCGATTGGCCCTATGAGATGATTTGCGCTAGGGCAGAGAGTATTGCGGCTTGTGGTTACCGCAGTGTTTTAATTTCCCCACCAATGAAATCGTTTAAACATCCATGTGGCACACCGTGGTGGCAACGTTATCAGCCGCAAGATTACCGTGTTATTGATAACCAACTGGGTAACAAGGAAAGTTTGAGTGTCATGATCGACCGGCTTGGGCAGGTAGGGGTGCGAGTTTATGCTGATGTGGTATTTAACCACATGGCGAATGAATCTAAGTGGCGCAACGACCTAGTCTACCCTAATCGCCGCGACCTTCGCGCCTATCAGCAAGATAATGACTATTATCAACGACAACAGTTGTTTGGTAATTTGAATGAACCCTTATTCAGTGAAAAAGATTTTGTTGCTGAGTTTGGCATTCGTGACTGGAAAGACAAGTGGCAAGTTCAAAATGGACGCATTACTGGTGGTCCACATGATCGCGGTCTGCCGACCTTAAAAGACTCACCGTATGTGATTGAACAGCAAAAGGCGTTTTTATTAGCACTAAAGGCATTGGGTATTCAAGGATTTCGTATTGACGCCGCCAAACACCTTACGTTAAACCACATTAAGCAGGTATGGAGTGAAGAGGTAGTGCAAGGAATGCATATCTTTGGTGAGATAATCACCGATGGAGGTGCGACCAAGCAAGAATATCAACTGTTTTTGCAGCCCTATCTCGCCCAAACACCGTTGAGTGCCTACGACTTTCCTCTGTTTCAAACCCTGTTTAACGCCCTGCAGGAGCACGGTAACTTAGCGACCTTGGTGGACCCATATTGTTTTGGCGAAGCGCTGTCAAAAGAGCGTGCAGTGACGTTTGCTATTACCCATGATATTCCAAACAATCAGGTATTTAGAAACCTAATTATGACAGAGCAACAAGAAGCGTTAGCCTACACCTATCTTTTGGGGCGTGATGGTGGTGTTCCTCTGATCTATAGTGATCTCAATACGAGTGGTGTGGTGAACTCAAATGGACAGCCAAGGTGGCTAAATCAGTGGAATCATCATGCTATGACAGGAAAAATTGAGTTTCATAATCGTATGCATGGTTTAGCGATGCATACCTTGTTAGCGGAAGATGAGTTCTTGGTCTTTGCTCGAGAAAAGCAAGGTTTGGTGGCAATGAATAAGTCTTCTTCAGAACGAGAGTTTACTTTTGCCACGAAGCAAAACTGGGTGGATTTGATCATCGGCGACTCTTTCTCTCCTGTGGGCGATGGCATGCTAACGTTTTCGGTCGCTGCGCAAAGCAGTCGTATGCTATGTGTAGAAGCTTGATGCTCAGTGGTACTAAATAATTTTTGCTAATGTCATGTGTTTCTCAGTTGGATTTTGAGACAAAAAAAACCGCAGCGGAAGGTAAGCTGCGGAAATCAAAGGCAGTGGGGGAGCCTAGTATTGCTAGGACGAGATTATTTTGACTTGAACCCCCCAAGAATGTGTCTTTTTTAAGACACCTTTTTGTCAATTATTTCCCAAATCTTCTGCAAATCGTTGTACAAAAAAAGCAGGTATAGCATCTGTATGTACTTGGTCTAAATACATTTAAATGAATAACTAGCGAAAAAAGAAAAGCCTCAAGGGCCTTTTTACAGGCCTCATGAGGCATTATGACGTTGCTAGTAATTGTAATTCGGTTCTGAAATTCAGAGGCTGAACTAACCCTAGTTGGTTAGTTGAGTTATTGCAAAGTACATGTTGATGAAATTAATCAGTTTCGTTCCGCTATGTGATGTGGCTTCAGGGAAGAATGCAATAATGTATGAAAATCCATAATATATTTCACGATTAATAATGCATTTAAATTCATTGAATCAATGTGTTGTGAAGCAAATTTGAGTTATGACACTAGTTTCTAATTCAACAAAAACTGATTTGCAGCAAACTATCTTTGTGCAAAATGCGTAGTATGAAAGGCATAAAGCTGCTTTAGCAGCATTTTCTTCCAGCTAAGGTGTCCCTTAGGCTGAGTCTTGACTGAACATGAGTACCTGCAATGGAAAATCTTGTTGAGCGTTTTTTGCGCTATGTAACGTTTGAAACCCAATCCAAACCCAAAAATCATCATTGTCCGAGCTCTACTGGGCAGAAGGTGTTTGCACAAGCACTTTATCAAGAGTTGCAGGATCTAGGCTTGGCTGAGGTGAGCATTGATGACCGTTGCTATGTGATGGCAAAACTCAAATCTAACGTGGCTTTTCCCGTCCCCGCTATTGGTTTCATTTCCCATATGGACACGGCACCCGATGCTTCTGGCAAAAATGTGAAGCCACAGATTGTTGAAAATTATCAAGGTGGCGACATTGCTTTGGGTAAAGGTGATGAAGTTTTGTCACCAATACAATATCCAGAGCTGCACTCGTTGCACGGTTATAATTTGATTACCACCGACGGTACGACGCTCCTCGGGGGTGATGACAAAGCGGGTGTGGCTGAGATCATGACGGCAGTAGAGTATCTCATCCAACATCCTGAAATTCCACACGGTGATATTTGCATTGGCTTTACTCCAGATGAAGAAATCGGACGCGGTGCCAACCATTTTGATGTGGAAAAATTTGGTGCACAGTGGGCATATACCATTGATGGCGGTCCTGTTGGTGAACTGGAATTTGAGAACTTCAATGGTTCGACTGCTGAAGTGATCTGTCATGGGGTCAGCGTTCACCCAGGTACAGCAAAAGGTAAACTGGTGAACTCAATGCACATTGCTGCCCAGTTTATTCAAAGTATGCCTGCAGAACAGACACCAGAACATACAGAAGGTTATGAAGGTTTTATCCACCTGACTTCGGCAAAGATGGGGGTGGCACGTTCAGAGCTGACGTATTTCCTTCGAGACTTTGAAGCACAAGGTTTAGAAGAGAAAAAAGCCTTAATGAACGCTAAGGTTGAACAGCTAAATCGAGAGTTACGCAAAGGTTCTGTGAGTTTAAATATCACCGACAGTTATTCCAATATGCGCGATATGGTTGAACCGCATCCACACATTATTGAGATTGCTAAAGAGTCGATGATGGCATGTCACGTTGAGCCATTAATTAAACCGATTCGTGGTGGTACGGATGGAGCTCGCCTCTCTTTTATGGGGTTACCTTGCCCTAATATCTTTACTGGTGGCTACAATTTCCACGGTATTCATGAATTCATTACGATTGAAGGCATGGAACAAGCAGCGAATGTGATTGTCAAAATTGCTGAACGGACAGCAAGCCGTTATCAGGCTTAAAAGAACCGTCCTATTTTCCTTACGTTTGGCGATGGGGTTACTCATCGCCTTTTCTTTGCTCCTATTCTTGTATCCCACTAAAGTATAAGAACTTTTGCCTTTTTATCTCCCTCTTATATGCACCAAGTTGCTTTTCTTGAGTGAGAACATTTGACCTAACACGTAATTTCACCATCTTCTTACGTGATTTTCTGTGTACTCAGCTACTATGCTCTTCTCAGTGGGTTAGATGAATAATCCGCTGCATTTATCTGGGGAGAAGAGTTTTGGTGGATAAATTTAACGCGGTAGTGGCGTTTTTAATGACATATAAGTTGGTATTTACCGCGCTAATTTTTATAGTTATGGGGATTGCTCGTCGTTTATTACTGAGTATGATTCGCGGCGATGTCTCGTTTTTAAGTGATGATCAGCGCAAATGGATGTCGCGCACCAAAAACGGTGTGTTCGCTGGTACGTTAATCGCCTTATTTATTTTATGGCAGTCTGAAATCAATGAATTTGCTCTTTCTGTTACCGCTATTGCTGTTGCTATCGTGGTGGCATCGAAAGAGATCATCTTGTGTCTTACCGGTTCCATTCAAAGAGCGAGCTCTCGCTCCTTTCGGGTCGGCGATTGGATTGAAGTAGGGCAGCTTTGTGGGGAAGTGATTGACCACAATATGATGGCTACTGTTATTCAGGAAATCGATTTACTTCATGGTCAATACCACTACACAGGTAAAACGGCGACATTGCCAAACAGTATGTTTTTTACCTATCCGGTGAAAAATCTGAATTTTATGAAACGTTATGTGTTTCATAACTTTAAAATTGTGGTGCCCCATTTTGTGAATTTGTTTCCGCTGCTGCCAGAGCTGCGTACGCGCATTCAAGAACACTTTAGTCACTTTATCGATGTGGCTCGCCGCTACAACAGCATGATAGAAAAACACGCTGGTGTTGACTTGCCTAGTGCCGAACCACATATTGAAATAACCAGTACCAACGCGGGTGAATTAGTCGTTCATTTCATGATCTTTTGCCCAACAGAGCGAGCCAATCAGTTTGAGCAGATGATTCGTCAAGACTTCATGGAAATATTTGCCCATGCCTTTCCTGATCTGTCAGCCACACCGAATGTCGCAGAGTTAACGACTGAAGTGATCGAGTCGGAAGAGGAACCGCTCAAGAAGAAGTTTAAGCCACAAGGCGCACTGATGTTAAAAGTGCGCAATTATGTTAATACTTTTTGGAACAAGTAATCGTATGTTGGCGTGAGACTTCAATACCTAGCCTTTTCGCTAAACGAGTTAAATTCGCCCGGTCAACCTTGAGTGTCCGGGCAGCCTCTGCCCAGTTCATCTGTGCTTCTGTTAGCGCTTCAATGACCAAGTGACGCTGGAACTCATCGGTAGCTTCTCTTAGTCCTGTCTCTTCATTTAAAAGACCAATATGGTTCTCTTGGTAATGATGGTTTGCATCTTGTATCGAATCATTAAGATCATCATCCAGTTGCCCGATATCTTCGCTGGTGACGGTGACGCGCGATTTGTCACTCATACGTGCTCGAGCTTTCAATGCAGCACGATTAATCACATGTTCCAATTCACGGACGTTGCCAGGCCAAGGGTAGTGCATTAAGTGATGCAGGGCGGAAGGAATCATCTTGAGTTGTACAATCCCCAATTTGCGGCGTGCTATTTCCAAAAAGTACCCTGCAAGTAAGGAGATATCGCCCGCACGTTCTCGCAGTGGTGGTACGAAAATAGGGTAAACACTTAATCGATGATATAAATCCGCACGAAAGCGGCCCTCTTTCACCTCTTGTTTTAAATCTCGGTTTGTGGCGGCTAAAATACGGACATTCACCGTCTCGACTTTATCTTGTCCAACCGGTTGTATTTCGTGATTCTGTAGTGCTCGTAAAATCTTGCTTTGTGCTGCAAGTGGAAGCTCGCCTATTTCATCCAAAAACAGTGTACCGCCATCGGCCAAAGCAAACTTACCTAGCCGGTGGCGATCAGCTCCGGTAAACGCGCCTCGAACATGACCAAATAACTCACTTTCTACCAGGTTTTCCGGTATTGCCGCACAGTTCACGTAGATTAATGGTTGGCGAGCTCGGGGGGATTGCGTATGCAATGTGCGAGCTACTAACTCTTTGCCAACCCCGGTTTCTCCATGAATGAGGATGTTAAAACTCGATGGTGCGACCACATCAATATCCGACTTCATAGTGAGTATGGCTTCACTGGCGCCAATGATTTCGCCGCCATTTTTTTCTGATGCTTCTTGGTTAAGTTGCTCAAAACGCAATTGAGTTTGGCGTGCTTGTGCCTCCAATTGAGAAAAGGTAAGTGCCATTTTTAAGCTAGAAGCAGCGATAGCCGCAAGACCTTCTAAACTGCGTTTGGAGAGATGGTCAAACATATTGGGCCTTAAGCTGTCGAGTGTCAGAACGCCTAGAAGTTCTTCGCCAAAGATCAGCGGTAATCCCATGCATGAGTGCATCAAGAGTTCATCATCATGGTCTAGTAGTAAACCATCAAAGGGATCGGGAAGTTCACAATCAGCGTCAAATAGAGTCGGACTATTTGAGTGGCAGATCTGCTCAAGACGTGGATGATCAGACACAATAAACCGGCGGCCTAAGGTATCTCTAGTGAGGCCTTGCATCGCTAATGGCACTAATGTGTCGCCTTGTTTTGACATCAAAACCACACAATCGCATTGGATGGTTTTACGCACCGCATCGAGTAACCGACTAAATCGGTCTTGGTCGCTAAGTCCGCTAGCGAGGCCTACGGTCATGTCCACTAACGTCGAAATTGAGAAGTCTTGCATAACAATCTGCATATTGGTTTTTTCGATATTATGCAGTCAAAAAGACTTATTTGCAATTTGTCAAAATGACATGAATTAAACTTTAGAAATAATGTAATTATATATATTTCATATAGTTATATTTTGGCATGCGGTGTGCAATCTAAGTGTAGGCTAGAAAACTGTGAAGAAGGTTCACAGTCAATTTTGGTTCAATAAAACTCAGCTATAAGAGGAAAAATCATGCTCAGTGAACACCATATTGCGGTGATTAAAAATACCATTCCACTATTGGCTTCTGCTGGTCCGGAACTAACCCGACATTTTTATCAACGTATGCTTAGTCAGAATCCAGAGTTAAAACATATTTTTAACTTGTCCCATCAAAAAAGTGGTCGGCAAAGTGTCGCTCTATTTGAAGCTATCGCGGCGTATGCGAAAAACATTGATAATCTTGCCGCGTTAACCTCTGCGGTGGAGCGCATCGCGCATAAACACACAAGCTTCAATATCAAGCCAGAGCACTATCAAATTGTAGGATATCACCTGATAGAGACGTTGCGTGAGCTTGCTGGTGAGGCCTTTACCAACGAAGTTGAAGAGGCATGGACTGCGGCTTATCTCTTCTTAGCAGAGGTGTTTATTCAACGAGAAGAGCAAATTTATACTCACAATGAATACTCGGTTGGTGGATGGCGAGGTAAACGTCGCTTTGTTGTTAGCCAAATGCAGCGAGAATCTCAAAGTGTCATCAGCTTCATTCTGGTTCCTGAAGATGGAGAAGCAGTGATGGATTATTTACCTGGTCAGTATTTAGGCGTTGAAGTTACACCACCTGACAGCAGTTATCGTGAAATTCGCCAATATTCACTATGCTCTGCACCGAATGGCCATTCCTATCGTATCGCAGTGAAAAAATTGGCTGACCAACATGGTGGAGCTGTATCTCGGTTTATGCATGAGCACCTTTATGTCGGCTCGGTGATTGATGTCTATCCTCCAGCTGGAGATTTTTACTATCAAGAGCGAAATAAGCCCGTGGTTTTCATCTCAGCTGGCGTTGGTGTCACTCCTATTCAAGCGATGCTGCATTCCGCTGCTAAAACAGGTAAAGCAGAGCTGACGTACCTCTACGCTTGTCCAACTGAAGCGGACCATGTATTTCGTCAGGAAACAGAAGATGTGGTCTCTAAGCATGGTTGGAGACAACAGGTTTGGTACGAGCAGGG
This sequence comes from Vibrio tritonius, assembly GCF_001547935.1. Classification (NCBI taxonomy): domain Bacteria; kingdom Pseudomonadati; phylum Pseudomonadota; class Gammaproteobacteria; order Vibrionales; family Vibrionaceae; genus Vibrio; species Vibrio tritonius. Next base: position 202,327 of record NZ_AP014636.1, read on the forward strand.
GGCAATTCAAGGGCAGAATTCGGGGTTGATGAATTTAACTGAGCAAACTTTTCCAGAGCAGGCAGATTTCTACTTATGTGGCCCGCTGCCTTTTATGCAGCATATTATAAAACAGCTTTTGACGTTAGGCATTGCCAGTGAATCGATTCATTATGAAGTGTTCGGTCCGTTTGCGTCTGCTGATGTCTAATCAAAGCCGTATTGGTGTTAGAGTCGTTATGGGGGAATAAATCGAATTCTGTAACGATTCAAAAAGTAGGAAAGAATGCTTGAAATAAACGATGAGGATTATGTTAAAAATTTAATTAATAAAAAATAGTTTAATGATCTAAAGTTATTTTTATTTAATGCCGTTTCATTGCCCATTGAAATTTAACGTATTAAATGATCTAAAAAATAAACAAAAAAATAGCCAGCTAGAAGCTGGCTATTAGAAATTCGTTTAAGAATTAAAGTACTTTGATGCTTTCAGCTTGAGGGCCTTTTTGACCTTGAGTGATTACGAACTCAACTTTTTGGCCTTCAGCTAGAGTGCGGAAACCGTCACCAGTGATTGCACTGAAGTGTGCAAAAACGTCAGGACCGTTTTCTTGTTTGATGAAGCCAAAGCCTTTAGTTTCGTTGAACCATTTAACTGTACCAGTAACTGGAGTAGACATATGTATATCCTAATTTAACTATAAAATATTGGGCCGATTTCGGCGCTGATAGCGTGGAAAAGTAAATTGCTATTGCGTACGACACGACGGGGGAGTTACAAGTAATCCAACGAGGCAATGTGTATACAAAGAACTTCATTTCTAGCTGATGTCGAGTCTAGAGTAATCCTTGGGGTTGTCAATCGAATATTTTGATTAATAGGCGACTAATGCTTAAATTTCGGTAAATATTTGCTCTATCATTCGTTTCCATGTAATTAACCTTTTTCTCATTTCCTAAAATAGGATCCAAGATTAAATTTTTGTTGACTTAATCTGGAGATTGAAGAAAATCAGTGGCGATAAAAGCATCATTGTTTGGAGTAACAAATGGCACATAAAACGAAAGTGAAATCGACCGATTCGCAATTAGATATCGAACTGGGTCGTGGACAGATAAAAGATAATGCTTTGAAGGCGTTAGTGACCAGCCAAGTCTTTCACACGCGTGTAGTGAAGGCGAAAAAAGGCAAAGGTAGTTACAATCGTAAAGCAAAATTTAAGGGGCAAGAGTCCTATGCAAAAGCGGCCTAAGGGCTTTTTTGCATAGGATTCTTCCTCTCTGGCGTGTTGTTATTATTTGTATGCGACGCGACGAAACATGAAGACGTATTGGTAATAAAAAGAGTCGCATTTGGGCGACTCTTTTTTTGTTTCTAACTATGTCAAAACGCCCATAGTTAAGTCGGTATCATCCCTAATGATGCACTAGCACTGATCATCAGGCGGATGCTGATAAGTAGACCCTCTTTGCCAAGGATGGCAAAGAGGAGCCCCATAAATGGGTTGATGCGAGTCTGCGTTCAGCATTTGCCTAAATGACTTACATTTAGCCAGAGTGATTTAGTGGTCTATCTTGGGTGAATAAATTGAGTAAGCGGTTACCTGACCGGCCACAATCGCGGAGAACATAAACAGCGCAGAAAGGCCAATACTCGGAATCGGCAGAATCGATTGTTCGAACAGTGATTGACTCGCACTAATCAAGACGCGACTCCCCGGTACAAGAATAATGATGCCTTGAACGATGTAAATGGAACCTGTGAGCTCCATCTTTTTTGCAATCCAAGTGCCGTACAGAGTAATCAATACGGTGGTCACCCAAGTACCGACAATCCACCCTGCATCAAACCCCAAATAGAAGGGACCCCACATACCAAGCACGGCAACAGGTGCACCAAGCAAAATATCTTTGATCCGCGCGTTAAATAAAATGCCAATGGAGCCAGACAGTAAGAACAGGCCAAAAATATGTAAATAGATTGGAATCTCATTATGGTAAGCCATCGCTGGCGCTTGCCCCCAAATCGATTCACCGATGTTGAGCCCCATAATGATGCCGACAAAGAGTTTAATCAGCACTAAACCACTTTGTCCAAGTAAGCTGGTTCCTGAGACGAGGTCATTAAATGCCAGACACTCGAGCGAGTTTGCTATGGATAGACCGGGCACAAATAAGATGACGGCTGCGATGCAGAGTGTCCATACCGGAATGTGTAATCCAGTATGAGCCAATGCCGCAACAACAATACCGGAAAGTAATGCGGCCAAAAATTCAGCGGCTATCGCACGGCGGCCACTGCAAATCAGCTGAGAAATCCACACAATGAAACCCAAGATAATTGAAATCAGCGTGGCTTCAATAGTGCTACCAACCAGCATGAGATAGGCGGGAGGAATGCCCATGTTAGCGATCGCAATCGCCCACCAAGGATAACCGACCGGTTCAGGGACAGGTTCATTACTTGGCTGATTAATGCGAATAATGGTATTGGCTAACAAGCTAAGGTTAATGGAAGCGGGCTTGAGGCGCTTCATCACCACGATGTTATTGTCATCCGGAAACTGATAGTTGATCTCAGTCGGTGTGGCTTGAACCATAACATCTACACCATGCTTACGTGCGTAATACTGAGTGTATTTTTCTACTTTATAGGGAGCACAGCCGCTGCGGTGCAGGGTGTCGCCAATTTCTACAATTTTATTTATTCGATATTGTGACGGCATAGTGAGCTTATGTTGTCAAAGGGATGAGAAAAAATTCGGCGTAAATTATCAGAGCAGTAACCAATTAGCGAGCTAATTTATTTACAATTTCACATTAGTCTAGCTAATAGTAGAGCGTACGCTATCCCCAATACATAAAGTGGTCATTTGTATGCCCAAGTAACCTCAAGATAAGTGGGGAACCAGTTGCTTAATGGGTCTAACCGTTTGTGCTGAGGTCGTTCTTCTTTTAGAGGTGACGATTTGGCGACAACATTGTTTAAATAAGCTTTTCAGTTGGAGTAACTGACGCGATTGTGGAATGTCGCGACGAGTCACCAAAACCAACTCGAATGGTAGACGTTCAACGATGGGGACGATGTGGACATCTTTGGCATAACGTTGTGCAGTAAAGAGATCTACCACCCCAACACCGCCACCAGAGACCACCATATCCGCGATCACTGAGTAGGTCTTAATACACAGCGGATTTTTTGGTTTGATACCTGCGTTTGCCATCGAGCGGTGCAATATTCGACCCAGAGGGTCATTTTCTTGCATCATCAGAAAATTATGCTGATTGAGCCAATCTAAACTCACACTGGCTGGTGGCGTCAACTCTTTGGGTAAAATCGCGACCATGTCGGCTTGAAAGAGCGGTTCGGCAAACAGCGATCTGGGAACATACTGACCAAACACCAAAGCGACATCCAGTTCGTTATTCAGCACCGCTTGTTGTAGTGCGGCGAAATGTTCTGTGACCAGATCAACATGAACATCCGGTTGTTGTTGACGATATTCAACCAATGTCGGAGCCACTACCATATGCGCACAAGCATGAGCTGCACCAATTCGAATCGTCTGTTCTTTCTTTGTGCGCATCGATTCAGTTAAAGCGGCAATACTTTGCAGATGACGAGTGAGTTGTTCAACCTCGGGCACTAACTGTTGGCCCTCTTTGGTCATCACCAGTCCTTTACTGCTTCGGTCGAAAAGAGTGAAACCTAACTGTTGCTCGGTATGATTTAAAACGCGACTGACATTGGGTTGTGACACGTTTAATAAACGTGCTGCTCCGCTAATGGTTCCCGCTTGGATGATGGCATGAAAGACTTCAATCTGTCTTAATCGCATTGCTGTTCCCTCGCAATTGGCTGACCTCACGTAACGTATACACATTCCTTGTTATACGTCCCTCTCACCTGTTTAGAATTGCCACTTTTTAAGCAAGGCTGCAACCCCTTTGGTTAAACTAGGTGTTTGATTTGAACAGAGGCTTACGCATAACTCAGCAAAAATTAAGCCAATACTCAATAAGCCAAAGCTTGCTCGCATCGGGGTTACGTATCTTTCAATAATCTCATAACCATAGTGAGAGGTATAACTTAAGGTTATGGGACTGCAACAAACAAGTATTCGTGGCTGCGGTTTTGTTCATGCCATAGTGAATTTCATCAATGAATGACAGTAGCAAGAGACATGGACATGCAAATACCTCAACCTTATCTTCTTTTCCTCGGTGATGTAGCCGACCCCCTTTCTGCAAAAACTGCTCGTGGTATTCACGCTTGGCGCCCTGATTCTTGTGTTGGGCAAATGCACTTAGAAGGTTGCCACGTTTCTCTTGGTTTACCAGAACTCACACCTTTTCAAGCCAAAGAGCAAGGCGCTAAAACGTTCGTACTTGGTACGGCTAACGCAGGTGGTTATATCCCTGAGCATTGGATGACGGTGATTAAGGATGCGATTGAGGCAGGTCTCAATATCGCCAGTGGTTTACACCAAAAATTGGTGGATGTGCCTGAGCTGGTTGCTTTAGCCAAACAACATAATGTTGCTCTGTTTGACGTGCGTCATCATCAACCTGCATTAAAAGTTGGCTCTGGTTTACCTCGCGGTGGTAAACGCGTGCTGACCGTCGGGACCGATTGTGCTGTAGGCAAAATGTACACCTCATTAGCGCTTGAAGCGGCGATGCAAAAACTAGGTATGAAAGCGGAATTTCGCGCGACAGGTCAAACCGGCATTTTGGTTGCGGGTGCGGGCATTCCGATTGACGCGGTTGTGTCTGACTTTATCTCCGGTGCTGCTGAGTGGATTTCTCCTACCAACGATGCGGATCATTGGGATGTGATAGAAGGTCAAGGCTCGCTGTTTCATCCATCTTATGCGGGCGTGAGTTTAGGTCTACTGCACGGTTCTCAACCCGATTATTTAGTGATGTGTCATGAAATGGGCCGCCCACATACACGTCATTTACCGCACCATCCTTTGGTTGAAATGGAAGATTGTGTCTATCTCAACTTGTATAACGCTCGTCTGACAAATCCGAATGTACAGCTGGCTGGTATTTCCGTGAACACGTCTAATTACCCTGAAGAAGAAGCGAAAGCTTATTTGGCTCAACTCACGGAAAAGTTCCAAGTGCCAGCCACCGATTCAGTGCGTTTTGGTATCGACTCGATCGCAGAGTTTCTTCTCCATCAAGTGAACTAAGAAGGGGAAGTTATGTATACCGTGGATATTGATGTGGTGGAATTGCCACTTTCAAGACCGTTTACCATTTCGCGCGGTACACGCACGGCGGTTACCGTCGTCCGTGTGAGTTTAGAGCAAGAGGGATTCGTTGGTTTAGGTGAATGTACGCCAACCCCGCGCTACAACGAAACGCTAGACAGCGTCGTGGCACAAATCCAATCGGTCGTACCGCAATTGCAAGAGGGAATTTCCCGTGAGGCGTTGCAAAACCTGTTACCCGCAGGTTCGGCTCGTAACGCGTTGGATTGTGCTCTTTGGCGCCTAGAGGCACTCAAAAAGCAGAGCACCTTATGGCGCTTGACCAATATTGCTCAGCCTGAAGCGATCATCACCGCGGAAACCATCAGTTTAGATACGGTTGAAGCAATGACCGCAGCAGCGAAATCCGCTGCAGAGCGCGATGGCATTCTGCTTAAGATAAAACTGAATAGTGAACAGATCGTCGAAAAAGTCGCCGCCATTCGTTCGGTAGCACCGAAAGCAACGTTAATCATTGATGCGAATGAAGCGTGGACCGATTGCAATTTACCGGAACTGTTTGACGCGTTACTGCCATTTGATATCACCATGATTGAGCAGCCGTTACCTGCTGGCAACGATGACGCTTTAGCTGATTTCGCCCATGTGATTCCCGTGTGTGCCGATGAAAGCTGCCATACCGCGACCGACATTGCCGCGCTAAAAAATCGCTATGAGTTCATCAACATCAAACTCGATAAGTGTGGCGGCTTAACTCAAGCCCTTGCCATGGTGGAAACGGCTAAGGCATTGAATATGCGCTTGATGGTCGGCTGTATGCTTGGCTCGTCGTTAGCGATGGATGCTGCCTTACCGATAGCCGCTCAGTGTGAGCTGGTGGATTTAGATGGTCCGATTTGGCTTGCGATGGACAGTGCGCCTTATCTGGAGTATCGCCAAGGCAAAATTTGGATTTAATCAGGAGCGGATCAGGGATGACTTTTCAAGCAAGTAAACCACTGCTCGCGGTGGAAAACCTCAGTGTTGGTTTTCGTAGCCACGAAGGAATGAACTCAGCGCTGCGTAACGTGTCGTTTAGCATCGAACGAGGTGAGATCGTGGCGGTCGTGGGGGAAAGCGGCTCTGGCAAGTCAGTCACATCGCTGACCATTATGGGGTTGTTGAGCGATAACGCGGTGATTGAACAGGGAGAAATCTATTTTCAACCGGCGCAATATCGCCAAGATTTGTTGCAATTGACCCCAGGTGAGCAACGCCAAATTCGTGGCAAAGAGATTGCCATGATTTTCCAAGAGCCGATGACCTCGCTCAATCCCGTATTGCGCATTGGTGACCAGCTAACGGAAGCCTTGCTCGATCACCAAATTTGCAGCAAAGCCGAAGCGTACAGCAAAGCTTGTGATTTACTTAAACAGGTTCATATCGCTGATGTGGATCGGGTGATGAAAAGCTATCCCGATGCGCTATCGGGTGGGATGCGCCAACGCGTGATGATCGCTTTGGCACTCACTTGCGACCCTCAAATGCTGATCGCCGATGAACCAACCACGGCTCTGGATGTGACTATCCAGTCACGCATTTTGAAAATTTTGAAAGACTTACAAGCGAAGCGCGATATGTCGGTAATGTTTATTACCCACGACATGGGCGTCGTTGCTGAAGTGGCTGACAAAGTGGTGGTGATGTTTCGTGGGGAAGTGGTGGAAACGGGCAGTGTGGAAGAGATCTTCCATCGGCCGCAACACCCTTACACCAAAGCGCTACTCGCTGCCGTTCCTAAACTGGGCGATATGACCGATAGCTACTGGCCAAAGCCGTTTGAATTGGTTGGACAGCCGGCACTGGTTGGGGACCAAGAACATCGCACTGCAAACTACGATGGCAAACCGCTACTTGATGTCCGTGGGCTCAAAGTCTATTACCCGGTTCGCAGTGGCGTGCTATCTCGAGTGCGTCATGAAGTGCATGCGGTGGAACAGATTGACTTTAGTTTGTGGCCGGGAGAAACCTTAGCCATCGTTGGTGAAAGTGGCTGCGGAAAATCGACCACCGGGCGCTCGCTGTTGCGTCTGATTGAAAGCCAATCAGAGAGCATTCATTTTCAAGGCAAAGAGATCTCTTTGTACAACGAAGCCAAATTCAAACCGATTCGCCGCGAAATGCAGATGGTGTTTCAAGACCCTTATGCCTCGCTCAATCCTAGGTTGACGGTGGGTTTTTCGATTGCCGAACCTTTGCTTATTCACGGCTTAGCCAAAAACTTAGCAGAGGCGACCCCAGAGGTAGAAAAGCTACTGGTGAGTGTCGGCCTAAAACCAGAACATGCGCAGCGCTATCCCCATGAATTTTCTGGCGGTCAGCGTCAACGTATTGCGATTGCCCGCGCGATGGCGCTCAAACCGAAAGTGATCATCGCTGATGAAGCGGTGTCTGCGCTGGATGTGTCGATTCAGGCGCAAGTGATCAACTTAATGATGGATTTGCAAAAGCAAACCGGCGTGGCGTGGATTTTCATCTCCCATGACATGGCGGTTGTGGAACGCATCGCCAACCGAGTCGCGGTGATGTATCTCGGCAACATTGTTGAATTTGGCAGTCGTCAGGCGGTTTTTAACCATCCACAACACCCATATACGCGCCGTTTGCTTGATTCGGTGCCGATTGCTGATCCGAACCTACGTAAAGAGCGTCAATTTGATGATAGCGAATTGCCACCATCACCTATGCGCCCTGTCGGGGTGGAAGGAACCAAATTGAATTACCGCAAAATCGCCCCAGAGCATTGGGTGGCACAATCGGTCGATGAATCACTCGTAGTTTAGCTAAACCCCATTCCCTAAAAGAGGCTTTGAGCTGTTTCTCTTTCTCTGGGACTGACATTTTGATTATGGATAATCAGGAGAAACCCATGAAATCATTATTTACCCGTTCAACGGTAGCCCTTGCGCTCGCCCTGAGCTTTTCCGGTGGCGTGCTCGCCGAAGATCTGAAAATCTCGATGTATGCGGATATTACCGGTCTTGATCCACACGATACCTCTGACAATGTGAGTTACTCAGTACAAAGCGGCATCTTTGAGCGTCTGTTCCAGTTTGATAATCAGATGAAACTGATTCCTCAACTGGCGACCAAATACACCAGCAATGCCGATGCTACCCAATTTACCATCACCTTGCGCGATGGCGTGACCTTCCAAGATGGCACACCATTCAATGCGGCGGCGGTGAAAGCGAACCTTGATCGTCTGTCAGACCAAACCAAAGGTTTGAAACGTAACAGCTTGTACAAGATGATCGAGAAAGTCACCGCAGTTGATGATCACACCGTTAAAATCGATTTAAACCAATCGTTTGGTGCTTTTATTAACACCTTAGCTCACCCATCCGCGGTTATGTGGAGCCCGGCCGTATTGGCCAAATACACCAGTGAAGCAGAACTGCGCATGCATCCAACCGGTACGGGACCGTTTAAGTTTGTGGAGTGGAAACCGGGCAAAGATGTCAAGTTGACGAAGTTTGATCACTACTGGAAACAAGGCTGGCCAAAAGTCGATAGCGTGACCTTCTATCCAGCGCCAGAAGATTCCACTCGCGTAGCGTCATTGATTGCAGGGCAAGTTAACGCTATCTATCCTTTGCCTGCCGATATCATCAACTCTGTTACCAAAGACAGCAAACTGGCGGTACAACGCGACCCTAGTATTTACATGATGTACATGGCGATCAACACCCAACATAAAGCGTTGGCAGATGTGCGTGTGCGCCAAGCGATTAACTACGCATTGAACCGTGATGTATGGTTGAAAATCAGTGCCGCTGGCATGGGCGTTCCTGCGCACTCAGCTATTGCTCCGAATGTGCAGTTCTACTCTCAGCAAACTTCTCCTGATTACAGCTACAACCCTGACATGGCGAAAAAACTGCTGAAAGAAGCGGGTTATGACAAAGGTCTATCGCTCAAGCTGTGGACTTCCAATGCAACCACAAGCGTGCGCTCAGCTCAGTTTGTCAAACAGCAGTTAGGCCAAGTAGGCATTAACGTCACCGTGGTGCCGATGGATTCTGGTACACGTAACTCCAAGTTGTGGAGTGTTAAAGATCCGAGCAAAGCTGAGTTCGACCTCTACTACGGTGGCTGGTCTCCATCTACTGGTGATGCCGACTGGGCTCTTCGTCCTTTGTTTGCTACCGAATCATGGACGCCAACCGCGTATAACGTCTCTTACTACAGCAACAAGGCCGTCGACAATGCCATCATGGATGGTTTGAAAACCGCTGATCCTGCTGCACGTGCGAAAGCTTACGCCAGCGCTCAATCGCTTATTTGGAAAGATGCGCCAATCGCGTTCTTAGGTACGCCAGATAACTTGGTAGGTAAACAGAAAAACCTCACTGGCGTTTCGATGCTAGCCGACGGTTCACTGCTGTTTAACCAAGCGCAATTTAACTAAGCGGTAGAGGAGAGCACCTTGTTATCGTATGTTGTTCGTCGATTATTAGAAATGATCCCGGTACTACTGGTGGTCTCCTTATTGGTGTTTGGTTTTATCAAACTGTTACCGGGAGATCCAGCGCGCGTCTATGCCGGGGAAGATGCCACATTAGAAGCGGTGGAGGCGGCGCGGATCCATTTAGGTTTAGATAAGCCATTACCACAGCAATATTTTCATTGGCTCAATGGGTTAGCTCATGGCGATTTAGGTGTGACCTACCGAACTCGTCAGCCAGTAAAAGAAGTGATTGCTGAAAGCTTTATGCCAACCTTCTGGTTGGCATTAGCGGGATTCGTTTGGTCGGTAATTCTGGGTTTAGTGGTGGGCGTATTTTCTGCTTTGAAGCGCGGTAAATGGCAAGATTGGACCTTAATGAGTGCCGCGATTGGCGGCATCTCAGTCCCGCCATTTTGGCTGGGCTTACTGCTCATTCAATTTGTCGCGATGCCATTTGGGATTTTCTCGGTCAGTGGATTTAATCAACCCAGCGATATTATCTTGCCTGCATTAACGCTCGGCGCTTCGGTAGCGGCAGTGATGGCGCGTTTTACTCGCTCTGCCTTTTTGGAAGTGGCACAAGAAGATTATGTGCGCACCGCGAAAGCCAAAGGTTTACGTGCTCGATTAGTTACGTGGAAACACGTGATGCGCAATGCGTTAATTCCTGTGATCACCATGCTCGGTCTGCAATTTGGCTTCTTGCTGGGGGGCTCAATTGTTGTTGAGCGAGTATTTAGCTGGCCGGGACTCGGATGGCTTTTGATTGAATCGATTCAAACCCAAGACCAGCCCGTGATTCAAGCGTTAGTCATGCTGTTTGTTCTTGAATTTATTGTGATTAATTTATTGGTGGATCTGCTTTATGCCGTAGTGAACCCAGCGATTCGTCTGCGTTAGGGAGAAGCGTAATGGAAAACACTTTATCTATCAGTACTCAAGGACCGATTCGTTCTCCTTGGCGTGATTTCTGGCAACGTTTCTTGCGTAACCCAATGGCACTGGCTTCTGGCGGTTTTGTGCTGCTACTGGTGTTGGTTGCGCTGTTAGCACCATGGCTTGCCCCCTATGACCCGATGATTTCTGATTGGATGGCGATCTCCTCACCACCCAGTTGGGCACACTGGATGGGTACGGATGATTTAGGCCGTGATGTGATGAGCCGGATCATATATGGCGCGCGAATCTCCATGTATGTCGGAACGTTTTCGGTCACTCTAGGCATGGTCGTTGGTATTGTCTTAGGGCTTGTTGCTGGCTATTACGGTGGCAAAGTCGACATGCTGATTATGCGTGGCGCGGATGTGCTGTTTGCTTTCCCCGGTATGCTGTTGGCGATTGCGGTCGTGGCGATTTTAGGTCCAGGCCTAAATAACGTGATCGTCGCTGTGGCTGTGTTTAGTGTGCCGGTATTTGCGCGGATTGTGCGAGCATCGACATTATCACTGAAACAATCGCCTTATGTGGACGCTGTGAAATGTGTCGGCGCATCCGACAAATTGATTCTGTTTCGCCATATCTTGCCGGGTACCTTATCAAGTGTGATTGTCTATTTCACCATGCGTATTGGTTCGAGTATCCTAACCGCCGCGAGTTTGAGTTTTATTGGCTTAGGACCTGAGCCTGATGTACCTGAGTGGGGTAACATTTTGGCGATGGGACGTAATATGATGATGGCAGGTATTTGGCATGTCAGTGTATTCCCCGGTCTCGCGATTTTTCTCACGGTACTGGCGTTTAATTTGCTTGGCGATGCTCTGCGCGATACCTTAGACCCGAAATTGAAATGATCCCCAAACAGCTATCAACCTGTGCTTTAGGCACACTGAGTACACATGGACAGTTTACAAGCACGAATCTCCTTACTTTTAGACCGTTGGCGCGCAGAGCGCCAACTGGGCTTTCGCCATTTTGCCAGTGGCAAACATGATCGCATCACTGATGTTGCAGGAGTGACTGTCGGTCACCACACCTTAAATGACGGTGAATGCCAAACGGGCGTCACGGCGATTTCACCCAAAGCGGCGGGTATTTATGCTGAGCCTTTACCGTGCGGTGTGGCGGTATTAAATGGGTTTGCCAAACCTATCGGGCTGGTTCAAATCGAAGAACTTGGCCGCTTAGAAACTCCGATAGTGTTAACCAATACCCTCTGTGTTGGCCGAGCGTTTAGTGGCACAGTTCGCTATATGGTTGAGAAAAATCCGCAAATCGGTCGCACTTTACCCACGGTTAATCCTCTGGTGTTGGAGTGTAATGATGGTTACCTCAACGACATTCAGGCGCTAGCGATCACCGAAGAAATGGTGATGGACACTTTGAATCATACTGAGACAGAATTTGTTCGTGGCAGTGTTGGGGCTGGGCGCGGCATGAGCTGCTTTGCCTTAAAAGGCGGTATTGGTACCAGCTCTTGTGTAGTTCCTAGCCTTAATGCCACTCTAGGTGTGTTGGTACTTGCTAACTTTGGCGCCCTTAGTGCGCTTCAATTAGAAGGCATTCCAATGGGCGAAACGCTGCAAGCGCTGCTCAACACTTATAGCGAGCAACAGGATAAAGGCTCGATCATCATAGTGATGGCAACCGATGCGCCGCTCGATGCGCGTCAATTGAAACGGGTGGCAAAACGTGCTGGGGCAGGGCTTGGACGTTTAGGCAGTTATTGGGGGCATGGCTCTGGTGATATTGCAGTCGCTTTTTCTACCCAGCCACAAAGTCAGAATATCGAGGATAGTGAATTGGACCCAATGTTGCGTGCCGCAGCCGAAGCGACTGAGCGCGCAGTTTTGGATGCCTTAATGCAAGCAACCCAAGTAACCGGATTTGCTGGACATCAACGTCCAGCGTTAAGTGATCTTTTGGACCAGTTAGTTGTTCAACGGAATTAGCAATTAAGTGAAGGATGCATAATGAGAATTTTTATTTCGGCCGATATTGAAGGCATAGCTGGTGTCGTAGCTTCGCAGCAGTGTCGCGCTGGCAACGGTGAGTACGAACTTGCCCGTGCCCTGATGGAACAGGAAGTGAATGCAGCGATTGCTGGTGCGTTCGATGCGGGAGCTACTGAGGTGGTGGTGGCGGACAGTCACGGTCCTATGACCAACTTACGTGCCGATTACCTTGATCCTCGAGCGGAGCTGGTCTCCAGTAAACCTCGGCCATTTTCTATGGTCGAAGGCATTGACCACCAACCTTTTGATGGTCTGTTTTTGATTGGTTACCACAGCGCGGCGGGTGAAAAAGGCGTGTTAGCCCATACCATCAACGGCTCCGCTTTCTATCGCGTCTGTGTTAATGGTCTGCCGATGGCTGAAGCCGATCTCTACACATCTTCTGCCTTAGAACATGGCGCTCCTTTGTTACTGGTATCGGGTGACGATCAACTGCAAGGCTGGATTGCAAAACGTTATCCCGGCGTAAGCTATGCTTGTGTGAAACGCGCTATTTCCACTACTGCGGCTCAATCGCTCAGCCCTAAAGATGCGCAAGAAAAAATTCGCGCAGCGGCTTTTGATGCGGTAATAAATTGCACTAAAACTGAGCAACGCTTATTAACGCCACCTTATGTGTTGGAATTAAGTGCTACAAAACCGGTGATGGCAGACCTGTTTGCTTTGATTCCTGGTGTGGAGCAATTGGATGCGCGTACGGTTACTTATACTGCCAATGATATGAAAACACTGATTAGCTTATTGTGTGCATTTTCCTACCTAGGTACGACGCAAAGTTAAGTTAGTTCGACGTAAAACTAAAGTGTGAGTTGATATGCAATTTGGTGCAATTTAACGCCATTTTGCATAAATGTAACAACCAAGCCGTAAAAAGTTAAATTGTAATTTATATGTTAAATTTTGTTTTGTGAGCTTAGTTAGCAGCGAATTTTCTATGAAGAATAATAGGTTGTTTACCCCTTTTGTGTAACATTCCGTTAACGTGTTGTTGTTTTGAGCGGTTTTGTAAAAAATTGTCACAATTCCCTTTCTGCTAACGATTGAAAATAGTTTTTTACGGGCGACAATACCCCTGTCTTGGGCATGGATAGCAAGATTCTCACTCACTGGATCGAGCTGTCTTTTGGGGGGCAAGCTATGAAACTTTTATTGGTCTTGATGACATCAGTGTCGGCGGGCGTTGCGTCAGGGGATCATTTCCACTCTTTTTTACTGGGGTTAGGTGTTGCGACTTTGGCAGTAGGTTGCTGCCACTGGTTTGCATTTCGTAGCAGTAAATTTCCAGAGTTAGCACTCTTTTTGCTGATTTGCGGCTTGTTAGCGAAAATTGCCATCACAGTTGTAGGAGTGATGTGGGGACTCTCACACGACCTAATTACCTCCCCATTGGTATTTGCTTTGTCTTATCTATTCTTTTCTATCGTGGCAACTTACGTATGGTTCCGATACCAAGAGTACTTACTAACGATTAAGCAAAAGGTGCGGGAAAAGCTGGCATAACCATCACCACCATACTCCTAAATAAACCACGTAAATGGCTCCGTTGTTCACGGAGCCATTTTTGTTTGCGTCTGTTTTGACTGACATTTACCCATTTATACCCAAGTAACCTCAAGATGCAATTACTGTTTGACTTGAAATTGTTTATCAAGCCAGTTGAAGGCAGCTTCTTGCATGTCTTGGGTAAAAATGTGCGATTTTTCCGGCCAAACCTTAGTTACTAATTTATTATCGGCCTTATTGGCTTGCCAGATACTGTGTAATTTACCAAACGCTTCTTTAACCGCGGTAACTGGGAAGAGTGGGTCTTTTCCTCCGGCAAACACTAGCATAGGTTTTGGTGCGGCAAGTCCGGCTACATCTGGGTAATCGAGATAGCGTGCGATGTATGGATGCAGCATGGTAAATGATGACTGTCCTTTAAGTTGGTTATTGCCCGGAACCATGAGCCCCTTCATTGTTCCCATCCAACAATCTACGATGCTGGCTTTGATGTCTGGCGAAAGCGCAGCGACTTGCCATGAACGAAATGCCCCCATGGAAAAACCGATTGAAGCGACCCGTTGTTTATCTACGTTGGGTAAGTGGGCTAAAAATTTTGCCGCACGCAGATCATCAAGAGCGATAACACCGGCAAACGAGCTGCCTAGATTAAATAAATTGGATGCTAACGCTTGTTGTGAATCGGTTTTAAAACCAGCAACAGAACGATCTCCCCAGCCTAATGCATCTATAGACAGCACAACATAACCGCGTTTGGCTAACTCATCCCCGGGGAAACGGTCGGTGAAGTATTTGTGTGCCCACTGTTTTGATGAGGCTAAGCGTGCATCGTCGTTCCATGTTTCAACGAATTTCTCCTTGCCTATATCGAAGCGAGCACCATGGTCATGTAAAAAGAGTGCGGCGGGGAATGGACCTTTTCCCTTTGGAGTGAGCAGTAATGCCATGACGCGACTTTCATTACTGATGTTAAATACCACCTTTTGTGCGAGGTAACTTCCGCGATCGATTTGGTCAATCACCACTGGGTTGAATGGGGTGTTATCGGAGTAGGGCAGAATAATGTCTTGCGCCTTAGCAAACGCTTTTTTATGCCAAACCGCTGGATCCATACCTTTATGCCACGCCAGAGCAAAAGGCATGCGGTGATCTTTCAGTTTTTGGTAAAACAGTGGAAAGCTGCGGTCTGGTGAGTCGATTTCTTGGTGAACATAGTCTTTGCCTGTAGCGCCCTGACTGGCCGCATTAGAGATAGGACTGAGCAGGCAGAATGTACTGCTAAGCAGTATGCAGAGGAGTTTCTTCATCTCGTGATCCTTGTTATAGAGATTGTGTAGGGTTAGGCACAATAAATTAAAATATGAAACGATGTTTTAATTTACATTTTGAGGTGAGGATAGTGAGTTAGAAAGATCACAATTGTTTATTTTTTCTACGGTTAGCCGTTGGTTTACGACTTTAGTGCTAACGACAGCAAGGCGATCTAAATCTATGCTTAGAGGGTAAAAGTGATATCGAACAGAGATTGAAGTTATACGCTATCGAGTTTCGTAACTCACCACGCTTGTGAATCTAAGGATGGAATTATGGCGATCACGTTATTTTGGTTGGAAAAAGGCATTCTGCTCTTAGGTATTCTATGTTTATTAACAGGTATCTTGCAGTATGGACGGCGTAGTCATGACTGGAAAGGTGTGATAACCATGTTCTACAAGCGGGTGCCGCTCTCTGTGACGGAATTTAAATGGTATCGAAGTGGCATTGCTTTTGTGTTAATTGCCGTGGTGTTGAAAGTGTTGCTTTTCACCCTTTGGCCCCATCAAGTGGTCTAACAAGTGATTGATTTATAAAATATTACATATTGTCGTCTGCCGTCTTAAACGATTTAGGTATACAATTTATTAACTTATCAGAATAGAAGGGTGGTGGCATGTCGTTCCCCGTACTTATCTGTGATGACTCTGCTTTAGTTCGCAAGCAGATGGCGCGCTCTTTGCCTGCGTCTTTAAATGCAGATATCAGTTTTGCTGTGCATGGCTTAGATGCGCTAGCTCAGCTTGAACAAACTGAGTTTAAATTGATGTTTCTTGACCTTACCATGCCCGAGTTGGATGGCTATGGCACGCTTGAAGAGATGCAAAAACGCGGCATGAGCACACCCGTAGTTGTCGTTTCAGGTGATATCCAACCTAAAGCGAAAGAACGTGTACTAGGGCTCGGAGCGAAAGCCTTTATTCAAAAACCAATGGATAAAGCGACGCTCAATTTGGTACTGAAAGATATCGTTGAGGCGCCTGCCCAGCCTAAGCTCGTCACGCCGGTTTCCATTGATTTACCCGTGCTCAAACGCCGCGATATTTACATGGAAGTTGCCAACGTGTCTATGGGGCGTGCCGCTGATGCACTCGCTCGTCATTTTGATGTGTTTGTTAATCTACCTTTACCAAACGTCAATATCTTTGAAGTCAGTGAGCTGCATATGGCTCTGCGCGATATTGCCGACAATGATCAGGTCTCTGGTGTTTGTCAGGGGTTTAGTGGTGAAGGTATTGCTGGAGAGGCTTTAGTTTTACTCAGTGATTCCAGTGTGTCTGATCTGAAAAAATTGATGAAAGTACCAGCAGACAGTGAGGAGCTGGAAGAGCTTGAGCTGTTGATGGATGTATCGAATATTTTGGTCGGCTCTTTTTTGAATGGGTTAGGCCAACAGGCGGAAGTCCGATTTTTCCAAAGCTCTCCGGTTTTGCTCGGACAGCACATCTCGATTGAATCGGTAATCTGTAACACATCCGGATCTTTTCATAAAACCATGACATTTGAAGTGAGTTACACCATTGAAGGCACGTCGATTCGTTGTGATTTATTGTTTATGTTTGTTGATGAGTCGCTCCCATTACTCGACAACAAACTCTCCTATTTGATGGAGGATTTCTAATGCTGACACTGCCTGCTGAATTTGAGCAGTTCCATTGGATGGTCGACATGGTACAAAATGTCGATATGGGACTGATCGTTTTGGATCGTGAATACAAGATTCAGGTGTGGAACGGTTTTATGACCCATCATAGCGGCAAGCAAGCCCATGATGTGATAGGCAAAACCCTGTTTGAAATTTTTCCAGAAATTCCCCAAGAGTGGTTTAAATTGAAAACTAAACCTGTGTATGACTTGGGATGTCGTAGTTTCATTACGTGGCAGCAGCGACCATTCCTCTTTAAATGTCGCAACGTACGCCCTGTGACACAACAAGCAGAATTTATGTATCAAAACATCACACTTAACCCAATGCGAACGCCAACTGGGGTAGTCAGCTCGATGTTCTTATCGATACAAGACGCAACCTCGGAAGCGCTCATCTCTCTTCAATCTCGATAAAGTGATATATAAGCCAAGGAAAATCTTGGCTTTTTTTGTACACTAGAGTCAGGCTTTTTCGACAATAGGGTAAGCATATGCCACTGCCAAATTCGTTCTACACTGCGCAACAAGTTAAACAAGGTGAGGTCCAAGCTGCAAAAGCAAAGGGCCTTGAAATGTTCAGTTTAATGGAAAGAGCGGGACAAGCGGTCTTTACCATTGCACTGGCGCAATATCCTTCTGCTCATCACTGGTTAGTGTGCTGTGGCGGTGGCAATAACGGCGGTGATGGCTATATTGCTGCTTGTTTAGCTAAGTCGATGGGGCATCAAGTCACCGTTTGGCAAATTGGCGACCCTGAAAAGTTAAAAGGGGACGCGCTCACTGCTTATTACCATTGGTTGGACCATGGCGGCGATGTTTACCCTATTGATGATCGAATCCCCCGAGATGTTGACTTGATTTTGGATGGGTTAATGGGCACTGGGCTAAACGGTCCGGTACGCGAGCCAGTAAGCGATGTGATCGATACCATAAATCAAAGTGGTAAGCCGGTTGTCGCTATTGATATTCCCTCTGGTTTGAGTGCTGATACCGGGGCGGTTCTTGGTAAAGCGGTACGCGCTCAACATACCATCAGTTTTATTGGACTCAAGCAAGGTTTAGTAACGGGCGAAGCTCGCAATTACGTCGGTAAGCTTCACTTTGCGGGATTGGGAGTATCGGAAAGCTTTGATGAACAGAATATCCCCACGTTAAAAGCGATAGATAGCCGTGTAATGAAGTTATTCTTGCCACGTCGTGCTGCCAGTTCTCATAAAGGTAACCATGGCAAAGCATTGCTCATTGGGGGGAACGCAGGGATGGGCGGTGCGATGATGCTATCTGCTCAAGCCTGCAGCCGAGTAGGGTGTGGCCTAACTGCCGCTCTTGTGCATCCGGAGAATACGACGGCAATGTTGATCTCCGCGCCAGAAGTCATGTGTGCCGGGTGGGATGATGAGCGACTAGCTCAACGCTTAGATTGGTCGGTAGTGATTGGCCTTGGCCCCGGACTGGGGCGAGACGAGCAGAGCCAGCACCTATTTGATGTCGTGACAAAGAGTGACAAGCCCAAGGTCGTAGATGCCGATGCCTTGTTTTTGTTAGCTCATTCACCTAATTATGATGACAAACGTATTCTTACTCCACACTCAGCAGAAGCGGCTCGTCTGCTCGGTGCGAGTGTTGATTTGGTGGAAGCGGATCGCTTTAAAGCCGTGACAGCACTACAGCAAAAATATGGCGGCGTTGTCGTATTAAAAGGAGCTGGAACTCTGGTGTGTGATGGTAATGAAACGTTTGTTTGTCTAGCAGGCAATCCAGGGATGGCGACAGGTGGCATGGGGGATGTGCTTACTGGTGTTATCACATCATTGCTTGCGCAGGGGTTGACTCTGTTTAATGCAGCTAAGGCCGGCGTTTTGATTCACAGCCAAGCGGCTGACAAAGATGCTGAGCTAAAAGGTGAGCGAGGTTTACTGGCAAGCGACCTTCTGCCGCACTTGAGAACGTTGGTAAATTAGTTGCATATTTAACTGGCAACGTCGCGGCTGTTTCCTTTCAATCAAGTATGTAATGGGGCTGATTGGAACGAGATTCGCCAATAAATCGCCTGTTGAAAGTGACAATTAGGTGTCGATAAAGAGTGATTTTCATCACAATTTTTACTTCAGTCAAGAGTATGCTTAAACAGTTGTGCGTAGTTCAGGAAATGCTAAAGGCGATTCGATTAGTTTAATTCTTTGATTTATATAAATTAATCATAAGGATTAACTAAGTAGTGATGCGAGGATATGGAATCTTCGTGATGGTATCACAAAAAAAATACAAATATCAGACTTGCCGGAAAAAAAACGCAGCCTATAATGCTGAAAACCGGAGCGTCTGCCAACGCTCCGGTTTTTTTGTGTCCGAAATGTTCTGATGTCTGCCAACATTGGAACTACGCACCACGCGAGACACAACAGTGAATCAGACTAGGAAAAGCATAATGCGTATCGAACAAGAACTTAAGTTAGGTTTTAAAGATGTATTGTTTCGCCCGAAACGTTCAACCCTTAAAAGCCGTTCCCAAGTAAATTTAACCCGCGAGTTTACATTCAAGCACAGCGGTCGTCAATGGTCTGGTGTACCTATTATTGCAGCAAACATGGATTCAGTAGGTAGTTTCGCTATGGCGAAGGCACTTGCTAAGCACGGAGTGATGACAGCAGTACACAAACACTACTCAGTTGAAGACTGGGCTGAGTTTGTAAAATCTAGTGATAACAATACCTTAAATAAAGTAATGGTATCAACGGGTACATCGGACGCTGATTTTGAAAAAACCAAAGAGATCCTAGCATTAAGCGATGAAATTATTTTCATCTGTATCGATATTGCCAACGGGTACTCAGAGCATTTAGTGGATTACGTAGAACGTGTACGTGCCCAATTCCCCGATAAAGTCATTTCTGCAGGTAACGTTGTGACTGGCGATATGGTGGAAGAACTTATCCTTGCTGGTGCAGATATTGTAAAAGTGGGTATTGGCCCTGGTTCTGTGTGTACCACTCGCGTAAAAACAGGCGTTGGTTACCCGCAACTTTCAGCCATTATTGAATGTGCTGATGCAGCACATGGCCTTGGTGGTCGTATTGTCGGTGACGGTGGCTGCACCTGCCCTGGCGACGTCTCAAAAGCGTTTGGTGGCGGTGCCGATTTCGTGATGTTGGGTGGCATGCTAGCGGCTCATGAGGAGTCAGGCGGTGAGCTTATCCAACAAAATGGCGAAACGTTTATGAAGTTCTACGGCATGTCTTCACAAAGCGCGATGGACAAGCACTCCGGCGGCGTTGCAAAATACCGCGCAGCGGAAGGAAAAACCGTACTATTGCCATACAAAGGCCCAGTAGAACACTCCATCCAAGACATCCTTGGCGGCGTACGCTCAACCTGCACCTACGTAGGCGCAGCGCAGCTTAAAGAGCTAACTAAGCGCACCACTTTTATCCGCGTACAAGAGCAAGAAAACAACGTGTACGGGAAAGAGTAACACCGCAATACTTCGGAAAAATCGAACGATTAAAAGCCGCTGAAAAGCGGCTTTTTTTATGCCCCAAAACAAAAAATGGCGACAAAGTGGCGACAGCTGAAAAAAATTTTGGTGGCGACAGTTACAACTGGGCTAATGGATTTAAAGAAATGGCTTCGGAAAGGTGAGCGGGGGCGAAGTGCGCATAACGCATTGTCATGGAAATATCGGCGTGACCAAGAATGTCACGCAGGACAAGAATATTACCTCCGTTCATCATAAAGTGACTGGCGAAAGTATGACGTAAAATGTGTGACGCTTGGCCACTCGGAATTTCAATGTCTAACTTGTTCTTGAGAATGTAGCAAAAAGGGGTGTAGCACTCTTCAAACAGTTGACCTGTCATTGGCTTATAAATTTCTTTGTATAATTCCTCAGAGATAGGCACAGAGCGGTTTTTCTTGGTCTTAGTATTGGTGAAGGTTACTTTGTACTCAGAAAGCTGGCTAGAGTGCAATTTGGCGGCTTCGTTCCACCTTGCTCCAGTGGCTAAACAAAGTTTAACGATCTTAATCATGTCTGCGCGTTCATGCTGACCAACCAACTCAAGAAGTAATTCAATCTTATCGGTAGGCAAAAATTCCATGGTCCGCTCGTTTTCTCGAAATGGTTTGATATCATCCAGTGGATTTGGCAATGACCATTCGCCAAGTTCTTTGAGCTTATTGAATACGGCTTTAAAGCGGGCCAACTCAGAATTGAGCGTAGAAATGCTAGGCTTACCACGATTCCAACGTTTTTCGTCAACAAACACAACTTTTCCTGACATTCGTTTGCTGCGATAGTCGGAATAATGTTTAGCTGTAAACGCAGAGGCTAATGGGTTGTTCATCGATTCCACCATATGGTGAAACTTATTTATAATTACGTCTCCATTCACCAAAGAACGGCCATAGTGGGAATACCAAACGGTAATAAGATCACTTAGTCGGCGACTATCTAGCTTTTCACCGAACCAGGGCTTCTCATTGACCTCTCGCATGACGAATTTTTCAAAAGCGGATGCTTCCCCTTTAGTCGCGAAGTTTTTGCGTACACGCTTTCCTGAGCGCCCATTCGGGTAACACTCGCATAACCACGGTTTTTTACTGTTGTCTTTTAGATTACGGATTGCCATAAAATCAACTCAAGATGCTGTATATATAAACAGTATCAATCAATGAGTTATGAATCAATGTGCGTTTTATGTGGGGAGATACAAAGCAGAAATGGGACCACCGACAGTTGTCAGATATTGACCAATGTCGTTGAATCATAGATTATGTGTGTTGTTGATTATGTTCGCGTATGGCGAAGCTCAATACTTTTGGGGGAAAATAGAAAAATCAGTATGTAAATTATAAAAAATTGTTTAAAAGGACTATTCAAAAACTAATGAGGTAATATCATGGGAATTGGATCAAATTACTATGTGAAAGTAGCAGAAGACGAATATAAAGAAGAGTTGCTAAAAGAGATTGCTAGGGATGCTGCTGTACATGTAGTAAATGGCATTGATCGAAGTGCGGCCATAAAAAAAGCAAAGGCAACAATAGAAGCTCAGCAAGAAGCCATTGCTATGCAAGAATACTATGAAGACGAAGATGGAATAATTCGATTTTTTGATTCGTCAATTGAAAGCCCCCAAACGCCAACTGGTAAACATCATCAGGTAGCCACTGTCGCGAAAGAATTGAAAGATACAATTGGCTAAAAAAGAAGGTGAAGCAATAAACTGGTTAAATTTTAACAGTGACAACTGTCCTGCCAGAGGGGGGTAGTCATAACCTTCAAAATGCCATAAATAGTTAGCGTATCCATTTTCTTTAAGGCAAACAGGACATACCGGGATGATATTGGTCCTTAGTAAAGATCGTGGGAAAACCTCGCAACCGCGGATAAGTGCAGTTACTGATGGGGAATATTTAAGTGGTGAGCGATTAATAGCTAACTTCAGTAAATCAACGGGCTCAGTAAATGTTAATTGACTTATCTGATGGAGAGCATGACTTCTAGCTGCTGAGCTATGTTTTGATGAATATGGGTTTATTCGACGGATATCAGTGGGGAATGAGGAAAATCTCTCAGAATCCCCATCGCACAAATAGTGTTTAAGTGCAGATAAAAAACGATCGAAATCTTGGTAACCATTTTTGTTTGCGATTCGGATTAAATAGCTCTCAAGACTTTCGTCTTCGAATGGCTTTGGTGGTTGCAGTAACATCGTCTTCATCAATATCCCACCCACTTGCATTAAGCTCAGCTAAAGCTCTTTGAGTTGAATGTTGATACTTAACTCTTGATTTAATTAATGCGAATAGTTTTACGTCATTTTGTGGCTTTGATCAAAATAATGTTTTGAAACAAGTAGTTACTGAGATTTCAATATTTAGCGTTGATGATGTTTGGAGAATTTTGGGGATTAACTAACGATCTCGCGAAGTTCTCAGAGTTGGGGGGATTAAGAAGAGGGAAGGAAATATTTCCCTCCCACGATACAAATTAGCTAATTTTTATATCACCGCGGCGAACTAGCATACAGAATCTTGCATAATCCTGATTGTATACAAATACTCGGTGCGGGACACTAGCGCCAGCCATAAACTTATCAAATGCAGTAAGAGTTTTTGTAGGTAGACTAGAGGGACCTACGACTTTAAAAGGCACATCTGCCATACTGAACTCTTCCAAGTTTGGTAAAAGCTCGTCAAATTCATTCTTCATACAGTACACCGAATGGTAGTTAGGTTCGGCCAGATTCTATTGATTATGGCTTAAATGGCAAGGTGCTGATTAACTTAGTTTATTTTTACACGATTTGGAAAATTACATGATTCATGTAATTCTTAAAATCGTGTAATTTTAGTGAGCTTGTAATAAAAAATAGTCGGCATATAAGATCTTTTAATCGTAATTCAGATGTGCAGACAACAGCATGCTCAAGGTTTAATTCTATTTCAGCATCGATCATTGAATGAAATGCGCTTGTCCAGTTTGCGAAAAAATGGGTGAATGAACCATGGTCGAATTTATCGTCATTAAGGTGTGTCCACCAATGAATCAAGCCCCAGCGATAGCTCTTTGGGAGGTTGGGCAGCTCTTCAGAGCCGTTGCCAGCGAGCCAATTTGCAACGTTGTATGCCAGCTTGGGTTCCCTGCCTCTACTTTTTGTCGCGATAGGCTCCTTGCAATTGCTGCAAACTCCTTTTAACTCAGATACTCGATAGTCAAACTCGTTGCCACAGCTACAAGAGGTAATTAAAGGTACGTTATGAATATGACAGTGATCGTAACCCTTCAAATGCCATAGGTAACTGGCGTAGCCATTTTCTTGTAAGTACAATGGGCAGCAGGGGATGGACTTTGTTCGGGGTAAACTACGAGGAAATACTTCAGAACCTCGTATCACAGCACTGGTTGATAGAGAATATTTTAAGTTTGTTCTGTTTATTGCTATTCCAAGTAACTTGAGAGGTTCGTTAAACGTCGATTGGGCGAGTTTCAAAAATGAAGCCGCTCGGGAACTGGAACGTAATTAGCCGAGCACGGGTTTATCCTCGTGATGTCCGTAGGAAAGGTTTGATAACCTTGATGGTTCAATGTCTTGTAAGAAGCGTTTGGTGGCTTCTAGGAAACGATGGACATCATCACATCCATTTTTGTTTGCCACACGGATAAAGAAGCTCTCTAGGCTTTCATCGCTATAAGTTTTAGGTCTTTAAAGAAACATAATACACTCCTCCTACAGTACATATAACTGTAGAAATGAACAGTTGACCTGAGTATTCGTATATTAACTAATGAACAAGTTTTTGATAGTGGTCGCAAAACTCTGCGATGTGGGGGGGACGATCGGTGAGTTCGTCTAGGTGGGTCATGAATTTGCGGAAGTAAGCTTGGCTCATAAAAGGTGTTTACTTTAGATATCACTATTATTTATCAGCGAGACCAAGTTAAACCTTTCGAATTTAAATTAATAGGTAGCCCTTAAAAAATGTAGTCGACAGCTATGATGACACGGGGAGCTACTTACGAGATATATAATTGTTTTTAAAGTGCTTAGTAGTGTATTGTTGTGTTTGTGTTGTCATTTGTTGCCACTTATTTTGTATTGTTATTTTTGTGTTGATTTTTATTTAGAAATGCTACATAAACTCCGGATAGTATAGCAATTGATTTGTGTCAAATTCGATGCATACAAGATGAAAAGGGAGTTTACAGTGACAAGAAATGGTAACGAGGTTGCGATTATAGGCTTTGCCATTAATGTTCCAGGTGCAAACGATGTTGATGCGTATTGGAAAATGATCTTAGAAAGGGAAGAAGCGTTGTCAGACATATCAGATGACGTTTTGCGCTCTAAAGGTGTTAGCCCTCAACTACTAACTGACAAAAACTATGTTAAAAAAGCGTTTACCGTACCTGACTCTGATAAGTTTGATGCGGCTTTTTTTTCTATGTCAGCGCGTGAAGCGGAAATACTAGATCCACAACAGCGTATGTTTTTGGAGTTATGTTGGAAGGGGTTAGAGTATTCAGGTTACACGCCCTCAACATATAACGGTCGTATTGGGGCTTTTGCTGGTGTTTTTTCAAGTTCATATTTAATGAACTTATACAGTCATCCCGACCTTATCGCCTCAATAGGTGAAATGTCAATCCGACATGGCAATGATAAAGACTATTTAGCTACACGCTTAGCCTACAAACTAAACCTAACTGGTCCTTGCCTATCAATCCAGACTTCTTGTTCATCATCGTTAGTGTCCGTTCATGTTGCAGCTCAATCTCTTTTATCTGGCGAGAGTGATATGGCTATTGCAGGTGGTGTGTCTGTATTGACAGATCAGGAAGTTGGCTATTTATATCAAGATGGGGGGCTAACCTCTAAAGATGGACGTTGCAGACCTTTTGATGCTGATACTAAAGGGACTGCATTTAGTAACGGTTTAGGTGTTGTAGTGCTTAAGCGACTGGATGACGCAATTCGTGATAACGACACTATTTACTCTGTAATTCTTGGTAGTGCTATTAATAATGATGGATCCAACAAAATTGGGTTTACAGCGCCTTCTTCTGAAGGGCAGTCGGAAGTGATAGCAGAAGCACTGGAAATGTCAGGTGTTAATGCCAGAAGCATAGGTCTAGTTGAGGCGCATGGTACAGGTACTCCATTAGGTGATCCAATCGAAATTGACGCCTTGAGCAGTGTGTATCGTAATCATACGAAAGAGAATCAATACTGCGCTATCGGGTCGGTTAAATCTAACGTAGGGCACCTCGGTGTAGCTTCTGGTGTAGCAGGACTAATTAAGGCAAGCCTAGCATTGCATAATAGAATCTTGCCGCCGAGCATTAATTTTGAAACTCCTAATCCAAATATAGACTTTGAAAACAGTCCATTTCAGTTAAATACGGAATCGAAAGAATGGATACCTGATGACGAAGAGATACGCCGAGCGGCGGTAAGTAGCTTTGGTATGGGAGGGACCAATGCTCATATGGTACTTGAAGAATATCGAGAGGATATGAGCAGTTCGATGAACAAAGAGCCACAGCTGATGGTGGTTTCAGCTAAGTCTGAAAGTGCAGCTCAGGCTATGGCTAACCAGCTTCAGCACTGGCTTTCTGCATCCACCATGCATTCATTAGAAGATGCGGCCTACACATTGTCACAAGGTAGGGATACCTTCCCTTTTCGAGTGTCGTTAGTTGCATATGGAGCGAGAGATGATACCCAAACTTTGAAGGTTAATGAAGCATTTGAAGACCCAGCTGTTATTTTTGCGTTTCCAGGTCAGGGAAGCCAGTTTTATTCGATGGGACAGGATCTCTACCAATCAAATGAGTTGTTCAAACGTGCTGTCGATGATTGTTTAGCTATCGTAGAACAATACTCAAAATTGCCAATTCGTGAATTGTTCACAGGTAAGCGATGTGATGTCGACATCAATAGTACTGAAGTTGCACAACCTGCGTTGTTTATTTTTGGGTACGCTCAGGCTATAGGTTTACAACAAATGAACGTTGTACCTAACGTTGTCATGGGCCACTCTATTGGTGAGCTGGTAGCTGCAACTGTCGCAGGTGTTTTTGACTTAGCATCTGCAATTCAAATCGTACTCAAGCGTGCTCGACTAATGCAATCCATGCCAGCGGGTAGCATGGTTTCGATCACTGCGTCTCAAGATGAGGCCGAGTCCATTATCGCTCCTTATGAAGATGTGTCTATCGCAGCCATCAATACAGGAGATACTTGTATTCTTTCAGGTCCAGATGCCTCTATTGAAAGTTTGCTGAGAATTTGCGCATTACAGGGTATCGATACTCGCCAGTTACATACATCCCATGCGTTTCATTCGGAAATGATGACTGAGGCTGCGAATGAGTTTGAAGCATTTGTTTCAGGTTTTGCACTTTCGTCACCAAAGATCCCTGTGATTAGTAACATTAGTGGTCAAGTGTTAACTGAAACTGAAGCGACAGATCCTGCCTATTGGTCGAAACATATTATCTCTCCTGTACTTTTTGCTAAGAGCCTACTTTCTATAATGCAGTTTGACACTCCAGTTATTGTTGATTTGGGGCCAGGGACAAATATTGCAGGCTTTGTGCGTTCAAGTCCTGCTCTTAATAAAATGATTAAGGTGATTACGCTACATAAGCATCCAAAAGATCAAAGTAACGAACAAATTGGTTACCTTAAAGCTGTTGGTGAGCTATGGGAGTCCGGTGTCGATGTCGACCTAGCCCAGCTCCATAAAAGGCCAAGAAAACGTGTTCCAATGCCTACTTATGTTTTTGATAAACATAGCTACTGGATAGAAAAGGCAAACTCAGCTTTGTACTTTTCTGGTACTGCTGCGACCAAAGAAGAAAGCGAACTGGGTGCGCGTCCTCCTGTTAGCAATGAGATAAATGAAGTCCCAACACTGACAGAGTATGAAGAAGTTAACATTAATCTATCAGGTGATATTGAAGGTGGATTGAAAAAAATATGGTGTGGTTTATTTGGGGTTGATTTTGTTGGATTGGATGAGGACTTCTTTGCACTGGGTGGAACCTCGTTAGTAGCAATCCAATTAATGTCTCAAGTTCGTAAGCAATTTGGTGTAGAAGTTGACGTCGAAGCTTTGTTCGATGATCCAACGATAAACGGCATAGCTAAGCAAATTAGGATCAGACAGGATGTTACTCAAGTCGATCAGGATGAGTTGTTGCGAGAGCTATTAGAGTCTGAAGACATCGACCTAGAAAAAATATAATGGTGAAAAGGATTACCAATGAACTTTAAAAAGAAATGGACATCAGTATGCAAGATCTAGAGCTTACCCAGTCAAACCTTCCCGAAAGGTTACCATTATCTACCGATCAATACCGAATTTGGTTCTTACACCAATTAGATGGCTCATTGAATCACTTTAATATCAACTTTGCGTTCAATATTGAAGGCCCCCTCAACCTAGACTCTTTACACTCGGCGTTAACCGACTTGGCACGACGACACGAAACCATGCGAACATCATTTCTTTCACAAGATGGTGTGCCTTATTTAAATGTTGCGCCGGAAAGTGACTATCAAGCAGACATGCCTGTTTATGAACTTGACGCAACACAATGGGGTGACTCTGGAGAGTTGGATAAACATATAAGAGACGAGTTCAACAAATTAGGCAAAGAGCCGTTTAAACTCGATCGGGACCATATGTTTCGAGTGACAGTATATAAATTGTCAGAAACCAGCTTTCGCATGCTTTTTACTATTCATCATATTATTGCTGACTTTGATTCTCTGAAGCTCCTTTTAAAAGAGCTATTTCATTGTTACAGAGTTAGAGTTAAAGGTGATGTAGAGCCTTTGATGCCTCTAACTGTGCAGTATTCTGACTATGCTTTTTGGCAAAATGAAAGGTTACGCAGTGGAAAGCTTGATGGGCAACTGAAGTATTGGCAGGAAGAGTTATCAGGTGAACTGCCTGTCCTGCGAATGCCAATGGATCGCCCTCGTGGAGTAATGGCTACCAATAATGGTGCGACAAAGCGTATAACTTTTAGTCAAACGTTAACAGATAAGTTAACAGAATTGAGTAAACAGAATTCTGTCACGTTGTTTATTACACTTATTTCGGCGTATCAAGTACTGCTGCATAAATACACGAAACAAGAAGACATTAACATTGGTACACCAATCACAACCCGTAACCAGGAAGAACTAAAAGATTTAGTTGGTTTGTTTATTAACACCCTAGTATTGAAGTCTGATCTTACAGGTGACCCCAGTTTTCTCGAGCTGTTACAGCGAAACCGGAAAATAGCGTTCAGTGCGTTTTCTCGTCAAGATATTCCTTATGAAAAGTTGGTATCCGAGCTTAATCCTGATCGTAACCTAAATTACAACCTATTTTTTCAAACCATGGTGATGTTTCTCGAGCCGGATAATCACGATATGGAGATGGTTCCTGGTGTGTCTGTATCGCCGTTTGAAATAGACAAAAAGACGACAACTTTTGAACTTACTCTGTCTTTCTCATATGTCGGTACGGCTTTGACACTGTTGGTTGACTACAACACAGACCTTTACAATGAATCGACAATTGCTTACCTGTTGACTCGCTTTGAATACTTGCTCGATGAGCTGACGAATTCGCCAAGTAAACCTATCAAATCTGTCAATTTACTTAAGCCGAGCGAAAGAGAAGAAATGCTTGCAGCCTATTCTGGGACTCAAACAGAACGGCTTGGGTGCGAAACGTTTAATACTATCTGGGCGAAGCGTGTAGAAGATACACCCGACTTAGTTGCAATTGTTGAGGGTAATACATCACTGACATATCGTCAGGTCGATGACAAGGTTTCTTTGCTGGCGAGAAAACTTGTGGGGCAGGGAGTGAGCGCAGGTTCTCTGATTCCCGTTGTAGCCAATAGAAACATTGATATGGTTGTCGCGTTTTTGGCTGTTCTCAAGTGCGGTGCTGCTTACGTTCCTTTGAATCCTTCTCACCCAGTTGAGAGACTTGCCAATATTGTTGCTCAAACCAAATCCAGACTTGTGATCTTGACGCAAGAGAATAGTGAGATTACGTCAGCAGTAGCGTGTCCTACAGTAAGTGTGAAAACACTCATGGAAGCGCCGATGGGTACGGCTGAAGTTGTGGATTCGATTCAGCATCCTCTTGATTTAGCTTATGTAATTTTTACCTCGGGTTCTACTGGTAGCCCTAAAGGGGTAATGGTCAGCCATGATAGTATAGTTAACCATTGTGAAAACATGGTGGAACGATTTGAATTAAACTCCTTTGACAGAGTGCTCCAATTTACTGCACCAAGTTTCGATGTATCTGTTCAAGAAATTTTTCCAACTCTCATGCAGGGTGCGGCGCTTGTTCTATGGGATCAGGACGGTATTGAAGGTACAGAGACCTTCTTTAGCTGGCTGGAAGACAAAAAAGTAAGTGTTCTTAATTTAACTACTGCACATTGGCATAACCTAGTCGCAGATGCCACCCATGACAATTTGAATTTTCCTGAATCGCTCAAGCTTGTCATCGTTGGCGGTGAAAAAGCTTCCGTTGCAACGTTGCGAGATTGGTCGTCAATGGTGGAAGGTAAAATTCGTTGGATTAATGACTATGGTCTGACCGAAACAACAGTTACAGCAACCATGTATGAGCATTCAAATTCGACGTTTGAAGCGGATTCAGTGCCTATTGGTACCCCGCTTAACAACGTATCTATCTACGTACTGGATGAGCAAATGAATCCTGTCCCAAGAGGAATTTACGGTGATATATACATTGGAGGGCGTGGTGTTGCGATGGGTTATTATGGTAATCCTGAGCTTACTAAAGAGAAATTTACAAAAAATCCATTTTCAAGCGGGCGCATCTTCAATACAGGCGATGTAGGTCGCATTAATTTGGATGGTTCACTGGAATTCGATAGTCGTAATGATCTTCAAGTCAAAATTCGAGGGAATAGAGTAGAACTAGAAGAGATTGAGAAGCACCTAATGATGTTAGACAACGTCAAAAAGGTTTTCCTTCGAGTATGTAGCGCGAAAAATAATGGGCAGAAATCAATTGCAGCCTACCTAGTGCTAAGTACGCAAACTGTTGGAGCTTCTGAAATCAAGGAGAGATTGAGTCAAATCTTACCTGATTATATGGTGCCTTCTAGTTTTGTGGTGATGGACGACTTTCCACTAACCTCACATGGTAAAGTTGACCAAAAACAGCTACCAGAGCCGAATATGTTGGAGGTTCGTACTACTGAGCAATATATAGCCCCTGTAACCGAAACAGAGCAAAAAATCGCTTTGTTATGGGCTGATCTATTAGGTAGAGAACAGATCGGTAGAGCTTCATCCTTTTTTGATATCGGTGGTGATTCTCTGATTGCTACAACATTGATCAGTCGATTGAAATCAGAGTGCGGCATTAATATTCCACTTCGGCTGCTATTTGAGCATCCCAAGCTTCAAGATTTAGCAGGCTATTTAGACCAACATACTCTCCCTACTAATAGTGAAAAGCAGAACTTAATCAAGCTTCAAACAGCTGGAGAAGGAACGCCTTTATTTTATGTTCATCCGGTTGGGGGCACCGTGAGTTGTTACTTCGGGCTTAGTCGTCGTTTAGGTCAGTCTCACCCATTCTATGCTTTGCAGGCACATGCAATGACCTATGAGGATTATAGCTTTAAAACCGTTGAGCATATGGCCGAACTGTACCTAGAGGAGATTCGTGCTGTTCAGCCTCATGGTCCTTACCGGTTAGGTGGATGGTCAATGGGTGGTTTTATTGCCTATGAGATTGCTTGCTTATTAAAGGCTCAGGGAGAAGAAGTTATTGAGCTATCAATGATTGACACTTACTTAACTAAAACGCGTGTCGCTGATGAAAAAATAGTGATGTTCAACTTTGTTCTCCAGTTGGCCGCATTGCCGGGCAAATCGGTCAGTGAAGAATACTTACTTAGCTGGCAAGACAAAACGTTCGAATTTGAAGACGTTTGTACAGAGCTACGCAAGCTCAACCTAATTCCGGAAGAGACTCCAGATGATTACATTCTTCATCTATTTAATGTGTATATGGCCACCGTTGAAGCATTCAAGAAGTACGATCCTAACCCAGAAGCGCCAATTGACGTTAATCAAGCCGTACTGTTTAGGGCGCATGATTCTCATGAGGAGCAAGGGATCTGGCCCAAGCTAGTCAACAATGTAGAACTACATCATATTAATGCTGACCACTTTGGAATTGTTCATCACCCTGAGGTTTCAGAGGTTATTAGCAGAATTAGTCGTGTATCAAATATGGAAGTTACAAAATAAATCCACGGAGTAACAAATGGAAATTGTATTAAAAGTAATAGGGTATTTTTTTCTATGGACCTTATATTCATATATATGTCACGTGATAGCTCATGTCCGTTTCAAATATAACTTCTTACAGTATTTTCACATGAAGCATCACGCTTACAATTATGACGATACATTTTGGCCACCTTGGCATGACTATTTTTTTTGGTTCGGTGATTTTCGTTCATCTATGGATGTATATTTTACCTTCACTTTGCCATTAATTGTACTGACATTCTTTGATCCAGTCCCAGGAGCAATCCTTTTGGCATTTCACTATGTTTATGAAGTATTCCTCAGCCGAACGGTATTAGATCATAATCCTAAAATTACTGGAAAAATAACGCGCTTTATACCTATTGGTTCATTTCACTTGAAGCACCATACCAATGTTCGTTGTAATTTTTCTTTCTACATAACGTTGTGGGACTACTTATTTAAAACGGATGAAAAGGCAGTAAAGGTGAAACGTCAGAACCGTCGCCTGAAAGCATCACAAGCATCGTAATGGAAATCAATATTGTAGAGAAATAAAATGCCAAGTATACAAGACAAACTGAATAGCCTAACGCCTGAACAGCGCGAAAAGTTACTACAAAAAGCAAGAAACAAAAGGGCATCAGAGCAAGCTGAAGACAAAGCACAGCCCACGATAAATGCCTGTGATATGGACTTTTCGCTTATTTTCTTTTCCGGGAACGGTTCAAGTAATGAACCCAACAAATATGAGCTGTTAATTAAAGCAGCAAAATTTGCCGATGTTAATGGTTTTAGTGCTGTTATTACACCGGAGCGTCATTTACAGCCTGTAGGTGGGTTATTTCCAAACCCTTCTGTATTGAGCTCAGCACTAGCAATGGTCACCGAACGAATACAGTTGCGTGCAGGTAGTGTAATTATTCCATTACATAACCCTATCAGAGTAGCCGAAGAGTGGTCTTTGGTTGATAATTTGTCTAATGGACGTGCCGCGATCTCTTTGGCGACTGGCTGGCACCCGGCAGATTACATTCTGGCCCCTGAATTATACGAAGATCGACGCCAGGTAACATTTGACAATGTGGATCTCATTCGTCGCCTATGGGAAGGAGAGAAAGTCTCAACTAAGGACATTACTGGGAATACCGTAGAGGTTCAAACCTTGCCACGTCCTATTCAGCCAACACTACCTATGTTCTTAACGTCCAGTGGTAACCCTGAAACTTGGAAAAAAGCTGGCGAAATGGGCATGAACGTACTGTGTTCATTGACTAACCATTCTTTTGAAAGCTTACAGGAAAATATCACCTTATATCGTGAAGCACGAGAGCAGAGTGGTCATGATCCTCAAACGGGTATTGTCTCAACAATGGTGCATACATTTGTGGGTAAAACGAATGAAGAAGTGAAAGGCAAAGTAAAAGAACCTCTTCGTGGATTTTTGAACGACTATATAAACCAAAACGATACGTTGAACCCATTTAAGGATAAGAACCAGGCTGTTAGAGATGTTATTGATAATGAGCGTGAGGCATTGATTAGTTACGCATTTGAAAAACATTTTTCGCAAACATCCATGATGGGTTCCAAGCAGAAATGCATTTCCATGGTTGAAAAGCTCCATGCATTAGGCGTTAACGAAATTGCGTGTTTGATCGATTTCGGTCTAGGTCAGGAAGATATTATGCAAGGGTTAGTTGAGTTAGCAGACATGAAGTCTGTATTTGCACCTGTTCAGGCCAGTTTGAGCGCTGAAATAGCATAAGTAAAGTAGTAGGAGAAGTGCCTACCATCAAAAGGGAAATTGTAGGAGATTCACCCGTGTTAAACAATCACCGTTTTATATACTTCGGAATAATGACAGCAACGATGTTGGATTCATTTGCTGTAGGAATCCTTTTGCCAGTATTGCCATTTATAGTATTGGACTTGGGGGAAAATGCTTTTTGGGTTGGTGCACTATTTAGTATTCAGTTTATTGGTGGAGCGCTAGGCTCACCAATTCTAGGTAAGCTGTCAGATAGCATCCCTCGGGTTGCGTTGTTGATATTGAGCTTAGCTTGTATCGCCTTGGGAAATTGGGCACTACTTTGGGCTTCCTCCGTGTTTGTGTTATTTGCTGTTCGAGCTGTTGTAGGATTTATGAGCTCGAATTTGGTGATTTTTGAGTCAATAATTTCAGAAATTTCATCTGATGATGACAGAAGTGCTGGATTAGCCAGACTACGTATCGGTTCTACAATTGGCCTTATCCTCGGGCCAGCATTTGCTGTAGTGGTAGGCCAAATGAGCTTCGTCGATCCTCATACGGATATGATTATTGTTGCTTCGGCAGTTAGTTCAGTTATTCCTTTTATTATCGCTCTTACTTTCAAAGGTGAAATAACCAAGCTTCACGCATCGCACAGTAGCCGTCTACCTTATTCTAAGGTGTTTAAAACTTTCCGCAGTAATGCACAAGTTCGAGATTTCTCGTTAATTAAAATGCTCGTAGCGGTCTGTTTTGGGTTGATTATGGCTGTTGTCCCCGTATGGTCAGAACAAGTTCTGGGATGGACGTCGACAGAAGTATCAAATTTGATGCTTACATTTGGTTTATCCCTATTGTCAGTGCAAATCTTTATCGCGTTTGGCAAAGCAAAATGGTTGAACAGTATGGCTGCATTGGTTATTGCATGTTTTATTGTAATTCCGGGGCTAGCATTGGCTATATTTTGGTCGAGCGGCTGGTCTTTAATCATTCTAAGTAGTGTGACTGGTCTTAGTTCAGCGGTGGTTAATATCACTGTACCTGCCACGATTAGCCGACTGAGTTACGGCAATGTTGGAGTCATGTTAGGCCTTATGTCTACAGTTGTGTTGATTGGTAGTACTGCAGGGCCAATGATATTTGGTTTGGTTTATGACTACTTTGGCTACGGATGGAGCCTGTTCTGTGGCCTGATTTCAGCAGCTTATGCTACTTGCCTTGCTATAAAGCATTCTCGCAGAGTTGAAGTCGCTCCAACTTTGTCGCAAGAGCAAGCTTAAATCGTTATAGGCTGGAGGCGTTCTTGCCTCCAGTCCCTCTTCTTATATTGGGTGAGCCTCTACATCACCCAACACCACCTAGTTGTGAGAAATGTGATATGAATGAACTTTCGACTCTGTCACCTATACAAAAAGATATTTACCTTGATGAAAAATCCGGTTCTAAGCAAAATTATAGCGTTGGTTTACATTGCCGGATTGATAAAGAATTCACACCTGAAGGAATCAATCAGGCTTTAGAAAAACTTGAATCAATTCTTGCGAGTTATTTTGAGCCTGTGTGGTGTGCAGAAAAACAAGACAAACCGCCTTTCCCTTGTTATGAGTATTTCATTCACACTGCTGACAGTGACAACTTTATTGATTCGTTGACAGAACCTCCTTTTGATTTTTCACAGCAGTTACTTCGCGTGTATTTCATCCATCAGCGAGACCATAATGAGTTAGTCGTGCTTAGTCACCATATCGTTATGGATGGTGAATCTATAGCTACATTGTGCGCTGAGATACTACGAATTGCAAAATCTCCTCAGACAGAAGCAAGCTCTATTACTTTGCATGAAAGTAGCGAAAGTGACTTGCTTTGTTCAGGTTTCGACAATCCAAAAGTGATTGATTATTGGAAAGAGAATGTTTGCGTATCTGAATCGATAGTTGATGAGCTTGATCATTCAAACGCATCTGACACTCAGTTGATTCGTTCTTCAATCCGTTCTGAACAGCAGGTATCTGCTCTTTGTCGTCAACTAAGAGTGACTGAACCATTTCTATTTAAATGTTTATTTGGTTTGGCTCTTTCGGAGCTTTACAGTATCGAAGGAAGCCTATTAATCAATGAAGTAGTTAACTATCGAACAAGCTCTATGAGGGGGAAGTTGGGTTGTTATTCAGGTATCACTCCTTTTATTTTGCCTCCTCCGATTCAAACACATTTGGCACTTGAATGGTTTAATCAGGCAAAGGATAGTCAGCGAAACCGAAAAGGAATGGAGAAAATATCCCAGTTTCAATCGTCACGCATAGGGCTCAACCAAAATGGCATTAGAGCGATATACAATTTCCATAGTTATTCCCAGCAGATCCTGTCTGGCGATGTTGCATTAATTGATTCGGTCACAAGTGAGAATCCTCGAGCAATTCAGTTTTACCTATATCATGACAACTCAACTCGTTATGTGTTGTGTTCCCACCCACAAGGGAAGGCGTTTGCCAAAAGTATAATTGAAACGGTGAACGTCTTATTGGAGCAACTGATTCATGATGTTAATCAGCCTCTTTGTAAGCTTAACATCATTGGTGCCCCTGATTGTCACACCCTAGATGCGCTAAACGAAACAGACAAAGATTTCGATGAAGTAAGCACGCTAACTCAGCTGTTTGATCTACAGGTTAAGAAAACACCACATTCAGTTGCTGTGGCTGATCATAATGCAGAATTTACTTTTACCGAGCTGAAACAACGTGTCGATGCTTTTGCCAGCTATCTGGTTCGTCAGGGTGTAAGGCCTGGCGACCGAGTGGGAATCTTTTTGGATCGCTCGGTGCATATGTTAATTGGCGTTTTGGGTATCGTTAAGAGCGGTGCGGCTTATGTACCACTAGACACAGATTATCCAGACTCTCGACTGACTTACATTATTGAAGATGCCGCGATTAGCAATCTTGTTGTTGATAAAAAGAACTGCGATACGGCCAAGTCGTGGGGTGCAGTATCTGACGATAAGCTGTTCATTATTGATGATGAAAGTATGCTTAAAGTTCTCGAAGAAGAGTTGGTACAAACTGAAGCATTGGATAGTCGTCAGGACTCAGATAACACAGCTTATGTTATCTACACCTCAGGTTCAACGGGTAACCCGAAAGGTGTAATGCTAGCACACAAGGGTGTTGTCAACCGATTAGCATGGATGCAGGATTATTTTAAACTCGATCCAAATGATACGATTTTACAAAAAACACCTTTTGGCTTTGATGTCTCTGTGTGGGAGCTATTCTGGGGTCCGATAGTAGGCGTTCGAACATTTTTCGCTAAATCGGGTGGTCATAAAGATCCTAACTATTTGGCTGAGGTGGTCGAACAGGAACAGGTGACAACGATACATTTTGTCCCCTCTATGCTGCAGTTGTTCTTACAGTGTGAAAACATCACAAGGTCTCATAGTTTACGTCATATCATATGTAGTGGTGAAGCTTTGGGGGCTGATACTTATAACCAAGCCATTCAACTTATCCCTCAGGCTAACGTCATTAACTTGTATGGCCCGACCGAAGCATCCATTGATGTTACGTGTTGGCAAGGAGAACCAGGTAAAGAATATACACGTATTCCCATTGGTCGAGCGATAGATAACACTCAATGCCATGTTCTCAGCCGGTACAAGAAGCGTCTGCCTTATGGATTTGCAGGCGAGCTCTATCTCGGAGGTGTGCAACTGGCCCAAGGTTACCTCGGGAAGCCCGATCTGACCGCTGACAAGTTTGTGTCTGATTTTATAAGGTGTGAGGGTGAGAATCGCCTTTACCGCACTGGCGACCTGGTGCGCTATGGTCTGGATGGAAATATTGACTACCTGGGTCGAATAGACGATCAAGTCAAAATTCGTGGTTTGCGAATCGAGTTAGGGGAAATTGAGCAACAGATAATTGGGCACTCAGATGTAAGTAATGCAGTCGTTGTTGCTAAGGATGATCATCATGGTCAAAAAATCTTGTTGGCCTATTTCACATCAAAAAATGACACGGATGAGGTTACGATTGTTAATGACGTCAAAGCTCATCTAAAACGGGTATTGCCCGATTATATGCTACCGTCCGGATATCTAAATGTTCCGGCCATTCCGTTGTCCCCAAATGGAAAGGTTAACCGTAGAGCTTTGCCAGATTTCGATCTAGCGTATGTTGAGGGGGAGTACCAATCACCCCAAACTGAAACTGAGACTGCACTGTGTGAGATCTGGGCTAGTTTGCTCGGTTTAGAACCTCAACAAGTTGGTCGAAATGCCAACTTCTTTGAGCTAGGTGGCCACTCATTATTGTTAATGCAGGTGCAAAATGAAGTACGCTCTCGATTAAATGCTGAACTTAGTATCATCGATGTCTTTAAGCATTCGACGTTGTCCGTGCTTGCCAAAAGGATCGACGAAAATACAAAGGCCGATAGTCAGCCTGTTATCACTTCTCGTTATAGCAATAAGGACGCCTATTCTTGTAAGGCTTCTTTTTCGCAAACTCGTTTATGGTTTTTAGATCAACTTGAGGGGAGTAATTCGCATTACAACATACCAGCGACATTAAAGGTTAAGGGTCGCTTCGATTTACTCCTAGCTCAGCAGATATTACAGCAATTGATTCACAGGCATGCCCCATTGCGAACAACTTTCTTCCTACGTGATGATGAAGTTTACCAGCAAGTAAATGCTTCCGCGGAAATTGAAATCCACACGGAAGATTTACGGAGTTTGTCTGCTGATGCACAAATGGATAGGCTGTCTGAACATATCGAAAGTGACGCGAAGGCCTCATTTAACTTGGCGAATGCGCCAATGCTGCGAGCTGCATTCTACCAGCACTCCAGTGACGAAGGGTGGTTATTGATTAATGTCCACCATATCGCTTCAGACGGTTGGTCTATGGGAATCTTACTTCGAGAGTTCATTGCTCTGTACGATTCAATGAACGAGCCTTTACCTCCTCTTCCTCTTTGTTACGGCGACTATGCTAATTGGCAGCACGATTGGGTAAACTCATCAGAGTTTGATTCTCAGGTGGATTATTGGACAAAGCAGTTAGAGGGAGCGCCACAGGTTCATCAATTGCCACTTGATTTCGAGCGGCCTGAAGCCCAAACATTTTCCGGGGCGGATGAGGTGTTCAGTATAGACCGGGCCTTGGTCGAAAGTTTGAGAGCGATTGGTAAACAGCATCAGGCCACGTTGTATATGGTGCTGCATGCCGCTTTTGTTTCTTTGTTAGAGCGTTACAGTGGTCAAGGTGACATTGTTGTGGGTACGCCCGTTGCTAACCGCACACAAAAAGAGTTAGAGCAATTAGTAGGATTTTTTGTCAATAGCTTGGCATTGCGTGTTAAGTGCAATAACAATGGTAACTTTGTTGACTTGCTTGCTCAAGTTCGCCAGGTCAATGTTGAAGCTCAGTCAAACAAAGACGTGCCATTTGAGCTACTGGTTAATCGTCTGAATCCGACTCGTTCGGCTCAGTACACGCCAGTCTTCCAAATTATGTTTAGTATGGATACCGAGGCATTTGAGGTTCAGTCCTCTTCTCAAACTGACTTTGAGCTGGTTAAGCAACCGAGTGTCTCGGCGAAATTTGACCTTCTTCTTAATGCGGTCGAAAAAGAAGACGGAATAACGTTTACCTTTGAATATAACCGCGACATTTTTAAGCAAGATACAGTAAGACTCATGAGTGAGTGCTTTACGCTTTTACTCGAGGAAGTTGCGGACAACCCATATCGTGCTTTGGGTAACATTGATTGCTTACCGAAACATGAAAAAAAGAGACAGATCGAGAGCTTAAACCAAACTGCGTCTACTGTTGAATTGAACAGTATCTATGGTGAAATTCTAAATCGCGTTGAGCGTTCGGGTGACAAGGTTGCAGTGGTTTGTGGTAGTCAGTCACTGACTTATCGCGAACTGGAAAGCCAAACAAATCGAATCGCAAGATTGATGTTGTCATTGGGTGTGAGATCTGGCGAATTAGTTGGGATTTGTTTGCCTCCCTCAGTACATCTGGCGTCAGGAATGTTAGCGACGATTAAATCTCTAGCTGGCTACGTTCCAATTGACCCAAATTATCCATCGGAGCGTATTGAATACATGCTGCGTGATAGTAAAGTTCGTACATTGATTGGCGATGAAAGTACCGTACCACTGCTTGCTGAACATGTTGATGAACTTGGGCTTAAACTGATCAACCTTTCCGATATGGATCAATTATTGGACTATGCCGAAGATAGTCTTGATTTTCCAAAGGAAGAGCAAAAGGATAGTGTTCTGTATACTATCTATACATCAGGTTCTACAGGCAGACCTAAGGCCGCCCAAGTCAACCACAAGGGAGCGCTAAATCTCCTTGAATGGTACATATCTCAATACGATAGGGATGAAAATAACTGTACTTTAGTTATGAGTTCAATTGCGTTCGACCTGACGCAAAAGAACATATGGTCAACATTAATGATGGGTGGCCGCCTGGTATTTAATGACCACAAACACTATGACGTGGGTGTATTGCAAACTATCATTGCGACCCAAAACGTTACGAGAGTGAACTGTGCACCAAGTGCCTTTTATCCACTGATTGACGAGCCGGAAACGTTTGGTCTACTTAACAGTCTGAAGCAGGTATACCTGGGAGGAGAGAGCGTTGTAGTGAAAAGGCTGAAGCCTTGGATGACGCAAACTGACTGTCAGGTCATAAACTCATACGGCCCCACAGAGTGTACAGATGTTGTATCAAGTAGTGTTATTCATCCTGAAGAGTTAAGCGCTCCGATTGGCCGTCCGATCCCCAATACGCAATTGTATATCTTGAGCCCGAACGGTCAGTTACTTCCGCCAGGATGTTTGGGAGAGCTTTACATTGGTGGGGTGGGTGTTGGTCCTGGTTATTTAGGTAACCCAGAACTGACAGAACAAAAGTTTGTCGATGATATTTTCTCTGCCGAACAAGGAAGGAAACTGTATCGAACAGGAGATTTGGTCCGATACCAGAATGATGGTCAAATTCAATATGTAGGTCGAACGGATGACCAAGTAAAAGTAAGGGGCTTCCGTGTGGAGCTAGGAGAAATTGAGCAGCAGCTTACCAGCCTTGATGATATAGAGTCTGCTGCGGTAATAGCTCGATATGATAATGAACACATTCAGCTGAGTGCTTACTTTACAACGAAGAAGCCATTGAAGTGCATGCAAACGTTCATCGTCAAGATTCAATCACACCTTAAAGGGGTGTTGCCAGAATATATGGTGCCGAGTTCATTCCTTGTGATGGAACAGTTGCCACTATCACCTAACGGTAAAATTGACAGAAAAGCGTTACAGGAGATAATGCCGGTCTTAAGTACTCCCGTCAGAAATCTACTTCCGGCAAGCGATACAGAAAAGCAGTTAGCCACTATCTGGTCTGAATTATTAGGCGTTGAGGTTCAGGCGATTGGCCAAAACTCTCAGTTCTTTGAGCTTGGAGGTAACTCGATTCTCATGACTCAACTTTTGGCGCGGATTCGTAAGCAATGGGGGGATGTTACGTGTTTATCTGAGTTGTTTGAACACTCTACACTGTCTGATATGGCAACATTGCTTGAAAGGTCTAGTTCACCAATCTCAGATAGTTCCTCGTTAGTGATACCTAAAAGAAGTGATACTAAAAGTTATCCTTTG
This sequence comes from Vibrio tritonius, assembly GCF_001547935.1. Classification (NCBI taxonomy): domain Bacteria; kingdom Pseudomonadati; phylum Pseudomonadota; class Gammaproteobacteria; order Vibrionales; family Vibrionaceae; genus Vibrio; species Vibrio tritonius. The sequence continues at coordinate 243,697 of NZ_AP014636.1, forward strand.
ACCGACGTACAGAAAAGAATTTGGTTTCTCTCTCAGTTAAATACAACCGATCCGTCTTTCAATATTTTTGGGAGTTATCGTATTGAGGGAAGCGTGGATAAAGTGCGGTTAGAGCGAGCTATTCGAACCGTCGTGAATAGCCATCCAGTGTTAACTACAAGGTTCATTGCTGGCGATGAACCCCAGCAGTATTTCAGCGAAAGTAGCTCCATTTCATTGAAATCCATCAAACTTCAGCCAGAAAATATTGATGCCTATAAAGCCAATGAGGCAAATCATCTGTTCAATTTAACGCAAGAGCCTCTAGTTCGCATTAGCTTGTTGAGCACGCCCAATGACGTGAGTTACTTGCTGGTCAACATACACCATATAATCAGTGATGGTTGGACGTTAAGGCTGTTTATTGACCAGCTTCGTAAGGCTTATGAAGGTGAAGCAGATGCTAGACAAGTTCGATTCGAAGACATTGATTATTGTGATTTTGCAGATTGGCAGTCTCAAAGGCTCAGTGGCGAGTACTACCAACAACTTGAAAATGCATGGCGAACAAGGTTTGACGTTCCTGTTACACCACTACATTTGCCTGCTTCTAAATTGGGACAAATTCAGAGCTCGACCAGTGAAGAGTTAACCTATCTGTTACCAGCTGAGAAATTTAAACAGTTGACTGACTTCGCTTCATCGCAGTCAGTAACACCATTCATCGCTATGCTAAGCGCTTATGCGACTTTACTTCATCGTCACTCAGCTCAGGATGATCTAGTCATCGGTATGCCTGTAGCTGGTCGTCAATATCAGCAAACAGAACAGATGATGGGTTGTTTCATTAATGTATTACCAATTAGGCTTAAATTTAAGGAAAATCAGTCATTTGATGAATTTTTGCAAGAAGTGAAAACGGTGTGTCTCGACGCTTTGGAACATCAAGATATGCCATTTGAGCGGATTGTTGAATTGGCCAACCCTGAGCGTCAGCTTCATCGTAGTCCTCTATTCGATGTTATGTTGAATTGGAATGAAGCCATTGAAGAAGAAATTCATGTCGGTGAAATGACGCTTAAGGAAGACAAAGTCCAGGTGGCGTCCGCTAAATACCCAATGACACTGTATGTTGATGAACTTAAAGATGCAGCAAACCTGCGTTGGCACTTTCAATCAGATGTCATACCTTCTGGGTATGTTACCGAGATGACCCATCAACTGGTCTCTATTCTGGATCAGGTCGTTGTTGACCCAATGACATCTTTGCAGGCTCTGAGCCTTACTACGGCGGCTGACAATGGGTGCGAACGCATTGAGCAAGCACCACTGCTTATCGAACAGTTTACAGATATAGTCAGTCGTTTACCTGAATCCCCTGCCGTAATGACAGTAGAACAAACGTTTAGCTATAAAGAGCTGTTTGATAATGCGAAAGGAATGGCTGTCGCGCTAGAGGAGGCCGGTATTTCTCAAGGGGACGTAGTAGCTATTGCAGGTGAACGCAGTTTTGGGTTTATCTCTGCTATGCTATCGGTGGCCTTACGAGGAGGTGTGATGATGCCCCTTGACTCGAGTATGGCGCAAGAGCGATTAGAGAACAATCTCACAATGGCGCAACCTAAGCTTTGCGTATGGGTAGGGAGTGAGAGAGCACCGAAAGCACTGACTGCCGTGAAAGGTATCCAGGTTAGTGCCAATGAAATCGCTGCTGAGAATAAAACACTAGGTCAACAACCTGGCCTGAATGTTCAGTTTGATGATAGTGCCTACATTTTCTTTACGTCAGGTACAACTGGACGGCCAAAAGGTATATTGGGTCGTCAGGGAAGTTTGGCAAATTTCCTTCGTTGGCAGAGAACCCAATTTAACGTTATGCCAGGTTCAAGGGCTGCACATTTAACTGGATATGGATTTGATGTCGTTCTTCGCGATATCTTTTTACCTCTGACAAGTGGGGGGGTGGTGTGTATTCCACCATCAGAAGTATTGTTGTCAGCGGAACCACTGTTTAAATGGATGCGTCAACAGAAAGTTGAATATTTTCATACGGTGCCTAGTATCGCTAAATACTGGCTGAGCCGTCAGAATACTGACCTCAACCTCCCTTCTTTACAAAGGGTTTTCTTTGCAGGGGAGCCTTTGACGGTGAAATTAATCGAGAGATGGCAGCAATGTGTTCACCCATCGGCCTCGATTACAAACCTATATGGCCCTACAGAAACGACGATGGCTAAATTCTCGTTTGATTATGTCAGTAAGCCGATGCATCCATCGATACTTCCTGTGGGTAAGCCTATTCCAGGAACGTCATATAAGATAGTGAATACAGCGGGGACACTCTGTGGCATTGGTGAAGTCGGTGAAGTTCAGATTGAGACTCCTGATGCATCTAAGGGCTATATTGGACAAGGCTACAGTCATCCGTTTGTTGATAAAACACCAGTGTTCGGAGAGAGGTGGATTCAATATAATACGGGCGATCTTGGTTACGTTGATTTTGATGGTCAGCTTAACTTGGTGGGGCGGAAAGATGATCAAATCAAGATACGCGGAGTTAGAATTGAGCTAGCTGAGGTGCAGAAAGTAATAGCTGAGTACCCTGAAGTTAGCGATGCTGTAGTGCTACCGTATGCAAACGGCAGTGAGGGAAAAGAACTTGTTGCTTATGTAGCTATCGCAGCAGGTCGAATGGATGCTACTTCAGTTCAAGAAAATATCCTTAATCATGCTCGATTAAAACTCGATCCAGCGATGCTACCGACCCAGGTTGTCCCTCTTACATCTCTTCCGTTAACGAGTAACGGAAAGGTCGATCGTAAAGCACTACCAGATCCATCTAAGTTTAAGCCAAAGACTACGCAACAGAGGTTAGTTCCACCAAAGCAAGGTATTGAAACTGAGCTTAAAAAAATCTGGGCAAAAGCATTAGGGCACGGAGAGTTTGGTAGGGAAGATCGCTTCTTTGATATTGGAGGACACTCTTTATTGCTAATGGAAGTAAAAAGTGATGTTGGAAGTACTCTGGGGTGCACTTTACCTTTGGTTGATTACTTCAAATACCCAACGATCGCGACTTTAGCTCAGATCATTGAAAAGGAAAGAGATCAGAGCAAGCGGTCAACCGATGAGAAAGTGTCAACAACTGCATCTTCAAGAGCTGAGCTTAGAAAGCTGATGATGAGAAGAAGGCGTCAGCCTGACCAGGCGATATAAATATAAGGATATACATAGGATGAGGGTACTGCACTTAAAGAAGTGGTTGTATGTTTTGGGCGCAACTATTGTAATTTTATTGGGTTTAAAAGTGGCGTTTTACGAACTTGTTAACCAAACGTTGTTACAGAATTCGCGTCAGGTCTCAACCACGCCTTTAGATAAGGGGCTTGAGTTCGAGTCGGGCTATGCGGTTGGTACTTCAGGAAATCGCGTCCACTATTGGTGGGTTCCAGCGCAGAATGATGGAGCGAGCAGCCAATCTAGTGTTTTGATTTTTCATGGACAAGGAGAAACAATTGATAATTGGCTTGGTACCATTGATGAGCTTGTCAAAAATCAGTTTAATGTGATGATTTTTGATTACTCGGGTTATGGAATGAGTGACCCTACCGATGACATTCGTTCATGGCCAACAGATGTGGCTGCAATTGCCAAAGAGTTCTCAAATAGAGCGCAAGGTTCACAGTTTGTTATTGGCTTTTCCTTGGGAGGAGCCGTTCTGCTGGATAACCTTAAGGTAATGCCGCCAAAGGTATGTTCGATGGCCATTGTGTCAACGTTTGCTTCATTGAAGAAAATGGTTATTGAAAAGTACGCTGTGTTGGAATATTTGAGTTTTTTATTGCCGGATGATTACTACTCTGTGGGAAAGGTTGGGGAACTTAACGTTCCGACCATGTTGTTACAAGTGTCTGGCGATGAAGTCGTGAGTGAACAGCATTATCATGCTCTGTCCGCAGCCGGCCAAAACTTACTTCATCCAGTTCTTCTAAAAGGCACGTTTAAACACAATGATTTTTGGCGATCACCAAAATCAGCTCCACTTCAAGAAGTGATTGGCTGGTTTTCTGAAAACCGTTGTAATGATATGAGGACATGAAATGGAAGTATTGAAAAGTAGCGCTGTTTGCTATGTTCGAAAAAACCCATCGGCAACGTTTCGCTTGATATGTTTTAGTTATGCAGGCGGAAGCGCTGGGGTTTACCAGCAATACCATAACCTGCTTCATCCATGTCTGGAAATTGTTGCTATTCAGTTGCCAGGGCGTGCTTCGCGATTGCGTGAGAAATTACTGGAAGACTGGTCTGAGATGAGAGCTCTTATTCAAAAAGAGTTGGCCTCATTGTCTAACATGCCTTACATCTTGTTTGGTCATAGTTTTGGCACTCGGTTGGTGGCTGAGTACGCAAAACATCAGTCAGAGCTGGGGAATCCTCCCCAGCATATTTTTTGTTCAGGTGCCAGAGCATTGCATATAAGAAACGGTTTACCTCCAATTCACCAGCTTTGTGATGATGAGTTTTTAGAAAAGCTGGTACAAATGGGGGGGACACCGCGTGAAGTGGTAGAAAACAAGCAACTTATGTCTTTATTGATTCCAATGCTTCGAGCTGATTTCGGTTTGTCACATTCACATAGCTTTCCTATAGCTAGTCACTTTGACTGCCCTGCGACAATTATTTATGGCGATAAGGACGAACGAACTACATATAAAACAGTTCAGGCTTGGCAGACGTACTTTTCCAAAGACATTAAAACTCAGTGTATAGAAGGAGAGCACTTTTACATAAACGAGAACAAGGAAGCAGTTGCCAGAGAAATAAATCAAGTTGTCGAAGGCTTGTTAATGGAAATAACAGAATAGAGAGAAAGTCATGATTGATATAAAAACGATTACAGCATCTGAAATAGACTCACGCTTTGGTGATTTATGCACCTTACTCATTGATTGTGTCGAGGATGGTGCATCTATAGGTTTTTTACCACCGTTATTGGAAAGTGATGCGAAGCAATATTGGAAAAAAGTTAAAGAGTGTGTGAAAAATAACACGGCCCATTTACATATTGCTCTTTTCAATGGTCAATTAGTTGGTTGTGTTTTACTGAGTTGTTCAGGGAAGGCAAATGGTCTTCATAGAGCAGAAATCGAAAAAATGATGGTGTCACCAACTGCAAGAAGGCGTGGTATAGCCTCAAGTTTACTGGATCAAGCTGAATCTTTGGCCTTAAATCTAGGCTTAAAACTTTTAGTGCTTGATACAAGAGAGAATGACGTCTCTGAAGCGTTGTATCAAAAGCATGCTTTTGTAAAGGTAGGCGTTATTCCTCAGTTTGCTTTGAGCTCACAAGGAGATCTTGCGGGTACAAGTATTTATTATAAGTTGATAGAAGCTCGCTCTTTATTTGTAGATTGATTATAGCTTACAGATGTAACTTGCTGTAAATATACACACAAGCCGAAGTATTGTTAGATATTTCTGTTAACAATGCTGATTAGCAGTGCTAAATCAATTAATAATTTCTTTGTGGATATTGGTATACAAAATGTTAAAAGTCAAAAATCGACCTTCTTGTCTTTTTTTGCCAATAAAATTTAAAAATATATATGGCTATGAGATGGACTTTGACTCATCCATAATAGATATGGAGGATATGTCAATAAAGTCAGTGTTATCAATTGGGGCTTCTTCTATGGGGAAGAAGCGTAAAACTGAATATATATCAGGTAGGGTGTGTGCTCAAAAATCTCTAGAAAGGTTAGGCGTATATGACGAATTTGTAGGCGTTAATTGTGATAGGAGTCCTTGTTGGCCAGAAAATGTTGTTGGTTCTATTACGCATAGTAACTCACGAGCAATTGCAATAGTTGCATCGAATTCTAATTATAGAAATCTAGGTGTTGATGTGGAAAATACTATTACAGAAGAGGTCAGTGATTTGATTTCTATAAATGTAATAGATGATGAAGAACACGATGTTATGGGGTCGCCAGCTATTAGCCAACTGACAAAAGAAGAATTTGTAACATTAGTTTTCTCAGCCAAGGAATCTATTTTTAAAGCGTTATATTGTGATGTGGGATATTTCTTCGGATTTGAAGTTGTAAAGTTGATCCAAGCTTCTAAGAATACTTTGACATTTGAGTTAAGGAGCAGTTTATGTGAAAAATGGGTTTTTGGTACGTGTGTTGAGGTGTATTTTCGTATTAATGATAAAGTGATTTTTACGATGGTTGCTATTTCAACTAATACTGCATAAGTACGATTGTGGCTGGCTGCGTCACCCAATACGACAAAGTGATCAGTTGTCGCACCTTGTCCAAAGCGTTCGGCCTCGCGTCTATTCGTTTCGGTTACAGTATCTGCCATCCCAGCCTAAATGACGTTCTTGCCTTAGTCCGGAATACAACGATGTTTGCTCAGGTTTCTGCGATTGCAGCGTAAGCGCACCATAAACACCACATTCTAATCAGGCTTTGCCCACTCTATGATCACATCTCCAATCCAAAGGAGATGTGATATGTACAAACGACGCACCGACCAAGAATGGCTTTCTCTGATTGAGCAATGCCAAGCCAGTTCGCTCACACAACAAGCTTTTTGCCAAAAGCACGACATTAGCGTATCGACATTTTACGCCAAGCGGCAAAAGCTGAGTGTTAACCATTCCGGGAATCAGAGTGGTTTCGTTAAGGCCGAAATTATTGAAAAGACTACGTGCCGCAAGGTGACCCAGACGTCGTTGGCGAACATGACTTTGATAGCAAATAACGTCGAATCGAGTATTCCTCAAGGCACGCCACCACACTATCTTGCTGAGTTGATTGGAGCCTTGTCATGAAACGCATGATGACCGCGCCAGTGGTGTATTTATACCGCGAGTTTGTCGATTTCAGAAAATCTATCAATGGTCTGGCGCTGTTGATTGAATCCGAAACCGATCTCGAATTGGGCTCAGGGGCTTTGTTCCTCTTCACCAATAAACAACGAGATAAAATCAAAGTTCTGTATTGGGAGCAAACGGGTTATGCGCTCTGGTATAAACTCCTCGAAAAAGCCAAGTTTAAGTGGCCAACACAAGAGAAAAACACGGTGTTTACCTTAACGCAATTTGACCTCGACAGGCTGCTTTCTGGCTTCACAATAATTGGCCATAAACCAATAAAAATCGACAGTTTTACAATGGGTTAATGGTAATAAAAGTCAGATAAACCAAGCCTTTTTTATCGGTATTAAGTACAATGAATACCATGGAAAAGACGACCCCCGACATCAATCCAGACAGCCAAAACATCGCGGAACTTCAAGCGATGGTGAAGGCGTTGATGTCTGAGCAAGAAGCTTGGCAGCAAAAAGAATCACAGTGGCAACAAGACCCCCTCTGGCAGGATAGTTGTCACTGTTAAAATTTAACCAGTTTGGGCGTTAAAGAGTGTATTTTGTCTCGTATTTCTGTTGAAAGAAAAGAAGCCATATTAAAAAAGTTACTGCCACCTTATTCCATGTCTGTCAGCCAATTGGCAAAAGAGGAAGGCATTAGCACGGCAACCCTGTATTATTGGCGTCAACAACTCAGAGAATCAGGAGCCGCCGTGCCTAATAGCCATACATCATCAGAGCAGTGGTCTGCCCAAACCAAGCTTGCTATCGTTGCTGAAACGTACTCGATGACAGAAAATGAACTTAGCAACTACTGTCGAGAAAAAGGGCTTTACCCCGAACAAGTCGAAGCTTGGCGCAGCGAGTGCATGCACGGTTTTATGTCGAATAAAGAACGTGAAGCGGACATTAAAAAACAAGCTAAAGCCGACAAAAATGAAATCAAAGCACTAAAGAAAGAACTACGAATCAAAGAGAAAGCCTTGGCCGAAACCGCTGCCTTATTGGTTCTTCGAAAAAAGCTGAGAGCCTTTTACGGGGAAGAGCCAGAGGACGATTGACCTCAACCGAAGAAAGGCAATGTCTAATCGAGCTCATTCATGAAGCGCAGAAAATGGTAGTCATTTAGTCCCGGCCTGCCATGAAGCTCTTATTGATTTACGGACGTATCGTCGTTGGTATCAACAAGGCGAGGTTCAATCCGACAAAAGGAAAACCTGCGCTCGACCACGGCCCGCTAATCAATTATCGCAGCAAGAACATGAAGCGATTATTGATGTTTGTAATCGCCCTGAGTATGCGAGTTTACCGCCGACTCAAATTGTTCCGAGCTTGCTGGATAAGGGCGAATATATTGCTTCAGAGTCGAGTTTTTATCGAGTTCTCAGCGCCCATGACCAACTGCATCACCGAGGTCGTCAGCGAAGAAGGCAGCCGCATGCTAAGCCTAGAAGCTATAAAGCAACAGGTCCAAATCAAGTGTATATATGGGACATTACCTATTTACCGTCAAAGGTAAAAGGACAGCATTATTATTTGTATGTTATCGAAGACATCTACAGTCGAAAAATCGTCGGTTACGACGTGTACGAGCGAGAGTGTGGTGAATTAGCGTCACAGCTATTACAAAGAACTCTGATACGAGAGCAGTGCTTTAATCAGCCTATCGTTCTTCACTCAGACAATGGGGCACCGATGAAGTCACTGACCTTCAAAGCCAAAATGGAGGAGCTAGGCATTATATCATCGTATAGTCGCCCAAGGGTCAGTGACGATAATCCCTACATTGAGTCCCTGTTTAGAACGGTGAAATACGTACCGACATGGCCAACAAAGGGCTTTGAGCATCTGAAGTCGAGTCGCAGTTGGGTTGAAACGTTCGTGAGTTGGTACAACACCGAGCACAAACACAGTCAATTAAATTACGTGACACCTTCGCTGCGACACAATGGGAAGGATAAAGCTATCTTAGCGCACAGGGCTGAAGTGTTACTTGCTGCAAAACAGCGGCATCCAGAGCGTTGGTCGCGAGATATTAGGAACTGTAAACCCGTTGGAGAGGTTTACTTAAATCCAGAAAAAGAAGCAGCTTAATAAATAAGCAAATGATGACAACTATCTTGAAAAACACCGCTTGTGACGGATTTATGGCTCTTAACACTCTTAGTACGCAAGAGTTTGATGTCGTATTACTGGATGTTCAGCTTCCTGGGATGAGTGGTATTGAAGTCGCCCGTGAATTGAAAGAAAGCGGAGGGGTAAACCAGAATACACCTTTAATTGCATTAACGGCCAACGTCCAGCCATCAAATATAAATGAGTATCATCATGCAGGAATCCGCGCGGTTGTCTCGAAGCCACTGAAGATCAACAAATTATATCAGGCCATCGTTGAAGCTGTTAATTGTGATACAGACGAAACCTCATCACAAAACATTTCGATGATTGATAGGGCAGTGTTCGACAGCCATGAGAAACTTTTGGGTAAAAACAGAGCCACAAATCTCGGCATCATCTTTGCAAAAAGTATCGATAAAATTATCCCCAAAATTTTCACAGGGAATTCGAGGTCGCGATTATTACGAGATAAATCAGCAAGCTCACCGGTTGGCTGGGGACGCAGAATCTATCGGAGCTATACAGCTTAGTAAAGCATTAAGAGATATTGAGTTATTAGCATATAATCGTAACGACTGGTCAGCAATGGACACTAAACTTGAAGACATTAAAACTCTGGCTGAGCTTACAATCAATGAATTAGGGATAACAGTTTAGTTTCTGAATATACAACCCCCCTCGTTTATCAAGGGGGATAGTGAAATTGTAATCACCCCCTAAAATAGTGGCATACCATTTTAGAGTTCTTCTGCATAAACTGATCTAATCAGAGAGAACTCGCGATGAAGAAATCACGCTATACCGACACTGAACATTGTTAAACTGTGATCTTTTGCTATTCATATACCCGAATCCCTTGTTTTTTTTAACTGATTTTTAATATAAGGCCGACAAACGCATAAAAATAAGGCTTAAAATGAAAGGCGATTATTGTGGGTTAAATCAATTCAAACCCAATCAAAGAACGCTAGATGCAATCAATGATATGAATGGTATAACAGACATGTCAAAAGTATTAAGAGGTGTTTTGGTTACTGTTCCAGCATTTCAAATTTTTGTAGGTAAAGAAAGCTATTCTTGGTTTTCGCTTGCTAGAACAGCAAAAGATATCTACTCCTATGATTGGGAGCAGTTTCACTAAGCAATGAAAGCGGTAGATAAAGTAGAACGCGAGCAGTTGAATCGAATTGCAACAACAACAGCCATGTTTTCAAAAGGCGATGACTACAAGTATTGGAAGTGTGTAAAAAATGCATTGTAAGAGATTATTCATTACCAGTATTTGTTTGATAAGCACGAGTGTTTTTGCCAACACTTGGGTGGACGAGTTAAAGCATCAGGTCGAATTAACGCATCAGCAGTTCAACGGCGCGATTGAACGATGTAACAATCTAAGATTGTCATCACCTAAAAAGATAGAATCACCGTGGTTCGATACGCTTTCTTGGGAGAAAAAGTTTGCGGCCATTACGTATCTTTCATACATGGCCGATGAAAACTGTTATTCGCCAGAGCTAAATGCTTACAGCGCGGCACTCGTTAATTACGTTGCGGAAACTGGTGAGCGAGATCCGTTGGATAAACTCATTAAAGCAAGGCGAGTCTATCAGCCGACTGGGACTAAGCACTATTTTGATTCTATCGACATGTCGCAGTTGAAAACATTGGCTGAAAATTCAGAGCTAAGCAGGCCTTTTGACCCTGTCGCACTGTCTGATCTTTATCGCTAATGATGAAATAAAAACAAGCCCCAAGACAATCCATCTTGGGGCTTATTTTTTACACACTTCTCTTTGGTTTAGAAGCTGTAATTCAACGACACTTTCGCATTAAACGGTGCGCCGTAACGGACGGTGTTGGATGAGTTTAAATAGCTGTAATAGCTTTTATCAAACACGTTTTCCATGTTGACGCGCATCTTCAGATCTTTGGTTATTTGGTAACTTGCCATTAAATCCACGATGGAATAGGCAGATTGGCTAATGTCGTCTGTGGCATGGATTTCACTTTGCCAACGCACATCGGCACCGATAGTTAACTCTGGTAGCCAGTTCACTAACTGATAGTTGCTCGAAAGCTTCACTTGTTTACGGGCGTAGTTGGTGTTGACGTCCGCGCCATCACTGTCTTCGGCGGTAAATTGAGTCAGACCAAGGTTAATGTCCATGCCATCGACAGGTTTAGCGGCAATCTGAATTTCGATCCCTTTACTCACGGTTCCTTTCACTGCTTTTTGTGCGGTGTTGGTGGTATTGGGAATGGTGTAACCTGTGTCATCTTGGGCCAAGTTATCTTGCTCAATACGGAACAATGCACCCGATACGGTCACTTGCGAATTGAGATTTGATTTAACCCCAATTTCATAGGTTTCACCTTCCAACGGGTCAAGGAAATCGCCATTACGGTCTTGCTCGTTTTGTGGCTCATAAATGGTCGCATAGCTTACATACACACGGCTTTGCTCGGTGAAATCGTACAATAGACCGGCGTATGGCGTGATGATGCCGTTATCACCATAGTTTTGGTCGCCGTAGTTGTATCCTCTACGTTGCCAGTTGGCGATACGCGCCCCTAAAATCGCCTTGGTGTTGTCAGTTAAGCTCAAGCGTGTCGCGGTATAAAATGCCAACTGTTTAGTGGTGAAATCGTACTCTGTGGTCTTACTCTCTTGCCATTGCGGTTCTGCTGAATGGCCATTCCAAGTAAAGAAGTTATCAATCGAGCCGTAGGCAATTGGATTTAACGCATAGTATTGGTTGAAATCTTTAAGGTGGTTGTAGCTCACACCGAGCATCAACTCGTGTTGTCTATCTAACAGGGTATAGCCGCCGCTTAAATTGACGTTAAAGCTGTCTTGGGTGCTTTCACCTTCGTTGTTGTACGACCAAGTCGACAGCCCTGAACCATCTTTGGCTAGCGATCCAATATTGATATTGGTGAGCTTCGCTCTTTGACTGTATTGAGTATGGTTGTAGCTGGATTTGAGCTGCCAACCGTTGGAAAACTCATATTCATAATCCGCGAAAAGACTTAGGTGCTCGGTATTCCAATAGTTCCAATCCGCGGCTGCAGACGTTGAGCGAGAAAAATTCGTGGCTGACCCATCGGAATAGACGCCCGGTAAACCACCCCATGCCGCACCATCGCGGTCATCGGCTTGGTAGCTTGCGCCTAAGCGCACTAAGCTGCTGGCGGTAAGATCTTTTTCAACCACGGTGTAAATTACTTTGCGGTTGCTAGAATAACGGTCAACAAAAGAGTCGCCTTCAGCGTATTTCGCGACCACGCGTCCGCGCAAACTGCCGTCGTCATTCAAGGCATTACTGACATCCGCCGTTACGCCGCGTTGATCCCAACTGCCCGCCGAGACTTGTACATTACCAGTCAGCGTGGTGCTGTCGGCATGTTTTCTAACCAGGTTTATTGATGCAGAAGGGTTACCGACACCCGTGGTTAATCCGGTTGATCCGCGAACGACTTCAACACGCTCATAAATAGAGGTATCAATTTGTGTTTGGCCACTAAAACCTGCGGTATCACCCCAGCTGTAAGGCATGCCATCAACTTGATAGCTGGTAATGGCGAATCCGCGAGATTGGAACTGATTGCGCACGTCATCGGTTTTCAGTGAGCTAATCCCAATCACGTGGTCAAGCACATCATCTACCGAGGAGAGATCACGCTCTTCGAGAAAATTGGCGTCCAATACGGTGACTGATTGCGGCGTTTCCTCTGGGGCTAGCGCTAAGCCTGTCGAACTACTGACTTTCTGGGCCGCTGCTTGGCTACCCACAACAGTCATTGTTTCGACACTTTCTTGGGGATTCGCTTGGCTTAACATCGGTATGAAGGGCAGACTCAGCATAATTGGAGAGTAAGCGAAAAGTTTCACAATCAGTTTCCTTGTTTCATCAACGGGTTGGTTAGCAATGAATTCAGCTTGATTTCAAAAACTAGTGTGTTTAATCAGCGAGAAATCGCTCATGAGTCGATAACAGCTAACTAGATGCATATCGTTCTCATTATCGTTTTCAATGAAAAGCAATGTACATGATTATTGAGTGATATTATTATCCGCAAATTGACATTTAATACGGGTAATCGGCCATCATTATTAAAATTCACTCCCTCAATCGAGATCAGACCAAAGAAGGCCCGTGGCATGAACACGACTGGGGGCAGCTATATTGGGTAACCAACGGCATTATTAATGTCGAAACCAGTAAAGCTCAATGGGCGATTACGCCAGGTTCGGTGGGATGGACGCCTAAACATTGTGTCCATAAGGTGAAAATCTTCGCCGGGGTACAAGTGTATGTGTTGGATTTAGATTACTCGGATGCCGATGGTTTCCTGAATGAGCCGGGCGTGTTCGGTATGAGCGCTTTTCTTAACTCGTTGCTCGAGAAAGCGAGCGAGCTTGATGATGTCAGTTATCCCCCTGGCTATATCCAGCATTTCGCCGCTTTACTGAGTTATGAAATAGCGCGCTTGGAAGAACTGCCACTTGGTTTGCCATTACCTTCAGATCGCCGCGCGCGTAACATCGCCGACCAACTGATGAATAGTCCTGCCAGTGAACTTACTCAAGAACAACTAGCCAGTCATTGGGGCGTGAGCGTGCGAACATTAAGTCGCATTTTCACTAAACAAACAGGGCTTACTTTCAGTCAATGGCGGCAGCAATCTAAAGTTGTGAACTCTCTAAAATGGATTCAGGAAGGCCTGCCCATCAACGATGTTGCCGAGCGAAGTGGTTATACCAATGTGAGTGCTTTTATTGAAGCATTTCGCCAAAGGTTTGGTGAAACACCAGGTAAGTTTCAATCCAAAATTCTTTAAGGTTATTTCTCACTACCTGCGCTGACCAATGACTTAGCGACAGAAAAGTGCGGCCAGGCCATGAGCTAAAGTTACGCGCCAGTTAAAATAGTCGTGGCCACTGGCGACTTCTTCAAACGTGACGTGATAGCCTCGTTGTCTTAGCGTGTCGACTAAGGTTCGGTTGGTGTTGAGAATCTCGTAAGCTTTAGGCGTTATCTCAAATAGCCCGGCGTTCATATAGATCTCAATGGCGTGTTTTGGCATCTCTTTTACCAAATCGACAAACCAATGCTCAGACGGGTTCTGCGCGTGCGCATTGCTTTGCGGCGCCCACCAAAATGATCCCGATTGACACAGCACTTTGCCAAAGTGGTCGGGATGGGAAAACGCAATAAACATTGAGGCTAAACCGCCATAGCTAGAGCCCGATAGAATAGTGTCGCGCGCACTGGGGGCTATGCCTAATTTATTACATAACCAAGGTTTGAATTCGGTCGCCAAAAAATCAGTGTAAGCTTGATTGGGCGTGAGTTCTTGCGCACGCAAATCTGGGCTCGGTGTATCGATAAACACGGCTCGCATTGGCGGTATGGATCCTTCTGCGATGAGGTTATCTAAGATGGTTGGAATGGGAACTTTGGTTAAGTAATCACTGCCATCAAACAACATCAGTAATGGTGAGGTTGGGGTAAGGGCATAGCTACTGTGCGGTGTATAGACGCGAATCAGCCGCGAGTTACCCAATAATGAGCTTACATAGTCAAACTCTGCGATCTCGCCTTTCGGCACGTCCTTCTCATGTGCTATCTCATCGTTTGGCGCATCGGGTAGGCTCACTGTCGAAGCGCAGCCAAAGATGGATTCAGGATCGCCAAATATAGGCCGGCGATTAAGTGGATCCGTCGTCACCGATGAGAAGCATGCTAAGTACTGTTCGCTCCCATTTTCTTCGGTCAATTGCGCAACATTCACAGCTAAACGATAAGAAAAAAGGCTGCTGGTCGGCAAAATATAGCTCCTAAACCAAATCTGACTGCGAGGCATAGGCGTCAAATATGCCTGTCCATCATAAGGTGCTCCGAGCAGCAAAACGTTGGCAGTGGAAGTATTCCCCTGATAGACAAATGTTACCACAGTCTCTCCAGTATCATTTTGCTCTACCAGTGGTGAGCCTTGCTGACGCACTTTCTGCCAAAAATCAGCTTCAGCATTGGCATCGTTTTGTGCGATACGGTCGATCGTTTCTAAAAGTAACGGGCTAATAATCTCTTGCTGCGGACAAATGCGCTGGTCTGGTTTTAATTCCAGTAAGCGATAGTCGAATTCAATTTTGGTTGGCGTATCTTGCTGAGGAACAAAATGAAAATGGTAGTGATCAGGTTTGTCGGCAAACCAATACAGTTCAGCCTTGTTACTTTTAGTTTTCAGCAGATGACGAACAATGTTGCCTTGGCTATCGGTAATGTAAATGGCTTGCACATCCTTATCACAGCGAATAGAACCACGTAAATAACTGGGTTTATCGATGATTTCCGCCCATGTCGCAGGGGCTGTGATAGTGAGATTTTTCTGCATTGATACCGCCGAATGATCGTGAAAAAGGTGCAAGTCGGTGCGAGCTGTATTGCGCTGCTTAATCGGCGATTATCAGGAAAATGAGAATTGATGTCACGAATAAACTATGCAGCACGATGCCTGATTGTTTACTGTGACGAATAGAAAGCTCAATATTAATGAGTTTTGTCTACATGACTTTGTCGGTACAGAACTATTTTTCTATTTGACCTCTGCGCAGTCAGAGGTCGATGATAGTATGGTCCATCAAGGTAAAATCAAACGGATTTTGAAAAAAGAGAACAACATGAATTACAAATACCATATGCCAACCAAAGTGTTTTCTGGCAAAAATTGCATTGTTGCGAATAGCGATGTGTTTAAAACGTTCGGCTCCAAAGCGATGTTGGTCACTGGGCGCTCTTCCGCAAAGAAAAATGGCTCACAACACGATGTGATCACTGCTTTAGAACAACAAGGTATTGATTACGTTGTCTTTGATAAAGTAATGGCTAATCCAACGATTGAGTGTGCTTACGAAGGTGCTGAGTTTGCCAAAGCGAATCAGGTCGATTTAATTGTGGCGATTGGTGGTGGTTCGCCCATGGATGCCGCCAAAGCAATGGCTTTGTTGGCGAAGCAAGATATTCAGCCAGAAGACCTGTTTAATGGTCAATACGCAGAGGATGTATTGCCGATCATTGCCGTGCCGACGACGGCGGGGACAGGCTCAGAGGTCACCCAGTATTCGATTTTGACTAATAATCTGTTGGAAACCAAAACCAGCATTGCTGCCGACATCCTATTCCCCAAAGTAGCGTTTGTGGATGCGAAATACATGTTGGGATTGCCAGTTACCACAACCATTAATACGGCGGTTGATGCGCTATCTCACTCAGTGGAAGGAATGCTGAGTATTCGTTCCTCGCTGGTGTCGGATGCGTTAGCTAAAGAGAGTATTCGATATTTTGTGAAAGCCGCTCCAGCAATGTGTGATGCTGTTGGTTCAGGCGATGTGAGCCTGCTCAATGAAACGGTTAGACAGGATTTGATGCAGTGCGCCATGCTGGCGGGCATGGTGATCGCTCAGACAGGGACAACAGCGGTGCATGCGATGGGCTATTCCTTAACCTATTTCAAAGATATTGACCATGGTCGTGCGAATGGCTTGTTGCTTGCAGAGTACATGGCCGTGGTTCAAGAAAGTGAACCTCAGTTGGTGGCGGAGATTCTTGCAGCTCTTGGCATGAGTGAGTTGAGTGAATTTAAAGCGTTGTTGAGCAAACTGTTGGGTGAAGTGGAAGTGCTGACCAAAGACGACGTGGTTAAATTCAGTGCCAAAGCCGTTGCCGCCCCAGCAATCAAAGGTAACTGTAAAGTAAAACCCACAGAAGGCGAAGTAAATGCCATGTTTATGCAGGCTTTTAATTTGTCATTTTAGGTCGGCAGAGATTGGCGATTAATGTTTAGAGGCAAAAGATAAATGTTTGCCTCTATTTTTCTCTCTCAAATATTTTTTAAGTCCCCGCAATCGACAAATTAGCCTGTTTGGCAAGATAAATAGCAAAAAGTTAGTTGCTACATGATGAATAACAGCATTGTATTGCAACCCCTTGACCTTCTTGCAGTGACAATGTCACTGGCGTGGTTATCCGAACCGTTGACGTTGCTGTAACCTTAAGTGGGATTGGCTCTATCGTTGTGTTTAATGGGGTTATGAGTAACTTGCTCTCTTTTGTGGCGTAAAAACCATCAAATAACGTTTGGTCATTCTCGCTAAAATCCAGCGATAGCCCCGAGTTTAGCGCCTGAACATAGGAGATCACTTCCTCTTCTCTGACCATGATATTGAGATCTTGTATCTCGCCATGAGTGAGATGTGCTTCGGTTTTATCGGCGCCAGAAAAGCGCGCAATATCGAGTGAGTGGGATAAGTGATGACGGCTAATTTCACCCGACAATGAAGTATGAGTGAGCTGCATACCGTGGCCATTGATTAACACTAAGGTGCGGTGCATGCCACTAAAATCTGAGAACGCGCCATCTTCTACCACGGCAGCTTGGCTGAGACGAAACAGTACACCATTAGCATCTTCAATACGGGCGATTTCCAAGGTAACACCGAGGCCATTTTTCCATGGCATGCGAATGTATTGGTCTGGCGTGAGTAGCGTATAGGGACTATGCATCATAAATCACCTTCTTAATCACTTGGGTAAAGGCTGTGCGGCTCTCTGCATCGAGCGCGTGCTGGCCATTTTTTATCACCGCTTTTCCTGCAACATAGACATCTTTGACCATATTATCGTTACATGCAAATATCCACCGGTTGAACAGGTCTTGTGGTTGACTCGCATCAATAAACGGATGACTTTTATCTAGCACCATAAAATCGGCGCGGTTGCCGACCGCGATGCCCAATTTAACCGCACAGGATTGATTTCCGCCTTGTAAAGCCTGATTAAACAGATATTCGCCAACATTATTGGTGAGGTTTGGTGTTGCAGTAGAGGCAAAAGAGTTTTGCTTGGTGCGATAGAGACGGTTACGCTGCTGGTCGCGCAGACGCTGACCATATTCCAAGGTGCGCAGCTCATCAACAATCGATAAGCTCACATGGCTATCAGAACCGATCGCCCAGTGACCGTGATGCTTTTCATACTCAACGCCCGGGAAAATACCGTCTCCGAGATTAGCCTCGGTGGTGGGGCACAGGCCAGCAATCGCACCGCTGCTGGCAATGGCAGCGATCTCTTGTGGATTAAGATGTGTAGCATGGATAAGAGTCCAACGGTTATCAAGGCCGATGTGGTTATTGAGCCATTCGACAGGTCGTTCACCACTCCAGCTTAAACAGTCGTTAACCTCTTTTTGCTGCTCAGAAACATGAATGTGAATCGGGCGAGGTGCCTTGATGTGACCGAGTACCTCTTGAATTTGTTGTTCACTCACCGCACGCAACGAGTGAAAGCAAATTCCCAACCTATTCTTGGCGTCATCTTTAAAGTGAGCTTCTAACTGCTGGTGTAACCCAAGGTAAGAATCGGCGCTGTGAATAAAGCGAGCTTGCCCGCTATTGGCTGGCTGTGAGCCAAAACCAGAGTAGCTATAAAGCACGGGTAGCAGCGTTAACCCCATACCAGTGCGCTGCGCGGCATCAAGCAGTTGCAGAGACATTTCAGCAGGGTTGGCGTACGCCGCGCCGTTCGCTGCATGGTGCAAGTAATGAAATTCACCCACTTGAGTATAACCCGCTTTGAGCATCTCAATATAAAGCTGCGTGGCAATCACATTGGCTTGCTCTGGTGAGAGTTTACCAACGATCTTGTACATCAAGTCGCGCCAACTCCAAAAGCTGTCATCGGGACGCAGGCTGATTTCTGCCATACCTGCCATCACCCGTTGAAAGGCATGAGAGTGCACGTTGGCAAGCGTCGGTAGCAGCGGGCCTTTCACATGTAGCGCGTCGGCTGGTTTTGGGCTATTGGCTTGAACCGAGACAAACGTGCCTTGCTCAATCTCTAAAGTCACTTGTTGTTGCCAACGATCATCGATCCATGCGAGATCGGCAAAAACAGTGGTACGTGATTGATGAGCTGTCATTTTTCTTCCTTGCTAAAATGATTTCCTATTGACGTCAGCATAGCAGGGTCTAACATGTATAGACAAGTGGGTATGATGTCTATATCTGTTCCTGTTAAGGTGCTACGTTTTCCGTTATACTCAATTTTCTCTGATTTCTTTGGATACTCAATAACCTATGCCTGATTCAACTGCGAACATGATGGACCATTTATCAAAACTGATTGATGATTCACCTACGCCCATTTATGCCAAAGTGAAACAGGCTATTTGCCAGCAAATTGATAGTGGCGAGTGGCAACCTGATCAACGTGTTCCGTCGGAATTGGAAATGGTTAGAGCGTTAGGTGTTAGCCGTATGACGGTGAACCGCGCCCTGAGAGAATTAACGGCAGAAGGTGTGCTGATTCGCCAGCAAGGGGTAGGCACATTTGTTGCTCGTAAGAAAACCCATTCGGCCCTTTCTGAAGTCCATGCGATTGCTGATGAAATCGCCCAGCGTGGTCACATTCATAAAGCTAAGTTGATCGATATTTGTCAGGCTAAAGCATCGATGGAAGAGGCGATGGAGCTTGGTGTAAGAACAAATCATCGTATTTTCCGCGCAACGATTTTGCACTTTGAAAATGAGGCCCCAATTCAAATTGAATACCGCGTCGTCAATGCCGAATTAGCCCCTGACTATGATCAACAAGATTTCCAAAATAATGGGGCTTATACCTATTTAATGACCGTTGCTCCCATGACCGAAGGAGAGCATCTGGTGGAAGCGGTTAATGCCTCAGAAAAAGAGTGTGAGTTGCTGCAAATCTCAGCCTCTGAGCCGTGTTTGCAGATCAAACGTCGCACATGGTGTAAAGAGAACTTGGTGACCAATGCACGTCTGATTTCACCGGGTTCACGCTTCCAACTGTTTGGCCATTTTAAACAGTAAAGACATGCCGTTTATTGCCTATTTAACCCATTGATTGATCTTATTTTCCCCCTAAATCACCGTTCCTAATTATGCTCCAGTTTTACCCATCAGGCGGATGCTGATAAGCAGACCCTCTTTGCCAGGGATGGCAAAGAGGAGCCCCATGGATGGGTTTATGCGAGTCTGCGTTCAGCATTTGCCTGAATGACTTACATTTAAGAACGGTGATTTAGCATTTCGTAAAAGCACTTGAACTCTTCGCCCTTTGCTTATATTGTTTATTTAAGTTGTATATACATGTTAAGTCATTGCGGATGAAATGACTTCTCAATTTCGTGTTTGTGTTATGGAGAACGTAGGTCAATGCTCGAACTAACTCTAGTGCCTGGAGAATTGACGCTGGCGCAGTTGCGTCAGATCAGTCGTGGTAAAGTCAAATTGTCACTGGATCAACAAGCGATCGCAGGTATTCACGCCAGTACTCAAGTGGTGAACGACATCATCGCAGAAGATAAAGCGGTGTATGGTATCAACACCGGTTTTGGCCTTTTAGCCAATACTCGTATCGCTACTGAAGATTTGGATGAGTTGCAGCGTAGTATCGTGTTGTCACATGCTGCTGGCACTGGCGAACTGATGAATGATGCGACCGTGAAATTAGTGATGACACTCAAAGTCAACAGCTTGGCTCGCGGTTTCTCTGGTATTCGCCTCTCTGTTATTGAAGCGCTTATCACGCTGATCAATAAAGAAATCTACCCATGTATTCCGCAAAAAGGCTCAGTAGGTGCGTCTGGCGACTTAGCTCCGTTAGCGCACATGAGTGCGGTGTTACTGGGTGAAGGGAAAGCACGCTACAAGGGCGAAATTATCTCGGGTCAAGCCGCGCTAGCGATTGCGGGAATGGAGCCAATTAAACTCGCACCAAAAGAAGGCTTGGCACTATTGAACGGCACTCAAGCATCCACGGCGTTTGCGCTGGAAGGGTTGTTCCACGCGGAAGATTTATACGCTTCAGCGATTGTGTGTGGTTCTCTGTCTGTTGAAGCGGCGCTCGGTAGTCGCCGTCCATTCGATGCGCGCATTCATCAAGTTCGCGGCCATCAAGGTCAAATTGATGCGGCGAGCGCGTATCGTCATCTGTTGTCTGAGCACAGTGGCTTGGGCGATTCCCATATCAACTGTGAAAAAGTGCAAGACCCATACTCACTGCGCTGTCAGCCACAGGTGATGGGCGCTTGTTTGGATCAAATTCGTAATTCCGCCAGAACGTTACTGGTGGAATCCAACTCTGTTTCTGATAACCCATTGGTGTTTGCTGATGATGGCGACATCATCTCCGGTGGTAACTTCCATGCTGAGCCAGTGGCGTTTGCCGCAGACAACTTAGCCCTTGCGATTGCAGAAATTGGTAGCTTATCTGAACGCCGTATGGCGCTGCTGATCGACAGCAATTTAAGCAAGTTGCCGCCATTTTTGGTCAACAACGGTGGGGTGAACTCAGGCTTTATGATTGCTCAGGTCACTTCTGCCGCACTGGCAAGCGAAAACAAAACCTTTGCTCATCCGGCTTCTGTCGATAGTTTGCCTACCTCGGCCAACCAAGAAGACCATGTGTCGATGGCCACCTTTGCGGCGCGTCGTTTGAAAGACATGTCGGAAAATACCCGCGGTATTTTGGCGGTCGAGCTTCTGGCTGCCGTGCAAGGGATGGATTTTCGTACCGGATTGAAATCGTCGGAATTGCTTGAGCAAGCGCGCGCTGAGCTGCGTTCTCGCGTGCCTTTCTACGATAAAGACCGTTATTTTGCGGCGGATATCGAAAAGGCCACCGAGCTTCTTGCAGAAGCGGCGCATAACCGCTTGATGCCACTGGATCTACTGCCAAGTCTGTAAGGGAGAAAGACCATGAACCAAGAGATTCATTTTGATTCACTTTGGGTTGGCTTTCATCTTGCGACCATGGAAGACGGTCAATACAACACGGTCACTGATGCGGCCATTGGCGTTATTGGTGGCAAAATTGCATGGTTGGGCAAAGCGAACGCATTGCCCGTTCATACCTGCGATGCGAAACACGATTTACAAGGCGGGTGGGTCACACCCGGCTTGATCGACTGTCACACTCATTTGGTGTTTGGTGGTAACCGCGCTGGCGAATTTGAACAGCGTCTTAATGGCGTGAGTTATAAACAAATAGCCGAGCAGGGCGGCGGTATTGCAGCGTCAGTCAAAGCCACCCGTGAAGCGAGCGATGAACAACTGCTCGCATCTGCAGTGCGCCGTTTGCGTTCACTCCTCAAAGATGGTGTTACCACGGTAGAAGTGAAATCCGGCTACGGTTTATCGCTGGAACATGAACTCAAAATGTTAAAAGTGGCGCGTTCACTGGCTGAGCATTTTCCGGTTGATGTGCAAACCACTTGTCTTGCCGCGCACGCTTTACCTGCCGAATACCAAGGCCAAGCCGATGCGTATATTGACTATGTGTGTGCTGAAGTGCTGCCCGCGATTGCACAATCAGGCTTAGCCGATGCGGTTGATGCTTTTTGCGAAGGCATTGCGTTTACGCCAGCGCAAGTCGAACGTTATTTTCAAACCGCGCAAGGTTTGGGGCTGCCAGTTAAAATTCACTCTGAGCAGTTATCGTCGTTTGGTGGCACGCAGCTGGCTGCACAATATCACGCCTTATCGGCGGATCATCTTGAATACATGACCGAAGCCGACATTGCCGCCATGGCTAGCTCTGGCACGGTGGCGGTGCTTCTGCCCGGAGCCTATTTCACATTAAGAGAAACTCAGCAACCGCCGGTCAATTTACTGCGTGATTATCACGTACCGATGGCGATTGCGACGGACGCCAACCCCGGCACATCGCCTGTGCTATCGCTGCGTTTGATGATGAATATGGCGTGCACGCTATTCGGTTTCACTCCAGAAGAAGCGCTTGCTGGTGCCACGATTCATGCTGCGAAAGCGCTTGGTTTGGAACAAACGCACGGCTCGCTCAGTGTGGGTAAAACCGCCGATTTTATCTGTTGGGATGTCGAAAGTCCGGGAGAGCTTAGCTATTGGCTAGGTGGTGAGTTATTAAAAACGCGAGTTAAAGCAGGGGAGGTGGCGCATGTCGCTTAAGATCAACGACCCATTTTGTTTTACGGCCGGTGATAGTCCGCTGTTAGTGAGCATGCCCCATTGTGGTACGCAACTTTTACCGGGCATGGAAGAGACGCTGACCGATGCCGCGAAAAAATTGCCAGATACCGACTGGTACATGCCTGAGTTGTATGGTTTTTTACGCTCGCTCAATGTCAGTATCATCAGTGCTAACTATTCTCGTTTTGTGGTGGATTTAAATCGTCCCGTCGATGATAAGCCGCTCTACACCACTAAAACCACCGGATTATTTCCCGATATTTTGTTTGCTGATGCGCCGGTGTTTCTCGAAGGCAAAGAGCTAAGTGAGGCAACCAAAGAGCAGATCAAAGCGCAGATTTGGCATCCTTATCATCAGCAAATCGCCAGTGAATTAGAGCGCATTAAAGCTCGCTTTGGTTATGCGATTTTGTTTGATGCGCACAGCATTGCAGCGCAAGTGCCAATGCTGTTTGAAGGCACCTTGCCCGATTTCAATTTTGGCAATAATGGTGGACTTTCCTGTGCTGAGGCGCTGCTGAATAACGCCGCAGAGATCGTTAGCCAAAGCCCTTACACCCATGTCTGTAACGGACGCTTTAAAGGCGGCTACATTACGCGCCACTTTGGTCAGCCAGAGCAGCATGTTCATGCTCTGCAGCTTGAATTATCGCAAGCGACCTATTTGGCCGACTTTGCCAATACAGAAGGCCAACCCCATGACTATGTGCTCGATAGTGATAAACAGCAGCGCGTTGGCGCGGTGTTACAGAAGATCATCGCCTCGCTGCTCGCGGCAGACGATCTGGCCTAATTCACTATCGATAATCACACCTGAGTAACAAAGGATAAGGTAAGCAGTATGACTTTTAAGGAAATGATTTTAGAAGGGATCCCTGACGTTTTGCCACCGAAACGTGAGCGTAACGAGAATCTAAGCCATGCGCCAAAACGCAAAGAGATTTTAACCGCGGAAGAGAAAAAACTGGCGATTAAAAACGCCCTGCGTTACTTCGATAAAAAACATCATGAGCTATTGGCGCAAGAGTTTTATGCAGAGTTGGAAGCCTATGGCCGCATCTACATGTATCGTTTAATGCCTGACTACAAAATTACTGCACGTTCGATTGATGAGTTCCCTCATCAGTCTAAACAGGCGGCTGCGATCATGTTGATGTTAAGTAATAACTTAGATGAAGCGATTGCTCAGCACCCACAAGAGCTGATCACCTATGGTGGCAATGGCTCGGTATTCTCTAACTGGGCGCAATATCGTCTCACTATGAAATACCTCGCGGAAATGACCGATGAACAGACGCTGGTGCTCTATTCCGGTCATCCAATGGGGCTTTATCCTTCCCATCCTAATGCGCCGCGTGTGGTAGTGACTAACGGGATGATGATTCCGAACTACTCCAAACCGGATGATTGGGAGCGTTTTAATGCCCTTGGCGTGACTCAGTATGGACAGATGACCGCTGGTTCGTTTATGTACATCGGCCCACAAGGCATTGTGCATGGCACTACCATTACTGTACTGAATGCGGTTCGCATGAAAAAAGACCGTGATGCCAATAAGTTACCTATTTTTGTCACCTCTGGTCTTGGCGGTATGAGTGGCGCACAACCCAAAGCCGCCGTGATTGCCAAAACCATCGGTGTGGTGGCAGAAGTGAATCCGAAAGCAGCGTACAAACGTCATGAACAAGGTTGGGTGGATGAAGTGCATCCTGATTTGGATGAGCTGATTACTCGTATTCACCGTGCGGTGGAAGAGAATAAACCGGTGTCACTGGCCTACTTAGGTAATATCGTTGATTTGTGGGAGCGCCTTGTTGATGAAGATCTAACGGTTGACCTAGGCTCTGATCAAACCTCACTGCATAACCCATGGGCGGGTGGTTACTACCCAGTCGGTTACAGCTTTGAAGAATCAAACGACTTGATGGCAAACGATCCTGCGGCATTTAAAGCTGCAGTGCAAGCAACCTTGCAGCGTCATGTGGCGGCCATCAATAAATTGACTGCCAAAGGAATGTACTTCTTCGATTACGGTAATGCGTTCTTGCTCGAATCGAGTCGCGCAGGCGCGGACATCATGCAAGCGGATGGCACCTTTAAATATCCGTCGTACGTGCAAGATATCATGGGCCCGATGTGTTTTGATTACGGCTTTGGTCCGTTCCGTTGGGTGTGCGCATCGTCCGACCCTAAAGATTTGGATACCACTGACCAAATCGCCGCTCAGGTGCTAGAAGAGATGCTGGAACACGCGCCGGAAGAGATTCGTCAGCAAATCTCCGATAACCTGTTGTGGATTAAACAAGCCAAAGCCAACAAGCTGGTGGTCGGTTCGCAAGCGCGTATTCTTTATGCCGACGCTGAAGGGCGCATCAAAATCGCGGCTGCCTTTAATAAAGCAGTCAAAGAGGGCGTGTTGTCTGGCCCAGTCGTTTTAGGCCGCGATCACCATGATGTATCGGGTACCGATTCACCTTATCGCGAAACCTCAAACATCTATGATGGTTCAAAATTCACTGCCGATATGGCGATTCAAAACGTGATTGGCGACTCTTTCCGCGGCGCAACGTGGGTAAGTATCCACAACGGTGGCGGTGTGGGTTGGGGCGAAGTGACCAACGGTGGTTTTGGTATGGTGCTAGACGGCTCTGCTGAGTGCGATACTCGCTTGACCTCCATGCTGCATTGGGATGTGAACAACGGCATTTCCCGCCGCAGCTGGGCAAGAAACGATGGCGCGATGTTCGCCATCAAACGGGCGATGGAAATCGAACCTCGTTTAAAAGTGACTATCCCCGAAATTGCCGATGATGAGTTGTTGGATTCGGTGGTGAAGTAGCACGTTCAATAATCTTAGTTAACTCAAATAAATAGAGCCGCATGATGCGGCTCTATTTGTTGTTACGCTCCGATGCTGAGCATGAATTTAAGCGCCTTCTTCCCCTTTCCACCACTGGCTAAACTCTTGGTGTGGTTGATCTACTAAAATGGTTTCACCAATCATCGGGGTCATGAGGCGGTATGGACGCTCGCGACTGGCTTGGGTGATGCGATCGAGCGGGTCGTACCAAGTGTGATGGGCCAGTTTAAATTTGCTGTTATGAGCTGGAATCAATGCGCGAGCATTAAGGTCAACCGCTGCTTGTGCGGTTTGTTCTGGGGTCATATGGATATCGGGCCAATCTTTGTTGTATTGCCCATCTTCAAGTACGGCGATATCAAATGAACCAAATTTAGTCGCAATCTCTTTAAAGTGACTTGCATAACCGCTGTCACCACCAAAATAGAGTTTATGTTGTGCCGTTTCGATACCAAATGATCCCCAAAGCGTTTGATTACGTTTGAGCATGCGACCTGAAAAATGGTGTGACGGCAAAATGTGTATGTTTACACCGTCGGCTTTGAATGTATCGTACCAATCCCCTTCGAAGATGTATTGATCATCAAATCCCCATTGACGAAAATAAGAACCGACCCCAATAGGTGTGACAACCTGATGAATCTTAGAGGTTAGTGCATGAATGGTTGGGTAATCTAAGTGATCCCAGTGATCATGGGTGATCAGCAGGTAATCAATCTCAGGAATATCAGCCGCACTATAGACATTACTTCCCTTAAACGCGACATTGGTTTCTGGTACAGGAGAGGCGTTTTTGCTAAAGACCGGGTCAATCAAAAAGCGCTTGCCTTCCAGCTGGACGTAATAAGAAGAGTGCCCCATCCAAACGATAACATTTTGTGCCCTATCCAATGCCATTAGGTCGGTTTTTGTTGAAGGAATATCGGTCAGTGGTTTTGCATCCACATCTTTTTCAAACAAAAATCGATACATGATGCCCAGTGAGCTGCCTTTTACTGTCGGCGCTTCACTGATTGTTGGGTTGTGAAAGGCTCCGTCATAATATTTGCCTTGATAATCTTGTTTCACGACTTTGGGAGAAACGTATTGTGGCTGCTGCAAGTATCCCCAAATTCCGGCAAAAAGAGCGGATAAGGAGTAGAGGGTATACTTCACTTTCTTGCGAGAATGCTTAGGTTTTTCCTCTTGTTTATGAGCAGGGGGGTCTTGTACTAATGTCGATTTGTTGTCTTGCATATTTGAACCATTTCACCCTAATTAAGAAAGCGTTAGTACAATAGACGAGCGATGCAATGACCGCTTCGAGGCTGATGAGTGATTACCGTACAGACCCTGCCTAAGTTATTTACCACTGTGTTGACTGTTCAATGTTGATGTCAATTGATATGGCGCTGTACAGCGCATTTTTCAATGTTGGTGGCGATGTTTTATTCGCCATATTTAGCGCCAGCGTATCACTATGTGTGATGAGCTAGCGATACAGTGTAAGGGAATAGACCGGGTGAATTAATGGGGAAATTTTAATTATACTTATGAGCCAATTTAATGAATTCGCTCTGAGCTTCATCTAAGCTGCCCCTCTTTGCCAAGGATGGCAAAGAGGGGAACCATGGGCTTTACCCATGTTCTGGAAGATTTTACGACTCTTGGCTAACCACGATTCGTTTTTGGCGAAACGATTGCAGTGCGGTCGCAACCATGGCAAAACCAATCATTACCATACAACCGTAAAAGCCAACTTCGATTTGATAAGCGAGCAGTGATGTGCCTTGAAGGTGTGGTTCGTTTGCTGAAGCGTAAAGCACAGCCAATAAACTTAGACCGAACGTGCCGCCGATTTGATGGGCAACGTTGACTAAGCCAGAAGCGGCTCCGGCGTCTTTTGCGGCGACACCCGAAACACCGGCTATGGTCAAAGGACCGAGTGCTGCACCGTTACCAAAACCAACCACCATCATGGCGAATAGCATTTCATGCCAGTAATCACTTTGAGATGACATGTTAGCCAGCATCCAAAAACCAACCATGCAGCAGGCAAATGCGACTAAAGTGACACCATGGTTGCCTAATTTTCGAGTGAGTTTAGGTACGAATATCGAGGCAATAAAGGTAAAGCCTGTCATTGGTACAAAGCCTAAACCTGCCTCTACTGGTGTTAGCATCAATACACGCTGCATGTATTGCGTAGAGAAAAAGAAGAAGCTAACCATGGCACCTAAAAATAGAAAACGGGATAGATAAGCAATAGACCGCTCACTACTTTGAAATAATCTTAGTGGTAATAACGGTTGACGACTGTGCGCTTCTGTCAGCAAAAATATGCCCATCATTAGCAAACCACCCACAACAAATGTCAGTGTGGTAAAGTCGCCCCAACCTGCGTTGGATGAGTGAATGATGCCGTAGATGATGGCAGACATACCGATAGTTGACGTTACCGTACCAACAATATCGAACTTGCCTGTGTGACGTTCTGTTTCTGCCAGTAATTTATTGGTGGCAATAAACAATACAATTCCTGTTGGGACATTAACAAGAAAACCGACTCGCCAAGAAAGAAGTCCCGCAAAAAGGCCGCCTAAGACTAATCCGGCTGTCGCGCCGATACCTGCAGTCGCGGCATAGTAAGAGAGGGCTTTTACTCGTTCTTCTCCCTCTTTAAAGTAGGTCGAGAGTAAGGCTAATGTCGTTGGAGCCAATATTGCAGCACTGCCACCTTGTATAATACGAGCGACGATCATAGTGCTTGCTGATGGTGCTAAACCAATCACAAACGATGAAATGGTAAACACCAAAATGCCGAAACGAAATACTCTTTTTCGTCCCAAGATGTCACCTGCGCGAGCCCCAAGCATTAACAGGCTCCCAAAGGTCAGTGTATAAGCATTTTGAACCCAAGATAGACCAACTTGGGTAAATCC
Source organism: Vibrio tritonius (assembly GCF_001547935.1). Classification (NCBI taxonomy): domain Bacteria; kingdom Pseudomonadati; phylum Pseudomonadota; class Gammaproteobacteria; order Vibrionales; family Vibrionaceae; genus Vibrio; species Vibrio tritonius. The sequence continues at coordinate 272,486 of NZ_AP014636.1, forward strand.
TAAAGATTCTTGGATTTGTGGTAATCCGGTAATAACAACGGATGTATCCAAGAGGATCAGCAGATACGTTGCTAAGATGATGATCAATGCATTGTTCTGCGATTTACTAAATTCAGCCATAAAAGTTGCCCTCATTGAAAGTGGCGCTAGTTTACTTGCGTCGCTTTGATGCATTAAGTGGGTAAATCCAAATAGACTTATTAGAAAAATTAATTAATCAAGTTGAAGGTATGCGCACCCCACCTCTCAATCTTACTTTCTATCTTGTCTATGTATTTATGAGTCAAACTAATAAGGTCTTTATCTTTTAGCTGGATTATTAATGAATCTGTTTTTTTTATAATCCATCAAGGAAAGTGGCGTTTTGATGTGGGTTGGGCGAAACACAACGGCTCTCTTTTGGTGAGGTGTATTTCGCAAACCTTACGTTTTACTTTGTTATACCCAAGTAACCTCAAGATGCGGTTTCAGCGAGAATGTATTCGCTCATAGGCAAGGCACTGATTTGAATACATAGTTATTCTTTGAATACATAGTTATTCTACGTAGAAAATCGGTAACGCAGCATAGGAGCGAATACAACTCGCCCGTTGGGAGCTCATCAACAAGCCCATTTCTGCGCCCAATGACGTTGAAAGGGAATGACCATTCCTGCCGTCATTGAGCTTGACCTGTGCTCGTTGATGAAGCTCTGAAGTCTGCATCTTGAGGTCATTTGGGTATATTTGGGTATATATTTAAATCAAATTCTAAAAAGTTAATGAACCTATGAATAAAAACTACAACGATTTGCTCGCCTTTGTCACTGTGGCACGAGAGGGCAGCTTTACTAAAGCTGCTGGACAGTTAGGCGTTTCTCAATCTGCTTTAAGCCATACCGTTAAAGGGTTGGAAGAGCGGTTGGATGTGCGTCTTTTGCATCGTACAACGCGCAGCGTCTCTCCGACAGAAGCGGGAGAACGATTGTTACAGTCTGTTGGTCCTAAATTAGCGGACATTGACCGCGAATTAGAAATGGTCAATGAGTTTAAATTGCGTCCGGCAGGAACTATTCGTATTACCGCTGCTGAACACGCTTTAAAAACCATACTGTGGCCGAAGATAAAGCAGGTTCTTAAAGAATACCCTGATATCACAGTTGAGATCAGTATGAACTATGGTTTTGTCGATATCGTCGCAGAGCGATTTGATGCCGGAGTGAGGCTTGGAGAGAGTTTGGAGCAAGATATGATTGCTATCCCTATTTCTCCTCGTTTGCGCATGGCGGTAGTTGCAACGCCTGAGTACTGGGCAAATCATGGTAAACCCGTCACACCTCATGAATTGGTTAATCACCGCTGTATTAATATTCGTTTGCCCACTTTAGGCGGGGTTTATGCGTGGGAATTTGAGAAAGACGGCAAAGTGATTAACGTTAATGTTAAAGGACAGATAGTGATTGAAAGTTCCGTTAACAGGCTGGATGCGGCTCTTTCGGGTCTCGGTATTACTTATGTTCCGGAAGATATGGTGATGGAATCCTTAGCTGATGGGAGTTTAGTGCGCGTATTAGAGGAATGGTGTCCTGAGTTTGATGGGTATTACTTGTATTATCCAAACCGCCAGTTATCTTCTCCAGCCTTTAAAATTTTGGTAGATGCACTACGCTATTCATCGCGTTGATGTTGTCAAAGGCAGAGCTTTCTTTCACAGAAAGCTCTTTGATTACGTGATTGACAAACTTCTGCCAAACCATCAGCTTGGGAAGGCATAAACCCCTTTAGAACATATGTTGATGGCAACATGATCCCCCACTGATAGGGGTTCTAATGAGGTTGCTATTAATCGATTCCCGTCAACATTGACTATGTAATGGCATTGATCGCCTTTAAATTGCTGTTCTTCAACTTGCGTTTCTGCGCCGCTATCTGACTGCAAAATAATACTGTAGGGTCGCATCAACAATACACATTGTTGTTCAATAGTGAGCGCCGATGGTGAATCCGCCTGTACGGTTCCTAGTGACGTTAGGTAGTCATTGTCTCTGGATTTGGTTGCGGGTAGATAGCTGCCTCCGCCTAAAAAGTCTGCGACAAATTTGCAAGAAGGGTGATGATACAACTCACTGGCGGTGCCGAACTGCTCTATTCTGCCTTTGTTCATCACCGCCATTTTATCTGCAAAAGCGAAGGCTTCTTCACGACTATGGGTAACGAAGATCGCCGTGACGCCTTGGCGTTTAAAAATATCGCGAATTTCTCTTATCAGCTCGTGTCGTACTTGGGTGTCGATATTGGAAAAAGGCTCATCAAGCAGCAATAAATCCGGTTGGTACGCCAGTGAGCGAGCAATGGCAACACGTTGTTGTTGTCCACCTGATAGCTGGTGGGGATAGCGGTCGGTATAGCCATCGAGTTGTACCAATGTCAGCATTTGTTCGATACGCTGTTTTTTCTCTTGAGCCGTGACCTTTCGCAAACCAAAGGCAATATTTTCGCCAACAGTGAGATGAGGAAACAAAGCATAGTCCTGAAAAATCATGCCAATATTGCGTTGCTCTGGAGCTACTTGGGTGCACCCATCATCAAGGAGATGATGATTGAGTTTGATGGAGCCAGATTTAATGGGTAATAGCCCTGCAATCGCTTTGAGTAATGTGGTTTTGCCACAGCCACTGGAACCGAGTAAGCAAATGATTTCTCCCTTGTTAACCGTTAGGGATAAACAATCGAGCACGGTTTGATGTTCGTACTGACAGCTTAAATTTGAAATGGATAGAGTGTGATTCATTAGTGAGCCCTCTCCAATGAACGATTAACAATGAGCAGTGGGATTAAGCCAACTAGAACCAGAAGTACGGCGGGCAGTGCCGCCAGTTCTAATTGTTCATCAGAAGCAAAGTTATACACATAGGTTGCGAGTGTTTCAAAATTAAATGGCCTCAGGAGCAAAGCAGCATTAAGCTCTTTCATCGATTCAATAAACACCAACAAAATGGCGACAAGAATCCCTCTTCTGATCATGGGGAAATGTACACGCCTTAGCATCTGTGTTTCATTACACCCCATGGTACGACTGGCCATATCCATAGAAAGAGATACTTTACTTAAGTTGCTTTCTACGCTCCCGATAGCAACAGCGGAAAACCGGACTACCATGGCAAATACGATAGCAAACATAGAGCCAGACAGCACAAGTCCAGGTTGTTCGAAGTGCATCATTTGTGCAATGTCATTGATCCAGTGATCCATTTTTAAAATCGGTGATAATACGCCAATAGCCAGTACTGTGCCTGGGACCGCATAGCCTAACGAAGCTGCGCGCATAAAAAATAGGCTGTGTTGTGAGTTGTGTAATCGATTTGTGAAGTTCACCACGATAGCGACAAATGTCGCCAAAAAAGCCGCGATAACAGAGATCTTTAAACTACTCAAAGCGTAAGTCTTGAATTCTGATGTCCAACTTTGAGTAAAGTAATCGTAGGCATAACTTGCTAGCTGCAGAAGAGGAAGGATAAAGGCGACTGACACGAGTCCCCAACACCAAAGTATGGCTCCGATTTTTTGCCAGCCACGCAATTCATAGCGCACATCCTCACGGCTGGTATAACTGGTTTGAAACAATTTTTGTTTGCGTCGGCTATACCGCTCACCACTGAGGAAGAGAACGATCACGACGAGCATAATTGCGGATATTTTTGCCGCAGCTCCCAAGTTTGAATAACCTAGCCAAGTATCGTAGACCGCAGTCGTGAGTGTATTTACCGCAAAATAGCTGACGGTGCCAAAATCGCCCAATGTTTCCATGGCGACTAAGGACAAACCAACGGCAACAGCAGGACGGACTAGAGGTAGAGAAACGCGGCGAAAACTTTCAAAAGAAGAACAACCAAGAAGCCGTGCTGATTGAAGTAAGCTGACATTTTGCTCCATAAACGCGGAGCGAGACATCAGATAGATATAAGGATAGAGCACTAAGGCTAGAACATATGTGGCACCGAAAAGGGTGCGGATATCAGGAAACCAATAGTCAGATGCTGTCCACCCTGTAATACCTCTAAGCCACTGTTGGATGGGGCCTGAATAATCAAACCAATCGGTATAGATATAACCCACAATATACCCAGGCATCGCGAGGGGGAGAACTAAAGCCCATTGGAGCCATTTTTCTCCGGGCACCCGACACATTGCCATGAGCCAGGCGGATGGGACTCCAAAAAACAGTGAAAGCCCCATCACACCAATCACCAGTAATAACGTATTAAGGGTGTAAGTTGGGAGTACGGTAGCAAAAAGGTGAGAGAACAGATCTCCTGCCTCTTCTGTCGAAAGATAGAAGAGCGATACAATCGGTAGAATGAGCAGCAGGGCAAACATTCCGCTACCACATAGCCAAAAATAGCGTTTGAACATCATGTTTATGGCTCTCTCACGTGCGCATTAAAACTCGCTTTTTTACAAATCAAACTTCACTTCATCAAGAAGTTTAACTGCTGTGCTGTGATACTTAGCTATCTCTTCTAAAGGTATCGTATCCGCTTTAAACTCACCCCAAGATTGCACGAGTTCTGAGCGTTGTACACCTGGCTTTACCGGGTATTCATAGTTGACTTCAGCGTACATTTTTTGTGCTTTTGAATCAGTTAGGAACTCCATCAGCTTCTTGGCGTTGTCATGGTTTGGCGAGTACTTTGCCATTACCATGCCACTGATATTAACGTGGGTTCCAGTTGAGTTTTGATTGGGGAAATTAATGTAAACCGCGTCTGCCCATGCTTTTTGTTTCTCGTCATTGAGCATTTTTCCAAGGTAATAACTGTTACCTAAAGACACGTCACACAGCCCTTCTTTAATGGCTTTGACTTGGGCTCTATCGTTTCCTTGAGGCTTACGAGCAAGATTGGTTTTTACGCCCTCCAGCCATGCTTTAGCGGCGGCTTCTCCTTGATGTGCAATGATGGATGAAACCAGAGATATATTGTAAGGATGCTTGCCAGAACGAGTACAGATCTTTCCTTTGTATTCAGGTTTAGCAAGGTCGCTGTAGTTGAAATCGCTGCCTAATTTACCTAGACGATCGCGAGAGGAATAGACACTGCGTGTGCGCACCGTAAGGGCAAACCATTCATCAGAACTGTCGCGGTATTGTGCTGGTACATTGCTTTTAATTATGTTGCTGTTTAACGGCTGGACTAAATCTTTATCGACTAACTCGGTCAATAGGCTGATGTCTGTCGCCAACACTACATCGGCAGGGCTGTATTTGCCTTCCTGCTTCATTTTCTCTGCCAGTCCTTTTTTGGCAAATTTAACATTCACTTTAATACCCGTTTCCTTGGTGAATTCATCAAACATAGGCTTTACAAGAAAAGGCTGGCGGTATGAGTAAACGTTAACTTCGTTGGCTGCAATGACTGAAGGACTAATCAGCGTTGCAGATATCACTGAAAGAGTGAGCAGTTTTTTCATTGATGAATCCCCTAATGCATATACGTTTATTAGTAATGATAATAGTTATCTATAATGTTAATACATAATTACGATAACGATTCGCATTGAGAGGGATAATGCGCTCTTTTTGTAAAATTCCCTCTAAAGTGTTGCTGTCGCGGTATTTATGACAATCTAAGTAGCCATTAGAAAGTTTTTGATTTTACTCGCTTTTTAATAGTTAATGATAAAAAGAAACAAGCAAAGGGATCGCTTTGCTTGTTTCTTGTCATTACGCGAAAAAGAATGCAGTTATGCCGGTGCGACGTCTAAATGAATGGTGCGCGTACGTCCGGCTAATGCGCCATTAAGCAGCATGGCGAGTGACAACAAAGTGGCGGTGAGCAACATGGCACTCCAAGAATGGGTGAGGTTATGCAGCGTGCCCACAAGCGTTGGTCCTAACGCTGCCAGCAAGTAACCAACACCTTGCGCCATTCCCGAAAGCTGTGTGGCTTGCAAAGTGCTCGTGGTGCGAAAGCCAATAAACATAAACGCTAATAGTATGACGCCACCTGACCCTGCGCCAAAGCAAGAGACCCAAATAGCGGCTTCTTTAGGTGCGATCCAAAGACCGATTAAACCAACGCTGATCAGTGCGCTCATGATAATTGCGACGATGACTTGGTTCTTCATCCTGCTCACTATTGGGCCAAGAAAAAGCCCAGGTAGAGCCGATGCCATCTGCATCAAACCATGTACTGAACCTGCTTCCAAAGTTGAAAAGCCTGCGTCTGCCAAGATGGAAGGTAACCAAGCAATTAATATGTAATAAAGTAAAGAGTTGATGCCCATAAATAGAGTGATTTGCCACGCCAGTGGTGACTGCCAAATGGGCTTATTGTCCTCCGTCGACATTGCTGGTTTAGCGTGGGAGGTTTGCGCATTTAGTTGAGTGCACCAAACAAGCGTTGCCAATATGGGTAAGATCATGGTGGAACCTAGTGCTACTTGCCAGCCGCTCCAAAGCTCGAGCGGCACGATGGTAGCTGAAGCAACACCTGCGGATACGCCCATAAACAGACCACACAGACCCGTGGTGTTTGCCACTTTATGCGGGAAATTTTGTTTCACCAGACTCGGAAGTAGTGTATTCCCCACAGCGATACCCACCCCGGTCAGTAATGTGCCCAAATACAAACTAGAAACCCAACCTAACGATCGAATTACGATACCCACTGTAATGATGGCCAATGCGGTTAACAGAGTGGTGTTAAGACCCAGCTTCTTCTCTAACTTGGCTACGAAGGGTGAAATAACGGCAAAGCATAACAGTGGTAGAGTCGTCAGCAGCCCAGCTTGATACGCCGAGAGGGAAAAAATAGATTGAATGGTATCGAGTACGGGCGCAATGCCGGTAAAGGGGGCGCGCAGATTGCAGGCAATCAGCAGTAAGCCAATGATCAAAAACAGTGATGACAAGGCCTTCTTGTCAGTCGCTTGATGGTTCATTTAAGGGACTCTTGGTCGAAGTAACTGTTGTCACCTTATCATTTGTCGCATGGTGATAATTTTTATATTATGACAAAAAATCGCTAAATTATGACAATATGTTCAACGACAAATCTTCTTTACTCGAAACCATCAATCAGTTTGATCATGGGCATCATGGTTCGCCCGTGATTGCACTGCGCGAAAACGTAAAAGACAAGCAGAGTGAAGTGCCTATTCATCAGCATACGATGGGACAGCTTGTGTTCGCGTTAAAGGGCGGAGTGACCTGTCAGCTACCGCAATCCACAGTGATCGTGCCACCACAATGTGCGGTGTGGATTCCCAAAGGCGTATTACACCGAGTTAATGCCACTGCCAATGCGCAAATTTGCTATCTGTTTGTCCGTCCAGACATGGCGTCACTGCCTCAATCCGGTTGCACCTTGTCTATTTCGCCGCTGGTTCGTGAACTGATTTTGGATATGAGTGAACAGCCTCATGATTACAGTGACGACCTGAGTGTGGTTCGTAAGGCATTGGTGTTACTCGAAGAGCTGGGCAAAATGCCGATCGAGCATCTATCTCTGCCCAATCCCGATGATCCTCGCTTGAAAAGGATCGCCAAAGAGCTGTTTGATAATCCTGCCGACCGCCGCACTTTAGCCGAATGGGGAATGGCCGTGGCGATGAGTGAGCGTTCGCTAGCACGACTTTTTAAGCAAGAAACTGGCATTACTTTTGGTCGTTGGCGTCAGCAGTTGCACCTGATTATCGCGATGCACCAGCTGTCAGAAGACTACCCAGTGCAGCGCGTGGCTGACTATCTGGGTTATCAGTCGGTGACTGCCTTTATCACTATGTTTAAAAAATCGGTCGGCAAACCACCCGCGCAATATTTTGCCAAACTGAAACAGTCGGAATCTTAGCTCTTTATTAGGCTTGCGCCGGGCTGATATTGAACTCAGGATTTTTGAGTAAACGCATCATGACGATCACTGCCGTTGCCATCACCGCCGCAGCAAGGTAAAAGCCAAGTTGTGTGATGCCAAAATGGCTTAAATAAGCTATCGCCACATAACTGATGCTTTGCGCGAGTGTGCTGAACATTTGCAGCATGCCATCGGCTCGTCCGCGCTGTTGGATATCTATCACATGGTGCATCCAATTGGTGCGAGCAATCCGATTTAGTGCGTTGAAAGTGCCAAAGAAAAAGGTGAACGCCAGTAGTATTTGTGGGTAAGGGGAAAGGCTCATGCCCAGTAACATAACACTGGCTATGCTCATCGCGCCAATCATGATTTTTGGGTGTGAGCTTAAGCCGAGTAATCTTCCGACGAGAAGTCCAGTGACTAGCGACCCCAAAGCAAAGGCGATGTTGTATCCCGCGAACCAACTGCCTGATACGCCTGTTTCTGCAAACCAAATAGGCACCAATTTACTTAGGAAAGTGAGAATGGGATAGCTCAATGCCGACAGCATCACAAAGGCAAAAAAGCGCGGTTTGCGGGCAATAATGGTTCGACTTTCTTTGATTTGAGTGACAAAAGAGCTGGCAATGGACTGGCTAAGTCGGCGCCGGTAAGGGGTGACGATGTAGCTGATACTGGCGATAGTTGAAGCTAGCGCGGCAAGACATGAAAACTCAAACATTCCCCACATTTCTAAAAGCATCACGCCCAAAGCGCCCGAGCCAAGGGTGGTGGTTTGCATGATGATCTCTTGTTTTCCTGATAGCGCAGCGTATTCGTAAGGTTCAAAGTTTTCTTGGGTAAAGGCGCCATTGCTTGACCAGCCTAGGTTATTTGAAACCCAAAAAATCAGTTGTGCCGCTGCCAATATCCATTGAGATTCAATCCCTAATCCATAGGACGCCGCCACCAAGGCTGCGGTGGTGGCTTGTACTACTTGTACCCAAATCAACAACTGTTTTCTCGAAAAGCGGTCAATAAAAGTAGCGAAAACAGGTGTAAGGAGAAACGATAAAACCGTGCAGGTGAGCGCCACCATGGCCACAAACGAGCCCATGTTAGGTTTTGATAGCATCATCCAAGGCACTGCCATCATAAACATGCCGGAGGATATGCCATCAAAGAACAGACCTGTGAGATAAGGCCGAGTACGCGAAGTGAAGGTAATGTCCATAGTGTGATTCCGTTGAGAGTGACCAAAGTCGTTGATAAGTAATGAGATGCGAGGTTAAACATTTATTTATGTTGCTATGGCTGCATCAAAGCGTGAACACACCCCCATAAGAACGAGATAACACCGAGCAAAACGGCCAGTTTCCCTATACGCGAAATCATTTGCGCCACTGGGCCTTGCTCCTTTACGGCAATGAGCACCAGGCCCTGCTCGTTTTTGTTGAGTAGTGCTTTCACCAAGTCAAAATACATAGTCATGTTTGATCCCTAGCCTTACGCTGCTTCCATATGTTGAATCTTTACAGCGAGTTAATGTTGAGGTTATGGTGGAAGCCTAATTCCTCAAGTTAACTTGAGGTCAAGGGATAAATGGCAAAATGGAGAGAGTAAATGGAAATGAGTGTGGGCCAAGTGGCGAAGCGTTCAGGCGTAAGTGTCGCGACATTGCATTTTTATGAGTCAAAGGAATTGATATTTAGCCATCGCACAGCAGCAAATCAGCGGCGCTATAGCCAACATATCCTGAGACGTATCGCGTTTATTAAGGCTGCGCAGAATGTGGGGTTAACGCTTAATGAGATTGCCGATGCGCTAGAACAACTACCTAAACACCAAGCACCAAGTAAGGATGAGTGGGAACAGTTAGCGCGATCGTGGAATGAGCTTCTCGAGATGCGGATTCAAAGTTTAAAGGCACTACAAACCCAATTAGGGAGCTGTATCCATTGCGGTTGTTTATCTTTGGAGCGTTGCGCACTTTATAACCCTAATGACACAAAAGGTGTATTCCATAGTGGGGCAGCATTGGTTAATGTTAAACATATCGATTAAGCCGACTACCTCACTGGCTTGAGTCGATTTAATCGGAAAGTCCCATCGATATATTAGGGTTGTCATTGCGCCGTCATAGGCTGTTTTTATTATCGTATTCACGATGCAGTGGATCAGGTCAGTTATGAAATTGAATTTTCTAAGCTTTGGGGAAAAGTTGATGCAGCGGAATGTAAACTACTCTCCGAGAGTATGTCGGCTTATTGTGGCGTTAAGTATTGTATCCGCTACACCTTCTTTTGCGGCAAGCAGTTCTACCCAAGCTATTGATACTTACCCTTATGAGGTTCAATGGTCTCAATGCCAGTACAAAATAGAGAAAGAGCAACAGCCTCAGTGTTTCACTAAGTTAGTTGAAGATCTACACCAATTGCATAATCAATATCCAGACAATGCAGATATTCAGGCGCTATGGGGAATTAACATTGCTTCTTTGGCTGGGGTGTCGGGATTATCTAAGGCGTTAAAGTTAATCAGGCAATCAAAAGAGGTGATAGAACAAGCGCTTGAAATGGACCCAGACGCGTTGAACGGTGCACCTTATGTCACTTTGGGGGCGATGTACTATCGTGCACCCGGTTGGCCTTTGAGCTTTGGTGATGATGAGCAAGCTAAGCTACTTTTAGAGAAGAGCGTTGAGCGTAATCCTAATAACAGTTCAACATTGTACTTTTATGCCGATTATCTTGCGTCCCAAGGGGAGAAGAAAAAGGCCGTTGAGATATTGCAACGTGCTTTAAGTTTGCCAATCAATACTAAATATAAAATCGGCGATATAGGAAGGCGAGAGGACATCAAAGAATTGTTAGCGTCATTGCAGTGAGTCGATAAAACCGGACTGTTTGAGCAAGATGATATTAATAGAAAAACGGGATCAACTGATCCCGTTTTTTGCGAGTCATTACAGGCTATCTTGACGAACGATGCGCTCATCTGTTGCTGTTGAATCCGCTATTGTGTCGCTAATGGTGTAAGGCGTGTCGGCATCTGGATAATTTGTCGCAAGGTATTCAGCGAAAGCATCCTGCTCGGTGCCTTCTGAAGCAAAATTAGCGAGGCCAGGATCCGAACCGTTCATATTATCTTTTAGGTACGTAGCGTTTGAGCATTGGCTATCAACCATCGTACAGGTAAATGGATAGCTATCACCCCCTTCAACCAAATAGCTGAGTGTCACCATTTTAAAAGTGCGTGACGAGTCACCTTGCAAGCTACCATTGCTTATCACAGTGTCATCGTAGCTACCGTCTCCATCTGTATCGACAGCCAGTGTTTGTACTCGAGATCCTGCGCTGAGTGTAGCATCAAACTCAAACTGCATACCGGCAATTTGTGGGAACTTACCGCCACCATAACCGCTGGCATCATCAGGATCGATCTCAGATACACTGTGTTCTATGAGCGTTTGCAATTCCGTTGCTGTGACGTCGACGATAGAGAGAGCGTTATTAAATGCGAGAGCCGATTGCAGGTCATACTGCGAAATATCTCCCGAAAGCTTGTTGGCTGCTGGGTAGGCTTGAGTTGGGTAATATTGAACGTCTGAAGCGCTCGTTGATCCCGCAGGAATTTCAGAATAACCGATTGCGGCCCGGATACCACCGCCATTTTTAAGTGAAATGACGACATTAGAATCAACTTGCTTGGCATACCATAAGTTTGCATCAGCAGTTAGGTTGCCTAAGTTCGTTTCTTCTGAGCGGACTTGAGATTTTATCCCATTTAAATACACACTCGAATGACCAAGGATGTTACTTTCTGCGGCAAGTACCACATCATTGACTGCACTGACTATGGCATCAACGTCATCATTATTGGACCCATTAAGGTTGGCAACCATATCATCATCACTAATATAAGTGCCACTTTCAGTAGGATTAATCGTGCTCGCTAATAAATCGCCTTCCTCATTAAATCCAACCACAAGGCGGCCTAAATATTTGTAATCGCCATCTACGTTTACAATAGCGATATCGTTATTGCCATCAGCACTTTTGTACATTAAGGGATAGGTATCTGCAGCGCTATCACCGTCCCATAGTCGATCATTTTCATCTGCTAATAGAGTATTTGAACCGCCGGCAACAATGATATCCACATCATTTAATAGTCCAGCAAGCTGTTTTTCAAACTTAATATTTTGCATATGCGCAAGTAAGATGACTTTATTAATTCCTGTTGCGGTCAGTGCGTCTACTTCTGTTTGGATAATCGCAGCAAGTTCTGTGGTTGAATCGTTTTCTGGTAATACCGTTGCATCATCAGTTGACGTAATATCATCGTTAGTTGGTGTAGTTGCACCAACAATTCCAATGCGTTCACCATTGACGACGATAATAGTGCTTGAGGTTAGGCTATTTGGGATGGTATTGGCATATTGGCCAGAGGAAACAACCAGCGGTGCACTATTACTGTCATTAGAGAACACCATATTACTGCTTAAATAAGGAAATTGTGCGCCAGGGTAGTCGTTATAATAACTTCCTGTTGCTGTGGCGGAATTTATGATTGAAACAAATTCGGCAATGCCGCCATCAAGATCGTGGTTACCAACTGCGGATGCTTGTAACCCCATTGCATTGAGTATAGCTATATCGGCACGTCCAACGCCCGGAACACCTATACCACTGACGTTAGCCATTGATTCATCTGCGGCAGCTTCGTAGCGAGAGCCTTGAATATAGTTATCTCCAGAGCTTAGAAACAAAGTATTTTCTGGATATTGTGCTGTGAGTGATAAAACATTGCTCGCTAAGTTGCCAGCATTAGCAAGTGCTGTCGCATTAGAGCCATCCATGTCTGCTAGGTGAAGTAGTTGAAGTGTAAAAGCACTCTCATCATCATTATCTTGACAAGCGGTTAACGGCATAATAATTACGCCCGCGATGATCAATGATGTAATTTTGTTTTTATTAAATCTCTTTACCAGTTCCATTGCTTTCCTCATTGCTTTCATGCGAAATAGTAGGTAATAGAGCATGCCGACGTTACGTGACTATTTTTTTACAGAATGGTGATCAGATTAAATTAATGTAAATTTCCTTTTTATTTCTTTGTGAATGCTTCACTTTTATTATTGGTATTTATCTAAAATGTAACTAATTGTTTCATTTTGTATTGTCAAATACCAAACCTTTTGGAAAGCAGGTCGCATATTTTTTATAGATTTCTTAATACGAACAGTAAATTTCAGGTCCGTTTAAGGGATGGGTTTATGTTAGTCATAGGTTATGATTTTTCTAATTGATTCAAATTTATGAGCAGTATTTCAATATCGTAACTGAAAATAGAATTTGAGAATGGAGTAGATATTAATTAAATAGTACTTCGTTCTAATTAATTATATTTATATTTCACTATTGATTTATTTAATAGTAACTATTTATGTAACTTGGTGGTTGGTTCAAGTTATATTATTTATTTTCATTAAAGTGTCATGTGAGTGCTTTTAACTAATTCGATATCAAATACATGTTGTAATACTTTTTAAATTTATGCTTCGGCTCATTCACGATGTTTCACGTAGGAGAAAACATGAAATTAAGTACTACTGGTCTACTTTGCTCTTTGGCATTATCTGGACTTTCATTACCTGTTTATGCCCATAATTTTGCCAAACTTGATCAAGCGTTACCTAATAATGTCGATGCTTCTTCAATCGCCCCTGTCTTCGATTTTGATACTGATGGATGTTTGCCTAGTGCGGGAATTAGCCGTTCTGGAGCAAGAAACGGTGGGCTAAAACCTACGGGTTCAATTACAGGTGGTTGTCGTAGCTCCAATTTTCTTGACCTTTCTAATACCTACCACCGTTATGCTTGTATTAACCAAGGTGGTGACCAATATTGTGCGCATTTCTACGCGCTCTACTTCCTGAAAGACCAAATCTTAGATGGCATTAAAAGTGGTCACCGTCACGATTGGGAAAATGTTGCAATTTGGACCAAAAATGGTTCCGTTACGCACGGAAGCTATAGTGCTCATGGTTCGTTAACCACTAAAACATTCTCTGAATTAGATAAAGAGGGTAATCACATTAAATTTGTTTACCATAAAGATGGTGTATTGACTCATGCAATGCGCTTTGCGAAAAGCGGAGAAGGGGCAGAAAATAATTATGGTCGATTTGTAACGCCAGATATTGTTAGCTGGTACACCATGTATGGCGATGGTGTATCTAATAGCGATTTACGTTATAAGCTCAATACCTACGATTATGGTAAGGCGAATGTGCCAATGAAAGACAGTAACTTCCTCACAAATATTAATGAGGGTAAACCAAACAATTACCCTACATTCACCGATAGCAGTATCACTTCTTCAAATTGATTTTGTGTAGCTAATGATACTTATTGTAATGGGGCATAGAGATATGCCCTTTTTTATTGAGTCATTCTATTGATTAATTCCATTGCTAAGTGCATTGATATTTTGTTTATTATCATCAGAAATAAGGCGCTTTATAGTGGTGATAATCTTTACGCAATGGAGAAAGTATCATCATGAAAATGAGAACATTAGGTATCAACGGCCCACAAGTGTCTGGTATGGGGTTAGGCTGTATGCGCATGAGTTTCGCTGATAAGCCAGCCGACAAAAACGAGATGATTAACGTATTGCACCAAGCGGTTGATATGGGGATTACCTTTTTTGATACAGCCGAAGTGTACGGCCCATTTACCAATGAATTGCTACTAGGTGAAGCGTTTGCTGGCCTGGATAAAAACAAACTGTTTATTGCAACTAAATTTGGTTTTGCGCACAGTCCGCAAGGGACAGGTCCTGCACCATCTATGGGGTTTGATAGTCGGCCAGAACAAATCAAGCGTGTGGCTGAAGCGTCATTAAAACGGTTAAATGTGGAGTGCTTAGATCTTTTCTATCAACATCGTGTGGACCCTAACGTGCCAATGGAAGATGTGGCTGGTGCCGTGCAAGATTTGATAAAAGAGGGCAAGGTGAAGCACTTTGGTTTATCAGAAGCGAATGCGGACCAAATTCGCCGTGCCCATGCTGTTCAACCGGTTACTGCGCTGCAAAGTGAATATTCGATTTGGTGGCGTAATATCGAGGAAGATATTTTGCCCACATGCGAAGAGTTAGGTATTGGCGTCGTACCGTACAGCCCTTTGGGACGTGGTTTTTTAACGGGGACTATCGATAAAACAACAACCTATGATAAGAGTGATTTACGTAGTCGTAACCCAAGGTTCACACCTGAAGCGATTGACGCCAATCAAGTGGTTGTTGATTTGCTGGCGCGAATTGGTGAGCATTATCAAGCAACACCAGCCCAAATTGCGCTGGCTTGGTTATTGGCTCAGAAACCGTGGATAGTACCAATTCCGGGGTGTCGCAGTCATGCTCGATTGCAGGAAAACTTCTCTGCACTTGATATTGAATTAAGCACTAGCGATTTACGAGATATAGACGGTGCAATGGCTAATATCCAAGTCATGGGTAACCGTTATTAATCATAACGAGACTTATTACTCACTGAGTGTCATATTCATCTATTTGAGAGTCGTCATACGCGACTCTTTTTTATTGTTCAATATTTTACTTTCGTCTGCACAAAAGTGGTAATTTTACGCTGAGCCTGACGCCCTTGATAAAAACGTCTATAAATAATAGTGATTGTTCTTTGAGGGTATTGCCGTCATGAAAATTCGGACAAAATTGATCCTAACGTTTACGGTGGCTGTTTTAGCACCTGTCGCTATTTTAGCTGCTTATTCAATAAATGAAGTGAGTAATACAGCTATAGAGCAATTTCAAAAATCCAGTGCGAAAGAAATCGTTCAAGTAGACAAAGCATTTAATATATTTTTTGGTGATGCCAAGAAAAACATCGATTATTTGTCGTCAATGCCTATTGCTCAAAATCCCTCAGGGGCCCCCAGTTTTGTCACTCAAGCGGATGTCGACCGCTTTTCAGGTTGGAATAGTGTAACAGGTACGGCTGGAGAGCTTTGGGCGAGTTTTGATCGGTTTGCTAAGGCGCAGAAAAATCTAGCTTATGTTTATACTGGGCGAGAAGACGGCACTTACATTGAATGGCCGGGAAGTGTATTTAAAGCGCCTTTTGATCCTCGGGGAAGGCCTTGGTACCTAAAAGCCAAAGAGGCTGACGGTAAGACAGTGATGACCAATGCGTATTACTGGAAAGGGGATGATGCTACCTATATTGCGATTGCCAAGGCAATGAAAAATGGGCAGAACCAGATTACTGGCGTCATGAGTCTTGATGTATCGGTGAATGAACTTACCGAGATCGTCAAAAATATCACCATTGGTGACAAAGGTTTTATCGTTCTTATCGAAGATAATGAAAATATCTTGGTTGATCCACTTCAGCCTGACAACAATTTTAAGTCAATCACTGCCATTGATACGCCATTCTACAAGTTGCTCGCTTCCCATCCCAACGATCTATTTACGATTAAACGTGGTGATACTGATTACTTTGGGCAGGTGGTGACTTCTAAATATTTGGGTTGGCGGTTCGTTGCTTTGGTACCAAAAGCGGAAGTTTATGCTGCCGCGGTAAAACAAAGTTATGCCACTTTTGCTATCGCCATTCCTTTGGTGATTCTGTTTATCGCGGTGGCTTCTTATGTCGCAAAGGTGCTTACTTCCCAAATCAGCCGAGTGGCAGAGGTGTTGCGCCAAATTTCCCAAGGTCATGGCGATTTAACGGTGAACTTGGATGTATCGACTAATGATGAAGTGGCGGATTTGTCCCTAGCATTCAATGGGTTTGTGTCTAAGTTAAATAGCTTGATTCGTGAGGTGGTGAGTTTAAGCTCCCAATTGAAGAGCATGGCGGATACTGCAGCCAGTAAAGCACATCAGTGGCAGTCTGATTCGGGTAGGCAGCTAGAGAAAGTAACCTTAGTTGCCGAGGCCATTAACGAGATGTCAAAAGCCACTGCTGAAATTGCCTCCAATTCAGAACAAGCTGCGGTTGTGGCTGAGCAGGGCTCGACATCCTGTACTGAGGGTAAAACGGTTGTAGAATCAACCCGTAAGTCCATCGAAACCTTGTCGAAAGAAGTAGAAACGACCAGCAATATCATAGGTAAATTAAATACCAACACCCAACAGATCACGACAATCTTGACCACGATTCAAGGCATTGCTGAGCAAACGAACCTGCTTGCACTTAACGCTGCGATTGAAGCAGCACGGGCAGGTGAGCATGGGCGTGGATTTGCGGTGGTGGCCGATGAAGTTCGTAATTTGTCACAGAAGACGACCTCTTCGACAGAAGAGATCCAACAGATGATTCATGAGCTGCAACAAACCACGCAACAAGCGACATCGGTGATGGAAAACAGTCGAAGCATGACGGGGGATGCTGTAGAACAGGCCAATCTCGCTAGCGACAGTTTGATCAAGTTAGCGGGTTCCATTGATGAGATCAAAGGCACGTCTATTCAAATTGCCACTGCGACGGAAGAACAATCGTTTGTGTGTGATGACATTACTAAAAATACTCAACAAATCAATGAAATAGCTAACCAGTTAACGGAAGAGGCTAAAGGTCAGCTGAGTACGGCAGAAGAGTTTCGGGCCTTGGCGCTCAATATGCACGAATTGGTTGGGAAATTTAAGCTTTAACGACGAGGGGCTACCATTTGGTAGCCCCTTGAGGTTATATCCATTTCAACACTGAATTGACTGCTTAGTGCTGTGCATTGTCACTAAGAACAATCAATTCCACGTCATGTTGTTCAATTTGTTCAAGTAGATTTTGGGGCGGTTTTTTGTCGACGATTAGGCAATCAATATGCTCCCAGCCACAAGATTGATACATTAACTGGGTATTAAACTTAGTTGATGTGCTAATACAGATCACTTGAGTTGATTGTTCTGCCATGGCGAGCTTAAGCCGTGCATCCATCTCGCTATTGGTGGTAATACCCGCATCCGACAGTGCGCTGACGCCAATAAAGGCGCGATTGGTGCGATATTTTCGAATATGCTCAATGGTCATTTCGCCCAAAATAGTATGAGAATAATCATCAAATCCGCCGCCGAGTACGCATTTACGAATTTGCGTTTTGCTGATCAGTTCATTCACACACTCAAGAGAGTTGGTAATCACACTCGATTCCACATTGAGGTAACTGGCCAGCAAGCTATTGGTGGTGCCTGCGTCCAAGAAGACGATGTCATTTTTTTCAATAAGGGACGCGCCATATTCTGCCAGTTGTTGTTTGACTGGATCGGGTTCATTGCGTTGAGAAAAGGAGAGATAGCTTTTGCTTTCATTGAGAATCGCGCCACCACGAATACGTAAGATTCCTGGCTGAGAACCCAGTTTTACTAGGTCGCGGCGTGCTGAATCATAAGAGATATTAAAGTGCTCACAGATAAACTCTAAAGTCACTTTGCCATGATTACGAATGTAGGTTGCTAGTTCAATTAAACGCTCGTCTTGGGTCATCTTATTCTTACTCATCACTTACTTTTGCCGATTATCATAAGGTTTTGTAAGTGATTGTGCACTATTTTTATCTTTATACTGGTTTGTAAGTGGTGTTGATAACTTACATTGACTTATGCCTTAATATGTTGGATATTGGCACTTAACGTATCCGTGAATGTAAGTGAAGGTAAGTTTTTATGCGTATAGGTGTGGTAGGTGCAGGTAACATCGTCAACATGTGTTTGGATGCTTTGGCACAAATCGATGACGTAGTGTGTGAAGCGTTGTGCGTTCGCGAAGCGAGCAAAACCAAAGGACAACAGCTGTGTGATCAATATGCGATTAACAAACTCTATACCGATTACGCAAGCATGTTGACGGATAGCCAGATTGATTTTATCTACATCGGCATTCCTAATAACATGCACTTTGATTACGCCCTGCAGGCATTGAATGCCAATAAGCATGTGGTGTGCGAAAAGCCATTTACCACAACGGCGGAAGAGCTGACTATCTTGATGGATACGGCAAAACAAAAAGACTTGTTTTTGTTTGAAGCGATCACCAATATTCATTCACCGAACGTGAAGTTATTTAGAGAAAAGTTGCCACTGATTGGCGATATTAAATTGGTGCAAGGTAACTATTCACAGCTATCCAGCCGTTATGCCGCTTATTTGCAAGGGGAAGTCCACCCTGCGTTTGACCCGAAAGCATCGGGCGGTGCGTTGTATGATATCAATATCTATAACATCCACTTGGCTTGCTTCATGTTAGGAGCACCCACCTCGATTCAATACACCTTTAACCGCGGTTTCAATGGCATTGATATGTCGGGTGTGGTTGTGATGCAACACGAGAAAGCTATCTCGATGTGCGCTGGCGCGAAAGATTCTGATAGTGAAGGGCGTTTCGTGGTGCAGGGCGATAAAGGATACTTAGCTATCCAAGGTATACCGAATGTGGCGGCATCGTTTGAGCTTGGCTTAAAAGGTCAAGAGGTGCAGACATTTAACTTAAACCATGCAGATAATCATATGGTTTATGAGTTCCAAGACTTTAATCAGATGTTTAAAGAGAACGACTTAGCGCAATGTTATCGTTATCTTGAACACTCTCTGGAAGTGATGAAAGTCTTGCAAGCTGGGCGAGATCAGGTTAATGCCCAATAATCATAGTGGTTGCTGAAACCGCATCTTGAGGTTACTTGGGTATAGAAAGCGGCACCTAATAAGGTGCCGCTTTGTGCTTATTTCACCAGTGAATCCAAAAGCTGATGCCACTGCGCTTGTTTTCCATAGAATTGCTCATGGGGCAATTTAATGAACTGATTGTTGATATTGGCAATTAAGGTCGGGTAACCAGAGACAGACCAGTGTGCCATCAATTCATGGCTATCTATTATTTCTTGCTCAATGTGGTCGGCGCTCTCTTGCATTTTGCGTTGCCACTCTACCTCATTCAGCCCAAAGCGTTGCGCCAGTACAGCGAGGGTTGCTTCATCAGACACCACCAAACCTTCTTGATAATGAGCGTTTTGAATGGCTTTGATCATTTTGTATGCCTCAATGCCCATCGATTGAGCGATCGAGATGGCGCGAATCGGTAAGTAAGAATCCAAAATGAAAGGCTGCTCGCTTTTTAGACGTTCGATGTAGGCTTCACCGAAAGATGCCCCTGTTAAAGCGGCGATGCGGGGATCCGCTTGCAGGACATGCTGCTTAAAGCCCTCGGTGAGCGCTTTTCTTTCGATCATGCCGCCAGGGTGATACACCAAGGTAAATTGTGGATGTTCGGCAATGGCCTGAATCAACGAGGTTGCGCCGTAACACCAGCCACACATAGGGTCATAAAAATAATGGACTTCATTCATCTTGTTCTCTCCTTCAGATCGATACGCTCGCAGTATTGTGTTTTAGGCTTGGGAACCTGTTTTAGGTGCTGCGTTATGTCACTACTATAGAAAATTGATTCGCTCAGATAAATGCATCAATATAGACAATAGTGTTTCTTAAATCGTGCAAATAAGATGGATAGATTAACTGCCGCCAAGGTTTTTGTAGATGTTGCGCATTCTGGTAGCTTTACCGATACCGCAGACCGATTAAATATGTCTCGCCCGATGGTGACGCGCTATGTCGAAGCGCTGGAAAATTGGCTTCAAACGCGCTTATTGCACCGCACCACTAGACGAGTGACGTTAACGACGGCGGGGCAACAGAACCTTGAGAAAATCGAGAATTGGTTGAATGTGGGTGAAGCGCTTACTGATGTGGTTGGTGATGCGACCCTGTTATCAGGGCAGATTAAAGTCTCGACCAGTATGTCGTTTGGTTTTGCCCAGTTGGTGCCAGCAACCAAACATTTTATGCAGTTGCATCCTGAGATTAATATCGAAATATTTGTTGATGATTCCCATAACGATCTGGTTGAGCAGCAGATCGATTTATCCATTCGTATTGCCTCTAATCCAGACAGCTCGCTTATCGGTAAACCGATTGGGGTGTGTCGTTCCTTGCTGGTGGCTTCACCTGAGTATCTCAATCAATCAGCTCCCATTGAAAAACCGACCGATTTGTTGCGGCACTCTTGTTTGGGCTACAAACATTTTGAACGTCATACATGGCATTTAACCAATGGCGAACAGTATGAAGCGATTGAGATAAAACCAAGGTTGTCGGCAAATGAAGCGACGGTGTTAAGGCAAGCCGCCTGTGAAGGGATTGGTATCTCTTTACAGCCTACTTATTTGGTGGAAAACGAGCTGGCGTCGGGGCAATTAGTGCATATTCTTCCTGAGTGGAAACCCAATGACTTACAGATCTATGCGCTTTACTCCTCGCGTAAGCATCTTTCATCCACTACCAGAGCCTTTATTGATTATTTGGCGGACTATTTTCAACAATCGTTAGCTCACTGATCAGCAACAGTTTCGAGAGTGATCGACAGCGAATCATTGGCCTACAACGCTCGTTTTTTCTTATTTTTAATACAGAGGTCAAAACTGACTTATCTCTGTGGTCTTTTCTTATAAAACGGTGATGAGTTAACTAAAAATCATCCAGTTATAGACTATGTTTAACATAGTTTCATAGCTTTTCATTGGACACCAATCAGGTGTTTGTCTGTGAGTACAACGCTTAAAAGCGATTTGATTAGGTTCTCTTGAGAGTGTGTCGTATGAGTAGTTACTTTAACGCACTAAAATCGGGCGTGATCTTCATTCTATGTTTGTACGGTATTCTTTTTGTCGCGGCGGGATTCTTAGCACTAGAAGGTGACGAGAACTTTTACGCTGAATGCAGTCGTATTTTGAATATTGAAATGACTGTGGCCATTTTATTACTTGGTTGTATCGCTTCGGTTATCTCATGGCTTGGCCATGTCTGGTCATACCCAAATAGGCGACGAAAATAGCCTGCTATCCCGTTGATCAGGTTCCTATTTTCAGAAAAGAAAAGCCAGCGAAATCTATCGCTGGCCTATTGTGTTATCGATCCTTTCCTATTCAGGATCTATGCTAAACGTAGAGACTTAAAAGCACGCTTCTAGCACTTGTTGAATCTCTTCGGTGGTGATGGCATGGTAACCGCCACCGAGAATGATGGTAGATTCAGCAATTCTAGGTAGCATCTCTTTGGTTGCACCGAGTTCTTCTAGAGAGGTCACAATGCCACACTCTTTAGTGAAGGCTTCGAGTGCGTCGATACCTGCCAGTGCAATCTCTTCATCCGTTTTACCTTCAGCCGATACACCCCAAACTTGAGTTGCGAAACGGACGAATTTTTCTAGACCAAATTTGTAGATTAGGCGGTAGTAAGGCAGTGAAATTGCCGCTAGACCCATACCGTGTGCACAGTCAGTGTAAGCACCTAGTTGATGTTCAATCATGTGAACTTGCCAGTCTTGTGATTTAGACAGACCAGTTAGCGTGTTCAGTGCTAGGGTTGCGTTCCACATTAGGTTTGAACGAGCTTCGTAATCGTTTGGATCTTTTAGTGCAACACGGAGGTTGTCGATAGACGATTTTAGAAGACTTTCGATCACGTAATCTGTGGTGTTCGCGCCTTTATCCGAGAAGTATTGTTCCATGAGGTGCGACATCGTATCAAATACGCCACTTACCATTTGGTATTGAGATACAGTGAAAGTGTACTCTGGGTTTAGGATAGAGAATTTAGGGTACACGTGCGCAGGAAAAACACGGCCTGCTTTGTATTTGGTCTCTTCGTTAGTGATAACAGAACCCCCGTTCATTTCTGAGCCCGTACCAACCATGGTTAAGATAGACGCTACAGGCACGACTTCGTTATCCACGTCTTTGAATTCACACCAGTATTTTACGAATGGGTCTTGATCTTCACAGTATGCAGAAACCGAAATACCTTTGGCACAGTCAATCACAGAACCGCCACCGACTGCAAGGATAAGGCTTACGTTATGGTCACGTACGATTTGCACGCCTTCACGCATTTTTTCTAGAGTAGGGTTAGGCATCACACCGGATAGCTCAACCACTTTTTTGCCTGCTTGTTCAAGGATAGTAACCACTTTGTCGTAAAGACCGTTGGCTTTGATGGCATTACGGCCGTAAACCAACATCACTGTTTGGCCGTATTTTGGCGCTTCTTCTTTTAGTTTGGCTAGCGAGTCTTTACCAAAGTGAATGGTAGTTGGGTTGTAGTAAGAGAAATCTAATTGCATTGTCACACTCTTCTTGTTTGATGAGTTATCCGCCTTTTGGTGTGATGGTGTAAGCACATCACTAGCGACCTAAGGTGTCGTTATCAAGGCGTTATTATTGGATATATCGGTACTGGAGGTATCCGTTGTTGATGTGGGTATATTACGAACAACTAATGAATTGGTTAATATCCAATCATCCTTATTTATTGCCTAAAATTCCAAAATGATGGTTCTTGGTTTGAACAAAAAGCTGCTGATGGCTTGGTGACTCTACGTAACGGATTGTTTATTTGTCCGTTATTTTGAATTTGTGCTGTGGTTGAAAAAGGTCAACGGACGATATTTTCCAATTAACCAAGGTTTACTCAATGTTGATGGATGAAGGCTAGTAGAAATTTTGGATAAAAAAACAGGCCATACAGGCCTGCGTAATTGCTCATTCCATTGAACCAAATCAGTGGATTTAACATTATTTAGTTTGTAGCGCCGCCTGATACTCTTTATCTGAGACTTTCTCTTTCCAGACGACATTCTTACCTTGATCGTCAGAAGCGGTAACGACAAAGTGAGTCATAGCTGCGTTAGCAGTGGCACCGTGCCAGTGATCGACATCTGGTGGACACCAAACGGCTTCACCAGGATGAAACGCAAGGACTTTACCATCGCGGGTAACGGTCAGTGCGGTTCCTTGGGTCACTATCATATGCTGACCCGCCGGGTGCGAATGCCAAGAGGTTCTTGCACCCTGTTCGAAGGTAACAAAAGCACCTGAATAGTGGGCCACCTCATTGGCAGGAAATGCCATTTTTACATGTACTTTACCAGTGAAATACTCCGCTGGGCCGTCAAACTCACCTTGAGTTTCAGCAGTATAGAGAGATTGTTCTGCAGCCATTACTGCGGGTGTAGCGATGCCAAATAGGGTTGCTATGCCTGCCAGTAGCCATCCATTAAGTCGTCGTTGCATGATGATTCCTTATCGATTGATGAACTAGAACGTATCTCAACGTGTTGACTGCAGTCAGTTAAGACATAACTAGCTTAAGGGGTCATCAGGTAAGTCGTTATCTTGATAATCCACGATTGTTGCCTAATCGACTTAGCTTAGCGTTTGTTGTGTAACAAGATGTGGCAAAAGTGCTAGGTAGCAAAACAATGGCTAGATTCGCCAATGGTTTGCGTAGCAATCCTATTTAGCGGGATCTTGAGCCAACGAAGTTTGCGCGCGAAATAGCCATTTTCGCCATTGGATCGGCATCATTGGAATCACGATAAGCACAATACCGATACAGGTCAGCAGATCAGGCATTTCCGCAAACAAGACAAAGCCCAAAATGGTGGCAAAAACCAATCCAGAATACTCGGCCAGTGCAATGCGGTTTGCTTCGACAGGACGATATGCCATCACGACTAATGCATGATAGCCCAATACCAACAGGTTGATGAGTACGATCCAGCCCACTTTTGTCCAACGTATTGGCTCCCAATGTGGTAAAGCGAGTAGTAAAGAGATGGGTAAGGTCATTAGCCCAGTCCAAAACAGGGTTGATACTAAAGCTTGCTGTGCCGGAAGGCGGCGAATTAACAGGTTACATAAAGCATTAGAGAGGGCACAGCCTAAGCCAGCCACCGCCGCCCATTGAAATTGTTCTGGGCGTAACACAATCAGTACCCCAGCAAAGCCCAGCGACGTTGCCAATATCTGTTTTAGGGTTGGTTGCTCTTTTAGCAGTAAAAAGGTGAGTGGCAACATAAGTAATGGCGCAACATAAAACATTGCGTTAGCCGTTGCCAGTGGTAAGTAAGTGACCGCTATCATGGCACAAGCGCTGCCTAATAGAATGAGCTGAGCTCGAGAAAACGTAATCCAACTTAGTCCTTCTTGACGTTGCTCCTTCGGTAGTTTCCACCAAAAAGGAAACAGTAATCCCGTGCTTATCAGTTGACGGATAAATACGTATTCAAAAATCGGCACTTCACCGTTCAATACTTTTAACGTGACATCAGAAAAGGCGGCCAGAAGGTTAGCCCCAACAAGCAACAGAATTGAACGAGAAACGGCGTTAGACATCAAGATTACTCAACAGGGACAGAAGCGCCATTTTAGCGAATTTGTGTAAATTGAAAAGGTGTTTTAAAAAACAAATTGAGAGAGATGAGGGCGTTCAGAATTCTGTGTCAGGTTCATCTTCCTTTTAGTTTTATGAAATAGAATTAACAAGACCGTCCTCTTAAATAAAAACGTTTATGTTTGTTGGCCCAATGTAATCGAATGTTGTCCTTTTGCCTCATTTTGCCTTTTTGAGTGTCTTTTTATACTTACCTTAATGTTTTCTCGTACTAAGTACGCCACATCTTATTAGGAATATAATGAAAGTTACTCAAGTTAGAAACGCTACACTGTTAGTTGAAATTGCAGATACGACTTTTCTCATCGATCCGATGCTAGCAGAAAAGGAGTCTTGGGACGGTTTTGCTGAAACAGCGCGTTCGCACTTACGCAATCCAATGACGGAACTGCCTCTGCCTATAGATGAGCTGATTAAAGCTGATATTGTTATAGTTACTCATACTCACATGGATCATTGGGACGACGCCGCACAAAAGCAGCTTCCACCCAACAAGCTCATTTTTGCTCAAAGCGAAGAGGATGCGGACGTTATTCGATCCCAAGGATTTACCAACGTTCGAGTTCTACAAGATGAGAATAACTTTATAAATGGACTAACTATTCATAAAGTTGATGGTCAGCATGGTAGTAATGAAGCCTATGCTAATCCCGAGAAGGCTGAAGGGTTAGGTGACGCGTGTGGATTAGTATTCACTATGCATGACGAAAAAACGTTGTATATTGCTGGTGACACGGTATGGGTAAAACCTTATGTCTATACACTAAAAAAATATAAGCCTGACGTTGTTGTGATTAATGCTGGAGACGCACATATCGATGGATATGGCCCTATCATTATGGGGGCTGAAGACACGTTACGTACTTTACAGGTGCTACCAGACACCACCATTGTGGCTTCTCACTTGGAAGCTATCAACCACTGCCTATTGACTCGAAAAGAGCTACGCAGATTTACGCTAGAACATGGTATCGAGAACAAAGTGCTGATCCCTGAAGATGGCGAAGTGCTGAAATTCTAATTAATCTTACAAGGCTAGGAACAACCTAGCCTTTACTTTAAGTGCAATTCGAGGATTTTTATGTCTGTACTTTCTGTGGTTGTGGTTGCAACTCCTGGCGTCAGTTCCTTTCACTTATCAATCCCTTTCCAAGTCTTTGGGCAGCCCATTGATGGCCAGCATTATTTTGATGTTCAAGTATGTGCAGAGGAACCGGGTATTATTCAATCAGAAATGGGGCTATTCCTAGAAGTAGAACACGGATTAGAACTGTTACGACAATCTGACATCATTATCATTCCTTATTGGAATCACCCCGAAGAGAAGCCAAATCAATTAGTTCTGGAAGAAATTAGACGTGCATGGCATAGAGGTGCAGAAATTGTGGGATTATGTCTCGGAGCATATGTTCTTGCCTACGCGGGATTACTCGACAACCATCGGGCTGCAACGCATTGGGAATATGAGATAGATTTCAGGAGCCGATTTCCTAAGGTGCTTCTGGACAACAACTCACTATATACGTCTGATGAACGGTTAATCACCTCCGCTGGTACTGCCGCGGGTATTGATTGTTGTCTATACATCGTTAGATCTCACTGTGGAAGCAGCAAAGCTAATTATTTAGCAAGGCGCATGGTTGTTCCACCATATCGAGAGGGAGGGCAAGCTCAGTTTATTGAGCGGCCTGTTCCAGTGAACACCAGAGACGAAAAAATTAATGACCTTCTAGATTATCTTCGCCGTAACCTTGATAAACCTCATGATCTAGATACCCTCGCAGGGTTTACAAATATGAGTCGGCGTAGTTTTACCCGGCACTTCCATAAGGCTACAGGAATGACTGTCAGTGAATGGATTAATATTCAGCGTCTTCAGTTAAGCCAAGAATTGCTTGAAACGACTAGCATTAGCATTGAAAAAGTCTCAGAGCTAGCGGGATTCCAGTCTCCGGTATCATTTAGACAAAACTTCAAAACACAGTACAACGTTAGCCCAAGTGAGTGGCGACGTGCATTCCGTGGTCCTGAACCACTGTCTTGATATATTTGGTATGAACTAAATGTACGATTGGCCTGATTTCATCGAAAGATGACCAAGGTATGCTCACAACACATCCAAGCATTCCAATATGATTGTAGACAGTAACTGAGTACAAGTAGCTAATCATGAGCGCATCGATGAGATGCGTAAATGATTACTAACGAAAAGCTCTCAGTATTAATTATATTGGAGAAGTAAAATGCAACATATGCATAAACAAGTGCTGATACTTGCAGGCTCGCAAGCATTATTTCAGACAGTAACCATATTGTTAATGACCATTGGAGGTTTGGCAGGTTTGTATCTTGCCCCTAATCCATCACTAGCAACAATCCCTTTAGCTATGGGAAGTTTAGGGACGGCTCTTGTTATGTTTCCAGCCTCAATTTTTATGGGACGAAAAGGAAGAAAAGCTGGATTTTTGTTAGGAACTTTAGCTGGCGTGATCTCTGCAATCATCGCGATGTTATCGATGCAGGCACAGTCTTTCTGGTTATTATGTCTAGCCATGTTTATCTTAGGCGTTTATCAAGCATTTGCTCAATTTTACAGATTCGCCGCCGCTGAAATAGCGTCTGATGAGTTCAGAGCACATGCTGTCTCGCTAGTCATTGCCGGTGGAGTGGTTGCCGCGTTTGCTGGGCCATTTTTAGCAAAGGTAGGTAGTGATTTATTGTCAATTCCATACTCAGGTTCTTTTATTTTAATGGGCGTTGTGTCTCTAATAGGGATGTTTGCGCTATTGGGATTAAATACCCCTACAAAAACTAATAAAGCTAGTAATGACAATAGTGTTGGTCGCCCTTGGACACAAGTTATCACTCAACCCAGTTACTTAGTTGCTTTATTTTCTGCTGCATCCGCATATGGAATTATGGTTCTAGCTATGACGGCTACACCTATCGCTATGACAAATCATGGGTACTCTCTTGCAGATAGTTCAATAATTATACAGCTACATGTGTTAGGAATGTATGTTCCTTCTTTCTTTACAGGTCGCTTAATCTCACGCTTTGGCTCTATAAAAATAATGTTAACTGGAGTTGCCATGCTGTTGGGGTACGCATTGTTTTCTTCTCTTAGCACACAGATAGCATTTTTTGCTTGCTCGCTTATCCTAGTAGGCATTGGATGGAACTTTCTCTATATTGGTGCAACGGATCTATTGGCAAAAACATATAACAGTAAAGAGAAAAGTGTTGCTCAAGCTGTAAATGATATGAGTGTATTTGTTTTTACCTTGGTTTGCTCGGTCGCTGCTGGAACACTGCTCAATTTAGTTGGGTGGCAATCGATGAATAAAATGATTTTGCCTTGGATTATTATCTTAGCGTTACCTCTGTTATGGCTAATCATAAGAAACCACAAGAAAACCGTGGTAGTTGTAGTGGGTAAGTAAAATTAGCTAGTCGTATCTACGGCACAAATAAAAACGGCCTGGTTAAGGCCGTTGTTACAAAAATGAATCGCTAGAGCGTTATTTGATATAAATCCGTGGATTCGAATAACCCCAAATGGTGTAAAGCTCTGGGAAAATCACATCGGAGCTGCTTTCGATATCCGCAGCGATAATGGATTGTCCTTGCGAGTGACCAAAGAGGATCACTTCCATACCCGGTTTAACCCCTTTGATATTCGATACGTCTACCATGGTGGTGTTCATCGAAGCTACGCCAACCACTGGTGCCTTTTTACCGTTAATAATCACTTGTGCTTTATTGCCCATTTTACGTGGGTAACCATCAGAATAACCTACGGGCAAGTTCGCTAACACACTGTCATTTTTGGTGGTAAAAGTACTGTCGTAGCCTACTGTGTGATCTTTCGGTAAATGGTGAATAGACGCAATACGTGTTTTGAAAGAAACAATCGAAGGGTATTCTAAGTTGGTTGGCTGGTCACCATAAAGCGCGCCACCAGGGCGAACCATATCAAGTTGTGCCTCAGGAACATTCAACGAGGTAAATGAGTTGGCAACGTGAAGCGTGATTTCTTCTCGTTTCAAATTGGCCTCTTTCATCAGCCATGCTGAGTGCTCTTTAAATGACACCAATTTTTTACGCACATCGTCGGCTTCATAGGTTGGGAAGTGGGTCATAATGCCAACCACACGAATGTTTTTGTGGCTAGCAATTTGTACCGCTTCTTTTTTGCCTGCGTCGGTACTCATATCAATGCCGTTACGTCCCATGCCGCCATCGTTAAGAGCGATATGGACGCGAATTTCTTTGCCTGATTTTTGCGCTAGCTCTGCGAGAGCGTCGGCTTGTGCTTTACTGCCGATCAGCTCCTCCATATCGAGATGCAAAGCCGCTTTAATTTCGTTGATACTTGCGGAGCGTACACGCATCAACTCGCCTTTAAAACCACTATCGCGCACCATTTGGGCATCGGCATTACTCGCGACACCAACACACGGAATTTGCTGTTCGAGCACAATAGGCATAAGGCCTTGAATGCCATTTCCGTAAGCGTCTGCTTTCATGATGGCGCAAATCTTGGTGTGGTTATTCATCTTTGTTTTGAACTGTTCGATGTTCGAACGGAACTGACCAAGATTGATTTCGAGCCATGAGTTTGCAGATTCAATATCCGTTGCTTGTTTATCCACACCCAACAACGCCATAGGGGCGCTGTGCACTGGCATGATTGGGGCTAAAGTTGCAGCGGCAATGGAAAGGGCAAGTAAGGTTTTTTTAATGCGCATGAAAACTCCAAATAGGGTCGTTTTAGTTGTGCAATCTAGATTGGTAAAAATTCATGCTGTGGGTAAATACCACAGCATGAAGATAAGATTAGTTCAATTTGAAGCGTCGCATCGCTTCTTGTAGTGAAGAGGAGAGACGGCTCAACTCATGGCAAGCTTGAGAGGTCTTTTGTGAACCTTCTGCAACTTCTTGAGATGCCAAGTGAATTTGTTCAGTGCTGCGGCTTAGGTCTTCGGCAACTGAATCTTGTTGAGTACATGCAGTCGCAATTTGAGTACTGGTATCTGAAATATCAGCAATCGCTTGGCCTATGTGGCTCATCAGTTGTTTCGAACGCACACCTTGCTCGGCACATGCGGTGATATTGTTACGTGACAACTCAGATGCTTGCTGTGCTTTCTTGGCTAAAGATTGCAGTTGTTCGATGATTGCCGTGATTTCACTAGTCGAATGCTGTGTACGGCCCGCAAGTGTGCGAACTTCATCAGCTACCACCGCAAAGCCGCGACCCGATTCTCCTGCACGCGCTGCTTCAATGGCTGCGTTTAAAGCAAGAAGGTTGGTTTGATCAGCAATATCACGAATAACATCAAGGATCACGTTGATTTGACTTGATTGTTTTTCTAATTCAGTGACAGTGTCACCTGCGACACCGATAACTGTCGCCACTTCTTCAATCGAATCGATGATGCTTTGTGTTTCGCGCACGCCCATTTGAGTTTGGTCATTCGCGTGACTTGCTTTGCTCGCAGACGCTTGTGTATTCTCTGCCACATCAGCAACGGTGGCTTTCATCTCAGTCATTGCGGTCGCAATGTGCGTGATCTGCAATTGTTGCTCTTTCATTCCTGTTGCTGATTGTTGCGATATGTGAGTCATCTGTTCAACCGATTGACTCAGTTGGTTGACTGCATCGACCACATTATGAATAACGGTACGTAAATCATTTTGCATTTTTGAGGTGGCATCGGCTAACTCGCCGAGTTCGTCATTACCAATTGAGCTGCGGTCGAGTTTCTTAGATAAGTCTCCTTTAGCGATAGCATTGGCTTGCGCAACAACGATTTTGAGTGGACCACAAATTAGGCGAGCCAAAACAACGGTCATCACAACCATCAACAACAGGATGAAGGCATTACTTACAAATGCCGTGACATTCATATTATCCACAGATGACAGAATAGCATGTTTGTTACGATCCATTGCCTGTC
This sequence comes from Vibrio tritonius, assembly GCF_001547935.1. NCBI lineage: Bacteria > Pseudomonadati > Pseudomonadota > Gammaproteobacteria > Vibrionales > Vibrionaceae > Vibrio > Vibrio tritonius. The sequence goes on from NZ_AP014636.1 coordinate 303,572, forward strand.
TTAGGATGTTTGTCAGTTTGCCTAATTCAATGTCAATGCGGCCAAATGTTTCTAATGACGGCGCGATCGTTCCTCTTGCGGCGTTTCTGTCACCTTTAAGCATTGCTGCGTAGTAGGTTTCTACAATTCCTTTATAAGAGCCCCATTCTTTGATAAGGCGATTGAACGTTTCTTGCTCTTCACCGGGCCAAACCGTTTTGCCATAGGCAGCGATTTTTGCTTCAACGTTACGGCGTTTTTCTATGTTGTCATTAATACGTTGTTGAATATCTGCTGGGTTACCTTGGGTGTACACGGCGATTTGCCATGCACGTAGGCGAGATAAGTCGTAACGAATCGAGTTTACCGCATCAACAGCTGGCAAGGTGTCGTCGGCAAAATTGATGAGTTCTGCTTTGATGGAATTGAGTTTTAAATTCAAAAAAACGCCGAAAAGGATGTTAATCAGCGCAATGAGCAAAAAAGAAAGGGAGATCTTTTTTGCTATAGATAGGTTTTTGATCAGCATGGTGTTGTTTTGCCTTGTTTTCTTTAATTTGCAAAGAGTTACTTATCCCTAACTATAACCAGTATCCATGTGTTTACTGGGTTAATTATAACCTTGTCAATATAGTTTTGGATACAAAACAAAGCAAACCACGCGAAAAAAAATTGTTTAAGAACGTAAAAAAGCGAGCTTTATTTAGGCAATATTTTGATTTAGCTAAATAAAAGATGAATTGGTGAGCATGGGCGTTCTGAGAAACTAAGAATTAGCAATCGTTCTGAGCTTGCTTAGTCTCGAGGGGCAAGATCATGGCATTTTTCTAGAGCTCATCCAATTAGGAAAAACTGCTCAAAACTGGTAACGAAAACCGATGGATCTAACGAGAGTTTTCCATCAACCAAGCAGCGGCTTCTAAGCGGGAGTGTAAATCGAGCTTTTTCAGTAGATTTTTCACGTGGACTTTGGCGGTTGCTTCAGAAATCTTTAATTCAGTGGCGATAAGGCGATTACTCATGCCTTTAGTTAATAAAATGAGGGTTTGATGTTCGCGCTCGGTAAGGCTTGAAAGCTTGTTGGGTTGCTGCGTTTTGGGTTTATGCCATGACTGGGCGAGCACTTGCGTGAGCCGATCAGACAGCGCCAATTTGCCGAGCACGGCTTGTTTGATGTTGGCGACAATATCTTCGGGTTCCATATCTTTAAGTAGGTAGCCATCAGCACCATATCGCATGGCGGTAAGCACATCTTCTTCCGTATCAGAAACGGTGAGCATCACGATTCTTGCGGTGACGCCTTTCGCGCGCATTTGGCGCAGGGTTTCTAACCCATCCATCCCTTGCATGTTCAAATCAAGCAAAATTAAATCAGGATCATCTTGCAGCGCACTCTCTAACGCTTCAGCACCGGAGTGACATTCCTTGGTCACTTCTAAGTCTTCTTCATAGGCGATAAAACGCTGTAATCCTTTACGAAATAAGGGATGGTCATCGACGATCATGATAGTAGATTTCCCATTACTCATTTGGCTCTCCTTTGCTGCTTGAGTGAAAGGTGTTAGTAAACATCAAACGATGATGTTGTGGCATAGTCTACCCAAGTTCCTTGTTATTGTTGAGGTAATTCGGGGTAAACACCAAACTCACTTCGGTTCCGCCATCGAGTAAGGTGTTGATCGCCAATGTTCCTTTCAGTGAATGACAACGCTCTTGCATAATTTCAGTGCCGTAATGGTTAAGCACCCGCTCGGTTTGAGTAAAGCCTATTCCATCGTCTTGTACCAACAGGACGACGTTTTTCTCCTCGTTTTCCGTTAGAGAAATGGTGATGTGTGAGCCTTGCGAATGTTTGACGGCGTTCTGCACCGCTTCTTTGGTGATTTGTAATAGGTGAATTTCTTCATTGGGCTCAAAGGGCACATGGCGACAGTCGTAGTGCAGTTGGATTTGCATGGCACTGTGTTTTGCTAAGGTCTGCACGGTATCACTCAGTGCCGCTTGCAAGCCGCCACTGTCAATCTGTAAACGAAAGGTAGTGAGGAGCTCGCGCAGTTGACGATAAGCCGAGACGACACCTTCTTTGAGTTCATAAACAGGGGTAGTGACTCGCTCGCTCACTGGCTCTTTCTCAATGCCTTTTTCAATACACGCGACCTGAAATTTGAGGTACGAAAGGGATTGAGCCAAAGAATCATGCAGCTCACGCGCAATAATATTTCGTTCACTCAGTAGCGCGATGCGTCTCTCTTGGTTGAGTTGGTTCGAAAAACTCAGTGCAATGCCCAATTGATCCACCAAGGATTCCACCAAATCGCGCTGCCAATTTGCCATTGGCGATTGGGTAAATACACGGATGTCACCATAGTGGTTGTCATTGCGTTCTATTGGAAAGTGAACGGTTTGGCTCGATGCGCTATTTCCCAGCTCTGAACCAATGAGCACTTGGTGATAAGGCAGTTCAGGCTGCGAGGTAAAGAGTGTCAGCTGTAGGTTATTGAGTTGGCTAACGGCGCTTAATTGCTGCAAAATCGACTCAAAATCGAGTTGACCATAATGAGATTGGTTGACCTGTTGAGCTACGTTGTACAAGAACGTGAGCATCTGATTGCTCTGGCTGAGCGCTTGGGTCTTTTCAGCAATGCGCTGTTCAAGATCTTGATGAATCGACTGCATGCTTTGATTGGCTTTGTTGATGGTTTTGGCCAAAAGACCAAGCTCATCATCGCGATGCACCAAACAGCGTTGGCTCCAATCACCTTGTGACGAGCTTTCCGCCACGTCGGTTAGCTCGCGCAGCGGGCGCGCGATGTATTTGTGAATCGAGTAAATCGAGAGAAGAATAAGGCCCAATGTGATGGCTAGTGTAATGGTCTGAATGATTTTTAACTCTTGCAGGCGCTCTTCCAACACCTTTTGATAGCCATAGACTAGACGGTCAATGGATTGCACAAAGCTTTCGAGTTTGGGCAGAAACGGCCCTAGTTGAAATTGAGCGTTAGCGTTCGCCAGTGTTGGTTTAATCTCTTGGTTCCACGTGTGTGCGACTTGATCGTATTCATCTTTAATCGCCACCTGATGAAAGCGAATAAAATCCTTTTTTAACACAGGGTCGTTAAACAGGGTTTCAAACTGTTGAATCAGTTGCTGTACTTTGTGGCGATTCTCTAGGGAATCCTCGCTTTGTAGTAGCGTTACCTGAGTGGTGATGCGGTAACTCATCATGCGCAGAGAGCCAGAAAGGTTGATGGTTTTGCCATCGTACTCACTTATTTGCGACATATACATTGATGAGAAAATACTGACGAACGCCATCAAGATCAAACTGACCATGATCGCGGTGATCTTCATGACAATTGAGCGGCTAAGTTTGGGCAATCTAACGTCCTTTTTCTTTTAACACATCCATTTTCTCGCCGTTTTTTTCACTCTTTTTCTTTGACCGTCCTGATCGTTACGCACAGCGAGAACCTAGTGATTTAGCAAAAGCAGCGCCTCTACGATAGCGACAAACAGTGCTGCAAGGGAAATCATTTTCCAAAATAGCACAGGATTGCGAGTCATTAATGGTCGATTGCTTGGACTATTGATGAGTGCGGTATTGGGTGTGCTCAAATCGGTAACAAAATCGCCTAATGCTTGATAGCGCTGCTGAGGTGACTCTTCGGTTGCTTTGCGAAAGGCCAAATCGACCCAAAGCGGAATGTCGGCACGATGAGTTTGTAGCGACTGATAATGCCATTTGGTATGACGGGCACTTTGAATCGCTTGCGAGGTATTTTCTTTAAAGGGTAAGTAGCCGCTCAGCATCTCATAACCAATAACGGCAATGGAGAACAGATCCGATAAGGTGGTGGCGCGCCCTGTATTGATGTATTCCGGCGCAATGTAGTTCACCGTGCCAAGTGGGAACGGGTCATTTTGATGTGCTTGTGCTTCTTTGATTCCCAGTACGTCGACGGTACCAAAATCGATCAATTTCACTGTCCCTTCTGGCGTAATCATGATGTTCTCGGGCTTGAGATCGCAATGAACCATATCAGCGCGCTGCAACACTCGTACCGCTCGCACCAATTCGGTGAGTATTGTCCGAACCTCATTAAGAGAAGGATTGGGGTGATCAAATATCCATTGGCGTAGTGTTGCTCCGGGAATCCACTCACTGACTTGATAGAGAAACGGCGTTTCTGCTGGGGGGGCGTACATCTTCATTAAGCGTGGGCTATTGAGCTGTGAGGCAATCCAATATTCGTTAGCGAATCGGCGTAACGTCGGCAGATCATCGCTGGCATTGACTGATGGCGCTTTAAGTACTCGCTGCTCTTTTATGTGTGTATCTTCCACCAGATAGACATGACTACGCGAGCCTTCGTGCAAGGTGCGCAGCACTTTAAAGTGGTCGAGGCTCATTCCGGCTTTGAGTACCGGAGGAATGCGGCGGCTGAGAAGTTGCTGTTCCAGTTCGGGCAAGCTCTTTTCTGGCAACGCCATGATATCGAAAATGACACAGGTGCAGTTATCTTGACTGCCATTGTCAATGGCGAGTTGGCAAAGCTTAGCACTCAGAACTTCGGCACTGTCTTGCTGCGCTAACACTGCGCTTATTTGCTCAGGGGAGAGTGTTTGGTGGACTCCATCGGTGGTGAGCAAAAATCGATCATGTCGATTTACTTCCAGCGTTTGATAGTCCACATCGGCATTCTCATCCATGCCGAGAGCTCGGGTGAGATGGCCCGTTCCTTTGGCGGTCATGCGTTGATGGTCACGGGTCAATTGGGTGAGCTTGTGGCGGCGATAGCGATAGATACGGCTATCGCCAATATGAATCAAATGAGCGGTATTGGATTTGAGGATTAGCGAGCTAAACGTGGTAACCATACCGTTATGGCGCAGCGCATCTTGGCCTTGGGTATAAAGCCATTGATTGAGTTGACTTAAAAGCGAAGTAACAGAATGAGAGACGCTCCAACTATGAGGCGTGGCGTAATAGTCTTGGATAAATTGTGTGGTGACCGTGTGGCTGGCTTGCTGACCTTGGTCGCTGCAACTGACGCCATCGGCAATGCAGACAACGGTGCCTTTGAACGTCAGTTCATCTTGTCTTTGCGGGTGTTTAACAATAAAGGCATCCTGATTTTCAGCGCGAACACCGGTGAGCGATGTACCGCCGAAGGTGACCCGTTGGAGTGATTTATCCATTCTCAAACTGCTCCTTGTGGTGTGAACCATCAATAACGAAAGCTCCTCAGCCATCGACTGAGGAGCTAAGGGAACATCAACCTTAAGAGACTTTGATCAGAGTGACTGAACCGTCTTCGTTCACTTCAGTTATTTCACCTTTAGGCTCTTCCATAAAGAACAGCGTAGCAAAACCAACCACAGCGGTTGCTGCAATCACGTAGAAGAAGGTTTGGTAGCTCACAAAAGAGAGAATCGTCAGATAAACTACTGAACCCACATTACCGTAAGCGCCTGTCATCCCTGCAATTTGACCTGTCATGCGACGTTTAATCAGTGGAACGGTAGCGAAAACGGCCCCTTCACCAGCTTGGACGAAGAACGAACACGCCATCGCTGCCGCAACCGCCAGCCATAGTGGCCACGAGCCGTTCACTTGTCCCATCAAGAAGTAACCCACAGCCAAACCCGCAGTCAAAATCAGCAGTGTCATCTTACGACCGTATTTGTCTGACAAAAGGCCGCCACCAGGACGAGACATTAGGTTCATAAAGGCGTATGAAGAGGCTACCATCCCCGCCATTACGGGCGTCAGTTGGAATGTGTCGGAGAAAAACAGCGGTAGCATTGATACCACAGCAAGCTCAGAACCAAAGGTGGCAAAATAGAGTACGTTTAGCACTGCGACTTGTTTGAATTTGTATTGGTGTGCAGGTTCAACTGGAGTGGTGAAGATGGTTTTGTTCACTTTCCAAACTTGCAGCGCATCGAAAAGATAAAGTGCCGTTAGGCCAGCATAAATACTGATCACCATCCCTTCACTGAGCATATTGATGCCGCTTGGAGAGAGTTTCCATGCCAGTAAACCAAGCACAGCATACATGGGAATTTTCATCAGCAGTAGGAAAACAAAATCGCCTTTAGAAGTCACTTCCATCGCCGACAGATGTTTAGGACGAAAATAGGTGGCGCCTTTGGGTGTATCGGTGACGTTACGATAGAAAATAACAGAGAACACCAAACTCATTAAGCCCGTTAATGCAGTCGCATAGCGCCAGCCGTCATCACCGCCGAACGCTAAAGCTAAAGCAGGTAGAGTAAACGCGGCAGCGGCTGAGCCAAAGTTACCCCAACCGCCATAAATGCCCTCTGCTGTGCCCAGTTGGTTGTGCGGGAACCATTCAGAGACTAAACGAATACCCACCACGAAACCGGCACCGATAAAGCCAAGCAAGAAGCGGGCAATCGCCGCTTGAATAAAGCTGTCGGCAAAGGCAAAAGCAAAACAAGGAATGGAGCAGATGGCGAGAAGCGCTGAGTAAACTGCGCGTGGACCAAAGCGGTCGGTAAACATACCAATCAGCACGCGAGCAGGAATGGTTAGGGCGACGTTGAGGATCAGCAAGGTTTTGATCTCTTCCGATGAGAGCCCAAGGGAGGTTTTGACCATTTGCAGCATCGGCGCAAAGTTAAACCAGATAACAAAGGTGATGAAAAAGGCGATCCAGCTGAGGTGGAGGATCTTCATCTTGCCGCTAAATGAAAACAGCGAAAATTTAGTATTGTCCATAATCTAATTCCTAACTGTAGAGTGTGCTGGTCCGCACAGTGCTGTAGCCAGCACTGTGTGTACGAAATAGTGATAAACGATGTAAGTAACTAGATTCTTATTTGAATCTCATCATTGGCTTGCTGAACTTCATAGGTGGCGATGCTCAGTTCCGGCTTTTCTAAACAAGCCCCCGTCACCAAATTCCAGTGTTGTTTATAAAGAGGGGACGCCACATACAGTTGATCGTCGATTGAGCCGATGATCCCGCGCGACAGTACATTGGCTTTGCCAATCGGGTCATAGTTGCCAATCGCATAGAAGTGGTTGGTGCGTTGACTAAAGAAGATAGCGACCTGTTTATCGCCCACCTTGGCACAAACGCCACTGTTTGGTGCGATATCGCTGGTTTTACAAATGGTTTTCCATTGACTCATCTTGTGCTTCCTTCTTTAGCCAATTATTGAACTTGGGTGATTTCGATAGCGAGATCATCGCGGTGCGCTTTAGGGGCAATTTGTCCGCGAATATCGACAAACTGGACGTTATCATCACGGTCATCACTGTTGATGAAGTGGCTAAAGCGTTGCAATTTTTCGGGTGTTTCTAGGGTGGTTTTCCATTCGCATTGGTATTTGGCGATGTTGTCTGCCATGGCTTGCTCGAGTTCGGTGCAAAGACCAAGTTTGTCGTCAATCACCACCTCTTTTAGGTACGCTAGTCCACCTTCTAGGTTTTCTAACCAGACGGAGGTGCGTTGCAGGCGGTCGGCGGTACGGATGTAGAACATCAGCACGCGGTCGATGTATTTCACTAAAGTAGCTTGGTCGAGGTCGGTCGCGAATAGGTCTGCATGACGAGGGCGCATACCGCCGTTACCACAGATATAGAGGTTGAAGCCTTTATCGGTGGCAATCACGCCGATGTCTTTGGATTGCGCTTCAGCACATTCACGGGTACAGCCTGAGACGGCAAACTTGAGTTTGTGTGGTGAGCGTAGCCCTTTGTAGCGATTTTCTAAATCAATCGCGAGCCCCATGCTGTCTTGTACTCCGTAGCGACACCAAGTTTGTCCCACACAGGATTTGACGGTACGTAGAGATTTGCCGTAAGCATGACCGGTTTCAAAGCCTGCATCGACCAAACGTCGCCAAATTAGCGGCAAATCGTTAAGTTGTGCGCCGAACAGGTCGATACGTTGTCCGCCGGTGATTTTTGTGTATAAACCAAAATCTTTGGCGACTTCGCCCAGTACAATCAGTTTTTCTGCGGTGATTTCGCCGCCCGGAATCCGTGGCACAACTGAGTAAGTGCCATCTTTTTGCATGTTGCCCAAGAACAAATCGTTGGTGTCTTGCAGCTCAATGTGCTCTTGGCGCAGGATGTAATCGTTCCAGTAAGAGGCAAGAATTGAACCCACGGTCGGTTTGCAAATTTCACACCCTAAGCCCGAGCCGTATTGAGCAAGCAGTTCGTCGAAGGTTTTGATTTGATGGACACGAATCAAATCGCTCAGTTCTTGGCGTGAGTAGGCGAAGTGCTCACATACATGGTTGTTGACTTCGACGCCCAATTTCTCTAGTTCACTGTCTAACACTTGTTTAGCTAGAGCACTGCAGCCACCACAACCGGTCGAGGCATTGGTGGTCTCTTTCAGCTCTGCCATGGTAGTGCAGCCGGCTTTTACCGCTTCAACAATAGTACCTTTGGTGACATCAAAACATGAACAGATCACTGCGCTATCAGGCAGGGCGTCGACACCCATGGCAGACGATTCATCTTCTGCCACGTTCGGCAAAATCAGCACTGATGGGGTTTCTGGCAGCGTCATGTTGTTTTGACGCAGTTGCAGTAAGTTAGAGTAGCATTGCGCATCACCGACCAAAACGGCACCGACAATCGATTTCTTATCGTGAGAGAGAATCAGACGTTTGTAGACTTGCTCAATGTCATCTTTGTAGGTGTACGACAGCGCGCCTGCGGTTTTATCGTGCACTTCACCGATACTCGCCACATCGACCCCGAGCAATTTGAGTTTGGTACTCATATCTGCGCCGGTAAATTCTGCAGCTTGTTCAGGCGTTAAGATATGTTGCGCGGCGACTTTTGCCATTTGATAACCCGGTGCGACCAAGCCAAAAATTTGGTTATTCCACAGGGCGCATTCGCCAATGGCATAAATATCGTCATAGTTGGTTTGGCAGTGATTGTTGATCACAATCCCACCACGTTCACCGATGCTAATGGTGGAGTTGCGTGCCAGTTCATCACGCGGACGAATCCCAGCGGAGAAGACAATCATGTCGGTTTCAAGGTGTGAACCATCGGCAAAGTTCATGCGATAACGAGCCGATTCGCCTGCAACGATTTCCGTGGTCGCCTTTTCGGTGTGCACATTGACGCCCATGGCTTCAATTTTACGGCGTAATAATTCGCCACCATCGTGGTCAAGCTGTACTGCCATGAGGCGTGGAGCAAATTCCACCACATGAGTTGTAAGACCTAAATTCTTAATCGCATTCGCTGCTTCTAAACCCAACAAGCCACCACCGACAACCACACCGCTGGTGCTGGATTGGCTCGAGGCTTCAATGGCATCTAAATCTTCAAGAGTGCGGTACACGTGGCAGTGTTCGCCATCGTTACCCGTAATGGGGGGCACAAATGGGAATGAGCCGGTCGCTAAAATCAGTTTGTCGTAGGCTAGGGTTTCACCGTCAGTGAGTGTCACGGTGCGATCATCGGGATTGATCGTCGCTACCTTGGCATTAAGGCGATATTGAATGCCGTGAGTTTGATAATACTCTTCGGTGGTGAGCGCTAAATCGGCAGCCGTACTGCCTGTGAGATAAGAGGTTAAATGCACACGGTCATAGGCTAAACGGGCTTCTTCACAAAAGGTGATGATCTCATACTCATTGCTGCCAGATTGAATCACATTGTCGATAAACTTATGACCGACCATGCCGTTGCCTGCCACAATAATGCGTTTTTTGCTCATGATGATTTCCTTTTATTTGCTTCTCAGAGTCAGTTTTTTCATTACGCGGTGAGGCGAATAGTGGAGGTGTCTGACTTTGCTTCCCGTTCTGTTAATTGTTCTAGCCACTCCATTTGTGACGCCACTTTGACCACTTGACCGATGACGATCAAGGCAGGCGAACAGACTTGGTGGTGTGTTGCTAAATGGTGTAATTCGGTTAATTCGCCAGTGAAGGTGCGTTGGCGAGTGGTGCAGCCATTCTCAATAATCGCAACAGGGGTGCTTTGATCCATACCATGCTCGATTAAGGTCTCTTGAATCCATTGCGCTTTCGATAAGCCCATGTAAATGACTAAGGTTTGGTTCAGTGACGCCAGTGCGCCCCAATTCACATCGAGGGATTTATCTGCGTGGGCGGTGATAAAGGTGCAACCTTGTGCGAGCCCTCGATGAGTTAAAGGAATATTGGCGTAAGTGCTGCAACCTGAAGCGGCGGTGATACCCGGCACCACTTCAACTCGGATCCCTCTTTGAGCCAGAAACAGCATCTCTTCACCACCGCGGCCAAAGACAAACGCATCGCCGCCTTTGACTCGACACACTTGCAACCCCTGCATGGCATAGCTGGCAATCAGCTCGTTGATCTCTTCTTGCTTCATGCTGTGGTGGCCTTTGGCTTTTCCCACATAGACATGCTGAGCAGCATGCGGAAAGGTTGCTTGAATTTCACGACTCACCAAATTGTCGTAAATGATGACGTCCGCAGCATCAATGGCTTTGACCGCTTTCATAGTGAGCAAGTCTGGATCGCCAGGACCTGCGCCGACCAAAGCCACATTACCGAATGTGATCGTTGAGCTTGTGATTGTCTTCATCATTCCAGTGCCTCGTCATGGTGATTAAGTTTGGGCGTCGATTGTTCCGACTGTGCTTTTTTCCTCTAGAGCAAGTTGAATGCCAAATAGGTGAGGTAATGAGAGAAGACTTTTTAAAATACTATTTTTCAATATGTTAGATGAGGTGATTGCCAGAGAATTACCATAAATGAGTCACCAGCGAGAATGGGTGAGATTGAGAAAAATGGTCCATGAATGTGCGACGATTTCTTTTCATGGTGAAAAATACATAAAAGTGGGTAGTAGCCTTGGGTAACCATCTCTACCTAATAGTGGGTAGATAAATTATTTTATTTAATTAATTCAATTGGTTGGTTGGTTTATGTGAGGGTATTGGTCTATAAATTGCTTTTCTATGCTGAAAGTAGAAATAGTAAGGGGAATGTATGGTGACGCATGATGGATGGACCAAGTCAACGTGTGCTTACTGCGGAGTCGGTTGTGGTATTGAAGCCCGTGTTTTAGGCAGTGGAAAGCTAGAAGTGCGTGGTGATAAAAGCCATCCTGCCAACTTTGGCAAACTGTGCACCAAAGGCATAGCCTTGGGCGATACGGTCATTGAAGATGGTCGTTTACTCTATCCTCAGCAATGCGTTGCGGGGGAATGGCAAAGAGTGGCTTGGGATGAAGCCCTGACTACCGTTGCTGACAAATTTGCGCAAACCATCGCGGAATATGGCCCTGATTCCGTTGCTTTTTATGTTTCAGGTCAGCTCCTTACCGAAGACTACTATGTTGCTAATAAATTGATGAAAGGCTTTATTGGCAGCAGCAATATCGACAGTAATTCGCGTTTGTGTATGGCATCGTCAGTCGTAGGACACAAGCGAGCCTTTGGTATGGACACTGTGCCAGTAGTTTATGAAGATTTAGAACAAGCGGAAGTGGTGATTCTGGTCGGTTCGAACCTCGCATGGTGCCATCCAGTGTTGTTCCAACGTTTGCGTGTCGCCAAGGAAAACAATCCAGAGCTTAAAGTGCTGGTGGTGGATCCTCGGCGCAACGAAAGCTGCGATATCGCCGATCAACATTTGCCCATTCATTCCGGCTCTGATGTCGCGTTGTTTAATGGTTTATTGGGTTATCTTGCGGATCAGCAAGTGCTCGATATGGAGTTTATTACTAAGCACACCAACCAGTTTGAGGCTGCGTTAGCCGCAGCGCAGCAAGAAACCAATACGCAAGATGTGACGGGATTATCAAGCGGTGAACTGGAGCAGTTTTATCGAGCGTTTGCTGAACATAAAAGGGTAGTGACCATTTACTCACAAGGGGTCAATCAATCCACTCAGGGCTCAGATAAAGTCAATAGCATCATCAACTGTCACCTTGCGAGTGGCAAAATTGGCTATGCGGGGTGTGGCCCGTTTTCGGTGACGGGTCAGCCCAATGCGATGGGCGGACGAGAAGTGGGGGCTTTAGCCAGCACCCTTGCTGCGCATATGGTGTTTGATCAGCCGGAAGAGATGGCGGCGATTCGCGAGTTTTGGCACACCAACTCGCTCGCCACCAAATCGGGACTCAAAGCCGTGGATATGTTTGATGCGCTTGCTGAGGGAAAGATTAAAGTGATTTGGATTATGGCGACCAATCCGGTAGTGAGTTTACCGAACAGCGACAAAATCAAAACCGCACTGGAGAATTGCCCATTTGTGGTGGTATCCGACTGCATTGCCGATACCGCCACGACGCGCTGTGCGGATTTACTGCTACCTGCCCAAGGTTGGAGTGAAAAATCTGGCACGGTGACCAACTCTGAACGCCGTATCTCGCGCCAACGAAAATTGCTCGCCAGTCCGGGGCAGGCGAAGCCCGATTGGTGGATCGTCAGTCAAGTGGCGCAGCGTATGGGGTTTAAAGAGCAGTTCGATTATCACCACGAAGGGGAAGTATTTCGCGAATATGCAGAGATGACGGGGCTGAATCAGCATGTGAAACCACGGGATTTGAACTTGATTGGTTTGGCTAAACTGACCGATCAAGAGTATCACCACTTGATGCCACAGCAGTGGCCCGTGCTTGAGTATCAATCGGAGTTAGTTAATCAGCGTCTCTTTACCGATAAGCAGTTTTATACCGCTAATGGCAAAGCAAATTTTTTAGCGGTGAGTCATCGAGTGCCTCAACGGCAGATCTCAACGCAATATCCGTTGTTGCTCAATACCGGACGAACCCGGGATCATTGGCATACAATGACACGTACCGGATTATCAACGCGCCTAGCCTCATTTCACGGCGACCCTTACCTTATGATCCATCCGGATACTGCGCAGCAATATAAGCTCAATGACGGGCACATTGCGACAGTGAGTAATCAGCAAGGTAAAGTGCGGGCTAAGGTGATGTTTAACGATGGGATGAAACGCGGTGAGCTTTTTATGCCCATTCATTGGAATGAATTAACCGCTGCGGATGCCAAACCTTGCAGCTTAGTTGACCCACGAGTTGATGCCTATTCGGGACAACCGGAATTTAAATGTACTCCAGTCGAGATTGCTCCAGAGCTAACGCCCCATTCGGTCGTGGTTGCCACTGAAAATCCGCTAACGCTTGGCCGCAGCGACTATTGGTCGCGACAAAAAATCGCTGGTGGGTATCTTTACCATATCCGCAGTGGCCGAGACGTTGCGCAGATATTATCCGAGTTACCCAAGCAGGAAGGAGAAGAGGTCAGTTACCGTTCTGGCTCTTGGCATTTCAAAGCCACGCGGCAAGGTGCAAAAACAGTACGGTTAGTGGTGGTGAGTACTGTTGCCAACTTTACACCTGAGCACGTTTCTGATGTGGCAGAGCTTTTTGCGCAGACCGAGGAGAACATGTCGACTCAGCAGCGCTTTTATTGGTTAGAACAACGTTGGTAATTTCTCGGTTATCATAACAATTTATGTTGATATTTTTCGATGTGTTTTAGAGTATGAAGTAGGCTATCAATGATAAAAGTGACAAGATTAAGATGAAATATCCTCGTAAGGGCTGAAGATAAGAAAAAAAACTGCTACTATGTCACAAATTTAAAAGTTGGCTAATGCCAACTTTTTTTGTGTTTATCACGCTGTTTATTTAAAACGACATTAGGAATACTTGTGCTCTCAACTGCAAATATCACAATGCAATTTGGCGATAAGCCATTGTTTGAAAACATCTCCGTTAAATTCGGTGAAGGTAACCGTTATGGTCTAATCGGTGCGAACGGTTGTGGTAAATCAACCTTTATGAAAATTCTTGGTGGTGAACTAGAGCCTTCTGCGGGTACGGTGATGACCACTGATCCAAACGAACGTATGGCGAAGTTGGGTCAGGACCAATTTGCATTTGAACAGTTCACCGTTATCGACACGGTTATCATGGGTCACAAAGAGTTGTGGGCGGTGAAAGAAGAGCGTGATCGTATCTATGCGATGCCTGAAATGTCTGATGAAGACGGCATGCGCGTGGGCGACCTTGAAACTGAATTCATGGAGATGGACGGCTACTCTGCTGAAGCGCGTGCAGGTGAATTGCTGTTAGGTCTAGGTATTCCTGAAGAAGATCACTTTGGTTTGATGAGCCAACTTGCCCCTGGTCTAAAACTGCGTGTGTTGTTGGCACAAGTGCTGTTTGCTGAACCTGATATCATGCTGCTTGACGAACCAACCAACAACTTGGATATGGGAACGATTGCATGGTTGGAACAAACGCTATTGGCGCGTAACTGCACCATGATCATCATTTCCCACGACCGTCACTTCCTAAACACTGTATGTACGCATATGGCTGACTTGGATTACGGCGAACTGCGCATGTTCAGCGGTAACTACGACGAATACATGATTGCTGCAGAGCAAGCGCGTGAACGTCTATTGGCTGATAACGCGAAGAAAAAAGCACAGATTGCGGAACTAAAAACCTTCGTAAGCCGCTTCTCTGCTAACGCATCGAAAGCAAAACAAGCCACATCTCGTCAAAAGCAAATTGACAAGATCCAACTAGATGATGTGAAGCCTTCAAGCCGTCAATCTCCATTCATTCGTTTCGATCAAGCGAAAGAGCTGTTCCGTAACGCTCTTGAAGTGACTGAGATGAAACAAGGTTACGATGACAACATCCTATTCAACGATGTTAATATGATGGTTGAAGTGGGTGAGCGCATTGCGATTATCGGTGAAAACGGTATTGGTAAATCCACCATGTTGAACACCCTAGCCGGTGCGATGGAGCCGATGCACGGTGAAATCAAATGGTCGGAGAACAGTAATATTGGTTTCTACGCTCAGGACCATGCTTACGAATTTGCTGAAGACATGAGCCTTCTTGATTGGATGGGCCAATGGAAAAAAGAAGGTGACGACGAGCAAGTGGTACGCGGTATTCTTGGTCGCATGCTGTTCTCGCAAAACGACATTAAGAAATCGGTAAAAGTGATTTCTGGTGGTGAGCAAGGTCGTATGCTGTTTGGTAAGCTAATCATGCAACAACCTAACATCTTGTTGATGGATGAACCAACCAACCACATGGATATGGAATCGATCGAAGCACTGAACTTGGCGTTAGAGAACTACAAGGGTACATTGATGTTTGTTTCTCACGACCGTCAATTCGTATCATCTATCGCGACACGTATCATCGAAATCACCAAAGATGGTGTGAACGACTTCCACGGTACTTACGATGAGTACCTAGCGAAGAAAGGTTTGATTGCCTAATCGTTGAGTCAACATTGAAATAAAAAGCGGCTGGATAGCCGCTTTTTTTGTCTTAGCTTGAAGGTGCTAGCGCGCCCGAGTCTTTAAGCTGTTTTATATCTTTAACTGGTGGCGCTCCAAATAGACGACTGTACTCACGGCTAAATTGCGATGGGCTTTCATAGCCAACCTTAAACGTGGTTGCGAGAGCGTCTAAGTTCTCTGTCAGCATCAAGCGACGCGCTTCGTTTAACCGCAGCTTCTTTTGAAATTGCAACGGTGTCATTGACGTTATGGAACGAAAGTGATTGTAGAACGCAGACTTACTCATGCCCGCGTAAGAGGCGAGTTCGCTCACATTTAAAGGCCGAATATAGTTTCGTTTGATCCACTCGATAGCTCGTGAAATATGGTGTGTGTGACTGCCATTGGTGACCAGTTGATGTAATCGCTTACCCTGTTCTGTAGAGAGTAAACGAAAGAAAATCTCTCGCTTAATCATGGGGGCGAGAATAGCAATATTATTAGGCTCTTCAAGTAGGTCGACTAAACGAACAAATGCATCGAGAAGTGGTTCTGTAAGCGTTCCTATCCCAATCCCTTTTTCTAACGAGTTTGAGTTTGAATAGCTCATTTCCGTATCGACCATCAGTTGTGAGATCTCTTGTAGATCTAGCTCCAAGATCAAACCTAAATAGGGGGCCTGGGGAGAAGCTTCGATGATATTGGCAATAACCGGCAAATTCACCGAAGAAATTAAGAAATGATTGGCGTCGTAAATATAGCGCTCGTCACCCAACACAACCTGTTTTTTACCTTGGGCAATCAAACAGATACTCGCATTGTGGGTATAGCTGGTGGGGGGCGTAGTCGACTCCCAACTCGTTAAAGTTAATCCCGGTATTGTCGTTTCTGTGTGGTTTCTGCTACCGCTCCATTTAGCTAAACATTGTGCCAGTCTGGTGGATGTTGTGGCAGCATTTTGCCCCGATGTATATACGTTTTTTGAGGTCATTGTTACACCATGTGTCTATAGCCAGACGAGATTGTGATTCTATCATTATTTCTGATTAACGGAATATTAGGCAACTTTCTAAGTGAGAGTGACTTGAGAATATGCATTAACCGCTTATTGCGTGACAGCCTGTTTTTATTGACTTTATCATTGAATTTATGAGTTGTTTCGCTTAAATCAATGAGTTTTTATCACTAATTAAACATAGCGAAGTACGGGATAATAGGCAATCTTCGCGAGAGTGGTTTGGAGTTTTAGGCAAGGAATAAAGGCGATTAGGCTACCGTCATGATATGCGGATTCGTTAGAGTACTTCTTATGCAAAGGGGAATATGTCATGAAAAGTCTAATGCAGTCATCCACGTTTTTACGAACCATCACTGTCGCTTTACTCATGCTTATTGGATTAACGGAGGCATATGCTATGTCGGCATCTACCTTAGATAAAAGACAGATCGCTATCATTCCAATTGCTGCACAAACAGCAAGCGGAGACATCGAAGGATTAAAAGTGAGTTTGAATAAGGGGTTGGACGCAGGATTAACTGTCAATGAAATCAAAGAGGTTCTGGTTCAAATGTACGCCTACACTGGCTTTCCACGCAGCCTAAACGGATTAGGTGCCTTTATGGGAGTTATGCAAGAGCGTCAAGAAAAAGGCATTCAAGATAACGTGGGGAAAGAGGCGTCATCGCTTCCCGCCGATTACAACAGCCTTAAAGATGGTGCTGCAAATCAAACGACATTGATAGGTGTGGAAGTAAAAGGCCCTCTGTTTGACTTTGCCCCTGCCATTGATGAATACCTCAAGGCTCATTTATTTGGCGACATTTTCGCCCGTGATGTACTTAGCTGGCAAGACCGTGAGTTAGCCACTATTGCGGCACTGGCAAATCTGAAAGGTGCAGGTAGCCAGCTCGGTTCCCATTATGCGATTAGCATGCACAACGGGTTAACTGAACCACAGATTCGCGCTTTCATCGAAGTGTTACGTGAAGCGATTGGTGAAGAGACAGCTAACCACGCTACAGAAGTGTTTAACCAAGTTATCGCTGCTCGTCGTTAATCTTCAAACCGCGCTGTGTGCAATACGCAGCGCTCTCACTCTTTTCGTTCAGTTTACGCCGTATGGCGACACTATTTAGTGATATACCGCATTCATTATACCCAAGTAACCTCAAGATGCGGTTTCAGCGAGAATGTATTCGCTCTTAGGCAAGGCACTGATTTGAATACATAGTTATTCTACGTAGAAAATCAGTAACGCAGCATAGGAGCGAATACAACTCGCCCCTTGGGAGCTCATCAACAAGCCCATTTCCGCGCCCAATGACGTTGAAAGGGAATAACCATTCCTTCCGTCATTGAGCTTGACCTGTGCTCGTTGATGAAGCTCTGAAGTCTGCATCTTGAGGTCATTTGGGTATATAAGCATTGAGCATATTTCAATGCTTCAGCTCGTTATGGGCAACAACTATTCAAGAGGACACTTTCCAAATGACCGTTATGACGTTGGAAAAACAATTGATCAAAGAGACCTTTTTTGAAGGTGAACGCCCATTATTTGCGTGTGAAAATACCACTTTGGAAAAAGTTCGTTTTTATCCTGGGGAGTCTGCGCTTAAACACTCAAAGCATATGACCGCCAACGAGTGTGAATTTATGGGCAAATACCCATTCTGGCATAGCGAAGATGTGGTACTTGAAAACAGCGTATTCACGGTTTATGGCCGTGCTGCGATTTGGTACACCCACAATATGGTGATGCGAAATTGTCAGGTTGATGCTCCAAAAATGTTTCGTAAGGTGTCGCACCTGAAGGTAGAAAACACCGTATTTTCGTCTGCTGGTGAAACACTTTGGTGGTGTGACAACGTGACATTAAATACGGTAAACCTCAAAGGTGCAGACTACGTGTTTATGCATGGCGAAAATATCGAAATTGACGATATGAACATGCAGGGTAATTATTCATTCCAAGAAGCCAAAAATGTCGTGATTCGAAATTCCTATCTCGATTCAAAAGATGCCTTTTGGGAATCAGAAAATGTGACGGTGTACGATAGCGTGATTGAGGGGGAATACCTCGGATGGCATTCGAAGAACCTGCGCTTGGTGAACTGTACCATTCGTGGAGAACAACCTTTTTGTTATGCAGAGAATCTCGTGTTGGAGAACTGCATTATGGGCGAAGATACGGAGCTTGGGTTTGAGTATTCAACGGTAGAAGCGGATATCCAATCCCATGTTATGAGTATTAAAAACCCTAAAGGCGGTTATATTCGTGCGCTTTCCGTTGGTGAGATCATCATTGATCAACACTGCATCAATCCCGGTGCATGTGTGATAGACGTTGCGGAGTAAATGGTATGGCCAACTTCCATTTAAACCAAGAGACCGATTTAGACCAACTCGCCAGTTTTGATCAAGTGACAGAGCGAAGAGGAAGCGGGAGTTATAAATGGGACTCTATTGAACAGGCGGATGCTTTGCCCATGTGGGTTGCCGATATGGATTTTCCAACGGCTCCGGCGATTATTGAGGCTTTAACTCGTCGTGTTCAACATGGCATTTTTGGTTATGCCAAGGTGCCCGACGTGTACTATCAACACCTTATGGGTTGGTTTGAACGTCGTTATGACTTTGCCATAGAACGTGACTGGGTGCTGTACACTTCCGGTGTGGTGCCTGCGATTTCCGCTGTGATTAAAGCCTTAACTCTGCCCGGTAACGGCGTGATTGTGCAGACACCGGTTTACAACTGCTTCTTTAGTTCCATTCGTAATATGGGATGCCAAGTAATTGAAAATACGTTGATTAATCGTGAAGGTTACTACGAAATCGATTTTGATGATTTAGAAAAGAAGGCTCAAAATCCGAACAATACGGTGTTATTGCTATGCAATCCTCATAATCCTGTTGGACGAGTGTGGACTGAAGCTGAGCTGCGAAAAATAGGGGAGATCTGTTTTGCCAACGGAGTCAAGGTGATCAGTGATGAAATTCACTGTGACCTTGTGTTTCCTGAGCACCATCATCAACCTTTTGCGGCTTTAGGCTCCGACTATCTTAGCAATTCCGTGACATGTCATGCTCCCAGTAAGTCATTCAATATTGCTGGATTGCAAATAGCCAACATCATTGTACCTAACCAAGCTCTGCGCTTGCGCGTGGATAAAGCGCTCAATATCCATGAGGTATGCGATGTGAATCCGTTTGGTATTGAAGCTTTGCTCGCCGCCTATGGTGAAGGTGAAAGCGAGGCATGGTTAGATGCATTGGTTAGCTATCTTTATGGTAACTACCAATTCGTTGCAGAGTTTCTTCAACAGGAAATCCCAGTGCTTAAGTTAACCAAACAAGAGGCAACGTATCTTGCGTGGATTGATTGCCGAGCTTTGGGATTACCCGCTGAAAAGTTAGTTACTATATTGGCGCAACAAGCAAAGCTTATTTTGAACCCGGGAACCTTATTTGGTGAAGCAGGTGAGGGATTCTTACGTTTGAATATGGCCTGTCCGCGTAGTGTCTTGGAAGAGGGATTACACAGGCTAAAAATAGGACTTATGGCGTGTGGACAGGCCGAATAGAAGTGGTCAATAGTTCTGCCAATTTGTGTGTTGAGTAATCGCTTATGGATTAAAAATGTATTCATTGGGGGAGTAAAGCAGTGCGGTATTTTGACTCTCGGCTCCCCCTTATCTAGGAGGTATGGCGTGATATAAAGCAAAATTACGCTAAGTTATTTAGATTAAGCTGCTTTTCTACCGCAAGCTGTTCTAATACCCAATGGATAAAACTCTCTGCGTCATCTGAACAACCGACTTGGGATCGACTTAAGAAAAAGGCATTCTCATAACATTCAACGGGGGGAGTTAAGGCAATAAGTTGTTCGCTTTCTAGTAATTCCGCTATGTGCCAATCCCAAGCTAGCGCGATTCCTGCATCATTAATAGCGGCTTGAATAACGCCAATCTGGTCTTCCATTAACATCATTTGTGTTGGTGATTGATACTTAAGTTGGGTATTTTGGGCCCATGATTGCCAGCTTTCCCAAAAACTTGGTGCGTCTTTTATTCCTAGTAGAGGTTGTTGCCAAAGTTTTGATAAATCACGGCATTCCGGGTTTTTCGCTAGAAAATCAGGACTACAGACTAATAACATACGTTCGTCGAATAATAAGTAATTTTCTTTTTGTTCGGAATCTATTGGAGCGTAATAGAACGCGACGTCATAGCTTGGCAAACCATGTTGAGTCATATTCCTTTCGTTATTAATCGATATATTGAGGTTGATATTGGGAAAGCGTGAGCGAAAGTCATCCAACCTAGGGATCAGCCAAAAATGCGAAAAGCAAGTTCCAATTTCCAGATTAAGAGCTTGCGATTGGGATGGATGTTTCATGCGATGACCAGCATCGGAAAGGATGCTTAGTGCTTGAGTGACATGGACGAGGTATTGCTCTCCCTCGTTGGTCAGCTCCAAGCCACGTTTACGACGGTAGAAAAGAGTAACGTCTAAAAAGTGTTCTAATTGCTTTATCTGCTTGGCAACAGCGGTTGGAGATATATGTAACTCCTTGGATGCCTTGGTAAAAGTGCCTAATCGAGCCGATGCCTCGAAAAAAATCAGCGCAGAAAGAGAAGGGATCGATTTATGATGAATAGGCATTCCATTCCTTTTATTTGAACTTTTAGTTCAGTTACTTTAACAAAATAGAGTTTTACTCTCAAATTGAGCGCCCTAATATAAAACGTTCATTTTTTTAATGATTGGACGCTTTTAGATGAACGATATTCATGAAATTCACCATGCAATGCTCACTCTACCCGATGGCACTCAGTTGGCCTATCGAGCATGGATGCCTAAAGACGCCGAACAAAACCCTGTCCCTGCAATTTTGGAGTTTTTGCCTTACCGTAAAAATGATGGAACCATTGTTCGTGATGAAATTACTATGCCTCAAACAGCTAAGCATGGGTACGCATGTATTCGGGTTGATATTCGAGGTTGCGGCGAATCTCAGGGGCTATTTGATGATGAGTACTCCGCTCAAGAATTACAAGATGGGCAAGATACCATTGCTTGGATTGCGTCTCAGCCTTGGTGTGATGGCAATGTCGGCATGGTAGGGATTTCTTGGGGAGGATTTAACTCTCTCATGTTAGCTGCGCTTAACCCGCCAGCATTGAAAGCGATTATTACACAATGTTCTACGGATGACCGTTATCGCGATGACATTCACTTTATGGGGGGCTGCCTATTAAATGACAATTTAGATTGGGCATCATTCTTTTGGGCTTATGCTCAGGGGCGAGCTCCTGATAAAGCACTGGTTGGTGACGATTGGAAAAAACTGTGGCTTAAGCGGTTTGAGAACATGCCATTTTTGGCCAAGCCTTGGCTTACAGAGCAACTTCGTAACGATTATTGGAAGCATGCTTCAGTGTGTGAAGATTATTCTAATATTAAAATTCCAGTTTATGCGATGAGTGGATGGGCTGATAACTATCGTAATACGGTATTTAGTTTGCTGGCTAATTTGGATGGACCACGCAAAGGTCTTGTTGGTCCCTGGGCTCATAAATACCCAAATATTGCGTATCCAAACCCTAAAATGGATTACGTTAAAGAGTCAGTTCGCTGGTGGGATCGATGGTTAAAAGACATTAAAAACGGTATTGATGAAGAACCACAACTCACATACTACTTGCAAGATAGCGTACGTCCGCAGACGGATTATGATCATCGTCCGGGACAATGGATAAGTGAGCCGACATGGCCATCGCCACGCACTCATACCCTATCGTTCTATTTAGACGATGGGCGTTTGGTTCAGACTCTTAACCCGGCAGCGCCAAAACAATCAATTTGTTCACCTCAATCTACCGGACTTAATGGTGGGCGTCTATGTGTCGGTATTCGTCAAGACATGGAGCAACCCGCAGACCAGCGTGCAGACGATGCTGGTTCGTTAACCTTTGATACTGCACCATTAGCAGAGCCATTAGCGATAACTGGTCAGGTGCTGGCAAAGTTGAGGATCATGGTCGATAAGCCTACTGCGCAACTCGCTATTCGTGTATGTGATGTTCATCCCGATGGCGCATCAACTCGCATCAGTGTTGGCACTTGGAACTTAAATCATCAAGATAACCATTCCCGATTTGAACGGTTAGATAATGATAGGGCTTATGACGTTACAGTGCCTGTTAATAATGTTGCTTATTTAGTTCCTGCTGGACATCGTCTTCGTATTTCCATTTCTACGGCTTATTGGCCTTTGATTTGGCCATCTGCTGATCGACCAACTGTCACGCTTGACCCTGCAGGGTGTGAAGTTACGGTGCCCTCTCGTTCTGAATGGACCAGTGAAATTACGCCGCCTAGTTATGATAAACCTGTTAGCTATGCTGGCCAAAGTTTACGTCCATACGATAGCCAACGTGTTGTTCATCATGATTACAAAAGTGGGAAAGTGTGCTTAGAAACTACGGATGATTTCGGGCGTCAACATTTTGATTCTTGTGATACTGAGATCGATTTACGGATGAAGCAACTGCAAACCATTCACCCTGAAAACCCGTTATCTGCTGAATCAGAGCTGTTTTATGAACTAGATATGGGGCGTGAAGGTTGGTGGACTGGTCTTACAGCTCATTATCATATGCGATGTGACTATAACTTTTTTTATATCACTGCTCATTGGCAAGCCCTAGAAGACGATCAAGTGGTATTCGAAAAGCAATTTGAAGAAACCATTAAACGAACGGGTGTTTAATTTAACCAATAAGGGATTATTAGGATGTTGAAATCACTTCGACCGTTGGTCTTCTTTCCAACATTTTTGATATTAGTCGGTGCGTTGATATTTAGTTTGGTCGACCTAGACGAGTTTCTTCACTATACCAACTTAGCGAACGGATTTGTTCTAGAGCATTTTTCATGGCTGTTTAGTTTAGGTAGTTTCTATCTGCTGCTATTAATCGTGGTTACCTACTGTTCAAAGCTAGGGGATATTCGGATTGGAGGTGACAATGCAAAGCCTCGGATAGGGAAAATACGTTGGTTCATGATTGTATTGTGTACCACTTTGGCTGTTGGCGTGCTGTTTTGGACTACGGCCGAACCACTTTATCACCTGCATACGCCACCGAAGAGTTTAGGTATTGAGCCGAATAGTCCTAATGCGATTCTATTTGCGCTTTCAGCAATGTTTTTACATTGGGGGCCGACACCGTATGCTATTTATGCTGTTCCTGGGTTGATTTTTGCCTTGGCGTTTTACAATCTAAAAATGCCATTTTCGATCACCAGTTCACTTAAACCTGTGTTGGGTAATCTAGTGAATGGCAAGCGCGGTGACATCATCGATGCTTTGGCGCTGTACTCGTTGGTTGTTGGTATGGCCTCTTCGTTGGGAACTGGTGCTTTAACTCTGGTTGGTGGGATCAGTCAATTCTTACCAATCGAACGCAATGCATGGTCATTAGGCATTGTGATCGCCATTATTGTTGCGGTGTTCGTTTTCTCTGCCGCGAGTGGCTTAATCAAAGGAATTGCACGCCTTTCGATGGTGAACTTTTGGTTGTTAATTGCTCTGTTTACGTTTGTTTTTCTCTTTGGCCCAACTCAATATATTTTGGGTATTGGTGTGGAAGGGTTTGGGGCTTACCTAGAAAACTTCTTCCGATTAAGTTTGTTTACAGGGCAAGCTGCAAATGACCCTTGGCCACAATCATGGAGTGTTTTCTATTGGGCTGTATGGTTTGCATGGGCACCGATTACCGCAATGTTTTTAGGGAAAATAGCGCGCGGTTATACAGTGCGTGAGTTCATCATGGTGAATGTGATTTTACCTAGCTTGTTTATTCTACTTTGGATTGCGGTTTTTTCCGGTACAGCAATTTTCATGGACCAAAGTTCAGGTGGTGCTTTATATGCAATTTTAAACGAGGAGGGTATTGAACAACTCCTTTATCATATTTTTGGTAAGCTGCCATTAGGCCTAGTGTCCACCCTTATTCTGGTATTTGTCTCGTTTGTTTCGTATGTCACTGCAGCAGATTCAAGTACTGATGCCATTGGCGATTTATGTGTTAAGGATTTCAATTCTGAATCTCAAGATAATACAGGCATGGGAATCAAAGTTCTTTGGGGGGTATTGATTGGTTTGGTCTCTTGGATCATGGTCAGTACCGTAGGAGTATCAGGAGTTAAATCTTTGTCCAATTTAGGTGGGCTACCAGCAACACTGATTATCTTATGTTGTAGTGCAACTTTGATTAAGTGGATTAAAAAGCCAGAGCTATTGAGTCGTTAATTGTATGACTTCAAAAACCGTGAAGATCAATATTCACGGTTTTTCATTTTCGAAGCTCTGTTGTCCTGCAATGAGCTTGCGGTTCAATATTTGACGTGTTCCAACTCATGCTTAATCGCGGTAAGAGCCTCAGCAACGAGAGCGTGATCGTCTTCGGCGCTTAATGCGGATGTGGTAATGGTTCCGATAAGGCCGCTACCCTGAATGCGGATTGGGAAAGCGCCACCATGGGCACAATATGTTTGATTGTCTATGTGTGGCATTTCTTCAAAAATGCGCTGTTTAGATTGATTGTATAACGCCAGTTGATAACTGCTTTTGTTGTAGCGTAATACCGTGTTGCGCTTACGTTGCATCCAGTCTAAATGATCCGCACAGGTGCCTTGCATCGCGTATTGAAAAAGTGTTTGTCCAAAAGCATACACTTCAATCACCACCGCCTGTTGACGAGATTCTGCCAGCTCTTTGATTTTCAACCCTAGCTGCCAAGCTATGTCGTTATTGAAACGAGGCAGTTGCAATTGCTGTTCTTGTTCTATTACTTCATTTAACGTCATCATTCTTTGTTACCTAAACATGTGTGTGAACGTATTCATCACAGCCTTTATACCCAAGTAACCTCAAGATGCTGTTTCAACGAGAAGGTATTCGCTCATAGGCAAGGCACCGATTTGAATACATCGACTCTAACACAATAACTACAATCACTTAAGTGTTTGTAGTTTTTTCTATGTGAATGTGCCTGTTTTTTTGTGTTAAAAACGCTCAAAATAAAGAGTTTAATGACAAAAAAGCCACCCTAGATTCGGTGGCTTGCTTTTTCTTAATGCGGTTTTTGGCGGCTTAACAAGACGTTAAGTGGTTAACTTTACTTAAGAGAATAGACCAGATGAAAGGTAGCGATCACCACGGTCACAAATGATAGCGACCACAACAGAGCCGGGGTTTTGTCTTGCGATTTGTAGCGCCGCATAAACTGCACCACCAGAACTTACCCCCGCACTAATACCTTCTTCGCGAGCGAGTTCACGGGCGGTTTGTTTGGCGTCGGCTTCTTCTACATCAAGCACTTGGTCAACGCGAGCTGCATCAAAAATACCGGGCAGATACTCTTTGGGCCAGCGGCGAATTCCTGGAATTGAACTGCCTTCTGCTGGTTGTAAGCCGACAATTTGCACTGCTTCACTTTGCGATTTTAGATACTTAGAAACCCCCATTATTGTGCCAGTGGTGCCCATGCTGGAAACAAAGTGAGTGATAGTCCCTTCGGTTTGTTGCCAGATCTCTGGCCCTGTAGTTTTGAAATGGGCATCTGGGTTATCTGGGTTATTAAATTGGTCTAGCACTTTTCCTTTGCCCTCAGCTTGCATTTGCAAGGCGAGATCACGAGCAACTTCCATGCCTTCAACCAGAATCAGCTCTGCACCGTAAGCTTTCATGGAATCAACCCGTTCTTGGGTTGAATTCGACGGCATGATCAGAATCATCTTGTAGCCTTTGATTGCCGCTGCCATGGCTAAAGCAATACCCGTGTTACCGCTGGTGGCTTCGATGATGGTGTCACCTTGTTGAATTTCACCTCTTGCTTCGTCTTGTAGAATCATATTAAGCGCCGGACGATCTTTTACCGAGCCTGCTGGGTTGTTGCCTTCCAGCTTGACCAAAACGGTGCTAGTGGGTTCGGTATTTAATCGTTGCAGACGTACCAGAGGCGTGTTGCCAACAAAAGATTCAATGGAGGGAAATTGTGCCACGTTAGGGTTCCTTTATTCCGTTGTTAAGGGAGGGATGCAAAGCACCAATAATAAAGCGGTCGATCGTGAGAGTACACCCTGTCAGTGGCTTTAAATCCGAATTTTCCTAATCATTTGTTACTTAAGAATACAATTAATAAGCTGAAAATATTCCAAAAGGTTATATTGATTCGTTTTATTATTCTATTCATTTACCATAATCTATCTCTCTGTTATCGCACTATTTTACCGTGATCACGGAGTAATCATGAAAAGTCATTTTGCCAAATCCCTTTTAAGTGCAGTGTTATTTGCAGGAAGCATGACATCTGCTTTTGCTGCAGACCAAACTCTGCTCAACTCCTCTTATGATATTGCTCGTGAATTGTTCGCAAGCTATAACCCTGTGTTCCAAAAGCATTGGCAGGAAAAGACCGGTAAAACGGTGGAGATCAAGCAATCTCACGCAGGTTCATCGGCTCAAGCTCGTTCAATTCTGCAAGGGTTACGTGCTGATGTTGTGACGTTTAACCAAGTAACCGACGTGCAAATTCTGGCTGACCGTGGTCACCTCATTCCAGCTAACTGGAAAGAACTATTGCCAAACAGCAGCTCACCTTACTACTCCACAACGGCATTTTTGGTGCGTAAAGGTAATCCCAAACACATTCAAGACTGGGGCGATTTGGCTCGAGATGATGTCTCTTCCGTTTTCCCTAATCCAAAAACATCCGGTAATGGTCGTTATACTTACCTTGCTGCTTTGGGTTATGCGCAAAAAACCTTTGGTAAAGACAATATTGCTCAACAGGATTCATATCTCAAAACCTTCTTAAAACATGTGGCTGTGTTTGATACCGGCGGCCGCGGTGCCACTACTTCTTTTGTTGAGCGTGGTATCGGTGATGTGCTGATTACTTTCGAATCAGAAGTTAATAACATTCGCAATCAATACGGTGCGGATAAATACGAAGTTGTGGTACCTAAAACCTCAATTTTGGCAGAGTTTCCAGTCGCTGTGGTTGAGCGTAACGCAAAACGTAATGGCACATTGGATGTCGCAAAAGAGTATCTATCTTACCTATACAGTGAAGATGCGCAGCGTCTACTTGCGGGTTTCAACTACCGCGTGCACAACGACAAAGTCGTGAGCGAATTTGCCGATCATTTTCCTAAAGTGGAATTGCTGACCGTTGAGCAAATTGCTGGTAGTTGGAACAATGCAATGAAAACCGAATTTGCCAATGGCGGCCGTTTAGACCAATTGCAACGTCGCTAATTTATATTGGTTACCTTCCCCGCTTATGATCTTAAGCGGGGATATTTTATTCTTTGGTATAGAAAAAGAGTGATTATGAGTCAATCCATTTCATCAGCCTCCCGCCCTAAAACGATGCGAGTGTTACCTGGGTTTGGGTTGAGCCTTGGGATTTCACTGCTGTTTGTTAGTTTAATTTTACTTCTTCCCATCACAGGACTGATTGCCCAAACCAGTCAGATGACGTGGTCGGAATATTGGTTTGTCATTTCCGACCCTCGAGTGGTTGCCAGTTATAAAGTGACTGTGTGGGGCGCGTTAATTGCTTCTGTATTTAACGGCTTCTTTGGTTTGTTATTGGCTTGGGTTCTTGTACGTTACGATTTCCCTGGCAAACGTCTATTAGATTCGTTGGTTGATTTACCTTTTGCTTTGCCAACGGCGGTGGCTGGGATCACGCTTGCAACTCTTTATTCAGCCAATGGCCCTTTAGGGCAGATGCTTGCAGCGATTGGCATCAAGGTCGCCTACACGCCACTTGGTATTATCGTGGCCATGGCGTTTACCAGTATTCCGTTTGTGGTTCGCACTGTGCAGCCTGTTCTTGAAGAACTCTCTATCGAGGAAGAAGAAGCAGGAATGACGTTGGGCGCTTCCGATTGGCAGGTATTTCGCCGTGTTATTTTCCCGTCTTTGTGGCCCGCTTTGCTGGTGGGGGTTGCACTGTCATTTACCCGTAGCCTTGGAGAGTTCGGTGCAGTTATTTTCCTTGCGGGCAACATGCCTTACGTCAGTGAAATTACCTCGCTAATGATCTTTGTTAAGCTCCAAGAGTTTGATTTTGCGGGCGCTAGTGCCATCGCTTCTGTAGTTCTGATGGCATCTCTCCTGTTGCTGTTTGCTATAAACTTGTGGCAGGGACGCTACCTGCGTCGGATTCATGGGCGTTAGGAGAGTAAAAATGAAGACCTTTTCTGTTCAGCGTGTGGGCGATAAACCTGTTGTTAAATGGACTTTGATAGCGCTTGCGTTAGTGCTCTCCTTTGTCCTGT
Source organism: Vibrio tritonius (assembly GCF_001547935.1). NCBI lineage: Bacteria > Pseudomonadati > Pseudomonadota > Gammaproteobacteria > Vibrionales > Vibrionaceae > Vibrio > Vibrio tritonius. The sequence goes on from NZ_AP014636.1 coordinate 332,199, forward strand.
TACTATTGCCCCTGTTAAGCATTTTTCAGCACGCTTTTTCCAGTGGATTTGCTGCTTATATTGATAATTTATCTGATCCCGATACGCGTAAGGCGATATTGCTAACGTTATTGGTGGCGGTCTTGACTGTTCCGGTCAATTTGGTGTTTGGTGTTTTGCTTGCATGGGCTGTAACGCGCTTTGAATTTGCTGGTCGCAAGGCTCTTATCACTCTGATCGATATCCCATTCGCCGTTTCTCCCGTCGTGGCGGGTTTACTCTACCTGTTACTGTATGGCAGCAGCGGTTGGCTAGGGGAGTGGATGTTTGAACACGACATCCAAATCATGTTCGCATGGCCGGGGATTGTACTGGTGACGGTATTTGTAACGTGTCCGTTTGTTGCTCGTGAATTGATTCCACTGATGCAACAACAAGGACGTTCCGACGAAGAAGCTGCCGTGATTTTAGGCGCTTCATGGTGGCAACTGTTTCGTAAAGTCACCTTACCTAATATTAAATGGGCGTTGATTTATGGCGTTATCCTAACGAATGCTCGTGCGGTTGGAGAATTTGGTGCCGTATCGGTGGTCTCTGGGCATATTCGTGGCGAAACCAACACATTGCCACTGCATGTGCAGCTTTTGTACGAGGATTATCAATCAGAAGCAGCGTTTGCCAGCGCATCACTGCTGGCCTTCATTGCCTTAATTACCCTAGGTTTAAAGACCTTTGTTGAATGGCGTCAACAGCGCGCCAAACTTGTCGATAACGAAAATTAAGTAGTGGCACCATGAGCATTTCAATTGAGAATCTTTCAAAAACGTTCGGTCAGTTTCAGGCGTTAACCCCATTATCGCTTGATATTCATGATGGTGAAATGATCGGCTTATTGGGGCCATCTGGCTCAGGTAAAACCACGTTATTACGTATTATTGCCGGTCTTGAGCACGCGAATTCAGGTACGATTAAATTCGGTGACCGTGATGTGACTAATCTGCATGTGCGCGATCGCCGAGTGGGTTTTGTCTTTCAAAACTATGCGCTGTTTCGTCACATGACGATTGAAGATAACGTCGCCTTTGGGCTACGTGTTATGGAACGCAAACAGCGTTTAAGCAATCAAGAGATCAATAAACGTGTGGCAGACTTGCTTGACATTGTTCAGTTAGGTCATGTGGCAAAACGTTATCCCGAGCAACTGTCCGGTGGGCAAAAACAACGTATTTCTCTAGCTAGGGCGTTAGCGACGCAGCCGGAAGTGTTATTGTTGGACGAACCTTTTGGCGCTTTGGATGCAAAAGTGCGTAAAGAGTTACGCCGTTGGCTACGCAGTTTGCATGATGAACTGAACTTTACTAGCGTGTTTGTAACCCATGACCAAGATGAAGCGATGGAATTATCAGATCGTGTGGTGGTGGTGAGTAATGGTCGCATTGAGCAAGTCGATACACCTGCACGTTTGTATGACCAGCCTAATAGCCGCTTTGTATTTGATTTCTTGGGTGGCGTGAACGTGTTTAAAGGTGAATGGGACAATGCAGAGCACTGGAGTAATGGTTCAGCTTTCATTACTCCCCATGATCAAGCGTCATTTAAGCACACTGGACTACTGTATGTTCGCAGTCATGAATTGACGCTTTCTGATAAAGAAAACCAACAAGCATCGTTGCCTGGTAAAGTGATGTCAGTAACGCCCATTGGCGCAGAGGTTCGGGTTGAAGTGGCACCAGTGGGTTGGGAGTCTGATGAATATTGGGAAGTCAGACTTTCCCATCGCCATTTTGATACTCACCAAATTAAGCGCGGCGATAGGGTGTATATGGTTCCTCAGGCTGGTTATTTCTTTGCTGAAAACACTCACCAAAACCCACATAAACTGTCGTGGCCGTTCTTAGAGCGCGATGCGGTGATGTTTGAAATTTAATTGAATCAATATACCCCAATAGCGTCTTGAGGTTACTTGAGTATAAAAACGCCCTTTCATTTTGGAAAATGAAAGGGCGTTTATTCAAATGGGTAGTTAAATCAACAGGCTATAGGTGTTGGCTGTTGGTTCTAATGCAGCACTCGCTCAGGAACCAAAGTAACACGAAACTGAGCCACAACATCTTTAATGAAATGGGCAGTGTATTCAATATTGATACTAATAGAACGCCAGCAAATATCGGTTATCAAGTCTTGCAGTTTCTTCTCTCTTAGGTGAAACCTTTTTATATCCGCTTCAGTTAACTGGTTTACTTCATCCTCAAACAGCAGGATGAAATCATTTAGCGCAGGCAATTCTTGCTTTGCCATAACGATAAAAGCTGAGACATCATCTCTAAACATGCTGAACCCTTACTGTGCGGTATTTATTAACCTGTAGTTTGACTCTAATTATTGTTACTATTTTGTGAAAATCTATAAAAAGCTCAATATACAGCACAACATTTGGTACTGTGTCACACTCTTACACTTGGACAACTGCAGGTTAAATTTGGTTCTCAAAAGTGGTATGAATTTTATCAATAACCCTATTTAAAGTGTCTCTATTTAAGTGATTATTTTATCCATGAATCCCAAATTCATTACAAAGTGCTGGTTGAGCGAGAATGTGCTGAGGTTCTCTTAAGTCTCGAATCTTCCTCTGAAGTTCAACTGTATTTAGTCGATATAACTAGATATTTGCATTTTGTGTGCACATACTGCCATTTATATGCACTATATAACGAGATGTGAATAGAATGGCGTTGCTCATAATTTTTATTCCATTAGTAGATATGAGCGTTAATGTATAATGGTGTCTTGGTTTTACACAGGCAAGGTATCATGGCTATCAGCATTATTATCAATCAAATTATTGTGTTATTTCTTCTCATGGGTCTAGGCTACGGGCTAGTCAAATACAAAGTATTGGACAAAACGATCTGTGATCGACTGACGTGGTTGTTGTGTTATGTCGTGATGCCTTGTTTGATTTTTAATGCGTTTCAAATTCCCTTTACCGATGAACTTTGGCACAACTTTACCCTAATGGCTGGCTTAACGGTTGGCATTCACCTGCTTTACATTGTGTTAAGCAAGCTATTACTTAATGGGCAGCATTTAAAGAAAAAGGCCATCGCCGAACAAATTCAATTTACTGCCGTTTACTCCAATTGCGGCTTTATGGGGTTACCTTTGGTGATGGCTTTGGTTGGAAGCGCTGGGGCATTTTATGGTTCGGTTTATATTGCCGTAAATGGTCTTTTTGTTTGGACGCATGGTTTGCTTACCTATTCGGGTCGTTTTGACCGTAAAGCCCTTATCAACGTCTTAACCAATCCAAACACCATAGCTTCTGTTGTCGGTTGTTTGTTCTTTCTCTTTTCTATTCGATTACCAGCACCGATTCATTCTGCTTTAGGGCACGTTGGTGGGATGAATACCGCACTTTCGATGATTTTGGTGGGAGCGGCAATGGCGCAAGTCGAAATTCGTAAAATCTGGGTGAGCAGTTATGCGTGGTTAAGTGTTTTTATGCGTAATTTGTTGTTTCCGGGTATTGTACTGATTGCGTTATTTTCACTTAACATTCACGGTAATCTCCTGATTATTGCTGTTGCATTGAGTGCCTGCCCTGTGGCTGGTATGTCAGTACTCTTTGCCCAATTAACAGGTAAAGATACGGATTTCCCATGCAAAAGCCTTACTTTGTCGACCATTGCCAGCTTGGTGACACTGCCATTGATGCTTTCATTGGCATCAATGTAAATACCCATCGAGGGCGCCATTAGCTAGGTTTAATTTATGAATTATCGTTATTCTAATAATGAACTATACTCATAAATAATCTGAGTAATGATTGATATCTATATAATAATCATAAGGTTACATGGGGTTCTTTTTGGTAAGTTCAGTATTTATCGTAAAGATGGCGAAAATGTCAGCAGTAATACGCTATTTTGTCGATAGTGTGATTTTGGCGTCGCTTTAAGTTTCGTTAATATACCCATTTCCGTGCTCAATTACGTTGAAAGGAAATGGCCTTCCTTCCGTTATTGAACTCGACTTGTGCTCGTTGCTCGTTGCTCGTTGATGAAGCTCTGAGCTCTACATCTTGAGATCATCTGGGTATTTGCATAAGTCGAACGAATATTAGGTCATTGTTATGGCAAGAGAAAATTATAGTGACATCATCGCTTTTATTGCTGTGGCGCGCGAAAGTAGTTTCACTCGCGCTGCAGCGAAACTTGGCGTGTCTCAATCTGCATTAAGTCATACTATTCGAGCGCTAGAAACACGACTCGGTGTTCGGTTATTAATGCGTACGACTCGTAGTGTGTCCTTAACCGAGGCTGGTAAAACCTTATTTGATGATGTCGCTGATATGTTTACGGCGATTGACTCAAGCATCGCTTCGGTGAGTGACTGGCGAGAGAATCCAACAGGGACGATTCGTATAACGGCTAATGATCATGCTGCTGATACGTTGTTATGGCCGCGCTTGGCTCCTTTATTAGCGCGTTATCCCGATATTAAACTCGAGATTAATATTGACTATGGTTTGACCAATATTGTTGAGCAGCGGTTTGATATAGGGGTTCGTATTGGTGATCAAATCGCAAAAGATATGATTGCGGTGAAAATTGGCCCTGATATGAGCATGGCGGTAGTGGGTTCTCCAGGTTATTTTGCCAAACATCCTCAACCAGAGGCGCCAGCTGATTTAGTCCATCATCAGTGCATTAATTTGCGGCTACAAAGTCATGGCGGGCTTTACGCTTGGGAGTTTGATAATGGTGATACTCAGGTCAATGTTCATGTCGAAGGTCAACTGACTTTTAATACCACCAACCAAATGCTTCAAGGTGCCTTGGATGGTTTTGGGTTAGCTTATGTACCTGACGACATCGTTAAAGAGCATGTTGCGCAGGGAAGGCTCGTTCGAGTGCTAACAGATTGGTGCGAGCCTTTTCCGGGCTATCATATTTACTATCCTAATCGGCGTCAGTCATCAGCAGCGTTCAATTTGGTTGTGGATACGCTTCGTTATTCTGCCAATGTGTAATGTCTCTCTGCGGTAGGGTAAGGGGACAGAATTTGTACCTGATCCATAAAAAATATGCCTTAAATATGAATGAATTGCTCTTATCTTCAGCCTTAGGTACGGTAACGGTGTATGCTTAAAGGAGCATAAATCCTTGGTGTCATTTGGGTATATATATGGATAGGAGAATCTATGAGCTCGGTGTTTGTAATTGGAGCTGCTGGTAAAGTAGGGCATTGGCTTGTGCCAAAGTTGGTCGCAAATCAGCACAAAGTGATGGGCATGTGTCGTCTCTCAGAGCAAAGTGAGCAGTTACTTGAATGCGGCGCTCACCCGGTGAAAGGCGATCTGCTAGAGCTGGATGTGAATAGTTTGGCTACCTTAATGAAAGGGAGCGATTGCGCAATCTTTACTGCCGGAGCTGGTGGTAGAGGGGGCGAAGAGATGACAAACGCCATTGATGGGCGAGGTTTGGAGTTGGCAGTTGATGCAGCTATACAAGCTGGTGTATCGAGATTCTTGTTGGTGTCAGCGTTTCCAGAGGCGGGAAGAGCTAACTTTATCTCTGAGACATTTGAAAACTATATGCGAGTGAAAAAATTGGCGGATGTTTATCTTGCTGAATCGAGCCTAAATTGGGTTATTCTTCGTCCCGGAACGTTAACCGATACATCGGGAAAAGGGTTGGTTAAAGCGGGCTTGGCGATACCTTATGGCAAAGTCTCTCGAGAAGATGTCGCGAGTATGTTAGTTGCTTTGGTTGAGCACACTCAGATCAATCGAATGATCATTGAGCTTACCGAGGGCGAAACTTATATCGAGCAGTCTATTCGTCAGCTAAATGGCTAATCTGATTAGATAGCCAAATTGGGTACGCAGGGAAATAGATGATGGAGCTAACATGTCATTGTGGAAACATCGAGTTGTTGTTATCTGCGGTGCCAACAGAAGCAAAAAAGTGTGATTGTTCTATTTGCCATCGGTATGGTGCACTCTGGAGTTACTTTCCTAAAAGTGAAGTCACCATCACAGCGCATGTGCAATCGACCCAAGGTTATATCTGGGGCGACAAAGAAGCAGAGTTTATGCACTGTCCTATTTGCGGCTGTGTGACTCATTATGAAACTACTGAACGTTGTGATAGTCAGTTTATCGTGGTGAATATGAGTATGGCGGATATTGAAGTCATTGAAGACTTACAGATTACATATAAAGCAGATAGAAAGAGTTAAGGGAAAGCGTGCGCTTTCCCTTATTTATTCTTCACGACAATCCGTTTTACTTGGTGAATTGAGTTTTTGCTTTGATATAGAGATTTTTGGAGTAAATTTTCCCCTCAGCGTTGTGCATAGGGAAGCCTCCGACGGTCGGGCGAACCAGTCTTGGTTGCATGTAGTAGTAAATTGGTGCGATAGGCATGTCTTTGCTTAATAGTGCTTCAGCATGATCGTTGGAATGATTACGTTCACCCACATCTGTCGCTTTCTGCGCTTTGTTTATTGTGGCGTCGTACTCCGAATTTTTGTAAAAAGCGTAGTTGCGTTCATTATCGGTAGTAAAAAGATTCAAGAACGTCGAGGCTTCGTTGTAATCGCCACACCATGAGGCACGCATAATATCGAAATTGCCTGATTTTCGAGATGATAGATAAGACTTCCATTCTTGATTTTCTAAAGTGATATCTGCACCTAATGTCTTCTTCCACATTGAAGCAATGGCTACGGCAATTGCTTTGTTACTTTCATTGGTGTTGTAGAGTAATGTTCCTTTCAAAGGATGTTTTTCATCAAAACCGGCCGCTTTAAGTAGCGTCTTGGCCTTTTCATCCCGTTGTGCTTGGGTCATCGTTGCATAAGCTGGTTGGGTTGCCTTGAATCCAGCAACATCTTTATGCGCAAAAGTGAAGGCAGGTATATTTCCCACATTGGTAATGCCATCTGTAATGACATTACGCATGATAGTGTAGGAGAGTGCTTGTCTTACTCTAGGATCATCAAAGGGTTTATGCTGGAGATTAAACGCGTAGTAATAGGTGCATAAAAGAGGCGTTACGCGATAATCCTGAGGATGATCTTGCTTTAATTTCGTCGCCATTGGCGCAGGAACATTAGAGGTAATATCGACTTCGCCAGTAAGATAACGATTCATCTCGGAGGTTTGGTTTTCAAATGGAATATAAACCACTTTGTTAATGACGGTATGGTCGTTATCCCAGTAATTTTTGTTACGTTTGAGTTCGATACGCTCGTTGATCACCCACTTAGTGAGTGTGTATGCACCATTGGATACCATATGTTCAGGACGCGCCCATTTTTCACCGAATTTTTTTATCGCGGCTTCAGGTACTGGCATCATCGCTGTATGTCCGGTCATTGCGATAAAGTAGGGGACTGGCTTATCTAAGGTAAACTGCAACGTTTGAGGATCAAGTGCTGTGACGCCAAGGGTATCAACAGGTTTCTTGCCTGAAATAATATCTGCTGCATTTTCTATCGATGCCAATTTTAGGTACCAAGCATTAGGCGATGCCGATGCAGGATTTGCGACTCTTCTTAATGCATAAACGAAATCTTGGGCGGTGACTGGCGTTCCATCAGACCATTTTGCGTTTTTGCGTAAATAGAAGGTATAAACTTGGTTGTCCTTGTTTTCCCAACGAGATGCGACACCTGGTACCACTTTCCCATTTTCATCTTGTATCACTAGGCCTTCAAATAAGTCGCGGATAATGTGCATTTCTGTCAACCCTTCGGCCTTCATAGGGTCAAGAGTGGCTGCTTCAGCGTCATTACCTCGAACAATGGTTTGTTCTTTAGCTAAAATGGTATTCTCTGGAACATTGGCTGCTAAAGATGAGTAGCTGGCTAGGCTAGTTGAAAGAGCGACTAGTGTGGTAAAAGAAAGTTTGAGCTTGGGATTCATAACACGTCCTTGGCTGGGTAGGACCCAAAAATATGCATAGTGGGCATACTATACCCTGATATGACAATAAGTTGCAGCAGATCGGCTACGATTAATTGTCATTACATATCATTTGCGACATTAAGGAAGATGCCATGCGGCAATTGATTCATCGGACAGAAAGAGGTTTTTTTTATGATATGCCAACCCAATACGGACAGTCGGCGTTTGGGGCTCCATTGCTCTACTTTTCTGCAGGAAAAGTAACGGAGAGTACGGGGCTAATTTTGGCAGGCACACATGGTGATGAAACCGCATCAATTGCACTTTTATCCGCGGCGCTGCGTTCGTTACCTAAAAAAGAGTTACGCCACCATGTGATTCTGTCAGTGAATCCAGATGGAAATCAACTTGGCACTCGCAGTAATGGGCGTGGAGTTGATTTGAACCGCAGCTTCCCAACGCAAAATTGGTCTGATGCTGGAACGGTATATCGATGGAATCAGCATGCTAATGAGCGCGATGTTAAACTCTTGACTGGTGAAACTGGAAAATTGGAACCAGAAACGCGTGCATTGATTGAACTTATCGATGAACTAAACCCTAATTTTGTCGTTAGTTTTCATGAACCATTAGCCTGTGTTGATTCGGCTGACCACTCACCATTAGGGCAGCAGCTGTCTGCGTGGTTTTCGTTGCCTTTAGTCGATAACGTTGGATACAGCACTCCGGGGTCGTTTGGTACTTGGTGTGATGAACGGCAATTATTGAATGTGACTATGGAGCTTCCTCCCATATCTGTTGATGAGGTGACTGAACGGTATCTTGATGCCACCTTAAAGTTACTAACGATGGAATAAATGAATAAGGAAGTTGCCCACAGACTCTGGGTATATAGTTTGTGGTGACTCGCAAATTATTGATGAATTTGTCGAATGAGAATGCGTTCGGTTAGACAGGTATTCCAAATTACGTAATGTTTAGAATTGAGTGATTGCTTTAATTCTTAAGATTGATAGGATGCGTTTCGTTCTCACGAGCAACCAAATACAGGGGGAATAACCCCACACATCAAAAGATAAAAGTTATTGATTTTATTCGGCTTAATAGAATCAATACCTGGCTGAATTTATCTTCTGGTGTGCAACTATGCCGTGAGTAAAAACAATGATATGCAACTAATGACGTCAGTAGATCTATCTATTAAGAGAGAAAATTAAATGAATTGGTATATTTTGGCTATAAAAAACGGCTTTAATTTTAATGGGCGAGCACGCCGCAAAGAATATTGGATGTTTGGCTTATTTCACGCCATCGTTATGGTCCTATTTTTTATGCTAATGATGATTACAAATGAAAATGCCATCATTGCGTTTTTATCTTTAGGCTACACTTTGGCAATGGTCTTGCCAAACTTTGCAGTAACGGTTAGACGCTTACATGATATTGATAAATCTGGCTGGTTCTCATTGATTATGTTTATTCCGTTTGTTGGTCCATTTATTCTGCTATATTTTATGGTGTTAGATAGCAAAGGCCATACTAATCAGTATGGTGCCTCACCTAAGTTGGAAAATAAATAATTTAGCGAATGAATAGAAAAGCATAGCTTCGGCTATGCTTTTTGCTATTTGGTCGCAATCAATTTAAGGATTGTGTTATTAAGGGCGAATAACCGAGTTGCCATCGTCCTACAGCTTTCCAAATTACAACGGTTAGTATAAATCCCAAGTAACCGTCACCCGCATAGTGCCAACCGAGATGGATTGAGCCGATAAAAATAATAAGAAGATAGAGCCAAGCAATAATTCCCCAATTTTTATTGATTTTACTTACCGACAGAGCGATAAGTGTTGTCGCTGAAACATGAACACTTGGCATGGCTGATATGCCTGCTCCAATCGCGAGCGTCTGACTGCTATACGAATCCCAAAGCATCTGCTGAGTATTTAGCGACCAAACATAGAAAAAATCGTTATGTTGCAGTAGATATTGGTTCTGTTGTTCAAGCAGTAACATTAAGTCTTTATATTGGCTCATGTCAGGAAATAGTCGTTGTGCATATACAGGTCCACCCGAGGATAAAAGTATCGCAAGTATGCCACCGTTGATAAACCAAACTAAGCATATGGATATGAGCATCTGTTCTCTTTGAACCGGATTTTTAAACTGGCAAGCTGAATATGAGAAAAAAATCCAAATGACAAAAAACCAAATATTATAAAAGAAATTTATGATTGCTGTTGCCCATTCTGAAGAGAATAGGAAATGGGTAATCTCCCATGGTGGTATTCCAAAATGAATCTTAAGATCGATTTGTGATAACAAAGGATCTAAGTAGTATGGGTTGATTTGAGATATCGCCGTTTTAAGGGATGTAAAACAGGATAAAACAAAAGAGAGAGAAATAAATATAAGCACAAGGTTAATGATTTCATGTTTATAGATACGTAATTGTATTATTTTCTCTTTGAATTTTCTGAAAGGGTTTGGCGTTAAATTAAAAGCCAAATAAAAGTAATAAAAGAGCAAGTATAGGAACGCTGTTGCCATTAGTGCATAGAGCATATATTTAGAATATATGCTGATGGTGAAGTACTGCATAACATCAAAGTAACTACAGATACCATAAGTAGTTAAACATAGTATCAAAGAGAGAATGTAGATATAGCGATCTCTTATGATAGGTTGAATATATTCTTTCATAGGCAACGTTTATTATTGATGAGAGTGTAATTATAACATAAAAATGAATAATTCAAGGTAACACCTAACATTGCCTCACACTGCTTTATTCCAACGAGATATCTTAATTTTGTTTGGTTGAGTTTTGTTTCAGTCGTTCAACGATCTGAGCTGCTTTGGTTGCGAGAATCGGACCAAAAATCAACATAAAAAATAGACGGCAGGTTTGCATGGCCATAACAAAAGAGACATTAACGTTATGCGATGTTGAGGCAATGATCGCGATCGAATCTGCGCCACCTGGACTCATCGCTAAATAGGCTGTTAGTGGGTCAATATCGAAGTAACGAACTAGCGCAAGTGATAGTAGTGAGCAAAAGCCGATCAATAGCAGGATGGAAATGCAGATGTTTGGCATGATTTTTATCGCATAGCGAGTGGCTTCACCTGTGAACCTAGCACCAATATTCCAACCAATAATCGCGTAACAGAAAAAGAGATAAGGGGTAGGCAATACAATAGTAAACAGACCAAGATAATTGACCGTAATGGCTAACACAATAGCGATGATCAATGGACCGGATGGGAGTTTAAGGTACTTGCTTACTATGACACTGACACTAATGAGTATGAGTGTATTGATAAAGTCTGGCCATACAATAGGTTCATAAAGATGGATGTGATGTTCTGTTGGTAAGCCGCTGACAGGCATAAAAAAGTGGGTTACCAACGCCGCGGCTAGGGAAACCATAATGACGCGTAAATATTGCATTAAAGCAACCAGCCTTACATCCGCTCCGTGGTCTTGGGCCATGAGTGTCATAACGGTCGCAGCGCCAGGACTGCTCCCCCAAATGGCAACTGTGCCCGGCACCACTCGACGGTAGGCGAGTATTCCACTCAGTACGGTACTGGCAATTAACACCGAAAATACCCCGCCAAAGAACAGCATCAAGTGCTGGCTAATGTTACTTAACGCTTCTATTGGTAGCGCCAAAGAAATCATAACGCCGATCGTACTTTGACAATAGCGAATAAGAGGTCTGGCTGGTTGCATTACCCGGTTTTTTTGGGCAAATAAAATGGCCGCAAACATAGGCCCAAGTAGGAATGCCGCCGGAAAAGAAAAATATTGCATTCCCACAGAGATAACAAATGAGAGTACAGCGAGCTCTAACCAATAACGCTCTTTTTTTCGATCAAAATAGTGAGTTGATAGTAAAGACATAAAGCTCTCTGCTGCGATACTGCTCGTTGTATAAGTAATGACGGCGGTATGGTGAATGATACGTTTTGAATGAACGCTATGATAAACAAGGTGACGACAAGAGACCATAGCCGGAATCAAATTAACGTTCGTATAAGAGCTAACATGTTATCAAAGAGATCTGTTGGGTAGATAAATTTCACGTTGATGAAGCGATGAACTCTAATTGTCTATGGGGCATTTGTTAGCGGATACAACAAAAAAATGTGAGGTGGGTCTGGTTGGTTGTCGCATATGGTGAGAATTTGTTAGGTAAATTCTACAAAGATTCTCATTGGGTGGGATTCTATATCAAATTTATTGCGTAATAAGCTTGGTGATTGAAAAGGTTCGTGCTATTAAAATAGTAACCAATATAACTAATGGACCTCAACATGCAGAGCTCGCTGTTTGAACGATGGGGTCTGACCAAACTCAATAACGGAAGAAATGGACATTCCTTCGCACTGTTATTGAATAACGTATTCGAGAGTTTTTAACGTGAATGTATTTTGGCAAGGAGCAGACGATACAATGAAAAACTTATCGATGGCAGTTGTCATAAAAGGCAGCACGGTCTTAGTTCAACAACGTTATCGTGTTGCTAAAGGAATGGTTTACGAGTTTCCCGGTGGCTGTGTAGAAGATGATGAATCTGGTGAATTTGCTGCAATTCGTGAACTATGGGAAGAAACCGGTGTGTCTGGTGTGCGTAAATTGGGAGAATATACGTGCAAAAACCAGTTCGGTGGGGATAGCTATTACGTGGTGATGGAACCTGCGGCAGAGATCTTCCCTACGGCTAATGCACCAGAAAAAAGTTTACACTGGGTGCCAATTAGCGATATTCCTCGTGATAACTTATACCCTGCAGATAAAGAATTTGTTGAGCAGTATTTGCCTGACTATATGTAATTAGATCAATGCTGGAATAAAGAAAGGGAGCAAGAAGCTCCCTTTTGTGTTTCTATACGCAAATGACCTTCTCGCTGAAACCGCATCTTGAGGTTACTTGAGTATATCTGTTAGCCACTTTTAAAGAGAGGCGGAATCTGCCGGATGAGAATCGTCGGGTTTGTTGTGATCTTCAACCAATGTTTTTATGAACCAATTTACCACTAGCTGTATTACTGAATCTTGATACCAGCTTAAGTCACCATGTTCAGCACCTTCGATCAGGTAATAATCGGCCGGTACACCATCTTCTTGTAATGTCTGGTAAAGTTGAGAGCTTTGTACTGGAGAGACGAGAGTGTCTTGGCTTCCGTGCATGATTAAAAATGGCGGCAAACCGGGGCGGATATGTCCCATTGGTGAGGCGTATAGGGCTTTGGCTTTATCACTATTAATAGTGCCCCCTAAATGATCGGAAAACGCAACGCCATTGACAAGCAGTGCTTCAGTGACATTATCTTGTAAATGGGTTCGATAATGTTTCCCTTCATAACCCTCACCAATATTGAGTAGATTTGAAATACCATAAAGAGTGGCAGCGGCTTGCACATCAGAAGTGTGTTCGCTAAACCAGCCTTGATCAAACTCCGTTATTTGATTGGTTGTTCCGAGCATTGCGGAAAGCCATCCCCCGGCTGAATTACCCAGCACACCAACTCGAGTGACATCAATACCAAACTCTTTGGCGTTAGCTCGCAAAAAGCGTACAGCCGTTTTGCCATCAATGACTGGGGCTGGAAACACATCAGGCACTACTCGATATTCAGCAGATGCAACGACGAAACCGGCTTGCGCTAATGCCAATCGTAATTCCAACAGTTTTCCCCGTTCGGAAGTGGTAAAACCACCGCCTGGGAAAAATAGAATAGCGGGTTTGGGTTGGTCAGTTCTTGGAATAAGAAGTGACATTCTTAATAATGTGTTATCGGTTAGCTTTTTTACCTGTGAGTAAACGACATCGCTAATGGAGTCAATTTGAACTCGCTCTGGCTTAGCCATTTGTAGGACTTGTACACCATCGATGTATCCTGGAAGGCTCTGTGTTTCAAAATTAGGCATATCATCCACTGGGTATCCTTGGTTATTAGTGGATTGGAAATGCATTTTTTTATAAGACATATTGGCCACCTGAGGTCATGAATGTTTGAGCTACGTGAAAACGGATAACCACAGTATAGAGTGAATGGTTAGTAGATTATTCGCACACGTTGGCATTTTTTGCATATGAAATGAGTTTGGTTCGAGAGTGTGGATTTAGCAAACCAATAGCGGGAAATAGTTTTGTTAATGAAAGGGTTGGAGAGGGGGGTCGAGCATCATTATTACTGAGCCAAAGTAGGCTCAGTAATATCTTACAATGCTTTCGTCAGTCACCTTTAGCCAATTGCTTGTGTAACAAAGCTATAGGAAAATGGCGCTGTTGTGCTGATCGGTGGTTGCCCTATCGCCATTAAGGAAACATCATCAACTTGTTCTAACCCCCAATCAAGAAGTGTTGACTCAAGATTATACTGGGTTGGTGTGTCTATACGGACGAATTTACCAAGGTATTGTGCTAAAAGTGACTCAATTAATAATATGGCATCAGTTTGATTTTGTGCCACGACTGGCCCAATAGCAAAGCCTCGGCCAAATGGGCGAATACAAGCAAACCCAGTGACTTTGTCCTCAGGATCTAACACCATGATCTGCTGGGCGATATCAAAAATGGCTTCGCCTACTTTATTTCTGGTCATACCTTCTGTCTGATTCATTAGCTCAAGTAACGCATTTTTGTCATTTGCTAATGCTGGACGCAGGCCAGTAAAAGGTTTTATGAGTTTATTTGGCGAATGTATGACATTACCTTGGAATTGTTTTGCTCGGCCATATTCTTGAAACCCCAGTTTTTCGTAAAGAGGTTTTCCGGCAGTCGTTGCACTAAGAAAGAGATTTCTGTCTCCTGCTTTATCCATGATGCTATTCATCAATTGGCGTCCTAGCCCTAATCCTTGATACTTGTCGGCAATGATAATCAGGCCGATGCTAGCGAAGTTACCCTGTAGCACGCTACATGCGGTGCCAATCAATTGCCCTTCATGTTCAAAAACGATAGTTTCGGATAGTTGGAGCATGGTTGCCCAATCTTCACGGCGATGGGGCCAACATAATGCTTGTGTTAAGGCATAGGCGTTATCCAAATCGGCTTCAGTCATTTCTCTTTGGGTATAAGCCAATGTATTAACAGTATTACTCATGCTTTATATCCTTGTTTCATCTTTGCGGAATCTGTCTATACCCAAATATTCTCAAGATGCTGTTTCAGCGAGAATGTCACTGCTCTGAGTTCTGCATATTGAGGTCATTTGGGCATATATGCACGTTATTCTATTCTGGGGATAAGATGCAAGCTCTCATCGGTATTTCGGTAAATAATGCCGAATTGATAGCGCCTTTGATGAGAGATGCTGTGTAAGCCTAATAGCTCGGCAGCACCTGCTGAGATAATTTATTTACTATGGATATACCCAAATGAAGAACGATTCTCTCAAGGTATTTGAGGGATGCACTGATGCCTTTTGTGTTCTATCACGATGTTGTAGTCGCATAAGGTATGTCACAACAAAGCATAGGGATATCAAGATCTCGTGTTAATGAGGAATGTTCATGGAAGACCAATACATAACAAATACCCCAATCCCAAATGGTCATTTTTATCACGGTGAATGCCACCTATCTAAAAAGGATGAGTGCGTAAAGGTGGTTTGTCCCTCTACGGGGGAGGTGTACGCTCAAATGCCTATTGCCAGTAAGGAGATGGTGGATAACATTGTTCTAGCATCTTATAACGCTCAAAGAGACTCAGATTGGGCGACTAGAGCTCCAAGAGAAAGAGCGAAAGTATTGTATCGTTGGGCCACCCTTATCGAGCAGAATCAAGCCTATTTGGCTCGCCTTGAGGCGATTGGTTCGAGCCGCCCTATGCATGAAGTTTTGGCGTGGGATATTCCTTACATTATTGATACCGCGAGATTTTTTGCTGAACTTGCTGATAAGCACGGTGGTTACATTGGGGCGACTCAATCTGATCGGCTGGGGATGGTTATTCGCGAACCTTACGGGGTTGTTGGTGCGATTACACCATGGAACTTTCCTTTGAGTATGGCAATGTGGAAAGCTGCTCCCGCTCTGTCTGCCGGTAATGCAATTGTGATTAAACCGTCGGAGCTAACCCCATTTTCAACAGTATATTTAGCTAAGTTGGCCTTTGATGCTGGTTTACCCAAAGATATCTTTAACGTTGTTTTAGGTTCCGGAAGAGAAACGGGTGCTGCGCTATGTGAACATCCGCAGGTTGGTAAAGTGACATTTACTGGCTCCACTCAAACAGGTGCTTCGATCATGTCTGCTTGTGCAATGACCGGCCCGAAACCCGTGACATTAGAATTGGGCGGGAAAAGTCCTCAAATTGTTTTTGCTGACACAAAAGATTTGGAGCGTACGGCGCATTGTGTAGCAAAAGCAATCACTGGAAATGCAGGTCAGGTCTGTGTGTCGGGGTCGCGCTTAATTATTGATAAAAGCATTGAAGCTTCTTTTATTGAATGTCTTAAACGGTATTTCAAGCAACTCTCCCCTGGTGTGACTTGGGAAAGCGAAACAACTTTGTCACCGATTATTTCAAGGCAGCAAGCGACTAGGATTCAATCGATAGTGGATCAAAGCATAAAAGAGGGGGCTGATTGTTTATGTGGCGGGGAAATTATCAATGGATTGGGGGGCGCTTATTTTGCCCCGACGCTACTTAAGATACATGACGAGAAAAATATCGCTTTAGAACAAGAAATTTTTGGACCTGTACTGACAATACAAACTTTCGACACAGAACATGAGGCTTGGAGCTTGGCTCAGCACGATGTGTATGGATTAGCGGCTGGTATCCACAGTGCCAATTTGGACCGTGTGATGCGCGGTATAAGGAAATTGGAAGTTGGGTCTGTGTGGATAAATCGATATGGCCGTAGCTTTGATCACATTATGCCTACAGGAGGGTATAAGCGCTCCGGAATTGGAAAAGATATTGGCATTGAAGCTTTTGAAGCAAACTTAAGGAGTAAATCGGTCCTTCTTGAGTTTGATGAGGCGTACTAGGCTTTTATCTTTACTTCTCTTTAATGGCATTTGAGTTTGTCTGCTGTGCTCTTTCCTGTGCCCAATTACGTAGAAAGGAAAATTAATTCCTTCCGTAATTGAGCACAGTTAAGCCCGTTGATGAGCTCTGAGTGCTGAATTTTGCATCTTGAAGTTAGGTGATTTTATAAAGATCAAAATAGCATTAACACTTAAGTGTTATATTTTCACCATTTAAATCACTAAGTTACATTGGGGATTTTTCTTGTGAGACAATATGTCGCATAATAAAATATTCCTAGTGCAAATTGTTTAATATTGAAAATAGAAAACAGGCTAATACTTTAGAGGGTGAAATAAATAACGATAAAAGTGTGATCTTATACCACCTAACCAATAGCTATATAACTAAGTATTGACTAACTAACTTTTATAACTATAATTTATCCCCTTAAAAATCCAATGTGGTATATTTTGTCCCATGTAATACTAAAGGACTAAAATATTACCTAATATAATCAATCATTTACATATAATGGCTAAATGTCACACTTTAATGTAAAAAAATGAATGCCATTCAATAAATGATACATTTGTCACTCTCCTGTTTTTTTGTCTCAAAAAAAAGTACTCATTAAAAACGTGTTTGGTTAAATTAGCACCGTCGAAGAGACAAAGCGGGTAACAAAATAAAGCTTACTCAATTAAACAGGTTTTGATTGAATTTAAAGTTGCGTTATAAAGCTAAGATGGCTTTGTAATAGAGCATTAAAAATGAATTTTACTCTACTGAAGAATCGAATGAATCTTTATTAGAGAGCTCAAAAAATAAAGTTCAATCGTCAGTTGAAGGTAAAAATTATGTTGAATGCACTATCTACAAAATTTTATTTAAATGTGGTTTCATTCTTTAAAGATCAACGTGGTGTTACTGCGATTGAATATGCAATTATCGGTGTGGCTATGTCGGCGATTGTACTATCAGTATTTAATTCTGGTTTATCAACTGCACTAAATGGCGCTATGTCTTCTATTGATGCAAATATTAGCAGTGCTGGTTCATCGTCTGGTGCTTCAGGCAGCTAATTAAACTTTACATTAAAGATTTTAAACAGTTAACGAATTTTAAATTAATATTTATAGGTAATTGATCATGTTGAATACTCTATCTACGAAACTATACGTTAAAGTGTCTACTTTTCTTAAAGACCAACGCGGTGTTACAGCAATTGAATACGCTATTATTGGCGTCGCAATGTCAGCCATCGTTCTTGCAGTGTTTAATTCCGGTCTATCAGATTCATTAAACAGCGCTATGTCTTCTATCGATGCTAACATCAGCAGCGCTGGCTCAACGTCAGGTGCATCAGGTAGCTAATTAGTCTAAAGACTCAGTTGTTATGCAACTAGTGTTTACTCAACAAGGACTATGCCTGGCGGTACTAGTCCTTGTTTTTTTTAAAATCATCGTAAGTGATATTCGCTATCGGCTTATAAAAAACTGCGACGTAATCATAGTATTGATACTAGTATTACTATTACGTCGAAATGACATGGAGACGGCGATTGTAATGCAAGCAGTCTATGTACTTATAGGCGGCTTTATTATCGTTAGTCTAGGTATATGTGGCGCCGGAGATATAAAACTCTTTGCTGTCATAGCCTTAGGGATTGACCCTGCTTGGTTTATGCTTACGCTCAACTTAATGCTGTGGTTGGGTGGGGCTTTAGCTGTAGTGATGTGGCTTAGGAATAGGTTAAGGCATCCGGACCGTAGAAAGTTAGTCACGATTCCTTACGCAATTCCTATCGTTGTCAGCTCTAGTGTAGGCATAGGTTTGAGTATGCTTACCTAGACGATGTATCTATCGGTTAGGTAATGACATGAATATTAAGCTAATGATCGCCATCGCCGTTATCGCAATAGGGGTGGGGGTCTATGGGATTAATCATAAGAAAATCATTCCACCAGAAGCTCCTCCTAAAGTAGTAAAAAAGGAGAGGCTGGTTTCTGTATTGATTGCGAAAAGCGACATTATTCGTGGTGAGTTGTTAACAAGGGATAACACTAAATTTGAAAAATGGCCAGAAGCTGAAGCGGACAGAAAAGGCGTCCAAGAGGATATGGTTATTGATTTCAAGCAAGCTCCAATTGCGACAACAGATTTTGTCAAGGGAGAGCTGATTGTTAAAAGGCAGTTTATCACTGAAAATGATATCAATTATATCGATTTCATCATTAAACCTAATAAAGTTCCGTTTCCTATTGAAGTTGAAGCAGATTCCATCGTGGGTGGAGTGGTTTTAACTTATGGCTACGTTGATATTTTAGCGTTGGCATCAAACTCCCAAAATTTAGCTAACGATAGCTCTATTAAAAATTTTAAAGATGTTTCTTTAACACCTGTTTTAACCAATATCCGAGTGCTGAAAATAACTCATGACAATAAAGTGATTAAAGATAAAGACTCTGCACGGGTTAAAACTACTTTAATTTTAGAACTGAGTACCAAGCAGGTAGCGACGTTAAGTATTGCAAGACGTATTTCTAAACTAGAAGTCCATAAATCCATAAAAAATGCCAGCTATGAAGAATTATCTGCGAATGCGGGTGATGTATTGGAATCGTATCATGCGATTAAAGAATTTCGCGCTAGCAGCATTTCAGTGAAATAGGCAGTAAGGGCCAATTATGTATCGAGCTTTTTATAACCTAATAATATTATTAATATTTTCATCATTATCACTGTCTTCGTATGCTGCTCCAATTTTGAACTTAAATAAAGATGAAGCGAAAACGATTCAGCTAGATGTGGACATGAGTTCCGTTTTCATCTCTAACCCTAATATTGCTGACTACTCAACGATTGGTAAAAAAACGCTAGTAGTTTACGGAAAGTCTGTCGGATCTGCTTCTCTGATTATTTTCGATAGTGATGGCAAAACCGTTTATTCACGCACAGTTACCGTTAACACCAATCTGTTGAGTTTAAAACAGTATGTGAGTGCACGGTTTCCTGATTTGAGCATCGAGATCTCTCATATCGGAGATCATATTGTGCTTGAAGGATTGGTTGCAACTGAACAGCAAAAAATGGATGTAGAAGCCTTAGTCGGTGAAATATTGGGGAAATCCTTTAATGAATTAACCGTAACGCTTGAAGGAAGAGGAAAGCCCTTTCATAAAGAAAAAACCTATCAAGGTATCTTAAACAACTTAAAAGTAGCTGTGACCAAACAAGTCAATGTGAAGCTTACGGTGGCGGAAGTATCCCAATCATTTGTCGAAAATTTGGGTGTACGACTTTTTTCTGATGGGGAGGGGTTCGGCACGATTACCAACTCCATTGTTGGATTCAGTGCCTCTGATATCGTGGCGATCATCAATGCGGTCCAGGATAACTCGGTTGGTCAAGTTCTCGCTGAACCGAATATTTCGGTTATTTCTGGTGAAAGCGCAAGTTTTCTGGTTGGAGGCGAGTTGCCAGTTGTGACGGTCATTGATGGCAGTACTAGTGTTACTTATAAAGAATATGGCATTAAGCTCGATCTTGCTGCAAACGTGCTAAAAGATGACAAAATTAAGTTGGCTATTGTGCCTGAAGTTAGCTCTCTGGATAGCCAATACCGCAACGAAACTTATGATTTACCAGCGTTGAAAACACGTAAAGCATCAACCGTTGTGGAATTGGGTGATGGTCAAAGCTTTGTCTTAGCTGGATTGCTCAATAACGAAGAAGTTGAATCCTTCTCAAAGATCCCGTTTATTGCTGATGTTCCCATTTTGGGCGCACTTTTCCGTTATTCACAAACTGAACGTAAGAAAACTGAATTGGTGATTGTGGCAACCGTTAGTCTGGTTAAGCCAATTGAAAGTCGTGACGTTCGTTTACCTGTTTTCCGCCAAACAACCACTTTAGAGCGTCTTTTTGACTTTTCACAAGAAGGTGAAGATCAACAGGAGACTCAGGAATGGCTTGAAGAAGGAGGATTTATCCAATGAATTTAAGCAAATACCTTCTTATTGGCTTTTTAATGTCACTATTAGCTGGCTGTGAAGTCGTTCATCCAAATAGGGGAGTGCAGATTGAGCTTTACCCTGTGACTAATCAGTTAACGTTAAACATTTCCAATGTAAAAGAAGCCAAGAGTTCAGTACATAACTTTCTCAAACAGCACCAAAAAGATCTGTTTACCGCGACTTTTAATATTACTTATAAGACGGCACATGCTCGCAAGTTGGCGTTGAGAACTCGCTCAGATTTGATAAAGCGCGGCGTAGACCCATCAGCCGTGATTGTTCTGAAAGAATCTAACCAGGAAATGCAATTTGTTTTACAAATGGTCACGGTGTTGATGAAGAATTCGCCTTGCCCAGATATTTCGTATCGTTCATATAACTCAAATAAGAATAAGTATGGATGCACAGTTGAAACTAACAGATGGAAGTCAATGGTGCACCCTGAACGTGCTGCTGGACTGGTGAAATAGGAGTAACGGCAATGTTTGAGCTTACGAGTATTCTCAAGTCAGGTAAAAACCAAGACAATCATAACGATCAAATTAAAACGGTTTTGTTCTATCAAACAAAGCAATGCAAGAGTTTGTTTGAAGAATCATTTCGTTTTGAAGGCATAACAGTGCCTATCGCTATCGAAAACAAAGACGACAATATTATTGAGCACGTCAAAAACAAATCAGCAGAAATTATCATCATTGAGCTAAACAAGTCGAAAAACTTAGTGGCCGATGCTGAGCGTATTTCTCATTTGATTCCGACCGAATCCGCTGTGGTTATCGTTGGCGGCGAAGATGCCATGTCCACCATGCGAGGTTTGAAAAAGCTGGGCTTTTATTACCTATTTTGGCCAGCAACCAAATCGGAACTGGTGGAATTTGTTAATAGTATTTATGACGAAAGAGAACGTCCTTTTAGTGTGAGTAAGGGACGCAAAGCGAAGCGTATTTCTATTGTTGGTGCAAAAGGTGGGGTGGGAACAACCATGGTCACTGCTGAGTTATCCTGTTTATTGGCAGAAACTCGTCACTCTTCCTCTATTATTGTTGACCATAACTACAACAGCGGAAACCTAGATATCATGCTTGGTATCAATAAGTTTGAAAAGAAGAAGGTTCAAAAAGGAGCCTTATCTGACAATCTTGATGTATCAAGTTCGCGCAGCTTATTGGTGAAGAAGAGCAATTTACTTTCCATATTAAGTATCTCTGCTGAAGAATTTAGCTACGGTGAAATGGTTGATTATCGTCGTTCCATTATCAACGTCATGCGCTCTGAGTGTAACTTCATAGTTGAAGATATTTCGGCGTCCACTGGGCAAGTATTCGACTTCAATAACGATTGGATGGAAAGCGATTGTATTGTTGTTATTACCAACGCAACGGTTTCGTCATTGCGCGATGCCGGTCGATTAAATTCGATCATTGAGGCAATGCCAACCACAGAGCGCCCTCGAGTCTTTATCGTGGTTAACCATACCATGCCGGAAAAATACGCCAGTGTTTCATCTGATGAAATTGAAAAGTTTCTCAAGAGGAAGGTAGATTTGGTCATCCCTTATATCAAGGACTTTTCCGATGTCATTTTGGATGGTAAGCGCTTGGCGGCAAGACGCCATCGTTCTGCAATGGTCCTTAACCAACTCTCATCTTTGGTGCTGGGTGAGGATATCAATGCGAAAAAATCGTTCTTCAAAAAAATAGTTTCGAAGGGTTAATGTCATGAGTGTGGCAAAGAATCTTTATGTCAAATTACGTCGTCAGATCTTTGATGCTTTAGATCCATCAGCGATTGCCGATATTGCACGTTCACAACTCGAAGAAGAGCTTGAGAGCGCAATCAACTTATTGATCGATAAAGAGAGTGCTGCGGTTTCTAACTCGCTACGGAGAGAGTTTGTCAATGCGTTGGCAGATGAGCTGGTTGGCCTTGGTCCTTTGCAAAGACTCATGGATGATGACACGATTTCCGATATCATGATTAACGGGCCTGAAGCGATCTTTATTGAACGCAATGGTTTGGTTGAAAAATCGAGTGTTACTTTTATCGATGAACCCCAATTGGTTGGTATTGCAAAACGTATTGCGAGCCGTGTTGGACGACGTGTCGATGAATCTAGCCCCTTATGTGATGCACGTCTTCTAGACGGTAGCCGTGTCAATATTGTTATTCCTCCAATCGCTATCGATGGCACGTCGATTTCCATTCGTAAGTTTAAAAAGCACAGCATCGATTTCGCAAAATTGTGCCAATTTGGTGCTATGAGTCCAGAGATGGCGCAACTCCTTATGGTTGCGGCTCGCTGTCGACTGAACATTCTTATCTCAGGTGGTACAGGTTCAGGTAAAACCACCATGCTCAATGCACTTTCTCAATTCATTTCTGAGAATGAACGTATTGTGACTATTGAAGATGCTGCGGAATTGAAACTGCAACAGCCCCATGTCGTTCGTTTAGAAACGCGTGCAGCAGGGATAGAGAATACAGGTCAGATTAGCCAGCGAGAACTGGTAATCAACTCGCTACGTATGCGTCCTGACCGTATTATTGTCGGTGAGTGTCGTGGTGCAGAAGCGTTTGAAATGCTTCAGGCGATGAATACGGGTCACGATGGCTCTATGTCCACATTGCACGCAAACACGCCTCGTGATGCGATGGCTCGTGTTGAATCAATGGTAATGATGGCAAATAACAACCTTCCACTAGAGGCGATAAGACGCACCATTGTTAGTGCGGTTGATTTGGTCATTCAGATCTCTCGTTTGCATGATGGTAGCCGTAAAGTTATGTCGATAACTGAAGTTGTTGGCCTTGAAGGTTCGAGCGTGGTTCTGGAGGAAATTTATCGTTTCCAACCTACCTATGAAAAAACGGCGGATGGGAAAGTCACAGGCCAATTTGTTACGGCTGGTTTGATGCAACGGTCTGTTTTGGTTGAAAAAGCCAAATTCTTTGGCTTAGAAGAGAAGCTCATGAGCTCCTTTAAAAATACGGGAGGACGTAATGAGTAGCGACCTCTATTTTTTATTGCTTGGTGTGGTGATCATCATTGTTGCCTTGATCATTAACTACCGTACAAAAAAACGCCGTATGACCTATTTGCGTGACTTCGACAGTAGCTTCGGCTCTACAACCGTTGTTAGTCAACACCAGGCCGTAGACATTCAGTCTCTTCTAGATCGAGGTTTTAAAGAAAGAGCGCTGCAAAATTGGCATAACTTTAAAAGTCAGCTAGGTAATATGCCTGAAGTGAAGCTGGTTTTAATTACCATAGTTCTACTCGCTATCTCAATATTGTTTAACCGTAACTTTTTGCGTGAGTCGCAGTTCCTTGTTACCCCTATCATATTGATTCTAGGTTACTTCTTTTTGTATCGCTGGTTGCAAAACCGAGAGAAGCAAAACTTTGAGTCTCAATTTCCTGATGCTTTGAATATGATGACCAGTGCCGTGTCGTCAGGGGACAGTATCATGCATGCAATTATGTATGTTGGTAATCAGCTAGAAGGCGATGTGGGAAATGAATTTCGAATCATGGGGCAGCGCCTACAGTTAGGTGAGGATCCTGATGACGTGTTCCGCAAATCTTGCCATCGTTACCCTTATCCGTCTTTTTATTTTTTTGTGATTACGCTGCGCGCTAATATTTCGCGAGGCGGACAGCTAAAAGACATTATTCAGCGTTTAAACCGAACGATGTTTAATGCAAGGGCGATGGACAAGAAAAAGTTTGCGCTTACTTCTGAGGCTCGGTCTTCTGCAAAAATAGTGGCGGCAATACCCTTCTTCTTTCTCTTTATGTTGCAATTTTTAAGCCCTGAGAACTACGAATACGTGATGTTTAATGAAGATGGAAAAGTCATTCTCTATTACGTGTTAGCAAGTGAGTTTATCGGCATATCCATTGTTTGGGGTCTAATGCGAGGCGTTAGTTAGGAGACATTATGGATATTATTGCACTTGCATCGATTGGTCTAATTGTTCTTGGTTTGGTTGCTCTCTTCGTTTCTGCTTTAAAAGCAAAGAGAGCAAAGCGATTAGAGAAGCTTAATTTTTCTGAGAAAGAAAAAACATCGATCAACTTTTATGGTTTAAGTGAATTTTTAAATAAAGTCTTTTCTACTAATCAAAAAGATGTAGATGACAAATTTATTGCCGCGGGATTTTACGAGTTAAAGTTTTCTAAGTACTTTATTTTGCTCAAATACACAGCGGTTATTGGCGGTATTTTAGCAGTCGGGATTTTAGGTACAGTTTGGCGTTTACAGCCGAGTACATTTATAGCGGTGGAAGCGCTTTGGATCATGATTAGCCTAATGGGGCCAGATTATTATTTGACCTTTAAAGCTAATTCAGTCCGTAAGGATATTTCTAATAAATTGCCTTATATGCTTGATTTAATGGGTGTATGTGTTCAAACCGGAATGACAATTGAGGCTGCAATAAGCTATTTATCACATGAGTTTAAGGCGTTTGATAAAGATCTTAGTTACATACTCAATCTTGTAAATGAACGTTCTAAAGTGGTGGGGATTGAACAGGCTTTAAATGAGCTTTATAAGCGGTTTCCTTCGAATGAAATACGCAGTTTTGTGATGACTCTAAATCAAAGTATTCAGTATGGTTCTTCGATTTATCCAGTATTAATAACGTTGGCGACTGACATTCGAGAAGTTCAGTTGCTGCATGTCGAAGAAAAGATTGGCCAACTGTCGGCGAAAATGTCGATCCCTTTGATTCTCTTTATCATGATTCCAATTGTTGTGCTCATTGCAGCACCAGGCGTAATGAGGATGTTAAGTTAATGAACAGAATTATCGCGTTAGCAGTGCTGCTAATCAGTGTAACAGGCTGTGTTTCTACGTCGAATAATCGTAGTGGTGGAATAGATTTTAAAACCCAAGAGAAAGTACTGTTAAGTGGTAAAAATTACCAGAAGCTTATTTCTCTATATAAGTCCAAACTGTTAGCAAAAGAGGACTTTACCACTCGTCTTAAATTAATTCAAGCTTATGTTGATACCGCAGATTTTAGTTCGGCAATTTTCTATTTGGAGCCATTGTTAAATACAAAGAAAGAATCCTTTGAGGTGAACTATCTAGCCGGTAAGTCCTACTTAAATTTAGGTGAACTAGACCGAGCAAACCAATATTTAACCAAAGCCAATCATTTGAATCCACGGGATGCGGATGTGCTGAACTTACTCGGAATTAACGACTGTTACCTAGGCGAATTCTACCAAGCTAAGCAGCGGTTTTTACAGGCCCGTGTGTTTATGGATGATGATATCACGGTGAAAAATAATTTGGCTCTTGTGGCTATCTTGCAGCAACACTATTTCACGGCCAAAGATTTGTTAGAGCCGATGTATTTTTCCAATGCGAAAGGTAGCCACAGAATTAAGGCTAACTTAGCAATTGTGTATGCCAAACTTGGTGATATGAGCGGATTCTCTCGCTTAACATCTGGCATGCCTAACGATCAGAGAAAAAAATTATTTAGCAATTTACGCATGCTAAAGCTTGCTGATGTTAAAAAAGCGGTACTCGGAACCCCTAAGAAAGGGCGGGAGGCTGTGAGTGAAAATCACTAAGTCTCGCGTCTACAAAGCGTATCAGAAAGGAACAGCCACGATTGAATTCGCTATGGGCTTTATTTTTTTCTGGCTTATGTGTGCCTTTTGGGTCGAGATTGCTTTCCTATCTTATGTCTCCGGGCTGGGGGATATGGCCATTGCGCAAGCCTCTCTACACAGTAAAAGATTGGCGAGCACGACGGAGTTTCTCGGTGACTTTGAAAAAATGTTAGCTCAAGAAGACAGCGTATGGGCTTCGGTGATTGATCCTAGTCAGTTCCGCTTCAGTGTTCGTTATTTAACAAGTTTTAACGAGTTATCAGCCCTAACCGAGAAATGTGTTCCAGATGAAGAGAGTGATGACATTAGCATTGAATGTGGTGATGCCGTTGGATCGTCTATCGCTATTTATCGCGTCGACTACAGAGCACCACATATTTTTAGCTACTTCTTTGATACAGAATCGATGTTTACTCGCGAAGCTATCGTAATACAGGAATATCAACGTGATGAATTCTCCATTGATTAAACAACGCGGTAACTTCACGGTTGAGTTTTCGATCGTAGGCGTATTTCTCTCACTGCTGATTGTCTTCACTGGCGATTTGATTATGAAACTTAGCATGAAAGGCAAGTTAGAGCGTCTTTCCTACTCGATCGCGAGTGTTATCAAAGAGCGTACCCAGTTGTTTGAAGAAGAAGAATATTCTGTAGACGATGATGAAGCGAGAGAAGCCTATCAAATCGTGGTTAATTCATTAACTCGTTCAATGGGGCATTTTGATCCAGAGTTGTTTGGATTTGATTTAAAGGTAAGGCAAAGAAGTTACTACGGTTTAGGTAATCAAATGATAGAAGTGTCTAATTGGAATAGTGCGTCAGCTTTAGGTATTGGGTTGCCCTGTCCTGGCGTAACGCCAGAAGTTGATTTACTTTTCCAAACATCGTGGGGGCGTTCAGCCACTTTGTATCAAGTGACACTTTGCTACCAGAGTTCCAACTGGTTTGGTGAGTTATTTGGCAAAGATTACTCTTTAGTTGCAGCGAATGCGTTTACATTAGCGCGGTAAAATATGATGAAACACACTCGTTTTCAAAAACAGCAAGGCCATGCAGCCTTACTATTTGTTTTATTTATTCCAATGTTATTTGGCGTTTTTGTCTTGGGATTAGATGGCGCTAGAGCATTACAAAATAAAGCTAGACTCGACGAAGCAACCGAGGTGATGGCACTTGCGATGTCGGGACAAAATACCAGTTCTAGCGCGACACGAAATCAGATAGTTAATGATTACGTATCTTACTTTTTTCCCAAAGCGACGATTGAATACTTAGACACAAAAGTCATCCCTTGCGATGCTAACCCTAAATGTGATTTATCCGCACTTGCGACACAACAGTTTTTTGAATACGACATTCAGCTGACCATTAGTGAGCCAACTTGGTTCCCAAGCAGTGGTATTTCTAATGGTTTTGGTGAGTCGATGAATATTGCCAGTGCATCAGCTGTACGAAAGTACAACTCAAAATCGGTAGATGTCATTTTGATCTCAGATTTCTCCGGTTCGATGGCGGAATCGGTGAGTGACGACCGTGATCCTAAATATGTTGAGCTTAAAGATATTATTAGCACGGTATCGAGCTCGCTTGCCGAATATAACCAAAACACGGGAACCAATAGTCAAATCTCGTTTGTCGGATTTGATGGCTTTGTATTTCCAGGTACCGGGTATACCACAAGAGTCTGTAATAGTTTTTATTGTACGAATCGACACTATTATTATGCCTATTCCTATTTGATCTGTAGTCATGACCGAGAGTCTAATGGCACTGTGTATCCGAAAAATAGCGGTTGGTGTTATAGCCAGTCACAATATGTCGATCCTTATGCAACCATAAGTAATGTTTTCGATGAATCAGCTTATGCAGCAACCGGAGTTACCAGCAACTTACACTTTTATACGTTAGGTCTGACTAACGATTTTTCCACGTTTGTTAATAGAGTGAATCAATTTGGTCCTTCAGGAACGACGGCGTTCTATGCTGGGCTGATCCGTGGCGCCCAAGTTGCCGCCGAAGGTGATAACTCTCGACGACTATTCATTATTCTTTCTGATGGCATGAATAGCTATGAACAGATCACCGACTCGCTTGTATCTAATGGCTTATGTTCTGCCATTACAGATGAATTAAATACAAGGCAGACTTCTGAAGGCGAAACGGTCAAGTCACGTATGTTTGCCATCGGTTTTGGTTATACCATTTCAAACTACCCACAGATGAAAAACTGTGTAGGTGAACAGAACGTATATGACGCAACCGATAAAGACTCAATCAAAAACAAAATATTAGAACTTGTTGCAGATGAGATGGGCCGACTAGAGCCATCGGATCTTGCTCCGTCTAACTAAAGGTAGATAAGGTTAACTATGTTAAAACGAACTTCACTCGCGATCGCGCTCATATCTACATCTCTTGGTGTGGGAGCAGAACCTAGGTCTAAATACTCATTTTTGTGCAACAAAAATGACAATATTCAAGGGTACGAGTTGTCGGTGGGGAAGCCATTACGTGTTCAGATGTACCCTGGCAATTCGATACTAAGCTCAAATAATGATGTACGCATGGATCAAGAGTGGATCATGCAGAACATCGAGCCAGACGTTATTCCTCCCAAGTGCATTAGCTATTTCCTTAGTCAAGGTTATTGGCAATCAGGGCGGAGTATTGCTCGCTTTCATTTTGAATTTGATAGCCGTGAGTTAACAGACGAAGACAAGATGATTTTTTCTCGCTTAGTTAAGGCTCTGTCGAATACGCCGAATGTATCGGTAGTCGGGCATACCGACAATTTTGGTACAGAAAAGTATAATCAAAAATTGGGGCAACATCGCGCCGACGAAGTGGTTAAGCAGGCAATGCAGCAAGGTGAAAACATCATGCTGACATCGAGTAGCCGAGGAGAGTCATCACCCATAGTTGATAATAAAACTGAACGTAACCGCGCTTATAACCGTCGTGTGGAAGTGATCTTTGATGACCGCTCTGCAAAATAGTAATCACCATTCTATTTGAGGTGATTTGGATACAATCTCTAAAAAGGGAACCTGTCGGTTCCCTTTTTCTACAGAATCACATTCTTTACGCCAAAATCAGAGTCGTTTTGGGGCATAAGACCAAGTGAAGACCTTCTTTGGAAACATTATCATCAGCCGTACTGGTTGAGATAAATATCAAATAGTTACCTCTATCATGATTTTTGTGTTATTGTCCTGCCCGCTTTTGATATATCAAGCAAAAAAGAACCGTAATAAATCAATACCCACTATTGGTGATTTTTAACAAATCTTTTTTGCTAACTATTCTCATCGTTGATGAGAATTTCTGCTGTAAATATCTTCCCAACTCTGATGCACTCTTACTTATAGTATTGATATTTAAAGGGTGTGTATTCGTTAACTATACTGTGCAATCGTATTGCGTAGTACATTTTTCGGTGCAAGATGTCTCATTTATGAGATTTTCTGGCGACTCATTAAGTTTTCCACTAGTTTTTGCTATTCATCAAACTCAATGCAAATTATCCTTGCTACATCCAGTTGTCCAAACGCTGACATTTTGTTGACACAATTTCACCTCATACTTTTTCTTGGTGAATAGCGAAGGTCGTCACTGGAATACATGATCGAAAACACACTAGCAAGTTAGTTGACTCAACACTTGTAGGGGATGCTTTGTCTTGATTTTCCGTTACAGGTTAGTAAAGAGAAGTGTGGATCAAAAAATAAAAATTGAATTGGTTTAATTTAAGGATATTAAAATGTTGATGAATCTAAGCTGCAAACTTTACTCAAATATCGTTGCTTTTGCTCAAGACAAACGTGGCGTAACTGCAATTGAATACGCAATTATTGGTGTGGCTATGTCTGCAATTGTTTATGCCGTATTCGATGGTCCTCTCAAAGGTTCTCTTACTCAAGCGATGAGTGCTATTTCTACCAAGATTACTTCTGCAAGTAACATTACAGTTAAAAGCTAATCTCTATAATAGATGACAGTTAATATGGAAGGACTGATATATTGCATATTAGTCCTTAATTTACTTTATATCGTTGTCTTTGACTGTTGGCAACGAACTATAAGTAATAAAGCGATTTTTTTGCTTGCAGTTATCTCGTGTTTTCTGATTAAGCAGCATTTTTATCCTATATCACTAGCTATTGCACTAGCAGTACTTGTGCTCGGCATTATTATATTCAGTGCAGGCATCTGTGGTGCTGGTGATATAAAACTGCTGTTTGTCCTTATTCCCATGATTCATCATCAATGGTTATTACTCTGTTTTACCTTGATGTTTGCTTTAGGCGGAGTTCTAGGAATTGGGCTATGGCTGGGCGATAAAATTTGGCCGCAATGCAAATTGAGTGCTAAAGGCGTGCCTTATGCCGTACCTATCTGCATCAGTTTTGGCTTTGGCCTATTTTTAACGGCAATAACGCATTAAATAAACTCTAGATTTTATCGGTAATATTATGAATATTAAAGTGGTTACTCTTGTAGCTGTTTTGGCCATTTTTGCGGGTGGTTACGGTTTAACACATCAATCGTCAGCCGAGCCATCACAACCGGTAAAGCAGAAAAAACAAGAGCTGCTTGTTAAAGTTTACGTGGCAAAACATGACCTAGCAAAAGGTGAAGCGCTGTCTCGTTCCGATGTTGTGGTAGAAAAATGGAAGCAGGCTAAGGCCAATAAATTTGGTCTTGATAAAGATCAGTCACTGGTATTTAAAACGGGTCAGCTAGTGCGAACTCCTATATCAGCTGGTGCTGTTATTTATCCTGAAAATATTATATCAATCCAAGACCCTGACTATGTCGATTTTATTATCCAGCCAAATAGAATTGCTTTCCCACTGGAAACAACCTCAGATGCTATTGTTGGCGGAGTCATTCGAACAAACAGTCATATTGATGTATTAGCGTTAACGTCGACAGCACAAAATTTAGCGAATGATCGTTCAATAAATTCTTACAAAGGGGTCTCTCTTGCTCCCATTTTGATGAATATTAAAGTATTAAAAGTCGCGACTGAGAAAGTAAAAGAAAATAAAGAAGAACGTGACAAAACGAGTTTAATTCTCGAGTTAACCCCTAAACAGGTATCAACACTCACCATTGCCAAGCGTATTGCACAATTAGAAGTTCACCAAACGATTGAGAATGTAACCGCAAAAGACTTATCGGCGAATTCCGGTGATGTGATGGGAACTTACCATGCAATTACTGAGTTCCGTGCCGGAAACTCATCTGTGAAATAGAGTACTTGAAATGAAACTGAAAAGTAGTTGGCTATACCAAACGCTGATGCGTTTATCATTTTTGTGTATTTTTTTAACTGGCTCAACCGTTTTTGCTGCGCAAGTGACAAATATTGCTAACGGCGAAGCTACTGCTTTAACAACCAAAGAAGATATCAGCTCGGTTTTTATTGCTGATCCAGCGGTTGCCGATTATCAAGTCATCGGCAAGAACAAAGTGGTGGTATTTGGTAAAAACATTGGTAGTACCTCTATTTTAGTGTTTGATGGTGATGGTGAGACGTTATTAAGTCGCACTATTGTGGTGAATGAAAGCTTATTAGCCATCAAACAACAAATCGCTTTGCGTTACCCTGAGTTAGATATTTCTATCTATAACTTGGGCAAACAAGTGATTTTAAGTGGGATGGTGTCATCTGAAGAACAAAAACAAGACATCGAAACACTGGTGGGGGAGCTACTTGGTAAATCGGGCACTGACAATTCCGTTTCGCTATCTAGTAGCGATAGTCCCGACTCTTCTGAGTCATCAAGCTCATCTTCTAACTCTAACTCAAGTTCAACGCTTAAAGTGGGTAAAACGTATCAAGGCGTAGTCAATAATCTTGAAGTTGCTGTGACAAAACAAGTTAATGTGAAATTAACTATTGCAGAAGTCTCTCAATCGTTCTCGGAGAATTTGGGTTTACAGATGTACAGTGATGGTCAAAGTAATGGTATTTTCGTTAACCCATTAAAGAGCTTTAGTGCCAGTGACATCGTCTCTGTTATTAACGCTATTGCTGATAACTCAGTTGCTCAAATATTAGCAGAGCCCAATATGTCGGTTATTTCAGGAGGCAACGCAAACTTTTTAGTCGGTGGTGAATTACCTGTAGTAACTATTGTTGATGGTAGTACTAGCATTTCATATAAAGAATACGGTGTTAAACTGAATTTAGCCGCTAATGTACTTCGTGACGATAAAATTCAATTGGCAATCGAGCCAGAAGTTAGCTCCCTAGATTCGATGTACTCAAACGAAACTTACGATGTACCTGCGTTAAAGACTCGTAGAGCTCAAACTACTATCGAGCTTGGCGATGGGCAAAGCTTTGTATTAGGCGGCTTGCTGAATAATGAAGAGACCGAATCACTATCTAAAATCCCTTACATTGGTGATGTCCCTATTTTAGGTGCGCTGTTTCGTTATACAGAAACTTCACGTAAGAAAACAGAATTGGTGATTGTCGCAACAGTGAGCTTGGTTAAACCGATTAAAAGCCAAGATGTTAAATTGCCAGCGTTTGAGCGTACCACAAACCTACAACGCTTCTTTGCTTGGGATAAAAAGACAGATAAAAACTATCCAGCTCGTCAGTTGCTATTGGATGGAGGATTTATCCAATGAAAAATATGACTATAATCGCGCTCTTCTCATTATTCTTAATGGCATGTAGCCAAGTAAGAGACCGTTCTGGTATTGAATTGGATCTTTATCCTATTACTGCTTCGTTATCAATGGATGTTGGAAATGTAGTTCAAGCTAAACGCCAAGTTAACCAATTTATTATTGAGCATAAGCAAGAATTGCTGACAGACTCGATTGAATTATTTGCTAGTAATAATAAGCAGCGTCAATTGGCTAAATATACTCGTCAAAAATTATTGGTTATTGGTGTATCTAAACAGCAAATATCGGTTAGTAATAGTACATCATCTGGTCTTTTTGAACTGCGTATGACCCAATTTCATGTGAAGAGCGGCAAGTGCCATTACGTGAACTACAACTCTTTAAATACTATGTCGGATGACCACGGTTGTAATGTTGAAAGCAATCGCTGGACTTCTATGACCAATCCAGAACGTTCATTAGGTTCTATAGGTAAGTAAGCAAGTATGTTTAATTTAGTTGACACACTAAAGTCAAAACAAAAGCAAGAAGCGGAGCAGGAGCAGATTCAGACGGTTTTGTTTTATCAGACAGAGTCTTGTCAAAACCTTGTTCAAGAATCTTATCGTTTTGAAGGGATTGCCGAGCCGGCAACCCTTTTGAACAATGATGACGAAATTGCAGAGCACGTTCGATTACAAAGCGTCGAAATTGTTATTATCGAATTGAACGATAGTAAGAATATTGCCAAAGATGCGGAGCGTATCAGTCACCTCTTGCCAAGCCATGCTTCTGTGATTGTTATTGGTAGTGAAGATGCTATTTCAACCATTCGTAACCTTAAGGCGCTAGGTTTTTATTACCTATTTTGGCCGATCACTAAGCAAGAACTGATTGATTTTGTTCGTAGTGTGCATGAAAACCGTGAACGCAACCGTGGTCCTGGTCAAAACCGTCGAGCTAAGCGTGTATCGATCCTTGGAGCAAAGGGAGGAGTAGGAGCCACAGCCATTACGGCTGAGCTATCTTATCTGCTTTCTGAGGAAAAACATGCCTCTTGTGTCGTTGTAGACCATAACTACACGAGCGGTAATATCGATATTATGCTCGGTATTCAAAAGTTTGAAAAACGTCGTATGCAACGAGGTGCTTTTACCGAATTGCTGGACTTATCCAGTGCGCGTGGTTTGCTTTATAAGCAGAGTGAGTTACTTTCGGTATTAGGTTTAACCTCTAAAGAGTTTTCTCATGAAGAAATTGCTGAATATCACCGCTCAGTAATTAATGTCATGATGAGTGAATGTAACTTTATAATTGAAGATTTCTCGGCGTCATCAGGCCAAGTCCATCTCGAAAAAAATAGTTGGCTAGACAGTGACTGTATTATTTTGGTGCTTTCTCCCACGGTATCATCATTGAGAGATGCCGGACGTCTCAAATTATTACTAGATAAGGTGCCGCTGTCCGAGCGTCCTCGAGTATTAGTCGTCGTTAACCATACTTGCCCAGAAAAATTTTCTACCGTGACCTTTTCTGAAATAGAGAAGTTTTTGGAAATTAAACCAGATGCCATCGTGCCTTTTATTTCTAACTTCGGTGAAGAAATTCTCAATGGCAAACGCTTAGCAAAATTGAATAATAAATCTTCGGTACCTATTCGAGCGCTAGCATCTTTAGTTGTGGGTGAAAAAACCATAGCTAAGTCATCTTGGTTAAATAAGTGGTTTAAAAAGGCCTAAATACCATGATTGGAACTAAAGATCTTTACGTCAAACTACGTAAGCAAATATTTGATGCACTTGATCCGACAATGATCGGTAGCATCGAGCGGCCTCAATTGCAGTCACAGCTCGAAAGCGCTGTGAATCTTTTGCTGGAAAACGAAGATGTTCCAGTGTCTAACGTTGTTAGACACCAGTTTGTTGATAGTTTAACCGATGAATTGGTCGGATTAGGGCCGCTACAACGTTTAATGGATGATGAATCGATCACCGATATTATGGTCAATGGTTCGGATGCGGTATTTATTGAGCGTAATGGTTTAGTCGAAAAAGCGCCGATCAGTTTTATTGATGAAAACCAACTGCTAGCGATTGCCAAGCGAATCGCTAGCCGCGTAGGTCGTCGAGTTGATGAATCCAGTCCGACGTGTGATGCGCGCTTAGTTGATGGTAGTCGTGTTAATATCGTTATTCCGCCAATTTCTATTGATGGAACTTCGATATCAATTCGTAAGTTTAAAAAGCACAGTATTGATCTGCAAAAGCTATGTGAATTTGGCGCTATGAGCCCAGAAATGGCTCAATTACTGATGATCGCTGCGCGTTGCCGACTCAATATTTTGATCTCTGGTGGTACAGGTTCTGGTAAAACGACCATGTTGAATGCGTTATCAGAGTATATTTCTGAGAAAGAACGCATTATTACCATAGAAGATGCTGCAGAGCTAAAAATGCAGCAGCCGCATGTTGTGCGTTTAGAAACTCGAACGGCAGGGATTGAAAATACTGGTTTGATCAACCAGCGTGACTTAGTGATCAACTCGTTGCGTATGCGTCCTGACCGCATCATTGTCGGCGAATGTCGTGGCCCAGAGGCATTTGAAATGCTCCAAGCCATGAACACGGGTCATGATGGTTCGATGTCAACATTGCACGCCAATACTCCACGTGATGCAATGGCCCGTGTGGAATCTATGGTAATGATGGCGAATAATAACCTTCCTCTTGAGGCGATTCGTCGCACGATTGTGAGTGCAGTTGATTTGATCATCCAAATTTCTCGTTTGCATGATGGTTCGCGTAAGGTAATGAGCATTACGGAAGTCGTCGGTTTAGAAGGCAGTAACGTGGTAATGGAAGAGATATTTCGCTTTCAACCCTCTTACCAGGCGAGCGAGGATGGCAAGGTACGAGGCAATTTCATTACTGCGGGTTTGATGCAGCGTTCTGTGCTAGTTGAAAAAGCGAAGTTTTTTGGTCTAGAAGATCAACTGATGGCGGCTTTTAGAGCTGGAGAGCCGGCATGATTATTTATCTTCTTATTATGCTACTAGGTGTCGGAACTATTATCTATGTTGTGCTCAACCAACGTAAATTGCATCGTTCACGTCACTCCTATCTTAATGAATTTAATAAGACAGAGTTTGTTCATTCTCTAGTAACCAACCAACAAGCGGTTGACCTTGCATCTCTTTTAGAACGCTCGTTTTCTGAAAGCGTGAAACAACGTTGGGAGAACTTTAAAAAGCAACTCGGAGCGAAACCTGAGCTTAAACTATTGCTGGTATTTGCAGGGCTGTTCTTTGGTGCGATTATTTTTAACCGTACCTATCTTCGTGCAGATAACACGTTATTTGTGCCGATTTTTATGTTGTTAGGCTTTGTTTTCTTCTACCGTTGGATGCAAAACCGTGAACGTAAGTTATTTGAAGAGCAGTTTCCTGATGCACTCAATATGATGACCAGTGCCGTTTCTTCCGGTGAAAGTATTATGCATGCGATCTTGTATGTTGGCGATAAACTCGAAGGTGATATTGGTAAAGAGTTCAACCTAATGGGGCGAAGATTACAACTTGGAGAAACACCTGATGAGGTTTTTCGTAAGTCGTGTCGGCGTTATCCATACCCGTCTTTTTATTTCTTTGTTATCACGCTACGAGCCAATATGCAGCGAGGCGGGCAATTAAAGGAAATTATGCATCGTTTAAACCGAACGATGTTTAATGCTAGAGCGGTCGAAAAGAAAAAATTCGCTTTGACCTCAGAAGCTCGTACCTCTGCAAAAATTGTTGCTGCTATACCATTTATTTTTCTATTTATGCTGCAATTCTTGAATCCTGAAAACTATGAATTCGTCATGTTCAATGCTTCTGGTCGAGTCATTCTTTATTACGTCATTATTAGCGAAGCGATTGGTATTGGCATCGTTTGGTCATTAATGAAGAGCGTTAAGTAGATTGCTATGAATATAACGATGGTTTTATCTTTTTTACTGCTAAGTTTTGGGATTGGCTCATTATTGTTTGTGGTGGGTAAGAGTCGTCGACAAAAAAAGCTGACTCGCTTTAATCTCGACATTCCTCAACATGACGATAATGAATTAGCCAAAGTTGCAGATTTTTTTGACCGAGTATTTTCTAATAGCCAAGAAGAAATAGAGAAAAAATTTTTAGCCGCAGGGATTTATGACACATCTTGGGCTAAATATTATTCTGTAGTGAAATATGGTCTGTTGTTATTGGGTGTAGCATTCGTTGCTGCTGGCTACTACTGGTTTGATTTTACCCAAAAACAGATCATTATGATTCTAGGTATTTGGGTCTTAGTGTTGCTACTCGGTCCTGATATGTATATGGCAAAACGTAAGAAAGAACTCCAGAAAGTGATTTCTGCAAAGATGCCCTACATGCTAGATCTGCTGGCGGTTTGTGTCCAAACCGGTATGACGATAGAAGCTGCTGTTAGCTACTTGTCCTTAGAGTTTGGTGCTTTCGACAAAGATTTAAGTCATATGTTGAAGAAAGTGGATGAACGTGCACGTCTTGTAGGATTAGAGCAAGCGCTATCTGAATTATATGAACGTATCCCGAGTAACGAAATTCGCAGTTTTGTTATGACGCTTAACCAAAGTTTGCAATATGGTTCCTCTATCTATTCCGTATTAACAACGTTAAGCGCTGATATTCGCGAAGTCCAACTGCTTCATGTGGAAGAAAAAATAGGTCAGTTGTCCTCAAAGATGTCTATTCCACTCATCATTTTTATTATGGTTCCAATCGTGATTTTAATTGCCGGGCCTGGGATCATGAGGTTAATGCAAAATGGTCTATAAATTAACATCTTACCTTTTTTTAGCTCTGGTTTTGTCTGGGTGTACTTCTTTGCAAGACAAAGGGACTCATCTCTCGGATGAGACCAACGAGAAAGTGTTTATTAGCACTGGGAACTACCCCAAGTTGATTGAGTTCTATAAAAAACAACTCAAAGATGATGAAGATAGTAAAACGCGAATAAAGCTCGTGAATGCTTATGAACGGGTTAACGATTATTCCTCGGCCATTTTTTATCTTGAACCGCTATTAGATGAAGCGAGTAAGGCAACGGTTGAGGTTAATATTCTTGCTGGTCGTGCATATCTTAATCAGGGAGACTTTCAGCAAGCCAAACGCTATTTGGAACGAGCCAACAAGCAAGAAGCCAGTAATGCAGAGGTGATGAATTTACTTGGTGTACTGGCAAGCTACCAAGGTGATTTTCCTACCGCTAAAAAATGGTTCTTGGCGTCGCGTACAGCCATGGGGGATGACAAAAAGGTGAAAAATAACCTTGCCCTTATTGCCATGCTTGAAGGGGATTTTGCAACGGCAAAGTACCTTCTAATTCAGCTTGTTGAAGACAAAAGTGCCCCCCAGAAGAAAGTGCGTTCTAATCTAGCGTTGGTGTATGCCAAGCTAGGAGACAAAGCGGCTTTTAATGACTTGATTCGACAATCCGATAGAATAAAAAAAGATGAGTTATTTGCTCAATTGCAGCAGGTTCAGCTGGTGAATATGAGCTCTCTATTGTCCAATTCCACTTTAGATAATGGTGATACTAATGAAACGCCACTATCGAAATAAGTCTATCAAAAAACAAAAAGGCGTTGCGGCAATTGAATTTGCGATGGGCTTTTTCTTTTTTTGGTTAATGTGCGCCGCTTGGGTCGAGATGAGTTTTCTATCTTATGTGTCTGCTATTGGTGATTTAGCCATTTCACAAGTTGCGTTACACAGTAAGAGAGTTTCTTCTGAATGGTCGAGTGCTAATGATGTCTTTTTGGCTGATTTTGAATCTGTGATAGATAAAAGTGACAGTTTATGGCGCTATGTCGTTGATTCCGATGATTTTAGTTACAGCATTCGTTACGTTGCAAGTTATGAAAGATTAGTTGATGAAGATGATACATGTGAAGTGACGGATACCAGTGAATCGAATAGCACTACCTGCGGTGATGCATCAAATGCGGCTATCGCTATTTATCGTCTTCAATATGATGCAAAACCTATTTTTAATTATTTTCTCGATAGTAACACTCTGTTTTCTCGTGAAGCCATAGTCATCCAGGAATATCAACGTGAAAAATTCGAACTGTAGTAAAAGCAAAGGTAACTTTACGGTGGAGTTTGCCATTGTTGGTGTATTCTTTGCGTTATTACTGGTATTTAGTGGTGACATTATTATAAAACTCAGTATTAAAGGGAAATTAGAGCGACTCTCTTATTCAATCGTTAATATTGTAAAAGAGCGTACCCAGTTATTTGGTGAGGACGAATATAGTATCGATGATACGGAAGCAGAGAATGCTTATACCATTACCGTTGACTCACTAAAAAGGACCATGTCAAGTTTTGATGAAAGCAAATTTGGCTTTGTTTTAGATGCATACACAAGAACTAATTATGGTACTGGCGATGGGATAGATAGCCTAGGTTCATGGTCTCAGGAAGGCAGTAATATTTCTTGTCAATCATCTAAGCCAGACAAAGAACTTATTTTCCAAACCTCTTGGGGGCGGTCAGCTACCTTTTATCAGGTGACACTATGTTATGCATCACCCAATTGGTTTGGTTCTGTTATGGGCGGTGATTATTCGAAGATATCAGTACGCTCTGCAGCGGTAGGACGATAACATGATAAGTCATCGCAATAAGCAATCAGGACATGCAGCAATACTTTTTGCCATGATGATCCCGCTATTATTTGGCGTTTTTATTTTTGGTACTGATGGGGCAAGAGCATTACAAGCCAAAGCTCGTTTAGAAGAGGCCTCTGAAGCCGCGGTGCTAGCCGTAGCGGGGCAAAGTGGATCAACTCAGGCTGCTCATGATGAAATGGCGACCAATTACATTCAATACTATTTCCCATTTGCTGAGATGGAAGATATCACTACCGAAGATATCCCATGCTCTGAAAATTCAGCCTGCAATACCAAGGATGATGCAGTTAATCGCTTTTATGAGTATACCGTTTCTGCAACCATAGCTGAGCCGAATTGGTTTTCTAAGGATACTATATCAACCAGTTTTGGCGATTCTACCGATGTTGGTGGTTATTCATCTGCACGTAAATATCAGTCGCAAACGGTCGATATTATCTTAGTATCGGATTTTTCATCCTCGATGTTACAAAGTACAGGCACTAGTGTAAATTCCAAAGTGACGGATTTAAAATCGATAATTTCAGATGTTGCTGATACGATTAACGAATACAACGAACATACTGGAACACAAAAAAACACCATGGCGTTTGTTGGTTTTGGATATTATACCTATGGTGAGTACTCAACAAGTATTAGTAAAAATGGTTCTACATATAGTGGGTTTCCCTATTACACCTATCTCATGTGCACTGGAGCGAAAAATAGCTCACATCCTGCTAATGATGGTTGGTGCGGAGCTTCATCGAACGATTTAGGAAATATTGATTATTTACAGTCTGTAAGCGCGGCAAATATTTTCGATGAAAGTGCCTACTTACCTACGAATATTATTCAATTGAAATATAGTATTACTGATGCAACATATGAAACATTAAAGCCCGAAAATAACAATAATGTAAAATCAGAGGCATATAAGATGTTTACAGAAGAATCATACAGTGGTTATCATCATTTTAGATATTACAACTTGGGTTTAACATCAGATGTTTCTGAGCTTAGTGACACCATTAATGATTTTTATCCTCAAGGTTCAACGGCATTTTATACAGGCTTGATTAGAGGGGCTCAAATTGCAAATAAAGGAACTAATTCACGACGTTTAATTATCATTTTGTCGGATGGTAATAATACACATGAAGATGTTACAACGAAGTTAGTTTCTGATGGTCTCTGTGACAATATTACAGATACACTGAATACCCAAACCACGACTGTTACCGACAGTGAAGGTCATGAGGTTGAAGAATCGGTTAAGTCTCGAATATTTGCAATCGGATTTGGATATCAAGCGAGTCAGAACCCTGGCATGACAAATTGTGTTGGAACGAATAACGTTTATGACTCAAATGATAGTGATGAGATCAAAGACAAAATTTTGGAATTAATTGCAGAAGAGATGGGGCGGTTAACGCCATCAGATGAGACAAATTAGGATAATTTTATGAAAAAACAATTAATAATTTCTTTGGTGGCAAGTGTTATTTCTGCAAGCTGTTTGGCCCAAGAGTCTGATTTGTATTCTTATTTGTGCAATAAGGATGGCAATACGCAGGGTTATCAAATGACGGGTGGCACGGCAAAAAAATTGGTGATGTACCCTGGCGATAGTTTACAAACGGCAGCAATAACCGCAAACCCAGATCAAGATTGGCTACTTAGCCAAGTGAAACCTGATCAAGTGCCAACGGATTGCTTGAGTTACTTTTTGAGTCAAGGT
This sequence comes from Vibrio tritonius, assembly GCF_001547935.1. Taxonomy (NCBI): domain Bacteria; kingdom Pseudomonadati; phylum Pseudomonadota; class Gammaproteobacteria; order Vibrionales; family Vibrionaceae; genus Vibrio; species Vibrio tritonius. The sequence goes on from NZ_AP014636.1 coordinate 373,784, forward strand.
TATTGGCAAAAAGGTCAGAGTATCGCTCGTTTCCATTTTGAGTTTAACAGCAAGTCATTGTCTGGTGTTGATAAGGCGATTCTTACTCGTTTAGTGACTACATTGGCGCATACACCTAACGTATCCGTTGTTGGTCATACAGACTCAATCGGCTCAGGTGCTTATAACCAAAGCTTGGGTGAAAAACGTGCACAATCTGTGGTTAAACTTGTATCGAGTCAGAGTAAAGACGTGTCGTTGACAACAAGTAGCAGAGGGGAAAGCCAGCCAATCGCTGCCAATAGTACTGTTCAAGGTCGTGCACTTAATCGTCGTGTTGAAATTGTGTTAGAAGATTTAATGTAATAAAGAATATTTATTTAAAATAATAAAAAAGGCTTAACATTTACGTTAAGCCTTTTTTATTGTCCTGCCATTTAGCGAATTCCTTATTGTTAAATTACCAATGTAAATCTATGTAAGTGTGTGTCATTATTATGTCAGATCTTGTTATTGGATATACGCAAAACCTTAATACGATATAGTAGTGTACGAACGATTTTCTATCAAAATACTCTATAAATTCAGTTGGTTGATATAATGATAAATAGAAATAGGCGAGACCAATCAGGCCACGCTGCGTTGCTTTTTGCTCTAATGATTCCATTACTTTTTGGTGTTTTTATTTTGGGAACTGATGGAGCAAGAGCATTACAGAGCAAAGCTAGGTTAGAAGAAGCGTCAGAAGCTGCTGCATTAGCGATTGCTGGGCAAAGTGAATCTTCACAAGGATCTAGAGATGCTTTGGCAAGTCGTTACATTCGGTATTATTTCCCTCATTCCGATATCATACGAATGGAAACACAAAATATTCCATGTTCTCAGAATCAGGATTGCGAAAAAATTACTTCTGCCACAGAACAATATTTCGAGTATACGGTTTCTACTAATATTGAACAAAAAAATTGGTTTTCGAATGATACAATAGCTACCAGTATGGGGGATGGGCTCAATGTCGGTGGTTATTCTCAAGCAAGAAAATATCAATCACAGGCTGTAGATGTTATTTTAGTGGCCGATTTTTCTGGGTCGATGCAAGATCGCCTACCTGGTGAGAATAAAAATAAAGAGCAACAGCTAATAGAAGTAATGAAAGAGGTAGCAGATACCCTAAATGATTATAATCAGCATTCAAATTTAAAAAGTGAACTCGCTTTTACCGGTTTTAACTTTTTCACCAAAAAGTATACTTTTGATAGTAATGATTTGAAATATTATAATTATCTTATATGTAAAAAAGCATATCAGAATCAATTTAGGCAACAAGGCTGGTGTTTTGATTCTTATGAAAATGGAAGAAATATAGATGTAAATGCAACTGTTTCCCAAATTTTTGATTATGATGCTTATGATTATTGGACAGAAAAACAAATAATAGAAAATAACTCTTGGGGGCAAGATATAGTTAACGCGAGATTTCGTGAAATACCATTAACAGATGATTTTAGTAAGTTTAAACGTGAAATAAGTCAGTTTTATGCCAAGGGTGGAACAGCCTCTTATACAGGATTAATAAGTGGTGCTCGTTTAGCCTATGATGGTGATAATCAGAGAAAACTGATAATTTTATTATCCGATGGACAGGATAGTAACTATTTTAAAGCGGATGATAATATATCATCTGCTCTGATTTATAAAGGGAAATTATGTTCAGTCATAATATCTAAACTTAATGAAAAATTGGTATATAACGATAGTACACAGTCAAACGAACATGTAGTTTCGAAAATGTTTGCCATCGGTTTCGGTTATGCCGCGTCAGATTACCCAGTTATGCAACAATGTGTCGGCCAAGGTAACGTATACGATGCAAAGAACAGTGAAGCAATAAAGGATAAAATCCTAGAACTGATTGCAGAGGAAATGGGGCGTCTTTCCCCATCGGATTAATCCTCTCTCTTTCAATATACCCAAATGACCTCAAGATGCAGACTTCAGAGCTTCATCAACGAGCACAGGTCAAGCTCAATGACGGCAGGAATGGTCATTCCCTTTCAACGTCATTGGGCGCAGAAATGGGCTTGTTGATGAGCTCCTATGCTGCGTTACCGATTTTCTACGTAGAATACTATGTATTTAAATATAACTATGTATTCAAATCGGTGCCTTGCCTATGAGCGAATACATTCTCGCTGAAACCGCATCTTGAGGTTACTTGGGTATAAACAAGGCCTGAATATTCAGGCCTTGTTTATTTTCGATAGTAATAAATTTAATGATTACTTCATACTGTTATAAATAACATCCACGTTGTGCTCGAATGCTTTTGCGTAAGTTGGTGCTTCGCCGTTCGCGTCGGTTAATGCTTCAGGATAAAGTTCGCCACCTGATTTTGCGCCGGTTGCTGCCGCAATTTGTTTAACTAGACGTGGGTCAGTTTGGTTTTCGATAAAGTAAGTGTGGATATGCTCTTGCTTGATTTGGTTAATCAGTTTACCGACATCTGCTGCACTGGCTTCTGCTTCGGTTGAGAAGCCTACAGGTGCAAGAAATTGCACGCCATACTCTTGGCCAAAATAGCCAAATGCATCATGACTGGTCATCACTTTACGTTTGTCGTTAGCGACACCCGCGAATTTGCCTTTTGCCCAGCTATCCAGTTTTTCTAGTTTCTGAATGTAAGCTTGGCCTTGAGTTTGGAAGTATTTCGCATCCGCAGGGTCAGCTTTAATCAATGCGTTCATTACGTTACGCGCGTAAATGACACCATTGGCTGCACTGTTCCACGCGTGTGGGTCAGTAATGGTTTCGCCATCTTCCACCATAGAACGAGTTTTAACGTCTGTTGAAGCTGTCACTACGTCACCCTTGTAGCCTGAAGCGGTTACCAAGCGATCCATCCAACCTTCTAGACCTAAACCGCTAATAAACACCACGTCGGCTTTGTTGATCAGTACGCTGTCTTTAGGTGATGGTTCGAACGTGTGTGGGTCGCCATTGGGACCAACCAGTTCGCTGACTTTTACGTGTTCACCACCGACTTGTTTCACAATGTCACCTAGAACCGAGAAGCTCGCTACGGTATTCACTGTGTTAGCAAATACGGAAGGACTAAGAGCGATTGCGATAGATAGCGCAGTGGTATGCCAAAGTTTCATATAAATTCCTTATAAAAAAGTATTCAGTTAGTGTTGTTGCTTGCGATAAATCGGAAAAATGCCTTTTTCTTTGCCAAAGGCAATCGAGAGCAAAAAGCAGATGGTTGCAGTTAAAACGATGGCTGGCCCAGCCGGTACCGATTGATACCAAGACCATGTAAGGCCAATAAATGAACTCACCATGCCTGTAATAGCAGCAATCGCCATAGTTGAAGGCAAATGGTTGGTCCAACAGCGAGCTGTGATGGCTGGCAGCATCATTAATCCAACGGTCATCAAGGTGCCAAGGATCTGAAATCCAGCCACTAAGTTCATCACGACCAGTGCCATAAACATCGCATGAACTAAGGTTGGAAAACGCTTAGAGCGTGCTTGGAAAAAGGCTGCATTAAACGATTCAAATACAATGGCGCGATAGAAAAAGGCCAATACGAGAATCGTGATGGTCGCGATTACTCCGATAAAAAGCAGCGACTGATTATCGACAGCCAATAACGAACCAAACAGCAGGTGCAGAAGATCAACACCGGAACTGCGCAAAGAGACCAGTGTTACGCCAAGTGCGAGTGAACCTAGGTAGAGACCCGCGAAGGTAGAATCTTCATGCAGCCTAGTGGCATTACTGATCCAGCTTGAACTCATTGCCACGAGTAGGCCGGCAACAAAACCGCCTAATCCCATGGCAAGCAAAGACATGCCAGCGCACAGATAACCAATCGCAACACCGGGCAATACCGCATGGGAAAGGGCATCACCGATAAGACTCATACGGCGCAGTAACAAAAATACACCAAGTGGAGTCAGGCTAAGAGATAGAGCCAGACACGCGACTAAAGAGCGGCGCATAAAGCCAAATTGAATAAAGGCATCGATTACGTGATAAGTCATCTTTTTTCCTTAACCGAAGCTCAGTTCCATACGAACCGACTGGTTATAAATGTCACAGCTGTTTAACACATCCTGGGTCTTGCCCCAGTGAGAACACTGTTCGTTGATCAGCAGTGTCTGGGGGAAATAGGACTCCACAATGGCTGGGTTATGCAGCACGGTGATAATGGTTTTCCCTTGTTGATGCAGCTCGCAAATCAGATTGAGGAGTGTCTCTTGAGTTTGGCTATCAATGCCGGTAAAAGGCTCATCCATCATCATCACAGGCGAGCCTTGCACCAGAAGGCGGGCAAACAGCATGCGTTGGAACTGACCGCCAGAAAGCTGGTTGATGGTGTAGTTAGCCAGATCGATAATGCCGACATGTTCCATCGCGTTGGCAATTTTTGCCATGTCATCACGCTTAATCGAACTTAAAATGCCTTTGTGTGGCCAACATCCCATCGCAACCACATCCGATACTGTGATTGGGAAGGTGCGGTCGATGTCACTTTGTTGTGGTAACCATGAGAGCAGTTCTTTGCGTGGGCGACTTAAAGCGAGGTCGCCAGAAATCGGTGGTAATAATCCACATAAGGTTTTTAATAGGGTTGATTTACCTGCGCCATTGGCTCCCATGATGGCCGTTAGGCTCCCGGACTCAAACTGTCCAGAAATCGGTTTAATAAGCGGTTTACCCTGATAGCCAACCGTGAGGTTATGTAAGGTAATCATGGTAGTTTAACCGCCCAGAAAATGGCGCCCCAAAGCAGCGCTAAAAGTACCAGCATTAATGCCACGCGGGTAACGCCAGAGCGAGTTAATAAAGAGCGATAGTTTTTATCACTCGAAGCTGTAAAACGAATCATGGTCAGGTCTAAGATTGGTTTGATTTGTTATGTTATATTGTAACAATAACATTTTCTTACAATTTGAGGGAAGCACAATTGTTTTGATGATTCACATAGTTTGATTATCAAGGTGATTGAGCCTGTTTTGACTACAAAAGGACGTACTGCGGTAGATTCTACTTCCGTCTCGGTTGAGCCAATTTTTTCATCAAAATTAAAAAATAAATATAATTCAGATGGTTATGTTTAATTTTTATCTAATTTCTGACCGTTATAACGGTCAGGAATCATAGCGAACCGTATTAACTGCTGTTCGGTTTTCAAAAACGCATGGTTTCTACTTCTTGCTCGGCTAATTAAACGTCTTCTGCTGCTACACCTGTGGTGAAATGAATTTAGAAGATGACAAAGAGTGAACTCAGTTTGTCATTAGGACGCGACGTAACGTTTTAAGGAAGGAAACACTATGAGCATTAAACGCCCTAAATTCATTACCTTTGATTGCTATGGCACATTGACTAATTTTGGTATGGCTGCGATGACCCGAGAAATTTTTAAAGATCGTATCTTGCCTGAACAGATGAACCAGTTTGTTAAAGACTTTGGTAGTTACCGCTTAGATGAGGTATTGGGAGCATGGCAACCTTATGATCAGGTGATAAAAAGTGCATTGGAAAGAACCTGTCGCCGTTGGGGCATCGCTTATAACGATGCTGAAGGCCAAAGTTACTATGATGCCGTGCCAACTTGGGGGCCTCATGCCGATGTTCCATCTGGCTTGGCACGTTTAGCCAAAGAATTTCCATTGGTGATTTACTCAAATGCGAGTGATAGCCAAATCATGAGTAACGTGGAAATGTTAGGCGCACCATTTCATAAAGTGTTTACCGCTGAACAAGCCAAATTCTACAAACCTCGTCTCGGTGCTTTTGAATACATGCTCGATAATTTGGGCTGTAATCCAGAAGATGTATTGCATGTCTCTTCTAGTTTTCGTTACGACCTAATGCCAGCGGATGACATTGGCATTACCAACAAAGCCTTTATTGCTCGTGGGCACGAGCAGCCTGCAGATCCTATCTATCGCTATAACCAGGTTCCTGATATCAATGCGCTCGCAGACCTTCTCGGCCTCGATTAACGCAACGTCATCTTATGAGAGGTAGGAGAAGATGCTTAATCAATCATTTTGGATTCATACCGGCCCAACCTTAACTCATGGTGAGCCCAGCAAGGTGGAAGGCCGTTATGATGTGGTTGTTATTGGCGGCGGTTTGACTGGTATTGCAGCTGCTTACACATTAGCTAAAGAAGGGGCCAGTGTGGCCCTATTAGAAGCTGATGCCATCATGCAGAAAGCTTCCGGACAAAACGGCGGACAATGTAGCACAGGTGTTGCGCAGGATTTTGCGTCGATGGCTGCATCACTAGGGTTGGATAAAGCCAAGCGTTATTACACCGCTTATTCTGAAGCAGTAGATACCGTGCGCCGTTTTATTCAGCAAGAGAACATCGAGTGCGACTATCGTGAAAGCGGCAAATTGAAGTTGGCAGCTAAGCCTCAGCATGCCGATAAAATTCATCGCACTTACGAATTAATTAAAAAAGAAATAGATACCAATGTCGCTTTTTATGAAGCCAATGAACTGAAAAGTGAAATCGCTTCTGACAAGTTCTATGCGGGATTTTTACAGCGAAACGCCCTACAGTTACATGTCGGTAAATTTGGTGTCGGTTTAGCTGAAGCTGCGATTCGTTATGGGGCCAAATTTTTTGAGCATGCTCCGGTGACAAAAATGTCCCAACAAAACGGGGAAACCTTGGTTGAAACTCCACGCGGTACATTAGTCGCTAAACAGGTCATCGTGGCAACCGGCATTAGTCAACAAGGCCCTCTAGGTTGGTATCGTCGCCGAATTGTTCCAGTAGGCAGTTTTATGCTCGCGACAGAAAAACTGGATCCCAAACTGATCGAAAGTTTGATGCCGTATAAACGTTCTTATGTCACCAGTAAAAACATCGGTAACTATTTCCGCGTAATGGGCGATGATCGCATTCTGTTTGGTGGCCGTGCTCGTTTTGCTATGAGTAATCCAGAATCTGACGCCATCAGTGGCGAAATATTGATGCGAAGCATGATCGACATGTTCCCTGCATTAGACGGTGTAAAAGCCGAATATTGTTGGGGCGGGCTCGTCGATATCACACAAAACCGCTTACCTAAAGCGGGCACTCATAACGGCATGTTCTATGCGATGGGATACAGCGGTCACGGTGTTCAGATGTCGGTCTACATGGGTCAGCAATTGGCACAAATGCTCGGTGGACGCGAAGAGGCCAACCCATGGAGAGATGAAACTTGGTCGGCTATTCCTGGCTATTTTGGTAAGCCTTGGTTCTTACCTTTTGTTGGTGCCTATTATCGATTGCAAGATTATCTCCACTAATCGTCAGTGGATTGACGATTCCAAATTAACTTCAACAGCGTAAAGGATTTATATCATGGATGATAAAAAGTTGATTACAGGGCAAGAATGCATGGAGCAGTATGAACAGATGACCCAATCAGGGTGGACTAGACGTCGAATCCTGAAAACGCTTGGTGTCGCTGGCGTCTTTGCTGCCACATCAGGCTCACTGCTAAGTCCCGCTCGCGCATTAGCGGCTGGCGCAAGTGAGCCTGCCGTTGGCAAGCCTGGCGGAAAAATCCGTGTTGCTAGCCTTTCTTCTTCTACGGCAGATACGCTTGATCCGGCTAAGGGCGCCTTATCCACTGATTACACCCGTCAATATATGGTTTACAACGGGTTGACTAAGTTTGATGAACACTTAGTGCCACATTTGGAGTTAGCAGAAAGCATTGAAGACAAAGGCGCAACGACTTGGACAATTACGTTGCGTAAAGACGTTACTTTCCACAATGGGCAACCGTTAACCGCCAAAGACGTGGTGTTTTCATTAAACCGCCATAAAGACCCAGCGGTGGCCTCTAAAGTGATGGGGCTAGCTAAACAAATGACCTCTATCACCGCTACAGGCAAACATGAAGTCACTATTGTGTTAGACGGGCCGAATGCTGAATTGCCTTCAATCTTTGCTATTTCTCATATGTTGATTGTGCCTGATGGCACAACCGATTTTTCCAAAGGTATTGGTACTGGGCCATTTAAAGTGAAAAATTTTGTCCCAGGAATGAGTACTGTTGTAGTTAAAAATGAGAGCTACTGGAAACCGGGCTTACCTTATCTAGATGAAATTGAATTGTTTGCGATTCCAGATGAACCTTCGCGAGTCAATGCTCTGTTGGCTGGAGAGGTGCATGTCATCAACGAAGTGAACCCTCGTTCAACCAAACGCATCGAACAAAGCCAAGGGCATCACTATGTGAATGCGCCTTCTGGCAATTACACCAACTTGATCATTCGCCAAGATATCATGCCAGGTAAGAGCGCTGAATTTACCGAAGCGATGAAATTACTGCTTGATCGCGAGCAGGTGAAAAAATCCATTTTCCAAGATTTTGCCGTAGTAGGTAATGATACGCCGATTGCGCCAAGCGCTCGTTACTTTAACCAAGAATTACCGCAAACCACATTTGATCCAGATAAAGCTAAATCGTTATTGCAAAAGGCAGGTTTGGCAAACGCCAAAATTCCAGTAGTGGCGTCATCAGCTGCAACAGGTTCTGTGGATATGGCGGTTTTACTGCAACAATCAGCAGCAAAAGCCGGACTGAAAATCGATGTGCAAGTTAAGCCTGCCGATGGCTATTGGTCAAACCATTGGGCCAAGCATCCATTGAGCTTTGGCAACATTAACCCACGCCCAAATGCCGACATTATTTTTTCTCAATTTTTTGCGACTCATGCTTCTTGGAATGAATCTCATTGGGGAAATAGCCAGTTCGACAAGCTGCTGGTTGATGCTCGTAAAGAGACTGACGATGGTAAACGTAACGCAATGTACTGTGAAATGCAGACGCTAGTTCATGATCACTGTGGCATCGGTATTCCTGTGTTTATCAGTAACATCGATGGGGTGGATTCTCGCATCAAAGGCTACGGAACCAATCCATTAGGTGGATTTATGGGGTACATGTTTGCCGAAAAAGTATGGATGGATGCGTAATCGTCTGAGTGTCTAGTTCTGTGTGCTATTGAAAGATAGCACACCATTTATCGAGGGAGAGAGTCATGAACCAGATACTGTTCAAGCTAGTTATTCAACGCGTTCTTAGTGCTTTATTAACCCTTTTTTTGGTTTCAATTGTCGTGTTTGGTATCACCAATATTTTGCCTGGGGATGCTGCACAACAAATCTTGGGGCAATTCGCCATGCCAGAGCAAGTGGCGGCGCTACGTCAGTCGCTTGGGTTGGACGAACCTGCGCTAACGCGCTATCTGCATTGGCTTTTTCAGGTTGTTCAAGGAGATTTCGGCCAATCAATGACCAATAATATGCCGGTAAGTCAACTGATGTCAGGGCGACTCAGTAACACACTAATGCTGGCTGCGGTCACTTCGTTAGTTTCAGTTCCTTTTGCTCTCGCTTTGGGGATTGGCGCTGCAATCTTTCAAGGAGGGCGTATCGACCGTGCGTTAAACCTGTTTACTCTTGGATTAGTCGCTGTACCTGAGTTTTTAATTGCTACCATTGCGGTATTGATCTTTGCCGTAAAACTGCACTGGTTCTCTGCGCTGTCTTATGGCGGTGCTGGGGAAGGTTTAGCGGGCTTTTTGCGTGCGTATACCTTACCTGTTATGACGCTCTGCTTTGTTATTACTGCACAGATGGCACGAATGACAAGAGCGGCGATGGTCGATGAACTCAACACCGATTATGTTGAGATGGCAAGATTGAAAGGCCTATCCACGCTAAAAATTGCTTTTGTGCATGCTTTACCTAACACGATTGGACCCATTGCAAACGCCGTGGCATTGAGTCTCTCTTATTTATTTGGTGGCGTGGTTATCGTCGAAACCATATTTAATTTCCCGGGTATTGCAGGCTTGATGGTCGATGCCGTCACCAACCGAGATATTGCGCTGGTGCAGGCCTGTACCATGATTTTCTGTACGGGCTATCTTGGTTTAATTTTGATCGCCGATCTCTGTTCCATTCTATTTAATCCAAGATTGAGGAGTCGAGTATGAGCACAACTGCCGCCAACTCTCACACGTCCAATGTCTGGCCCGTAATAAAAAAATTACTGATGAGCTTTAGCTCAGTGTTGTGTCTTTTTTGGCTAGTGGTGGCGATATTTGGTCCATCCATGGCGCCACATAATGTTGGGCAGGTTGTTTCAGATCAGATATTTGGCCCAATAAGTTCTCAATTTCTTCTCGGCACCGATTATCTAGGTCGAGACAACTTAAGCCGCATTTTGGTAGCGACGCGTTACACCGTCGGTTTAGCGTTAGTTGCTTCAGTGCTCTCTTCGATGGTTGGCACGCTAATCGCGTTACTGGCCGTCATTTCTCCCAAATCCGTAGAAGTGGTGATCCTGCGCGTGATTGATGCGCTGATTTCCATTCCAAGCAAAATGATGGCGCTCGTTATTGTTGCAGGTTTTGGTAGTTCAGTTCCGTTGTTAATTATGACGGCTGTCTTAGGGTATGCCCCTGGAGCATTTCGCATCGCATACATTTTAGCGCTCAATCAAAATGAGATGGAATACGTCAAAGTCGCCATGATTCGTGGTGAAGGGCGTCTCTACATCGCTATTCGTGAAATTTTGCCCAACATTTTGAATCCAGTTCTCGCCGATTTTGGTTTGCGATTCGTATTTATTGTGCTGCTGTTGAGTGGACTTAGCTTTCTTGGTTTAGGCATTCAACCACCTAATGCGGACCTTGGCTCTCTGGTTCGGGAGAATATCGGTGGGTTGAGCCAAGGCGCGCCGGCTTTACTGGCTCCTGCTTGCGCTATCGGCTTGTTGACAGTGGGAGTGAACCTAGTGATTGACCGGATATCTCGTCAACGTAACGAACGCTAAGGAGTAGCAACATGGACCGTTTTCTTACCGTAAAAGATTTACGAATTAGCGTAAAACAAGAACAAAAAGAACAGATTATCGTCAATGATGTGAGTTTTACTCTCGATAAAGGCCAAGTGCTCGCCTTAATTGGCGAATCAGGCTCGGGTAAAACTACCATTGCACTATCACTGATGGGGTATGCCAAACCAGGCTGTTATATCAGCGGGGGGCAAGTGACGTTGGGCAACGACAGTGTACTGGATGCCGATGAAGCGACCCTTCGCCAATGGCGCGGTAACCGTGTTGCTTATATCGCACAAAGTGCGGCTGCGGCGTTTAACCCCAGTAAACGCTTGATGGATCAAGTCATCGAATCGGCACTACTGCATGGCATTGATACCAAGGTGAACCTGAAACGACGGGCGGTGGCTTTGTTTCGTGACTTAGCGTTACCCCATCCCGAAACCATTGGTCAGCGCTATCCCCACGAGGTTTCTGGTGGGCAGTTGCAACGAGTGATGGCGGCCATGGCTTTGATTGCTGAACCTGAGTTGGTGATATTGGATGAGCCAACAACTGCTCTCGATGTGACAACTCAAGTTGAGGTATTGCAAGTCTTTCGTCGAGTGGTCAAACAGCTTGGCGTGACCGCGGTGTATGTCTCTCATGACCTTGCCGTAGTAGCTCAAGTGGCGGATAAAATCGTAGTGCTAAATCATGGTGAAATTCGCGAGGATAATACGACAGACAGCATTCTTCATCATGCACAGGACCCATACACTCAAGAGCTTCTCGCTGCGGTCGCGCATGATGAGTTAAATTCGATTCAGACTACAAGTGGTCAGAATACAGAAAATCCATTACTGGTATTGCGAAAACTGGTGGCAGGTTATGGCCGTAAAAGCAGCCAAGGTATTCCGGATATCAAAGTGTTAGATGATATCAACTTAACCCTTTATCCAGGTCAGGCTGTTGGCATCATTGGTGAATCTGGGTCGGGCAAAACCACATTGGCGAAAGTGGTGGCAGGTTTGCTACCTCCAGCACTAGGTACAATGAAACTGGCTGGCCAAGACCTAAATGGTCCATTTTCTCTGCGTAGCAAAGAGCAGTGTCGTGAAATACAGCTGGTATTTCAAAGCGCAGATACGGCGCTTAATCCCAAACATACGATTCGTCAGCTGCTAGGCCGACCACTCAAAGCGTATTTTGGTATGAAACGGTCAGCTAGAGAGTCACGCATTAAAGAGTTGTTGGATCTGGTGAAATTGCCCCACGATTTGATTGATCGCAAGCCATCGGCACTGTCAGGTGGCCAAAAACAGCGCATCAACTTAGCTCGAGCGCTTGCTGCTGAACCTAAATTGATCATTTGTGATGAAGTGACTTCGGCATTAGATACCGTTGTCGGCGCAGCCATTCTTGAGCTGCTAAAAGAGTTAAAACAGAAGTTAAACGTCGCCTACCTCTTTATTAGTCATGATATTCATACGGTGAAATCGCTGTGTGAGAACGTAGTAGTGATGTACCAAGGACATCAGGTTCAAGTCGCGAAAACCGCACTATTGAGCACCGGGGTATTGCATCCTTATACCGCATTATTAATCGACTCGATTCCTCAGATGCGCCAAGCGTGGATTGAAGAACCAAGATTGGCAACGGAGCACTTGGCGACGCCTTCGTTTTATTCGGTTCCGGATCATCAAGAAACCTGTGCGTTTTTAGAACGCTGTCCTCATAAAATCAATGGGATCTGCGATCGCAATGCGCCGAGCATTCGTTCTGTCAAAGGGGGTGGGCAAGTACTTTGCCATCTCAAACCTGAGTTCTTGCCTTTGATGGAGGACCTTGAGCAAAAGCGATCGCCTAGTGGTTGGCAACGGACTGCCAGCATCAATGCAAAGGATGTTAATTATGAAAAATCGCTTTCAACGCTTAACTGAAACGGATCGAGAGCCGATCACGTTACGAATCGATGGTGTGCAAGTGTCAGCTTTAAGTGGTGATACCTTAATGGCAGTCATACTGACTCATCAAGACGCGTTGCGAACCAATGAGTTTGACCATGAACATCGTGCCGGTTTTTGCCTGATGGGCGCTTGTCAGGATTGTTGGGTGTGGACGCGTAAAGGAGAACGACTACGTTCTTGTTCAACGTATGTACAAGCCGATATGGATATTGTGACCAAGCAGCCGGAGGAAGTATGGAACGTCCACGAATTGTCATTATAGGTGCAGGCCCTGCTGGGATTCGCTGTGCGCAAACGCTGGTTGATGCTGGACTTTCTCCAATTGTGTTAGATGAACAACCTCAGTCTGGAGGGCAGATTTATAAGCGTCAACCGCCGGGCTTTAAACGTGACTATAACACGCTATATGGCACCGAGGCGTTAAAGGCTAAAGCACTTCATCGCTGCGCCGATACGCTGCAGGCGAAGATTGATTATTATCCCAATACCTCCGTGTGGGATGTACAAGATAAGGTGGTTTACGCGTATCAAGACGAAAAGCCTATCGAAATCCACTACGACTATTTAGTACTTTGCACTGGGGCAATTGATAGGGTTATTCCGATTGCTGGATGGCAACAAGCTGGGAGCTATACCTTAGGGGGAGCGCAAATCGCGCTAAAACACCAAGGTTTATCGATTGGCAAGCAAGTGGTGTTTATGGGAACTGGTCCACTGCTGTATTTAGTGGCTTACCAATATGTGAAGGCTGGGGCAAATGTCGAAGCTGTATTGGATACCTCGTCTTTCGCTGATCGTTTAAAAGGCCTACTGGGCTTAATGGCAAAACCTAAGGCGTTGCTTAGCGGTATGTACTTTATCGCCAAAATGAAAAAGCGTGGTGTGGTATTTAAAAATGCCATCAAACCTAAAACCATATTAGGTGACGAGCAAGGTGTTGCTGGAGTCGAAGTCGAGGATGCTGCGGGTAAAGTGTGGCATTTTGCTTGTGATGCGGTAGCAACAGGCTTTCATTTAAAACCGGAAACTCAATTGGCTGATCTTCTTGGATGTGAATTTATCTATGAACCGCTTAGCCAATTATGGCTCCCCAAAACCGACGAATGCGGACGAACCACGGTTGCTGGAGTTTATTGTGCCGGTGACGGTAGTGCTATTTTAGGGGCCGATGCTGCTGAGTGTGCCGGTAAACTGGCTGCGATGGCTTTGCTCACTGATGCCAAACAGCTTACTGAGAAGTTAAAGCAGCGTTTACCTAAACTGCAACATAAGATGACTCAACTGCGCCGTTTTGGCATGGGATTACAGAAAGCCTTTCCTTGGCCGGCCTATTTGCTCGATGAGATTGAGGATAATACGGTCATTTGTCGCTGCGAGATGATTTTGGCGAAAGAGATCCGAGACAGCGTGGTGCAAAAAGGCGCTGATGAAGTGAATCGCTCCAAGTCTTTCACCCGAGTGGGAATGGGGCGCTGTCAAGGGCGCTACTGCTCACATGTGAACGCTCAGTTGATTGCTAATGCAAGCCGTAATGGTCGTAGTCTTGAGGCAACATCAACAGGAGCTTTTGTTGGACGTCAACGCTCACAAGCTCCAGTCAAGCCTTTGCCTGTTAATGTCTATCTAAATGAACCTCTGGTTGTTGACAGAAAAGAAGAGGTGATCTTATGAGTCATAATTCGTTTGATGTCATCGTTATTGGTGGTGGCTTTATGGGCGCTGCCAGTGCCTTTTTCTTGGGCCAGAAAGGCAAAAAGGTCGGTTTGTTTGAGCAGGCAAAAATTGGTCAATACGCCAGCGGAGTCAACTTTGGCAATGTGCGTCGCCAAGGGCGTCATCTTGATCAACTGGACCTTTCCAATCGTGCTCGCCGCTTGTGGAGCGAGCTACCACAATTGATTGGCGATGATTTAGAATTTATCGCAAGTGGTCATATGCGTATTGCTTATGATGAGCGCACTTTAGCGCAATACGAAGCGTATGCCAAAGACCCTCGTGCAGCAGAGCTTAAACTGGAGATTTTAACCGGACAAGAGCTGCGTAAGCGTTTCCCCTATATTGGTCCAGACGTGCTGGTGGGGTCCTATGCGCCTTTAGATGGTCATGCCAATCCTAGGTTGGCCGCGCCTGCCTTTGCAAGAGCGGCAGCAAAAGCCGGTGTCACGGTCTATGAGCAAACCCAAATCAGTCAGGTGAAAAAGACCAAATCAGGGTTTGAAGTGCGAACACGAAACGGTGAGCACTACTATTGTGAACAACTGCTGATTACCGCCGGAGCTTGGGGAGAGCGATTGTCCAATCAATTTGGTGAGTCGGTACCGCTGTTTACCCGTGGGCCGCAAATGACGGTAACCGAGCCACTGCCTTATCGTTTTAAAACCGTCATCGGGGTTTCCTCGCCAAGTGAACCAGAGAATATCTATTTCCGTCAAATACCTAGAGGGAATATAATCATTGGCGGATGTCATCGCACTCTGCCTGATATGGACAGCCGTACCGCGCGTTTTGAGCCTCAGGCGATGATTTATCAGATGCAGCAACTTCACCGGATCGTCCCGACATTGGGTAATATTCATATCATCCGCAGCTGGAGTGGAATCGAAAGCTATCTGCCTGATTCATTGCCTATTATTGGCTCAAGTCACACGACGGAGGGTGTTTACTATGCCTTTGGTTTCTGTGGGCATGGGTTTCAACTTGGGCCCGCAGTTGGGGATGTGATGGCGGAACTTATCACGACGGGCAAAACGTCGACCTATATCGAACCTTTTGCCATCGACCGCTTTCTACCTCAACCAGCCAAGAGAATTGCTTAAATGAACAACGTCGAACTGCTGCAACAGCTCATCCGTTTTCCTACGGTTTCTTCCGAATCCAATCTGGATCTTATTCACTATATTGCTCAGTTATTGGAAGAAAAAGGCATTCAAGTGCAGGTGATTCAAGATCCGGTTCAGGCGAAAGCGGCTTTGTTTGCCACCGTGGGTGACCCGACGATTCCGGGAATTTTGCTGTCTGGGCATTCAGACGTGGTTCCGGTTGAAGGGCAGGCTTGGAGTGTTGATCCTTTCTCTGCCACCCTTGTGGAAGATAAGCTCTTTGGCCGCGGTGCATGTGATATGAAAGGGTTTATTGCAGTCGCGCTTAACCTGATGTTATCTCTAGCCGACAAGCCATTGGCGAGGCCGGTACATCTGGCGGTCAGTTTTGATGAAGAGCTTGGCTGTCTAGGAGTCAAAGATATGCTGTTACATTTGCAGCATCTAAAGGTTGAGCCGTTATTGTGCATTGTCGGAGAGCCCACCGAAATGAACATCGCATTGGGACATAAAGGAAAAGCGGCTTACCGCGTTCACTGCTGCGGTGAAGAAGCCCATTCGTCTCGAGCGCCGCTCTCGGTCAATGCGATTTATCTGGCCTGCGATTTCATCGCCAAGTTAAGAGAACTGCAGCAACAATTTAAAGTGCGTGGAGCAAGAGATGATGAGTACGACATTCCTTATTCGACGGTACACGTTGGTAAAATCGAGGGCGGTAAAGCCATCAATATTGTTCCTCAGTCCTGTCAGTTCGATTTTGAAATCCGTCACTTAGCTCAAGATGATCTGGATAAAGAGTTAACCACGCTTTTTAGTCAAGCTCAGCACATTGTCGAGGCCGTGCGTGCAGAGTTACCCGCTAGCCGAGCTGAGATTCAATTTGCCTGCATGAGCCGCTATCCCGGGTTAAATACCGATGCGAGTCACCATGCTATTCAGCGCCTTAAAAAATGGTCAGCAGATGACGCAAAATTTATTCGCGTTGCGTTTGGCACTGAGGGCGGGCTGTTTTCTCAGGCGCTTAACGCACCCGTTGTGGTGTGTGGCCCGGGGTCGATAGAACAAGCGCACAAGCCGGATGAGTTTGTCGCATTAAGCCAACTGCACGATTGTGAGCAGGTACTGACCCAATTTATTTACGATATTTGCCAATAATTTATTTATGATATTTGCCAATAACAGGGAGTAACACATGGCAGCGTCTTCATTTATTCAAGCTCTAAAGGATAAAACCTTACTTAGAGAGCTCGCTTATTATCAAGGAAAGTGGTTTGCGGCAGAGGATGGTGCCACCATTGATGTATTAAACCCAGCTAATGGCGAATGTATTGCAACTGTACCTGCGCTTACCCAAGCTCAAGTTCTCGATAGCATAGAATTTGCCCAGCAGAGTTGGCAGGCTTGGCGTCAAGTGCCTGCGGCTGAGCGCAGTGATATCTTGTATCGTTGGTATCAGTTGATGATGGAAAATCAGGATGATTTGGGCCTCATCATGACCATGGAGCAAGGGAAACCATTAGCAGAAGCGAAAGGCGAAATTGCGTATGCTGCGAGCTTTATCAAATGGTTCGCAGAGGAGGCACGTCGCATGCAAGGGCAAACCTTGATTGCTCCTGCGACGGATCGACGTTTAATGACGATCAAACAACCGATTGGCGTGTGTGCGGCCATTACGCCATGGAATTTCCCGGCGGCGATGATTACGCGCAAATGCGCTCCAGCCTTAGCGGCGGGTTGCCCGATTGTCGTTAAGCCAGCCGATTTAACACCACTTTCGGCATTGGCTTTGGCTGAGTTGGCAGAGCGCGCGGGTGTACCAGCAGGGATCTTCAATGTGTTAACGGGGGAGGCTGCGATGATCGGGGCGGTATTTACTCAACACGATGCGATTCGCAAAATCACCTTTACAGGGTCTACTCGAGTTGGACGCCTTTTGATGGAACAAAGTGCATCGACCATCAAACGCCTGAGTTTAGAACTCGGCGGTAATGCGCCCTTTATTGTCTTTGAGGATGCGGATTTAGATGCCGCTGTGGCTGGGCTAATGCTGAGCAAATTTCGTAACGCTGGGCAAACGTGTGTGTGTGCTAACCGCATCTATGTGCACGATAAGATCTATGACGAATTTGCAGCCAAATTGAAAGAAAAAGTCGACCAATTGGTGGTGGGAGATGGGATGCAAGCGGGCGTGACCATAGGTCCTATGATCAATGCCGCCGCCGTTAATAAGGTCAAACGTCATGTTGAAGATGGCTTAGCCAAAGGGGCAACACTGTATGCTGGTGTCATTCCTGACGAGAACAGCCCATTTGTGCAACCTGTTATTCTTACCGATGTCCGTTCTGATGCTCTCGTTTGTGAAGAAGAGACCTTTGGGCCGCTTGCTCCACTAATTCGTTTTCATGACGAAGCTGACGTACTTACTCTTGCCAATCAAACACCATACGGATTGGGTGCTTATTATTATACGCGGGATATGTCTCGAGCTTGGCGAGTGGGAGAAGCGTTGGAATTTGGAATGGTGGGGCAAAATACCGGTGTTATCTCAATGGATATCGCCCCGTTTGGTGGCGTTAAGCAATCTGGATTGGGCAGGGAGGGCTCTCAGCTCGGTTTAGATGAGTATCTCGAAGTGAAAGCATGGCATATGGGCGGAATTTAGTCTTTGACCAAATTGCAAAAACCAGCGATATCTGTCGCTGGTTTTTTGTATTAAGGAAAAATCTATTGCTTGTGGCACTAGGATTGGTATCGCTTTAGTAGCCCTTATTGACATCCACAACACCTAACAGTGGCAATCCCTTTTGCCAACGTTCAATGTTCTCTTTGAGAGAGATAAAACCAGCCTCTGGACGTGTAATACCAGCAATGTGCGGAGTGAGTTGCACTTTAGGATGCGACCAGAAAGCATGTTGCTCAGGAAGGGGCTCAACACAAGCCACATCGAGCAGGGCGTAGCCGAGTTGTTCGCTGTTTAATGCCTCAATAAGATCTTCTTCATTGACATGTTCGCCACGGCCCATATTGATAAGCGATGCGCCTTGTGGCAAGGCTTTAAAGATATCTTGGTTTAAAATACCTTTGGTTTCTGCAGTGAGAGGCAGCAAGCAAATCAGCACATCTAAGTCACTTAAAAAAGTGCTTAACTCTTTTGCACCAGCAAAGCTGTCCACACCTTCAATGTCGTGCTGACTGCGAGCCCAGCCTTTACAGTTAAAGTGGAACTGTTGCAGTCCACGTAGAACGGCTTTCCCTTGTTGTCCTAGCCCCATCACACCGACATTAAATTGGTTCGCGGGTTTGCAATACCACGGCTTCCAGAGATGATTGCGCTGCTGAGCAGTAAACAGAGGTAGGCCGCGATAGATATTCAATACCCCCATGCAAGCGTACTCAGTAAGCTGCTGCTCCAAATCGGTATTGATCATTCTGACCAGAGTAACGTTCTGGGGTACATACTCAGTTGGGATTTGATCCACCCCAGCAGAAACCGTAAAAATCACTTCCAAATTAGGAAGTTGAGCAAGTAATTCTGGCTTAAGCTGCCATACCACCAGCGCGGTAATCTCGTTTAAATCGCCATGTTCAGGCCAAAGGCGAAATTCAATGTCGGGAAATGCCTGTTTAATTTGCTGCTGCCAATGTGCGCCACGTTTCGGTTCAGAGTGATAAAGAATAACCATTTTAGTCCCTTAAAAATGTCAGTGGGATCAGTGTGCCATAAATTGCAGTTTGATAGTGCTGAAATTTGCTGACAAGACGGCAGATTCTGGCACCAAAAAAGAGCTCACAGCATAGAGTGCGGTGACAACGGATTGTGCTGTTTGCTGTTGTAAAAAGAGTTGAATGTGGAGATTCGCTGGTTGAATTAAGCAATGCACACTGACGAAAAATGGTAGCGTTTTAAATAGAGAAAGTAGGGGTAAAACCGCAGTGTTATGTCCTGAGTCTTTCAATTAAAACCAATTCAAGGAGTAGAAGTGATGGAAAGTGAGTCTCGCAGTGACAACGTATTAGCACGCAAACAGCAGCAAGTTCCTCGTGGGTTAGTGAACGCCCATCCCGTGGCTATCGCGAAGGCATTAGGCACGGAATTATGGGATGTGGATGGCAAACGTTATCTCGATTTTGTTGGCGGCATTGGGGTGTTGAATGTCGGCCATTCTCATCCCGCGGTCACTAATGCAGTCATTGAGCAACTGGACAAAGTGGCTCACCCTTGCGCTCAAGTTGTCGTCTACGAACCTTATCTTGACGTCGCAGAATCGCTTAATCGCTTGGTTGGTAAAGGTGAAGCATACAAAACCGTGTTGCTCTCATCGGGTGCTGAAGCGGTAGAAAATGCGGTGAAAATCGCGCGCGGTTACACCAATCGACCAGCGGTCATCTCTTTTCGTGGTGGTTTTCATGGACGGACATTATTGGGAAGTACACTGACCGGTATGAGTGCCCCTTATAAGCAAAATTTCGGACCACTAGCGGCAGAAGTCTACCATACCGTTTACCCTAATGCGTTTCGTGGTATTACGACTCAAGATGCATTGAATGCTCTCAATGAACTGTTTTTAACGGATGTGACGCCAGATAGAGTGGCTGCGATTGTGATTGAGTCTGTGCAAGGGGACGGTGGTTTCCTCGCTGCCCCAACCGAGTTTATGCAAGCACTGCGTAAGATCACTGAAGATAACGGCATCGTATTAATTTGTGATGAGATTCAAGCAGGATTCGGTCGAACCGGTAAGATGTTTGGATTTGAGCACAGCGGTATTCAACCTGATCTTGTGACGACGGCGAAAAGCTTAGCTGGTGGCTTACCACTTTCTGCGGTTGTCGGTAAAGCTCATATCATGGATGGCCCTTTGCCTGGTGGTTTGGGTGGTACTTATGGGGGGAATGCGCTCGCCTGCGCAGCAGCATCTGCTGTGATAAAACTCTTTGAAGAAGAGGATCTTTTAGCTCTAGCCAGTCGCAATGGCCATTTCTTTAAAGAGGGGCTGGAAAGCATCGCCAAAAAATACCAAGAAATTGCTGATGTGCGCGGTGTGGGATTTATGCTGGCGATGGAACTTGTCTCTGATGAGCAAAATCTGACACCCGATGCAGAGTTAACACAGAGATTAATCGATGCGTGTCGTGAGGAGGGCATGTTGGTAATAAAATGTGGTACTTACCGCAATGCCATTCGTTTCCTGCCACCGATTAATACCCCGGAAGAACAACTTACCGAAGCATTAACCATGTTAGATAAAGCTTGTGAGAAAGTACTTTCTCACCGCGCATGTTGAGTGTAAAGCACGTAAGTTTCGCTCAGTAACAGTGCATGGATGCACTTTAAATGAACAAAGTGGCATAAGGAAATTGGCTTATGAGTGACAGACAGATTCAGCTAGTGATCCTCGATTGTGATGGTGTTCTCATTAATCATCATCAAGGATTTTTGCTCAACTTATATAAACTGCGGCAGGATATGCCGCAGGATATTTTGAGCCAGCAAAAGGCAATCAATCATTACGACGAACGTTATGTTCACTACCTCCGGCAATTGCCAGAGTTGGGCTTTTGTGCCATTCAGTGCTTCTGTTTTGCCGATGTTTTGACGCATTTTGGTTTGCAAGCCCAGTGGCGGGAAATGTTGCATTTTGCTCGCTCAATAGGGAAGTGGCCCACATTTGAAGACGCATTTGGCGCTCTGCACTATCTAAAAAAGTTTTATCGGGTGATGGTGCGTTGCGATCGGGAAAAAGAGGACGTGGAATACCTCAAGCAAAAATTTCAGCTTAGCCCCAATGACATTTTATTACGCGATTCTGAGCCTGATCAGATACAGCGACACTTGCGTTCACTGGGTTTAACGGATGATCAAGCGGTTGTGGTGACTAACCCCATTAATGCTCAAACCTTAACCTTTCCGCACGTGCGTGTATTGTCTCGTGCTGGCTCTAGTACTAAAGAGAGTTTAGCTACTTTGATTTTTGAACATCAAGAAAATCTGCGAGGAAATGGCATCAAATATGCTTTAACCGATTGATACCTAAATTAACGTCGGCGAATTTGATGCAGTAGTATGATGGCTCTTGGGTAGTAGGCAGAAAGGTATTCTCGCAAGCAAAAGTTCATCATCAATCAGTTCAGCTTGATGTCACTGTGCACAAAGGAGTGACCTATGGCAACGGATTTTCGGTTAGATCGCATAGATATCAATATTCTGACTCAGTTACAAAAAAATGGCCGTATGACCAACGTGAAGTTGGCAGATGCTGTAGGGCTTTCTGCTAGCCCGTGTTTGCAACGGGTTAAGCGATTGGAACAAGCCGGTTTTATCAAAGATTACAAAGCCTTTCTTAATATTGCCAAGATTACTGAATACATTACCGTGTATACCGAAGTGTATCTCAATGGGCACAAACGCGAGGATTTCATTAAGTTTGAAAACTACCTCAAACAGATAGATGAAATTATGGAGTGCCATCTCATCAGTGGCGGATACGACTATTTAGTTCGTTTTGTCACTCGTAATATTGCTCATTACCAAGAAGTGATCGAGAGTATGGTGGATAGTAATATTGGTATCTCTAAGTACTTCAGTTATATCGTGATTAAGTCACCAGTAATGAAAGAAGATATGCCTCTTAAAAAGCTGCTTGCTCACGCCCCACAACCTCTTACCGTGTAAATTCCACCTCATCGCACCCAAATAACGTCAAGGGCGAAGCTAGCTTCGCTGCCTTGAGGTTGTTTGGGTATTATTTGATGTGACTGCACATCAGTATTGGTAGCTCGGCAACCTTTTCTTACGAGTGTGTTTTGTTCACCCGTACAAATTCTCCCTTTTAGCGATTTAATTTACCCTCCTTATTTTGTGAATTAGCACACATTTACATGGGTTTTAACGACTTGGATCACGTACCAATTGTGCATATGCACAGCGACGATTAAAAAAACAGCATTGAGATTTGTAGTGCTGCCTAATGTGCTGGGTGGTCCGAGGTGGTTTAATTTCTCCATCGTAATCGACTATCAAGGTGCGTCATGAAAAACATATTTCCTAATCAAGCAAGACAGAAACTGAAAAACGGTGAACGAATGATCGGCTGCTGGGCAGCGATGACCAACCCTTTGACGACAGAGCTATTAGGTCAAGTCGGATTTGATTGGCTGTTGATTGATAGTGAACATGCGCCGAATGATATCAACTCCCTTATCCATCAGTTGATGGCATTAAAAGACAGCGATTCAGCACCGTTTGTTCGCCCAACTTGTAACGATAAAGTTGAAATTAAACGTCTGCTTGATATCGGTTTTTATAATTTCCTCATTCCTTTCGTTTGCACGAAAGAAGAAGCAGAAAATGCGGTGAGCTACACACGCTATCCATCAGCAGGCGTGCGTGGTGTGAGTGTAGCGCACCGCTCCAATAACTGGGGATTCCAGTCTGACTACCAACAAAAAATCAACGACAACATCTCTATCGTTGTTCAAATCGAAGATCGCTCAGCTTTAGATAACGTAGAGCAAATTCTGGCTGTAGAGGGAATCGATGCTGTATTTGTTGGCCCTTCAGATTTGGCAGCGTCTCTAGGTCATCTAGGTAATGCTGCTCACCCAGAAGTATTCGACAGCATTTGCCACGTTATTGAAGCAGCTAAAAAAGCAGGCAAAAGCTGCGGCATCCTTGCTCCAAAACAAGAAGATGCGAACCGTTACCTTGAACTCGGCGCGAACTTCGTCGCAGTCGGTAGCGATATCGGTATCTTCAAGTCAGCCGCTGTTCAACTCAAAGAGAAGTTCCTATAAGGAGGATTCATGAAAATCGCATTTATTGGCCTGGGTATCATGGGCAAACCTATGGCTAAAAACCTACTTAAAGCAGGTCACGAACTGACAGTATTTGATAACAATGCAGACGCTATCAATGAGCTAGTAGAAGCGGGCGCAACCGGCTCAGAATCATCAAAAGATGCCGCGAAAGGTAACGAAGTGATCGTTACAATGCTGCCAAACTCTCCTCACGTAAAAGCAGCGTTGCTTGGTGAAGGCGGTGCAGTAGAAGGTGCAGAAAAAGGCGCTACCGTTATCGACATGAGTTCTATTGCTCCTTTAGCCAGCCGTGAAATCTCCTATGAATTGGCAAAATTTGGCGTTAACTACCTTGATTCCCCAGTGTCTGGTGGTGAACCAAAAGCGGTCGACGGTACTCTGGCTGTGATGGTTGGTGGCGACAAAGCGCTGTTTGATAAATACCAATCAGTGATCGGTGCTATGGCTTCCTCTGTGACTTATGTCGGCGAAGTAGGTGCTGGTAACGTCACTAAATTGGCTAACCAAGTGATTGTTGCATTGAACATTGCAGCAATGAGCGAAGCATTAACACTGGCTAAAAAAGCAGGTGTTGACCCTCGTAGTGTTTACCAAGCTATCCGTGGTGGTTTGGCTGGCTCTACTGTATTAGATGCGAAAGCACCTATGGTTTTTGAACGCAATTTCGAACCTGGTTTCCGTATTGACCTGCACATCAAAGATTTAACCAATGCAATGGACACTTCTCATGGTGTTGGTTCTCAACTTCCATTGACCAGTCAAGTATTGGAAATGATGTATAGCCTACGTGAAGACGGCCACGGTGGTTGTGACCATGATGCATTGGCTCTCTACTACGAAAAAATGACTAACACAAAAATTGCTGACTAATTGGCCTTTGTGGTGGCTGCTTTTGCAGCCACTACCTCTCATAAAGGACGACGTATGAAAATTGTTATTGCGCCCGACTCTTACAAAGAGAGCATGTCTGCTGAGCATGTTGCGCAGCACATTGAAAGTGGCTTTAGACACGTATTTCCTACCGCTGAATATGTTCGAGTACCGATGGCCGATGGTGGTGAAGGGTCACTCGATGCAATCAAAGCATCTCTTCAAGGTCAAGAAATTACTTTAACCGTAAAAGATGCCTATTTTAACGACCGTAGTGCCAGCTATTTCCTTGAAGCCGATGGGAAAACTGCGCTAATCGAAATCGCCAAGATATGTGGTATTGAACACACCACTGCAGAGCAGCGTGCACCGGGTAACGCAACCACTTACGGTGTGGGGCAAACGATCGTAGATGCACTCAATAAAGGGGTGAACCACATTGTGCTCTTCATCGGTGGCAGTGCCACAAATGACGCCGGTGCGGGTATGGTTCAAGCGTTAGGTGCCCACCTACTAAACCAACAACATCAAGAATTGCCGGTCGGCTGTTTAGCCCTAGCGGACTTGGCACATATTGATTTGAGCGGTTTCGATCCTCGAGTGGCGAAGGTTTCATTTGAAGTCGCCTGTGATGTGGATAACCAACTTTTAGGCCCTTTGGGGGCAACCTATATTTTTGGTCCACAAAAAGGCGTGCAACCGGAACAGTTGGAACAGTTTGATAGCTGTTTAGCTCAATTTGCTCACGTAATTGCACAAGATCTTAATCAAGATGCGAAGAGCATTCGTGGTGGTGGCGCTGCTGGTGGTTTGGGTGCTGGATTAGCGGTGTTTTGCCAAGCAGAACTGCGCAATGGGTTCGATATCATCAGTGATTTAGTCGAACTTCGTGCTCAAATCAAAGATGCCGACCTGGTGTTAACTGGGGAAGGGCGGATTGATAGCCAGAGTGCTCATGGCAAAGTGCCATGTGGTGTTGGTAACTTGGCGTTTGAGTACAGTGTTCCTGTGATAGGCATCGCCGGCAGTGTCTCTCATGAGCTTGATGAAGTATACCAGCAAGGCGTTAACGCGGTCTTTTCGGTTTTAAATAAGCCGATGACGCTGGCAGAAGCATTTAAAACATGCGAAGAAAACATAATTAATACAAGTAAAAATATAGCGTTAGTAATTAAAAGCGCAGCTCTAGTGAAGTAATAACCCCTATAACTAACGTGGAACAGTATTATGTCAGATATGTATCTTATCTGGACCGCTGTCGGTTCAATACTACTTTTACTCTTTTTAGTAATGAAAGCGCGTTTACATGCTGTCATTGCTTTGATCTTAGTTTCGATGGTGGCAGGGATTGCGACCGGTATGTCTCCTGCAGACATCAACAAAACCATTCAACAAGGTATGGCGGGAACTCTAGGTTTTATCGCCGTGGTTGTTTCCCTTGGTTCAATGTTCGGTAAAGTGATGGAGCAAACCGGAGCGTTGGATGTGATTGGCCAAACTCTTGTGCGCAAAGTCGGTGCTAAATATACCCCATGGGCGGTCGGCCTAACCGGGTTAATTTGTGCTTTACCTTTGTTCTTTGATGTGGCCGTGGTACTGCTGATTGGGTTGGTTTTTGCTACCGCTCGCCGTGGTGGTGGTACTGTCACAGCAAATGGTTGTGCACTGCTAGCCGGGATTGCTTCATGCCAAGCGTATTTGATTCCAACGGCGGGGCCTATTTTGGTAGCTTCCCAACTGGGTGCTGATTTTGGTTACGTGATTCCTTTTGGCATCTTAGCTGCGGTTCCTGCCATGATTCTTGGTGGCCCTGTTTACGGCAACTGGATTGCAAAACGTGTACAGATGCCACTACCAGAATTGAAAGGTAAAGAGTGTGCTGGTGAATGCGCATCAGATCAGCCACTGCCTCCGACCTTTGGTTTGGCATTGGGGTTGATTTTGCTGCCACTTATCATGATTGGCGTGAAATCCATTGCGCTACATATTATCGATAAAAGCTCAGTATGGTATTCGTGGTTTGAGTTTATCGGACACCCATTTACCGCCATCTTGGTCGCTTGTTTTATGGCCTTCTACATGCTGGGGATTCGCCGCGGATTGTCTAAACAAGATGTGATGGATATCTGTAGTTCAGCATTGCAACCAGCAGGCGTGATTATCCTTGTAACAGGTGCTGGTGGCGTCTTTAAACAAGTGTTAGTGGACTCTGGTGTGGGTCATGCCGTTGGCGCGTTTCTATCACAATATGACCTATCCGTTGTTGTGCTCGCATTTCTCTTCGCAGGATTTGTGCGTGTTATTCAAGGTTCAGCCACGGTCGCTATGTTAACCGCAGTCGGCTTGATTCAACCTATGTTAGAACCACTGCACCTTAGTGGCGCAGAGCTAGCGGTCGTTACCATCGCAATCGGTGGTGGTGCAAAACTCCTATCTCACGTAAATGACTCAGGTTTCTGGCTTGCTAACCGTTACCTCAACTTAACCGAAAAACAGACGCTGCAGACGTGGACCGTGACAGACACCATTGTGGGCTTCACTGGGTTCTTTGTGGCATTGATTATTTACTCTCTGATTTAAAACGAATTTTGATTTAAACAGCAAAAGATTAAAGGAACGAATTATGTCTGTACCTACTATTACTGAAATGCATGTTATCCCTGTTGCTGGCCGTGACAGTATGTTGTTAAACCTAAGTGGTGCTCATGCCCCTTTCTTTACTCGTAATATCGTGGTGTTGAAAGACAGCGCTGGTAACGAAGGTTTAGGTGAAGTCCCTGGAGGCGAAAAAATTCGTCAAACTCTGGAAGATGCGCGCGAATTGATTTTGGGTCGCTCTGTAGGGGAATACAAAAATGTAAAAACCGCCGTTAAAAACAAATTTAACGACCGTGACAGCTCTGGTCGTGGTCTGCAAACATTCGACTTGCGTACCACTGTCCATGTGGTTACTGCCATTGAATCTGCGTTCCTTGATTTGTTAGGTAAACATCTTGGTTTAAACGTTGCTTCACTTCTAGGTGATGGTCAACAACGTGATGCAGTTGAAGTGCTGGGTTATCTGTTCTTCGTCGGTGATAAAGACAAAACAGATTTGCCTTACCAAAACCAAGATGATGAAACTTGTGAGTGGTACCGTATTCGTCACCAAAAAGCGATGACTCCAGCCTCAGTTGCTCAATTGGCACGCGCTAGTCATGAACGTTACGGTTTCCATGATTTCAAATTAAAAGGCGGTGTGTTGGCCGGTAAAGAAGAAGCGGAAGCAGTAAAAGCAATTAAAGAAGCTTTCCCTGATGCTCGCGTAACTCTCGATCCAAACGGTGCTTGGTCACTGGAAGAAGCGGTTGAATTGGGTATCTACCTAAAAGACACCCTCGCTTATGCTGAAGACCCATGTGGTGCGGAAAATGGTTTGTCTGGTCGTGAAATTCTTTCTGAATTCCGCCGTCGCACTGGTTTGCCAACCGCAACTAACATGATCGCCACCGACTGGCGTCAAATGGGCCACTCTTTGAGCCTACAATCGGTTGATATTCCATTGGCAGACCCGCACTTCTGGACCATGGAAGGCTCTGTACGTGTGGCGCAAATGTGTCATGAGTTTGGTTACACTTGGGGTTCTCACTCAAATAACCACTTCGATATTTCTCTAGCGATGTTTACTCACGTTGCTGCCGCAGCGCCTGGTCATATCACTGCCATTGATACGCACTGGATTTGGCAAGAAGGCAACCAACGTTTGACTACTGCGCCACTTGAAATCAAAGACGGCAAAATTGCTGTACCAACAGAACCAGGCCTTGGTATCAAACTGGATTGGGAAAAAGTGGAACAAGCCAATAAGTTGTACATGGACAACTGTCTGGGTGCTCGTGACGACTCAATCGGCATGCAATACCTCATTCCTGGTTGGAAATTTGACCCTAAAAAACCTTGTTTAGTAAGAGATTAAGCAGTGCTTAGACAAGAATAGCTGTCTGTAGATAAGAATAACTTAGCTCAATCACAGCGATGTGTCGGTCCATTAGGGTGTAAGGCTCAGCCGAACTTCGCTGTGTTGAGTGGACGATTAAATACGTTACTTGCTTTGCCACCGTAGATCCGAGGTGGCTTTTTTACCCAATATACCTAAGCGACTTTATACCCAAGCAACTTTACGATACCAAATGAAGGTTGTTTGGGTATGTATCCATTGTATTGCATCGCATTGCGGGCAGATGAGGTGACCTGTGGAATTGAATACCGAAATAGCAGAACAAATCGTGTATCACGCACGGCGAGTTATCCAGTATCCCATTAACGTTATGGATGCGGATGGATTGATCATTGCCGCAACGAATCCTGCGCGAAAATATCAAAAACACAGTGGGGCAGTGGTGGCATTGAGCCAACGTTCTACTGTTGAAATAGATGATGTTACTGCACAAAACATGCGCGGTACTCAACCCGGGGTCAATTTACCCATTCGATTCAAAAATACCATTATTGGAGTGATTGGTATTTCTGGGCCTCCTAACGATATTCGCCACTTGGGAGAATTAGTTAAGATGGCAGCCGAGATGACGGTGGAACATGAATATGTGGTCGAACAAAGTCACTGGAAGGAGCAGCGAAAAAAAGATTTGCTGCTTCAATGGATTGATCAGAAAGCGGATTTTGAACTGATTGAGTCACAAGCGATTCCACTTAAAATTGACCTGTACGCCAATTACGTTGTTTGTTTATTGGAAGCATCGAGTGGTGAGCAGTTGGTTGAGTTACACAACCTCCTAAAACGCTGGAAGAAAGAGCTGCTGTCGGTCGAACTCACGAAAAATCGCGTCTTAATCTTGCTCAAATACTCCAGCAGTCAGAGTGAATGGAATCAGATGCGTCGTTTCCTTGATGGTGAAGTCAGTTTTAAGCTGCATGGCGCATTGGGTAAGTTTTACTCTGATCCTCGTCAGCTCTTTGCTTCTTATCAAAGCGCGTTAGCGGCACTCAATAGTGGCAAGAAGCTGTTAAAAGATCAGCAATATTTCGAGTTTGATCAAGTGACGTTACCCGCCATATTAGACAACGAACGTAAGAATTGGCAGCAGCAACTTCTGTTTGAACCCATCCGCCGAGTCGAAGAGATGGATCCTGTGTTGAAGAAAACACTGTTAAGTTGGTTTGAAAATAACCTAGACAGTGCCAAAACGGCTGAGAAATTGTTTATCCACCGTAATTCGCTGCGTTATCGATTGAATAAAATTGGAGAAATTTGCCGCCTCGATTTAAATAATTATCAAGACAGAGTCTGGATTTATCTGAGCTTGATACTCTCGCCAAGTGAAGGTTAACGCCTTATTAAGCTTTACGCTTTTGGGGACCTTACATCATGTTCTCCGTCATGGTTGACGGCCCGTCGCCCTAATCATATCGCTAGATTGTGTGTTAGGGCTTTTTTTCGGCTTCATTGCTATTTTACAGTGTAAAACGATCAAAAGGATCCTTGGTTTTTTCGAGTTTAAATCGGGGTTTGACTATGGTTAACGTCGACATCAACAAGCAGCAACATCGCGAATAATCAGATAAATAGTGATTGTGCAGAGTAGGGAATTACCGTTATCTTAAAGAAGATCGCTCGTGACAGCGAGTCATTGTTTTCGCCTTATGTTGAGAAGGATTTCGCAGTGAGTTATAAACCTCTAATTATTGAAACAGGGACCGCCCCAGAGGCAATAAGAGAACGGTTCTTAGATTTAGCCGATTGGTTTTATTTGGCATTGGATAAATTGGCATCGGAGGTTGAAATAGTTCGTCCTTATTTAAATGAACCATTACCAGCCCCAGATCCTCATCGTGTTACCATCATTACCGGTTCATGGGCAATGGTGACAGACCATGAACCTTGGAGTGAGCGTACTGCAGAGTGGATTCGTCAAGCCGTTGCTTGTGAGGCTTCAGTGTTGGGCGTGTGCTATGGGCACCAATTAATGGCTTATGCATTGGGTGGTGAAGTGGATTATTTTTCCGATCGTAAAGAGATCGGTTGTTTGCCCGTCACTTTAGTCAAAGAGGCACAGAGCGATTCTTTATTGCAAGGATTGCCGACCCAGTTTGATGCCTATTTAACTCACGCACAGCGCGTGACAAAAGTGCCTGATGGTGCGCAGGTGTTAGCAACGTCGGAGCGCGATGGACACCAGATTATTCGTTATTCATCGACTGCGATTTCTACCCAATTTCATCCTGAATTTACCGCGCCGTTGCTAAAGGCTGTTATTGATCTTAACTACGATAAACTCGTCGCGGAAGGTCAACCCGTCGAAGCGTTATTGGCTGGGTTAAAAAACGCGGCGGTTTCACGTTCAATATTGTGTAAATTTGTTGAACTATATCAATAGATTAGTTTTTATTTAGCTCGGTAGGCTGTGGTCTATTCCCCTTGCCTGCCGAGGTGAATACCTTAACGTCAAATCTCGCGCTAGCGCACTCTTTGCCAGATGATAGTTGCTTATGATAGCGCCATTATCAGAGCATAAGGGAGAGTTCACCGTGACACCACTGGCCGCCAAGCTGACCTTACTCAGCGGTTTACTATTGACCAGCGCGAGCACTAATGCACAAGAGTTGCTGCAATGTCCGGCGCGTACTTTCCCGGGGAAAACGAGCACTTCAATTTCGTTTGACCCCAGCCAATGGCCATTAAAAGGTTGGCTTATTCAGTCACCTAATCCGCGTGCCTTGCATTTATCCCGCGATCCGACCGATGCAGACAATTCGGTAGTGCGTTTTGAATTGCGCCAAGGTGAAACGCTTCAGACACGCACGGTAAATCGCCCCAGAGCCGAACTTTATGAGCAATATCGCGCGCCATTTCATCGTCCAATTGAATACCAATTTCGGGTTTTTATTCCTAACGAATGGCATAACGATAATGTTCGAGCGTTGATTGCTCAATGGCATGCAACACCTGATTTGCATCTAAATGAGGTTAGTCGCAGTCCTAATCTAGCGTTGGATATGCGTGGCGACCAACTATTGGTTAAATTGCAAACCTCATCAGTGGCGGTCCATCATGATAATCGCACCGCGATGGTACATGATGTGCTGTACCGCAGCGATCCTATAAAGAAAAATCAGTGGTACCAATTTAAGGTGCAAGTGAACTGGAGTTGGTCGGCAGATGGATATGTAAAACTGTGGATTCAAAATAAGCAGGTAGTCGATTACATTGGTCCTACCGCTTATCAAGATTGTTACGGACCCTACTTTAAGATGGGGATTTATCGGCAAGATTCGCCCAATACCTTCGTTATGTATGCCGATGATTACCAACGTAAATTGCTTTAATAACCATTCCTCAATGTGAGTCAATTAGGCGATTGTTGAACGTAGACTTACAACCCATCCATGAGGCTTAATTTTGACATCCTTGGCGAAGGGGGCCTGCTTATCAGCATCTGCCAGATTAGCACAAGAGCAGTATCAGCATCTTGAAGTGACTTGGCTATAAGAGCTAAATACGAGACTCACCATTATTTAAAATACCTTCAATCAGCGTGGCTATCACTTCATAACGAGCGGCCAGAGGACGATGACGTTTTTTGACCAAATAAAGAGGTTCAGTAACAGGCGACTTGGTTTTATATTCCACAAGCTTATCGCGTAAAGGGAATAATGTTAATGCTCGTTTAGGTAGCACGGTACATCCAATACCATTAGCAACCGGAAGTAAAATTTGATGAATTTGATTGATATAGCCGCGCGAAGGAATTTGATCTAAGCGGATATATTGCGATTCTTGCGTAGTTACATTCGTGACAAATTGAGCAAGATAATGTTTTAAGTCAGGATGATGGATCAACCCTAATTCGTTAAGTACCTCATTTAATGGGAGATGTTCCATTTTTGCTTCACGAGGTAAAATAAGTACGAGTGGCTCAGGTGTCAGGGGAATCGATTCAAATTGAATAGGGTTAGGCTCTTCGACAACAATCCCCAATTCCACGTCACTAGAAGTAATTTGCTCCAAGATGCGTTGGCTTGGTGCTGCTTCTAAATGAACAGATAGCTTTGGATGCTCTTTTTGAAATTGCAGAAGTTCTGGATAGATCTGCAGTGCTAGTGTCCCCGAGCAGGCCACACGACACTCTCCCTGATCCGCCTTGTCATTACTTAGATGATCCAACAGGCGTTTTTCACTCTCGGCTTGTTCTAATGCGTATTGATACAATAAGCGTCCTTGAGGTGTCGTTTCAAAGCGCTTTTTGTCACGCACTAACAAAGGGTGGCCACAGGCTTCTTCAAGCTTTTTGATGTGCTGACTAACCCCCGGTTGAGTCATATTCAATCGTTCAGCCGTTTGCGTAAAATGCCCAGTTTCAATCAAGGTGATGAAGGTGCGCATCCAAATTGGGTTTAACATGGTAATAATTCTTATTTATCGAAGTTGTGTATATTTATAATTTTTTGTTTGTTTTTGCAAGAGTGGTGTTTAACCCAGCGAAATATCATGGCTGATTAAGCTGTAACGGGACCGCTACATTGCGGCCCCTTATCGACGTTATAGCCCAGTTTCTTTCCTTGGTTGACATTGCAGTTGGTTGTTGACCGCTTGGCAAGTGAGCTGTTTGCCAGGTTGATAATATTCCTGACCCGCCCACGAGTAATTTGCCGTACCTTCTTCCCCTTTAACCGCATGGTAGTTGCTTGCCTGATTTTCATCGCCATTACCGTTGTATTGAGCAACATATGGGAATGGATAGACAGGACGAGAGCGCACGATACTCACGTTTTGTGGCTTGATAGGCATTTTCTTACTTTGCGATTTTTGTGGTGCTCCTGCTCCGTCAGCTTGAATGTTGTTCATCTGATTAGCCACAATCGCATTAGGTTTTTGACCTTGTTCAACCCAGCCCATCAGCGGAGTGAGCAGATCAAATGAACTTGGACCATCGCCGCCAAAGCAGTGATACATGCCCGGAATGAGGTAGAAGTTCATGAATTGATCCATTTGTGCTTCACCCATTTCCGCTTTCACTGCTTCAAAGTAAGCGATGCTGTTGATAGGAGAGATATGTTGATCAGACCAACCATGCCACAGAATCAATTTACCGCCATGTTGTTTGAACGCACGCAAGTTAGGATCAACCGCGCTATATAGACCATACAATGGACGCAGCTGGTCGAAAGTGGCCGAGTCAAAATGCAGATCAGATAAAGTAAAGTGGTCTGGGTTATGAGTAAACAGCACTTTTTGCAGAGCGCCTTCAGCAATCATTGTGCTGAAAATTTGGTTTGAGCCATCTTGTGGTACGAAAACGCCAATCCATGCTAATTCAGAGCCGGGAAGAGGTGCTCCGAGAGCAAGTGCTTCTCCTGTTTTTGCATCATGTGGGCCTGCATAAATTTTCTTCGCCGCATCGATTTGTGCTTGGCTCAAACACCCTTGGCTTTGGCCGGCTTTGCACAGGAGAACTTGTGGATTGAAGTGGCATTGACGAGGGTCGCGTAGCAAACCATCGGTTTGACCATCAAGCGCATCACATTGATCGAGCACCGCTTGATGCAAAATAGGCATCTGTGCTGCACGCAAAATAGGTTGACCGTTTTTGTCGGAGTTTGCCAAGGCTAACCAACCGTGATGCATTGAGTTTTGTACCGAAAAGTTCATCGCAGGTGCGCCAGCGATAATGCCGTTAAAGTCGGTAGGGTAGCGCTGTGCTTCCATCAAAGCTTCACGTCCGCCGTCTGAACAACCATTAAAATAGGCAAATTTTTCGGCTTGTCCGTAATAGGCTTTTATCAGTGCTTTTGTTGCAAGGGCGGTGACGTGTACCGAACGATACGCAAAGTCGATACGTTTTTGCGCGATGTCGCCAAAATCACTGGTGGGTCCTTGGTGGCCCATATCGGAGGCTGCCAGTACCATTGACGAATTTTGTACCATAGGGCATTGATCGGCTGCGCCTACGCGTAGGTCAATACGGCCACATAAGCCACCACAGCCAAGTTGCATGAAGCGTTGTCCCCAATTCTGGGTGGGCATTTGTACGGTAAAACCTATGGTTGGAGCAAGCATGCCGTGCACTTCACAGACGGTGGCTCCTTGTTGATTAACCATTTCGTTAGCCGATTTAATTTGGCTGCCTTTACCGCCGATAGCCGTCAGATCCACTTGGGTTAACGCTTGGCAATTGGTCACTGGGTTCACCAAAGCTAATGAGCTTGGATGGGATTCTACTGGGGCTGATTTTACAATAAGGTCACTGCAGCCTGCTAATAAAGCGATAGAACAGGAGAGCAGGACAAGGATCGATCTCTTCATTACGATGTCTCTCGTTTATAACATTGCTACCCAACTACTGGGTTTGCATGAAAATGGGTTTGCATAAAAGAACAGATGCATAGCGTAAAGGTTAGAGATACTCTAAGGTAAAGCGGTTTTTACCATAAGGTTAGTTGAGCGTGGCCAATCATTTCACCATTAAAGAGTTTGAGAAAATCACTGGGATTTCATCGCATACGTTGCGTTTTTTCGACAAGATTGATCTTCTCGTCCCGATACGTAGTGAGAATGGCTATCGGCAGTACTCTTTAGCGCAAGTTGCTCAGGCGCAGGTGATTATCTTGTTGCAAAAAGCGCGTTTTACCAATGCTGAAATTGCGGTGATGTTGCAAGAACATCTCTCGGAAAATACGGTCGCTAAGCTTAAAGTGAATCGCGCGGCACTGCGTAAAGAGATTACCCAACTCAACCGGGTTTATGACCGCTTGGGTGAAAGCATTGTGCGGCTAGAGGAGCTAGCGCAGGTGCGTAACAATCTCAATCAGCCATTTTGTGAATTACGTGAGGTGGTTAAGGTTGGGCTAGTTGAGCAATCAGAAGGAAATATTGTTGACCTATTTAGTACCATTCACCACAAAGTCGGCGATTACTCTTGGTCACATCTCAACATTCACGGTTTACGAGTGCCAACAGCGCAAGTTCAGCAAACGGACTATCCGGTGGTGGCGATGTACGCCTGTCAGCCCAAATTGCAATTGATGCATCCTTATCAGATTGAAGCGGGAGCGTATTTGTCTATGTACTGTGCGGGCAGTATGGAGAACAACCCCCATGTTGCTTATCTTATTGAATTAGCGAACCAATGGAATTATCACATTGGAGAGTATGTGTATATTCAGCAAGTGAGCGGTCCAAACATGGAACAGGAAAAGCAGGATTTTCTGGTGCAAATCCTGCTGCCTATTCATTGGAACAAATAATAACTCACCGTGGAGTGATTAGCTGGGTTAGGAAAGACGCTGATGCCAGTGTTTCGGTCTTGTCTCTCGCATACGGTTGACTAACGTTTGTACTTTGATTTGCTGCTTGTCGCGAGGTGTATAGCAGATGATCGGGCGTGGATCGCTATGCCAATCAGGTAAACAAGGCACTAGCTTACCATGGTGCATTTCATTAAATTTATGATAGACCCCCACAGGTAGTAGGCCAATACCACGTCCGGTTGTAATACCATCAAGCTGTAATGAAATATTGTCGCTATGAAAACGGCTTGGTAAGTGTTTGACCTGAAAAGTTTCCCCATCGGAGTTCGAAAGTTCAATGTTGTCGAGTTCTGCTGCAGCGTAATGTAACCAGCGATGTTCTTGAATATCATTCGGATGATGTAAAGAAGAGTGTTTTTCCATATAGGCTTTCGAAGCAAACACAGAATAGCACCAGTAGCCAATAATATCTTGGCGCCAGTTAATGTCTGGTAACTCTCCGAGCCAAATGATCAAATCGGGCTCTGCCTGTTGGTAGGCAGCTTGGTATTGACTAATGATATTTATATTGAGATTCGGGTTGTCATCCAAGTATTGATTAATCAGTTTATTAAACCAACCGCGAACTAAATTGGTGTGCACTATGATGGTTAATTCGCCACTAATTTCATTGGTGACTTTCTGCATCGCATCAATGCTTTGCTCGGTTAAAGCCAACATTTTTTTACAGTACTGATGGAAGACTTCTCCGGCTTGGGTAATCGCAAGACGATTGCCTTTGCGAATCATCAAGGATTGACCGACTTCATTCTCTAATGCGACTAAACGACGGCTCACCGTCGACTTTGGCTGCTTTAAGTGTTTGGCTGCCGCCGTCAGACTTTTCTTTTCACAAAGTGCATAAAAAGCCTTTATGGATGCTAGATCTTGCACTCATTTCCCCTTGCAAAATTGGATACGTTCCAACAATGGAACGCAGATTCCATGAAATGGACTCTATGCAAAACATTGTAAATCTAGATAATTTTAATGCAACTAATAACTATTATCATTTAAGGGAAAGGAATTTTATGTTTGCTTCTTCTAAGCCCGTTATTTCAGCAGTGGCGTTAGCTGTTCTAGGCGCGATACCAAGTGCTTACGCACAAGATTCAACGAATAGTGATGACAACACGGAAACCATGGTCGTGACAGCTGCGGGTTATGACCAAAAAGTGCAAAACGCGTCGGCCAGTGTGACAGTGATTACTCGAGAGGAGTTGGAATCGCGATACTATCGTGACATCGCCGATGCACTGTCTAGTGTTCCGGGCGTTGTAGTGACCGGTGGTGGCGACGCCAAAGATATTTCTATTCGCGGTATGGGTTCTGCTTACACGCTGATACTGGTCGATGGTAAACGAGTGTCAACTCGTCAAACTCGTCCTAACAGTGATGGCCCAGGGGTTGAAGATGGCTGGCTACCACCGCTGGAAGCGATTGAACGTATCGAAGTCATTAAAGGCCCAATGTCGACACTCTATGGTTCTGACGCGATTGGTGGGGTGATCAACGTGATTACCCGCAAAGACCAACAACGTTGGACGGGGAAAGTCTCATTGAGTTCTGTTTTGCAAGAAGACCGCGATTCTGGGGATGAGCAAAATGGCAATTTCTTCGTCACGGGGCCTTTGACAGACTCTCTTTCTCTGCAAGTTTATGGTCAAAATCAGCATCGTGATGAAGACAATATTATTAACGGCTACGCTGAAAATGACATGCGCAGTATTAATACTAAGCTGACTTATCAACTGAGTGATAATCATCAATTCAGTTTGGATGCCGGTATCAACGAGCAAGATAGTCGTGCCAATGCGGATAAATCTTATGAATCTACCAGCTATTATGCATTGTCATCCGATTACACCGAAGCAAAATACAGCCGTAAGACCGCAGCGATTTCTCACCAAGGAACCTGGGGAGGAAATACGAAGGAAAACTCATACGTACAATATGAGCGCTCTTATAGCTATTCTCGAGACATCACATTAAATAACACCGAGTACAAAACCACCGTCGTCATGCCATTTATGACCAACACCCTCTCTATGGGGCTGCAAGCTCAACACGAAAGCATGGACGATACCAGCACCAATACTGGTGGAACGATAACGCATTTGTCCAATACTGACTTTGCTCTATTTGTTGAAGATGAGTGGCGCGTGCTTGACCCACTGGCTTTAACTGGTGGTGTTCGTTACCAACATGACCAACGTTACGGTTCACACTTTAGCCCACGTGTTTACTCGGTGTGGAACATTGATGATGCATGGACATTAAAAGGTGGCGTTTCTACCGGATTCCGTGCACCAGATCTTCGTCAATCTAGCCCAGGCTGGGTGCAGGCAAGTCGCGGTGGTAACCGTTATGGTAATGCGGACTTGAAGCCTGAGAAATCGGTAACCGAAGAGATTAACCTAGCTTATCGTAGTGAGCAGGGGCTGCATGCAGAATTAGGGCTGTTTAATAACGATTTTAAAGATATGATCACCACCACAAGTTGTATGGCATCGACCTGTGACACCTTGACCAACTCATGGGGGAATACCAATAAACGTAACGTCAACGTTGATAAAGCGGTGACTCGTGGTGTTGAAGCGTCTATTGATACCCCAGTAACCGACACAATCGACTTTAAAACCAGCTATACCTACACCTACTCACGTCAGAAAACCGGGGATAACAAGGGTAATCCTTTAGAAAACTTGCCTAAACACTTGGTCTCTTCTGACTTGACTTGGCGTGCGACAGAAAAGCTGAATAGCTGGTTGAAATACACCTACCACGGAGTAGAACGAGCAGACAGCGGCGCTACTCCCGTGCCTTCTTATACCTTCTTTGATGCAGGTATCACTTATCAATTGGCTGATAACGTGAAAGTGAAGGGTGCTGTGTACAACCTATTTGACAAAACCGTGGACTACGACACCTATGGCTACACCGAAGATGGTCGTCGCTACTGGTTAGGTATGGATGTTGCCTTTTAATTAACTTTAGCTTGAGTATTGTTTTATTTAAGATTCACGTCTTTTGGGCCAAGATTTCTTGGCCCTTTTTTATACCCAAATGACCTCAAGATGCAGACTTCAGAGCTTCATCAACGAGCACAGGTCAAGCTCAATGACGGAAGGAATGGTTATTCCCTTTCAACGTCATTGGGCGCGGAAATGGGCTTGTTGATGAGCTCCCAAGGGGCGAGTTGTATTCGCTCCTATGCTGCGTTACTGATTTTCTACGTAGAATAACTATGTATTCAAATCAGTGCCTTGCCTATGAGCGAATACATTCTCGCTGAAACCGCATCTTGAGGTTACTTGGGTATATACGGATTTGTTACATAATGTCTGAACTATAGCAAAGCAGTTCGCTATTGGGTTGATAGTCTAACTTCGAGCAGAGTTGATGAACCCCTTCTTCTTCGCACTTATTGGAGAGTAAGACAACACGTTGTGCGTGAATGTCAGCAGCATGGTCTTTAACTCGCTGAAGCAGCGCCGTAGCGACACCTTGGCGTCTTGCATTAGGGCTTACATAAAGGTCACTTAACAAAAGGATTCGCCCTGCAGTAACGGAGGAATAAGTTGGGTAAAGTTGTACAAATCCTAATGGTTCTTTTGCCGGACTGGTCGCAAGAAACATAATGGACTCCTGTTTCATCAAGCGAGCCGTAAGATATTGCTCTGCTTGAGAAAGATCACTTTTTTGTTGGTGAAAAATACGATAGTCATTAAACAATGGTGCGACAGAGCTTGCCTGTGAAGGAACTACTTGAACAACAGAAAAAGTCATAAAATACCTATACTCCTTTGATTTCGGTATTCACGATATAAGTAAAGTGCTTAGGACACTTTGCTAACTTGCGAAGGAAGCAGAGAGTTGACTAATCACATCCCTAATGTATTCACGTTTTAAGTTTTATTTTTTGACAGAAACACTCACTAAAAACGACAGAGACAGATATTTAATCTTTGCATTAAAAAAACATTTTAATGCCTTTTAGTTATAAATGGTGTTTGCCAACCATGCAAGATTTATTTAGCCGTTTAGTTTGGCGTGTTTTATCCCTTATTAAAATGCTATATGTGCAAATGATAGCATATGGTGGGGATTTATCATTTTTTACGAATCATTGGGGAGCAAAGGTTCTAGCCACTAAGCATAGTCAGATAATTCGCTTTTGGGTATAGTGCGCGCTGACATTGACAAAGATTTGCATTAAAGAGGTGGTTTAGAGTGAAGTTCGCAAAAATACTGCAATGGGTGGTGACTTACAACATCATCGGGCTTGTGTTGTTGTTTGCCGAAGAAAAATGGCTTGATGTTTTTCATTTGGTGCATTGGGTTGATTATGCGTTCTTTGTAATGGTTGCGCTTTGGTGTTGTGCTGCTCTTATGGCGATGACTCGCGTTAGTGATCAAGGTAAGAAAGGCAAAATCAATTGGCTGCGTCGCGATCAAGTTATGGTGGCAAAAAAGACAGCAATAGAAAAAAGCAAGCAAAACAGCGCCATACACAAAAAGCCAGAATGGATGCTTTTTTTTGCTGGCTTACCCAGTGCTTTTTTTGTATTAACCTATCACTTTCTTTTTTAATCATTTTTCTGTAACCACAGAGTCATAGTTCTCTGGCAGTCTGCGTTAGTTATACCCTCCTTTTTATACTGTTTGGCTAAAAAGTAGCCATCACGTACACATAACCTTCATAACCGAATGGTATACAGGTGACATACATTGTTGTAGCGAGCCGTTTCATGCTCGTATCAGCATTATGCTCCCTAGTTCCGAGGTTAATGATGTATTTATCTCTTATACACCGGGTGATTGCAGGTTTTGCTGTAGTGATCCTTTTGGTTTTGGGTATTAGCGTTTCAGCTTATGTTTCCCAAGTGAAAATGGCGGACCAGTTAAAGTTGACTTCTTCAACCTTAACGGAATTGCTTGATGGGTCAAACACCTTGCTGCTTGATTTAGAAAACATTAATCGCATTACGTTGTTCCATGCGAATGAAAACGACCAAGCACAGCGCCAAAAGCTCGCAGAAGAATTTCGTGCCGCAGTCAATCAGTACCGCTCTAACCGAGATAAGCTTGCAAAGCGTTTGCAAGGCTATCCTGAGCTTAGTCAGCAGCTAGCTAAAGTTGATCAAGAGGCTGGAACCTTGATAAAAGGCGCAGAGCAACACTTAGACATTCAAGAACAACGGATTGCGGCTAAGAATGCCTCCACCGTCGAATTAGCTCAATTTGAATCAGGCTGGAAAAACCTCGAGCAAGACTTAACCGCGCTCAATTCAGAAGCGGAATGGAATAATTTGGAGCTGGTGGTGATTGATTTGGATATTGCCGAAGCTAAAGGAAAGAGCGTTGAAAACCTACTGCAAAAGGCACTCTTGGTTGAAAACGACCAAGCAATTCAGTCATTGACTAAACAAGTTAAAGAACATTTAGCGATATTTAGTGAGAAGCTGACCGCGGTAATTAAGGAGATGCCTGACAGTAAAAAGACATTGCAACGCTATGTTGATTTACTAACACGCACCGTTGTGCTACCCGAGGGCTTAATGAGCCAGCACTTGCAGGCCCTAGCTCTACAACGTCAAAGCAGTGCTAAACTCGCCAGACTAAGTCAGCAAGTTGATAAGATTATTAAGGATGCTGGTGAAATCACGAGCCAAGTCCGCCAAATGTCGAGTGATGCTCGCGCGGAAGCAGAGCAGCAAGCCTCTTACTCTATGATCACTAACGTCGTTCTTTCTCTTGTATCGATTATCGTGGCTGTCGTGGTTGCGGGTACGGTGGTGTATGCGATTAAGCGACCACTAAACGTGATTACCAAGGCGTTAAGTGAACTGGCAAATGGCAACCTTGCTTGGACCATTAAAGAAGAATTTCGTTCAGAAATGGGGATTGTGGTAAAAGATATCAATAAGTTAGGTAAGCAATTGCACCATTTAATTGGCAGTGTAAAGCAATCTGCCAATACGCTAACACAAGTTGCTGGCGATAGTTATTCCATGAGCGATAAGACGCACCGTGATTTAGCATTGCAACGTAAACAGACGGACTCTATTGCAACCGCGATTACTGAGATGGAAAGTGCTGTCGATGAAGTTGCTCACCATGCGAGCGATGCGAGTAACGAAGTTGAGAAAGTGACCGAGTTAGCAAACAGTAATATTGCCAATATGCAAAATAATTTGGCTTTTATTAGCTCACTTAAAACCTCGTTAGATGACGCTTCAGGGCTTATCCATCAGTTATCGAGTGAGACGCAAGAGATTGGTCACTTTATTGAGGTGATCCAAAACATCTCGGAGCAGACCAATTTATTGGCATTGAATGCTGCAATTGAAGCGGCACGCGCTGGTGAGAATGG
This sequence comes from Vibrio tritonius, assembly GCF_001547935.1. Classification (NCBI taxonomy): domain Bacteria; kingdom Pseudomonadati; phylum Pseudomonadota; class Gammaproteobacteria; order Vibrionales; family Vibrionaceae; genus Vibrio; species Vibrio tritonius. Next base: position 415,752 of record NZ_AP014636.1, read on the forward strand.
TCGCGGGTTTGCTGTTGTTGCTGATGAAGTTCGCTCACTTGCTACCAATTCACGCCGTTCTGCCGATGAAATCAGTCAGAAAATCGATGGTCTACAGAAAATGGCTCAGCAAGCAGTCGGCATTATGGAAAGCAATTTATCAAATGCAGATAAGTCTGTTAGTCAGACAGAGAAAACCCATACTTCATTACGTGCCATGATCGCCCGTCTTAGTACCATTAATGAAATGAGCCGTTCAATTGCAACTGCTTGTGAGCAACAAAGTGTTGTGGCTAAAGAAGTTGCGGTGAATATCGTGACCATTTCTGACATGGCCTCCAGTATTACAGAAGATTCGGAAACCCTCGCGCACAACAGCGAATCGTTAAACACCTTGGCAGCAGAACAAAGCCAGCTTGTTGCAAGGTTTGCGCTATAACGGTGAGATTGTTTATTTGCCGGATACCAACGGAAGACCAGCCATAGGCTGGTCTTTTTTATGGAGTGTTTTTTGAATTTAAAACCATCCCGCTTGTATTTTAATGAATATTAAATCATTAAAATGGCTTGATTATTCATTTTGGATGTTGTAAAAATAGCACCACGCACTCAGGGTGCAACCAAACAACATTTGTAGACACAGCATAACAATAAACAACAAAAATAAGAGCCAGTATGAAAAAGACTATCGTTACCGTATTACTCACAGGAATCGCACTATCAACGTCAAGCTTTGCAGCAAACAAAGTGCGTCTAGGGGTTGAACCAGGCTATGCACCGTTCGAATTCAAAAAGCCAGATGGTTCACTGGCTGGATTCGATATCGATTTGGGTAAAGAGATCTGCCAACGTATTAAAGCAGACTGTACTTGGGTTGAAAGCGATTTTGATGGTCTTATCCCAGCTTTAAAAGCGAAAAAAATTGATGCAATTTTATCTTCCATGTCAATTACCCCTGCACGTGAGAAGCAGATCAGTTTTTCTGACAAACTGTATGGAACACCAGCTCGCCTTGTTACGGCTAACTCTGTGACTTTTCAGCCAACACCAGAATCGCTTAAAGGTAAGCGAGTCGGGGTTTATCAAGGTACTACGGCAGAGACTTATGCTAAGGAACAATGGGTACGCAAAGGGGTTGATGTCGTGACTTACCAAAGTCAAGATATCATCTATGCAGATATGGTTAATGGTCGTCTAGACGCCGCATTCCAAGATGCAGTAGCAGCAAATGATGGCTTCTTAAAGCGTCCTGTTGGTAAAGGTTTCCACTTCAGTGGCCCTGAAGTAAACGATGTGAAATATTTTGGCGTGGGAGCTGGTATTGGTATCCGTAAAGCAGATGTTGAGTTGAAAAACAGCATTAACAAAGCGTTAGCAGAGATGCACGCTGATGGCACTTACGACAAGATTGCAAAACAGTACTTCGATTTCGACATATACGGTAAATAAGGCTAATTAGCCAAGGAAGCCTGAGTTCTTCCTTTGCGATATTAGTGTTACTGTTTCCCGACAGCATACCGTATGTTTCCCCAAAGCAGCGCATTTTGCGCTGCTTTTTTTCGCCTTCATCTCTTTGTTAAATCAGCCTGCTAGATTATTTTCCATCAATTGAATCCAACGCAGCATTTCTTGCTGCTGATTTTGCGGGATTCCGCGAGTCATTTTTTCTGAGATTTTCTCGCGAACCGCTCTAATTTCCTCGAAGCATTCTTGTCCTGTCGCCGTCAAAGTAAGAAGCAGTTGACGTTTGTCTTTAGGGTTAGGAGCGCGGTCCAAGTAGCCTATTGCAATCAGATCATTAACCAAGCGAGTGATTTGTGCTTTATCTTTTTTAGTACTAACCACCACATCGTGTGCAGTACAGGGCGTTTTTTCTGCAATACGAAACAGCACTAGGCTCTGATAAAAAGTCAGTGTTATCTCTTTTTTTATCAACTCCTTAGATATTTTTTCTCTTAGGCTTTGCGTTAAGTTGGCAATTTGTTGTTCTAAACTATTACGATTCATATGGTTGATATAGTCAACTATTTTATATTATAGTTGACTATATCAACTAATTAAGCAAGATATCCTAATGAAGATCAAAAAAATGGCAATTACTCTGCCAGCCCCTCTATGCATTGTCGCTACGATCACACTTTTTATGACGTATCTGAATCATGGATTTAGTCATGATTTTATAAGCCAATGGTTGTGTGCATTTGCTTTCTCTGTGATCATTGTGCTGCCACTTGCAGGTGTATTGATTGTTAACGTGTCTAAGTGGGTCGAAACTAGCCTATTGCCAAATGCGAAACCGCTGTATCAAAAGCTAGTGCAGTGTGTTTTTATCGCTGTAGGCATTGAAAGTGTGATTAGCGTTGTAACAACATTAACGACAGTGCATGTCGCCAATGCTCAGGAATTTCTTTCTGTGTGGGCGATGACTTTAGTTCGTGCGTTACCGTTAGGTTATGTGATTGGCATGATGATGGTATTTGTTGTTAAACCTCGTATTTCACGTGCGTTAGCTCGTGCTTAGTTGCTCAATAGCTTTGCTACTGAATAGCGACCAACTTTGATGTTGGTCGCTTACTAGGGCCGTTTCGTAACGATCGATGCAAATAAAATTCGGTATGAAACGGTTGCACCTTTATTAATCATTTCTCTATATCGTGCACAATTTTAGGTCGAACTAGGAATCAATTGTTTTTCTTTCAACTCAATCGATGTGATTTTGTTTCTTTTTATCTAATTGATAATTAGAGACTTAACTGAGCTAAACGTTTGCTAAATTTGCCACGAAAAATTGGCATGGGATATGCCTAGATTGTATACAATGTTCAATATTGGAGTGTGCCTAACTCAACACTCGTAAAGTGAGTTATTGCGCAGTCCGGTCACTTAAGGAAGAGAGAGATGAAAGGAATCGTCATTGGCGCAGGTATGGGCGGCATGTCTGCTGCTGCCGCTCTTAAGAAACAAGGCATAGATTGTGAGGTTTTCGAAGCCGTTAAAGAGAACAAACCGGTCGGTGCCGCCATTTCGGTGTGGTCAAACGGCGTGAAATGCATGAACTACCTAGGAATGGGGGAGATCATGGATAAGCTGGGTGGGCCAATGCATTACATGGCCTACATGGAGGGGGCGACTGGACAAGTTATGACTCAATTCAGTTTGCAGCCATTAGTGGACGCCGTTGGTGAGCGCCCTTGTCCTGTTTCTCGCGCTGATCTTCAAGCGAGTATGATCGATTGGTGGGGCCGAGAATCGGTCCATTTTGGAAAAGTGATTGAAAGGGTAGAGCAGGATAAAGTAGGTATCACTGCCTTTTTTACTGATGGTTCGACCGAACAAGCTGACTTTTTGATTGCAGCAGACGGTACGCACTCTGTCATTCGTCCTTACGTACTCGGTTATCAACCAGAGCGTCGTTATGCGGGTTATGTGAACTGGAATGGCCTTGTAGATATTGATACCGATATTGCCCCTGACAATCAATGGACCACATTTGTTGGTGAGGGCAAACGAGTTTCTTTGATGCCCATTGCTGGCGGTCAATTTTACTACTTCTTTGATGTACCTTTAGCCAAAGGTTTGGCAGAAGACCGAAGCACCGCCAAGGCGGATTTAGCTCGCTATTTCGCGGGATGGTGTGAACCAGTGCAAAAGCTGATTGCTGCACTGGACGACAGCAAGATCAATCGAATAGAGGTGCATGATATTGAGCCGTTCCCCACCTTAGTGAAAGGGCGGGTCGCTTTATTGGGGGATGCTGGCCACAGCACCACTCCAGACATTGGTCAGGGTGGTTGCGCTGCATTTGAAGATGCCGTCGTACTTTCTACCGTACTGCAGCATTACGATGATATTGATTACGCACTACAAGAGTACCAACGCTTACGGGCTGAACGCGTAAAAGATTTAGTGCTCAAGGCGCGTAAGCGTTGTGATGTAACACATGGCAAGCATATGACAACCACAGAGCAGTGGTATAACGAATTAAAGCAGGAAAGCGGAGAACACATTATGGAAGGCTTAAAAGTCACCATCGCAGGTGGACCGCTCGGTTAATTTACTCGCACAACCATAACAACATCAGCTGGCAGCCCAAAGCACCTGTACATCAGGTGCTTTTTTAGAGGACACACACCTTTATTCAGTTCACATTTTGGTTTTAGCCATACAAAACATCCCCAGCCATTCTTTGAAGTATCTCGAGTAATTACTGGCTCATTCTTTTACTCTCTTCAGTTAATCGCCACGCTAAGGCTCTCTATTTTCTCGGAATCGCAATTTATGACGACCGCACGCTCACAGCTGATTTGCCCCGACATCACGCCTTATTATCACTGCGTGTCTCGCTGTGTGCGTCGGACCTATTTATGTGGTTTTGATAGTCTCACTGGAAAATCTTATGAGCATCGCCGCGATTGGATTGAGCAGCGCATTCTTAGCCTTGCCAATGTTTATCTGATTCAAATCTGCTCTTATGCGGTGATGAGCAATCATTACCATTTGGTTGTTCGTATTGATAAAGAGAGCGCTCTTGCTTTATCGGACTTAGAAGTAGTTGAACGCTGGCACGCGGAACATCAACTGCCACCAATTATTCAACGTTGGTTAGCAGGAGAGATTAAATCGGACGCAGAAAAAGAAGCGTGCAATCAATTCATTAAAGAGTGGCGAGAGCGACTTTATTCCCTCAGCTGGTTTATGAGAGAACTTAATTATGGCATTGCCGTTCAAGCCAACAAAGAGGACCAATGCACTGGTCGTTTTTGGGAAGGGCGATTTAAATCACAAGCGCTACTTGATGAAAAAGCCTTGCTGGCAGCGATGGCGTATGTCGATTTAAACCCAATTCGAGCAAAAATGGCCGACACGCCTGAGCAATCCGACTTTACCTCAATAAAAGCGAGACTCACGAGTTTAGAGAAAGGAAAAACTACCACACCATCGCTTGCCAATTTCATGGGCTACGAGCATCAAGATAAGACTCTAGGCATTCCTTTTAAGCTCAGCGACTACCTTGAGCTAGTAGATTGGGTTGGTCGACAAATAAGGCCAGATAAACCCGGCTATATCGCTGAGTCACAACCCCATATACTCGCAAGACTCTCGTTAACCCAATCTGACTGTTTAGCACTTTGTACTGAACTAGAGAAAAAGCCTCGAGTTTGGGTTGGTACCGCAGCACGTTTACACCATGCCAAAACAGCACTAAATAAGAAGCGGATGGTTGCACTGCATATCGCCTAAATCTTCAATCGGTATTATTTAAATTTAACCCACCAATACTTCCATTTCGATTAGACAACACTAACGAGCTGCCACCTATACAAAATCAGGCAGTTAGTGATTATTTCGATCCTGATTAGTTATTAAAAAACAGAACAACGACTGTTCAATCTCTGCTTTGACTTTGCTTTTTTGCAGGACACACGCTTTAAGTTTGTCTTTGTTCATGTTTTGGGATGGTGACTGTCCCTCTATGGACCATTCGCCGTACGGTGCGATATCCGGTGATGATTTATCCGTTCAGCCGTTTGGTATGTCGACTAAACGTGGTGATTTTGAAAGTGGTTTGGTGTACTTTGGGTTTCGCTTTTATGTGCCTCATTTAGGCCGTTGGCTAAACCGTGATCCATTGCAAGAGCAAGGTGGCATCAACCTTTATGGTTATGTGAATGGTGATCCGTTAGGGTATGTGGACCCGGATGGACGGTATGCTATTTGGGTTGCCAGAGGAGTTGCTGCAGCTGTCAGTGCTGGAAGTGATTATTTAATCCAAGCTGGGTTTTATTATGCCGCACATGGTTCCTGGATCCCTTGGGACTGTGTCGATGGCTATAGTATGCTTGAAAGTGCTGGATTGGGGGCTTTGGGAGTTACAAAGAGTGCAGGTAAATTACCTCTTTATGACGCTAGAACTTTAAAAAGAATGGGCGAGGATACCTTCCACAATTTCCCTGCATCTTTTGAAAAAATTATTCTTTCTCAGAAGCCTATAGTCAGGGCAAATGGTCGCTCTGAATATCTAAAACAGGGAACAATTAATGGAAAAGAAGGTGTTTTCCATATTACTACAGACAAAGGTGGAAAAATAATGCGACACAGAGCATTTATTCCAAAGAGTGATTGGGCGCGCTACTCAGACAGGTGGGAGCTTCCAAGTATTGAAAATGTAGCGAATTAAAAAACATGAATGATAATTTAAATTATAGCTTTTCCGGCGATGATTACGATCAGACACTGGATTTACAATCTTTCGGATTGAATGTGTTTAATGGTGTTGCAGACGATTTGGTTACGAGTGTTAATGGAGAGTTGCAAGTTCGACTTAATTTTAACGGCGATATTGGCTATTTGCATAACCTGAGAATTGCTAACGACGTCGTTGTATTCGTACCAGTAATTTCTGATATCGAAATTGAAGGATATCTTAGCAGTTCAAACTCTTTCATTCTGATTTGCTCTTTAAAAGAGTTGAAGGAATTTTGGTCAGCTTTAAGATACGAGCCTAGTGAGCTCGAAGAACTTCAACAAGCGACTCAGAATGACTTGTTTTTATTGTGGCTGATATCTAGTGGAACTAAGTCGTTAATGTCGCTTAGGATGGAATCGTTAGTGGATTCTTTATTAAAGAATATTATCGCTGAAAGTGCAGATGGCTCGCCATCTGTTCAAGAAGTCATACAAAGCATTTATACGGGGGATAAGACTCTTGAGCTCATTGATACTAGTAACTTTAGTTTTAAAGAAACGATAACCGTATTTATTGATGAAGATAACGGTGAAATTATCGAGTGGAACGCTTTAGATACTAAAAGAGTCCACTGTTTGCTAAACAGCAATTATTTGCTCAAGCTTACATAGATATTCCAAAGCCCTTCGGGGCTTTTTCTTTGCTCTCAAATCATTAATAAAACCGATATTTATTAGAAAGGTTAATAACCTGCCTGTTTTTTCGACTAAAAAATTGCGTTTGCTGTATTAGGATTTTTATAATCGCTTTTTTAAAGGAATTTTAAAAAATGACTAAAATTGAAGTTTTTTCTGGGCGGAAATTGAACGATTGTACGCTGGTCTTTTGTGTTCAAATCACTGTAGATGTTGTGAGTCCTGGGCTGTAGTAGTAATTGGTAATTATAATGAATAACAATAATATCAATAATTTGACTGTAACTATTTAGTAATCTAACTGGGACACACACCTTAAAAAAGCACGAAAAAGCGGTGATAATAAATATACCTACATGACCAATCATCTGGGGCATGTTTATGGGGTATTTGATCAAACCGGCACTCGGGTTGAAAGCCATGCGTATTCGCCATACGGTGCGATATCTGGTGATGATTTATCCGTTCAGCCGTTCGGAATGTCGACCAAGCGCAGTGATTTTGCCAGTGGTTTGGTGTACTTTGGTTATCGCTTTTATGTGCCTCATTTAGGTCGTTGGCTGAATCGTGACCCACTGCAAGAGCAAGGTGGCATCAACCTTTATGGCTATGTGCACGGTGATCCGTTAGGTTATGTGGATCCGGATGGGCGGTATGCTATTTGGGTTGCCAGAGGAGTTGCTGCAGCTGTTGGTGCTGGAAGTAATTATTTAATCCAAGCTGGGTTTTATTATGCCGCACATGGTTTCTGGAGCCCTTGGGACTGTGTCGATGGCTATAGTATGCTTGAAAGTGCCGGATTAGGGGCTTTGGGTGTAGGAAAAAGTGCTAAGGTTCCAAAGGGAGGGCGTGGGCAGCAAGTTGGAAGCATGATAAAAACTGATGGTTCAACCACGGCCAGCGCCATAAAAGCAAAAGCGGAGTCGGTAGGTTTTAAATCCACCCAAACAGCAAACGGTCCTTTGAAAATGGTTGATGAAAATGGAGTGGCTCGGGTAACGATTAAAGGCGGAAGTCAACGTGCACCGGGTAATGCTGGTCCTCATGTTGAGCTTAAAACTTCTAGTGGTCAAAGAGTAAATCCTGCTGGTAATCCAGTAACACGTAAGAGCCCTGAAAATCACACACCAATTGACTTTGATTTATAGGAGAATGTGTGATGAGTAGTTACTATGATTGGGAAGGGTTTGCTGATATTTATTTGGAAGATAGTTTTGTATTGGGTATTTGTGAATCTCCCAATGAAATTTCTTTTATTGTTGAAGCGGTCTTGACGGAAAATCACCCTTTGTATACGCCGCCTGAAAGTGATGAGCAATATTGTTATAAGAAAGGAAAGATTGTTTTTCAAGGCTTGAAGTGCGTTAGATGGATAAATAGAAACGAGGCTCCATTTACTGATGCTTCTGGTGAAGAAGACTATGGTAATATTGATGTTTTTGAATTATCGAATGATAAGTATGTTCTGTCAGGAGATTGGGGTGAGCTAGAAGTCACGTCAATACCTGTAAAGTGGATTTGTATTTAAGGTCAGAGCCATTCAAATTAAATGGGCTTTGGTTGAAATTAAAGAGGGAGGACACACACTATAATCAAAGATACAAAAGTAGCAGATTAGGATGCGTATCCTTTTATTTTAATTTATCATGAAAAGAACCTCACTATTTAGTGAGGTTCTTTGCTTTTTAAACCAGTCTCGTTAATTAAAGCATGCTTTCATCAATGTCCTTTTTAAATCATTAGCCAAATAACACATCTTTATAGTGGTTTAATGATCCCGGACACCTAATTAGGTGGTAAAATCTCCACCATAAATGAGGTGTTCAATGACAAAACAACGACGTACATTTTCTGCTGAGTTCAAAATGGAAGCAGCAAGTTTGGTTCTTGACGATGGCTATTCAGTACCTGCAGCTGCACGCTCCATTGGCGTGGGTGAAACTGCTTTACGGCGCTGGGTTGACCAACTCAAAATTGAACGCGGTGGGATAACGCCAACAACCAAAGCTCTCACTCCTGAGCAGCAAAAAATTCAGGAATTAGAAGCCAGAATCAATCGATTGGAACGAGAAAAGTCCATTCTAAAAAAGGCTACAGCTCTCTTAATGTCGGACGAACTCGAACATTCTCGTTAGTTGACCAGTTAAGAGAGCATGAATCAGTCAAGTGTCTTTGCAAGCTATTCGATGTTGCTCTTTCTAGTTATTACGAGTTCAAACAGAGAAAGCCTGACGTCAAACGTATTGAGCTGACAAGTCGAGTAAGAGAATTTTTCAATCTCAGTAGAGGTTCTGCTGGCAGTCGAACGATTGTTTCGATGCTTCGCGCAGAACATATAAACATTGGCCGTTTCAAGGTGCGCAAGATCATGCAAGAGTCTGGTTTAATGAGTAACCAGCCAGGTTCCCATCGATATAAACCCACTGCATCTGAACGACCTGATATCCCGAATTTGTTGAAACGTGAATTCTCCGTAGCGACTCCAAATCGAGTATGGTGCGGTGATATCACTTATATTTGGACTGGTTCGAAATGGAGTTACTTAGCTGTTGTCCTAGATTTGTTTAGTCGGAGAGTAGTTGGATGGGCACTATCAGACAAACCTGATGCAGAACTTGCAACCAAAGCTTTAGATATGGCTTGGGAACAACGAGGTCGCCCTAAAAACGTGACGTTTCATTCTGATCAAGGAAGTCAGTACGGTAGTCGCAAATTTCGTCAAAAGCTTTGGCGATATCGCATAACTCAAAGCATGGGCCGTCGAGGAAATTGCTGGGATAATGCACCAATGGAAAGGCTATTTAGAAGTTTGAAAACTGAATGGATACCCGCAACAGGCTATTCGACATTAGTTCAAGCAAAGAAAGATATCAGTTATTACTTGATGGAATACTACAATCGGCAACGGCCTCATCAGGCAAATGATGGGCTGTCGCCAGTAAATGCCGAAAATCGGCTTAAATATATGTCCGGAATTAGTTGACCACTATACTTTTAACTTGGTGGGGCGGTATGGGAATGCGCCTAAGTTGGAGGAGGCTGATCGCCAATCTTGATTGGACATGAATTTTTTTCGGTATTCCGATGGAGTGACGCCGCAATACGTTCTAAATGCTGCGATCATTCGGCGATGTTCATTGAATCCAACAGCGTGACTGATGTCAGTTATCGGGAGGTGGACTGTAGTGGTCGACAAATAAGGCCAGATAAGTCCGGCTATATAGCTGATTCACAACCGAATATACTCGCAAGACTCTCGCTAACCCAATCTGACTGTTTAGCACTTTGTACTGAACTATAGAAAAAGCCTCGAGTTTGGGTTGGTACCACAGCACGTTTACACCATGCCAAAACAGAACAACGACTGTTCAATCTCTGCTTTGACTGTGTATTGGAATGGTGACTGTCCCCCTATGTTAGTGAGTGTCCCCCTAAGGATGATGTTCTTGGAGGGTGAGTGTCCCCCCTATGGTCGATGACCTCTATGCTCAATAGACCATTCATCTCGAACAATGACAATATTCTGTCAAATAGCGTAAAAATACGTCGCCTAGACTCGAATTTCTTGTCATGTTTACGCACACTGATTACCGGATAACCCCAAATGACCTCAAGATGCAGAATTTAAAGCTTCATCACCGAGTAAGGTGCAAGCTTAATGAAAGCTTATAGCTAGTTTATGCGGGTCAAAGTAAGTGCTGCGATGGCAAGGCTAAGCGAACAACACTCTACCTTAGGAATAAGGACTAGTTATGGAATTAGATATCTATCAGGTAGATGCATTTACTACCGAAGCGTTTAAAGGGAACCCTGCTGGAGTGTGCATTTCTGATGAGGAGCTACGCGAAGGTCAGATGTTGTCAATTGCTCGAGAAATGGCTCTGTCAGAAACGGCTTTTTATGTCCGTAATACGCATAAGTTGCGCTGGTTTACCCCAGAAGTGGAAGTGGCGCTGTGTGGCCACGGAACCTTAGCGCTTGCCCATATTTTGCAAGAGAGCGGTGAAGCATCATTTGGGGATACCTTATGTTTTGAGACGATGTCAGGACCACTTAGCGCCACGATTGAAGAGAATTATATTGCCCTCAATTTCCCAGTGGCTGAATTGCAGGGAGCGGAGGTGGCTCGGGAAAAATTGGACTTATTGGGGATCGATGAAGACAGTGTTGTGAGCTATCTACAGTTTGATAGTAAAGAGCTTATTGAAATAGATAGTGAGCAGTTACTTATCTCACTCACCCCAAGTTTCGAGCGATTAAAGCAACTACCTGGACGAGGCATAGTGGTGACCTCGAAAGCTGGGTGCAATAAACTCGATTTCATTTCCCGTTATTTTGCTCCTTGGGTCGGTGTCAATGAAGACCCGGTAACAGGATCAGCCCATTGCGCTCTCGCTGCTTATTGGGGAGAAAAACTCAAGAAACATCAGCTTAATGGCTATCAAGCATCGCAACGTGGTGGTAACGTAGGTTGCACATTGCTCCCTAACCACCGAGTGGAACTTCGGGGGAAGGCAAAAACAATAGTGAAAGGTAAGTTATATTTATAGTATTCATTAGATAAGGGAAACGAGATGGATTTTACCTTAAGAAAAGCCTCTGCAACGGATATTCCATACCTGTTGGATTTGCGAGATATCACCATGCGCCGTTACTTAGAAGAAACCGGCTCTCCAACCAGTAAAAAAGCCTATTTGGAACGCATTATGCTGCATTTTGATGAGGCGAACATCATTGAAGTCGATGGGGAAAAAGCTGGTTTATTTAAGGCTAAGTTTTTGGCGGACACCCAGCAATGGTTTGTGGTGCAGATCCAAGTGCATCCCGATTATCAAAACCAACATATTGGAAGCCGACTATTAAGCGAGCTTATTGTGCGGGCAAAGCAGGAGCATGTTGCGGTGACATTAGGTGTGCTAAAAACCAATCCAGCGCGTGCTTTGTATGAACGCCTCGGTTTTCGTTCGGTTGGTGAAACGGAGTTTGAATACACCATGTTGCTGCCAGCAGAAGCCGCATAGTGTAATTAACTGTTGTCTTCAAAGCGATAACCCACTCCATAAATGGATTGAATCCAATCTTCACCTTGTTCACCAAGTTTTTTTCTTAAATTCTTGATATGGCTATCGATGGTGCGGTCAGTGACAATCCGATGGTCTGAGTACACCGCATCCATTAATTGATTCCGTGAAAAGACTCTTCCTGGTGCAAGAGAAAGTGTTTCGAGTAAACGAAATTCCACTTGAGTTAATTTGATGGGTACGCCATGCATGGTGACCTGAAAAGACTCATGGTCGATTTTTAAGCCGGTCAATAGTGGTGTTGTGAGCCGCATTTGCCGGCGCAGTGATGCTTTTACTCGCGCGACCACTTCTCTGGGGCTAAAGGGTTTACACACATAATCATCTGCCCCCACTTCAAGTCCCAAAATCCGGTCTATTTCATCCACCTTTGCGGTGACTATCATGATGGGGGCATCGGTTTCTTTGCGTAGTGCGCGGCAAAGTGTCAGGCCATCAACATTAGGTAACATGAGGTCGAGCAATATTAGGTCGGGCTGGACTAAACGAAACGTGTCCATAACTTTGGCACCATCGGCTACATGAGTGCATTGATAACCCGATGCGACAAGGTAGTCGTGCATGATAGACGCTAAGGACATTTCATCTTCAACAATAAGAATATGAGCAGGTTGTGGCTGATTTAACATGTGCTTACCGGTAGTGTTATGGTGATTTTTAACCCACCTAAAGAGGAGGTCGCTGCACTGATTTTGCCATGGTGGGCAGACACAATATTGCGACAAATGGCAAGTCCTAAACCGCTGCCACCACTTTTACGACTGCGAGAGGCGTCGCAACGATAAAAACGTTCGAAAAGATGCGGTATATGATGTGTATCCACGGCAGGAGCGCTGTCTTCAATCGTGATGTGGGCATGTTGTTCTACGTAGTTGCAGCGAATGACCAGCTTGCCGCCAGCATTGGTGTATTTTACTGAGTTACTTAATAAATTCGCAAAAAGTTGAATCAGTCTGACTTCGTCACCTTGCATCAATAGTGGGTGTGGGTAAGGGACGAAATCAAGTTTGAGCTCTGCCTTTATGGCCTGAGTAGCAATACCTTCGACCGTGGACTGCAATAGTGTGGTTAAGTCAACACAGTGGCTGCGCGAGGGGTTAATGCCATTATCGGTAACGGAGAGTTCATGTAGGTCATCGACTAACTTATTTAACTGTGCCATCTGTTGCGATAACGAGTTGAGAGAATGGGTATTCATCGGACGAATGCCATCTTCCATCGCTTCGATTTCAGCGCGCATTACTGCCAAAGGCGTCCGTAGCTCGTGTGAAATGTCGGTCATAAACTGACGCCGCTTTTGTTCGGTGTCGTCTAGTTCTTTGGCAAGTAAATTAAAATGACTGGCGAGCTGGTCCACTTCGTCACGGTCATTTTCCACTAATCGAACCGAGTAGTCGCCTTGGGCTAATTGTTGTGTTGCGTTTTTAACACGATGAACGCGACGCAATACCGTGCCGGAAATAAGCCAAGCAATTAAGGCCGCGAACACGATAGACGCTAACCCGATCATCCACCAATTTTTTAATTGCTGTTGGTAAAAATGGATCGCGCCGTAGGTCACCGCCTTTTGAAATGGAACCAAGGCAAACCACCCCACCACTTGGCTATTGACCCGAATAGGCAGCAATATTGAATGGGCGTCCGCCGATGAATTGCCAACAATCACTTGGTATTGCGTGTCTAACAGTGCCATACGAGGTACAGCGCCAATTTGGTCGGCGACCAATGGAGCACCGTGTTCTGACATGTAATTGTGGCGAGAAACACGCAGCAAATCGTACCAAGTGCGTTTGTTATGCTCTAGAAATTTCCAAGTGAATTGATTCTCTTGATAAGCAGACACCAATTCAGGCATTGCCATTTCCATACGATTCACCCCTTGTTGATTTAGGTAACCGAGGAAATTAGTTTTGAAAGCGAGACGCGAGGCAATACTGCTGACCAACAATACCGTGGTGCAGGAGGTAAGAATCACAATAAATAGCTTGCAGGTAATGCCAAGTTTGATGTTCAAACAGCGGTCCGATAGATCCATGATAATTGAGCGCACTGTATAGCAGACCTTATTAAAAATCTATGTTACTGCTAATAACTCCATAATATCTGCACATTTGTCGTTTAATTTGGACTGTGAATTTCATTTTTTCGTATTGGAGTCGATCGGTGTTTTTTATCAATCGCAAGAAAAGAGTGGTAACTACGAGCCTCGTCGCGTGTTTGACCACTGTGTTAATGACCGGTTGTTCTGAAGAAAAGCCCACAACGCCTAAAGCACCTTTTGATGTTGGCGTTTGGCAAGTGACAACGCAACCTTTCACTCTGCAACAAACGTTAGTTGGGCGCACTGTCGCTCATATGACTTCAGATGTTCGTCCTCAGGTAAGTGGTATTATCAAAAAACGTCTCTTTACAGAAGGCGAGATGGTGCAAGAAGGGCAGATTCTGTATCAAATCGATGATGCGGCATACATAGCCGCTTTCGATAATGCCAAGGGATCGCTTGCTGAAGCTCAGGCATCGGTGTTGTCTGCTAAGCCGAAAGTTGAACGGTATGAAAAGCTAATTAAAATTGATGCTATCAGTCAGCAAGAATTAGATGAAGCCGTGGCCACTTTGCGCCAAGACGAGGCGTCGGTGCTGATTGCTAAAGCAGCCCTTGAAACCGCCAAAATCAATTTAGGCTATACCCAGATTAAAGCGCCCATTTCAGGTCGCATAGGTCTTTCAGATTACACGCCTGGCGCTTTGGTTACCGCTAGCCAAAGTGATGCGTTAACCACCATTCAACAATACGACCCAATATATGTGGACCTAACACAAAGTAGTGCCCAGATGTTACAACTGCAGCGCATGCTAAAAAGTGGCGTATTAACCGCGCAAAAGGGCAATATTCCAGTGTATATCGAATTGGAAGACGGCTCTCTTTACCCACACATGGGCACGCTAAAATTTGTTGGCACATCGGTCGATACCACCACTGGTAATATCAAGTTGCGTGCGCTGATTCCAAACCATGAACAAATGCTGCTGCCGGGCATGTATGTTAAAGCCATTTTGCCAGTGGCAGTGAATAAAAACGCAATACTGGTCCCCCAAGAGTCGGTCACTTACAACACGAAAGGTGAAGCGACAGTCAAAGTGCTGGATGGTGAACATAAGGTACATCAACGTGTGGTGAAAATTAGTGATGCACGCGATAACCAATGGATTGTGACCTCGGGTTTGACTGTCGGAGAGCAATTGATCATTGAAGGAAATACTAAGGTAAACGATGGGCAAACCGTCACTTCTCATCTTGCTGCCAATCCTATTTCAACGACAGAAGAAGGCGACCAACTTTTGTCAGAAGCGCTGCCACTACCAAGTATAAAACAGTAAGGATACGGGATGTCACGATTTTTTATTGACCGCCCCGTATTCGCGTGGGTGATTGCGATTATGATCGCATTTGCTGGAGCTTTATCGATTATTCGTCTTTCAGTGGAACAATACCCCGATATTGCGCCGCCAACCATATCAATTAGGGCAACGTATACAGGGGCTTCTGCGCAAACCGTCGAAAATTCAGTCACTCAAGTCATTGAGCAAAAAATGACCGGGTTAGATAATTTGGTCTATATGGAATCTTCGAGTCAATCGAATGGTTCTGCTCGGATAAAGCTGACGTTTACTGCCGATACCGACCCTGATGTCGCGCAAATGCAAGTAGAAAATAAACTCCAAGAAGCAGAATCAAAATTGCCTGATTCGGTGCAAAGTTCTGGTTTACGGGTTTCTAAATCCAGTGCTGGAAGCTTTTTTATGATGCTGGCGTTTAGTTCAGAGGATGAATCGTTAAACCGAACCGACCTAGCTGACTTTATGGTGTCGATGATTCAAGACCCGGTCAGTCGCATTTCTGGGGTTGGTGATGTACGCATTATGGGATCTGAGTATGCGATGCGGATCTGGCTAGATCCCGCAAAATTGCGTCACTATTCCTTAATGCCTTCTGATATTACCGCCGCGATTAAAGCACAGAATACCGATGTGTCGGCAGGGCAAGTCGGGGCATTACCAGCAGTTAATAATCAAGCGCTTAATGCCACCATTACCAGTCGAAGCCGTTTAAAAAACCCCGATCAATTTCGTAATATCATTGTTAAATCTGATGCCAGTGGGGCTGTTGTGCGATTAACCGATGTTGCAACGGTTGAGTTGGGAAGCGAGGATTACACCAGTACCAGTATGTACAACGGTAAACCTGCAGCAAGTATGGGGGTGGAACTAGCCAGTGGCGCGAATGCCATGACGGTGGCGAAGGCGGTGGAACAAAAACTCAACGAGTTATCTCCTTATTTCCCACCGGGTGTCAAATTTTATACAGCATCGTCTACGACGCCTTTTGTGAAAGTATCCATCGAAGAGGTAGTGCAAACCATATTTGAAGCCGTGGTATTGGTCATTGCCATCATGTTCTTGTTTCTACAAAACTGGCGCGTAACGTTAATTCCTGCTATCGCAGTACCTGTCGTGTTGTTAGGTACATTCGGCGTGTTATCAATGATGGGATATTCCATTAACACCTTGACCATGTTCGCGATGGTGTTAGCGATTGGTTTGCTGGTGGATGATGCCATTGTGGTGGTCGAAAACGTAGAGCGGGTGATGTCGGAAGAGGGGTTATCACCAGCAGAAGCGACCAAAAAATCGATGGGGCAGATTTTTGGAGCCTTAATTGGGATTACTCTGGTGCTGTGTGCGGTGCTACTGCCGATGGCATTTTTTGCTGGATCAACTGGGGTAATTTATCGCCAGTTCTCGGTCACTATCATCTCTTCAATCATGTTATCGGTTCTTGTGGCGCTTACTCTAACTCCCGCGTTGTGTGCCACGATTCTCAAACCGATTGGAATTGGTGAGGCAACCTCTTCACCAGGCTTATTAAAAAGAGCATTTCGCAGTTTTAACACCGGTTTAAGCCTTGGTACGTTACGTTATCAACATGGGGTTAAGGTGTTTCTTAACCATCGCTGGTGGTTTATTGGCGTCTATGTATTGGTACTGGTTGGTATCGGAGTATTGTTCCGCTCTTTGCCTACCGCCTTTATGCCCGAAGAAGACCAAGGTTCATTAATGGTGTCGGTGAAATTGCCGATTGGTAGCACGTCGAATAAAACCGAGGCTGTGATGCAGCAGGTTTCTGCTTATGTTGAGCAGCAGCCCGAAGTGGCGAGTGTGCTGTCGATTCTCGGTTACAGTATGGGGTCGAGTGGGCAAAGTGCCGGTATGGCTTTTGTGCGCCTCACCAATTGGGACGATAGAGAAGCCAGTGCGACCGAAGTTGGAGACCGTATAACCAAAGCAATGAAAAAGAAATTTCCCTATGCCCAGATTTTTGCGTTTGGTCGTTCAGGTATTCCCGGAATGGGCGATGCAACTGGCTTTGAAATGCAACTAGAAGATCTCGGTGGGGCTGGGCATGAAGCGTTAGTCAATGCGCGTAAGCAGCTTATCGCGATGGCGGCACAAAGTCCGTTATTGACCAATGTTCGCTATTCTAGCCTTGATGATGCTCCGACCTTAAACGTCAATATCGATGATGCTAAAGCGGGTGCAATGGAATTAACCAGTAGCGACATTAACTCGACCTTGTCCACTGCGTTCGGTGGTAGCTATGTCAATGATTTTATAGATAAAGGTCGAATTAAGAAAGTGTATGTACAAGGTGAAGCGCAAGCGCGTATGTTACCGAGTGATGTTTATCGCTGGAGCGTAAAAAACAGTGATGGAGAGATGGTGCCATTTTCTGCTTTCGCAACCAGTTCTTGGAGCTATTCTCCTAGCTCACTATCGCGTTTTAACGGTACAGCAGCGATGGAAATCAAGGGCCAACCTGCCCCTGGAGTAAGTTCTGGGGTGGCGATGAAAGAGATGGAAAGGCTTATCACGCAGTTACCCCATGGGTTCGGCTACAGTTGGTCTGGGGTCTCTTATCAGGAACGACAAGCGGGAACGCAAGCGCCCATACTCTACCTGATCTCTGTGATCTTTGTGTTCTTGTGTTTAGCCGCTCTCTACGAAAGTTGGACTGTGCCACTTTCTGTCATGCTCTCAGTGCCGATTGGCGTGATTGGCGCACTGCTGTTTACTTACCTGCGTGGTTTTAACAATGACATTTATTTCCAAGTGGGCTTATTAGCCACGATGGGGCTTGCGGCGAAAAACGGTATTTTGATAGTCGAATTTGCTAAAGAGCTGGAAGAGCAGGGGATGGAATTAGTTGAAGCGACACTGGAAGCGGCAAAATTACGGTTACGACCGATTTTAATGACGTCGCTAGCGTTTTTACTGGGGGTATTCCCGTTAGTGATCAGTACCGGCGCTGGTGCTGGTGGTCGTACTTCAGTGGGAACCGGGGTATTTGGTGGGACGTTAATCTCAACCATGTTTGGTATTTTCTTTGTTCCACTGTTTTATGTCATTGTGCGTTCCTTATTTGGACGCAAGCTAAAAGTGAAAGGCGCAAAACAAGGTCAAGAAGAGGTGGGTCAATGAAGGTACAAAAGTTAACGAGTGTCCCGCTTATTACCTTGGCTGTTATGTTATCGGGCTGCTCATTAGTGCCTGAGTATCAGCGGCCGCAAGCACCAGTGCCCGCTCAGTTTGCAAACGCCAGTACCAACGCAAGCCAAAGTGGCAGTGCAGTGCTTGATTGGCAGGGCATTTTACGTGATCACCGTTTACAGCAAGTGGTGGCGATGGCTCTCAATAATAATCGTGATTTGCGTGTTGCTTTACTCAATATTGAAAAGGCGCGGGCGCAGTATCGAATTGAAGATTCTGCGCTCTATCCTTCTGTCACGGCTGGGGTAACCCACACAGCGAGTAAAACTAGTGGTTCTATTACTCGTACCGATGCCTTAAAGGTCGGCATCAGTAGTTGGGAAGTCGACCTGTTTGGTCGACTGGATAGTCTAAGCCAAGAAGCGATGGAAACCTATTTGGCCACACAAGAGACTCAACGCAGCACGCGTATGGCGCTGGTTTCAGAAGTGGCAGTCGATTGGCTGAATGTTTGGGCTTATCAGCAGCAATTAGCCTTGGCACAACAAACCTATCAAAGTCAGCTTAATACATTGCGTTTAACCCAAGAGATGCATCGTTTAGGTGCTGCTTCTGGTGTAGACTTGGCGTCAGTTCAGTCCAGTGTCTACAGTGCGCGTGGTGATGTGGCGTTATATCAAACTAACTTGGAACAAGCACGTAATGCACTCGAACTGGTGGTTGGCAAGGGCGTTCCTGAGGCGTTATTGCCAATTGAAGACAATATTGATCAAGCGATAGCGCTTGCGCCATTAACCGACAATTTATCATCAGACGTACTCTTACAACGCCCTGATGTTCTGTATGCAGAGCACAGCCTAAAAGCGGCTAATGCCAATATTGGGGCAGCGCGTGCGGCGTTCTTCCCTACCATTTCATTAACCGCTAACGCAGGGCGAAGCAGTGACCAACTCTCAGATCTGTTCTCCGCTGGGCATGGTACTTGGTCGTTTATTCCTTCGATTTCGATTCCCATTTTTAATGCTGGTGAACTGCGCGCGTCGTTAGATGTGGCGAAGATCGAAGAGAAAGTAGAAGTGGCGCAATATGAACAGGCAATTCAAACCGCCTTTTCTGAGGTGGCAAATGCTTTTGCAGTTCGTCGACGTATTGATGAGCGATTAGTTGCGAAAGAGGGGGAAGTGGCTGCTAACCGTAAAACCTATCAATTAACTGATGCGCTCTATCGCAACGGTGCTGAGAGTTACTTGAATACACTTACAGCGCAGCGTAGCTATTACAGTACTGAACAACAGTTGATCTCGCTGAAATTAGCCGAGTTAGGTAATCGTGTCACCCTCTATCAAGTGCTCGGTGGGGGAGCTGACGCGACGGTGGAATCCGTCACTCACACGCCATAATTCCACAAGCTCGGTCATTTTCTTGTGGCATTTTACTAGAACGCCTCTGGCTCTAAGCTGGGGGCGTTTGTCTTGCTAAAGTCAGAAAAAAATGAGGATTGTATTAGGTTTACTTAAATTTGTGATATTGATCACGCAAATAATTGAGTGCTAAGTAATTGATATTACTATTTTTTGCTCGACCTAACCGATTGAAAATACAGATAAGTTTCAAATATTATGCAAGATATTGCCTGTTGGGCAAATTTTTACCCAGTTATACACACCGCTATACTGAATCCAACAAAAAAACAAAATTGAAACAGTCGGTTACGGAATAAAAAGCTTGGTTAACCGAACCAGTTCTCAAATCCATGGTTCAGGAGTTTGACTCACATGCTTACAGCGTCGAAGGCTTATACGTATCTACCTCACAGCAAAGTGCTTATTGTTGCCTCAATGGTTAGCGTTTTATCTGGGTGTTTTAGCGACAGTAAAGCGGACCATATTCGAGATTATTTGCAACACAATATCGAGTTCACCCAAAACGGTTGGAAGATTACCGATGTGCATGAAGGCCGCCAAGGGTATTACGTATCGATTACCATGGGGCATAACGATGAGAACAGTTATAAGTTCCTATACAACATGGCGAAAAATCGACGCAATAAGAATAAATTTGTCGATAACTTAGATACAACATACCAGAGCCGACTCAAAGCTTTGTGCCCCAATTCACAATCAGAGCGTGGTGCTGATTTTTGGCAAGATATGGGGGAACAGAAGTTCTTTGATATGAGTATTACGATTAAAGATTTCGGTAAAGGCGTCGTCGCAGAATCGTATTGCCATCGTCCCGAAGCGTAAACAAAGAGAACTAAATTGCGTGGCTTCGACTGAGAAAGGGTAACTAGGTGCCCTTTTTCGTTAAGTTGTGATCTCATGTCTTTCTTTACCGCGATAACGCTAGCGCTTTCACATCCTTATGATTTCGACATTTCTATACTTGAAACATGGTGATACATGAGTGCAACACGCTGTTCACTTTCTCAATGCTTTGCCAAGAGCGAATACATTCGCGCTAAAAAAGCATCTTGAGGTAACTTGGGTATAGAGCTAGCGTTGTTGGTCAATCAACAGTTTTATTTGCCAAGACGGTCATGGAGGACGATGTTTACGATATTCATCAAGCGATAAGACTGCGCCTCAGTCCACCAAAGGTATGATTCCCGGAGGTAATTATGGGCTATTACAAACATGGTGTATCAATTGGGTTGCTGCAAATTAACAGCGAGTTTGTGTTGTCGGTTAAAGCGGTTGGCACGTTAACTCATGAAGATTATCAGCACCTTGTTCCGATGCTAGAAGCCGCTATCAATAAAATTGATGAACCCCAAGTGAAAGTGCTGTTTGATGCCACTGAGTTTACGGGGTGGGAAATGCGCGCTGCATGGGATGACTTACGTCTTGCTGTAAAATACGGTTCAGGTGATAAAAAAGTCGCGGTCTACGGTAATCATGATTGGGTCGGTTGGACGATGAGAGTCGGTCAATGGTTTATGGCAGAAGGTGAAGTCGAGTCGTTTGATACTTATGAACAGGCTGTAGATTGGTTATGCGAGCCGGAAATGGCGCTGTAAAATTCATAGCTAATCAAGAAGATATCTGCTAAACAGAGTACCATGTTGCCGCGCAGGTAAAAAGGCGTGGCTTAGAATATGCCTAAGCGCTTAACGCGCAAGGCGAACATGGACATCATGATGATCGACTTACTCACGGAAATGACCGCAGCAGAGTTTCTGCATTTTAAAGCAGAAACCACACAAGAATACGCAGAAGAAAATGTCACCTCGGGTCGCTGGCCAGCAGAAGGCGCATTGGCACGCTCAGAATCCGAAATGGAAATCATCCTCCCTGAAGGCCAACAGACACCGCATCACTATTTTTTCAATTTAACCCCCGACGAAATCGGCCAGCCTGTCGGTCACTTATGGCTTAACGTCACGCCGCTATTTCAAAGCGCCTTTGTCTACAGCATCAAAGTCGATGAAGCCTATCGCCGCCGCGGCTACGCCAAAAAAGCGCTGCAAGAAGCGGAGTACTACGTGCAAAAACTCGGTATTAAACAACTCGGGCTGCACGTATTTACGTATAACGAAGGCGCCGTCGCGCTTTACCAATCCCTCGGTTATCAAACCACCAGCATCAATATGACCAAGAAGTTGGGTTGATTGTTACTAGAGACAGCTTGAAGTCAATGCTGAAAAAATCGACTGTGAATAAAAATTCGCTTACGATACAATATGACACCACGATGTATTGAGAGGGATCATATGTCAAAGCAAGATGAACAACGATTGCTGGTTAAAATAGCAACTCTATACTATGTAGATGGTAAGAAACAGTCTGATATTGCGGGACTTTTGTCTTTATCTCAGTCTTTTGTTTCACGAGCTATCAACCGCTGTTTAAAAGAAGGGGTTGTTAAAATATCGGTTGTACAACCCGA
This sequence comes from Vibrio tritonius, assembly GCF_001547935.1. Classification (NCBI taxonomy): domain Bacteria; kingdom Pseudomonadati; phylum Pseudomonadota; class Gammaproteobacteria; order Vibrionales; family Vibrionaceae; genus Vibrio; species Vibrio tritonius. The sequence continues at coordinate 438,128 of NZ_AP014636.1, forward strand.
CAATATATTTCTTGGCCTTGAGAAAGGCATCGAAACTCAGTTTGGTATTAAACAGGCCATCATTGTTGATGTGGCTCCTGATGCGTCGGACAGCGAGCTGAAACGCGCCATCGGTTCTGCTGCTGCTCATTTTCTCGAAACTCGCATTCGTAAAACGGATCTTATAGGGATCTCTTCATGGAGTAGCACTATCCGCGCTATGGTGGATGAATTGCATACCCAAACGCTGAAGGCTCAAGGTGTAATTCAGTTGCTCGGTGGTGTGGGAGCCAATGGTAACGTTCAAGCCACAATATTGACGCAAAAGCTAGCAGAGTTGCTTGATTGTCAGGCTTGGTTGCTTCCATCACAAAGTATCGAACGTTCAGTTGAAGAACGAGACCGTTTACTCGCGACGCAAGATGTCTCTCAGGTTGTAAGCCAATTTGACGCTGTCGATTACGCCATCGTTGGCGTTGGTCAACTTGCTCCCTCTCAGCTTTTGATGAATTCCGGAAACTATTACGACGAAGCGACACTAAAGACGTTGGCCGATCGAGGCGCCGTTGGTGATCTCTGTCTGCACTATTTTGATGATCAAGGGAATGCTGTACTTAAAGAGAATGAAGATCCTGTCATTGGTATGGAGCTAGACAAATTACGTAACTGTCCCAATGTGGTTGCTTTGGCGGGAGGCGATAAAAAAGTATCTGCGATCAAAGGTGCCTTGCTGGGTGGTTATATAGATGTGTTGATCACAGATTATGAAACTGCTCGCTCATTGCTTTAGTTTTTGCTCATTATTTTTCTAAGTGGAATATTGGATATGTTAACTAACCATCTGATATTCCATTTCTTTTTTAGAAATTCCTCTTCTCATTTTCTCATTCCTTTTCAGATAGCTTAATGTTTACTCTGTGATGATGTTCAGAATTTGACCATTCTAAAGTGGTAGATTTGTGCTAACTTTATTACGATTGTCTTGAATAAATACCATAACGTGAATATATATTCAGAGGTAAAACCCATGAATAACAAACTAATAAGAAAAACACTCCTTGCTTTATCTGTCATGGTTTCTGGGATCGCGTACGCTGATAATGGTTTAATCGCCATTATTACGCCTTCCCATGACAATCCATTTTTCAAATCTGAAGCTCTCGGCGCAAAAGAGAGAGCAGAGGAATTGGGCTACACCACATTGGTTGCATCTCACGATGATGACGCCAACAAACAAGATCAGCTAGTTACCACTGCGATTGCCAGAAAAGCCAAAGCTATCATTCTTGATAATGCTGGCTCTGATGTAACGATCGGAGCGGTAGAAAAAGCCAAAAAAGCCGGTGTGCCGACTTTTCTGATTGATCGAGAAATTAATAAATCTGGCATAGCGATTTCACAAATCGTATCCAACAACTACCAAGGTGCTCAATTAGGGGCCGAAAAGTTTGTCGCCCTAATGGGGGAAAAGGGCAAATATGTTGAGCTATTAGGTCGAGAGTCTGACACCAATGCGCATGTTCGCTCACAAGGTTTTCATGATGTAATTGATGATTACAGCGAAATGGAAATGGTTGCGCAGCAAACGGCTAACTGGAGTCAAACAGAAGCCTTTACTCGCATGGAGTCTATTCTCCAAGCTAATCCTGACATCAAAGGTGTGTTGTCTGGCAACGATACTATGGCCTTAGGTGCTGAAGCCGCATTGAAAGCCGCCGGACGCACAGATATTTTTGTGGTCGGTTTTGATGGCAGTGATTATGTGCGTGATTCCATTTTGGCAAACAGCAACATCAAAGCGACTGTCCTACAACCGGCTTGGGTTCAAGCCCAAATGGCGGTCGACCAAGCTGATAGATACATCAAAACAGGCAGTACGGGCGTACAAGAGAAACAATTAGTGGATTGCATCCTTATTGATGGTACCAATGCGAAACGTTTAAACACGTTTGCTATGCATTAACGGTGAGAAGGTTCTGGGCAAGTGAGATGGTTTTTTGCTTGCTCAGAAAGGAAACAATAAATAAGGAAGAGCGATATGCTGAAAACTCATTCTCATTTAGGTTGGCTTGTTGGAATGATAGCGTGTGTCCTGTTATCTGCTTGCGATGTTGTTAAATTGGACAGTAACGGCAAGCCCATTATTCCAATGTCTGCTGCGGATGCCGCTTCAATTAAGAATATGTCACCAGAAGCTCTGGCTGATAAATTCTGGCCAGACATAGTACAAGAAGCCAATCAAAAAGCACTGACGTTAGATTCTCTGACGCAGCTGTCTGGTAAAGCGAACCGCTTTATTAAACTGTCCGGCACGGTAAAAGGCATCGATAGCGAGACCAAGACTGCCACTATGGTGGTGAGAGCCTCCTCGAGTGAAGTGACATTACAAATTGGACCTATCATTCGCGGTAATTCGATTCGTGATGCCGCGTCATTTATCGAGTTCGATCAATTTAAAAATCAAGTGCAGTTTGCCCGCCTTTCTAAACAACTAAATAAAAAGGCGATGGCAAGTTTTCCATATCCCGACACCAGTTGGACTGGCAAAAAAGTAGAAGTGATTGCGGCTGTTACCGTTAGTAATCACAAAATTACCGAAGCCATTCCCATTGAGATTACTCAGAGGTAAGCATGATGGAAGAGAAACTAAAACCAGAAGTGATCATGCGTGCTGAGAATATTTCTATGGTATTTCCGGGTACCAAAGCATTGGATAATGTTTCTTACAATGTTTATCGCGGTGCTGTTAATGTCATCATTGGTGAAAACGGAGCCGGTAAATCGACGTTAATGAAAATTCTCGCGGGTATTCAGCAGCCAACAGAAGGTGAGTTGTTACTCAATGGCCGGTCGGTGGTGATCGATAGTACTCGCAGTGCTGCTAAATTGGGGATTGGCATGGTTCATCAGGAGTTAAACCTCTCTGATAACTTGAGTATTGCCGAAAACATTTTTCTTGGGCGAGAGCTACAACACGGAGTTTCTCCCATTGATAACGCTCATCAAGCTCAATTGGCTCAAGAAGTTATGGAACGGCTTAAACAGACGTTAGATCCTAACGAATTAGTCGCCAATCTTAAAGTGGGCCAAAAGCAACTGGTAGAAATTGGGAAAGCCTTGGCTGGTGACATCGATATTTTGATTCTCGATGAACCGACTTCAGCGTTAAGTAAGGCAGAGGTTGAGATTCTATTTTCCGTGATTCGCGACCTCACGTCACAAGGGGTTTCCATCATTTATATTTCACACCGTTTAGAAGAACTGATGGAAATAGGCAACTACATTACGATTTTGCGCGATGGCAAATTTCAAGCTGAAGCAGCGGTGACGGAGATCGATGTTGGATGGATTGTACGGGAAATGCTGGGAAGTGATCCTGTCACTGACTTTTTACCCGACCAGCGTCAGTTTGGTATCAAGCTGCTTGAAGCGGAAGACATTACCTATGTGAACGAGTCGGAAACAGCAGTTGTTGACCATGTCTCCTTTGATGTTCGAGAAGGGGAGATTGTGGGCATCTATGGTTTGATGGGGGCGGGACGTACTGAGCTATTTGAATGCCTTGTTGGACAATCAAATTATACTGGTCGATTTTCTCTAAACGGTAAGATAATTCGCCCCAATACTTCTACGCCTGACCGGATAAAAATGGGGATTGGTTTAGTACCCGAAGATCGTAAAAAGTCAGGTATTTTCCCTGTCAGTTCTGTGGCAACTAACTTAACGATTTCAAGTTTATGGAAGCGTTTAAAAGGGCTGGCTATCTCCCCTAAAGCAGAGCAGGAGGCCGTTAATTCTGCAATCGATTCTTTATCGATTAAGGTCTCGACACCAGAAGTGGAAATTCAAGCTCTCAGCGGTGGTAACCAACAAAAGGTTGTGATTGGCCGCTCGCTGTTAACTGAACCTAAGGTGCTGCTCCTAGATGAGCCAACGCGAGGGATTGATATCGGTGCGAAAGCAGACGTGTTTGAAATGATGGTTAAGCTTTCGCAACAGGGTATTGGGATTCTTTTCTCTACTTCAGATCTTAAAGAGATTATGGCGGTTTCTGATCGAATCTTGGTGATGTCCAACGGTAAGTTGACCGCTGATGTAAGGCGAAAAGAGACCAATGAAGAACAGTTAGTGTTAGCCAGCGCGCAAGGATTTTAAATATGAAAACTCAAACATTATCAAGCGCCGAACTGCATGCGCATAAGTTCAACTCTGCCAATTTAGGTTTGTTATTGCTAAAGCTAAGAACCTTCATTGCGCTGTTTATTATCTTGGGATTTTTCTCATTTATGGTTGATGGGTTCCTCGAACCCGCCAGTTTGATCATCATGATTAAACACATTTCTATTAACGCTTTTCTTGCTCTAGGGATCACCTTTGTCATCATTACTGCAGGTATTGACCTTTCAGTCGGCGCGACTTTGGGCTTTTGTGGCATGGTGGCTGGCTACATGATTGCGAAAGGGATTGTCCTTCCTATGTTTGGTATCGCCATTTTCCCCAGCGTCTGGATCATTGTCCCTGTCGTGTTGGTGATTGGTGGTTTGATCGGTGCCGTGAATGGTTTAATTATTACGCGCTATAACGTTGCGCCATTTATCTGCACATTGGGCACCATGTACGTGATTCGCGGTGCGGCGATGTTACTTTCTGCAGGTGAAACTTTCCCTGGTTTGCAAGGTAATCCTCAGCTAGGCAATACCGGTTTTGACCTCATTGGTTCCGGTGATTTTCTGGCAATTCCCTACGCTATATGGCTGATGTTTATTGTCGCCGCAATTATTGCCTACATAGCGAAAAAGCTGCCTTTTGGACGCCATGTGTATGCCATTGGGGATAACGAACGGGCCGCTGAACTTTCTGGGGTGAAAGTCAATCGCGTTAAAATTTGGGTTTACACCATCTCAGGATTATGTGCCGCACTGGCCGGAATCGTTGTGACATCCCAATTGGTAGCAAGTCACCCTGCCACAGGTACCGCGTTTGAAATGAATGCGATTGCGGCTGTTGTTCTTGGTGGTACATCGTTGGCCGGAGGGCGGGGTACGATCAGTGGCACACTTATCGGTGCATTTGTTATCGGCATTTTGGCAGATGGCTTAGTCATGATGGGCGTGAGCGAATTTTGGCAAATGGTAATCAAAGGCTTAGTGATTATTATCGCTGTGATTATCGACCAAATGCAGAGCAAAATGCAGTATAAAGCGGCTATTACTTCCCAAAAATCAGTAAGTTAATAAAGGCCTGGTAAGCGAGGGAAGGTGGTGTGAGTGAATTTTATCTACTTTCGCCAAGTATCGTTAGGCCTGTATTTTTTATACATAGTGAATATATATTCCAATATGAATATATAAGGAGATTTAAAATGAATCCTTATCATTTATCTGTTGAAGAGTTAAAACGCAAAGCGACTAGTATTCGTAAACGTATTGTGGTTCTCAACTCAGAAAGTCCCGCTGGTGGTCACACTGGTGCAGATCTATCGCAAGTTGAAATTGTAACAGCGCTCTATTTTCGCATCTTGAATTGTGGCCCAGATCGACTTAACGACCCTGAACGCGATATCTATATCCAATCGAAAGGTCACGCTGCTGGTGGCTATTACTGCTGTTTGGCTGAGGCAGGCTATATTCCAACGGATTGGTTGCCTACTTATCAGCATCCTGATTCCAAGCTTCCTGGGCATCCGGTAAAACAGAAAACCCCAGGTGTTGAACTGAATACTGGAGCGCTAGGGCATGGTTTGCCTGTAGCGGTTGGCTTGGCTATTGCGGCCAAAAAGAGCGGTAGCCAGCGCAAAATCTATGTATTGACTGGTGATGGTGAATTAGCCGAAGGAAGTAACTGGGAAGCCGCATTAGTTGCTGCTCATTACAAGCTGGATAACTTAATTATCATCAATGATAAGAATAAGTTACAGCTCGCAGGCTTTACCAAAGACATCATGAATACCGACCCGCTCGATCAAAAGTGGCAAGCTTTTGGCCTCGATGTCACTCAGTGTGAAGGTAATGATATGGCATCAGTTGTGAGTGCTTTGGAAGGTCTTGTTGATGCAGGTAAACCACATGTCGTGATCGCCAACACAATTAAAGGGGCTGGCATATCGTTTATCGAAGGAAGACCCGAATGGCATCACAGAGTACCAAAAGGAGAAGAAGTAACATCAGCACTTGAGGAATTAGACAATGAATAACACAGAACATTTTGCAAACATTATGGTTGAGCGTTTCATTGCTGCAGTCAATCGTGGTATCGATTTAGTCCCAGTGGTTGCTGACTCAACATCTACCGCTAAGATTGCTCCTTTTATCAAAGAGTTTCCTGACAGATTAGTTAATGTGGGCATTGCTGAACAAGCTATGGTTGGCACGGCTGCTGGGTTGGCTCTTGGTGGTAAAGTTGCGGTGACTTGTAATGCCGCTCCTTTTCTTATTTCCCGCTCCAATGAGCAAGTAAAAGTCGATGTCTGTTACAACAACACAAATGTGAAGCTGTTTGGACTTAATTCTGGAGCAAGTTATGGGCCTTTGGGCAGCACTCACCACAGTATTGATGATATTAGTGTGATGCGCGGTTTTGGTCACATCGAAATCTATGCCCCAGCAACCCCTTGTCAATGTCGTCAAATCATCGATTATGCGCTCGAAAAACAAGGACCTGTTTATATCCGATTAGACGGCAAAGAGTTACCTGAACTTCTAAACGAAGATTATCACTTTGAACCGGGCAAGATTGACCTTGTTGCATCAGGCAACGATATCGCCATTGTCGGTTTGGGATCCGCTTTGTACGAAGCAGTGGAAGCGGCCAATCGTCTGACCTTACAGGGCATTTCAGCGAAAGTGCTTTCTGTTCCCTCTATTCGTCCCTGCAATACGCAACAGTTGGCGAACGAGCTGGCTCAAGTGAAATCGGTTATCACCGTGGAAGAGCATAATGTGAATGGTGGTCTTGGTGATTTGGTCTCAGAAGTCATTGCAGAACAAGGTCTTGCTGTGCGTTTAAAACGATTAGGTATTCCTGATGGGGAATATGCGCTTGCTGGAGACCGAAAGTCTTTGCGTGCTGCTCATGGGTTTGATGCAAAAGGTATTGAGGCGCAAGCCATCACTATGATAAGGGGGCATTAGTATGAAACAGCCCTTTATTCTAGCCATAGATGAAGGCACGACTAATGCGAAAGCCATTGCTGTTTCTAACCAAGGACAGGTATTGGCCAAAGGCAGTGTCTCTTTATCTATTCACTACCCAGAACCTGGATGGGTTGAACAAGATCCTGAGGAGATCTGGTCTGCTACGCTTGAGGCGATGGATCACTGTTTAGCAACATTGGATCGTCAGTTACTTCAAGGGGTTGCCATCAGCAATCAACGGGAATCGGTGCTGGCATGGGATAGAACTACAGGGCGAGCACTCTCTCCATTGATCAGTTGGCAATGCCGTCGCTCTGAAGCGATTTGCCAGCAAATTGCGCAAAAATCATTGGCGGCTGAAATACAAAGTCGCACCGGTGCGGTGATAGATCCTCTCTATCCCGCTTCCAAAATTAAGTGGTTATTGGCACATATCGATAATGGTCTTGAACGCGCTTCTTTGGGTGAAATTTGCGTTGGCACTGTGGATAGCTGGCTTGTCTGGAAACTCACCGGCGGCAAACAATTTGTGACAGATCATTCCAATGCTTCACGCTATCAACTGTTCAATATTAATGAGTTTCGCTGGGACCCGTTATTGCTGGATTTGTATGAAATCCCACAACAGTGTTTACCTCAAGTGCTGCCATCCAGTGATATTCGAGGTGTGACGATTGACCTGAAAAGAGTGGCGGCTGGAGTGCCGATTGTGGCTCAAGTTGGCGATTCTCATGCCGCACTGTTTGGGCAAGGGGGATTTGAATCTGGCGTGGTCAAGGCGACTTATGGCACAGGAAGTTCGTTGATGGTACGTGTTGAGCGTCGCCCCTTGCAAGATTTTGGGGTTTGCTCAACGGTTGCTTGGCACGATGGAAAGCCACGGCTTGCTCTAGAGGGAAATATCACTCATACAGGAGCGGCGCTGAAATTTGTCGCCAACCTGTTGGGAGTTAAAGATATTGAAACTCTAAGCCAGATGGCTTGGTCGGTAAACGATACGCAAGGTGTCTACTTCGTTCCTGCGCTAGCGGGATTGGGGGCGCCACACTGGGACCCAAATGCTCGTGGTCTTATTTGTGGTTTAACCGATGCAGCAACGCCTGCGCATATCGCCCGTGCTGCTTTTGAATCTGTCGCTTACCAAATTGCTGACTTATTGTTCGCGATGGAAAATGCGAGCGGTATGACACTGACGGCAATTTCAGTCGATGGTGGACCAACACGTAATCGTGATCTTATGCAGTTTCAAGCCGATGTATTACAGAAAAAAATTGTAAAACGCGATGTCGCTGAAGTGTCGGCGCTCGGTGCAGCGTTTCTTGGTGGTCGCGCATTAGGTTGGTGGCAAGACAATCAGAGCATATTGGCATTATTGCCGGCCTGCGAAGAAATTTTACCTACAGAACAAAGTGAAACAATAAAAACAACATATCAACACTGGAAACAAGCCATTCAAAGAGCCCGTTTCCAACCCTACAATGTCGAGGAAATACAATAATGAAACCTACAACAGAACAGACAACTCTAGCGGTCCTCTTTGGTAATCGAAATTTCTTTCCTAGCTATCTGTTGGACGAAGCTAGGCAAGCTGTCCAAAATCTTTTGGAACGCTTGGGAATTCGCTCAATTATGCTAAGCAGTACACAAACACCTTACGGTGGTGTCCAAACTTATCAAGATGCAAAAGTCGCTGCTGAACTGCTCAAATCACATCGAGATGAAATCGATGGGATCATTGTAGTACTGCCTAACTTTGGTGATGAGAAAGCCGTTGCCGACTCCATTCGACTCTCAGGTCTCTCTGTCCCTGTATTGATCCAAGCAGAAGCGGACTCTTTAGATAAAATGGGCCTAGAAACTCGCCGTGACAGTTTTTGTGGCAAAATTTCTCTGTGCAATAACTTACGTCAATACGGCATTCCTTTTTCTCTGACCAAACACCATGTTTGCCAAGTCAAAGGCGACGTGTTCGCTAATGATGTGATGAAATTTGAAAGTGTTTGTCGTGTTGTCAACAGTATTAAAGGCTGCCGTGTAGGCGCGATTGGTGCTCGTCCAGCGAGCTTTAATACGGTGCGCTATAGTGAAAAATTGTTGGAAAGGATGGGCGTTACAGTAGAAACCATCGACTTATCAGAAATTTTGAGTTCAGTTGAACGGCTAAAAGATGAAGATATCCGTATTAGCGAAAAACTGGCACTACTGAAAGATAACGCTAGTACTGATGGGATTCCTACTGAGAAGTTAGTTACCATGGCGAAACTGTTTGTTGTGATCAGTCAATGGATTACTGAGAACGACATTCAAACCACGGCTTTCCAATGTTGGACATCTTTACAGCAGTCACTGGGTGTCAACGTCTGCTCAATCATGAGTGTCATGTCGGGGCAATTAGTGCCAAGTGCTTGTGAAGTTGATGTGATGGGGGCTTTATCGATGTACGCGCTCTCAATGGCATCACAAAAACCAGCATCCATCGCCGACTGGAATAACAACTTTGGGGATGATGGTGATAAATGTGTTCTATTCCATTGCGGTAACTTCGCGACTAGTGAACTGATTGATCCTTTTATGAGTACAGCCGACATCATTGGTACTACCGTTGGTTGTGAAAATACCTGTGGTGCAATCAATGGGCGCATGAAAGCTGGTCCATTGAGTTATTTTCGAATATCTACCGATGAGTTTACGGGTGAAGTCAAAGCGTATGTCGGAGAAGGTAAATTTGTCGATGATGAACTAAACACCGTTGGTTGCCGCGCAGTCGTTGAGGTGAAACAACTCGAGTCGTTACTGAGCTATATCTGCAAAAACGGTTTTGAACATCATGTGGCGATGAACCATTCCAATTGCGCGGAAGCGTTATATGAAGCTTGTACGACCTATTTGGGCGTGCAGTGTTACCGTCACTCTTAGTATCGTTTGCTTATTGTTACTAATAAAACACCATTCTGGTCAGGGGGCTGGTCGGAATGGTGTTTTTGTTGATTATGCCACCAACTGCTCCATCAAATACTGCACAAACACTTGTACGCTTTCTGGATGTTGGCGGCCGGCCATCACTTGCAGCTGCAGGCTGCGTTGCACAAAGGTGGATTCAGTCATTGGGCGCAAAATAAGGCCATCTTTAGGGGCTTGGCGCTGGATGGATTGAGCGCCGAACAGTGCGACGGCTTGCGGCGTATCTTTGGTGAACGTGTAGATTGCGCCCATGGCATTACTGGTGAGGGCGGGGTAGACCTTAATTCCGGCTAAGTGGCAGGTAATTTCAAACAAATAGTTCAGCGTGGTGCCTGATTCCGACAATGCCAGTGGGTAAGCAGCGATATCCGATACGGTTAATTTCTCTTTGTTTGCCAATGGATGGTCCTGACTGAGCAGCGCAAATACGGGGGAAGGGACTTGCAGTGCCACTTGCACACCTTGCTCAGGTTGCAGGCTGAACGTTAGGGCGGCATCGACAACACCTTCTTTGACTAACTGAGTGGCCTTTGCAGAATCCACGACTTGCAGAGAAAACAGGGTTTGCGGATGGGTTTGGCGAAACTGAGTAATAATATGCGGCAGAAAGTCCCAAGCCATCCCTTCCGGGCAAGCCAGTGAGATCGATTGCTGCTGGCGATTGGTGACCCCTTGCATTTCGGTAATCACATTAGTCAGTTCTACATCGTTACGTAATGCGTAGGTATAAAGCAGCTCACCCGCAGGGGTTAGGGTCATACCACGGGCTTTGCGTTCAAAGAGAGTTAATTGCAACTGCTCTTCTAATTGACTGATTTGGCGACTGACGGCAGATACGGCAATATGCAGCTCTTCAGACGCAGCGGAAAGCGAGCCGGTTTTCGCTACCGAGTGAAAATACTTAAGATTGATGTCGTGCATTGTTTAGCTTTCTATTTAAGGCAAAACTTAGTTGCCTATTTAATAATTGTTGCAAACCTAAGCTCATCATAAGCTAAACCCTGTAACTAAATCGAGCCTTTGCGAGAGAAAAATAGGGAGATTAGATGAGTGAGTCACAAGCCTTTGGGCGTTCACATGCCATTACGTTGGCAACTCAGACCATGGAAAATGGGGAATTTATTCAAACATTAACCCGCCGGGTTGCGTTAATGACCGAGAGTCAAAATCCAGAGGCAACTGAGCATTTGTCCGCTTATCTTAGCGAAGAGATGACGCCATATTTGGCAGCGCTTGGTTTTCGCTGCGAGCAATTTGACAATCCCGTTGCTGGTAAGCCGCCACTGTTGGTCGCACAACGTATCGAAAGCTCTGATCTACCGACGTTATTGCTGTATGGGCATGGCGATGTGACCAACGGCCAAGAAGAGCTTTGGCAAGCGGGCACCCATCCTTGGCAGCTTAGCCAAATTGACGACAAAATTTTTGGTCGCGGCACAGCCGATAACAAAGGTCAGCACACGGTTAACTTTATCGCGTTAGAAGCCGCGCTTAAAGCGCGCGAAGGTCAGCTAGGCTATAACGTAAAAATCTTGTTTGAGATGAGCGAAGAGGTTGGTTCTACTGGCCTGGAAGCCTTCTGCCGTGAACACGCTCAAGAACTCGAATCGGATCTGTTTCTGGCATCTGATGGTCCGCGCCTTAATGCGCAAAGTCCAACCATCTTCTTGGGTTCTCGTGGGGTGTGTCAGTTCCGTTTGCGTTGTGAAACCGGCAATGGTGCAAGGCACTCTGGTAACTGGGGCGGCGTGATGACCAACCCGGCGATTCGTTTGCAGCATGCTCTGGCGACCTTAGTATCGGCTAATGGTAAGTTATTGGCTGAGTGTTTAAAAGCGCCCGCGCCGCAAGGTTTAACCGCCGAGATGATGCGAGAGCTGCCCGTTGGCGGCAATGCTGGCGACCCTGAACTCAATCCGAATTGGGGCGAGGCGCATCTCTCTGTGGGTGAACGTTTGTTTGGCTCTAACACCCTTGAAGTGATTGCCCTTGGTGCGGGGAATATCACCAAACCGATTGGCGCTATTCCCAATTCTGCCGAGGCAGTGTGTCACTTACGCCTTGTGCCAGGTACGGATCTAGATAACTTGGTGAGTAACCTGCTGGAGCATTTTGCGGCGCACGATTTTCTTGATATCGAAGTGATCTATGAAGGGGGATACAACGCAACTCGCCTTGATCCGACCCATCCATGGGTGGATTTTGTCAAAACATCGATGGAGCACTCGCTCAATCAACCGATTACCGTATTGCCAAACTTAGGTGGCACGATTCCTAATCACTGTTTTGCCGATGTATTAGGTTTGCCAACCGTATGGATGCCTCATTCGTACCCATCTTGTCAGCAGCATGCTCCAGATGAACACTTGCTGGCGAGTGTTGCCAAACAAGGCTTAGCCGCCGCAGCGGGTTTGTTTTGGGATTTAGGGGAACATTTTCCGCGCTAACACTGCGTTTCTTATCAACCCATTGACATGAACAGTTAAAGAGCACTTTGGTGCTCTTTTTGCGTTTGTGAGCAGAAATAAAAAAGGCTACCGAAGTAGCCTTATCTGATAACCGTTGGGGATGGTTTAGCGAATCTTAAAGTGCTTACGAATTGCAATCATCGAAACTAGGCTCACACAACAAGAGAAGATGAGGTAGTAACTTGGTGCCATTAAATCGCCCGTTGCACTGATAGACCAAACCAGTAGCGCCGGAGTGAAGCTACCAAATACCGTGGTGGCGATGTTGTAACTGAGCGCCATGCCGGTGGCGCGAACTTCGGTTGGGAAGAGTTCCGACATCAATGCCGGTAAGCCACCAAAGTACATCGCTTTTAGAATACTCAGCCAGAACAATACTGCAGCGAGCATCAGCAGCGTCGCATTGTGCGAGAGCAAGACAAACGCCGGGTAGACTGAACACAAGAACAAGCCACCGGCACTCATCATGAGGCGAGTTCGGCCAATTTTATCTGATAAGTTACCAATAAACGGTGTCAGTACCGTCAACACGGCGTAGCTAATAAGCGTGCCACCGTAACCAATCGAGCCGCTTAAGCCAAGAAACTTGGTCGCATAGGTTGGCATAAAGATGATTGAATAGGTCACTGAGGTAGAAAGCACCATGGCGCCAATGTTGTAGAAGATGCCTCGTTTGTGGTTTGCAAACAGTTCCACTAAGGGTACTTTGGTCTCTTTTTTCTCAGCAAATTCCTCGGGTTCTTCAATATGTCGGCGGATGTACAAACCGATTGGACCGATTAACAAGCCAAAAATAAACGGCACGCGCCAGCCCCAGTCGGAAAGCTGTTCAGGCGTTAACGTTGCACTGAGTACCAAGCCAAATCCTGCCCCCAGTAAGCCGCTAATACCTTGACTCGCAAACATAAAGCTAGAGATAAACCCTTTGCGATCTGGATATTGTTCTACCAACATAGCGGTCGCGCTGCCAAATTCGCCGCCAGCAGAGAAGCCTTGCAGTAAACGAGCAAGCAAAATACCAATGGGAGCCAGTAGCCCTATTGTTTCGTAAGTTGGCATGATAGCGATAAGTAGTGTTCCGGCCATCATCAACCAGATGGTCAGTAGCATGGCAGATTTTCGACCGGCTTTATCCGCATAGCTACCAATAACCACTGCGCCGAGTGGTCGAATTAGATAGGATAAGGCAAACGTGACCAGTGTCATCAATAATGACAACGTCTCGCTATCCGTTGGGAAAAAGAGTGTTGAAATGGTACGTGCAAAAAAGGCGTAAGCGATTAAGTCAAACCACTCCAGCGCGTTACCGATGGAAGAGGCTACGATCAATTTGTACAGTTTCTTGTCGCTCGGTTTACTTACCGCAAGCGACTCACTGCTTTGTGCCGCATAACTGTTATTCATACTGATTCCCTGTAAATAATACGTTCCTGTATTTATCTCGATACTAGGGAGTCGATCACAATTAAACAATTATCCATTTCTTAATCCTGCTTTGCCTTTTTTAGAAAGACGAATCGCTAGATAGGTATCTAAGTGCAAGCTATTCAATGAACGACGAGCACTTAGTGGCGCAATCACTGGCTGCTTTGCTCTTTCCTGATTCGTGTAATCAATGCCTCTGCGGCTAAGGGTGGAGCGTAGTAATAGCCTTGAATTAATTGACTATTACGCTGAGCAACAAAGGCGAGTTGTTCACGTGTTTCAACCCCTTCAACAACGATATCCAAATTGAGGTCATGGGCCATTTTGATGATGGTCGCCGTCAGTTTGCACTGCTCCTGATCATCAGGAAGGCCGATAATAAAGCTGCGATCGATTTTCAGCGTGTCCCACGGCATTTTGGATAAGTAGGAAAGTGATGAATAACCAGTACCAAAATCGTCGATGGCTAAACGAACGCCGAGCTGTTTCAATTGATGCAGTAACGGAAGAACTTCATTTTCTCGTTCGATATAAGCCGATTCTGTCAGTTCCAATTCCAGTAAACGGACGGGAAATTCGGTTTGCTTGAGCACATTGTTTAGCGTTGTTATAAACTGGCCAAAGCGCAGTTGATAAGCGGACACGTTAACCGACATTTTCAATTCGCATAAGCCCTGTGCAATCCATTTTGCTCCGTCTTCGCAGGCACGTTTAAGAACGAATTCGCCTAAAGGTTCGATTAATCCTGTCTCTTCTGCAATCGGGATAAACTCAGCGGGTGACACCCAGCCAAGTTCATCATCGTGCCAGCGTGCAAGGGCTTCAACCCCGACCAAACGTTCGGTTTTGGCACAGTATTGAGGCTGGTAATAGACCTGCACCTTGCCCTCTTGCAAGGTTTGCTTGAGCTTATTGCTTACGGTCAATTTGCGTTGACTTTCTAGAGTCAGCCGCTCTTCATATAGTCCATAACTGCCGCGGCGATTACGTTTTGCTTCATAAAGCCCAGCATCAGCCTCTTGTAGCAAATCCCGATTTTCTCCTTGCGCCTGGAAACTAGCCCCAATCGTAGCGGAAATGTACACCTCTACTTGATTATTAAGCGGTATCACTTGGGCAAGACGGTGTTGAATCGCATTGATCAATTGCGTCACTTTCAATAGCGGCAAATTGGCAATCAAAATCGCAAATTCATCTCCACCAGTTCGCGACAGACCGAGTACATCATCGGGAAATTCATCATTCAGTAAGCGCAGTCTATCTGCCTGAGTACGCAATACCGTATCGCCCGCTGCATGCCCATAACTATCGTTTACGTCTTTAAAATGATCCAAATCGACGACCAATAGCCCAAACGCCTTACCCTGTAGGCTCTCAATTACATCATCTAGGACACGACGGTTAGGTAACTGGGTAAGTTGATCATGGCGAGCGAGATGGTTAAGTTTGGCCTGAATCCTCTTTTGTTCGTCGATATTGACCAATGACAGTACAAAAGTTACAGGCTTGCTTGACTCGGACTCAACTTTGGTAACGGAGAGTAGCCCATGATGTTTATCGCCAAAGGTAATTTCACCACGCCAAGGAAGAGTGCGTAGTACCTGTAGCTCTAGGGAGCGCTGAGGATAAGTGAAGAGTGAAAAGATCGAATCTGTACGCGTTAATAGTGTGGATATCGGTAATGCTAATAATTCGCATAAGGCATGGTTTGCTCTTAGAACCTTACCTTGATTGTCCACAATCGCTAAGCCCTCGTCTGTGTGTTTAAATACCGTATCAGCTTGTTCACGATAAGTCTCTTGTTCCGACATTTCTTCTGTTAATTGAGTGCTGGTTTTAAGGAGCAATGTCCAACGAAAATCGTCCGTGCTTAAGTAACTAATGAACGACTTACGACGAATAAGGGTAAAGAGAATCAGCGGAAATGCGTATCCGCTAGCAGTTAGGATTTTGCCATCCAACGACCCAAATACAATATTGATGATCTCTTGGGAAAAGCCAAAGGCTAATAGTGGGAAGATAATACCATCAATACAGAGAACCGTTATGAACAGCAGAATATAACAAAAGCCGGTTACCACAGGGTTGAAATGGCATTTTTTCAGTTTTTCAAAACTATAGAGCAGCGTAAGCAACTCAAGAATAATCAGTACGCCACCCAAAATAATAAAAGGAGTGGAGATATCAAACAGCGCTGGCGAAGTATTATGGGGATTCATTATCCCTTGGTGTGACAAACTGCGCGCGGCCAAATCAGAAAATAGCGCATTAAATAAATCGACAAACAGCACTAAGCGCACCAAGTGGCGCAGAATGAATAGGTCACGCTCAACTAAAACAAATAATACCGACGACATCATAAAAGCGCCGTAGCAAATATTGCCACCGGATACAGTAATATCCGCGGTGACGGGGAGTGAATAAACGTTTCCAAAGAATCCACCGATCAATAGTACCAACGCAATGTAGATGTAATAAGAGACGCGACGCAGTGGTCCATCAAGTACAGTGAAATAGAGTGGGAATATCGAAAACAGAGCTATTTGCAGCAAAAAGAGTTCAAGCATAAATGAGGATCGTACGATTAATAGACGGAGTGAATTCTATACGAAGTTTTCTATATTAGTAGTGATTACTTTGCAAAAAGCGGCTGAAATGTTGGAAGTCTTAAATTTGAGGTGATTTAAGAAGCAGGTTCAAGAAGCATAAGAAAAGAATAACCTCTCTTTAGTTGGATGGGTGAGGGCCATCCAAAGAGTAACGGGTGAGGTAGAATTACAGTTCGAACAAACGGTCAAACTCACGCTGCGCCAAAATTTCTTCAATCTTTTTGCGAGTTTCATGTTCGCTCAGAGATTTTTTATTGAGGCTATCGTCTTGCTGCGGTTTGGCTTTCGTCGTTTTGGTCTTTTTTGACATAGAGTTTCATTCCTTTAAAAACCACAAGAGCATAATCATTAACAATAAAATGAAAAGTAATGTCTATGTATTATGAGATCTTGTGTGAATAAATAATAAAGTTTTATTGTGCATTATAATAATGAACATGCATTTACAGGTTAACCCAATTCAATATTGAAATGGATAATGTGTGCGAGATAGATAGGAATTAAATTTGATATTCTGATTGAGGAGTGTTTTGTTCTTTCAATTTTTTATCACGTAATAATTGATACCAATGACGCTGACGCGTAGTTCTTCGAGCCATATATTTCCTTCATGTAAATAGAGAAAAAAGAGGAGATTGTATCTAGTAGAGCGAGGGTAATAAAAGGGAGGGAATTGGCGCGATGGATAGCCATCACGCCAATAAATTCATTACAGCGCTGTAACGTTTGCTGCTTGAGGGCCTTTTTTACCCTGTTCAACGTCAAAGCTTACACGTTGACCTTCAGCAAGAGTTTTGAAACCTTCAGATACGATAGCGTTGAAGTGTACAAACACATCTTGACCACCGTTGTCTTGGCTGATGAAACCGAAACCTTTAGTTTCGTTGAACCATTTTACTGAACCAGTCGCTTTGTTAGACATAGATATTTCTTCTTTTTTACGATTAAAATTTAATGTTGAGCTTTTAACAAATTGGATTAAATGGATTTTCAGGAAGAGTTGTCGCAGGGCTAAACGAAATAGTTCGAAAGATGACTGAGAGGTAACTTGTACTAAAGGTTTCACTTAAAACTCATTTTGTTAGAGCTAGGCAGAGTATACACGTTGCTCAAATAATCACTAGCGTTATTTTTGATAAATTTACTTATCACAGAAATTTGCGAGGAGAATCAACCATCCTAGCAGAGAACGATTTATCGTGAGTTATTCTAATGCGGGATTCAACTGGTCAAACCGCCAGATTTTGAGTGTTTCCCTATTCTTCCTGTATACTCCGGCGACCGCAGGATGCGGCGCTCTACTTTTAGGATGGGTATATACCCAAGTAACCTCAAGATTCCGTTTCAGTGATTAAGAAACTGAAACATAAAAAAGATAGATTACGGGTCAACTCGTAACGATGGAGAGGAGTGTGCAATGCTGCGTTTTTTTAGAATAATAAATGGCGTAATTACAGCCATGCCAACCGACGAGAGCAGCGATCTTAGACAATGTGTTCAGCAGGCCGAATGGATTGATGCACATGAACCTACAGATGAAGAGCGTCAATTAATTAGTTCGTTATGGCGCATTGAACTGCCCGAATCAACCGATGTAGAGGAAATTGAAACATCGGCACGTTGCTTTATTGACTGTTCAGGGATTCACGTTCACTCACTATTTCTTTCTCCCACAGAAGGACGCCACAATTCGGTGACTGTCGCTTGTATTTTACAAAACGAACGATTGATCACCATTCGTGAAGGGGATGTGGCCGATTTTCGTTTATTACGATTACGTGCGCGACGTGGCCAGGTACATTGCAATAATGTAGACAGCCTATTGGTGACTTTGCTTGAGCAGAAAGTAGAAAATCATGCGGATATTCTGGAAGATATCCATCGCCAATTGGAAAAAGTGAGTCACGACGTACTTGAAAATGAAGACTCAGATTTGGAAGAGTGTATTAGCCGTTTAGCGCGTCTTGAAGACAGTAACGGTAAAGTTCGTTTGTGCCTAATGGATACTCAGCGCACGATTTCGTTTCTGCTTCGAAACTTAAAATCACGTAATGATCATCGAGAAACCTTAACTGAAGTTGGACACGACATTGAAGCGTTGATGTCTCACACCACGTTTTTGTTCGACAAAATCAACTTCTTAATGGATTCAACTCAAGGTTTTATTAATATCGAACAGAACCAGATCATTAAAATTTTCTCGATTGCTTCTGTGGTATTTTTACCGCCAACCGTTATCGCAAGTATTTATGGGATGAACTTTGATTTCATGCCAGAACTGCATTGGTTCGGTGGTTATCCGTTTGCGCTCGGATTGATGTTAGCCTCTGGCTTTGCCCCGTATGTGTACTTTAAACGCAAAGGGTGGCTCTAAAGGACAATTGTGATCCTAGCCCCAAATGAAGTCCTCACTGTTTACGCCGTGGGGACTTTTTTTACGCTAGCTTTTTCACAACTTAACGCCGAAATGAGTAACAGCGCTTTATTTGAGCGCCAAGTGTCACGCTGCTGATAAAATTCACACAAGGCTTACCTGTTCCCTTTCTTCTCTTTACATTCCTTTACGTTTTCTCTTTATCATCGCCAGCATTTATCAGTTAACCCATTGAGTTATCTGTTGAACACTTACCATGATAGTAGGAAATACAATGAAAAAAATATCGTGTTTATTGGCTGTGGTACTGGTACTTACGGGGTGTGAAGCAACACAAAGACAAAATGCGACAACCGGAGAACAGGAAACCAATTCTGCGACCAAAGGGGCCATGATTGGTGCTGTAGCCGGGGTATTAACCGGACTCGCAACTGGAAAGAGTGCTAAAGATCGCCGTAAACGCGCGTTGATTGGCGTCACGGGTGGGGCAGCTATCGGTGCTGGCGTTGGGTATTATTTTGACCGACAAGAAGCGGCGTTACGTAAAGAGCTGGTGGATTCGGGCGTTCAGGTCAAGCGTATTGGAGATGGTCAGTTGGTTCTTGTGATGCAAAATGGTATCGGTTTTCAATCTAACTCTTACAACCTTGATGCCAGCATTTATAAATCGCTCAATGGGGTGGCTCGTATCCTAGTGGAGTACCCTAAAACGCAACTTTTGATCACAGGACACACCGATAGCTCTGGTAGCGCCAGTTATAACCAGCAGCTTTCAGAGCAACGTGCCAGCTCGGTTCGTACTTATTTGATCGGTCAAAAGGTGGCATCAAATCGCATTCAAGTGCAAGGAGCGGGAGAGAGCCAACCTATTTGTTCCAACAATACTCAGTCAGGCCGTAAGTGTAACCGCCGCGTTGAAATTTCGATTTTGCCGCTCGAGTAAGACTTTTTAAGCCCCTGCGTTGCAGGGGCATTACTTCCGGACGAAATCCTCTACCTTACCAAAATCCCCTTTGAAGCTTGGAAAAAACCGTTGGTGATTTGTGTGAGTCCTTTCGAGTTAACTGCCGCATGCTGCCAATAGTGTGGTTCATTTAGCCACACCTCTGGGGCCAAATTGACCAATGAATTTGCCGCAATCGCCTCTTCAAACAGCCCATCCGCACTAACGCACCAACCCATATGGCGTTTGGCCGCTTCTACTAAACTCACTGAATCCGGTAGGTAGTGAATGTGATGTGGTGTGATGTGTGAACCAGTAATCTTTTGCATAAAACGCATTTGCAGCGGGTCTTTACGGTTATAAATCATCACTGGGGCGTTGAGAAAAGCCTCTTCAGTCAACCCTTGAGCAAAATAGCGCGCGGCAAATTGTGGCGAGGCGATGGCGCAGTAACGCATGTTACCTAAAAAATGCACCGCACATCCTTGTAAAGGAGTCTTCTCGCTGGTAATTGCCCCTAGAACATCGCCATTTTTCAGATGTTCGAGCGTGTATTCTTGGTCATCAACGCGAATATCAAATTTGTGACCATATTCTTGATGCAAATCGGTCAAGGCATTTAATAGCCAAGTGGAGAGCGAGTCTTCATTGACTGCAATAGGAAAGGGCTTGGCGTGCAATTGGCTATGCTGTTCGGGCAATAAGTCCGCCATCACTTCTGCTTCGAGTAGAGCCATTGATTTCACGCGACTCAGGAGCTGTTCTCCTGCTCGTGTTGGGCGACATGGGGTTTGCCTCACCACTAATAATTGCCCAATTCTATCTTCCAAAGTCCGCAGCCGCTGTGAGATAGCAGAAGGTGTCACGTTTAGCTTTTTGGCGGCTTTATCAAAACTCGCCTCTTCAATCACCGCAATAAACGCATCCACTTGGGGAGAGAGCAAACTCATGGCAATTCCATCATTAGAAATTCTTAATAAGCGTAAGATTATATCGATTTTCTAAACAACGCCAGCTCGGCATACTGACAGCAAATGAATTTTCTCCCTATTTATCTTTGTTAAAAGCTGGGGGAAATAACGACATAAATAACACGAAAAAGGTGATGTATGCTGGTCTCCTCACTTGCCACTGGTTTTACAACTGGAGCGGGTTTAATTGTTTGTATTGGCTCACAAAACGCGTTTGTGCTGCGCCAGGGGTTATTACGTAGTTATACCGCGATGGTGGCAACGGTCTGTATTGTAAGCGACGTATTTTTGATTTTTTGTGGGCTGTCTGGCTTGGGATTTATTGTCAAGCAGTGGCCAGGTGTCATTGATGTAGTACGTTACGCTGGAGCGGCTTTCTTGATGTTTAATGCTTATGGTGCAGCAAAACGAGCATGGCAGGGAAGTGGTGTGCTCGATCCAAGTGCCACTCAAGGTGGCTCTCTCAAACAAGTGCTGCTTACTTGCTTGGGGTACACTTGGCTGAATCCTCATGTCTATTTGGATACGGTGGTGATGCTCGGTAGTCTATCGTTGCATTACGACGGGGATGAAAAATGGCATTTCGGCGCCGGTGCAATGTTAGCCAGCGCGGTATGGTTTATCGCCATCACCTATGGCGCGAGGCTACTGCTGCCTTTGTTTCATAACCCCAATGCGTGGCGTATTTTAGATGGTTTGATTGCGCTGATGATGGCCTACCTTAGCGTGACGTTGTTGATGATGCCGTTGGCTGTAATAGCGTAAGATCAGATAAGAAAAATGATAGAGAATGGAAAGTAAAAGTTAAGTTATATATTGCTTTCCATTTCATTGAACTGGTTTTATGCAAAGGATTTGATAGAATACTTGAATAATTTCATCAGTTAGAACAAGGAGGTATTTATGATTTTGTGTGCATTGTTTTTTGCATACGTTTTTGCTTACCTAGCTCGCTCAAGTTTTCCAGCATCGTGCTGCGATAACCTAGCTTGAGCGAAGTCATCAAATTTATAGACTAACTAGAGTCTCTTCTCTCTAGCTTACACGGTTATTGTCAGCGATTTACTGACAAGGGCGTTGTTATGCCTAAAACTTGAGTAAGCCAATGAGCACTTTATTATCTGCACAATCTATTCATTTTCAAACGTCTTCGACAATTTTGTTTGAAGCACTTTCATTCACCCTCAGAAAAGGCGATCGCATCGGTCTTGTAGGCCATAATGGTTGCGGAAAAAGTACATTATTACAGTTACTCTACGGCAGTAAGATTCCCAGTTCTGGTGAGATCACGGTTGCTAAACAATGTTTGATGGAACGAGTCGAACAATCTCTGCCACAAGAATTAGAGAACGTCACCCTAATGAATGCTCTATTAGCGAAGCTACCGGAAGATGACCGAGAGCAAGAGCAATGGCGTGTTGAATTGCTTCTCGCTGAAATAGGGTTTTCAGAGCAAGATTGGGGGTTAAATGTTGGGAGTCTAAGTGGCGGTCAACACACGCGGCTGTTGTTATCGCGAGCGCTTATTTCACAACCTGATTTATTACTGCTTGATGAACCGAGCAACCATCTTGATCTACCGACCTTACTTTGGTTAGAGCATTTCCTTTTGCATTGGCAAGGCAGTTTTGTACTTGTATCTCATGACCGACGGTTATTGGACAAGGTGACGAACTGTACTTGGATACTGAGAGATAAAACCCTCAACTATTTTCAGTTGCCGTGTTCTGCTGCCTTAACGGAGCAGGAAAGAGTAGACGAAGCCGCGAGGTTGAGAAATCTTTCCGAACAAAAGGAAATTAACCGAGTAGAACAAAGTGCCAAGCGATTAGCAAACTGGGGGAGGGTTTATGATAACGAAGACTTGGCAAGAAAAGCCAAGACGATGGAGAGGCGGGTTGAACGACTAAAAGAATCACAAACCGAATTAACCAGTGGTACGCCATGGCAACTTAGCTTAAAAGGCGAGCGGCTAAACGCGAACCAATTAGTAACGATGAGTGATTTAGGTGTTGTACCTGCACGCCATGGACCACAACTGTTTTCTATTGAAGAACAAATGGTAAAAAGTGGTGATCGAATCGCCATCATTGGTCGCAATGGTTGTGGTAAATCGTCATTGCTGAAAATGTTATGGCAGCACTGCATTAAGGTAGTGGAATCTGAAGGCAACATAAGGTTTCATCCTCGTTGTCGCGTCGGTTTCTATGATCAGAGCCTGAAACAGTTGCACGATGATGACACCCTAATTGATGCACTCGATACGTTCACTAATGTCGGTGAGGAAGCCCGCAAAATAGCGTTAATCAGTGCTGGGTTTGAATACAGTAGACATTCGCAATTCGTCGGTGATTTGAGTGGTGGAGAACGTTCTAGATTACTTATGCTTGCTCTATCTCTCGCTCAGTATCACCTACTGATGTTGGATGAGCCGACAAACCATTTGGATCTCAATGATAAGGAGCAACTTGCCGCTACACTTAATCAATTTGATGGGGGGATACTAGTCGTTACCCATGATCGCGAACTGATTGAAAAAAGTTGTAACCGTTTCTGGCTTATCCAAGATGGGCTGTTAACGGAGTGGCACGATCTTGAAAAGCTCTATTCCGTTATAGATGGCAACTCGACCACTCGAACAGTTCGGATTGGTGATTCAAAAAGCCAATCGGTGGATGAACTTACCCAACAGAAAAGTGAGCAGATTTGTGAGGAAACCTTGTTAGAACAGCTTTGTCATTTGGAGACATTACTTGAGGAGGATTTGAAGCGAAAACCGAAGCATCAAAAGCCCAATCTACAACACCAGTGGCGCGAAGAGATTACGCGTATTTCACAGTTGCTGAGTCTTGAATTGTAAAAGAGTTCTTCATTTCTAATGTCATACTGCGCCAGTGGTTATACACTGGCGCATTTTGTTGAAGCTCTGAATTTTGCCTCTTGAGCTTATTTGGGTATATCTATAAAATAAAGTGTGATTTTTATCACGTAATTTTTATTTATTCACTTTATGTACTAATTATTTTTAGTTGTCGCGAACAACTTAGCAGTTTAAGAATTTCTTTTTCCATATAATAGAAAGTTTGTGCAGTTCTTAAAAATTGAATTAATGTCTCAGTGTTTGTTAGTTGTCCATAGTTAAGGACATAAAATAGTATTGTGACCTCATCAAATCCTCCCTATATTCATCATCATAGAATGTGCAATTAAATGGCCTATTAAATAGAAATATTAAGTGGCTAATCATATTTATTAATTTAATCTAAAAATAAAGATAACAATGAAAATGATTACCTCAAGACAGCATAAATTATTGCGTATATTATTACAGCAGCGTGAATATTCAACATTATTCTGTTTGGCTGAGCGGCTTGGTGTATCGAAGAAAACGATACAACGTGATTTAAATATAATTAATGAATATTTATCGGAGTCAAATATTCATGTCGACACTAAAGCTGGGGCGGGTGTATTACTAGTGGCGGGAAGCACTACCGACCTTTTGCAATTAGAACAACAGATCAACGGTGAAACAGACGAAGCGGATGGCGTAATGGGCCATACTCGACGGATAAAAATTGCATCTTGGCTACTCAGTGAAACGCCCAAAGAAACGTCGATCAACAAGCTTTCTGAACGTTATTTTATCAGTAATGCCTCTATTGTTAATGACTTAAGAATTATTGAGGATTGGATCACGCCGCTTGGATTACAGTTGATACGTAGCCAAAGTGGTACGCGCATCAAGGGCAATGAAAACAATGTCCGGCAAGCGATGGCGGCCTTAATTAATGGTCTGATGAACCATCAAGACCCTGGCACGGTCAACCATTCACGCTTAGATCAGGGTAGCTATAAAGGTTTGGTACAATATTTTGGTGTCGATGATGTGGCTTTCGTGCAAGTGTTATTGCAGGAGATGGAACAGGAATTATCCTACCCATTAGGCGAACCATACTACATTAATATATTTACTCATATTTTGATCATGATGCACCGTCGTACTCGGGGCAACTTATTGAGTAATCCAGACCACGTAGCTGCACAATCGCCTGAAGATTCAGCATTTATAGTTGCGAATAAAATGGTGGAGAAAATAGAACAGCATATTCATTTGTCGTTACCAGAAGATGAAGTATGGTTCATCTACCAATATATTATTTCCTCAGGTGTGCTGGTGGTAGAAAATCAAAGCCACAGTTTGCTCCATACGGAATTATTAAGTGATCAGGCAAGAGATATTACATTGCTGTTAGTAACTCGATTTTCGCAATTAATTAATATTGACCTTGTTAGTGATACCCAGTTATATGAAGGTTTGGTCGTACATATTAGGCCGCTTATAAATCGCCTCCACTATAAAATTGTGATTCGCAATCCGCTATTGGATGATATTAAAAATGAAATAGCCGATGTTTATCAATTAACACGAATTGCAGTGGAGAATATTTTTATTACCAATGCTCAACAGTCTGTTTCAGACGATGAGGTTGGTTATCTTGCTGTGCATTTTCAGGCAGCGATAGAACGGCAAATTACACATAAGCGCGTGTTGCTGGTGTGTTCTACCGGAGTTGGCACATCTCACTTACTGAAAAGTCGGATTTTACGTGCGTTTCCTGACTGGGAAATTGTAGCGGCTGTGCCATCTGATAGTTTGCCAAGTGTGAGCCAGCAACTGGCTCCAGACCTGGTGATTTCGACGGTTCATGTTCCTGAAATCGAAACGCCAGTGGTGTATGTCACGGCATTTCTTAATGATGCCGATCTCCAAAGGGTTACCGATAAACTGATAACAGAAAAGCTGCACCAAGCGTGCGATGCCTATGCTGTTACTCGATCTTAATTTTATGTAAGCGAAGGTTGTTTATGGACATCACGAAAATTCTCACAGTGAAACATGTAAAACTGAATATGGTTGCGACGACCAAAGCGGAAGCGATTGAAGAGCTAACCGATTTACTTTGGAAAGAGGGGGCGATTAGCAGTCGTGAAGATTTTATTAGCGACGTATGGAAGCGCGAAGAGCAAGGTTCCACCGGCTTTGAAAATCACATTGCTATTCCTCATGGTAAATCTTCAGCGGTGAATCATACCGCGCTTGTGATTGGACGCACTGACAACGACATTCCCTGGGAGAGCCTCGATGGCAGCGATATTCGTTGCATCATTTTGTTCGCCGTTCGTCTTGAAGATCAAAATACCACTCATATTCGCCTATTAACTCAAGTGGCCAGTGCTCTTGCGGATGAAGAGATTGTAGACCAGTTACTCAAAGAAAAAGATCCACAAAATATCGTTAATCTCTTTAGCCAATATGCTGAAGCAGAATGCTAATACCAACCTTTCATTATTTCTGTTTGCCAATATCGGCTGCAGAGATAATGGACCTAACTTTCGAGAATGATTATGAATATTGTAGGTGTTTCAGCGTGCACAGTCGGAATTGCACACACATATATCGCACAAAAGAAAATCGTCGATGCGGCTAAAAAAGCGGGGGACAATGTAAAAATTGAAACTCAAGGCACGATTGGTATCGAAAACACATTGACCGATGAAGACATTAGAAATGCAGACATTGTTATCTTAGCTTGTGACGTCAATATCTCCGGAGAACAACGCTTCGAAGGTAAGAAAGTCGTTAAAGTTCCCACCCAAACAGCGATTAAGTCTCCCAATAAACTGATTGAGAAATTGCACGAGCTGATTAATCAATAACCGATTAATAACCAAATAAGCAATAACAAATAGGGGTTTATTCATGACTATTAAAGAAATATGGAAAGCAGCAAATCCGAAAGGGCATTTGCTGACCGCTATCTCGTTTTTGATTCCAATTGTTTGTGGTGCAGGTTTTATTATTGCTATCGGTATGGCAATGGGTGGTACGGCGCAAGATTCCTTAGTGTCTGGGCAGTTTGACTTATGGCAGTCACTCGCCACTATGGGGGCAAAAGCACTCGGACTATTACCCGTCGTCATAGCCTGTGGGATCGCTGGTTCAATTGCAGGTAAGCCCGGTATTGCACCTGGATTTGTGGTGGGACTTGCGGCTAACGCTATCAGCGCTGGCTTTATCGGTGGCATGATCGGCGGTTATCTAGCAGGGTATATCGCACTTGGCATCATCAAAAATGTTAAAGTGCCCGACTGGGCGAAAGGTTTAATGCCAACCTTGATTGTGCCATTTTTTGCCTCACTCGCCAGCGGTCTTATCATGATTTACATCATTGGTACGCCAATTGGTATTTTCACCGATGGTTTGACCTCTTTCTTAAGAAGCATGGGGACATCTTCTAATTTAATTGTGGGTGCAGTGATCGGCGCGCTGTGTATTGTCGATTTTGGTGGCCCAATTAATAAAACGTGTTTTGCTTTTGTATTAACACTACAAGCGCAAGGTATTAATGAACCAATTACCGCATTACAATTAGTCAATACGGCAACCCCAATTGGTTTTGGTTTAGCGTATTGGATCAGTAGCTTAATGCGCAAAAATATTTATAACCATGAAGAAATTGAAACTTTAAAATCAGCAGTGCCAATGGGCGTAGTAAATATTGTTGAAGGTTCAATTCCGATTGTTATGAATGACATTATTCGCGGTATTGTAGCCGCTGCGATTGGTGGTGCTTGTGGCGGTGCAGTTACCATGGTGTATGGCGCGGATGCAACTGTCCCATTTGGCGGTGTGCTGATGATTCCTACCATGTCAAACCCAATGGCGGGTGTGATGGCATTAGTGGTTAACATCTTGGTTACCGGTATTGTCTATGCGATTATCAAAAAAGAAGTTCCTCGTGATGTGGTCATTAATAATGACGACCAAGAGGAAGAGATCGATCTAGACGATATTAAAATTAGTTAAGCGACTAATCAAATATTCAAAACTATTTTCTCATCAATAGGCATTACTATTAAATTATCGCCAGATAATGAAGTTGATGGGAACCGTCATATCACAAGTATATTAGTTGAAAGAGTGAAATAGCCTTTCAACTAATATCTATTTATCTTTGATAATGGATTTTAAAATATGAGTGAACATATTCATATATCTCCATCGCTAATGACGATGGATCTGGACCAATTTAAAGAGCAAATCACTTTCCTTAATGATCATGTCGATTCATTTCACATCGATATTATGGATGGGCATTTTGTACCGAATCTAAGTTTGTCACCTTGGTTTATTGAACAAACGCGTAAGCTCACTAATAAAGAGATGTCTGCGCATCTTATGGTCACCGACCCAACATTTTGGGTACAACAACTGATTGATATCAAATGTGAAGTTATCTGCATGCCTGCTGAAAACATTAACGGCATCGCGTTTCGTCTTATCGACCAAATCCATGCCGCTGGCTTAAAGGCAGGTGTGGTTCTTAACCCAGAAACCCCCGTGCGCGATATTCTGCCTTATATCGATATGCTCGATAAAATCACTATTATGACAGTGGATCCTGGCTTTGCTGGGCAGCGCTTCTTAGTGCGGATGTTAGATAAAATCACGGAACTTCGCGCACTACGTGAGGAGCATGGCTATCACTATCTGATTGAAATGGATGGTTCAACCAACAAAGCACACTGGAAAGTGATTCATGATTCTAAACCTGACATTTACGTGATTGGCCGCAGCGGATTGTTCAACTTGGCTAACAATATTCATAGCTCATGGGAAATGATGGTCACTGAATTTGAATCGGCAACCGGGCAGAAATTCGCATAGCTTTTGGTCGTGTTTAGCTGATGTTTAAATAACGAAGAGGCTTGGTGCCTCTTCGTTGTGTAAATTAATCGGGTTGTGTGCGGCTAACTTTACGAAGTCTACACTGCCTGCAAATCGATATTTTTTGCACGGATAAGTTCTTGGATCTCTTTATCCAAATGTGAATCGGTGATGATGCTAGTGGTTTCGCTTAAATCACACGCTTTGTAAAGAGAATAGGCACCGTATTTTGAACTGTCGGCGATGAGTATTTTTCTGTTCGCGTTTTGTATGATGTCTCGTTTAAGAAATGCTTTTTCTTCTGTTGGGGTGGTTATGCCTTTTTCAAGACTCCAACTGTTACAGGTCAAAAACGCGATATCGGGGTTGATGGAACGTAATAATTGGCGTCCGTGCTCTCCGATCGTTGATTGGCTGCTGTAGTCTACCGTACCACCAGTGACAATCACTTCAATTTGTTTAAATTCAGATAAAAATAGAGCAATGTGCAGATCAACGGTGATGACTTGAAGTGGTAGGTCGATAAGATTTTTTACCAGAGCCATTGATGTCGTTCCTGCATCAAGAACGATGGAATCTCCAGCCTTGACCATCGTCGCTGCACATTCTGCAATACGCTGTTTTTCGCGCATTGCACGCAGCATTTTCTCATTGGTTGTTGGTTGATTTGCGACGAAGCGGTTAAGCGATACACCACCATGAGTTCGAGTAATGACACCTTGTTCATCCAGTTTGATTAAATCTCGTCTGATCGTGGCAGGCGAGGCTGCCACAATTTTGACTAGATCATCAACGGTCACCAAATTATGGTGTTTTAAGTACTCAACTATCTGCTCAACTCGCTGATTCTTCATATTTTGCTCAATTTAACGGCTAACTCTACCGATTTAACCATGCTTTCGGGATTGGCTTTACCCGTCCAAGCGATGTCAAATGCGGTCCCATGGTCTGCTGAGGTGCGGAAAAATGGCAAACCCGCTGTGATGTTAACACCATCGTAAAAGCCCATCAATTTCAGAGGGATGTGTCCTTGGTCATGGTACATTGCAACCACAATATCGTATTGACCTTGAGAGGCTTGTAAGAAGACCGTGTCTGGGGGGCAAGGACCATAGACATCTACACCCTGTTCACGCATTTCAGAAATGCTTGGATTGAGAATTTCAAGTTCTTCATGACCAAACAATCCATTTTCACCTGCGTGGGGATTAACACCAGCGACTGCAATTCTAGGATTGGCAAATCCGGCTTTTCTCATGAACTTATCAGCAATGTCAATGACAGTATTAACGCGAGTTTTATTCAATGTTTGTAGAAACTTCAATAGCGCTATATGGGTTGTTACATGAATAACACGAAGAGTGTCAGTGTAGAGCACCATAGCGTAATCTTTTGTATCCGTTAACTTTGCCAGCAATTCGGTATGACCCGGATAATGATGCCCTGCTAAATGAAGTGCTTCTTTATTCAGTGGGGCAGTAGCGATGGCATTGATTTCGCCCTTCAAAGCCAATTCGGTAGCTTGTTTGATACAACGATAGGCAAGATCGCCAGCCTGAGCTTGTACTTTACCAATTTCAAAGTGCTCCATATCCTCAAGAGGAACGTCAATGACATTCACGATCCCCGGAGCAAATATAGCGTCGCTGATAGATGTAATGATTTTCAACTCTTGTGGAGAAGCGAGCTTTTTGTCGATAATCGATTTCAGTATTTCAACGCTACCAAAAACAACACAATTCGTACCCGAAAGTGAATCGGTATTAAGCGCTTTTAGGATGATTTCTGGACCAATACCCGCAGGATCGCCCATTGTGATACCAATGACACCTTTCATTGTCTGACCTCTTTATGTAATTGTTGAATAACTTGAGAAAACGTCGTCGGATCGCCAAATCCGCCAGCTTTAGTAAATGTTGGAAACGGTGTGTATTGGCTTTCAAGTTGCCCCCATGGTACACAACCTGCCACAATGCCCTTGATTTGATATTGTGTTGCGTTTAACCGTTTAGCTGTCGCCATGGCAACATCTCCGCCACATAGAATCAGCCCACCAATATGTTCATGAGCAGCTCTCACAATTTGGTAAGTCAGCTCAGCTAAACATTCACGGACATGTTCAGCTAATTGCATTTGAGTTAAACCATATTGAGTCGCTAAGTTTTTTAACTCATATCTAAGCTCTGGATTTTTGCAGCTTCGCACTACACAGTTGGCTCCTGACTTTAATCGGCTTATCGCATCAGCAGTTTGCTTGTTGATGTAAAGCCCGCTGTTATCAGAGAGAATATTATCTATTTCTAGATCAATAACTTCCGCAATTTTCTCGTCGACTAAATATTGTGATTGAGTCAAGGTCATTTCACTCATTGACCCAATCATGGCGAGTACAGGCTGTTTACTCTTTTTCAATGGCAGGTCAGCTGTTGCTTGTTGTTCGACGATAGCGTGCGTTAGTTCTCCAGTCGTCACGAAAACGGTAGGTATTTTTAGTTGGGTTGCTGCCTGGTAAAGCTGGTAAAGGTCATCATGAGTTTCGGTATCACATACGATAATTTCGCTACCAGTTTCATAAAAATGATCAAAACTTTGTCGTTGCAGCACATTATTTACTTCGTGAGAAAGATATTCCACGGTGACTCGCGTAGTTTGAGACTGAATAATCTCAGCAATGCGTGATGAGTGAATGGGGGACTTCGGGTCTGATGCAAACTCTGTCTCAGCAAGTGGTATGTCATTGACATAGCATAACCCGTTAACAGTTTTTCTACCGGCCGAAGGGGCGGCTATCGCAACAATAGCTAGGGAATAACCCGAAGAGAGTAAGGCGTCAATCTCACTACCGATGTTTCCTCTTAGTGTTGAATCGACTTTCTTAATCAGTAGAGGTTGTTGTTGTGCTAAATGGTAGTTTTGCGCGACCTTCTGTAGCGCTGATTTTGCATCTTGTTTATCTAGATCTCGTGAGTCAGTACAAATAACGCCGGTATCGATGACGCTGCTTTGCTTGTTTTGTGATGAGAGTAATACATGTGTTGCAATACCTGCTGAAGCGAGGGCAACGCCAACATCATTTGCGCCAGTAAAGTCATCAGCGAGGATATACCGGGGTCTACTCATTCCTTCCTTCATTTGATTTCTGAACTCCAAGATTTATCGATTGGTTTCATTGTAATCAAAAAATCATATTAATAAAGACATTTTTGATTAAATTTAATCATTATGATTATTTGTGAGCTAAATCTCGCAAAGTGAATCCATTTTTATTTATAAATATGACTAATTTGTAAACGATGTGATTGAAAATAATCAAACGGCCGAGGGAAGGTATGAACATATTTACAACAGTAATAAGTGGTGGGCTTGAGCAGTCATTGCAGATCTTATCGAAGGATGCTCATCTGCTGGTGATGACCGACGGCAATGTAATCAATTTGGATAAAGTTCAATCGCTAATATCCTCACTGGATAATCACGGTTATCACTACACTCTCATTAGCGATCTTCCTGCAGAACCAAATAATCATGATGTTGAACGTCTAATTGACGTTTTGCCTACTGATGTTGACGTTGTACTTGGTATTGGTGGCGGCAGTGTACTGGATATTTCTAAATTGATTTCTGTTCTTTACAGCGGTTCGTCTCCTTCTGTGGACTTTTTTAATCAATTATTGGCTGGTACAAAGCCAACGGCAAGAATTCCTCTAGTACTTATTCCTACCACGGCTGGAACTGGTGCAGAAGCAACGCCTAATTCGATTATCGCTTTACCCGAGAAGTCAACGAAAGTCGGCATTATTTCCCCACTCATGCTGCCTGATTATGTGGTTTTAGCTCCAGAACTGACGACATCAATGCCATCGCATATTACTGCGTCAACGGGCATTGATGCGCTTTGTCATCTGATTGAATGTTATACAGCAAGCGTTTCAAATCCAGTTGGCGACAATTACGCCATGATTGGGATGCAAAAGTTCTTTGCCAATATAGAGAAAGTGATTGAATCACCGAGTGATCTCACTGTTCGCCTTAATTTGTTGTGGGCGTCTTATTATGGTGGTGCTGCCATATCTCATTCAGGGACACATCTTGTCCATGCTCTTTCCTATCCTTTGGGGGGCAAATATAAGATTCCTCATGGATTAGCCAATTCCTTATTACTTGTTCCTGTGATGAAGCACATTTATCCGCACTGCGAAGAAAAGCTTGCCAACGTTTATCGCTTACTTCCACAAGCAGATATGTCTCTGTCTGACTCCGACATGGCATCTAAGTTAGTCGTTTATCTAGAGCACTTGGTCAAAATGCTCGGCTTGCCAACGACGCTAAATGAAATAGGTATTGAACGAGAACAACTCACCGAACTCGCAGCGGCAGCGATGCAAGTGACTCGTTTACTCAATCACTCACCGGTAAAAGTCACAGAACAAGAAGTTCTGAAACTTTATCAAAGTATCACCAATTAAGGATCTATTATGACTAGCCTGATTACTGGTCCACATGTTGCCATTGTTACACCTTTTAATGAACAAGGCGCCCTAGACGAAAAGGCACTGAGAGCGCAAGTTCGTCGGCAACTCACAAATGGCAATAAGATTTTTTGTAACGGAACGAACGGCGAATTCTTCGTATTAAGTGACGCAGAGAAACGTCGTGTGGCTGAAATTTGTCTTAACGAAGCCAATGATAATGATTTGGTGGTGACGCACATTGGTGAAACGTCACTTGCTCAGACTATTGCTCACGGTAAAGATGTTGCTGCGATGGGAATCAAAGCGGTCTCGGTTATTACTCCATGGTTTTCTGCTTTACGTCCCCATGAGTTGGTTCATTATTATCAACAAGTTGCGGATGCTGTACCCGTGCCGATTTACCTCTATAACATTCCCGCTCGTACTGGTAATACCATTACCCCTGATGTTGCTGCTGAACTGGCTAAACATCCCAATATTTATGGGATAAAGGACAGCGCTGGTTCGTTAGAAAGCCTGCAAGGTTTTCTTGCGGTAAGCCAAAATGCGGAAAACTTCGATGTGCTAACCGGACCTGACTCATTAATTTTGACTGGTTATCAACTCGGCTGTGTTGGTTGCATTTCTGGAATAGCCAATATTGTACCTGAACTAGTCAATCAAGTTTATCGTGGCTTCTTACAAGACAACATGGCCTTGGCTAACGAAGCCCAAAATAGGATTAATTATTTACGTTCAACACTTTATCCGATGGCTTTCGCTCCTGCTGTTGTGAAGAAAATGGTGAACTTATTGGGAGAAAACGTGGGTGAGAGTCGCTATCCCGTATATTTCTCGAAAGAAGAAAGAGAGAGAATGCTAGAGATTTTTAACGGATAAATAAAATTAGAAAATATAAAAATAAGGATACCCTACAATGTTTAATAAGCACATTCGATATGCTCTTAAGACAGCAGCATTATGTTCCATAGTTATAGCTGGAGTTGCACAAGCAACTGACACGGCGAGTATTATATCTCAACCACCAGGTAATGGCTGGTATACCTACGGTACAACCTTTTCTCAATTAATACCGAAAGCAACCCACGATGAATATAAAATTAAACTGATTCCTCGTGGAGGCGGTATGACTAACCCTGTTGTGGTGAATAATGGTAAAGCCGATTTTGGTTTCGCGACATCTAATGCTGCTGTTTGGGCACGTGATGGTCTAACTGATATCTATAAAGGTCGAACAAATAAAGACTTACGTATGGTTCTTGATGACGTGCAGCAAGCCTACACCATAACGGTTGCTCGTAAAGGTTGGGTTGAGCAAACCGGTAATGATACTTGGGAAAAAATCATCCATGCAGACAAAGTGATTATTGCGATGAAGCCAACTGGCTCTCAAGTGCCAATTATTGCTAACTATATTTTTGAATCTCTAGGTACCGATTTTGAGACACTCAAAAAAGAAGGGAAAATAGTCCAAATGGGGAGCGGTCAGGCTAGCCAAATGATGCGTGATAATGCAATCGATGTGTATATTGATAATGTTCCGGCAATGCATCCCAATCTCACTGAAATGACCCTGACGAGTGATGTTACTTATATTCCTTATTCTAAGAAAACACTAGAAGCCTTAGCAAAAGTTGGTCTGCCAACGGGTACTATGCCAGCAGGTACTTACAATGAACAAACTAAGGATTATGTCAATCCAGTTAGTGCTACGGTATTCCTAACTAACTCAAAAGTCAGTGACGATATTGTTTATAACGTCACCAAATCTCTAGTCGAAAATCAATCTGAAATCAAAAAGGTGCATTCACCATTAAAATTTTGGCATCCAGAAACCATTGGCTCACACCAAGAACTGGTTAAATTACATCCGGGAGCTCTAAAGTATTATCGCGAGCAAGGTTGGATTAAATAAGCGGATGTTTTGCTAGAGCTAGAGAGTGGTGTATCGATGCTTTGATACACCGTTCTTATCAAAGATCTTTAGGTCGTTCCTGTTGGTTCGATAAGTAGGATATCGTTATGAAATATCGTCATTTTATGAATGCCATAACCGCTGTTATTAGTATGGCCTATTTGGTGTTTCTATTACGCCAGTTCTTTTCCCCTGTGTCTCCACTGACTGCTGCAAGTATTCATGTGTACATGGCAACAACGCTAGTTTTGTGTTTTAAACCTTTGGAATTTAAAAATTCTTCTTTTCTATATTTATCAAGAATAGTAAATCTTATTTTTATTGGTTTAACACTGTCGGTTGTATTCCACTATTATACTGCTATTCCACGTTTGGAAACTCGTCTAGAAATGATCGATGACATTCTATTTTCCGATAAATACGCATTTTGTGTTGGCTTATTAATGCTGTTTGAAGCGGTTAGACGCTCAGTCGGTTTTTCATTGCTATCGGTTGTTATTGTATTTGTTCTCTATGGTTTTTTCGGTCCTCACTTCCCAGGGTGGACTGCATTCGATGGTTTTAGTCTCGATACCATGACAGAGCTAATCAGTATGCAAGCCGATGGCCTATTTGGTATTACGGCAAGTACAGCAATTAACTTTGTGTTTTTCTTTGTTATGTTCGGTTGTGTCTTTACCATGACTGGTGGCGGCAGTGTCTTTATTGACTTAGCGATGAAAGCGACAGCTTCCTTGACTGGCGGTGCAGCGAAAATGTCTCTTTTAGGATCGGCATTGTTTGGTATGGTCAGTGGTTCTGCGGTGGCGAATACCACATCTACAGGTGTGTTGACTATTCCAATTATGAAACGCTCAGGTTACACCAAAGAACAAGCTGCAGCGACAGAAGCCATTGCATCTACCGGTGGTCAGCTAATGCCTCCTATCATGGGCATAGCAGCCTTCGTTATGTCTGATATGTTGGGTATTCCATATGCCGACATTGCGGCTGCAGGGATCATTCCCGCGACGGCTTTTTACTTTGCTTTATTCGTTATTATTGATTTGAGAGCTCGTAAAACAGGGATTGGTAATATTGCCAAAGAAGATCTGCAATTTGAGCCAATTATGCCTCGTGTTCATTTACTCATTTCTCCAGTATTTCTTGTTATCGCACTAATTTCAGGCTATTCAGCGCCTTATGCAGCATTTGTTGGGACGGTATTTGCCCTTTTAGCACCACTATTACGTAAAAACACACGTTACACCTATAAAGTTGTCTACCCGATGATCATGGATATTGCGAAGCAGATGTCTTGGGTATCAGTACCATTAGCTTCAGTCGGTATTATTATGGTTCTTGCGACTCAATCTAACTTGGCCTTCAAGTTCGTCGAAATTTTGAGTTCAGTGGGGCAAGATAATCTGTATTTATCTCTTATTATGGTGATCTTGGGTTGCGTTATTATGGGGATGGGGCTGCCAACGGTAGCGGCTTATATTATTGGTTCAATTATCTTTGCTCCAGCACTTATTTCTATGGGGGTAGATACGCTCGCGGCCAATATGTTCATTATGTATTACTGCGTATTGTCAATGGTGACACCACCCGTCGCTTTGTGTGCTTATGCAGCTTCAGCGATAGGACATGCCGATTCATCTAAAACGGGCTTCATCGCTTTCTCGTATGCGTTGGTTATTTTCCTCGTTCCATTTAGCTTTATTACTGACCCTGTTGTTTTATGGAAAGGCAGTTGGTACCTAATTCTTATCGCTTTTCTGGGCATGTTAATGGCCACCTTCTGTTGGGCAGTATTTTTACAAGGATGGTTGAAAAAGAACCTCAATATTGTTGAAAGAATATTGTTTTTAGTGGCAAGTCTCGGAATTGTTCTGGATAACTCAGCGACAACGCTTTGGTTTTTCTTCATAGGACTATCGGCAGTGCTAATTGTGTGGTGTTGGAAGTCAACTCCTAGAACAGTGCCTAATGCAACGCTAGTGTAATCGTTCATTTTAATTAGCCCTCTGATCGAGGGCTAATCACCCAATTTAATGAAATACCCAAACATGGAGTAGATTCAATGAATCAAGAAGTTGTCACAGTCATTCGAGATGGAAAATTAACGAGTAACGATGATCGATTTTCCACAGCAATGTTGCCTTCTAATTATCCCCAAAATCATGCCTCAAATTTATTAGTCTTACCGAACGGTGACATCCTATGTACTTGGTTTGCGGGTACTCAAGAAGGGGTTTCTGATATTTCCATTTTGTGTTCTCGTCTGCGTAAAGGCAGTGATGTGTGGGAACTTGCGGTTAAACTATCAAATGATCCAGAGCGGTCGGAACAGAACCCTGTTTTATTTTTGGACCCAGATAATATTCTGTGGTTGCTTTGGACTGCACAACTTGCAGGCAATCAAGATACGGCAATTGTTCGCTGTCGAAAGTCTCAGGATTTTGGTGAAACTTGGTTAGATATTAATGTGCTGATCGATAAACCGGGCACCTTTATTCGTCAACCTATCGTGGTTCTAGAAAATGGTAATTGGTTGCTACCCATATTTAATTGCACGGTAAAACCAGGTGAAAAATGGGTCGGTAACTATGACACAAGTAGCGTTAAAATTTCTGAAGATAAAGGAAAAACGTGGCGTGATGTGAATGTTCCGAATAGCCTCGGTTGCGTGCATATGTCGATTGCACCGTTAAAAAATGGCTCTTTAATTGCGGTTTATCGCAGTCGTTGGGCAGACCATATTTATCAAAGCTATTCACATGATCATGGTGAAACATGGAGTGAACCTAAAGCAACCGAATTACCGAATAACAATTCATCGATTCAAATCACTGCACTTAATAACGGCGATTTAGCCATGGTATTCAATAACATGAGCGCGGCAGGTGCAATCTCACGTCGCAGTTCTTTGTATGATGAGATTGAGGATGACAGTGGAGCCAAAGAGCCGGAAATTATTGATGGCAAGAGTGCATTTTGGGGCGCTCCACGAGCACCAATGTCGTTGGCGATTTCAAAAAATAATGGGGAAACATGGTCGGTTATTGGCAACCTTGATGAAGGAGATGGCTTTTGTATGACCAATAACTCCCAAGAGAAGCTTAATCGAGAGTTTTCTTACCCAACCATTACTCAATCTCCGGATGGAGTAGTACACATCGCTTATACCTATTTCCGTCAAGCGATTAAATATGTGCGTATAAATCATTTGTAATCGAAATGTAGGTAACCCTATCCCTTCATTGGGTTACCTAATATTTAGGAGAGTATTGTCATGATATCTGGCAGTTTATTTTCGTTATCCACTGCAGGACTACTTGATCCATTTAAACAGATTCTATCGTACTCACAGTGTTCCTTTGCCGCATTATCTGAAGCAGATGACCAAAAAATGCAACTCTCAGATGCATCGTGGTTTTGCAATATTGGACCAACGGCAACCCAAGAACCTGAACTTCGTCATACAGAATTTCATAAACTTTATGCGGATATTCATGTGGTATTGGAAGGTGAAGAACGCATTAATTTTGGAGTGATCAATTGCATGGATGAGGTGTTTACTGAGAAAAAGCCGGATTTGTTGATTTTGCAGACGCCAAAACTTACACAATCTATGACGCTCAGGGTGGGAGACTTCGCTATATTTTTCCCCGGAGAACCTCATCAGGCTCTGTGTATGGTCTCTGAACCAAAACCCATTCGTAAAGCGGTTTTCAAGGTGCCGTTATCGATGATTGAGGAGTAATTATGAGTCGTATTGCGTTAGTGACAGGAGTGAGCTCTGGGATCGGTCAAGCTATCGCGGAGACACTGCTAAAAAATGACTGGCATGTTATAGGATTAAGCCGCACACAAGTGAGCCATGAACATCCTAATTTTGTTAGCTATTCTGTTGACCTCATGGATACTCAGAAATTGCTAAATTGTCTAGAACAATTGCCTAAGATTGATGCTGTTATCCATGCGGCAGGAAAAATGGTCGCAGCACCTTTAGGGAGCCTCAACCTTGAGGAAAGTCAGGCGATATGGCAACTGCATGTTGGGGTTGCTGAAATTTTGGCGAACTATTTTGCTGATAAGCTCAGTGAAGGAGGGCGTATCGTTATTATCGGAAGTCGAACATCAAAAGGTGTGGCTGGTCGTTCGCAATATGTTTCGACTAAATCTGCGTTATTTGGGATGGTACGTAGCTGGGCCGCAGAGCTTGCTCCAAAAGGCATTACCGCCAATATTATCGCTCCAGGAGCAACAGAAACGCCAATGCTAATGAATCCAAATAGAAAAGCGTCACCTCCTAAATTGCCCCCTATCGGTCGTTTCATTTCCCCTTATGAAGTTGCTCAATATGTCAATTTCATTGTATCTCCTCATGCTGGAGCTATTACTGGGCAAGAGCTAGTCATCTGTGGGGGCGCTTCGCTTTAGTATTGATTACCTGGTTCTTCTCAGAGTTAGCCACAAACGTTCTAACCCAACCGATACTTAGGCAAAGTGTGACTATCGCATTCGTGAATCGGTGGTTATAGTGGTTTATCGATGTGTTGAGAACAGGGCAGTAACTGGATGAGCAATATAAAGAACGTTTTATGTTTTGGTGACTCGTTAACATGGGGATGGATTCCGCAGCCGCACAGTGTGCCTTCGCAGCGTTATGCGCCTGATGTACGTTGGACAGGCGTGATGGCGAAGGTGCTGGGGGATGAGTTTCATGTGATAGAAGAAGGGCTGAATGCTCGTACTGTCAATGTTGATGACCCGCTTGATCCGCGTCTTAATGGTTCCGCTTATTTTCCGACAGCACTTGCCAGCCATTTGCCCTTGGATTTAGTCATCATCATGCTAGGGTCAAACAATACCAAAGCGGCGTTTAATCAGAGCGCACAAGAGATTGCTGAAGGAATGTCGTTGTTGGTTACTCAGGCGTACCGCTGT
This sequence comes from Vibrio tritonius, assembly GCF_001547935.1. Taxonomy (NCBI): domain Bacteria; kingdom Pseudomonadati; phylum Pseudomonadota; class Gammaproteobacteria; order Vibrionales; family Vibrionaceae; genus Vibrio; species Vibrio tritonius. Next base: position 478,045 of record NZ_AP014636.1, read on the forward strand.
GCAGGTGGGGTGGGGGCTGCGTATTCGGCGCCGAAAATCTTGGTGGTGTCGCCACCGCCCTTAGGTGAGATGCCCGACCCATGGTTTCAAGTGATGTACGAAGGTGGTCATGAGAAAACCCTAGAGCTTCCTAAGTATTACCAGATGATGGCGAACTTTTTAAAAGTGAATTTCTTTGATGCGGGCTCAGTTATCAAAACCGATGGCTGCGATGGTTTGCATTTAACGCCTGAAAGTAATGGTATGCTTGGGCGAGCCTTGGCAGAGCATGTGCTAAAGATACTTAGTTAACAAAGCTACTCAGTTAATGAAGCCACGTAGTTAATTAAAGCTATTCGGTTAATGATGCGTTGAGCGTTAACCAAGAATAGATCATCTAAAGACTAAAAGGCAGAGCCGAGATAACCCGATTCTGCATTTGTGTTTTTGCAACAGCTTATCTTTAAGCTGTAACTTAGATATTAGACTCGTCCTGATGAGACGCGTTGGATCGACATCGGTCGATTAAGGTGAGTAACTGTTCGAGCAGTTGCGCTGTTTGGTGGTTGAGTGCATATCCCATATTGATGCGCAGACAGTCGTTATAGCGCTCAGATTCTGTGAAGATATCGCCGGTGCGAATATCCAAATTGGCATCGGCGGCCACTTTTTTAAGAAGAGCCGCTTGCAGATGAGGAACTTGAATCCACAGTACCAATCCGCCATCGGGTTGGGTGATGCGGCTACCTTGAGGTAAGCGCTGCGCAAGATAATACGTGTAGTCGCGACGATTATCTGCTAACTGATATTGCGCCCGTTTAAGGTGTTTGGCATAACCGCCATTGCGAATAAAGTCAGCAATCGCGGTTTGAATCAGCACTGGCACACCCTGATAGTGGCGCTGAAATTCCGCCAAATAACGACCGGGGCGACACCAACCCAAGCGATAACTGGGCGACAGCGTTTTGGAAATAGAGCTACACCAAATCACATAACCACTCACATCGTAGTAAGCGGTCGGCAAATGCAGAGTATCGGAGTGGTTGAGTTCAAAATAGACATCGTCTTCAATGATAGGCACCTGATACTCTCCGGCCAAATTGGTTAGACGCTGCTTTTGCGCAGGTGAGAGCGTGATGCCTTGCGGATTCATGTGCGTGGTGCAAAAGAGCCCCGCTTGAATCTGTGTCTGCTGCAGTAACGCTTCTAAGGTCTCTAAATCAATACCATCTTCGCGCGAAGGAATTTCAATCACATTCAATTCAAGTTGCGAAAGTAGGTCGAGCAGGCCATTAAAGCAGGGTGAACTCACCGCGACTGTGTCGCCTTTTTGGGTACACACCGTGAGTGCGGTTTTCACGCTGTCCATGCAGCCATGGGTAATTACCAATTCTTGACTGTTGAGCGCAAATCCCTGATCTCCGAAATGATCCGCCAGAGCTTGGCGCAGCATTGGTTCTCCCTGTTTATCGGGGTAGCGAGAAAACTGCCGCTGGCTACTGCTGATGGCTTTGCGCAGGCTTTTTTCGACCCCTTTTTGTGTTTGCACATCAAGGTCTAAACATGCCATACCCAGCGGCCCCTGAGCGACGACTTTAGGCTTCAGTGTCCGTATAGGTGTGGTGCGCTCGGTATCAAAGCGTGGCCAAGTAGGCGAAGGCAGAGATAGGGTATGAGCGTTAATGAAAAATCCCGCTTGCGGTCTAGCGCTGATCCAACCTTGCTTTTCCAGTTCTTCATAACAGCTAACCGCCGTAGACACACTAATACTGTGCTGCTGGGCAAATTGGCGTAGCGATAGCATTCGGTCGCCATCTTTGAGTCGCTGCGCTTGAATATCTTGGGCAACTTTATCGGCTAACTGTTTGTATTTCAGCATAATGAGAAAATTGTACTGGTTAAATTTTAAAAAATTGTATCTGTACTGTTTTCTCGACGCAAGGGATACTGCTGACATAATAAATTCACAAGGAATATCCAATGCAGGGACGAGATCTATTACTCATCATCACCGTGATGGTGATTTGGGGCATCAATTTTACCGCGATAAAAATGGGCGCTAGCGAGTTTGATCCCTTTGTCATTACCGCTATCCGCTTTTTTCTCGCGTCCTTTCCTTTGGTGTTCTTTATCAAACGTCCTCCCGTATCAGTGCGCTATTTTATTGCCTATGGCACGGTATTTGGTACTGGCGTATGGGGAATGGGCGCTTGTGCTATCGCGTTTGGACTCTCGGCTGGGATGGAAGCAATATTGATTCAGTTGGATGTGTTAACCAGCGTGTTAGTTGGCGCGTTGGTCTATAAAGAGACCATTACCAAACGTATGGGGGCAGGGATGATGATCGCCATGTTGGGGCTAACGGTTTCGATCATCTACACCAACGGCAATATTACTGCTGCAGGGCTGTTCTTTATTGCGATTTGTGCGATTTGCTGGCCGCTGGCAAGCATCCTTATTCGCCAATCGGGCACGACAACGCCCTTTGCGTTTACCGTGTGGGGAATGGCATTTGCTCCCATTCCCTTAATTGGGCTTAGCTTGCTGATGCACGGCACCCAAGGTTTGGTCTCTACTTTTACCCATTGGAATGGCAATGCGTGGTTCTCGGTTCTCTTTCAAGCTTATCCCACCACCATTTTCGGTTACTGGATCTGGAATAAGATGACCTTGAAATACCCGATGTCCATCTTAGCGCCTACTACTTTGATGACCACTGTATTCGCTTTGATTAGTGGTTATATTATCTATGGCGAGCAACTTTCATCGGTGCAGTGGGTTTCTTGTGCGCTGTTTCTCCTCGGGATTATCGTGGTTATCTATCCGAAAAAGCGCGCGACAGACCCCTTAACGTTGAAGCCAGAACAAGCGGTTTAATCTCACGAAGGTGACCTTTGATTTTGCTCGCGCCAGCGACCAGTGCTGCTTTTCTCGCACCTTCCCATTCGCCTAAGGCAATGTTTTCCCAATCTTCGCGACTGCGCCGTATTAGCGCGATTGCGTATGCAACATAAAGTAAGGTAATCCACTCATCTAGTGGTGCCGACCAAAAAGGCTGGACCAGCAAAGCAAGCACGACCACGCTTGGGCCAAGCCAATGCAGGCTGAGCACCTTGCGCCAGTTGTTCCTCTTGATAAAAAAGCAGCTCCATGCAGCAGCGGGAATGGTTGCCGCTAAGACGGGCTGTAAAAATCGGAGCCATGACCAATCAAGCGTCCATCTAAGGCCCACTGTGCCGGTAGTCAGCGAGCATAGCAGCAGAAAAGCACACGCCGCTTTTGCCTGCTGTGGGAGTCGAACATACAAGGTCACAGCCAGTAACAGCAGTAACAGAGACACCACAAAAGGAACCGCAATCACCAGCAGTGTGAGCTGCTAATTCCGGTGGCGGTGGGTAGTCGAGATGGCAACTCGATAGGTATCAGTGACACCGAGGGACTTAGCATTGCCGTGACCAGCGACAAGCTCAATCAAGCGTTGCAAAGTGGAGAGCGAGTGCTGAGTTCGAACTGGCAATTTGCCTACGGTGCACAGTCTCACCAAGTTGATGGTGTGGTACTTAATGGCGTGAACAAGAGTGAAACTTTTGTTCTTAATTCACGCCAACGTTGGGTGTCGTGGTTACTCGATGGTTCTGTGCAAGTACGTTGTCTAACTAAGTAGCCGATTTTAATGAGTTACTTGAGCAAAGGGAGCAGTTGATCTCGGGTGAGTGGTGCGATTGTCACGGTAGAAGCAAGCGCAGGGTCAAGCCAAATGACCTCTTCAATTTCTGCTGCGGGAGTCAATTCGCAGTGAGGAAGAGAGACTCGAAAAACCTCAGCAATCAATTCACACCCAGGTTCGTTAATCGCTCTATCGATAAAAGTGCCTACCGGAGTGAGACTTTGCTCGTCTAACGCTATATTAAGCTCTTCTTGTAATTCACGAATCAAAGCCTGAGCGGGCGTTTCTCCTGTTTCAGGCTTTCCTCCGGGTTGCATAAAGTAGGCGGAATTTCTCTTTCTAACTAACAAAGCGTGGTCACGTTGATCGGTGATCAGAGCGGCAGCGATACGAATGGTTTTTGATGGAGACATAGCAAATTAGCGGTATTAACAGGACATTCCCGTAGGATAGCGGTTTTGTTTGAACAAGAAAACCAAGTCGCCCATTTTCAATCTAATAAGCTGTTCTTACTGATTTTACTGCCAAGAATATCAAGACCACCTGTATAGCAAAAGTTGACTTGCCCCATGGGAATGTTGGACGGTGCGTAAACGTTTTCACAAATTTGGGAGTCAAGGTAACACTATGACACCTCAATGTTATGCATTTTGTGGCTTATTGTTCACAATGTCATCGCTTTTACGTAAATCTACCGTGCAGCTTTTTACGTTGTTTGACAAATGGCTTTGGCTGCCGGAGCGCATACAAAGAGAGGGAATTATGAACCTAAAAAGAAGGTTGCGGCCACTGCTTTTATCAGCAGCTGGTGCAATACTTACCTGCGTCGGCTTACCTGCCTATGCCAGTTTTTCATTAACATCTACCACTAATTACTACACTGTCGACACCAACGCCGGCGTCGTGTTTAGCATTCGCCGCACAGATAATGGCGTAAGCACACAATCGGCTGGGGATTTGGCTTCATTGAAAATTAATGGGACTGAATATCAAGATCAAAGCCGAGGTTCTCAGCTCAACTCTGGCTTTGATTGGTTATACAAAGATACCTCTTCTGTGACGGTTAGTGCACAAAAAATCAACAGCAATTACATTAAAATCACTGTAAAAGCAGGCGATCTTACTCACTACTATATGGCGCGTAATGGTTATCCGTATATTTATATGGCTACCTATTTCACTTCAGAGCCGAGCCAGCATGGACATGTTCGATATATCGCCCGCATCAAGCGAGCTCTATTGGATAATGGGCCTGAAGCGTCGGATATCTCTGATACCGTTTCCACCGTTGAATCGAGCGATATTTTTGCGCTGTCAAATGGCGAAACTCGTTCTAAACACTATTCGAATCAACGTGCTATCGATTGGAGTGCCATTGGTGCCACCGGTGACAATGTTGGTATTTGGATTGTCCGTGATAACCAAGAAGGCAGCTCTGGCGGGCCTTTCTACCGCAGTTTGCTGAATCAAGGTGGTTCGACTGACCAAGAAATCACTTACATTGTAAACTACGCAGAAGCGCAAACCGAAGATTACCGTACCGGCATTCTTAACCATTACACGCTGGTGGTTAATGATGGAGAAACTCCACCATCTGATAGTGATATTGATACCTCATGGTTTGCCAATATGGGGCTGACTGGATACGTTGCTGATAGCAATCGCGGTCGTGTTGCTGGGGTCGCTATCAACAATATGAATAGCGATTACACCTATACAGTCGGTTTTGCCAATAGCTCTGCTCAATATTGGGCAAGTGCGGATGCTTCAAGTGGTTATTTCAGTAGCGATAATATGTTACCTGGCACTTACACCATGACCATTTACAAAAATGAGTTAGCGGTTGAGAGCCAAAGCGTGACGGTATCTGCAGGCGATACGACCATTTTGAACACCATTACCATCAATGATGATCCTGGTAACGACAGCGTGATTTGGCGTATCGGCAAATGGGATGGTTCACCACAAGAGTTTCTTAATGGTGACCTATTGACCACGATGCATCCATCGGATCCAAGAATGGCGGAATGGGATACTGGCAACTTTATTGTTGGTACATCGAATACCAAATCTTTCCCAGCCTATATCTGGAAAGACATTAATAACAGTCACATCATTTACTTTAAACTAAGTGATGCGCAGCGCGCGTCTGCACATACCCTACGCATCGGTATCACTATTGCTTATGCGAATGGGCGTCCTAAAGTGTCGGTTAACGATTGGACATCATCCAATCCATCACCGTCGACTCAACCAAGTACGCGTTCGTTAACCGTTGGTACTTATCGTGGTAATAACACGACCTTTGAATACACGATTCCAGCCAGCGCTTGGGCGGATTCAGGGGAATGGAATACGCTAAAAGTCACTGTAATCAGTGGTTCAGGATTGAGTGATTACTTATCTGCAGGTGTTAGTATTGATAGTATTGATTTACTCAAGTAATCAGCACATCAATAAGTAAAATTCAGGGAGCACTAGGCTCCCTGCTAATCTCAGGTATGTTTGGTTAAAAAGGTGAGTTTAAAGGTAACCAACTCATGCCATAAGGTTATTTAAACGCACGAATAACTAAACCAATTTGACGAATCATGCCTCCTATTTTCACCATCATTTTTGCTTTTGGTGAAAGTAGCTGCGGTTGATAGTCATTAATCAATCGGTAAAGGTGGTAAATTGATACCTTACGTGCAATGCGCCAAACTGGACTCCAAGCATGGCGACATAAGGTCACACGCTCGAAGTCAACCAACCCCAAATTTCCATGGTTATCGACCACAATATCTCTGATCGGCAATGAATGACGTGCAACGCCCGCTGCCAACATTTGATACACAATCTTTGAGAGAATAACCACGTTATCCGCAGAGAGACTGCTTGCGGTTTTTCCCGGTAAGCGAGACATTCGAATCGTATGTTGATCGTCATTGGTATCAATCAATGTTGGTACCCCTTCAATATCGAGCATACGTTGTAACGACTCTTTTTCTCTGCCATAACGACGAGGACTACTTTTCTTCGGTTTGAATATTTTTACGACTTCACTGTCACCGATTCTCAGTAGCATTTTATTGGTTTCGTAAACACCATTAATGACGCGTTTTGTAAATTGATTTTCTTTGTTTTTCATTGTCATGGATTTCCATACTCGTAAAAAAAACGTTCCCCAACCAAGGGCGAGTAGATGACCATTCGGTCACTTAGTGAATAGACACCATGATGACTGACTGTTTCACAATTGAGCTTTACTCGATGTTGTACAGTGTTTTATTGTAACGATATGTTACTGCAAAATGTGACCTATATCCAATCAATAGATAGGATTCTTTGTGCTATCAATGCCATAGTTCGCATATGTTAATGATGTAGAACACATTATTGAGTGGTTCCAAGTGAAAATGTTCTGCTATAGTTATTTAACTCGTTAGTGGTAGTTATTGATTGGATGAATATTATCCAGCGACTCAAACGAAGTCGTATTTAGGGAGAAAGGGACGTGTTTTTTAAAAAGCCTGTAGATAATTCAACAGTCAACGATTCGTATCGACAAGCCTTTTGTGCATTAGAGTCAATGCGTAAGTTTGTTGCAATGATCGAGTTTGACCCGAAGGGGAACATTCTTGATGCCAATGAACTGTTTCTTTCTACTGTGGGTTACACGCTTGCTGAGTTAAAAGGGCTGCATCATAAGATCTTTTGTAGCCCCGAGGTGTTTAATAGTCCTGCTTATGCTAAGCACTGGCAAGATTTGGCGAATGGTAAAGAAATCGCTGGTGATTTCTTTCGTGTAAGAAAAGATGGAAGCCCACTGATAATGGAAGCGACCTATTTCCCTGTGATAGATAATGGGAAAGTGGTTCGTGTGATGAAGGTGGGGACTGATGTGACTAAAAAATTCACTTCAGCGATGAGTAAAGCGGATATGTATATCGCATTAAATAAAACTTATGCGGTTATAGAATTCGAACCCGATGGCACCATCATTAATGCCAATGATAATTTCCTGCAAGTGTTACGCTATCAACGAGAACAAGTGATTGGTAAACATCACCGAATATTCTGTTTTGATGACTACATCAAGGAAAACCCTAACTTTTGGCGAGATTTAAGCCAAGGTAAAGCCAACTCGGGTCGTTTTAAACGTCGTACCAGTTATGATGAAGAAGTTTGGATCGAAGCCTCTTATTGTCCAATTGTCGATGATAAAGGTAAGGTTTACAAAGTGGTTAAGTTTGCCGTTGATATTACAAGCCATGTGCAAAAAGGAGTTCAACTTCGCAAAGCGGCTCATGTCGCTCAGGATACATCGGTGGAAACAGCATCCGTTGCCGAAACAGGTAAAGCGGATTTGCGTGAATGTGTCGCCCTATCGGATAAGATGAACGATACCGTGAACTCTGCCATTAACCAGCTTAATCAGTTAGTGACACTCTCTTCTGATGTTTCCAATATCGTGAAAACCATAACCTCAATCGCTGATCAAACCAATTTGCTCGCACTCAATGCGGCGATAGAAGCTGCACGAGCGGGCGAGCATGGGCGCGGTTTTGCTGTTGTTGCTGACGAAGTTCGTCAGTTGGCGACTCGGACCTCTTCTTCAACGAATGAAATCAATGATGTGGTACAAAAAAACATCCATTTAACAAATGAGGTGGTAGAAACCATTAAAAGTACTTCAGTAGTTGCCGAGCAGACGAACGAACGCATTGAGGAAGTGTCGATGATCATGGATAAAATCCATGCTGGCGCGAATGAGGTGTCGGAGGCGATTGAAAATCTGGATTTAAATGATTAGTCGTTCACGTTATACCCAAGTAACTTCAAGATTATAAAAAATAAATGGCGCTACATGGGCGCCATTTATTTTATGAGGTTACTTGGGTATATAACATTCAAATATGGATAATCAGGCAATAAATTAAGAATATCGGACACGATATTTTTCCGTAAAAGTCTAAACTATCTCCTGTCTACTGGAATGAAAAAATACACTGTTTGGAATCGAATAATTCTTCAACATAGTGTTTTTCATCGCACTGACTTCTTAATCCACAATAGGATGGTGTTCTCTCTGTGAGGATTGGAACTCTACTGTGGTTGTGTCTCTGTTTGTTATTCTGTGTTTTAACCACACCTTAAGCAATCAGCCATGGATGTAAGTCTTGGCTTTTTAACCTACCGCTACTGCTTTAGTAGCGGATTTTTTTCTCGTCTTTTTACATTAAAAATCACCGACACCACTCTATCTCGTTCAATCTGAATTAAATTCATGTTGAAGATTAAAAATCCTCAGTTGTTCTCAAGTATTGGATATAAGAATATTTGGCCATCTAGATGGATGAAGGTAATATTTGATGACAACTCGAGTAACAGATCCTCGTGAAATGCTGGAAAATTCAGCAATGACATGGTTACAAAAAATCATTGTGGCTATCACAGTCGCTTTTAGTGCTGTTGATGGTTTTGATGTACTAGCTATCGCGGTTTCTGGTGCTGGGATCATGAATGAATTTGGTCTTAACCGTGCAGATTTAGGCGTAGTACTCTCTATGGAGCTACTGGGCATGGCGCTGGGATCCGTGCTGCTTGGCGGTGTCGCCGATAAAGTAGGGCGTCGGAAAATGTTATTAGGATGCTTAGTGGTAATGGCGCTAGGGATGGCAATGGTGGCACAAGTGACCAGCGTGAGTGCATTATGTGCATGGCGTGTCTTTACTGGCATAGGGATTGGTGGCTTACTTTCTACTAACAATGCTGTTGTTGCAGAGTTTACTAATCAACGTTCACGTGGCCTAAGTATTTCACTTATGGTGATTGGCTATCCGATGGGAGGAATCATTTGTGGTGCTGTGGGTCATGCTATTTTAGATGCCGGCGCTGCAAACTGGCGCGATATGTTTTTTGCTGGCGCAGTGATGTCGGCAGTGATGATTCCTATTACCTACTTTTTCGTCCCAGAATCAGTGCATTGGCTAAGCCGTATCCAGCCTAAGGATGCACTAGAGCGAATCAATGCAGCGCTTATAAAACTAGGTCACCGTAGTGTTCAGACATTACCGTTACCAACGCAACAGGAAAGTCGTACATCCATCTTTGATATCTTTTCGATGGGGGCAAAAGGGTTATTAGTATCAACCCTATTAATGACATTGGCCTATTTGTTCCAGATGATTACCTTCTATTACGTATTGAAATGGACACCGACCATTGTCGTGCAAATGGGGATTGGTGCTGCATCTGCCGCTGGTGTGTTGTTTTGGGTTAACGTCGGTGGCGTGTTGGGTGGCGCTTTGTTTGGTCTGCTTAGTAGCAAAGTCGGCTTAAAGCGTTTGACCGTTGGTGTGCTTGTCTTAACGTGTGGTGCCGTGACTCTCTTTGGTCAATCCCAAGCTGATCTAGCTCAGCTCAGTTTATTAGCGGCGGGCGCTGGATTTTTCGCTAACGCAGGCGTTTCTGGGATCTATACCCTAATTGCATATGTATTCCCAACTCACGTTCGCGCCACTGGTACTGGCTTTGTCATTGGTGTCGGCCGCGCTGGTGCGGTGATTGCTCCTTGGCTTTCCGGACTCTTAATGCAACAGGGATTAGACAAAGGCGACCCACTTTTAGATGTGCTTGCCTATGTGGCACTGCTCATGGGGTTGTGCTCGCTTGTTGCCGCGCTGGCGTTGTTTTTTCTGCGCGATGAAACCGAAACAGTGAAGCAAGTACAAACAGTAGAAAGTTAACTAACAAGGCGAGGGGAAACACTCGCCTTTGTTAAGCTTGCAGCATCAGATATTTGTATTCTTTTAAACTCATTTTTTGACGAATATTAGCACGATGAAATTCTACGGTTTTAATTGAGATATCAATGTGGCTCGATATCTCCTTAGTTGAAAACCCAAGGGTCAGATATTTAAGTACTTGCTGCTCACGATCAGTCAATTGTGCTGTCATGTTTTTTAACTGGGTCTTCAATTCGCTGTTTTTCATAGCGTTGTGAACAACCGAAAGTAATGCGTCAATATCAACCGGTTTTTGAAGAAATTCAAATGCTCCTTTTTTGATCATTTCGACAGCAGTATGCACTTCACCATGCCCCGTTAAGAATATGGTCGACCAATGTTCAACTTCATGCTGGATTTGAAGGTACAGCTCAACGCCTGAGACTTTTGGCATTCGTAAGTCAAGTACTAGGCAGGCTGGTTTGAGCTCAAAAGTCACTTCTGCCAAGAAAGTTTCGGTATCAAGATAACTGTTAACTCGATAACCTTCGTCTTCCATTAGAAGGGTAAGTGACCTAAGTAGAATCGGGTCATCGTCGATTATATAAACATCCATCGTTTTTAACTTGTTGCTGGTAAAGTGAATTGAAAATGTGTTCCATTGGAGGTGTTCTGCAAACGAATGTATCCACCACAGGATTCAACAATATTACGACAAATAGAAAGCCCTAAGCCCAGTCCATCTTGTTTGCCAGAAACAAAACTATTAAAAATAGATGGCTTCATTTCGGGATTGATTCCTCGACCATTATCTATGACATCGAAGTAAACGCTGTTTCCTTGCTTTGAGATGTTAATCGTAATTGCTGGATTGGATTTCTGTTCGTCACGTAACGCCTGATAGGCGTTTTTTATCAAGTTAATGTACACCTGAACTAAACAGGTATGATCCGCTTTAACTTTAATAGCGGAATATTCGGGCAAAGCAAAGGCGATATTGAGGTGTCCAATTTCATGTTTAAGTAAGGAGAGTGCTTCGTGTAGGCAAGCAAAGGGACAAATATCGGTAATCTCTTTCACTGACGAAGCTTTCACTAAAGAGCGTATTCGGGTTTGTATCGCTCCCATACGTTGTAAGGCTAGCTCTGCGTCTTGGTTATGAAGAGAAATCCGTTCGATATTAAGTGATTCTCCCGTTTTCATGCATCTTAGTGCCATTTGGACATTGAGCATTGCCGATTGGAGCGGTGTCGCGAGTTCATGAGTGATGGTACTACTTAATTCACCAAGTGATGCAAGATGTGACATTTTGTGAATGTTTTCTGATTGCTGCTTATTTTGCTTTTCCAAACGAACTCGTTCATCCCGTGATAACCCCATCATGAGAGCCAAAATCGAGGATACGGTGAACCCCATTTGCAACTGTGTTGGTGTATAAAGCGAAATGTGCGCCAAAGTATATGTTCCTGCCGCGAGCACATTGGTTACTAATGCATTTAATGCCCCTTTAAATGCGCCAAATTGAACAGAAAACCAACAAATTGGAATTAAGAATAAATAGGAGTAATACGAAATATCTTGGTAAAAACTAATGAATGCAAATATCAGCGTGCCGCATAATACGCTGCCGATAAAAAGAAGTTTTTCGTTCTTTCCAATATCACGTAATAGGTGTGAGAATTCTTTTGCAGAATTATTCATGAACCAAAAACTAAATGGTGCAACCATCATAATGCCGGCAAGATCGCCAGACATAAATGAAAAGAAAGCATCTCTTAGTGCAAACTTGGGGATAACATCGTATTCATTATATAGCGTGATAGCGGCGCATGCAGAAATGAAGGTCGTAATCAATGAACCCAAAATGAACTTTGAAAATAACGTGCTAGCCGAAAACGGGCTTTGCATCTTAAACCAGCGACGAAGCACCAGAGCAAAGCTACCGTATACCGCCACTTGCCTTAGGTTATTTATCCATACGTATTCTGCAAATTCCCAAGGTGTTTTCCCTGGAGATGAGGCGAGTACAGCTGCAATAAACACCAATGGTAAATAGCGCCATCCTTTGTAATAGATTAGAGCAATAGTCAGAGCTGGTGCAGGGTAAAAACAAGCGATGGCGGTATTGTTTGGATAAACCCTAAAAAGCGTTCCGGTTTGATAACATGCCCAGAACCAAAAAATAAAAATTAGAGAAGACTTTATTAATGATTTCATAATATACAAAAATTAGATAGCCGTTGATATTATACGTATTTACATTCTTTGAGCTAGTTTAAATTTATGTTAAAGGTATGGCATTAATAAATATTATTAGTCCAACCTAGGGTTTTACCCCAGTTAATAAAAATCATGATTAGATTATCATTAAATAAAAAACGAAAGGTAGTCTAAATGTTTTATAAAAATGTTATTGTGGCGAGTATGTTTCTTGCACTCGCTGGCTGTAATGGTTCTTCAAACGATTCATCAGATAATACTTCTACTGTTACAACAAAACAGTTCACGATTATTGACGGCTATTTAAAAGATGCCCAAGTCTACGTTGATCGAAACGCCAACCAAGTAGCAGATGAAAATGAACTGGTCGGCAGTACTGATGACAATGGTCAAATAACCATTAACAATGTGAGTGATGGACAAACGATTATCGCGGTTATTGATGCTGGCACAACAACGGATCAGGATTTTGGCAGCGTGGTGGGACACAGCTACCAGATGGCATCAAACAGTAGTTCTTCCGTAATAACGCCTTTTACTACACTAGCGGTAAAGCAGAACATCTCTTTGGCGGACGTTGCTTCGCTAGTGAATCTTCCTGAAAGTGTTGTCAGTGGTGACTATGTTAATGCGCAAAGTGAAGATGCTGATAGAGCACATCTTATTGCACGTAGTGCAACTCGGACGTTGTCTGATTTGAGCAGTAGTGACGATGATATGTTGGATAATTTTGCTGATTTTCGTGATAGCGCAGCAGAAGTGCCAGCTAGCCAACTTAATAGCGTCAATTTGGAAATTAACGATGGTAAAGTCACTCAGATAGCGGCTAAACCGACCCTAAAAGAATTTTTGCAATCTGGCTCGTTGACCTCATTTAGCCTAAATGAGTTTTGGCGTCATCTATGTGAAGACGAAGATATCGACAGTACCGCAGGAGAAAACTGCACTGGACTTGGTGATGGTTCAACACGATGGACATTTGACCTAAGTGATGCAACGAACCCAACGGTTATCGTTACCGATGCGAATCATTCTGAAACGAATCCATATCAGGTCAAATTCGATATTAATTTTGCCAAGGGTTTGAATGCCTTTTCTTTAGCTTGGGTTGAGAACGGACAGACCCAAAATTCAGAGATGAAAGATAACTTTATCTATACTGAAAACGGCTTAGCGATTGCCGTGTCTGTGGACAGCGACTTGCAACTCTACACAACGGCTAAGACGAACCAATCATTGACCGGTTTTTCCGCTATTACCTTGGATGAATCACAGTGGCAAGGCATAACATTGTATCATTTGAATGATACTAAACAGATTTCTCAGGATTATCCTTGGAAAGCTGAACCCCAAATGACGGCAGTGAAACCGACTGTTATTTCGACCAGTGGCTCTATTCATTTTGGTGACACTGAATACACCGTATTACAAGAAACGCCAGATTTGTATCTCATCAAAGATGCTAATAATCATCCTTCATTGCTAATTAAAGACAAAGCGATGGCAGAACGCTTGATGAGCGATTGGCAGAAGATGCCAACAGAACAAAATTAAATAATAACAACGTTAGGCTGGCTAGGCCTTTAGTGATACTAGATAAAAGGCGAGGGGAAACTCTCGCCTTTTTATCAGTGTATTAATACGTTCCGGTAGTTTTTCTCGCAACCAATGAGGTTGATATGAGCAGATCACACCTTTTCGCTTCGTGATTCGCGCCTCTGGTCAATAGGCACTGGATTGAGAGCTTAGCGATTTGCTCAACATTCTGATGAATAACGCTAAGAGAATAAGAGTCTTGTTGCGTCACGAAGGTATCATCAAAGCCAATTAATAAATAATCATCTGGTGCGATTAATCCCTGATGTTTCAACCCATCCAGTACCCCGCAGGCTAACTGAGAGTTTGCAGCGTAAATCAACTCACCTTTGCTAAGCGAATAGGTCAGGCCCCAGCGATAACCACACTCATAGTTGGCATCGGGAACAAGTGAGGTAGAAAACTTAAGTTCTGTATTATGGTTTTTATGGACATATGCCAACTGAATTCCTCTATCTAGCCCCGCCCATGTTGAAGAGTGGCCGTTAATCCAAGTAATGCCGCGTGACTGTTTCTTTAGTGCCATGTTAAGTACCAGTTCAGCTGCCATTTTATTGTCTGAGCAAACACTATCGATAGTGGGTAAGTTCACGCGGCGGTTGATGGTGACCACGGGAATATCGACTTCTGAACACTTTCTCGCAAGTTCGGTTGGTGGTTGTCCTGAGGTAATAACGACTCCTGAAACACGGTATTGAATGAACTGGGTAATGGTATTTTCCAATTGCTCCTTATCATGTACTTCCATAACCAAAGCTTGAAAGCCACATTGCTGAACTTCTAAAAGTAGGCCCTGCAATAACGCGGCTCGAAAAGGATCATCTAAGCGCGTCACTACAATGCCAATCAGTTGGGTGCGTTTACGGTTCAAACCTTGCGCAAGAAAGTTAACTTGATAACCCAGCTGCTCGGCAGCCTGCTGAACCTTGGTGCGTGTTTTAGGTGCAATGCTACCACTGTTACTTAATGCTCGAGATACCACAGCTCGAGAAACACCTGCTAGATCAGCAACATCTTGTGCTGTGATGGTTTTGTTTTGTTTAGTCAAGAAAACGCTCCAATTGAGGAGTGGTAGGCAGCGAGAGATCAATCATCAAACCATCTTGACTCACATAAACGCCATCTGTTTCAGCGCAAGTACGTTTGATCTGTGGGAGGTATTCATCCCAACAGTGGTAAACCAAGAGATTAGGGAGGTTTAACGCCTGTTTAAGCTCAATGCATTGTGGCAAATCGCCATGGGAATTATCGGAGGATAAAGCGGCAAAAGAGGCACATTCTTGAAACGCAATATCGACGTTGTGCATCAAAGCGGTTGTTGCTGCCGTTGGGCGTCCGTCGCCACTATAAAATACACTATGCGTACCATTGCTGATGCGCAGAGCGCGATTAGGGACTTCATGCTGCGTATCTGCTGTATCTACATTCCAATTGCCAATCGACATATGCTCTTGGGTTGTCATCCAGTGGATTGCAAAGCAAATATTCTTTTCTGGCCAGATAGATAAAGCCACTAAGTTTTCCAGAACCGTTTGTTGTTCTTGTTGGCAGATAATGATCAGGGGTTTGGTACGTCCAAAGCTTTTCCATTGATTGAGCAAAGCAGCCAATCCCGAACAGTGGTCGGGATGAATGTGGGTGAAGTAGATGACATCAACTGTGTTGATGTCGAGGTTTCTTTGCCACAATGCTCTGGGAATGGTTGGCCCACAGTCAATTAGCCAATTCTGATGTTCATCAGAAATAATGACTGCCGATGTATTGCGTTGTGTCGAAAATGCACTGCCTGATCCAATTACTTCAACTTTCATCCATAGCCTCAAATTTATTCTCAGTTTCATTAATCTGTCATAACGCTACGTCAGATTAAAAACATCAATTGATGATGATACACCGAGTTGTCATTTTTTTTACACCAAAATGAACACGTGTTCATTTTTTGCAGAAAGAGATTATATTTCATGGATAGGGCGCAGATGAGCCACCTAGTGATTAACGATTTATCGGTTTGTTACGGCAGCCAAACGGTATTAAAGGACATAAACATTGCTGTTGAGCATGGTGAAATGCTTGCGCTTCTTGGTCCTTCAGGTTGTGGTAAAACCACGTTATTGAATACGTTATGTGGCTTTACTGCCGCCAACTCAGGGAAAATTAGTGTCGCAGGTCGCGATATCACGCACTTGTCACCGGAAGCGCGAAATATCACCATGGTTTTTCAAAGCTATGCGTTATGGCCACATATGACCGTTGAGCAAAACATTGCTTTTGGTTTGTCGCTGCGTGGTTATGACAAAACACAATCGCGTAAACAAGTCATGAAAATGCTCGAAGCGGTCAATTTAAAAGAAGTTGAGCGCAAAAAAGTCACTGAATTATCTGGAGGGCAACGTCAACGTGTTGCACTTGCTCGTGCTCTAGCGGTTGAGCCGGATATATTGCTGTTAGATGAACCTCTTTCCAACTTAGACGCCAAAGTGCGCTTATCTGTCCGTGATGAAATAAAGCAGTTGCAACAACACCTTGGTTTTACATCGATCATCGTCACCCACGATCAGGAAGAAGCTCAGGTGATGGCAGATAGAATTGCTGTTCTTCACCAAGGGCATATTGAGCAAGTCGGTACGCCAGAAGAGATCTACTATCACCCTAATACCGCGTTTGTGGCCGATTTTATGGGGGCCGACAACCATCTTGATCCGGTTTCATTATCAAATATATCTGTCGATGTCAGAAAGGACGGACGTTCAATTCAGTTGCCAGTGCATTTACAACAGCTTTACTTTCGTAGCGAACACGCCGTGGTGATGCCATTGACCTCTGAGTTACCGGAACACGGTTTAGTGCTTAGTGGGGAAGTGACAAGAAGTGTCTTCCTCACCGGGCAGTATCAAACAGTAGTGAATGTAAACGGTTTCCTTTGCCATGCACGCTGTAAGGAAGAACTTAATTTAAACGAGAAGGTTCAAGTTCATGTTGAGCCTCGGTATCTTTTTTCATTTTAGTAAATTACAAACCCCAATCATATAGGGAGACAGGGTATGTCTTTAAAAAAACAGTGTCTTATCGCGTTAGCGTTAGGAAGTATCGCATTGCCGACATTGGCTGCTTCTGAGACGGTCTTAAACGTAGTGACCGCAGGCAGTCAAAATATGGTGGATTACGTAAAAACCTTTCTGGCGCCTAAATTTGAAGCAACTCATCCGGGTGTCACTATACATGTTGTAGGAACCGGTCCCGGTGATGCTGGCTCAAACAAGATCAATGAGAAATTAGAAGCGCAGCAACAAGCTGGATCAAAACAGTGGGACATTGATGTTGCTGTTGTACATGAAAAAGCAGGTGGGCAAATGGTGCAAAAAGGTTTGCTCGCGCGCTATACCGACGATGTTGAAACCAGCAAATTGGCAACTCGAGACAGTGCCAAATATGCCTTGGGTGCTAATGTTCAAGGTTACGTTATTCCGATGTTCCATAGCCAAACCGCGATTGCCTATAACAGCGACCTAATTGATACCCCACCATCGTCTTATGATGGCTTGATCAAATGGACCAAAGAACACCCAAAAGCTTTTGGATATAACGGGATTAAAAACGGCATGTCCGGCCTCGCATTTGTTACTGGATGGGTGTATGCCTACGGTGGTGGTTCCGATGCTCTTACTCAAGGTGAATACAACAAAGCCCAAGAAAAGTCGTGGTCACAAGCGTTCGAAAAGCTTAAACAATTCAACTCAAATGTAACCTTTACTCCGGGTAATGCTGGCACGTTAGATATGCTCAACCGCGGTGAAATTGCCATGGGACCTGTATGGGTTGATATGTTTTATAGCTGGAAAGCGGATGGCAAGCTGTCTCCAGCAATGAAACTGAAATTGATTGCTCCGGGCATGCCGGGTCAGCCAATGTATTATGTCGTTCCGGAAAAAGCAGCCAACAAAAAGCTTGCAGAAGAGTTTATTGCGTTGGCGACCAGCCCCGAAATCCAAGCGAATGGGATTGTGAAACAATTTAATTGGTATCCAGGTATTGATGCCAATTTTGTGCAGAGTCAGTTGGATAAAGCAACGTGGGCTAAATTGTTTAAAGAAATTACGCCAACGGATCTTAAAAACTATGGCAAAAGTTTCCCTACCGCCGCCTATTTTGATGACATCAAAGAAGGTTACGAGCGCCAAGTAGAAAATTAATCAAACTTACGTTTGATATGACGAGACATTGATGTCTTTGAGGCATCAATGTCTCTGATTGAATTGGATTTATCATGAATGAAAACAATCGTACACTGGCCTTATTAATCTTACCTGCATTGGTTGTTATTGGGTGCTTTTTTGTCTACCCATTGGGGTATTCAATTTATTCTGGATTAACCGATGTTAACGGCATGCTTACTGGGCAGCATCTTGTCAAGGCTATTGATTTTTATGGCAAAGATATGCTGTTTACCGCAATTATTGTTATCGTTTCAATCGCATGCATTTTAGTGCTGTCAGTCGGGATTAGCGCTTTAGTAACATTGTCACCTTTTCAAGGAATTACTAAATTGCTGGGGGCGTTATATCGCATTCCTTTATTTATTCCATTCATAGTCACCGCGCAAATGATGAGAACCTTCTTGGCAAAAAATGGATTAATGAATAATGGGCTCGTTGAGTTAGGTATATTAACTCCGTTTGAAACCGTTTCATTTTTGGGTTGGAAGGGCATCATTATTACGTTCATTTGGAAGCAACTTGCTTTTGCCACGTTACTTATTGCAGGAGCGATGGCAGCAATTGAAGCCGACCAGACTCGCGCAGCGCGTAATCTCGGGGCAAATCGGTGGCGTATTTTATGGCAGATATTATTGCCCCAAATCAAAACGACAATAGCGGTAGCTATGGTGCTGTCGTTGGTTTCTATTATGTCGGTTCTTTCGGTTCCCATGATGATTGGGACGGGAACGCCCACAATGTTGAGTGCTGATATGGCATTTCGGATCAATTCATACAGCGATTATCCAGTAGCTAATGCACTTGGTATTATCTCTTATTGTATGACAGGGCTTTTTAGCTGGTTTTATCTTCGACAAAGCACCAAGCAGGAGTCACGTTAATGAGCTCTTTTGTATTATCCTTGCCTCAACAATGTATGGCGCTTTCATCTCACTGCGTTAGACGTATCAAAGCTCACTTTTGGCTACAAGTTTTTTTCTTGGTGTTCTTTATGCTGGCTATCTTTGGCCCGCTTTGTAACCTCTTAATTTGGAGTGTCACCGAAAGTTGGTTTTTCCCTCACACCTTACCGAGCGAATGGGGATTGAAATATTGGCATAAAGTATTTAGTCCGTACAGTGATGTGTCGGGTTCGCTATTAACCAGCCTTTTCATTGCTGTGTCAGCGACCGCATTGGCCTTATTGATCTCCATACCTGCCGGCTACGCACTTTCAAAACCAAGTATGCCACTACGCTTACCGCTGATGATGCTGTTTCTCTTACCGCAAGCTTTCCCTAACCTTACGGTGTATATGAATATTGCTAAGTTGTTTTATCAGGTGGGGCTAAATGGCACTGTGATTGGCGTTATCTTAGTGCATACGGTTCATGGGCTGATGTATTCCGTTTGGATCACGGTTGCGGCTTTTTCTGCTCAAGATCCATTACTGATTCGTGCTGCTCGTAATATTGGTGCCGGTCCAGTCAAAGCCTTTTTTTCGGTGACATTACCTTTGGCTGCTCCCGGTATTGTGGCCAGTGGCATATTCGTTTTTTTAGAATCGATGGACGAATTTACTGGGACATTTTTTGTTGGCGCCCCCGAGGTCAATACGCTACCGCTATTGCTGTATACCGCCAGTATGGAAGGGAACTATCAGATTTCGTCGATCACGGCTCTCATATTACTCGTACCTTCGATTCTTTTTATGTTGATTATTCAGAAGTTCATGAAGCCAGAAATGATGTCGAAATTGGGTAAATAGTTTTTCTGATAATAGTAATAATTGAGTATTTATTATTGTATGAACCTTCTTATTCCTATTATCCCTGTCATTATCTGGAATCTAACTATAAAAATTATCCTTTAAGAGAAGATAATTGATTAATTACTTTATTAACCCGGTGTTCAATATCTAAACGATCTAATGTGATATATCTTAGTTTCCACGTTTGGAGTAGGTCTTGAATTTTATGATCGTAAGCGCACCACAAACCCCACATTCTAAACAGGCTTTGCCCACTCTATGATCACATCTCCAATCCAAAGGAGATGTGACATGAATAAACGACGCACCGACCAAGAATGGCTTTCGCTGATTGAGCAATGCCAAGCCAGTTCGCTCACACAACAAGCTTTTTGCCAAAAACACGACATTAGCGTATCGACGTTTTACGCTAAGCGGCAGCAGTTGAGTGTTAACCCATCCCCAACTCAGAGTGGCTTCGTTAAGGCCGAAATTATTGAAAAAACCACCTGTCGCAAGGTGACCCAGACGTCGGTAGCCAACATGACTTTGATGGTAAATAACGTCGAATTGAGTATTCCTCAAGGCACGCCACCACACTATCTTGCAGAGTTGATTGGAGCCTTGTCATGAAACGCATGATGACCGCGCCAGTGGTGTATTTATACCGTGAGTTTGTTGATTTCAGAAAGTCTATTAATGGTCTGGCGCTGTTGATTGAATCCGAAACCGACCTCGAACTGGGCTCAGGGGCATTGTTCCTCTTCACCAATAAACAACGCGATAAAATCAAAGCGTTGTATTGGGACCAAACGGGTTATGCGCTCTGGTATAAACGCCTCGAAAAAGCCAAGTTTAAATGGCCCACACAAGAGAAAAATGCCGTGTTTACCTTAACGCAATTTGACCTCGACAGACTGCTTTCTGGCTTCACAATAATCGGCCATAAACCAGTGAAAATCGACAGTTTTACAATGGGTTAATGGCAATAAAAGTCAAATAAACCAAGCCTTTTTTATCGGTATTAAGTACAATAACTACCATGAAAAAGACGACCCCCGACATCAATCCAGACAGCCAAAACATCGCGGAACTTCAAGCGATGGTGAAGGCGTTGATGTCTGAGCAAGCCGCTTGGCAGCAAAAAGAATCGCAGTGGCAACAAGAGCGCCAATCCTTAATTGAGCAGTTCAAACTGGCACTTGACCGTCAGTTCGCCAAACGCTCTGAAGCGTTAAAACCGTATAACGAAGCTCAGGGCGACTTCTTTAATGAAGTGGAATGCGAAGCGGAGAACGTCGAGGAAGAAGTGGTGACCACGACGACCACAACAAAGCGCCGTGGTAAACGCAAGCCATTACCGAAAGACTTACCTCGCGAAACCGTGGTGCTTGACCTGGATGAGCACGATAAAAATTGTCCTTGCTGCCAGCATTCTCTGCATCAAATCGGGGAAGACCGTAGCGAGAAACTGGAGTTCACGCCTGCAGTCCTCAAAGTTATCGAATACGTTCGTCCTAAATACGCGTGCCGTCATTGTGAGCAACACAGTGAGACTAACCCAGTTCACCAACAGCCAGCACCCGAGAGCATTATCCCGAAAAGCTTCGCCACAGAAAGCTTGCTGGCCAATATCATCTTGGGTAAATACCAGTACGCCTTGCCGCTTTATCGACAAGAAACCTTGTTCACGCAATCGGGCATCGACTTATCAAGAACCACCATGGCTCGCTGGGTTATCCAAGTCAGTGAGAAGTTCCAACCCTTGTACCAAGCCTTAAAAACGCACTTACTTGAACAAGTGGTGGTTCATGCCGATGAAACCCCATTGAATGTGCTGCAAGAAGAGAAGCGCAGTTACATGTGGCTTTACTGCTCAGGAGCTGACTCTCCGCAAGCTTGTTTACCGGAGATGAAAAACATCGTCTTGTACGACTATCAAAACAGTCGCGCGAGAGCGTGCCCAATGGACTTCTTGGGAGATTACTCGGGTTACCTGCAAACCGATGGTTATGCGGCGTACGATGGTCTCACTCAAGTGACAAACGTCGGTTGCTTCGCTCATGCTCGCCGTAAGTTCATGGAGGCAAAAAAGCTCCAGGGAAAAGGCAAGACTGGGAAAGTGGATATCGCGCTGGCGAAAATCCAAAAACTCTATGCGCTCGAAGCTCGCTTAAAACCGTCATCAGCTGAAGAGCGTTGGTCAGAAAGACAAACACACGCCAAACCAATATTGGACGACCTGTATCAATGGCTCACGACACAGAAAGTGTTCGAATCCAGCCCACTGGGTAAAGCGATTAAATACACCTTGGGTCAATGGCCAAAGTTGGTGCGTTATGTGGATGATGGGCACTTATCCATCGACAACAATCGAGCAGAACGTGCGATAAAATCAATGGTCATTGGCCGAAAAAATTGGCTCTTCGCCAACACATCAAAAGGTGCTGATGCTAGCGCATTACTCTATAGCATCATCGAGACGGCTAAAGCCAATGGGCTCATTCTCTACGATTACATGGTCAAGTGCATGAAAGAGCTGGCGAAAGCAGAGCCCGACATTGACTCACTTCTTCCGTGGAACTTCTCACATTAAAACGCCCCGTGTGTTCATGGGGTGCTTACTTATGATCCACTTTATAGTGGAACTCTATATCCTCGGAACGATACCCGTCCGACTGAAAAGGAACAATACCAAAAGGAAGGTAGATATGTAAGTCGTACTTTTGTGCGTGATAATAACATTTCTCGGTCAATTTGTTTTGCATAGAAGGGGGCATATCAAATGTATCTCTAACTCTCCAAAAAGCTTCTACATCGATAAAAGAACGTTCGGTCAGAAAGTTATACTGGTTATGCTCAATTTGTTGTTTGCGCTTGAAATAGGCTATCTGAAACTCTCTTAAACTGTCGCGTGACATGACATCAGTATGTCCATGTCCCATCTTATCAAGAATTGAACGAGCATCAGGTGTAATGAAATGACTAATGTAAGATCTGAATTTTTTGTTTTTCATTAGATGATTTGATAAAAATGTTTTACCGACGGAACTTGATCCTGTTAATGCAATTCTCAATTTAACAACCTTACTTTTAATCTTTACTCAGATAATAAATATATAGAAATCTGATTTCCACAATTATTTATGTGCCTAACTATTGAAATTAAACCTACTGTCATATTTTAATCACCTTTCTCATGGAAATTATAGGGAGATTAATTTACTGCAAGCAATATGAGAGGAATATATGTCAGAGGGATTGAGCCGCAGACGCTTTTTGGAATTGGCTGCAAAAGGATTTGGTGCAGTTGTTATATCTTATGGATTAATGGGATGTAATGATGAATCTCTAATTAGTGGGACTTTTGAGCATGGGGTAGCCAGTGGCGATCCGTTAAATGATTCAGTGATTTTATGGACCCGAGTGACGCCCGAAAAAGATGGTGATGTCACAGTCAACTGGGTAGTAGCTACAGACAGCAGTTTTACTAACATCGTCACTAACGGTAACTATGTAACAACTGCAGAGCGAGATTATACCGTTAAAGTTGATGCAATAGGGTTGAGTTCGAATACCACCTATTACTATCGTTTCTTTGTCGGTAATGAACAATCTACCGTTGGGGTAACAAAAACACTGCCCACTGGCGATGTGAGTGCAGTGAAGCTGGCTGTGGTGTCTTGCTCTAACTATCCTGCTGGCTTTTTTAACGTCTACGATATGATTGCTCAGAATTCAGACCTTGATGCGGTTTTACATCTTGGTGATTATATTTACGAGTATGGTCGTGGTGAATATGCCAGTGATAATGCTGAAGCGATCGGTCGTGAAGTTCTTCCGAGTAACGAGTTATTGACCTTATCTGATTACCGAACTCGTTATGCTCAATATCGAACTGACGAAAGACTACAAAAAATTCATGCACAGGTGCCGTTTATCACCATTTGGGATGACCACGAAGTAGCAAACGATGCCTGGAAAGACGGTGCTGAAAATCATAATGATGGCGAGGGTGACTACGACTCTCGTAAAGATTATGCCACTCAAGCTTACTTTGAATGGATTCCTATTCGACCTTGGTCATTAGGTGATCATGTTGATATCTATCGCAGCTTTAGTTTTGGCAATTTACTTGATTTGCATATGCTGGATACCAGACTTCTGGCGCGAGATGTACAACTCGACTATTCAGATTACATGAATGCCGACGGCAGTTTTGATGAAACCGCACTTGAAGCAGCACTCACTGATGATACTCGAACCATGATGGGTGAAACTCAGTTTGCGTGGCTGACTCAGCAGTTAACTGCCAGTTCGGCAACTTGGCAGGTGATCGGCCAACAAGTGCTAATGGGAAGAATGACACTGCCTGCAGCAGTGGCGTTACAAGAGATGTCGATTGGTGATTATGCGACTCTGGGGCCTTTAGCTTTATTGGCACAACGTGTGACTGCTGGTGACGAAACCTTAACCGCTGATGAAATTAGCTATGTTTCTGAAAATCAATCTCTCTTAACAGAAGAGGTGCTTGCATTGCTGGCGCTTCCTTCTGTGCCCTACAACTTAGATGCTTGGGATGGTTACGCTTATGAACGAGAAAGGCTATTTAGTCTTCTGAGTTCATTAGGTAAGAATACAGTAGTGGTGGCAGGGGATACCCACAATTCTTGGGCAAATAATTTACGTGATGAGGATGGTAATGCTGTTGCGGTGGAGTTTGCGACTAGCTCTGTAACATCACCAGGAATGGAATACTACCTTGATATTTCAGAGGATTTGGCGTCAACGTATGAGGCCGCAGTGACCGATCTTGTGGATGATTTACAATATACGAATTTGATCGATAGAGGATACTTGTTGCTTGAGATAACGGCTGAACGTGCAACCAGTACATGGTATTTTGTGGATACCATTTTATCTACAGACTACTCTGAAAAATCAGCTCGTAGAACAATCGGTTACATGGTGGCAGGCACTCCTGAAGTCATTATGGAAAGTTAGTTTTTCTTAGTGAATGCCACGAAATAGTGGCATTCACTGTATTAAGTGACTAGAAATCTAGGCCTAGTGCTTTTAACGCTTGTTCACCTTGGGCTGCATTTTTAAATTCTATTGCGGTAATGCCGACATCTTGCGCGCCTTTTACATTGTGCGGCATATCGTCGAGGAAAATGGTCTCTTCTGCTTTAATTTCAAACTGGTTAAGCAGGTGCTGGTAGATTTCTGCTTGAGGTTTAAGTATGCACACGTCAGCAGAAACAACAGTGCCTTCGAAGAGCTCCCAAAACGTGTAAGTGGACTTCAAATGAGCCACGATTTCATGGACATTGTCGGTCAAGGCAAACACACGGTAGCCTGCTTTTTTAACACGTTTGACGAGATCGACAGAGCCATAGATAAGGATCTGAGTTTGTCTTACATAGTAAAACAGACGTTCACATTCGACTTCAGACAACCCAAATAAAATTTGATGCTGCAACTTTGCTTCGTTCTCGGAAATCAATCCTTTGTTGAGGTTATACCAAATTTCTGAACGAAAAATGGATTCAGCCAAGCTCTCAATGTCATACGAATCGTCGAAGGTAAGTCGTGTTATCTCCACAGGATTCCAACGCACTAGTACATTACCGATATCGAATACAACATTTTTGAACGAGCTAGATGCCATGTTAATTTCCTCCATAGGACTAATATGAGCTGCGTTAAGACACAAAACTAAGCAGTGAATAGTTGACGAGCAGGGATGGGATAAGTGCTCTCAAGAATAATCAATTATGCCTGTAACGCTGGGGATTCTTTGTGCAGGGCTAGACGCTTTTACATTGCCTTATTATTAATTTTATAAAATAAAATGCAGATAAATTGGTGGTTGGAAATAAATAAGCTTTCACTGACGAGAGAAACAGCAATGTAGGCAATTTTCTACAATAGGCTTTGAAAAATATATTTAGCCGAATTCTATATCGAACTATGGCGAGGATTATTTGATACTAGCTGGTGGGGGTAAATTATTTGTTTTAAAGAAATATTAATAATATTTCCCTATGACTAAACTATCGATATCTATTGGTGTGTGTAGCTATCATGCTGATTTTAAACACTTATTAACGTTTTGTTGCATCGCTTGTGATTGGATTCACATAAAAGTCAACTGCGTTAAAAAAACAAAAATCTGAGCGAAAAAAAGAAAACAGCATCAACCTCTACGGATAAAGTAATAAACGTATTAACAATGAAGTAAGAATTAATTGTATATAGTTTTTTATTGGAGTCCTTATGGTTGATCTACGATCTTCACCATTTTATTTGTCTGATAATGACATTGCTTGGGTGACTGATAAGCTAGCTTGCATGTCACTTGATGAGAAAATCGGCCAATTATTTATGCCAGTAGGTTTAAGCTCAGATGAAGATGAGCTACGAAATACGATCGAGTCATTTAAACCCGCAGGAATGATGTTTCGCCCTGGCTTAGGCAAAGAGGTACAAAGTACTCACCGCTTTTTGCAATCCTGTAGTGATATACCATTACTGATTGCCTCAAATTTGGAAAGTGGAGGCACTGGCTCTGCGATCGATGGTACTGAATTTGGTTGCCAGATGCAGACTGCAGCCACTGACGACGTAGAAATGGTACGCGGCCTAGCGCGAATCAGTGCTATCGAAGGCAAAGCTCTTGGAGTGAATTGGACGTTCGGGCCGGTAGTTGATTTGGATATTAACCCCAATAACCCTATTACTAATGTTAGAACGTTTGGTAGCGATAAGAATAAGGTGAAATATTATTCAAGCGAATATATTAAAGAGGTACGTAAACAAGGGATGGCAACGGCGGCTAAACATTTCCCTGGTGACGGTATAGATGATCGCGACCAGCACATTGTGCCAACCTATAATTCGTTAACAAAAGAAGAGTGGGATACCAGTTATGGTGAAATATATCAGGAAGTTATCGCTGCTGATTCGCTATCAATTATGGTTGGACACATCTCTTTACCGAGT
Organism: Vibrio tritonius; assembly: GCF_001547935.1. Lineage (NCBI taxonomy): Bacteria > Pseudomonadati > Pseudomonadota > Gammaproteobacteria > Vibrionales > Vibrionaceae > Vibrio > Vibrio tritonius. The sequence goes on from NZ_AP014636.1 coordinate 505,165, forward strand.
TATAGCCAATATCTAAAGCCTACTCTTGATTTTGAAGATGTCCTTCCTGCCAGTCTATCACCAGAGATTCTTCAAGGGTTGCTAAGAGGCAAACTTGGATTTAATGGTTTGATTGTTACTGATGCCAGTGCAATGGTCGGTTTTACGAGCGTAATGCTACGAAAATATTCGGTGCCAGCAGCGATTGCCGCTGGGTGCGACATTTTCTTGTTTAATAAGGATCTTGCAGAAGATTTTCAATACATGAAGCAAGGCATTGCTGAGGGGCGATTGAGTATGGAGCGCGTTGACGAAGCCATCACTCGAACTCTAGCAATGAAGGCAGCTCTAAAACTCCATCAAATAGATAAGGATGAATTGGTGCCCCAAGAGCAGGCGCTAGAACTAATTGGTAACCAAGCTCATAAAAATCTAGCAAATATGTGTGCGGAAAAATCGATTACTTTAGTTAAAGACCGTGATGATTTTCTTCCTATTGATCCGCATAAGCAGCCAAATGTATTGCTCTTTACATTGACTGATGATGGAGATTTTTTTGGCAATAAAACCAATGTATTTGCACCAGCTATTGAGCTGCTTGAAAGCAAAGGGTTTAAAGTAGATTTATTCGACCCATCTAACTTTAAGATGCGAGACGTTAAATTATCCGTTGAAGATATGCGGAAGAAATATGACTTCGCACTCTATTTTTCCAATATAAAACCAGCAAGTAATAAAACATCGCTGCGACTGAACTGGACAAGACCTATGGGAATTGATGCTCCATGGTTTTGTGCTGAACTATCAACTGTGTTTGTTTCATTTGGTAATCCATACCATCTCTACGATGTTCCTCGGGTCCAAACATACATAAATGCTTATACCGCGAATGTGGAAACCATCAGAGCAACAATTAACTGCTTATTGGGTAATAAGTCGTTCAGCGGAAAAAGCCCAGTAGACCCTTTCATGGGACGAATTGACATGCAGGTATAATCATGAAAGCATTTATTTTTGACCTAGATGGTGTATTGGTTGATACCGCAAAATACCATTATCTTGCTTGGAAAGAAGTCGCCGACTCATTAAATTTGAATTTTGATGAGTTGATGAATGAAAAATTAAAAGGAGTGAGTAGAGATAAATCTCTTAAAATAATAATAGAGGAGAATGGAAGGGATTTATCTGAGTTTGATTTGAGTAATATTTTAAAAATTAAAAATGAAATATACTTAAGTTACATCAATAAAATCGATAGAAATGAATTGCTTCCAGGAGCCGAGTCTTTATTGAAACAAAGTAAAGAAAACGGAATATATGTCTGTCTTGGTTCAGCTAGTAAAAACGCTAAATTGATATTACATAAAACAAAAATATATGATTTATTTGATTGCATTATAGATGGTAATGACGTTAGTAATGCAAAACCTAATCCAGAGGTATTCATTAAATCAAGTCGAATACTCGGTATAGAACATAATTTATGTACAGTATTTGAGGATTCACAAGCTGGTATTGATGCTGCAATAACAGCTGGAATGAATACAGTTGGAATTGGTGACAATAATGCGCTGAAAGGTGCGAATATAATTATAAAAAATCTAGCAGAATTTAATATAAATTAACTTGTATCATTTATTCCAATAAAATAAAAAGGTCTAATATGAAAAGAGCATTACTATTGCTTGCTGCGTGCCCTACACTCGCACATGCAAATTTTGATAGATTTATAGACGATTCAAAGATCACTACTACGTTTCGAATGGATTACATCGATCTTCACTCTGATGGCTTTGGTACAGAAGCATCTGGTTTCCCTGACTATGATATGGGAACCTGGGCGCAATCAGCTAAAGTAAGCTATCAGTCGGGCTACTTCAGTGAGCATTTTGGCATTGATGTTGAGGCCTATGCTGTAGATCCAATTGGTAATCAAGGTGAAGGATTTGCTACACGTGAAATTGTTCGGGCCAATAATGATGGAGATCCGGTTGGGTTTGTTAAACTACCTCAGTATTATTTAAAGCAGAAATTTTCAATAGGAGACACTTCAATTGAATTATTTCAAGGGCGCCGCGTTCTATTTGAATATGGTGGTACGAGCGTTGAAAATAATGCTGCTATGAGTTCTTATAACAGTCTTTCTTCAGAAATTAAAAATGACAATTGGTTTGTCAAATTGGCATATATTAAAGAGTATTCGGATAGTGATGAAATTGATAACGCCAAACTTACAACGGCTGAGGGAGATACAATAGATTATATCCTTACAGCTGATTTTAATTACACCAAAGGTAACAATGAATATCGCTATTATATAACTGAAAGTGAAGGTTATATGATCAAGCATCAAGTTCGATTGGCTAGAAAATTTGGCCCCAATTCTTACTTGCCTCCGAGCAAGATCACCGCTACAGCGACTTACGAGAAAGGCTATTCAAATTATAAAAACATGACGGCTAATAGTCGATATTTTGATGATTACGCCGCAATTTATGAAATTGGAGCTGAGTTTTTTCTTGATAAAGGGTATATGAAATTTGCCTATAACTATTCAGATTCCGATAAAGAAGAGGGATTAGGAAAATTTTCGCTGAATATGGCGAATAATGTACAAGGTAGCCAAGATTCTTTGACCAGTGGTAATGCATGGGATTATGCTAATAACAAAGAGCATGCGTTTATGATTGCCTATTTCAAAGATATCGGAGAGGATTTTACATTAGGAGTGGATGCGAGAGGCGGATTCTTCAAATACCAAGGAGACACTATAACTGAAGGAGAAGTATCTCTAGTATCACTTTGGCATCCGAAGAAAATGCCAAATCTATCCGTTTCTTTTGTCGTTGCGCGAGACCAATCTTTTAAACGTGACTATTTTAATACTCCTTATATGGTTGACGGCAAATTCAAAAGAAGTAATGGGCACGCTTATGTTTCAACTATTAAATATTCATTCTAAATGAGGGAGATACGATAATGCAGTTGCCTACAATTAGTTTACCCTTTCTTTGGGGGGCTGCGAGCGCGGGGCACCAGATTGAGGGGAATAATATCAATTCTGATATTTGGTTGATGGAGAATTTATCAACTACCGTTTTCAAAGAGCCATCAGGGGATGCCTGTAACAGCTTTGAACTCTGGGAACACGATTTGGACATCGCAAAAGAGATTGGACTAAATTGCTATCGGTTTTCATTGGAATGGGCAAGAATTGAGCCGACAGCAGGTACGTTTTCTAAGGCGATGATCGATCACTATCTGCGCATCGTTAAAGGTTGCGTTGATCGGGGACTAGAACCGATAGTCACAATAAATCATTTTTCAAACCCTGTTTGGTTTGCCGCGTTGGGTGGATGGACTAACCCTCAAGCTCCGGAGATATTTACAAGATATTGTGATGAAATAGGTAAGTATTTTGCTGACAAACTCTCCTATGTTTTGACGTTCAATGAGCCAAATATTCTGCGTACGCTCAACGTACTGGGTATGCCAGAACAGGTTTGGAATTTACAGAGTGAAATGCTCGAATTGGCCGCAAAAACAATGCATTGTAAGAAGTTCTCAGGGCTTAATGCATGCTTAAGATCTGATTTTGATACCATTCAGGAAAATTTGATCATTGGTCATCGACTGGCAAGAAACGTGCTAAAACAATACAACTCTGATCTGCAAGTCGGCTTTTCTCTTGCCTTGTTAGACGATTGCGCTTTGGGTGGTGATAGCGTACGAGATGCAAAACGTGAGGACAATTACGGCGGGTGGTTACGGGCCGCGTCTGAGGCAGATTTTGTTGGTGTGCAAAACTATGAGCGTGTGGTTTGGAATAGTGAGGGAGTGGCGCCAATTCCAGACGATGCCACAACAAACAAAATGGGAAGTTGGATTGATCCCACGTCTTTGGCCAATTGTGTCAAGTACATCAATAACGTAACAGGTAAACCGGTAATGGTCACGGAACATGGCATTGCAACAGATGATGATGGATTGAGATGCTGGTTTATTGAGTCGTCCTTAAAAGAGTTGGATATTCTCAGAACTCAGGGTATGCCATTATTAGGCTACATACACTGGACGCTCATCGATAACTATGAGTGGGTTCATGGCTATGACATTCATTTTGGTTTATGTGAAGTTGATCGTTCAACATTTAAGCGTACATATAAGCCGAGCGCCTATAAATACAAGAGTTTGATTGAAAGTCGCAGTCAATAGTGTATTAGTATGGCTGATATACTATTTGGAATTATAAAAATAAGAAATGATGGTTATTATTTAACCATCATTTTTCTCGTGTAATAGTAAGTCATTTTTGGGATGCGTATCACTAACAATTGATAGGCTTTATCAGTATATTGCTAGCTGGATGTAAGAGCTAGGCTAGCTAATATGGAAGATATAAATAAAAAATCTGTCTGCGCATCGTTAACTAATCAAATAATAAATAATTTATTAGAGATGGGTTACTCGTGGAAAGAAATTACAAAAACATCAGGAGTTTACCCAGAAGAAATAACTCAACCCAGTACTCGGATACCAGCTACTAAGCATTACCATTTGCTTAAAATGCTAGATGAAGGTGGCGGGGAAGGTTGGTTTTTAAAAAGAAAGAACTTTCGAGAAGAGTTCTTTTTTAATAGACAAAATATATCTTATCTATTTTCAGACCACGCGCCACATTTTGCGTTACTGTGTTTGAATTCTAGTTCGCTGAAAAATGCATTGGATAATTATATTCAATATCGTTCAATAATTGGTAATGTAGATACTATTGAAATAAGATATGCGGGAAACAAGGTTGAGATAGAATATTTTTATGAGTTTTCTGAATTGGATTACCAGTTCGTATCGATGATCAATTTCATTTTTATCTCCTTTTTAGTTAGTCACTACTTAGGCGAGAAAATAACATTCAAAGTACAGAGTAAAAGCCAAAGCAATAATATATTCCTCAATATTTTTAACTATTGGGATTGTGATGTTGAGTGGGAGTCATCCAGAAATATCATCTCATTTAGTACCGATAATCTGAATACTTATTACGCAAAATTTAATGATGCTATTTTTTTTATTTTGAAAAAAATAGTCGATTCAGAATACTCAGACCTTATCAATGTAGACAATGCAAAGAAAATACTTGAAACATCGATAAGGGAAATGATTAATAGCTGTGACTTCGATTTTAAAAGCAGCAAAGCATTAAATGAAATTTGTTTAAGATTAAATATCAGTAAAACGACATTGTCTCGTAGATTAAAAAGTTTAGATACATCATATAAAATTATAGAAAAGCAAGTAAAATTAGAAGAAGCGATAAAAATGCTAAATAATTCCGATCTTAGCATCGGAGATATATCTTATAAACTGGGCTTTGCAAGCCAGAGTGCTTTTAATAAATTTTTTAGCGATGCGACAAAGTCGACACCATTAAAATTTCGAAGAACAAATTAATTCCCAAAGGAAGATTTTTACGTAAATCTCATTGTGATTCTAATCACACTATATACCTATAGTTAACATTAATAAAAATGTGGCAAAAAATAGGAAAAAATAAAAACCAATATTGATAAATTTAAGTGGTCTGAAATTCAGCAATTGAATTTGTTAAAGAAGGTCACATATTATGAAAAAAACACCTTATAAACGCCTTGTACCTGCAGCAATGATTGGTGTCGGAACCTCTGTCGCACCACTTGTACTACTCATGTTTGGAATTATTCAATTTAATATCATTCGTCTTGTCGGCGAAAGTGAAGTTACAGCTATGTTTGGCATTTGTGCTGGCATTTCCAGTTTTGCTCTAGTTGTGTTGAGTCCACTAGGTGGATTTATTGCTGACCGTACGTATGTAAAATTTGGTCGCCGTCGCTTTTGGATTCTACTAGGAAGTTTAGGTGGCTGTATTTGCATGTATTTTTTTGCTAATGCAACGTCAATCTTCATGCTGGCGTGTACGTGGATATTCGCTCAGTTCTTTTATGGGATGGTCACTAACTCAAGCTATTCAATCGTGCCAGAACAAGTCGATCAGGAAAAATTCGGTCGAGTTTCTGGTTTTATTGGGGCATCTGCTCCAGCGTTTGTTATGCTCGGTAGTATGATTGTAATGGGGTATTTTTCGGCCGTTTCTGTGCAAGATAAGATATTGATGATCGCTTTCGGACAGCTAGTTGGGGGGCTAATAGCAACATTATTAATTATTGAACCAGCCAGTGTTAAGCCTGAAGTGGAAGTTTCCAATAAAGATGAAGTAAAGGGAAAAAATTACTTTTATCCGAGTTTTAAATTGTACCCTGAGTATACATGGGCACTCCTAACTAAGCTGCTTATCAACTTTACTAATGCCGGGTTGTCAATGACAACGCTGTTTTATATTGCTCGATTTGCTATGGACGAAAAGAGCATTTTTGAATTGAATGCGTTTACCTCTATGGGGATAGCGTTAATGGTGGGTTCCGGGTTATTAGGTGGATTTTTATCCGATAAGGTTCGTAAACAAAAACCGTTCGTTATTATGGCTGCAATGATTACAGGCGTTTGCATGATTGCCTTTGCCTTTTCCCATAATATAACACTAGTGATTATTTCAAATTTTATATTCAATTTGGGATTTGGAATGTATAACGCAGTAGATAACGCGTTGGTAAATAGAATATTACCTTCTAAAGATAATTATACTAAAGACATTTCCATAATGAATGTTACTACTCAACTAGCATCTTCGTTAGTGACTTTTGTTGCCCCAGTTATTATCGCGTTTGGTGCTGCAACATTTGGCGATGATGGGTATACCTTTTTCTTTTTGCTTCTTGCTGGCTTTTCAATTCTTTCTGCTGTTGTCGTCTTCCCCATTCCTGAAGTTGGTAAACCGTTGAAAAAAGATTTGATGGCTTCGTTAGAAAGCGGCGCTACAGAAGCAATATCTAGTGAATCACCACAACAAACCGATGCCAATTCAATGACAAAAGCACATAGCTAAAGGTTGTAATCTAATGAAAATTAATGAATTAAAGATCAATCATATTGAAAACCCCTTGGGATATGATTTTTCGACAGTCATTGCGACATTTGTGGCTGTGGATGATACGTATAGTGCTTTATCGCAAGAGGTGGCTCGTATAGAAGTTGCTTCTGATGACATGTTCAAATCGTGCATTTTTGACAGCGGTTGGAGTCCTGAAATTTCATCAACTGGTTATGAATTGAATTTATCTCTATCACCACGTACTCGGTATTTTTGGCGAGTATCTGTTGAAGCAAATAATGGTGATATTGCAACCAGTGGCGTGGCATGGTTTGAAACCGGCAAAATGGATGAAGCTTGGCAAGCAAAGTGGATCACATCACACGATGTCGAGATGTTATCGTCACTATTGAGAAAAAACTTCGATCTGGAAGATAAGCCAATAACTGAAGCAAGGCTTTACGTATCTGGTGTAGGGCTATATGAACTGTATTTAAATGCAGAAAAAGTGGGAACGGAATATCTCACCCCAGGATGCACGGTATACGATACTTGGATTCAGTATCAAACCTATGATGTCACCAATGCACTTCAGCAAGGGCATAATGAACTTGATGTTTGTTTGGGTAACGGATGGTACAAAGGACGATTTGGTTTTAATCATGGTGGAATGGAAAACCACTATGGACAAACTAACGAGATGATTTGCGAACTGGTGGTCACCTACCAAGACGGGTCTCATACGATTATTGGTAGCGATCAAACCTGGCAATCATCTAAGAGTCGGGTGCAAAAAAATGGTATCTATGATGGTGAGCATATTGATGCCCGCATAACGTATGATTTTCATTCGGCACTGTTAACCGATCAATCGCTCCACTCCCGCTTAGCCCCAAGATTGGGATTACCTATCATCATTCATGATCGTATTGCTCCTGTTAATACGATTTATTTAGAAAACGGTGATGTTATCCTTGATTTTGGTGCAAATATTGTTGGTTGGATAGAATTTGATAGCCATCTAAAGCAGGGTGAGTCTATTACATTACATTACTCAGAAGTAATGCAGGAGGGGGATATCTATACAGAAAATCTCCGTACTGCGGAGGCGACATTCTCGTATATTTCCAATGGAGAAGACTCGCATGTAAGACCACATTTTACCTATTTTGGTTTTCGTTATGTAAAATTGATTGGTAATGTTGATTCTATTTCTGATATTGAAGCCTGTTTCGTTTACTCAAAAATTGATCAGATATCATATTTAAAAACGGGATTACCTATTGTAAATCGTTTTATCGACAATGTATTACGCAGCCATAAAGATAATTTTTTAGATATTCCAACCGACTGTCCTCAACGAGACGAACGCATGGGGTGGACTGGTGATTTACAAGTTTTTTCATCCCCAGCCTGTATGAATATGGATGTGTATGCATTTTTGGTGAAATATCTGAAGGATTTGGCCATTGAACAAAAGAAATTAAATGGTGCAGTGCCATTTGTAGTTCCTATGTTCGATGTCAAAGAAGGCGGGAGCTGTGCTTGGGGTGATGCGGCGACAGTAGTTCCGTGGAATATGTGGCTACATTACGGTGATAATTCCGTTTTAAAACGTCAATATACCAGTATGAAAAACTGGGTTAATTATATTTATCATGAGGTGTCTAAGCAGACAAGTAACCATATTCTATGGGACAGTGGGTTTCACTTCGGTGATTGGTTAGCGCTTGATAATGAGCCTCATATTAAAACCTTTAAAGGTAAGACAGAAGACAAGTTTGTCGCCTCCATCTATTATTATTACTCTGCGCTAATTGTTGGGAAAATCGCTAAAATATTGGGCTTTCTAGAAGACTCTGAACGCTTTTTAAATATTGCTGAACAAGTTATAAATGAGTTAAGAAATGAGTACATTACGCATAACGGTAAGCTGGCTTTAGATACGCAAACGGCGTATATATTGGCCATACTATTTGACGTTTACCCCCAAGAGAGTTTACCTAGAGCTGCGAAAGACCTCTATGCAAAATTGTCTCGGGATCAGTTTAAAATAACGTCTGGTTTCGTTGGCACTCCATACTTTTGTCGAGCTTTAATGAAAGTAGGATTGAACGATGTTGCCTATCGTATGTTTCTTAGCGAAGAAAAACCAAGTTGGTTATACGCGGTAAAACAAGGAGCGACGACCATTTGGGAGCGCTGGGACTCAATGGATGAGCAAGGCAAGATGAATCCCGATAATAGTATGAATTCATTGAACCATTATGCATTTGGATCTGTGATTGACTGGCTCTATAAAGATGTATGTGGATTAGCACCGAGTGAAATGTCACCAGGGTTCAAATTGGCTTTCCTATCGCCTAAGCCCAATTACCGTTTGCGCCATGTTGATTTGGTGTCAAGAACTTCAGCTGGTATCTATCGAGTTTATTGGGAAGTTGAGCAAACAACCGGAGATTTGCTGTTTGAATTAGAAATCCCATTTGATGCTCGTGCGCATGTAGTGTTACCTGATATCTCAGATTTTGCGGAGATCAATTATCATGGTCGACACCCTAAAACGATTGAGCAAAGCAATGATGACTTGGTAATGATATTGGAATCCGGTAAATACAGTTTAAGTTATAAACCGAATAAAGAATACATACCAAGATACAATATTGATATGCCATTGAGAGAACTTTTAAATAATGAAAAAACGAAATCAGTTTTGAATAAGTTTGTTCCAGGATTAATATCATTGCCATTCATTTCTATGGTTGAAAATGAAACATTAATTGAATTGTCTGAAAAGCCGTTTTTCAATTACGATAATGATGTGTTAAATGATATTGAGAAAGAAATTTCTTGCCATGTGGTATGTTAGATTGTAGAGGTGAACATGAAGTGTTTATATATTATTCGTGGGCCATTTGGAACCGGGAAAACAGAGTTTGCTCGTACGCTATGCGATAATGTGGTTTCTTGCTGGGATTACTACGCACAGTATGGGGAAAATAAATGGAATGAAAAGTTAAAACCACATGCCGACGAATACTGCCGTACTCGCACTAAGAGATTAATTGAAGATGGGATAAATAAGATTGTTGTAACCAACTCATTTTCGAAAAATGAAGATCTTGATGAATACTATGAAATGGCTAAACAATATGAATACAAAGTATTTTGTATGATCATGGATAATAGAAATATTGAGGAATATAAAAGAGATGTTCCGAAAGATATAGTTGAACAACAAGTAATGCAACTGAAAAATAGTCTGCGCTTTTATCCTATATTATAGATATTAGGTTTTTCGGTTTGGCGCAATATGTATAGATTATCGGCGGCGTCTATTCATATTGCGCATTTTATTTGCGTGATTTATAACCCATAATGATATTTAATTTTACAGAATAGGTCTTCAAGTATTACACGACTATCAATACTATGATGAACACGAATCATCCTATTGTTAATCAGGTCGCCATACGTACCGTCTTTATTAATCGTACGAGCGTTGATTATTTCACTATTTTTTAATTGAGGGGTTATTAAGACTCCAACGGCTGGGTTATCTCCTAATGACCAACCTTCACCAGAGCGAATCAACATGGTTTTCGCGGCATGGCTGTAATTTTTGGCAAAAGGCATATCGTCAAAATTCAATTTGCACTCTATTTCGTTAACTCTTAATAAATTATTAAACAAGTAATCACCAATTTCTCCATGGGATTTTACGCGTTCAAATAGTTCATAAAAGCTTACTTCCATCATTGTGTAAGCAGATAGAGGTATTTGCCATAACTCGGTTGTGGAATGGAGTACAACGTTGGCCGCATTGATATCATTAGCAAGATTAAAATCTAGATGCCCATTTGGGTATGGGCCACCACCAATCCAGATGGCAAGCAGTCTATCTTGTATTTCTGGGTTGATCAGAATGGCTGATGCTAGGTTTGTAATTGCGCCAATATTTAGAACAAACAAAGGCCTATGATCTTGTTTTAGTGACTCTGCAACTATGCAGTGAACACCTTCTGAATCAATACCATTCTGTGTGTCATTTAAAGCTTGTTCAGCGCCGCGATACACTGGAATTGTTCCATCTAACCCCATGATTTTTAATATTTTGATTATTTCATCATAACTCGCATTCATGCTGTCTGGTTGACCGTAATGCTCCGCTATAATGCCGACAACATCAAATTTGGGTGTTAATAGTGCGTGGACGATAGCAAATTGGTCATCTCCCTCTGCGTTAGCATCGGTATCAATAATTACTCTTATTTTCTTGTTTTCAGGTACTTGATATACGTGTTTTTTCATTTTTAACTCATCTTCAACTTGCGATTAATCAAATGTAAATCACTATTACACACTGAGATTGAGTTGTGATTTTTCGAAATTAGGTCAGAAATTTATGATTTTTATCTTTTTGTTCCAAGTGTGATTGGTCCTACATCAATTGGAGAATGCACCTGGTATTTATCGCGTCGTTAGATAAATGTCTATTTATGCTTAAATTTAGTGTGCCGAGATAATATTGGTATGCTGGTATATTCAAGCTTTGGCTTTATAACGATGCAAAATATCCCATGGAATATGGCATAAGTGATGATCTTCAGGGTGATGCGTCAAGTGGTGCTGATGCTCATCATCGCTCGGTACAAAGTTAGTCAGTGGCAGTACTTCTACTGCGATTTTCGCCGCATCATCTCTTGCGGCGATGTACTGTTTGGCAATGGTTAAATGGTTAGGATTAGTGCTGTAAATGCCCGTGCGATATTTTAAGCCAATATCAACGCCTTGCTGATTAATGCTATAAGGATCAATGATCTCAAAAAGATGGTCGATGAGCGTCGCCACGCTGATTTGTTGCGGGTCAAACTCAATACGCACGCACTCGGCATAGCCATCATAGTCACTTTGTGTTGAATGCGTGGTGCCGTTAGCGCGCCCAGCCTCGGTACTGATTACCCCTGGTACGTATTTGATGAATTCTTGGACGCCCCACAGGCAACCGCCGGCTAATACAATCTCTTCCACGTATTTTCTCTTGAAGTTCAAAATCATTGATACGCCACCTTAGCAGCCTTAACTGGCGAAAGGTAGCTTATCGTGAACAATGATTCTGATTGTGACCAGTTAGGTTATCAACTTGTTCAATTATTTCGGCGCTTTATTGAGCTAGAACAAAATTTGACCTTTTTCATTCGTGTTAGATTAAATTTTGTTGTGCGTTATAGCATACAAGGAACATGAACCCCAAAAGGGGTAGGGAACAAGGAGCTGTTGCCATGTCAGTGAATGAAAGAATCGAACGATTAAGACAAAACTATGTTAATTCAAAACCTTCCATTTGTTACGAGCGTGCTCGTATTTACACCGAGTCACATAAGCGTACGGAAGGTCAGCCAGTAATAGTACGTCGCGCACAGGCGTTTTATGATTTTTGCGATCAATTTGATATTCAAATTTTTGCCGATGAATTGGTGGTAGGAACGGCAGGTAAATTTCGTCGTACAGGTATTTTAACGCCGGAGTTTTCTTGGCAATGGGTCGATAAGGAGATGGACAACTTTGATAAACGTCCACAAGACCCTTATCAAATGACTGACGAGCAACGTGATTTTGTTCGTACTCATGTTTTCCCATATTGGAAAGGACAATCCTTAGAAGAGCACTTTTTGGCGGCATTACCTGTTCGAACTGCTCAAATTGCCGTGGATACTGGCGTGGTCGATAACGACTCTAAATGGCGTCAGGCGGTGGGGGAAATTACACCGGATTATCAAGATGTGTTGTTTAAATACGGCTTTAAAGGCGTGATTGAAAAGCTGGAAGCTAAGATGGCGAGTTTGGATTATGCCAACAGTGCGGATATTGAAAAAATTCAGTTTTGCCAAGCGAGCATTTTAACCTCGCAAGGGATTATTCGTTTTGCGCAGCGCTATGCCGCATTAGCTGAAAGGTTGGCGCAGCAAGAAGCCGATCCGGCTCGACAAACAGAGTTACACAAGATTGCTAAAGTGTGTGTCCGCGTACCTGAGCTGCCACCACAATCTTTTCATGAAGCGATTCAGTTTGTCTGGTTTACCCAACTAGGCGGGATCATTTCTGAAAACCCATTGGCGCTGAATCCTGGTCGATTCGACCAATATATGTATCCGTATTATCAACAAGATATGGAAAATGGCATTATGACCAAAGATGATGCTAGAGAGCTTATTCAAGCGTTATGGCTTAAATTCTCAGAATGGGTGTGGACTATCTCAGCCAATACAGCGGGCTATTTTGCCGGTTATAACCAATTCCAAAACCTCACTGTGGGCGGCAAAAATCGCGATGGTTCCGATGCCACCAACGAACTGACTTACCTGTGCTTAGAAGCGACCGACGCGGTGAAAACTCACCAGCCGGGTTTAAGTGTGCGTATCCATTCCGATTGTCCGCCTGAATTTATGCAAGCTGTGACCGATTTGGTCAGTACCGGCACTGGATTCCCCGCGATTCATAATGACCAAGCGGGAACGCAAATGCTGCTGCAAGCGGGTTATGATGCGGAAGATGCTCGAGATTGGAGCAACTGTGGCTGTGTTGTTCCGCATTTTCGCAAAACAGGTCAATGGACGTCTGCGGTGAATGTGAACTTTGCAGCGGCGATGGAATACGCACTCAATAATGGTAAAAGCCGCTTAACTGGCGAGCAGTTGGGTGACGATGTGGTCAGTGAGTTTGCCAGCTACCAAGCGGTGGAAGATGGCACGTTGTCACAAATCGGCCATCTGATTCGTCACTCCGTGATTTCCACACTGGTAGCTCAGCGTCTGCATGAAGAGATGGTGCCACGTCCGTTCTTATCCGCTTGTATTGAAGATTGTATTGAAACCGCAACTGACCTTTCCAAAGGCGGTGCGAAATACAATATTGGACCTGTGTTAACTGGGATTGGTTTGGCGATTGTTGCTAACTCATTAGCTGTGATTAAGAAGCTGGTATTTGAAGATAAAGTCACCACGATGGTAGAGCTTAATGAAGCGTTAGATTCTAACTGGGAAGGCTTTGAAGCACTAAGAGCCAAAGCGTTGGATGTGCCAAAATACGGCAACGATGACGATTATGTGGATGGTATCGCACGCACTATTGCTAACTATTACTATCGTACCACCCGCGAATATCACGATATTTTGGGCTCGCGTTTTAACAGTGCCTTTATGGGGATTTCTAACTACATTCCAACCGGTCGAGTGGTGGGGGCAACTCCCTGTGGACGTTTGGCTCGTCAACCGATCACCGAAGGGGTTTCGCCATTTGCTGGCAGTGATGTGTGCAGCCCACTGGCCGCCATGCGCTCAAGTGCGAAGATGAACCACGATGTTCACACTGGTGGCACCTTGCTCAACTTACGTTTAAGCGAAGATGTGGTAAAAACAGCGAAAGGCCGCCGCGATTTAGGCAATATCATCCGTGCTTATTTCGCTTTAGGTGCTTTCCATGTGCAGTTCAATACGCTTTCTACTGAAACATTGCGTAAAGCGCAAAAAGACCCGGATCAATATCGCGACCTGTTGGTACGCGTGGCTGGGTACAGTACGCAGTTTGTGAACTTGTCACCTGAGATGCAAGAAGCGATTATTGCCCGTTCTGCACACGAAAGTTGTTGTTAATGAATGTGGACAACACAGCACCAGCCACACAAGGAATCGTCCTGCAGATGCAGGATTATTCCATCCATGATGGTGACGGTGTGCGTACCACTGTTTTCTTGGCGGGTTGCGCACTGCGTTGTCAGTGGTGTGCTAACCCGGAAACATGGACAGCTAAGCCTAAGCTGGCGTATTACGCACACAAATGCAAAGGCTGCCAAACCTGCGTTGGGCAATGTCCGCAACAGCTTGATCCCCGAGCGGTCACTCAGGTAACCAAAGCCTGTGATCACTGCGGCTTGTGTGTCAAAGCCTGCCCCTCAAAGGCACTTTCACTGGCATGTACACCTGCGTCGGTCGATGAGGTGGTGGCGAAAATCAAACGGGATGAACTCTTCTTTCGCTATACCGATGGCGGTGTGACGTTTTCGGGCGGCGAACCCTTTATGCAGCCCGATTTTATCCGTGCTGTTATTGAAAAGTGCGAACCATTAGGCATCAGTTTCTGGGCAGAGACCTGCGGCCATTTTAATTGGCGCAGCGCCGCTGATCTGTTTCCTCATTTTGAACATCTCTTCTTTGATCTCAAGGTAATGGATTCCGCCAAACATAAAGCGGTCACGGGGCTTGGCAACGAGCAAATCTTAAAGAACGTCAAACGTATTTACGCTCTCGGCGTGCCCATGACGATCCGTATTCCGTTTATCCCCGAAGTGAACGGTGATGAAGCCAACCTGCGTGCCACCGCGGAATTTATGCAGCAAAATTTAGCAGGGTGCGCCATCGAACTCTTGCCTTATCACGAACTCGGCAAAGCCAAATATACCGCTTTCAAAATGCTCGATGAGTTTCATTCTTACACCGTACCAAGCAGTGCAATGCTGGAATGGGCATATGGGATTTTTAGCTCCTATGGCATCAGCGTACGCTAATCTTCAATAGGGGTTGGTTTTAGTTGGGCTAACTCGAGCTGTAACCAATTCGCAAATGCTTGTTCATGTTGGTTCCAACTATCATGTTGACTTATCAACACATAATTATGTCCAGATTCGATAAAACCAAACGGGGCAATTAGGCGGCCACGTTTTATATCGTCGACCACCAAGGGATAGGATCCCATCGCGATTCCCAATCCGTCTGACGCAGCTTGCAAACAAAAATAAAAGTGCTCAAACGATTTTTCATTAGGTTTGGACCGGTGAGTTTTGGTCGCGGCGAGCCAATCAGACCAAGCGGTTGGACGAGTATTAGAATGAAGCAGAGTACAGCTTTCTAGAGTGTCTTTTATTTTGCTCCAATACTCTGGTGAGGTGACAGGGCCAACATACTCAGTGGTTAAAAGATGAGGCACGTAATCAGGGTTAAGCTCGAAGTCATCACGACGAATTGCCAGTGATATTCCATCTTTACTCAGTGTGACAGGACCACCTGCGGTGGAAAGGCGCACATCAATACCAGTTTGTTGATAAAAGCTAGCCAGTCTTGGCATAAGCCAGCGCATCGTTAACGTTGGTTCACAGGAGACATCTAAATGTACATTATCCTTTTTCGTTAGCGCAGTAACGCCGTTACGCAAAGCGCCAAAGGCTTTATCGGTATATTGCTTAAGTAACTGACCTTCTGTTGTAAGCAACATGTTCCGGCCTTTTTTATAAAACAGCGTTTGCGAGAGGTGCTGCTCTAGCAGTTTGATCTGCTTACTCACCGCCCCATGGGTGATGTGCAATTTCTCTGCAGCTTCACTATACGTCAGAGATTCAGCGGTAATGTGAAATACATAAAAGGCTTTTAAATGTCTCATCCGTGAATTTTTCTCACAGTTAGTGTCCGTTCTTTTCGATTATAACTCACTAAAAAATAGATACAATTTATCCAATGATTCTTGAAGGACAGTGAAAAAATGGAATGGTTTAGTTTTATGATTTTCGGGCTATTAATTGTGATTAGCCCTGGTGCAGATTTCGTTTTAGTATTCAAAAACAGTGTTCTTTTTGGCCGCAAGGCTGGGGCACTTACAGCCAGCGGCATTGGGATTGGTGTTTGTATCCATGTTACTTATTCAATCGTTGGGATTAGCCAGCTAGTGCTGCACAACGTTTGGTTGTTTTCCATGATCAAGTACGCTGGAGCGGGCTATCTCGTTTATTTAGGTATTAATGGATTACTTCATTCACAGTTTACGTTGCGGCAGCCAGAACCAAACTCTGTGGTGGACAAGCCAGATAGACATTCCAAATATTTGGTGCAAGGGTTCTTTTGCAACTTACTGAATCCTAAAACGATGCTGTTTTTCCTAAGTGTTTTTAGCCAATTAATCTCAATGGATCAGGGCAATCACTCACTTTTTGTGCTTGGGTATGGAGTGTATATTGCGTCATTACATGTGGTTTGGTTCGCTCTGGTAGCTTACATCATGACATCTAAGAGAGCATCGACAGTCATGAACAGATTTGGTCAGCGTATTAATCAATTGTGCGGTATGGGGTTAATCACTTTTGGTGCAGTGCTTTCGACCAATTCTTAATCACAACCAACAAAAAGACACGAACCACGCAGCCAGTGGCTTGTGTCTTTTTTCTAAATAGCTGACGCTACAGTGCGTCTGCGGTTTCAAATAGGTTGTCTTGTGGGTCTTTCGTGCTTCCACCATCGTATTGGACGAGATGATCGGTTGTTGCCATCCACAGTTTGACTTCATCGTTTGTTGTCGCAGCAGAAAGCCCCGCGAGGGTATTATCGGAAACGGTAGGGGTGGAATATGCTATCGACCAAAGGTAGAGCCAAATCGCAGCACTGTGTTTTTGTGACTGCTGTGTTTGATTAAAGAAACTGGTTTTTTCTTCCGCAAACGCTACAGAGTTTTGCAGCTCTTTATTTTCATCGCCAACAAAAATAGAAGAGGTCACAATAGAGGTACGATAAGAATCGATGGCGATATCTGCTGCTTTAAGGCGAGCGACAATTTCCCGCGCTTTTTCGCCAACCCAGGCTCCGTCTAAGTAGCTTTTGGCATAGTTGGAATAAAAGGGGTCGAGCAGAGAAACACGCTGTGGCACTTCATTGTTATTGATCGCACCATTTGCCGCGAGTGTTACTAGCTCATCGGTTAAACGCAGAGCCAATTGGTTACCCAAACTGTGCCCAGCCAGACGAATATCACTGCCTTGATAACCAGACATCGCGTCTTCATAGGCGGCAAGCAGAAGTTCAGTGACGGTTTGGTCTGGTCCATCATGGTAATTGCCGTCACTGTCTAGCCAACGCATCCCTTTATTGCCCTCAGTCGACCAAATTTTTGCTTCCGCATTTTTCACTTCGGATTCGTCGGCGAATTGGTCCCAATACAAAATACCAATATTGTAGCCTTCACTTATCCATAAGTTGGCAAAGTCCATATCTGGCCAACCGTTAGAATCATCTTCATAAAATGTTTGACGTTCTAGATCGACAATATGATCTTTTTGCCAGCCATGAATAAAGATTAATGTAGGTTTACTAGGGTCATAATAGGTGCTGCCATCTTTAGTGTCGGAAGAGGCTTTTTCATATTGGTTATTTGCGCCAAACCAATATAATCCATCGCTTAATTCATCAAAGTCACTTTGCGGGAAAACGTCGGTTCGTGCTTGTACACTAAAGCAGAGTGCAAAGCTCATCATTAATAAAACAATTCTTTTTACCATTCTTCATAATCCTTCAAATAATTAAGTGGTGAGTCTGGCTGCAAATAAATGAAATCTTATGCATATAGAGAGAAGTTTAACCAGTGTTCGTTAAGTGTTATGGAATGGGGATCGCCAGCAAAATACGTCGATAATTCGCTGAGAGATGAGACTTACACTGAGCCATAACCGTAATACTTTTGAAAGCTGGTTAGCCTGATTAGAAAGCGATCACACATTAGTGTAAAGGTGAGTATTGCTTGTTGGCATTGTGACGAAGGTTATGAAGCGAATAATTTAAATTATCTACAGTGAAGTTGGCAATGCGGTTTAGACGTTACACCTGACAAGAGGGCGTAAATATGATTAACCAAACCAATCAAAATCTACAAGTAAGTTATGAAAAAATAGAGGAATATTCAAAACTATTGAGTCGTTCCTCTTTTATTGCTTTTCTGGCAACTTATGCGTACATGGAATTTTTTTTGAACATGCGCAATAGCTTAGTAGACAGTCTACTGTTTGTCATCATGGGTACCATCCTGAATAACTTTTGTTTACTGCCTGCATTTGTCAATTTGCGCACTAAATGGCCACACCTTTCTGTGCTTTGGTCCATTTGTGATATTTCCATTACCGTGGTTGTTACTGCGGCGGTTTATTACTTGTGTTTTTCGGAAGAACTTAGCTTAATTAAATTGCTGATGTAGCCAAGCGGCTAAACAACCACAGCTCACGAAGGAAATAGTAATAGCCTTACTGAAAAATCTCGAAGTTAAGGGGGCGATTTTGCCGATCAACCCCTTAATTTTTATTCATTTTGCGTATATTTTTCGATGAGATAGTGTTCTTGTGCCAAAATTAAGCTAATTCGATTGGGTAATATAAATATCCAGTAAGACTTTTGGCTTGGTGAAGCGATAAATGGTGAAACAATCTGATTATTCAGCAATGTACGATAGAGCCCTTGAGCAATTAAAGCGTTCAACGGTTGATCGTATTCCAGAGCTGAATGCTTTGATAACGCTTACTTCGGAAACATTCCGTTGTCCCATGGTCGTGTTATCGCTCAACGATGACACCCAGAACAAGTCGCCACAATTGTTTATCTCATCCGTTGGTGTAGAAGAGACCTTTATTGATAGTCCAGACTCTTTTTGTCGCTATGTATACTCCAGTCAGTCAATACAAGTGATAGAGGACCCGCAAACGGATCCGCGCTCATGTAATAGTCCTATTATTATTGAAAAAAAGACCCAATTTTGTGCCGGTTGCCCAATCACTCTGGATGATAAAGAAGTGATTGGTTCGTTAAGTATTTTTGACGATAAGCACCGGAAATTTAGTGAGGGCGAAAAAAAACAGCTACAGGCATTTGCCCAAATTGTCGGCGGCTTGCTGCGTTCGAACTTAAATTGGCTACAAGCAAAGTTGGCTTTAGAAGAAGTGGAAGCTGCACGATTATTGTTAGAACGTAAGAGCGCTTTGTTTGATGAGCTTGCAAAAGCCTCAGGAGTTGGTGGGTGGGAATACGACATTGAAAATGATGACTTGGTCTGGACTCAGCAAACTCGTGAAATTGTGGGCGTGGATTCGGACTTTGTTCCCACTATGGAGAGTGGCTTTGCCTATTTTGCGCCAGAAGCGCGACATATTATTGAAGACACTGTGAATAAGGCGCTTGTTAGCGACGGTATTTGGGCGAGTGAATTACCTTTTATTAATGCACAAGGTAAGCACATGTGGGTAAAAACCACCGGTCAGGGGATGTACAAAGATGGCAAACTGTATCGTTTAATCGGTTCGTTCCAAGACGTTTCAGAACGTAAATTGCTCGAACAAAAAATGAGTGAAAATGAACGTTTAATGCAAGCGAAAAACGATGAATTGAGTGCGATTGTTAACCATATTCCTCAGGGGGTTGCAGTGTATGACGTTCGTGGTTTGCTTAAATATTGGAATAGTCAATATATTGATGTGTATAAGAAAAATACATCACAAGTGCGGATGAGGAATTCTTTTCGTGAGTTTTTGCGTACTCGATTTGAGCGTAAAGAAACCACAGAACAACCAGATGATGTACTCGAACAGATGTATGATGCGTTTGATGCTGGTTTGCCATTACGTAAAGTCTATCACTTAAATTCTGGTCAAATTGTGGAGGCTCTGTACAACCAGTTACCTGACCATGGATGGATTTGTACTTCAGAAGACATCACTGAACGAGAAAAAAGTCGTGAGAAAATCCAACATGCCGCTCACCATGACATTCTTACTGGGTTAGCTAATCGAACTCAATTTAATCATTATGTCGAAAAACTTCCTAAGCTTACTCAAGAGGCCGATGAGCACCATATGTTGATGCTGATCGACCTTGATTACTTTAAAGATGTAAATGACCACTACGGTCATGGCGCTGGTGATACGGTATTAAAAAACGTTGCTCTGCGACTAAAAAGCTCCGTGAGGGAAACCGATTTAGTGTGCCGTTTTGGTGGTGATGAATTTGCAATTTTGCTTATCAGTGGTCACAACCTTTATCAGGTTGCACAAGAAATGGCAGAGCGGATTGTCAATTCAATCAGTCAGCCGTTTGATATTGGCGGTAAAGAGGTTCACATCGGGGTCAGCATTGGTGTGAGTTGGATTGATGAAGAGGACAAAGAGTTGAATGAAGCGTTGAAACGAGCTGACCTTGCTCTGTATCAAACCAAAACGCACGGACGCAATGGGTTTAGGTTTTATCAAGACCACATGACAGAGGACAATTCATTTAAGGATGAGTAGGGTGCCACGCATGTGCTTTATATACCACTAAACAATCGTCAATATAATAATAGTCTGTTTTTATAGATATGTTTGATAGTGATACTATCTAGTACAGTTTTCTATATCAACGTGAAGGTATTTTCTCATGTTTTCCTTTACTGGCTATTAATTCATAGTTGATCACAAAACTCATTCGATACTAAGTAGTACAGTTTTGACATTGTCTTACTGATGTTGAATACCGATGCCTTATCTTTTACTTACTCTTGCGGCCATGTTCTGGGGCGGTAATTATGTTGTGGGCCATGTGCTCGTTGCTCATGCCGACCCTATTGTGATGACCCAAGCTCGCTGGTTGCTCACAGCACTCTTGCTCTCTTTGTTCTACTTTCAACAAGTAAAACAGCATTGGCGAGCGATTAAAGGTTCATTGAGTTCTATCTTCTTTCTCGCCATCTTTGGTCAAGTGCTCTTTCCATTGACCTTGTATATTGGGTTACAAACCACATCTTCCCTGAACGCTGCAATTTACATGTCCGCGACACCTGGCGTAGTGCTGTTGATTAACTTCCTGATTTTTCGCGATCATATTACAAGGAATAATGTCATTGGTGTGGTATTGAGCTCCTTTGGTGTGTTATTTCTCATAATGAAAGGGGATATAGGTAATGTGCAGTCACTTACACATCTTAATCATGGTGATGTATGGGCAATGGGGTCGGCTTTAAGTTGGGCGTTTTACTGTTCGTTTTTGCGGATTAAGGATAAAAGCATTTCGAGTAATGCGTTTGTTACCACGAGCTCGCTGATTGGTGCTACCGTGTTAATCCCAATTGTCACTTATTATGTATTAATACA
The DNA here is from genome assembly GCF_001547935.1 of Vibrio tritonius. Lineage (NCBI taxonomy): Bacteria > Pseudomonadati > Pseudomonadota > Gammaproteobacteria > Vibrionales > Vibrionaceae > Vibrio > Vibrio tritonius. Next base: position 527,028 of record NZ_AP014636.1, read on the forward strand.
CCCACAGGTCGATTTGAGCTCATATGGGCAAATCTCGTTTTGGACAGGGCTAATATATCTTGTTGTATTCCCATCTTGGTTATCCTACGTATTTTGGAATAAGGGAATTGGTGAAATCGGTGCGACGCGAGGAGAAATTTATACTCACATCATACCGTTATCTGGCGGTGTTTTCAGTATCACTTTTCTTGATGTAGCAATTGAAAATTACCACTGGGTGAGCGCGCTTTTGATCGCATTGGGCATTTGGTTATGTTCAAAAAAAAGTAAGCAGTCTAGTGGGGTTAGAGTTGCCCACCCTCAGCATAAATAAGTGCTTTAACGGCTTGCCATGCGGTGGTTATTGGGGGGTATTCTTGCAATTCATGGTTATTAGACGCTTGCGCAATAATAGCACCGTCGATAAGCATTAAAATCGCGGTTGAGATTCGCTCTGCAGCTTCAGGTTTTAATACTGCTCGTAAAATTGCTTGTAGCTCACTAAGCATCTCAGTACGGAAAGCGCTATTCAACTGTTGGATTTTTGGATTGGTATTACCCGTTTCAAATAAGGCACGACTGAACATACAACCATTAAAGGTCTCTTGTTCAAACCACGCCTGATAATACTGAAAGATGCCCCACAGTTGCTCTTTGGCTGTAGGAGATGTTTTGGTTATCGCTTGAATGGCATCAATAAATTGTTGATGCTTTTTCGTTAACACTGCATCAATTAACTTATCCTTATCTTCGAAGTGACGATAAAAGGTCATTTTCGACACCTTTGCTGTTTCACAAATCTTATCAATGCTCGGAGAGTTATAACCATAGGCTGTGAACACCGTTGTGGCTGCATCAATAATTATGTCTGCTTTGGTAGTCAATGTGAGATTCCTTTTATCTTTGTGGAATATTGATTTTCAAGTCTATTTATCTGCAGTTAGCTTATGTCTTCAATCATTATTAATACAAACGAGCAGAGATTATTGTGTGAGAGTTTAAGTGTAATGCACCAAATTCTGAAACCTCACTTGCTCGGTTTTGGCTCGGTAGACATGGGGCTGATCGGCAAAAAAACGGGCGGTGTCATTGGGATTAAGTGTGTGCCATTCGTTATCGAAAAACAGCTCTAAGCTGCCTTCAATCACCCATACTGTTTCCATCACTCCAAGGGCGTGGGCAGTCGAGTGTTGCTCATGGTGAGCGAATAGGGAAATGTCGAACATTTCGAATTTTACTCGGGGATCGTAAGGCATTAACGTGGTCATTTGCATATTAGGATCCTCTGGAAACTCTGTTTCTTCCCGTTCATGCTCTTGCGATATCTGCCCAAGGAAAGCGGAAAAAGAGGTATCTAGACCACTGGCGATTTGCCATAACTTAGCAATGGTAGGGCTAGACTCTTCACGCTCGATTTGACCCAACATGGCTTTGGAAACGCCAGTCAATTTTGCCACCGCATCGAGGCTTAATTGACGTTCACTGCGAATCGCTTTTAGGTGCTGAGCAATATGCTGTTTCAAATGAGATTCTGCGTTGGTCATGACAATCCTTAATGCTTAACACGCCAAAGATTAAACATATCATAGAGTTAATGTAGTTGAAATTTACGAGGACACACGCCCTTATTCAACACATACTTTTGTCCATTCGTGGTGAACAAAGGCTATTGCTTCAAGACCGGTTTTTCATGGTATTAAAGGTGTGTGTCCTGCTTATTCTTTCAAGGTAAAACTCCAAAATGCACTCCAAGGAAATATTGTGATTAGCGGCATGCTTTGGAAGCCATTCACGATAATGAAATATCGATCTTCTAATTCTGGGGTGAGCTGAAACACTTCCTCTGTGCGAACTGGAACCTAAGAAATCTGAACAGGCTTACCTTTGTTTAGCCGAGCTAACGTATATAGTTCTTCGAATACAAATGCCCCATCAATACAGTTGCATCCACCAACAAACGAGTGGACAAAGTTGTGAGCCATTGATTTTATTAACTTATACTTCATGTTAACCCTGAGTTATAACGTGTAGCTCAATTGCAGACTGCTGGCGCTAATTTGGGGAACCAAAACTTGTGACAGTAGAAGGTCAATTGGAACGTTTGATTGGCGTCGCCCCCATGAATCGAGAAAGTGGTCGCTATAAAGGCAAACGGATTATTCAAGGCGGACGTGCTCAAGTACGCACAGTTCTGTATATGGCCATGATGTCTGCAATGCAATCTAACCCTGTTTTTAAGGCGACTTACCAACGGCTACTTGATGCAGGAAAACCAAAAAAAGTGGCGATAATTGCCTGCGTTAGAAAGATGGTAGTGATCCTTAATTCAATGCTCAGAGATGGTGCTATGTGGGACGAAAATATGGCGAAAAATTAGTTATTGACGCCATACTCGTTTGTTATAACACAACTGCTCAGACGTCATCTTTTGTTAAAATCTGCCGACAATTTCTTATTGTAAGTATTTGTATTTCAAGACCAATACTATAAATTATACGATAGTTACCAAAAATAATTTCCCGATAATTGGAATTATGCAATTCTGGAACTAACCGCCCCATTTCAGGCATTGTTCCTAATAATTCTGTTTTATCAAAAACGTCATTAACCCAATTTTCTGCTGCGACAGGATCGTCAAGTGAAATAAATTCAGCTGCATCCCCTAATTTTTCAAGTGCTAATGGAGACCAAACAACATTCATTTCTTAATGCGCCCCAGTACACTAGCTCGAGCGTCTTCATTTGAAATCCCCAGACCTGAAGCTAGTTGGGCTTCTGCTGTTCGCATTTCTTCAAGTAATTCAATCTTCTCTTGCATTGCTTCGTATTCTTCTACATCTAGAACAACAGCAACACCTTTTCCCCGTTGGGTAATGACTAATGGACGTCTAGTCTCATTGATTTGTTTGATAAATGAAGCCACACCTGAACGAAATTCAGATAACGGTCTGATATCTTGATCAAAACGGATACGGTTCATAGTAGAGCTCCTGTTGTACTAAATTACGTACAAATAATAGTTCAACTTAACGTAACAAGCAAGGTGGCTGATTTTGAGTTAGAACAAGTGCCTTTTCAGCAGACATTGTCTTTATAAAATGTTCAGAAAGTAAAGATACCATAGCAACAACATACTGCTACATCGGTCTTATCGTTCGTGAAAAATTTACTAAATTTACGAGGACACACGCCCTTATTCAACTCAAACTTTTGCCCATTCGTGGCGACCAAAGGCTATTGCTTCAAGACCGGTTTTTTTATGGTATTAAAGGTGAGTGTCCTGTTTATTCTGTTTATCGCTGTTTATTGATCGTTGTGATGCTGATCTTGTTTATCTTATTGTTTTTTATGGTATACGGTTAGGTATCTTCAAATAAAAGAGTCAATTCTGTTATGACAATTCGTTTAGCACCACGCCTTAAAGTGGGTGATACCATCGGCTTCTTTTCTCCCTCTTCTCCTGCGACCGTATTTGCCCCGAATCGTTTTGCTCGAGCCAAAACGTATTTGGAACAACAAGGTTTTAAACTCAAAGCGGGTTTGCTAACGGGTAAAGAGGATAACTATCGTTCTGGGTCAATACAGCAAAGGGCTGAAGAGCTTAACCAATTGATTCGCGACCCTGCAGTTCGCTGCATCATTTCAACCATTGGTGGCAGTAACAGTAACTCCATATTGCCTTACATTGATTACGCGGCACTGAAAAACGATCCGAAAATCATCATCGGTTATTCCGATGTCACAGCGCTGTTACTGGGTATTTACGCGCAAACGGGGTTAGTCACTTACTATGGTCCCGCCTTGGTTGCCTCTTTTGGTGAATTGCCGCCGCTGGTGGATCAAACCTTTGCTTCGTTTAAGGATTTGCTGTGTGATGTGCCTGCACTGCCATACGCTTATACCATGCCCAGGTACTGGACGGATGTTCGAGTTGGTTGGGAGAACCAAGTTGAAGAGAAGCCTGTCAGTGCTAACCATTGGGAATTTCGTGGCGAAGGTAAAATCTCGGGGCGATTGATTGGTGGCAACCTTAATACCATGGCGGGGATCTGGGGATCGCCTTACATGCCTGAGATTGAGCAGGGCGACATCTTGCTTATTGAAGACAGCCTCAAAGGCATTGAAACCGTCGAACGGTCGTTCGCTCACCTTAAATTGTGTGGCGTATTTGATAAGGTTGCCGCGGTTATTTTGGGTAAACACGAAGGGTTCGATCACCGAGAAACCTATCGTTCACCTTATGATGTGCTGCTTGAAGTGCTTAATGGGCAGCAAGTCCCTATCGTCAATGGTTTCGATAGCTGCCATACCCACCCGATGTTAACCACACCGATTGGCGCGCATGTCACGATTGATTTTGAAAAGCGTCAGGTACTCTTGGATAGGCCATGGATAGAAGGTTGAAATCGTTAGCGTAATTGGTAGCCTTACTCCAAAGACAACATGAAACCGAATAGGAACCCACACATGCTCAATTTCACCTATTTCAACCCGACCAAAGCGCATTTTGGTAAGGGACAAATTGCGGCGTTGAAACATGAAATTCCGCTCAATAGTCGCGTTCTCGTCACTTATGGTGGTGGCAGCATTAAGAAAAATGGCGTTTATGACCAAGTGATGACGGCATTGGCTGGCATGACTGTGATTGAATTTTGCGGTATTGAGCCGAATCCGCATTTCGAAACCTTGGTGAAAGCCGTTGACCTTGTTAGAGAACACCATATCGATTTGATCCTTGCCGTCGGGGGTGGTTCGGTGATTGATGGCAGTAAATTTATTGCAGCCGCCGCCTGTTATCAGGGCGATTATTGGGACATCATTACCACTGGCGGTAACTGTGTGACAAAAGCTCTTCCGTTGGGTTGTGTGGTGACATTACCGGCAACGGGGTCAGAAATGAACCGTAATAGCGTAGTTACACGCGCTGCAACGCAAGATAAATTGTCTTTTGGTTCGGATTATGTACGTCCGCAATTTGCGATTCTCGATCCTCAAACCACCTATACATTGCCTCCACGTCAAATCGCTAATGGTGTGGTCGATAGTTTCGTGCATATCATGGAACAGTACATGACCTATCCAGTGAACATGAAAGTCTCAGACCGTTTTGCCGAAAGCTTATTGCAAAACCTGTTTGAAGATGGCCCAACGGCACTCGAAATGCCAGAAGATTACGATGTGCGAGCCAACCTGATGTGGACAGCGACCATGGCGCTGAACGGAACTCTAAGAAATGGTGTACCAACCGATTGGGCAACTCACGCCATTGGTCATGAACTTACGGGGCTTTATGGGTTAGATCACGCGCAAACACTGGCTATTGTGATGCCTGCGCTATGGCGCTACAAAAAGGAACAAAAAAAAGGAAAGCTTCTGCAATACGCAGAGCGTGTGTTGGGTATCACTCAAGGCTGTGATGATGAAAAAGTAGAGCAGGCGATTGTGCAAACTGAGCGCTTTTTTGAAACGATGGGTAACCCAACTCGGCTTTCGTCTTATGAACTAAACGCTAGTGATATTGAGGCGGTAGCGGCTAAGCTCAAAGAGCATGGTCAAGTGGCGTTAGGTGAACACAAAGACATTACGCCAGATGATGCAGTAGCAATTTTAACGTTGGCGCTGTAGTCATTTTGTAGAGTAAAGAGCAAACCAATAACAAAGGGGCGAATCAATCGCCCCTTGCTGAATTAGATAGGTCAGAGCATCAAATTAAGATGTACTAAAACCACCTATCATAGTGCTCACTTGCTATTTATTTGCAGGAGTACGATTAACATAATCGACAGGCACCCAATCGTATCCTTTACCGTCAGCACGAATGTGTCCAATGCCCGGAAACGACAAATGGGGTGCTGCAATTAACTCTTTTTGCTTGGCAAAATCAGCAAAGGCATTCTTACGTACAGTTTTGGCTTTTGATTGATCTTGGTCGTAAATAATCGTCACGTTTGGATTAGCAAACTGAACGGCAGCAATATGAATGATATCTCCAACAAAGGTAATGCTTTCTCCTTTGCTGTCTAAGCGATAAAAGGCGGCACCAGGAGTGTGTCCCGGATGTACGGTCGCTGTGATTCCAGGCAGAATTTCTTGGCTACCGCTAAAGGTCTTCACTTTGTGCTCATCCAAATAGGGTTTAAGCGTAGAACGAGCTCCATCAAAGTAGCCTTGCCCATAAGGGGATTTTTTCATTTCTTCATCGCTAAAGAAGAAATCGATATCAGGCTTACCGACATACACGGTAGCATTGGTAAAGACAGGCTTACCATCTTTAATCAGACCTCCAGTGTGATCAGAGTGGGAGTGGGTGATCAAAATTTCTGTGATATCAGCCGGTTTGATACCTAATGCGTCTAAGTCTGCGACTACTTTGCCGCCAACATTTGGTCCATATACTTGACCCAAGCCAGTATCAACCAATACGTTATGCTGGGGTAATTGAATCAGAAATGCATTAATTGAACCTTCTACGGGGTTTGTCTGAAAATGGTGCGCGAGATCTTGGTCAATCTCTTTTTGGCTCACATTACGCAGCAATTTTTTGGCATCTTGAGGCACAGTGCCATCATTAAGAGCGGTGACACGAACTTGCCCCACTTGAACCGCATAGCCACCTGCTTGTTGAGTGACCAAATGGGATTCGGTGTTAGCGTAACTCAATGGTGCTTGGAATAACGTTGCTGCAACTAATGCAGTTATCAGTTTGCGCGACATCATTGACATAAAATAGCTCCTGAGAAAATAATTTTGTCACCATTGTGCTCTTAGTTGCATTTACATCAAAGTCACATCCGTTACTATCTAGAATACAAAAGCATAAGTGAGGTAGGCACATACAATAGCGCCTGCCTTTAATCTATTGAAAATTTCGACTAAGAAATTGTCTTAATCCCTTTTTCAAGCAAACGGATCTGCAGCAAGGTTTGCTGTGGTGTGACTTCCGGAACTTGACCATGGATAAGCGTGTCATATAGGGCCTGATAGTAGCGAGAGTAGTCACCAGCGACGGAAGGCACTTTCTCTTCATGATAGATACCTTGCTCGTCTATGTAAGTCAAAACACCGTAGTGCTCAGGCTTATCCAGACCAAAGTCAGCGTTATCGGGCATATAAAACTGTTTTAAATGCTCTTCTTGGCGATCTTTTGTCTCTTTGACAAACATACCTTTTTTACCATAAACGACAAAACTTGGCCGAGATTTAAGACGGAAGAAGCTCGATTTTACCGACACCTTGAACACGCCATAGTATAAGTCGATATCAAAGTAATCGTTCATTCGCCCCTTACCGAGCAGCTGTCGAACGTCGTAATGCACGCTATCAGGTTCACCAAACAGTGAGATCACTTGGTCCAACGTATGACAAGCATGACCATAGAGATAAGAGTTGATGCGGCTAAACGACGTCGTGTTTTCCGGAACTTCTGGGCGGAAATAGTCAAAATGCATTTCCAACTCGAGCAAGTCGCCCAGTTTGTCACTTTTAATCACCTCTTGAACGGTGAGAAAATCACTATCAAAACGACGGTTTTGATAACACTGCAACATCAAGCCCATTTCTTTGGCTAAGGCAAATAGCTCCTCGGCCTGAGCTGAGGTTTCGGTAAACGGTTTTTCTACTACACAGTTTTTACCCGCAATCAGCACCTGTTTCGCTAATTCATAGTGGTATTGGGATGGAGTCGTGATGACTACCACTTGAATGTCAGGATCGTTAAGTAATTCATAGAGATCCGTAGTGTAGTGAACTCCCTCTATCTGAGCCCAATCCATTTTGCCGCTCGGGGTGAAGATGGTCTTGACCTTGATTTTGTCACCCAATTTCAAAGCAAAGGGCAGATGATAACGGTTGGTACTTTTGCCATTACCGATGTAACCAATCGTTAGTTGTTTCGCCATGATTCCTATCCTTTTATGATCCTTAACGGTGTGATGGGTAAAGTGCGGACACATCTATCACGAACTTTCCGTTTATCTCTTTGACTACCATATCAAATTTTTAGCGCAGCGACATTTTCGAAAAGTCACAATTGTTAGCTTTATGGCGAGTTGGATAAGGAGTTACAGCGTTTTGTGTTTATAACAGTTCAGCTAAATCGACCAGTGGGATATGAACGCCTACTGCGTTTAATGCAATATTATGAATCATTTGATCTGTCGTGGTACAACAATCTTGAATGACCGTAACTTTGTAGTTTTCTGCCTGTTTAGACATTGCTGTGTGAGTGACACAATTTTGAGTCATCATTCCGCATATCAGTAATTCATCAATGGCAAGTTCAGATAGAACGCTACTCAAATTTGTTTCATGAAAACTATCAGCAAATTTCTTCTGAATAATTTTTGCATTAGTACAAATAGCTAATATGTCTGAATGTATATCAACCCCCTCACTTCCTTGTTCGAAAAATGGAGCCTTACCTTTTGGGGCTGAGGAAATATGTTGAACAAGCAAGATGGGCATTTGTTGCTTGTTAGCGTGATTAATTAGTGTTTTGACGTTATTCAATACTAATTCTGTATTCCATAATGGAAATTTACCATTGGGGAAGTAGTCGTTTTGCAAGTCTATGACGAGTAGAGCGGTTTGGCTCATATGTCGTTCCTTTTAAGTAATGAGTATGGAAGAATTATGAATGACTTGCTGCTTGATAGTTAGAGGGTAAAATGACATAAAAAAGGCAATAAACGACAAATGAGGGAAGAAAAGTGACCAAGATAAAAATAGGAATTTGTGAATATCCCTCAGTACTGAAATCTGCCGTGTATGGCTTTGAGGAGATGTTTTTACTGACAAATAGGTTGTGTCGAGAACTAAAGATAGATGTGGTGTTTGAGCCAAACATTGTTTCGCATCTTGAACAACCTAACGAAGATTACACAGTTATCCTTTTACCGCCAGCTTCGGTTGATGAGTATTATTCATCTCCTAATATGCAATTCATCCAATGGCTACAACAGAGATATTCAAGAGGAAATATTTTAGCTGCCGCTTGTGCTGGCGTATTCATTCTTGCTAGTACAGGATGTGTCAAAGAAAGAGAAATAACAACGCACTGGGCATTAGCAGACAAACTAACGAATCATTTCCCTGAGCTATCTGTGACCAGTGATAAAATTCTCATTGATCACGGTGATATGATTACCGCTGGTGGAATGATGTCATGGTTAGATCTTGGTTTTGAATTGGTTAACAAATATTCATCCAAGAGAGTGGTGCAGCGACTCGGGAAAACTTTAGTCATTGATACGGCCCATAGAGAACAAAGCTACTATCAACAGTTTAACCCCTCGTTTTCTCATGGTGATATTGCCATTACGGCTGCACAGCAATTTATGCATCAGAATTTTTTTAAAGCTATTTCCATTAAAGGGTTGGCTAAGCAAGTGAACTTGACAGAAAGAACACTTCAAAGACGTTTTTTGAAAGCAACTGGTCAAAACCCAAATCACTATTTACAGCGCTTAAGAATCCAAAAAGTGTGTGATTATTTAGAAAGCACACACCAGTCGTTTGAATGGATAGCGAATCAAGTTGGGTATGAAGACGTCAGTGCTTGCAGAAAAGTGTTTATCAACATTATAGGATTAACGCCTCGTGAGTTTAAGAAACGGTTTTGTTAAAGAAATAACATCATGCCTAAAGTGAAATCTGAAGAAACGACAGTTGAAAAGCGCGGCGCCATATTGATAGCCTGATAACACTGATTGGCAGTTTGGGTAAGTAAAATCAGCGAGATAAACACTTTAGCGGGCAAAAAATACTTCTAGTTACTGAATAAAGAAAGGCCACCTTCACCAAGAGTGTGAAAGTGGCCTTTAACCTAAGTAAGATAAGCTTTAACGAGTCATTAAGCCTTTAGGTTATTTCTCTGCAATGTGGTCAGTCACCATGGCTTCGGTGGTGATCATCAGGCCTGCGACAGAGGCTGCAAATTGCAGAGCAGAACGCGTCACTTTAGCTGGGTCGATGATGCCAAGTTCAATCATGTCACCATATTCGCCAGTAGCGGCGTTATACCCGTATTGCGCGTTGCCTTCTTTGACTTTGTTGGCGACAACAGAGCCTTCGTCACCAGCGTTAATCGCGATTTGGCGCAAAGGTTCTTCCATCGCGCGCAAAGCCACTCGAATACCAACGTTTTGTTCTTGGTTATCGCCAGTGAGGTCGCTTAGCTCTTGAGCGATTTTCGCCAATGCCACGCCGCCGCCAGGGATGATACCTTCTTCTACCGCAGCGCGAGTCGCGTTGAGCGCATCGTCAACACGGTCTTTTTTCTCTTTCATTTCCACTTCGGTCGCCGCACCGATTTTGATGACCGCAACGCCGCCGGAAAGTTTGGCAATACGTTGTTGTAACTTCTCTTTATCGTAACTTGAGGTGGTGTTTTCCAACTGGTTACGAATAGTGGCGACGCGATCGGCAATCGCTGATTGTGCTGCCGCACCATCGACAATCAAAGTGGTGTCTTTGCTGATGGTGACTTTCTTCGCACTACCTAAGTGTTCGAGAGTAGCTTTTTCCAGTTCAAGACCGATTTGCTCGTTAATCACAGTCGCATCGGTTATAACGGCGATGTCTTGCAGCATCTCTTTACGGTTGTCACCAAAGCCCGGGGCTTTAACAGCGGCCACTTTGACAATGCCTCGCATGTTGTTCACCACCAATGTTGCCAAGGCTTCGCCTTCGACATCTTCAGCAATGATCAAAAGTGGGCGACCAGCCTTCGCGACCGATTCAAGTACGGGTAGCAATTCACGGATATTGCTGACTTTTTTATCGACCAATAGCAGATAAGGGTTATCCAATTCCACCACACCAGAATCTGGGTTAGTGATGAAATAAGGGGAGAGATAACCACGGTCGAACTGCATACCTTCAACCACGGAAAGCTCGTTTTCTAGGCCTTGGCCTTCTTCGACGGTGATGACACCATCACGACCCACTTTTTCCATTGCTTCGGCGATGATTTCACCAATGGCTTGATCACTGTTGGCAGAAATGGTCGCAACTTGGGTGATGGACTGTTTATCGTTGCAAGGTTTTGCCAGTTCACGCAATTTAGCGACAGCTTCAGTCACGGCTTTATCGATACCGCGTTTAAGATCCATTGGATTTAAACCAGAGGCAACCGATTTAAGTCCTTCATTGATAAACGCTTGTGCAAGTACTGTCGCCGTTGTGGTACCGTCACCAGCTTCATCATTGGCTTTGGATGCGACTTGTTTCACCATTTGCGCACCCATGTTTTCAAATTTGTCTTCTAATTCAATTTCTTTGGCAACGGATACACCGTCTTTGGTGATAGTGGGTGCGCCATAGCTTTTATCCAAAACCACATTACGGCCTTTTGGCCCCAATGTGACCTTGACGGCATTAGCTAATACGTTGACACCAGTGAGCATTTTTTGACGTGCGTCGTTAGCAAATAGAACTTCTTTTGCTGCCATGATGATTTATCTCCTTACTTAAATACACGTAACACTTCAGTGAGTCTTATTCAGCAATCGCTAACACATCGGATTCAGAGAGGATGACGTATTCTTTACCGTCGATTTTCTCTTCTTTCACGCCGTAACCGTCGTTGAAGAGAATGGTATCGCCGACAGCGACATCCATCGGGACACGTTCACCGTTATTGAGAACTCGGCCTTTACCTACCGCGAGCACTTTGCCGAGGTTGGATTTTTTGACCGATTTTGAAGTTAGGACTATTCCGCCCTCTGATTTGTTTTCGACTTCTTGTCTTTCCACAATCAGCTTGTCATTTAAAGGACGAATGTTCATTGAAGTTGCCTCCTAAATAAAACGTTAGATAAAAGACATCGTCATTGATGCTGCGCTTTCTTGCGCTGACACCCCTTATATAAGAACGACCCCAACCGTCTTCAAGGTTTTTTTTGATAAAAAAAACTAATCAATACGTAAAACTATTTTTATGGTTTTTATGACATTTATAGCGTAAATGCCATAAGCAGCGAACTCTTATAGCTGACAGTTATGTTGTAATTTAGCCAACATCGATTAGATCAATGTTTATGTGATCTCCTTCATATATGCCTAGAGAAATCAGGATCACAGGGGTATGCTTTAACGGCTGAATAAGCAAAGCTGTCGCCCCGATAGATGGCTGAAATTTTGTCTGTGTATTGTTCGATCTATCCGTAAGAGGGGGCCGTAAAGGTTTAATAATGAACAAAGGTTATTTCTATATACTGTTTGCGACACTGTTCTTTAGTTCTATGGAGGTGGCATTAAAAATAGTGGCAGCAGACTTCAATCCGTTGGAGTTAAACTTTCTACGTTTCGTCATCGGCACCATAGTGTTGTGGCCAATGGCAGTGAAGAGTTTGAAAGAAAAAAACTTACAGGTGACAAAACAGCATTGGCCATTTTTTCTTTTGACTGGTTTTTTGTGTGTGGTTGTCAGCATGACATTTTTTCAACTTGCCATCATGTACGCGCACGCATCCATCGTTGCGATTTTGTTTAGCTGCAATGCGATTTTCGTGATTCCATTAGCGCATATCTTCCTTAATCAGAAAATGACTTGGGTAAGTGTTGGATCATTGGTATTAAGCGTGATTGGTATGCTGTTTATCGTGAATCCACAACATCTACCTAATATGGTTGGGGTAACACTCTCTTTGCTTGCAGCTGTGACCTTTGCCTTGTATGGAATTGTGGGGCAAATGGGGAATAGAAAATACGGTTTTACCGGTATCTCATTAACTTTCTTTAGCTTTATTGCTGGCTGTATCGAAATGTTTGTGTTGATGGCGTTAACTCATGTCCCAGCGATAGCTGATCTCTTTACGGGTATGGGGTTGAGCAACTTTGCATACATTCCATTTGTACAAGGCGTTAGCCTGCACACGTTGCCATCGTTGATTTACTTGGGAATTTTTGTCACAGGGTTTGGCTATGCCTTTTACTTTATGGCAATGGAAGAGACTTCGGCTGCTACAGCGTCGGTGATCTTCTATATCAAACCGGCCCTAGCTCCGATACTGGCTATGTTTATTCTCGGTGAAGTCATTCATGAAAATACGGTGATTGGTATTGTGTTTATCATTGCTGGCTCAGCCTTAACCTTTGCTGCCGCGGGTGTGGATCGCCGCATTATTCGCAATACTCGAGCCTATATGCGTCATTTGCGATTTCAACGCTATTTAAAACATCAGCATCATCACCAGCATTTATATCAATAAATTGGAAGTGATTCATTTAAAAAGTCTTTGCTTTTGCAAAGGCTTTTTATTTTTCTGTGAATTTAAAAATAAATTTTTTCAATTTAAATATTTAATAATCTCTGTTCTTATCTCTTAATTTTTTCCTTGTCTTTTAAATTTGTGATTTTATTCAAATTGCGTTGTGCATAGGAACAAAAATAATTTCGGTTTGCACAAGTTAAGAAATAACCATTTTAATTCAATTGGTTACCTTTGTTATTTTGGGTTTTTATTAACGGGGTGCTTTAAGAAAACATCAAATGTGACTTCGCTAAAATACTGCTATTTATTCGCTCGTTATAAATAAAATGCTTTTCAGCCATTAATTATTTATTTTATGTGGAGCTTATATATGGACCAAAAAAAACCTACAAGAGGTCGATTAGGGGTAGCCTTTGTTGTTTTAATGGTTTCGATCGTCATGTTCGCCGACCGAAACCTATTCCCTGTAATTGCCAGCCCTTTAATGAAAACGATGGATATATCACCTGCGATGATAGGGTGGCTATTTAGTACCTTCTCTATTGTGTATGTCGTGTGTCAGATCCCTGGGGGGCTATTACTCGACAAACTTGGGTCACGTGTCACCATTACTTCCTGTTTCGTGGGACTTGGTGTGATCAACCTTTTTCAGGGCCTTGCAACCACGTTCGACGGCGTGTTGGTGGTGATTGGGCTATTCATTTTTAGAGCACTCGTCGCTTTTATGGAAACACCCGCCATCCCATCCTTCACTCGCGTTATTACCACATGGTTCCCATTACGTGAAAAAGGGTTAGCTATTACAGCAACTGGGTCATCTCAGTATATTGCAGCTGTTGGTTTTGTACCGTTTTTCGCTTGGTATGCTGGAGCGATTAATTACCAGTCGCTATTTGTTCTGGTTGGTATCTTGGAAATCATCGCGGCATTTGTTTTTTACCGTGTGAGCCTGCCACCTGCACAGCACCCTTGGGTTAATAATGCGGAGTTGGACTATATCCGTGAAGGTGGCGCATTAGTTGATATTGATAAAAAACAACCGGAAAGCAAAAAGAAAAAAACGAGCGGTAATTCGAAACAAGTGAAAGCGTTTTTAACGCACCGTATTACTATCGGCGTCTTTTTAAGCCAATACTGTTTTAACTGTTTGTCGTTCTTCTTCCTATCATGGTTTCCAATGTATTTGATGACGGAACGCGGTATCGACATTAAAGCCACCGGGTTATTGGTAGCAATTCCTGCTTTTTGTGCGTTTTTAGGCAGTATTCTAGCGGGGGCATCTTCCGACTTTTTGATGCGTAAAACAAACTCACTCAATATTGCGCGTAAAATGCCGATTATTGTTGGCATGATTTGTTCGTTCTCCATCATATTTTGTAATTATGTCGACTCCATCTATTTAGTTATTGCGTTTATGTCGTTGTCTTATTTTGGCAAAGGCTGCTCAACGTTAGGCTGGGTGATTTTAAGTGATGTCGCCCCTAAAGAAATCATTGGTTCTGCTGGTGGCATCTTTAATGCCTTGGGTAATGTTTCTACGATCGTGACTCCTATTGTTATTGGTTACATTGTCACGTTAACGGGGAGTTTTACTTGGGCGCTGATTTTTGTTTCCGCTCATGCCGTGTTAGCCCTATTTAGCTACATCGTCATTGTTGGTCCTCTGAAACGTATTGAAGCCGCTTCCTCTGAGGAAGAGGAGCAAGCATTGGTGGAACAACCAGCCGTAAGTTCTAAATAACGTCACTCACCAGATTGTAGAGGAATTCAATTATGACGGTAAAATCCGATTACGAGCAGTTTGTCGCAACCCAACAAACACTTAAAGACAACCCAATGGGGCACTTCTTCTTTGAACAAGAACGACGCTACGTTAAGCCATTTACTCTCTATGGCAATCTTCATTATGTTGGGGATAACTGGGTGTGTGCCCATTTGCTTGATACAGGGGAAGGATTGGTTCTATTTGATGCCGGTAATATTGGCGCCACAGCCATGTTGGTTCAAGCCATTTGGGAGGCTGGCTTTAATCCAGCCGACGTTCGGTGGATGGTGTTATCTCATGCTCACGTCGACCATATTGGCGCGGCCCCGTTTTTCCAGACCATGTTTGGCACCCAAGTTTATTTAGGTGCTCCAGATGCAGATATGCTTGCAACGCGACCAGAATGGACGTTTTTGCATGATGCCCATGATGCCCATGATGTGCAGTACCAAGGTTTTGATGTTGATGTAGCGATTAATGATGGCGATGTCTTTACCTTCGGAAATACAGAAATTCAATTCTATTTAGTGCCTGGACATACCGAAGGCTGTATTGCTTGTTTCTTTGACGTACATGATGGCAATGAGACCAAACGAGTCGGCTATTACGGCGGCTTTGGTTTTAACACGTTGCAAAAAGGGCATCTCTGTGAATACGGGGATCTAGACTTCGCTATGCGTGAACGCTATTTGGCATCGTTAGAAAAAGTACGTCAGCAGCCGGTTGATATCTTCATGCCTAACCATACGAATAATGTCAATTTGTTAGAAAAACGCGACTTGTTGTTAGCAAATCCCAACCGTAATCCATTTGTTGACTCCGATGCGTGGGGTCGTTATCTCGATGAAAAACGCACTGCGTTACTGGCATTAATGAACGACCCAAAACAACACTAGTTTGAGAAAGGACATACGAGTAATGAAACATTATATTGACCCAGGTCGGGCGCGGCCGAGCATTAACTTTATCGACAACATTGTTTATTCACATTCTCACGATCTCGCAGGTCAGCCTTTAGAACTCAAGCTTTCTATCATGCTGCAAAATGGCAACAGTGAAATGAAATTGGCTGCCGGTAAAGACGACACACAACGCAATATAGAGAGAAAACCTGCCATCTTATGGATTCCGGGGGGCGGTTATCGTGGCGTTGATAAAAACCTGATGGTAGCGGAAGTGATGTATCTAGTTGAAGCGGGGTTTGTGGTTGCTTCTATGTATTATCGTGGTAGTCACCAAGCCCATTTTCCGGCGCAACTCATTGATGTTAAGACTGCAATTCGCTTTTTACGTGCTAATGCGGATCGTTATGAAATCGACCCAGATCGAATAGGTGTCATGGGGCGCTCTGCCGGTGGTCACTTGAGTGCGTTAGCGGCAATGAATATTGATGGATACGATAGTCAAGAGTGGGCCGGTGTCAGTTCAAATGTTCAAGCGGCATACGATCTTTTTGGCCCGGTGGACATGGTCGCGATGATAGATAAAGAAGCGCACGATGTACAGCAGCCTGGCTATCGTTGGGACAAACTTGAAGATACTCACCCTGGCGCGTTATTGGGGGGCGACCCTAATACGATGCGCGAACGGGCTAGGGAATCTTCCGTGGAATATTACATATCTTCGAACATGGCGCCGATTTTGATCATGCATGGTGATGCTGATCCTTTGGTTCCGCTGGCCGTGAGCGAGCGCTTTTATCAGCAGCTTTGTGCGGTGGGATTGGACGATAGAGCAGACTTATATGTGTTAAAAAATGGCGGCCATGGAACACCAGAGTTTTTCCAAGATACCACCAAAAAAATCGCGTTAGAGTTTTTCTGTAATCGCCTCAATCACACCGATATCACCAGCAAATAGGAGCAAAAAATGAGTTCAGAATTAACCAAATTAGACGCTCAGCATGTGATGCACTTGCAGGTGGCGTGTGCCGAACGTCCTGTAGTGGGCGGGAATGATTTTGGTTACCTCAAAGTTATTCAAATCAGTGGCGGTGAATTTCATGGTGAGCTGCTTTCTGGGGAAGTTGTCCCCGGCGGAGCCGATTGGAATATGGGCTATGGCGGTTTAACCGAAGAGGAAGTCACTTCCCGTTTTGTGTTCGCCAAATATCTTTTGAAAACCGACGACGATGTGTACATCGCCATCGAAAACGCCGGTTATAAATTGGCGACAGGGGATCGTCCACAAATCGCGACAACTCCGCGTTTCCATGCTCCAAAAGGCAAATATGATTGGTTGAACTATGGCGTGTTTGTCGGCAGCCTTGAACCCGCAGAGGTAAATGGTGTGCGCGGGGTGAATATCCATATCTATAAACTGCTGTGATCAAAAAGGCCCTAAGACAATTTTGCATTTCTTAGGGCTTATTGTTTCTTTAGTCTGTGATAGAGTGGCGTCTTGTTATGTTTTAGAAACGTTATTTTTCACGCCGTTATGCCAACTCGTTCGTCAGTTCCTTCATTATTACTCAATACGATGCCAATGCTTGTCATTGCGTTGCCCTCTTTAATCCACCGTATTGGTGGTGATAAGGCGCGTGAGTTAAAAACCGTGGCTAGTGAATATCAATGTGAACTAAAACGGATTAGGCGCTCGCGCAATTGGCAATTAACTGGCTCGCCTGAACAACTAGCGAAGGTGCAGGCGTGGTGTCAACACCATGGCGATGATGCTTTTGGGTTTGTGCTTAAAAAGCTCGTCCCCACGCTTAACCAACATCAACACTGGTTAGAACCATTATCGGAACGACTGTGCAAAGTCCTCCGTGCCAACCCACAAATGACATTAGCCGAGTTGATGTCATTAACCGATTGTTCATTAGTGGAAGCGCGTGAGGCGCGGGCCGCTGTAGAAGAGGAAGAGTGATATTCTAAGGTTTCACCTTTGCTAAAGGCATCGGGTATTGTGAGGTATTTTTGCGCACTATGCTCTGTATTACCTTGGTTTGATTGATAAGTGACGATTTAGTGACTGGGATTTTGAACAGTAACCATATGATTTATATATAATTAAAAATAAAAACAGAAAGTTATATCAATTATGAATAGATGGTGTATAGTGTCTCCAGCTCTTATAGCGAGCTATTGATAAATATTTAGTTCAAGATCTTCACAGTTTTTTTTCGATTCATTTCGTCATATCTATCCTGCGATACCTTTTTCTTCATTTCTTATTTAGTAGCTTCATTACAAATTTAACTAATCTATCGAGATAAATATGTCTAATAAAACAACTGGTTCAGTAAAATGGTTTAACGAAACTAAAGGTTTTGGCTTCATCACCCCAGACAACGGTGGTTCTGACCTATTCGTTCACTTCCGTTCAATCGAAAGCGACGGTTTCAAAACTTTAGCTGAAGGCCAAAAAGTATCTTTCGTTACTGAGCAAGGCGCTAAAGGCCCACAAGCAAGTAACGTTACTGTACTGTAATTTTATAGAATAAGATCTCTCATTATGAGGGATCTTATTTTTTGAGCGTATATACCCAAGTAACCTCAAGATGCGGTTTCAGCAAGAATGTATTCGCTCATAGTCAAGGCACCGATTTGAATACCTAGTTATTCTACGTAGAAAATCGGTTATAATAAGTAGTTAAACGAATTGGCACGCCAAGCGATGATGTCTTGGTGCTATATCTTGCTGGAAAAATAAATAATAAATTGGCAACGTGAGTTGCTCTGAGTTGAAAGTTCCTCGTTATAGTCAGGCCCGTAGGGTAGCTACGAAATTGTAAAATATTGATGTAAGCATTCATGTTATATAAAGATGCATTCGGGCATTTTATTTTTAAAATGTCATTTTATTAATGCCACTTTATAAATGTTCATCAACGAGAGAAATTTTAATTTGAATAAACAATTTGATTTTATTGATCCATGTTCTTATGACGAACCAAGTCAAGATAAAGAGAAAAACCAAGAGAAAGTTAGCGATACCAAGAAGAAAATGGAACATATCCTATCAGGCTATGATCAACAATTGCTATGGGATCTATAAGGTAAAACAATATGAGAAGACCGTATAAAAAATCGACTAATAGAGCAAGCAAAAACAACTTTGAAGAGCGTTTTTCTGCGATGGTAGCTGAATACCAACAAGCTAAAGATGTGTTGGATTCTATGGAAACTGGTACTCCAGAACACGCAAGCCAGAAAAAACTATGCGACAAGCTGTTTGCTAACGCTGAACGCTACATTAATAGAAATTAATAAAATCTTCCTACGTAATCTGATTTTTATCGCTACTCATAGCGATTATCGCACTCAGAAATCCCAGAGTTCCTTTTACTATCACAAGTAAAAAGCGTATTCAGTGACTGTCTAGCATAAATGAAAGATGCTCCAATGTTATGCTTGTTGTTCTTATACCCAAGTAACCTCAAGATGCGGTTTCAGCGAGAATGTATTCGCTCATAGGCAAGGCACTGATTTGAATACATAGTTATTCTACGTAGAAAATCGGTAACGCAGCATAGGAGCGAATACAACTCGCCCTTTGGGAGCTCATCAACAAGCCCATTTCAGCGCCCAATGACGTTGAAAGGGAATGACCATTCCTTCCGTCATTGAGCTTGACCTGTGCTTGTTGATGAAGCTCTGAAGTCTGCATCTTGAGGTCATTTGGGTATATGATGTTGAGAATCGTAGTGGTCAATTCAATTTGACCACGGGGTTCACCATTCTTCTTCTGCCATTAATCGAATCAAGCATGGCTGGATTGCTAGCCATTATTCCCCATTCTTCTCATGGTGTGTTCACCGCCTAAATGCTGTCACTGAATCATCAATGATACGTCACTTAAGTGTCAAACCAGCGAGCTAGCCTAACAAGGTTAATGTTTCACGAGGAGAGAACATGACCTCAGCTGATCGTCACTGCCGAGCTATCTGGTTATCGGATTTACATCTGGGTGAAAAGCACTGTCGTGCTAGATACTTACTCCATTTCTTACGTTACCACCACAGTGAATATCTGTTTTTGGTTGGGGATATTGTTGATATGCAAGCGCTTAAACGCCGCTGGCATTGGCCAGAAGAGCATCAACAGATCCTGCAACTGCTGCGGCGCAAAGCCAAGCAGGGCACAAAAGTTATCTACATCCCCGGCAATCACGATGATGCGCTACGTGATTGGGCTGGAAGTACCTTCGAACAGGTTGAAATTCATCGTGAATATGTCTATCACAGTCCAAGTCATGGCAAACTTTTAATGGTGCATGGTGATGAATTTGATCGCCAAATGTGCACCAGCCGTCTTGAAGGTGTGATGGGCGATTACGCCTATGATGTGGTATTGATGATTAACTCGCTGTGGAATGGCGTACGTCGTCTATTTGGCAAGCCATATCAATCGGTTGCGCGTACTCTAAAGCAGTGGTCTCCCGCGGCAGAGGCTGCGATGAGTCGTTACCGTTCTTTAGCCGTTGGTAAAATCAAAAACACCGATTTTGATGGCATTGTGTGTGGTCATATCCACAATCCTGAACTGTTGCCTGTGGAAGGTAAACTCTATATCAATACCGGCGATTGGTTAGAAAATTGCACCGCCGTTCTTGAGCACCATGATGGACGTTTGGAGTTAAGCCACTACTCAGAACAAACCCAAGAATTAAGTGCCGTGGCTGCGCCAGTCAATCAGCCACGTACGGCTTAATGGCTGATTTCGTGGTTTGTTGAATTTCCCAATCATCGCTATAACGCGATCTTAAGCGCTGGCTAAGCTTGGCTGGCTTTGCGCTTAAGTTGGCGACTTAGGGTAAAACGGTAGAAGAGTTGTGCCAATAAAATCAGGCCACAGCCGGCAAGTTTCGTTGCTGAGAGCTGCTCGCTATACCAAAACGCCGAAATCAATAGGGTAAATACCGGTTCCATAATCATGATAACGGCGGCGTTGGCAGGCGTTGTAGCCTTTTGTCCAACCAGCTGTAACCAAAAGCGCAAACTGGTCGCAATTACGACGCTGGCAACAAACCAACTCCAAGTTGCGGTTGAAAATGGCGTTGACCATGTTTCCCAAATTCCTGAAATAGTGAGCGAAATAAGGCCGGTCACGCCCAATTGCACGGTCGTCAGGGGTAATAGAGGCACTCGAGTCGAGAAATCACTATTGAAGCGGAAATAGATAGCTTGAGTGAATGCTGTTAACAGAAACCAACCTTGTGATGAGGTTGAACTGGAATGATTACCTAATGTCAGTAAAGCTAGCCCCAACACTGCGATAGGCAGCGATCGCCAGTAAGCACTGGATGGCGCTTTTCTTACCCAGAAAAGATCAAGTAGGGGCACCACCAACATCGATAAACTCATAATGAATGCACCATCACCGAGGGTAGGTGCGGTCACCACAGAGTACATCCATAAGTTGATCATAACCGCTAGTAATACACCGCTGGCAATCATGTCGCGCCATTGACTTTTGGTTACATGGCGGAAGGCACGGAAACACAGACATAAGATGATCAGGGCTGCGGCGCTGAATCGTAGTCCTATAAAGCCAAAAGTCGGCATCTCTGTTGTGGCTTCTTTGGAGAAGATCCAGCCCCATCCGGCAATCCAAGTCGTTAATAATAAAATCACTTCCGCGAAAAAAGGTCGGGCCATTTTGTTTTCTCAAAAAGACAAGCGTGCCTTCAACAAGGATCGCTCTAAGTACAGGTAAGGACGCCGATAATACACAGTTACTTGATACAATGCATCGGATAGAGTGACTATCACGAGAATTAACCCATTGTGCTCACGAAAGTTGTAAGTGAATATAGGTATCCTATTTGCGTTAAGCTATGTGTTGAGGTCAAACTGAATGCTTTCATTAGCGGCGGAAGAGGTAGGATAGGAATTAGACCGTTAGTCTTTTTAAAAATGTCATTAACAGCCCATCTATACGTGTTGTTTATTAATTTTCTCGTAAATTATTTTGCTCATAAATTAAGTAAATTAATATTAAGAAACAATTGGTTATTTTTTATTTTTGTTGTTGACACTGGCGTTGGTTAGATCTATTTTGTTGTCACAGCGTTAGGGGGTTCAGTGCAAGTAATTGTTATTGAAAGCTTTTAAAGTTGAATGGTGAAAAATAACAGTAGGTCGTTAACTCAGCTGGTAGAGTAGTTGACTCTTAATCAATCGGTCGCGGGTTCGAGCCCCGCACGGCCTACCATTTCACTCTCTTTATATTATTCTATCCAATTCTCTCAGTTCTATTCTTATCTTTTAGTTGCCTTTTATTTTCCTTCTATTTACGTTGTGTTTATTTCTTTATTCGTTTTTCAATATATAACGTTATTAGATAATATTTTGTAATTCATAATACAGCCAAAACAGCGATGTTTTCATCGGGCATTTAGTGAGACTCGCGGGCAAATTGGTCAATAGATCAAGATGGAATGAGAGCATTGTCTGATGGTTGTTTAGTTTGTGACGTTCTGTCCGCAAACAACATCGCGATAATTTTGTGCAGTCATCTTGGAAGATTAGGCAAGTTTTCTTGTGCCAAGATCGGTAGGATAGGTGGGTAAGTATCACTCGATACTTATCAATCAGGTTAACCAGTAAGGATATCCAAACATGAAAACAGTTGGTTACGCGGCACATTCAGCCGATTCAGAGCTTGTTCCTTATCACTTCGAACGTCGTGATTTACGTGCTAATGATGTTGCTATTGAAATCACCTACTGTGGCGTGTGCCACTCCGATTTGCACACAGTGAATGGTGACTGGGGTCCGCAGCCTTATCCATTGATTCCTGGTCATGAAATTGTGGGTGTGGTCACCGCGATTGGGGGTGATGTTCAACACTATAAAGTGGGCGATAAAGTTGCTGTTGGTTGTATGGTTGATAGTTGCCAAGAGTGTGACCAATGCCATAATCATGAAGAGCAATATTGTCGCAATGGGATGACACCCACATACGGTTCTCCAGATCGTATTAACGGGGTAATCACTCAAGGTGGTTATTCAAAACATATCGTGGTTCGCGAAGAGTTTGTCTTACGTATCCCTGAAGGAATGGATATGTCTCGTGCTGCGCCGATTCTATGTGCTGGTATTACGACTTTCTCTCCGCTGCGCACTTGGAATGTACAGAAAGGTTCGCGCGTTGGTGTGATTGGGCTTGGTGGTTTAGGCCACATGGCGGTGAAATTGGCGGTTGCGATGGGGGCTGAAGTAACGGCCATCAGTCGTTCTAACAAGAAAGAGGAAGAAGCCAAAGCACTAGGCGCGAAATCACTACTTGCTTCAAGCGATGCGGAAGCGATGGCAGAAGCCGCAAATTCATTCGATCTCATCATCGATACAGTACCGACTAAGCATGACTTAAATGTCTATACACCACTATTGGATATTGATGGTTCTTTAGTGATGGTTGGTCAGATAGGTCCTCTAGAGGAGCTCATGTCTATTCCACTAGTAATGGGTCGCCGCCGTGTTGCGGGCTCGCTTATCGGTGGTATCAAAGAAACGCAAGAAGTTCTTGATTTCTGTGCTGAGCACGATGTGTACCCAGAATGTGAAATGATCAAAATGGATCAGATTAACGATGCGTTTGCCCGCCTTGCACAAGGGGATTTGGCGCACCGTTTCGTGATTGATATGTCGTCATTAACGGCGTAATGTTTGTTTTCCAAAGGCACTTTTTAGTGCCTTTTTTCTTTCCCGCCTTAAGTTATACCAAGTAGCCCAGAATAAAATTACCCCATTATTTCACTTTGCCAAAGTTAGCAGCAGACTTTTATTAGTGTGAGCTAATTCTCTGATTTCTCATTTTATTTTTATATAATTCAAATGGTGAACTAAGTGGTCATATTATTTTAATAGCCAAATTTCTTCATTTATCACTATTTCTAATCTAAATCATAACGGGAATCTCTATGTTAAAGAGCGGACTTACGACGTCTGATGGTTGGCGTACAGGCATGAAAAAGACAGCAATCGCTGTCGCTAGCAGTTTCATTTTAGGTTTAGCAGTGCCGCAAGCAATGGCAGAAAATTACCAGCCTAATCAGATTGATAACTATGCTGGTCATGCACGTATCTTTGTGCTGACAGATATGGGAAATGAACCAGATGATCAAATGTCGATGGTTCGTCTGTTAACCTATTCAAATGAACTGAATATCGAAGGACTCGTTGCCACAACATCGGTTTGGCAACGAGCGAAACGGGAAAAAGACACCATCAACCACATTATTGATGCCTACGAGAAGGTTCGTCCTAACCTGCTATTGCACGCAAAAGGTTGGCCAACAGCGTCCTATTTAAAATCTGTAGTCAATACTGGGCAGCCGGGTTATGGAATGGAGGATGTAGGCCAAGGCAAAGCCTCACCTGGTGCTCAGGCGTTGATCGCTGCGGTGGATAAACCCGATAGCCGTCCTATTTGGATAACGGTGTGGGGGGGGGCGAACACCTTAGCGCAGGCGCTGTATGATGTAAAAGCCACACGTAGTGAGCAAGAAGTGGAGAAATTCGTTGCTAAATTACGGGTGTATTCTATTTCGGATCAAGATGATGCGGGTCCTTGGATTCGCCGTAATTTCCCATCGCTTTTTTATGTTGTGAAACCTTCTTCTCAAGATGGAGCTGAGTATGGATCAGCAACGTGGACTGGGATTGCCGGAGACGAATACTACAAAAATGGTGCCGGTGCTGATTTTAGTCATATCACCAATGAATGGTTGGAAAAAAACATTCGGAGTAAAGGACCACTGGGTAAACACTATCTTAAATACATGTTCATCATGGAAGGGGATACACCTGCCTTTTTGGGGTTGACCGATAATGGTTTAAATAGTTTCCGCAACCCAAGTTGGGGCGGCTGGGGTGGGCGATACATTTATCGTCAGCCTTATGGCGAAACGCATCCTATTTGGTCACAAGGTGGCGATTGGTTTGGTCGTATTACTTCTGCAGATACCGTGAAAGGGGTGGATGGTAAAGAATACACATCGGATCAAGCTACGATTTGGCGCTGGCGTAATGAGTTTCAAAATGACTTTGCAGCACGTATGGATTGGACGATTAAGCCTTATGCTAAGGCAAACCATCAACCGATTGCCGTGGTCAACGGTGATGAGTCACGGCAGGTGGTTTACATCAAAGCAGCACCGGGCGATCGCATTACTTTAGACGCATCACACAGCTCTGATCCCGATAACAATACGTTAAGTTATGAATGGATTCATTATAAAGAAGCGGGGTTTAGTGGCGTTGCTAATCAGCCGGGAATCGCGGATGTGACTGTCGCTCAGGCTGACCAGAGTAAAGCGGTTATTACGGTCAATAAAGCGTGTGCCGATGGCTGGATAGCCCTACCAGATGCACAATGTCCAAATGGTGGTGAGGCTCATATCATTTTGAAAGTGAAAGATAATGGTCAACCTCAACTGACATCTTATCGCCGAGTGATCATTCAGGTCGACGCTAAGTAAGTAGATAAGTAGATAAGTAGATAAGTAAGCGATTGCTTACCCAAGTGGCTTTGATGTCGCTGTGGTGACAACCAATAAAGGTCATCTTGTAGGATGACCTTTTTTCGTATCGATTGGCTTGGGAAGGGGAAACAAACGTTGTGTGTAATACCACACTGTGACGCGTTAGACTTGGTAAGCGCGGTTGGTTAGCTCGATCAAACCATAGTATGCGATGTTGTAGTCCCGTTCATGCCAAAATGAGATATTGGTGGAGCCAAAATTTAAGTCACTATTGTGCTGTAAATAATGTTCAATTTGCGGTTTAAGATAGTCGAATAAGATACTGACTTCGCCACTTAGAATCACATCGTGAATGTCCCATACCGTTATAAAATGAGAGATGATAAATCCCATTACTTTAGCGGCTTCATTTACCACTTCGATATAATCTGGCTGCTTTTTTTCAAGACAACTAACAATATGGTGCAGCTGCTCTTTGGCATCTTTGCCGGGCAGCGTATGTCCCACGCGTTTTTCGATTTCGGCGATGATAGCTCGATAGGTGATGTAGGTTTCACAGCAACCTTTCGCGCCACAATAGCAATCTCGGCCATTGAGATCGTAGGTCATGTGGCTAATTTCAGGTGAAGTGCCAGCAGGGCCGAGTGCGATTTTTTTATCTATCATGATCCCAAAACCGGCGCCATAGCCTAGCAGCAGCGTCATAAAGCTGTTGAGTTGACTGTGGGTAACGCGTAACTGGGCACTGCAACAGTGCGCAATGTTGAAAATTTTAGCAGTATGACCCGTGTGTTGTTCTATGCACTCAGCCAAGTTGAAATGACGTTCTTTTAGGATTTGGCTACAGTGAATAAGGCCACTATGTTGGGCTATCTTACCTTGTGTGGCGACCGTAATGACTTTGAGTTCAGAAAAGGTGATCCCTTCAATTCGACAAAGCTCATGGCCATGGTGTTGAATCATTTCAACAATTTGAGCTGCGCTAAAAATACGCTTCTCTTTCGGAAGATCCCAGCGAATCACTTGATGGCACAGAATCTTGTTCGTTTGATCAATTAAAATGGCTACGAAACTTTCAATTGAAATGTAACAGCACAGCGAAAAGTTTTTATGAGGAACAAGACGTAATGCTGTTTTAGGACGACCTTTTGTGCATTCTTGAGTTTGTTCAGAAGACGCCATCTCTTCAATGATGCCGTCATTTAAGAGTTGCTGAGTTATTTTTGTCAGAGAAGATTTTACCAAACCAGTTTGTTTTGCTAGATCGACGCGCGAAAGCGGTTTTCGCCTTAGCAAATTCACTACTTGGTTTTTCCCATTTAGTTCTATCATGACATCTATGCTTCTAACAATATGAAAATTATAAGTATTATGGGTAGTTACTATATCAGTTTTTGCTGCTATACACTATTTGATAAGTATACATTAGCAATGGATACACAAAGATGAGAGATAGATCGGTTCTTGTTTGTTGGGGGAGGGAAGTGACGAAATAAAAAA
The DNA here is from genome assembly GCF_001547935.1 of Vibrio tritonius. Lineage (NCBI taxonomy): Bacteria > Pseudomonadati > Pseudomonadota > Gammaproteobacteria > Vibrionales > Vibrionaceae > Vibrio > Vibrio tritonius. The sequence continues at coordinate 553,917 of NZ_AP014636.1, forward strand.
AAGGTGTAAAGAATAACGTAGCGTGACGACGTATATGCTTTACACCTTATGGCTTGGAGACAGTTTAACGATGCATTAAATAGATGTGCCATGACCCAAAACTGCCACAATACATTGGCAATTGGGTTTCACCCTTGTACCCAACGTTGTTGGCACATAGAGTCTAATTTAAAGCCAACTTACCCGCGCCAGCACTGTTTTTCAGTGTGATGAGTGAGTCGGTAGGTTGTAACTGATATTTGTATGGAACGCTGATGTTCTTAGCCTGCAACCCACAAGCTGTAAGGTTAAGCGGTTCTCCATTGACTTTCGAGCCATTATCGACCAATACACCGGGCTTGCCTTTACTCATTGCTTTAAATACACCACATTGAGTGTTTAGATGGTCAATATTAAACACGTTGTTTTCTGAGAGAACGGTGCCTTCTGTTCCAAGTCCAAATGAGTAGCCGTAGCGGTACTCTTCGTCATTGGCCTTGCTCCCGATAAACAGGTTGTTATACGCATGAATTTGGCCAAAACGAACGCGAGGCGTGCGCTGTACTAATTGGTTAAACACATTGTCGTTCAATGTGATACGCAATTTCCCTCGGTCTTGTGCTCCATTTTTATCGCTATGACCAATCAACATCACTTTGTCGTGTTTTTCGAACAGCGAGTTTGATATTGAGATATAGTCGCTGCCACGTTTTATGTCTAACTCTCCATCATGTTGAACGTATTTCCATCCGTCTTTCTGGCCATACATGTGATCAGTAAAAGAACCGTCGGTTAAGGTGACATGGTCGATCCATATATGTTCGGAACCAATGATGTTCATTCCATCCCACTCAGCATTCCAGCCGTCACCTTGTTCAAAATGGGGTGCAACGTCAATCGGTGTTTCAATATTGACGTTGCGAATGATGACATTCTTGACCTTCTTCAAGATAAGCGAACCATTAAAGAACCCCGCATCCGCTCCAACACCCAAAAGTGTCGTGTTAGAGGAGATGTGAATCTGCGAGCGTTTCTTCTGATCTGCAAAACTTTTAAAAGGAATGCCACCACTTAAATCAATTCGCTTTTCTACTAAAATTATTTTGGCCTGTTGACCACTTTTATGCAGTGCTGACTGTAGCTCATCTACGGTTGATACCCGATAGATATGTTGGGTACTGGCGCTGGCCCCGCCTTGTGTTCCCCCGGCCATTGCAGCCCAGCCATTGGCTGGTGCGACTTGGCGAACAATATCCATGTTGACATCTTGTGCGGCAACAGTAGCACTAAAAAGTAAACCGGTTAAAGCAGCGGCCAGTGACCGCTGTAAATACACTTTATTCACTGCTTTGACTCCTAAGATTAAGAACGATACCAATCGCCGCCAAGTACGTTTTCAACGGTCAGCTCTTTGGCTTGCTTGGTCGTCAACACATGTTTAGCTCCGGCCTTATTGGCACCTGGCCCTTGACTGTTGAATTCAAAGAAGCGAGCGTCTTCATCTGGGCTAAACCAAATGCGTTCTTTATCTTTACTCCATCCAGACATCTTATCCCAACCGTACAAATGGTCGTCTAGATAGCAGTTATAGTAGATTGTTGACCCAATTGCGTTTGGATCTGCGTAGCGTCCATCACTAAAGTTTCGGGTTGGGTGCCATGGACGCCCTAGGCCAAAACTATTTGCTGGAACATCTGCTTCCTTAGTAATTCGACTGTTGATAAACACAAGACCATAGTCTTTATGTATGTCGGTGCTAGGAGCGGTAATATATCCCATAGGAGTCGTGTGTTTACTTCTTGCTCTGGCCACAATATTACATTCATCAAATACCGCAGTACCACCACCAAAAATGAAATCGACGTTTCCTTTTACGGTGCAATTATGGAAGTAACTGCTGGAATCGTGACGCGCAAGCAGAGTGTCTTGATAGCCTTCGATAGTGACATCCAGTACTTTGGCACGTTCTGAGCCAGAGCCGATAGATAAGGCAACCGCTTGTGATGAGTTGATGCGGGTTGGATCATCTTTCGCCTTTACATCATTACTTGGGTAATCAAAACTATTACGCACGGTGAAATTGCGTAGAGTGACATCATCGGCTTTCACACGGATAACAAAGCTTTTCGATGTTCCCCAGTTTTTCCCTTGTGGGTTTTTCATTCCAGAAGCTGCGTTATATTCGATAATCGTTTTATCCCGACTTTCGCCTTCCAAAATCACTTTATCGACATTCACGTCGAATTTTTCATTATAAGTACCATTAGTGATGTAGATAACGTAATTGTCTTTGTGACTGGCTTTTGCCGCAGCAAGTGCTTGAGTTATCTTGCTAAATTGGTGCTCACCAGATGGATTCTCAGTGACCATTGCATCGTAAGTTGCAGGGGCCGCGAAGGCGAGTGAGCTTGCTACGCTCAATAGCGCAGCTGCATAGGTAGTTAGTTTCATCATTTTCTCTCGTTAGAAATAGAAATTAAATCCCGCGGTGACTTTGGCTTCGCGATGATCGCTGTCCGTTGCTACTGCGGTGTCATCAACCCCTAAATAAGGTTGCCAATCACGATTGACGCGGTAGTAAATAAAGGCGCTTTGTTCGTAATTGGATTGTTTGTTATCGAACAAGGTGTAGTCAGCATCTTGATATTGCGCGGTGTAGGCCAGTGTGATCGATTTGGATAGCTGGTAATTGGCGCCGACTTTGTACACTTGTCGACGATTGTTATCAGGTGAGGTATATCCTTTTTTGTGGGAGTATTTACGCCATTCGTATTGATAGCCAGTCCATAGATAAAGGTCGTCATTGAGGTCGTATCGCAGAGCTAAGCCAGGTATATAACGTGAGCCACTATCACCGTTATCTCCAATTTCGCCACTAAAGTCGTAGCTATCGCCTGCGCCAGTGTAAAATTTCAGGCGGATACTTGGGATAAGAGAAAGTGAATCGTTAATTTGATAGCGATAGCTGGTATCAAAATATTCACTGTAGTTGGTTGGGTCGTCAAAACTGTCGCGCTTTTTATTGATAAGGTTGGCTGCAATTTCAAAGCGTAAGCCATTATCGAATTGATAAGCTAAAGACACTTTGTCGCTATTAAAACGATTTTCTGTACGATAGTTATGCTCAAATGAGATATAACTGGTGTCTGCCATTGAGGTGATGGGTAATAATGCAGCAGCCGCAACTGGCAAAAGATATAGATAAGATTTCATATTTGATTCCTCGTTAGAAATACCAGTTAAAGCCTAACTTAAGACAAGCCTGTTCCTTATTTGATGTGCCAGAAACAGATTTTTGGTCGATTTCAAAATAAGGTATGGCGGCTTTGAACCCTGTATATTGAATTTTAAACTCATTATACAAATAGCCTTTTTTATTATCGAAAGATGCGTATTCTAAGGATGTGCAACTATGACTATCACAAGATTTTGGATTGTTTGTGTAATCGGCATAATCGTAGAGAAGAATATATTGGAAACGCCAGTTTTCAACACCGCGGTAGTCTATACCCGTTTCAAAACGGTGTGTGCCAATATTACCTTTTGCAAGATAGGTGACGGATTCTGTCCCATTTGCTGAATCTCCGTCAATATACATATTCCTTGTTTTATAACTATCGGTACTTGCATAATCACGGAATTGATACCGGTAACGAACATAACCGCCCCAGTTATCACTGAGTTTATGATATAACGTTGCTCCACTTAGATATTGCAAACTACCGCTTTGAAAATCGATTTCAAATTGAGGTGTTACATAGGTTTTCTTATCAAGAATGTAGCTTTTGGACAGAACAAAGCCAGCGCTACCACCATAGTAATTTTCGTAGGCAGTATCAATGGAATTAGGATAGATACCGAACTTAACTTCAAAGCCCCAACGGTCCGGGGTTTTGTGCACTAACTTAATAGAGTCGCCGTGCGCACGTTTCTCTGTTTGATAGTTATGTTCGTATTGCAGATAGGTTTTGCCTTTTACGGTATCATCGATGTCTTCAGCGGCATAGGCTTGGACCGAAGCTATTACCAATAAACTGGCAGCACTAATGGTTTTAAGATTCATATAATCACCAATTAAATATTTAAAATAAACTTAAAGATAAAGATTTATTTATGCATTCACACAAAGTGCAAATAATGGTTCCGATAAATATTTAAGGTAATAGAGCCCCATGAGTTTTAAACTCACCATAACAAAGCCAAAACAAGTTTTGTTGTGATTTTGCTAATATTTTAATCTATCCCTTGGAGTGGAATTGCCACTGTGAAATAGTATTCATTTAATTATGAAATGACGTTTTGTTTTATTTTGATTCTAGGTTTATGAATTGGTTTTACAATCGTAATGATGAGATATTGTGAAGTTAGATACGTTATTGATATTGATTGGATAAAAAATAAGATCTTAATCACTGGAGTAGCGGGTAATTTGTTTTTTGTAAAGTAATGTCAATGATTTTTTGTGACAAGTCTGTCTATTTTAATTAACGGAAATAACTTGATAGTGTAGTGTGAAGCTAATTCAAGTTAATTTTAACTAAATAAGATAACTGCGCAGTACATTACCATAAAATCAAGATAACTGAGCTTTACATCTAGCATTATCCTTTCGTGGTTAAGGTTAGGTTAAATTTCTTATTTAACAAGGATGGCATTTAACGAGGACACTCACTCTTCAAAGAACGGATCAAGTAATCATTAGAGACGGGTAGATTTGCTTATACTTTGCCCGATTTGGTTTGTTCTAACCAATCAACGGAGAGCAAATTCGATTTGTTTTTTGTGGTGAATTGTGAGGGAGTTGAGCTATATAAGATTAGTTCGAGACTTACGCAATATGCAGACCAACCATCCGCTTCTTATTTAGCTCGGTTTTAGCGTGGTGTAAACGTGCTGTAGTTCCAATCCAAACTCGAGGCTTTTTCTCTAGCTTTGTACAAAGTGCCAAACAGTCAGTTTGGTCTAACGAGAGCCTGGTCAGTATACTCGGTTGAGCATTGTTGATATAGCCAGGCTTATCTGGCCTTATTTGTCGGCCAAGCCAATCAACTAGTTCAAGGTAATCACTGAGTCTAAAGGGGATCCCTTGAGTCTTATCTTGATGCTCGTAGCCCATGAAATTGGCGAGCGATGGTGTGGTGATTTTTCCTTTCTCTAAACTCGTGAGTCTCGCTTTAATTGAGGTAAAGTCTGACTGCTCTGGTGTGTCGGCTATTTTGGCTCGAATTGGGTTTAAATCGACATACGCCATCGCTGCCAGCAAGGCTTTGTCATCGAGTAGTGCTTGTGATTTGAATCGTCCTTCCCAAAAACGTCCAGTACATTGATCCTCTTTATTGGCTTGAACGGCAATGCCATAATTAAGTTCTCTCATAAACCAACTGAGCGAATAAAGTCGCTCTCGCCACTCGTTAATAAATTGATTGCACGCTTCTTTTTCTGTGTCCGATTTTATCTCTCCCGCTAACCAACGTTGAATAATCAGTGGCAACTGGTGCTCCGCGTGCCAGCGTTCAACCACTTCCAAGTCAGATAAAGCAAGAGCGCTCTCTTTATCAATACGAACAACGAGATGGTAGTGATTACTCATCACTGCATAAGAGCAGATTTGAATTAGATAAACAGAGGCGAGAGAAAGAATGCGTTGCTCAATCCAATCTCGGCGATGCTCGTAAGATTTTCCGGTAAGACTATCAACACCACATAAATAGGTCCGACGCACACAGCGAGACACGCAGTGATAATAAGGCGTGATGTCTGGGCAAATCAGCTGTGAGCGAGCAGTGGTCATGCGTTGTGAGTCCAAGAAAATAGAGAGCCTTAGCGTGACGATTAACTGAAATGAGTAAAAGAGAGAGCAAGTGATTACTGGAGACACTTCAAAGAATGATTGAGGATGTTTTGCATGGCTTAAACCAAAATGTGAATTGAATAACGGTGTGTGTCCCCGTTGTGATTTCTTACTAAAAACAGCAAACAAAAGAGTGAGTACGAAATTTTTGTAACCACTCCTTTGCGTTCACTGCACAACATCTCCGTTATTTTGCTCTTGTTGAGCAACATTTGGAAAGAGGAATTGGGGTGTGTGTCCTCGTTATTAAGCGTGTGTCCTCGTTATTAGGGTGTGTGTCCTCGTTATTACTCGTTATTAAAAATAGAAATTAAATCCTGCGGTGACTTTGGCTTCGCGATGATCGCTGTCCGTTGCTACTGCGGTGTCATCAACCCCTAAATAAGGTTGCCAATCGCGATTGACGCGGTAGTAAATAAAGGCGCTTTGTTCGTAATTGGATTGTTTGTTATCGAACAAGGTGTAGTCGGCATCTTGATATTGCGCGGTGTAGGCCAGTGTGATCGATTTAGATAGCTGGTAATTGGCGCCGATTTTGTACACTTGTCGACGATTGTTATCGGCAGAGGTATATCCTTTTTTGTGAGAGTATTTACGCCATTCGTATTGATAGCCAGTCCATAGATAAAGGTCGTCATTGAGGTCGTATCGCAGAGCTAAGCCAGGTATATAACGTGAGCCACTATCGCCGTTGTCCCCGATTTCACCACTGAAATCGTAGTCATCGCCTGCGCCAGTGTAAAATTTCAAGCGGATACTTGGGATAAGAGAGAGTGAATCGTTGATTTGATAGCGATAACTGGTATCAAAATATTCACTGTAGTTGGTTGGGTCGTCCAAACTGTCGCGCTTTTTATTGATAAGGTTGGCTGCAATTTCAAAGCGTAAGCCATTATCGAATTGATAAGCTAAAGACACTTTGTCGCTATTAAAACGATTTTCTGTACGATAGTTATGTTCATATGAGATATAACTGGTGTCTGCCATTGAGGTGATGGGTAATAATGCAACTGCCGCAACTGGCAAAAGATATAGATAAGATTTCATATTTGATTCCTCGTTAGAAATACCAGTTAAAGCCTAATTTAAGGGCCGCTTGTTCCTTGTTGGATGTACTAGAAACAGATTTCTGATCGATTTCAAAATAGGGGATTACGGTCTTTATACCCTGATATTGTATTTTGAACTTGCTATACAAATACCCTTTTTTATTATTGAACTGAGCGTAATCAAGAGATGTGCATCCGTCTGAGTTACAAGATTTCGGGCTGTTGGTATAATCTGAGTAGTCGTAAAGAAGGATATACTGCAGTGTCCAGTTTTCGATGCCTCGATAAGATATTCCCGATTCCAGTCGGTGAGTGCCAATATTACCTTTTGCTAGATAGGTAACCGGTGTTGATGTTCCACCTATATCTACATTGGTTGTTTTATAACTATCGGTGCTCGCATAATCTCTAAATTGGTACCGGTAACGAAAATAAGTATTCCATTCTGGAGTCAGCTTGTAAGAGATCTTTGCGCCACCTAAATATTGAAGGCTATCGCTTTGAAAATCGATTTCAAACTGTGGTGTTAAACTGGCTTTCTTATTCAATTTGTAGGTTTTAGACAAAACGAAGCCCGCACTACCGCCATAATAGTTTTGGTATGCAGAATCAATGGCTTTTGGGTACATGCCAAATTTCACTTCAAAGCCCCACCGGTCTGGCGTTTTGTGTACTAATTTGATCGAATCGCCGTGGGAGCGCTTTTCTGTTTTATAGTTGTGTTCATACTGCAAGTAAGTTTTACCTTTTACGGTATCATCGACAACGTCTGTAGCGTACGCTTGGACTGATGTTAAGACCAATAAACTGGCAGCACTCATAATTTTGAATTTCATATAATCTCCAGTTGAATGTTATGTTTTCGATATGGTGACTGGGTGAGCTTATCTTTCTAACTTCCTAATTTTTAAATAAGTTACTTTATTTATCTGACCTTTCAGTTGGTTTTGTTATTGGTTGTTTAAATATAAAACAACAAATCGTTATAATTAAAATAATGTTTTAATTTTATTTTATGTTTCATTGTTCAGCTTTCAATTATGTTTTTTTTGTAGTGTGATGTTTGGGGTGTTATTGTGCCTAATAGGGGGTAAAACAAGATCGAAATCACTTGAATTAGATTGATTTTGATCTTTGAAAAAAGAAACTATTTTTGTGACAAACATACCTGTTTCGATGATAGGAAGTAATTTGATTGTATGGTGTGAAGTTAATTCAAGTTAATTTTAATTAAATAGGTTAGTAGTGACTTGATTTTTACATTCCAAATAATGCCAAGACTATAAAAGCGAGGTTAATCTTGCTATTTGCTGAGTTAAGAAATAGTTAACCCATAACTAAAACCAACAGCAATATCAAAATACCATTTGTGCGATGGTTATCATTACTGGAATTGTCACAACCGATAGCCCATTTGTTACTAATTGTGCTGTGGTACAAAAGGTTTGTCGCCCGTAAATGTCACCGATTACTGAATAGATGCTAAACATCGGCATCGCTGTGATGATAACTAAGGCCAATTTTAAATCATGAGCTTGATCTGGGAGCAACAGCGTTAACATCGCAATCGCCATTAGTGGGTGGATAATCAATTTACCTAAGGTCACCACTGTTAATTGGTCGCGGCGAGTATTGCGAATTTCAATAGCGGCAAGCGAGCCTCCGATCGCAAATAATGCTACGGCAACGGCTGAAGGGGCAAATAGGGCGAGGGTTTGATCAATAGCCTTTGGCAAAGTAATGTGCAGTACATTGCCCATGACTCCGATTAATATGGCAATCAATAATGGGTTTTTTACCACTTTAATTAACAGGGCTTTTAATTTTGTTTTCAGTGCATGCTGACTCTCTAACGCACCGTAGTCCATCAAGATAAAACAAATAGGCAGCACACACAGGTTTTCTACCAACAGTGCCATGGCGAACGCATTCACGGGTGGGTTATCCATCAATTGCAGAATAATCGGATAGCCAATAAAAGAGCTGTTAGGGACGACCATGCCAGTGACTGCGACAGCCGCATCCAAACCTCTAAGTTTTAACCATTGACGTAGCCCTATCATTGCCACCACGGTAATCGCCACCGAACTGACCGCATAAGCGAGTAGATAACGCACATTAAGAATCGCCTGAATATCAATATGTAGTACGGTTTTGATAATGACAGCGGGCAACGCAATGTAGATAACATAACGTCCCATCTCTGACATTGAACGCTGCGACAGTAAGTTGACCTTGGCTGCGATATAGCCGACAAGCATGACCAGAAATATAGGCAAAATCACTGAAAAGACAGTCAACATAGCAATCCTTAGCTGATAGGCGTTATGAAATAAAGCCAATGAAAAAGCATCAGCTTTAGTAAAGAAAGGGGAGCTGACGCACAGTATACCGCGCAATGTGTCAAGTTGCTTATTTTTGATGCTGCGAAATCTATAGGTGTTTTTGCGGCTAAAAACAAACGAACAATACCTTGTTACAAAACGGACATTGTTAGCTTATGACAATAACAAGGAGATTGGGTTTTTGTTCAACGTATTGAAAAATATAGAATAAATAATCTGGTACGAATTTCGCCATACAAAGCCTGAGTCTAAACAAATTAAGGAGATAGACCCATGGCAATTCGTCAATGTGCAATCTACGGTAAAGGTGGTATCGGTAAATCAACCACAACACAAAACCTTGTTGCAGCCCTCGCCGAACTCGGCAAAAAAGTCATGATCATAGGATGTGACCCCAAAGCAGACTCCACTCGTTTGATTCTGCACTCTAAAGCGCAAAACACCATCATGGAAATGGCCGCTCAAGCCGGCACGGTTGAAGACATCGAATTAGAAGATGTATTGAAAGTCGGTTTTGGCGATGTTCGCTGCGTTGAATCAGGCGGTCCAGAGCCTGGTGTGGGTTGTGCTGGTCGTGGTGTTATCACCGCCATCAACTTCCTTGAAGAAGAAGGTGCCTACGAAGACGATTTGGACTTCGTATTTTATGACGTACTAGGTGACGTTGTGTGTGGTGGTTTCGCCATGCCAATTCGTGAAAACAAAGCACAAGAAATCTACATCGTATGTTCTGGTGAAATGATGGCGATGTACGCGGCCAACAACATTTCTAAAGGGATTTGTAAATACGCAACCACCGGTAGTGTGCGTTTAGCTGGCCTTATCTGTAACTCTCGTAACACCGATCGTGAAGATGAATTGATCGAAGCGTTAGCCGCTAAGATCGGTACACAAATGATTCACTTTGTTCCCCGTGACAACATCGTACAACGCGCTGAAATCCGTCGTATGACAGTGATCGAATACGACACCAAATGCAAACAAGCGGATGAATACCGTACGTTGGCACAAAAGATCATTGATAACCAACTTTTCGTCGTGCCTAAGCCTGTCACGATGGATGAACTGGAAGAGCTGCTAATGGAATTCGGCATTATCGACGAGGAAGACGAATCCATCATCGGTAAGAAAGCGGACGAAGTCGCTGCCTAAATATGGAGCGTGGTAGTGCATTCAATAACAAGGAATTCATTATGGATATGAATAAAGAGCAAATGCAGTCGTTAGTCGATGAAGTGTTGGAAGTTTATCCTGAGGTTGCCAAGGCGGAACGTGCCAAACACATTGTCGTCAACGATGCTAGCCAAGACAGCAGTAAATGCATCAGCTCCAACCGCAAAGCGACACCTGGGGTAATGACTATTCGTGGTTGTGCTTATGCGGGCTCAAAAGGGGTGGTGTGGGGACCTGTGAAAGATATGATTCACATCTCCCATGGCCCTGTCGGTTGTGGTCAATATTCACGAGCTGGACGTCGTAACTACTACGTCGGGACCACAGGGGTTGATAGCTTTGGTACGATCGATTTTACCACTGACTTTCAAGAACGCGACATCGTGTTTGGTGGGGATAAAAAACTCTCTGCTGCGATTGATGAAATTGAAGCGTTATTTCCTTTATCTAAAGGGATTTCAGTCCAATCGGAATGTCCGGTGGGTTTGATTGGGGATGACATCGAAGCGGTAGCGAAAACTAAAAGTGCGGAGCTAGGCAAAAAAATTGTCCCGGTGCGCTGTGAAGGTTTCCGTGGGGTTTCTCAATCATTAGGCCACCACATTGCCAACGATACCATTCGTGATTACGTGCTTAATGATTCCGACGAAAAAGAGTTTGAAACCACAGATTATGATGTCGCCATCATTGGTGACTACAACATCGGTGGTGATGCTTGGTCTTCTCGTATCATTCTTGAAGATATGGGATTACGTGTTGTGGCTCAGTGGTCTGGTGACGGTACGCTGCCTGAAATGGAAAACACACCAAAAGTGAAATTGAATCTGGTGCATTGCTACCGTTCAATGAACTACATCGTGCGTTATATGGAAGAAAAACACGGTATTCCATGGGTGGAGTACAACCTGTTTGGTCCAACCAAAATTGCAGAGTCTATGCGCAAAATTGCAGCGTTCTTCGATGAAAAGATCCAAAAGCAGACCGAAGAAGTGATTGCTCGTTATACCGAACAATGGAACACGGTAATTGAAAAATACCGTCCACGTTTGGAAGGTAAAAAAGTGATGCTGTATGTCGGTGGTTTACGTCCTCGTCACGTCATTGGCGCATATGAAGATCTGGGTATGGATATTGTGGGTGCCGGTTATGAATTCGCGCACAACGATGACTATGTCAAAACCACACCCGTGATGAAAGACGCGGCGCTTATCTTCGATGATGCAGCTACTTACGAGCTGGAAGAGTTTGTCAAAGCCCTCAAACCAGACTTGATTGGTTCTGGGGTGAAAGAGAAATACGTGTTCCACAAGATGGGCTACCCCTTCCGCCAAATGCACAGTTGGGACTATTCCGGTCCTTATCATGGTGTGGATGGCTTCGCTATTTTTGCTCGCGACATGGATATGACGTTGAACAACCCTTGCTGGGCAAAAATGAAGGCACCTTGGGAAGAGCCTTCAGAGGTGAAAAGTGAAGAGAGCTTGGCTAAGTCTGCATAACGCCCGATTGGAAAGGAATTTCAATCGTTTAACCGAACCGGAGTCCACAGATTAGTGGCACGGTAGGAGAGAATTTTATGACTCAAAATGTTGAAGATATCAAAACAGGTTACCAGTTGTTTCAACAACCTGAATATCAGGACTTGATACACAGCAAACGCGGCGAATTTGAGCAGGCAGTTGATGCAGCCAAAGTGAAAGAAGTGTTTGAGTGGACCACAACGGAAGAATATCAAGAGATTAACTTCAATCGTAAACACATTACGATTGATCCGGCCAAAGCGTGTCAGCCTTTAGGTGCCGTGCTTTGTGCGCTTGGGTTTGAAAAAACCCTACCTTATGTCCACGGCTCACAGGGATGTGTTGCCTATTTCCGTACTTACTTTAACCGCCATTTCAAAGAGCCTGTTGCTTGCGTATCCGACTCTATGACGGAAGATGCAGCGGTGTTTGGTGGGCAAGAGAACATGTCACAAGGGTTGGAAAACGCCTTTGCTCTGTATAAACCAGAAGCGATTGCCGTCTCTACCACCTGTATGGCAGAAGTTATTGGTGATGACCTAAACGCGTTTATTAATAACGCCAAAGCAGGTGGTCATTTACCTGACTCAGTGCCAACCCCGAATGCGCATACGCCAAGTTTTGTTGGTAGTCACACTACAGGTTGGGACAACATGTTTGAAGGAATTTTGCGCTACTTCACCATCAACAAAGAGGGTTATGAACCCGGTAGCAGCAATAAGATCAACATTGTCCCCGGTTTTGAAACTTACTTGGGTAACTATCGCGTTATTCAGCGCATGCTCGATGAGATGGGCGTGGAATACAACTATCTGTGCGACCCATCCGAAGTGCTTGATACCCCTGCCGACGGTGAGTTTCGGATGTATGCAGGGGGAACTTCGTATGACAAAGTTCGCGAGGCGCCTAATGCAAAAGCGACGCTGTTATTGCAGGAAACACAACTGGCGAAAACCAAGAAATTTATTGATACGACATGGCATCAAGATGTACCGAAATTGTCGATACCAATGGGTCTTGAATGGACCGATAACTTCCTGATGAAAGTCTCTGAGTTAAGCGGTAAACCTATTCCACAATCACTCTCCACTGAGCGCGGGCGTTTGGTCGATATGATGACCGACTCCCACACATGGCTCCATGGTGTGACGGTGTCACTTTATGGCGATCCAGATTATCTATTGGGTATGTGTAAATTCCTCACTGAATTAGGCTGTGAAATTAAGCACGTTCTGTGTAACAACGGCGCTAAACGTTGGCGTAAACAGATGGAAGCGCAATTGGCTGAAACGCCTTACGGTGAAAAAGCCAAAGTGTATACCGGCAATGACCTATGGCATCTGCGCTCGCTGATGTTTACCGATAAGCCTGACCTGCTGATTGGTAACTCTTATGGCAAATTTATTCAACGCGATACCAAAGCCAAAGGTGAAGAATTTGAAGTGCCATTAGTGCGCATCGGCTTCCCAATCTTTGACCGTCACCATCTACATCGTCACACCACTTTGGGTTATGAAGGGGCGATGTACATTTTAACTACGTTAGTGAATGCGGTATTGGAGCAAATTGATAAAGAAACCATGGTATTAGGCAAAACTGACCTTGGCTTTGATTTGGTACGTTAACCCCTAAAAGGTCGGCCTTGTGCTGACCTTATTTTGGGCTTGCCCAAAGTAAGAATCACCCAGAAAGTACGACAAGGAAGAGCACTATGGCGAATGTGATGATTCAATACAACGAAGGCAATGAACTGTGCCTTTATATTGCAAAAAAAGATTTGGAAGTGGCGATCACTACAATGGAATTTGATACCGATGAAAAGTGGGGCGGTGAGATCCACTTAGCGAGCGGTGCCATCTATCATATTGATCCGGTGGCGAAACCCAAGTTACCTATTTCGGTGCGGGCCAAGCGGCTACAAGCAGCGTAGCAAGGAGGAAAGAATGGATTCTCTAACCGAACCGGCTGCCATTAGGGTAGCCATGGCAGTCAAAGCGCTGCCGAATGTCCCAGTGAGGGCCTTATTGGGATTACTGGTGCAACATTTAGGTGAGCCGCTAAGTGAGGACAAATTGCTTGGGTTATCACCGCAAGCGTTTCATTTGATGGTCAATTCATTAGGTGTTGAAACCACCAAAAAAGAGATTAAGAATGCGTTAGATGTACTAACTGAACCTATGGCGGGCAATGAGGTTCCCCACGTCACAACTCATACTCCTTTAGCTGGGCCAAAGTTGCGTGTGGCGCTCACTTCCAATCAAGGAGAAATGATTAACGGTCACTATGGTTCTTGCCTACGTGTGTTGATTTATGAAGTGAACAGTACCGAACATCAGCTGGTGGATGTGCGCGCTATCGATGCCGGATTAAAAGGGGAAGAGCGTGCGCTCTATCTATTGAGCAAAATTCGTGACTGCCAAATCCTTTTTACGCTCTCTATCGGTGGGCCCGCCGCCGCGCGCGTGACTCGTGCCAATGTACATCCGATCAAACGTGCCGTTCCTACGTCAGCTGAGGATACGTTAAACGAACTGTCCAACGTGATCCGCCAATCACCACCACCTTGGTTGCAAAAGTTCATGGGAATCTATCAACCCAAAGAGTGCTTTGATGAGGACGCCGCCTAATGGAATGTGTCAATTTGGCGACTTTGAGTGGGCAGGAGATTGAAGCCATCGGGGCGTCTCTTGCCGCTCAACCCACCATGAGTGATGCGGTAGTTGCCCGTTTTAAACAGCAATACCCAGGGGTGAGTTTCACGCTCTGCTTTGAATCCGATATGGGTAGCCATGACCCGTATGTTGAGTATAAGCAGTTCGACTTACATTTAGTGGCTCATTCTGCGCAAGGTGGTTGCAGTCGTGTCACCACTGACCTCAATGCCTGCTCTGGGCTGGTTATTGCGCTTCACGAAGAGTGAAGCGCTTTGTCATCTTTCCGACAATGTCTCTTTTAACTTCGAACAACTCCCTTTTTACCTCTATAAAATTCAACAGCTTACCTATGGTTCGTTTATTGCACCTTCCTTTTGAGTGATCAGGAAAGATCGACGTTTGTCAGGTCGGAGGGGCCAATGAAACAATCAGAAATCAAATTACTACAGGATGAGCCCGCTTGTGAGCATAACAAGGGGGAGAAAAGTGGTTGTAGTCGGCCAAAACCGGGAGCGACTGCGGGTGGCTGCTGCTTTGATGGGGCACAAATTAGCTTACTGCCGATTGCCGATGTTGGGCACATCATCCACGGTCCGATCGCCTGTGCGGGCAACAGTTGGGATAACCGCGGTACCAGAGCGGTGGGCAGTGACCTGTTTCGCTATGGTTTTACCACTGATCTAAACGAACAAGATGTGATCATGGGGCGGGCTGAAAAACGCTTACTGCATGCCATCAAGCAGTTGATCAGAGAACACAATCCACCCGCAGTGTTTGTCTACATGACCTGTGTTCCCTCTTTGGAAGGCAATGATATTCAAGCTATTTGCGATGTCGCCCAAGAACGTTGGGGCATTCCTGTGATTGCGGTGGATGCGGCGGGATTTTATGGCAACAAAAACCTAGGTAACCGCATCGCCGGGCACGTGATGGTCGAAAAAGTGGTGGGTACGGCAGAGCCACCAGCGAAACCCTTAATGAAACACGACCCAACTCGTCATGTGCATGACATTGTTCTTATCGGCGAATACAACATCGCGGGCGAATTTTGGTGTGTGTCCCGCTTATTTGAAGAGCTTGGTATTCGCATTTTGTGTTGTTTGGCGGGTGACACCTTATTTCATCAAATCCAAACTATGCATCGCGCCGACGCTTCTATGGTGGTTTGCGCACGGGCGCAGGTGAATGTGGCGCGTAGTTTAGAAGAAAAATGGGGCATTCCTTGGTTTGAGGGGAGTTTCTATGGCATTGAAGATACCTCTATCGCACTGCGCACCTTCGCTAAACTGCTTAACGACCCTAAGCTCACCGAAGAAACAGAGGCCTTAATTGCCCGTGAAGAAAAACGGCTTAGAGAGGCGTTAGCTCCGTATAAAGCACGTTTGGAAGGCAAGCGAGCATTGCTCTATACCGGCGGAGTGAAATCGTGGTCGGTTATTTCTGCGCTGAAAGATCTCGGTATTGAGTGTATTGCGACTGGGACGCGTAAATCGACTCAGTCGGACAAAAAACGCATCATCGACATTATGGGGCAAGATGCACTTATGCTCGATGAAGGTGGCGCAAGGCTGTTAATTGATACCTATCACCAGTTTCATGCTGATGTGATGATCGCGGGTGGACGTAATATGTACACCTCGTTGAAAGCGCGTTTACCTTTCTTGCATATCAACCAAGAGCGCGAACATGCCTATGCCGGATACGAGGGGATGATTCGCCTCGCGATCGAACTGTGCCGCACCTTGGAAGCGCCTATTTGGGATGTCGCACGTAGCAGTGCGCCGTGGTTGAGTGAAAGCGTGGCAGAAGAAGCGCCCGCGACTCATCTTGTTGTGAATCATCGTGGCTAAGGAGTAGCGCATGCCAAAAATCATCAAACAAAATACCCCTTTGGTTACCCAACCGCTGCGCACTAGCTCAGCAACGGGCGCGATTTTAGCAAGTTTCGGGATTCGCCGCACCGTGCCGCTGTTGCATGGCGCACAAGGGTGCAGTGCCTTTGCCAAAGTGTTCCTTATTGGTCATTTACGTGAGCCGATTCCATTACAAAACACCGCGATAGACCAAGTGTCGGCAGTGATGGGCGGTGACGACAATTTGTTCGAAGCGCTTTGTACGTTATGCGACAAAAACGCACCAGAGCTGATTACCGTGATGACCACAGGGCTGACCGAATTGCAAGGTACCGACCTGTTTCGCGTCGTCAGTCAGTTTCGCCGCGATAAACCGCAATACAACGCCACGCGGGTCGTCACCATGCACACCCCCGATTTTACCGGTTCAATGCAAAGTGGTTTTGCTTATGCGGTCAATTGCTTGGTTAAACAGCTAGTGAAAGAGCCCACTCGCCGACAAAAACAGCGCGTGCAAGTCAATGTGCTGAGCAGCGTCGGTATGACTGCCGCCGACATCGATACCATTAAGCAGTACCTAAGTGCGTTTGATATTGAAGGGATTTTTGTGCCGGATCTGTCGCTCTCCCTCGATGGTCATTTAGGTGACGACGATTTCTCACCGACCAGCATGGGGGGCACTTCGGTACTGGAAATTGAAATGATGTCGGAAAGCGATGCCACTTTGGTGTTTGGCGACTCGTTAACCGACACTGGGGTATGGTTGGAAAAACGCTTTGGGATACCTGCATTCAATTTTGGTATGGGCATGACCATCGAACAGGTAGACCGCTTTGTGATGAGCCTAGCTAAGCTCAGTGGTAAAGAAGTTCCTAGTTGGATCACTCGCGCCCGTCAGCGGCTGCAGGATGCAATGCTCGATAGCCATTTTGTGCTCACTCATGAAACCTATGCCATTGCCCTTGAGCCTGATCTGGCGAAAGGTTATGCCGGTTTAATTGCTGCGATGGGCGGACGTATCCATCAGGTGATCACCACCAGTCAAGATGCTGGGCTAGACAATCTTGCCTGTGACGAAGTGATCATTGGCGATCTCGCTCAGCTCGATAAATCCTATCCCGATTTGCGTTTGGTGGTGAGTAACAGCCATGCGGCGGTACTGTGTGAACCCACTATTCCAGTATTGCGCGCTGGTTATCCCGTGTCGGATCGCTACGGCAATATGGACGTACGCCAATTTGGTTATGAAGGAATGCGCGAGCGCTTATTTGCAATGGCCAACAGCATGATCATCACTGCAAAAGAGGAAGTGGAACCTCACATCAGCGCCTATCGTTTTACCGCGCAAGAGGTCAAACAAAACCGAGGTGCTGCATGAAAATTAGCGAACGTAAGTTAACTGTGGAGCCAAGTCGCAACTGGGAAGAGTTCTATTTGAAAGTCGCTTTTGCCACGCAAAGTCGGCAAAAAGTTGACCAGCACTTTGGCAGTGCGCGCGGTATGTTGATCTATGGTCTGCATCAAGAGGGGTGGAATTTGCTCGAAGCGATTGAATACACCGAATCATCAACCACTACGCACGACAAATTGCCCAAGCGCATCGGCGATTTAGAAGATTGCGCTGCAGTGTATTGCAACGCGTGTGGCGCTGCGGCCATTCGCCAATTGCTCGATAACCACATCCATCCAGTGAAAGTGATGGCGGGCACCGATATTCATGATTTGTTGTCGGGTCTGAAACAGGAACTCGATGGCGATCCGAAAGGGTGGTTGGCTCGGGCAATCAAACAGAATCAATTGCTGGTGGCACAAGCGAGCAGTTCAGAAGCTCAGCGCTATGAACAGTTAATGGATGAAGAATGGTAAATCAATAAGGAAAATAAGTGTGAGCAATATCGTGAGTTATACCCGTGGAGGCGCGCCTTGGGAGCCTCAATTTATATCAAGCATCAATCAAAATAGCTGCATCGGTTGTGGACGTTGTTATAAGGTCTGTTCGCGAGATGTATTTGATTTGGTTGAGAAAGAGGACGTAGATGAGGACGATGATTATTATGATGAAGATGAGGTCATGATGGTCATGAGTATCAAAAATGCTGAAGATTGCATTGGCTGTACCTCTTGCAACAAGGTTTGCCCGAAAAACTGTCAAACTTTTGCGCCAGCGGCTGCGTAATCTTGTGCCGTTGCATGAAGACCTTTGTGCTGGGGGATTATGCCAATGGCATAAATAATGGGACAGATATTCTGTCCCATTTTTCATCAATGATGGAATTTTATCTCATTGATTTTATGTGAATTGTTTTAATAATGACATGCTAATATTGTCGCGTTTGTTACCTTCATGCCATTCATTTGTCGTGTTTTTTGTCTTATAGCCAACAAATGTCGCTATTGGGTGACGCGCAAATAATAATAAAACATGACTCACTTCAAAAAAATAACTTTCGAATATTCAATCTCTTATCTCAATTATGTGGCATTAGATCGTGTCTGGGTCACACATTGCCATGCAACTTGCACCTTATAAGAAAGTTTCACAACAACAAACACACACGCAGGATGCGTAGGAAGCAAAGCAAACAGTAAGGAGCAGTTATGTGGGATTACTCTGAGAAAGTGAAAGAACATTTCTTCCATCCGAGAAATGCCAAGTTGGTAGACAATGCAAACGCTCGAGGCGATGTCGGCTCCATCAGTTGTGGTGATGCCTTAAGTTTAACGTTAAAAATCGATCCACAAACCGAGACCATCGAAGACGCTGGATTTCAAACCTTTGGTTGTGGCAGTGCCATCGCTTCATCTTCAGCGCTGACAGAAATGATCATTGGTAAATCTCTAAATGATGCGTTAGCGATTACCAATAAAGACATTGCCGATTTCCTTGACGGCCTACCACCAGAAAAGATGCACTGCTCTGTGATGGGAATGGAGGCATTACATGCTGCGGCGGCCAATTATCGTGGGGAAGAAGTGGATGATGACCACGAAGAAGGCGAACTGATTTGTAAATGCTTTGCGATTGACGATGTGATGATCAAACGAGTGGTCAAAGCCAATAACCTCTCAACGCTGGAAGAGGTGATCAACTACACCAAAGCGGGCGGTGCATGTGCGTCTTGCCATGAAAAGATCGAATGGGTATTGGAAGATTGTTTGGCGGAAATGCGCGTAGAAAACCCTGAGTTCGGTATGCGTATTGCCGTTAATAATATTGATAGCGATGGCTTAAGTTCGAATGCCAAATCCGTTCAGCAACAACAAATTTGGGATACCGTGAGTCAAATCATCGACGATGTGCGGCCTGGCGTGCAAATGGATGGCGGCGATATTCACTTGGTGGATATTGAAGAACACGTGGTGTTTGTCTCTATGGTGGGGGCGTGCAGTGGTTGTGGTTTGTCTGGTCTGACGCTTGCCAATGTTGAACATCAAATCAGCCAAACCTTGGGTGAAATGTACACCGTTTTTCCAGTGCAAGAACAAGCAGAGATGAACACGGCAAAGGAGGGGACTTATGATCACTAATCGCAGCAATGACGTACCTATGGTGTACCTCGACAACAGCGCAACCACTTGCATAGACCCGCGCGTGTTGGATACCATGATTCCTTATCTTGACCAGTTTTACGGTAATCCTTCTTCGATTCACCGCCTTGGCGCCCGAGTGGGACAAGCGATGGAAATTGCACGCGAACAAGTTCAACAGCTTGTTGGAGCACAGTACTCGAGTGAAATTGTGTTTACCTCTTGTGCGACCGAAGCCACCACCACCGCGATTTTGTCGGCCGTGGAAGCCTATCCGGATAAAAAAGAGATCATCACTACCCGTGTTGAACACCCAGCGACGCTCACTTTGTGTCAGAACCTCGAACGTAAAGGCTACACAGTGCATTGGATTGGTGTGGATAAGAAAGGGCGTTTGGATTTCAAAGCCTTTGAAGCGGCGCTCAATCGAAATGTTTGCCTAGTCACTATGATGTGGGCAAATAATGAAACCGGAACCATTTTCCCCATCGAACGCGTGGCTCATTTAGCCAAGTCGTATGGCGCTTTAGTTCATGTGGATGCGGTGCAGGCCGCTGGCAAAATTCCGATGGATGTCAAAACCTTGCATATCGATATGCTGTCGATTTCTGGGCATAAGTTTCATGCTCCGAAAGGGATTGGCGCGCTCTATCTGCGTCGCGGCACGCGTTTTCGTCCGCTGTTGCGTGGCGGTCACCAAGAACGTGGTCGTCGTGCAGGCACGGAAAACTCTGCCTCGATCATTGCGATGGGGATGGCAGCGCAACTGGCCTATAACGCGTTAGAAACCGAGGTTCCACGCATTGAACTGATGCGTGATCGCCTGGAACAAGGTTTACTTGCCCGTATTCCTAATAGCTTTGTCACTGGTAACCGTGCCCATCGCGTCCCCAATACCTGCAATATCGCGATTGAATACGTAGAAGGGGAAGCGCTCTTGCTGATGATGAACCAAGTGGGTATTGCGGCCTCATCTGGCTCTGCATGTACGTCAGGATCTTTAGAACCTTCTCACGTGATGAAGGCGATGCAGATCCCATTCACAGCAGCGCATGGCACGTTACGTTTTTCGCTGTCTCGCTTTAACAAAGAAGAGGATATTGATTACATCTTGGAGCAGTTACCTCCTATCGTATCTCGGTTACGTGAGCTGTCGCCTTACTGGAATAATGAAACCAATCAAGGGTCTGTAGACGCATTTGCGCCGGTGTATGCTTAGGAGGCCGCTATGGTGTATAGCATGAATATTCCCAGTAAAATCGTCATTAATGACACCACGTTGCGTGATGGTGAGCAGAGCCCAGGCGTTGCCTTTACCACTGAAGAGAAAATCCACATTGCTCTCCTGCTTGAAGGTGCAGGAGTCAATGAGCTGGAGATCGGCATTCCCGCCATGGGTAAAGCTGAGCGCAACACTATTGCTGCGGTCAATCAGGCGGTGACTCGCGCTCAGACGATGGCATGGTGTCGCATGTTGGAAGAGGATGTGCGTAATGCCTCTGGCTTAGGGCTAGATTGGCTCGATCTCTCTATTCCGGTGTCGGCTCAGCAGCTCAAAAGTAAGCTTAATATTCCCGTTAGTAATCTGTTTGCTCGTTGTGAAAAGGTCATTCGTATGGCGGTGGATATGGGGTTTAACGTTTGTGTGGGGATGGAAGATGCGTCACGCGCCGACCCCGATTTTCTGCTGCGTGTTGCCGAAGTGGCTGAACGCTGCGGCGCTCAACGTCTGCGCTTTGCCGATACCAATGGGATTTTGGACCCGTTTGTCACTTTTCAACGCATTGTGCAGTTGCGCACCAATACTCAACTGGATATCGAAATGCACGCCCATAATGATTTAGGTCTGGCGACAGCCAATACGCTTGCGGCAATTCAAGCGGGCGCTACCTCGGTGAATACCACCATTAATGGTTTGGGGGAAAGGGCAGGCAACGCTGCGCTAGAAGAGGTTGCTGTAGCGATCAGTGTGTTAAAGCAGTCGAGTTGTGACATCGACTTAACCCAACTTCAGGCATTGTGCCGTTATGTGTATGTTGCTTCCGGTCGCGTGTTATCACCGCAAAAAGCGATTACTGGCGATGTGGTGTTTACCCACGAATCTGGTGTTCACGTCGATGGATTACTCAAAGATATCAATAACTACCAAGGCTTTTCCCCTGCCTTGGTAGGACGTGAACATCAGCTTGTTTTAGGCAAGCACTCTGGCGTTAAAGCGATCAGTGAAGTGTATCGTCGCATGGGTATTGTGCTCGATGCGGGGCAGTGTGAAGCGCTGCGCGATGAATTGCGATGTTGGTCAGAACGTGAAAAATGCGTGCCATCGAATGATGATTTACTCGGCATTGCCATACATGTCATAACCCCTGCAGCATGAGGAAATTACATGGATGTGACTCAAGAAAACGACTTTTTGGATGAGTTGGAAGAGCTCAGCAGCGCGCAAGAGTTTTTGGCTTATTTTCATATTGACTATGATGCGGGCTTTGTGGAAAAAAAACATATCCAACTGCTGCGCCTTTATCAAAAACTGCTCTCAGCACAGCCTAACCGGCACGGTGATTTTGTCTTTTATCAGAGCACATTACGAATGGCATACAAGCAGTTGCTACTGGGGCGAGAGCTGGCTTTGAACACCCATGGCGGCTGCGATACGTGCCAAAGCGGTGATTGCCCAAGCTCGATGGTTGAGGAGGTGCGCTGATGGAAACGCTAAATGGCATTCGTTTTAAGATGGGCGACCGAGTCAGAGTGGTGCGTAATGTGCGTAACGACGGGACATTCGCGGGTTTTGATAAGGGCGAGCTGTTAGTGGAAGCAGGGCAGTACGGCGAAGTGCGCAGCTATGGTTACTTTTTGCAAACCCAAGTGATCTTTCAGGTTTTTTTCCCTGAAGTGAACCGCGTGATTGGTGTGCGCGATAACGAGGTCATCGATGCTGCACTTCCTTGGATTCCCTGTCAGTTTCATAGTCTGGACAAAGCGCGCCTTACCCGAAGCCTCTCGATGCAAGGTGAGCTGGTGGCCAGTAAAGGAGATGTCATCGAAGTGCAGCGTGCGCTGCGTAATTTGGATAATGGCCAAATGCAGTATGAAGTGGCCATTGGAGCGCATACGGTGCGCTTAGACTCTACAGTGCTCGAAACGGTTTAAACCAATTGAGTCAAGGAATTAGAGCAAGGCAGATGGGCTGTAACAGGATAAGGAGTACGACATGGAAGCCTACAAACGTCACTACCTGACCGCCAAAGTGGCGACAGAACTGTTCAAGATGAACCCGCAATACTTATCCAGTATGCAACGGGCCAAAGTGGATGCTCAAGTCGAGCAGCTCTATCGCATCCAAGATGCCATTTTGCATTCTCCCGAAGTGCAGTGGGTAAACTTAAGTGAAACCGAAGTTGATAGTGCCATGCAAACCTGCATAGAAGGTTATGAATCGTACTCGCTATTTCTTGCAGCGCTGGATAATCAACAGCTCGATGAGGTTGCGCTACGTAAGGCATTGAGCGAAGAACTCAAATGCGACAAAGTGTTAGAGATGGTCAGTAACAGTGTGCCACCGCTTAATCAAACGGATGCCAAAATTTATTACGAACAGCATTTGCTGGAGTTCTATCGCCCACAAACGTGGGAGATGAGCCAAATTTTAATCACCATTAACGACGCCTATCCAGAAAACCGCCGAGACCAAGTGTTGCAACGGATTTGGGCGCTTTATCATCAGTGTGACAATGGCCAATTTGATACGCTTGCTTTGCAACATTCCGAATGCCCAAGTGCGATGCAAAATGGGTATTTAGGTTGGTGTGATGCTGAAACACTCTATCCGCAAATCACCGAGCGTTTAGCGCTTACTGCTCCTAATCAGGTCAGCACGCCCATTGAAACCGAACTTGGGTTTCATCTAGTCAAATATCACCAAACCCGCCCAGCAGGCCAAGCCACTTTTGAACAAGCCTATCCTTTCCTGCGCGAAAAACACGAACAGCGCGCCCGCCAATATCTGCAACGCCAATGGATTGCGCAGTTGTTAAGTGCTTATGCGACTTTTAATTAAACATTAAGGTTTTTTATAGAACGAAAGATAAAAAGTGCAGCTTTATTTTTGTACCATACCTGATGTGCAAAGAGTCACCACCATATTAGTGTCGGTGGTGCGACTGTTTTAGCCATAGTTTACTTAAATCGGAAGTTCAGAAGTTAGTTTTATTTTCTGCATAGGGATTTCTGTTTTTACACTCTGAACACCTTTGATTCTGGTTAAATAATTGATTTGAAACTGTCGATATTCATCTAAATCTGCTGCTACGATTCTCAATAAAAAGTCACAATCACCAGCCATCAGGTGACATTCAACAACTTCCGGCAAATCTTTTATGATATCGGTGAAGTGATCTACTGTTTCGACGTCTTGTCCGGTTAACCATACTCGCGCAAATATAGTAAGTCCCTTGTTTACCTTGGCTGGATTTAGTACAGCAACATAGCGTTCAATTACACCTTCCTCTTCCAAAATTCGAACTCGTCTAAGACACGGTGAAGGCGAGAGATTAACAATATCGGCCAGCTCTACATTTTGCAGTTTGCCATTTCTTTGTAGTGCTTTAAGAATTTTAATATCAATCGAGTCGAGTTTCATTGGATTTCCCTATCATAAAATTGATTAATGTTGGCAGTCTATTGCAAAAAATAATCAAAAGTAAGCAATTTAGCAATCCGATTCTAATCAGTTTCATTGATAATATGTTTTTCGAATTGGAGGCGATATGAGTGATGTGATGACAGAGGTTTCTGTTTTATCTAGACAACAGTCTAAAACAGAATTTGGTCGGGGATTAAGAGCATCTTTACCTGTTATGTTTGGCTTTATTCCTTTTGCTCTGGTCCTTGGCGCACAGGCAAATCAAAAAGGTTTAAGTGTTATTGAGGTGCCATTATTGACGGGATTAAATTTTGCTGGTGGTTCGGAATTTACGGCTATTAGCTTATGGACGTCACCTCCGCATATCCTGTTAATTGTGGCCATGTCCATTTTGGTTAATAGCAGGCATTTATTAATGGGCGCTGCATTGACGCCTTACATTGCACATTTATCGAAAAAGAAAGCATTAGGAATGTTGTTTTTCATGTGTGATGAATGTTGGGCTATGGGGCTTGCTGATGCAAAGACCCGTCAATCTAAAAATCTCATTCTGCCATATTTTTTCGGCGTCTCTTTTGGCCTGTATTCTACTTGGGTTATTTTCACTACGATTGGTGCGATGTTGGGACCCATCATTGGCGATGTGGAAGTGTATGGTTTCGATATGGCGTTTACCGCCGTATTTCTAGTTTTGCTCAAAGGTATGTGGAAAGGGGCGGTGGCATGTCGACCTTGGTTTGTTAGCCTGATTGTTGCGTGTGTAACTTATTTGCTGATTCCTGGGGCGTGGTATGTCGCTGCTGGCGCAATTGCCGGTGTGTTGTCGTCGATTCTTTGGAGTAAGCGTTGTGATTGATTCGTTAACATTAGTGACTATCGTACTCATGGCAAGCAGTACATATTTGACCCGAATTACCGGGTATCTTGTTTTGAGAAACAGAACGTTAAATCCCAAAATGTTAGAGGTATTGGAAAATGTTCCCGGCTGTGTGTTGATCTCGGTGATAGCTCCTGCATTTGTATCGGATAAAGTGTCTGATCTGATAGCACTAGCTCTTACATTGTTCTTAGCTACTCGATTCTCTATTTTGCCTACGGTCGTTATCGGTGTTATAGCAACGGCTTTACTCAGACATTTTGTTGCCTTTTCGTTGATTTGATAGGCCTTTGATGTGCGATGCGTACTGGTGTTACTCATTTCTTAATTGAGCTTTACCAGTGCGCGTTAATGAAGCGCTGAATTTTGTACTTTGAGGTCATTTTCGGACAGTTAGAAATAGATATAGAGAAGGCCAAATACAGTATTCTCTATATTTTCAACGTGTTATTGGTCCAAATGTGTCCACGCAGTAGTCGATAAAGCTTCGCAGTTTGGGGGGCATACGGCGATCTTGTGCGTACATAATATGCATTGGGCGTGTAGGTACAGCATAGTCCGGGAGAATTTCGATAAGCGTTCCCTCGGTAAGGTGTTGAGCAACTGATTCGTAAGGTTGCAGAATAATACCGCCATCACATAGTGCTAGTTCAAGTAATGCTTCGCCATTGTCGATGGTAATTTGACTTGTGATAGGAACGGCGATCAACTTGCCATTTTCATTAAAGCTCCAAGTATTACGTAACTCTGTGTGGGCAAAACTAAGACATTGGTGGTGTA
This sequence comes from Vibrio tritonius, assembly GCF_001547935.1. Taxonomy (NCBI): domain Bacteria; kingdom Pseudomonadati; phylum Pseudomonadota; class Gammaproteobacteria; order Vibrionales; family Vibrionaceae; genus Vibrio; species Vibrio tritonius. The sequence continues at coordinate 580,171 of NZ_AP014636.1, forward strand.
TAAGCTCCATTGGATGACTAATTTTGGGATTGTGTTTTAGGTAGTTTGGGGATGCACATAACACCAAACGATAAGGTTGTAATGGGCGTGCGACCAATCCACTATCGGCAAGCTTTCCTACTCGAAAAACGGCATCATAACCTTCTTCTATCATGTCTATAAATCGGTTTGAAATGGTGAGTTCAATCGCCACTTTCGGATATTGTTCGGCATACGCTTTTAACGCTGGTGTTAATGCTTTTATCCCAAAGGTGACGGGGGCATTTATTTTTAGTGTCCCCATCGGTTCGATGCGTGTTTCCGCCGCTAATCCTTCCGCTTCTTCCATTTCTGCCAGTATAAACTTGGAACGTTCGTAAAAAAGCTCACCAATATCCGTTAAATGCTGGCTACGTGTTGTTTTATGAAGCAGCTTAACGCCGAGATGCTGCTCTAAAGCTCGCACATATTTTCCAACCAACTGCGGAGACATATTAAGTAAATCGGCTGCAGATGTTAAAGAACCTGCTTCTACGGTTTTTACAAACGCTTGCATACTAAGCAATCGATCCATTTGAAGTCCTGATTATGTAAGAGTTAATTCACTTATAGCATTGAAAAAATTCAGTTTCAAATCCTTTATTAGTCTTTACTATTAAAAACATTTTGTTGTTAATGTTTATACGTAGTCGCTCTTAATTAGGCAAGCTCAGAGACTTATTATGCTGATTGAGCAATGTCGTTAATACAATATAAAGAGGAAACCTAATGGCAAATTATTCTTTAGCAAACCTAGGCAAAATTTTAGAAATTCAGCGTGAAGTTTTACATGACAAATTGTCACTATCTGGTAGCGAATTATCAATAAATAACCTTCCAGCTGGAGTTGGTGTTCCTTTTGTTCACGCTCATAAGCTAAACGAAGAAGTTTACGTGATATTAAGTGGAGAGGGAGTATTTTATTTAGACGGTGATGAGATTGCGATAAAAGAAGGCGATGCACTAAAAGTAGCACCTCAAGCGGCTCGTTGTATTAAAGCCTCAGATTTCTGCGCGTTGTCGTTTATTTGCATTCAGACAAAAGCAGATAGCTTAGAAGGATTTACTGAAAATGATGGTTATCCAGTTGAAGTAAAAACAAGCTGGATGTAAACAGATTCGATACGAATTCGTTTTTTGTCGCTCAGACAAGGGAGACTCTGTTGAGTCTCCTTTTAGTATTTGTATAAAAATTAATTAAGATAAATCAGAATATTAGTTAAAGATTAAAAGGTTTTATAATGAAAAGAATCACCATTAATGATTTGATGAAGTGGAAACGCGAAGGCAAAAAATTTGCGAGTATCGCCACTTATGATGCCAGTTTTGCGCAGGTATTCGAGAGTCAGGAAATGCCGGTTTTGTTGGTTGGTGATTCGCTTGGTATGGTTCTTCAGGGAGAAAACGACACGTTAGCAGTGACCGTGGACGATATTGTTTATCATACACGCTGCGTGCGTAAAGGTAGTCCGAATTCATTACTAATGGCAGATATGCCTTTTATGAGTTATGTCACACCAGAAGAGGCTTGTGAGAATGCTGCACGTATCATGCGGTCCGGAGCAAACATGGTGAAAATAGAGGGAGGTGAATGGCTGGTCGATACAGTTAAGAAATTAACGGAACGATCTGTCCCAGTTTGTGTTCATTTAGGTTTGACTCCTCAAGCAGTCAACGTTTTGGGTGGGTATAAGATTCAAGGGCGAGAGCAGGACCAAGCGGAACAGTTACTTCGTACATCATTAGCTTTACAGTCGGCAGGAGCACAGTTGATTGTTCTGGAATGTGTTCCGGCAGCTTTAGCTGCAAAAATTACTGAATCAGTTGATATTCCAGTGATTGGTATTGGTGCTGGTAATCAAACCGATGGGCAAATTTTAGTTATGCACGATATATTCGGTATTTCTGCTAATTATATGCCTAAGTTTTCGAAAAACTTTTTAGAGGAAACTGGGAATATTCATAAAGCCGCTGCAAAATATATCGCAGATGTTTGTTCAGGTCATTTCCCTGATGAAAAGCACACGATAGCGTAAGCTAGTTAACGATCATAAATCAGCAGTATAAGCAATGAACGAAATACTGCTGATTTTTTATTTATTAAAGTATTGGGGGAATCTGAAAAACTATAGTGGCTAAGTTTCCATTAATGATTGTCATTTAAGTTCTTACACACCCCCTATTTACGATTAACCACCGAATCACGAGTGACTAAGTTACCTTGAATCAAAAGCGGTTCTTCGCTTGGTTGGTAGCTCATGAGGTGATCCAACTCTTGCATCGCGGCATTGACTAACTTTTCTGAGGGATAGCTGATGCAGGTGAGGGCTGGGCTGAGTTGGTTGGCAAGAAAGGAGTCTTCTAGGGACATGATAGAGACTTCTTGTGGTGTCGATAGATTAAAATCTTTAAGCATTTTCATCGCAATGGCGGCATGGCTATCACGCATAACGATAAGCGCAGTAAAAGGCGAATAGCTATTAAGCAGATTCATCGCAGCCAGCTCAGGACTTTCGGTCGCGTTGACGATCAGTTGGCGATTGATTGGCATGGCCAAGTTCTGCATGGCGGTTTTGTAGCCCTCTAATACTTGATCGGCGGCGTAACCACTGCCATCCAAGAGAATCGCGATAGAGGAGTGTCCTTTACTGGATAAATAACGGCAGGCGCTTTCACATGCAAACCGGTAATCATAGGAAATAGAACGATTTTTACCGTCAACACCACCATCAATGGTAATAATGTTATCCACATTGTGGGTCAGCGTGGCAGCTGTACCGCCCACCGCGATGATGGCATCACATAGGCCACTATCGAAGTCAGCGATGGTTCGGGCGAACTCAGCTTCGTTGTCAGCAAAACTCACTAGCATCTGTTTTTTTCGTTTTTTCAGAGCCTTAGATAGCATAGGAAGGTAAGTGGAAACTTGGCCTGCATCGGTAGAGGAAAGCACTACGCCGATATAATCGGAACGCTGTGTGGCTAAGCTTTGTGCCATGACATTGGGACGATAGTTCAGCGCTTCAGCGGCCTTTAATACCGCTTCTCTGCTCTCTTCTTTTACGCCCCGAGTGCCGCTAAGTACTCGAGATACGGTAGCTTTTGATACATTAGCAAGGCGGGAAACATCGTTGATAGTGGCCATGGCAATCCTATGTGGCGCTTTGCGCATTCAATCATAAACACGGTGGGAAAACGGTTCCCAACCGTTTCATTTTACCCCTAAACTGCCATTACACAAGCTGATAGATGGTCAAATATCGCGTGGCCCAGCAAACCTCACCTCCCCGAATTGGTCTGCTGGGGTGTTACACATTAAGCCGCTGATAGCTGTTTGTTTTTATCCAGCTCTCGATGAACTTCGACCAGCTCAGTAATCAGTTCTTTAGCCAACATTGAGGTCATGAGGTGATCTTGGGCGTGTACCATAATGAGTGTCATTGGCGTTTTCCCTTCGCCCTGATCTTCCTCAATCAGTTGGGTTTGCACTAGGTGTGCTTGGTTGGCAAAAGTGGTGGACTCTTTGAGTAATGTATCCGCTTTGGCAAAGTCCCCCTCTTTTGCGGCGCGCAGTGCTTCAAAACAGAGGCTGCGAGCTTGCCCTGCGTTTATGATGATGCCCATGACTTGATCTTCTAATTCCATGATTGTTCTCCTGTTTTTACATCAGTAAAACCATTGTGTTTGGCGATTTGTGCAAACCATTCGCCACTTTTTTTAAGTGAACGCTGTTGAGTAGCCAAATCGAGTCGATAAAAGCCATAACGATTTTTATAGGCATTACACCACGACCAGTTATCGATAAAGGTCCACATGTGGTAACCAAAACAGGTTGACCCTTCATCAATGGCTCGATGGATCCATTTCAAATGCTCGCGTACAAAATCAATACGGTAGTCATCTTGAATTTGTCCGTTGTGCATAAACTTCTCTTCACCTTCTACGCCCATGCCGTTTTCGGAAATGTAACAGGGGAGGTTATCGTAGTTATCACGCAGGTTGATCAAAATGTCGTACACGCCTTTTTCGTAGATTTCCCAGCCACGGTGAGGGTTCATCTTGCACCCGGGCATACGATATTCATCAAATAACCACTCTGGCATAAATGGGTTGGTACGATCGACTGAGTGTAATTTGGCTTGAACACGGCGGGGCTGATAGTAGTTGATGCCAAGCATATCCACTTTGCCTTGTTCGATGAGCCGGCAATCACCAATCTCAATTTCAGGTAGTTGATGATAGTGTTCCAGCAGTTCAATCAACTCACTTGGATAGGCTCCTTTAACCACGGGATCCAAAAAGCTTCGGTTGAACAAAAGGTCACAATGAAAAGAGGCGAGACGGTCGGCATCATTGTCTGAACGTGGATAAGAGGGGGTTAAATTCAGAATAATGCCGATGTTGCCATTGAGTGCCAGTTTTCGATATCGCTTAACGGCTTCGGCATGAGCCAGTACCGTATGATAAGCAACGGTCGCAGCGCGACGAAAGTCCACCACATTCGGATAGTGAAAATTATAGAGATAACCGCCTTCAACGGTCACAATGGGTTCATTAAAAGTAAACCAATGCTTAACTCGGTCACCAAAAAGCTTAAAGCAGGTTTCAGCGTAATTGGCGTAGGCCGCCACGACTTTTCGATTTTCAAATCCGCCCATGTTTTGCATTGCCAGAGGCATATCAAAGTGGAATAGACACAAAAATGGTTCAATATTGTGTTCAATCAGCTCATCAATGACCTTGTTGTAGAATTCCACTGCCTGCTGGTTGACTTCACCTATGCCGTTGGGAATCAAGCGCGACCAGGAAATTGAGGTTCGAAAGCTATTGAAATTTATCGCTTTCATCAGGCCAATATCGTCTTGATAGTGTTGGTAAAAGGTGGAGGCGTCTTGGGGAGAAACGCCTTGATAGAATCGATTCGGCTCGTGTTGATACCAATGATCCCAAATGTTGTCACCTTTGCCGAACATAGCGGCGGCGCCTTCTGTTTGTGTGGCGGAGGCGGCGCTGCCCCAATAAAAGTCGGGTGGAAATTGATAAAGCATAATCTGGTTCCTTACAGCGGATTATGCGCTCATAATCCGCTAGATTAAGTGTGAAACAATTAGTGACTTGATGCTGGGGTTCCGTGCATTTTGTGCTCTTTTTTCTCTTTTTCTTCTGCCGCCTCTTTTGCAAGTAATTGCTTTTCATAGGCTTTTAGGAATGGCAAATACATTAACGCCGCAGAACACATACAAAACAGTGACAGTACTACTGGACTCACGGCCCAATTTGCTGCCCAAGATGCCCCAATAGGACCTGGGGTGGTCCATGGTGTGAGAGAGACCACGCGAGCGACCAAGCCTAAGTCGACCGCAAACCATGCAAAGACTGCGTTGACCATAGGGACAAGAATAAATGGCAGGAAGAAGACCGGGTTCATGATAATGGGCGCACCAAACAAGATGGGTTCATTGATATTAAATAGCCCAGGGACGATGCCCATTTTGCCTATGGTTCTTAAGTGAACCGCTTTTGAGCGCATGAGTAGAATGGCAAGAGGTAAGGTTGAACCCACACCACCAATTAACAGGTAGTGATCCCAAAAGCCTTGTAAGAAAATATGAGGCATAGTGGTGGCGCCTGCGGCCATCGCCATTTGGTTGGCGGATAAGTTTGCCATCCAGAATGGATTCATGATCCCGGTGACGATAAGTGAACCGTGGATCCCTGCAAACCACAAAATCTGACAGATAAACACCGCAAGCAACACAGCGGGTAATGAATCTGATGCAGAAACAAGCGGTTGAATCAATGCCATGATCGCTTGCGGAATGATCATGCCCGTTTCCGCTTCAATAAAGAGGTTAAGCGGATGGAGTGTGAGAATGATGGCCAGCACAGGAATCAAGATTTCAAATGAACGAGCGACACCGGTTGGCACTTCTGGTGGCAGTTTTATGGTGATGTTTTTGCGTTTGAGTAAACCGTATACTTCCGTGGAATAAATCGCGGTAATGATGGCGGTGAAGATCCCTTGTCCTGATAGGTATTGCATTGAAATGGTGCCATCTTTTAGCGGCGCAGCAACCAACAAAAACGACATCAAAGACAATAAGCCAGTGGTAAGTGGGTCAAGGTTATGGTGACGAGCCAAACTTGCCGCTATCCCAACAGAGATGAACAGGGTCATAACCCCCATGCTCAAATTGAACGGTAACATCAACTGATCACGATACTTGGCTGATAGGTCAAGCCAACCACGGGCGAATGACCAAGTCGTATCCGCAGAAAATGGTGGAAAGACGAACACCAAGATAAATGAACCAACGATCATAAATGGCAAGGCAGCAATGAAACCATCACGAATTGCCATTACGTATTTTTGTTGTCCCATTTTGGCGGCAACGGGTGACACTTTCTGTTCGATAATGTCGACCATGTGATTGTATAGGGTACTCATATTATTATCCTGAAGTTAATGGATTCTGTTATGCATGTTCGTTTATCAGGTCGAGTGCAAAATGCAGAACTTTCTCTCCGTTTTGCATGCCGTAATCCATCATGTCGATGGGTTCTACGCTGATGCCGTAAGGGTCTGCAATCTTTTGTAAGTCAGGTTTCATGTACTTAACTTGAGGACCTATGAGTACCACTTCGTAATCGGCAACATGATTACTAAACTCCGAAGCACCAAAGGCATCAATTTGTACTTCTATCCCTTCTTGTTTCGCGGCGGCTTCCATTTTCTTTACCAGCATTGAAGTCGACATCCCTGCAGAGCAACACAGCATAATTTTGTTCATAATTCGTACTCCTTATCGATTTAACAATGTCACTATGCGCCTTTAGAAACCATTTGGAAACCGGTTTCCAAATGGTTTCTAAAAGAGTGTGAAAAGGATCATTAAATTGAGAACAGGGAAGAAACAAAATTTGATCTGATTAACAAATAACCGCTGCGCATCTGATTTTTTGGGAAAAATGTCCGCCTATTTGTTCTTATGAATGTGTGATCGGTTAATTATCAATTCCTTAATTAATGTGAAAAGATAGTCTAGTTGGATAAACGGTTTCCGAAAGTGAAAACCTTCAACAGGAGGTTGCTATGAAACATATTATCACTCGGCTATTAACGATTAATTTAGACCATTATGTCGCGCCAACGGCTCGTATGATCAGTTCTAGCGTTCATATCAGTGCACTTCGTGATGGATTTCAATTATCTATGCCGTTTATTTTTATCGGCTGTTTGTTTGTGCCATTTATGTTTCCATTGATGAATGTCCCAGACCAGATCATGAGTAGTTCTTTGTGGTGGGAAGATTTTTTGATCACGATTCGACCTATTATATTACCGACTTACAAATTAACGTTAGGTATGGTTGCGTTAATTGTCGCATTTGGTGTTGCCACGAGTTTAGCTAAGCAGTATCACCTTCCCGAGCGGTTATCGGGATTAACGGGCAGCATGGCATTTTTATTGTTATCTGGGGTTGCCGATAGTCAGAGTATTGATATTCGGTATTTAGGTGGTTCGGGGATATTTACAGCGCTGGTGGCCAGTTTATATGCAGTTGAAATCATTCATTTATGTATTCTTAAGGGCTGGTATATTCGTATGCCAGAAGATGTCCCGCGAATTACAGTACAAACCTTTAAGTTGCTTATTCCTATATTTATCGTATTTGTAAGTGTATCAGTATTTAATAGCTTACTAGAAAGCAAAGTCGGTATGCATTTACCCCAGGTAATCGAACAGCTATTTCGACCCTTGGTATTGGCTTCTGATAGTTTAATCGCAGTACTCATTTCCGTATTAGTTTGCCAACTACTTTGGTTTGTTGGTATACATGGTTCTATTGTGGTTACCGGTATAATGAATCCTTTTTGGATGACCAATTTATTGATAAATCAACAGGCTATGGAAAGTGGGAGTACATTACTACCACATATTTACACTGCGTCTTTTTGGGATTTTTTCTTGTTGATAGGTGGGGTCGGTTCAACGCTGCCATTGGTGTATCTCGCGATTAAAAGTCGATCGAATCAAATAAAATCAATCGGTAAAGTGGCGCTTATCCCTTCAATTTTTAATATCAACGAGCCAATTTTATTTGGTTTTCCCATTATTATGAATCCAGTATTTATTATTCCGTTTATCGGTGTGCCTCTGATTAATGCTACCTTAGTTTGGTACCTTACTTCAGTTGATATTCTTGATCGTGTGGTAATGATGTTGCCTTGGACACTACCCGCACCGATTGGTGCCGCATGGGCGGCTAATGGCAGCATTAACAACGCATTGATGACGATTATTGCCATCTTGATTTCTTACTTTTGTTACGTGCCGTTTTTTCGCACGCATGAACGGATGGTGCTTGAGCAGCAAGAGAAATTACATACAAAGTAATGTGAAGAGGCCGTTGCTATAGGTCAAATTACCGCAACCCCATTTAGTCAACGGTTTTGGCTAGGCTAAATGGGGTGCGTTTATGTAAGTAACTAACTATGTAAGTAACCAACGTCCTAAAAATGGAAATCGATTTGGGTTCGGAATAGATCGCGATAATGCGCTTCAGTTGCACGATTACGCTGTTGAACCGAGTAGAAGGTTTCCCAAATGACATTACGCATCAAGACATACTTCGCACCAAATATCCAACCTTTTGCATCACCTGGTAATGAACCCCATTCATCATCATGGGAGTAATCACCATAAGCCTCAAAATCAATATATCGTGTATATAAGCTATAACTTCCCACTTTTTCTAAATCGGTCTGTTTATAGTCAATCCGGTATTCTTGGCTGGTGTTGTAGTCATCTGCATCGGTCATAACAAAGGCGCCGCGCAGCAAAATATCGGAAGTTGCCTGCATTTGCAGTTCGAATGCCCCCATATTTTCCATCTTTTGGTCGTCATTATGATTGTCATTCGTGGCGTAGGTTAAGCTGGTTTGCAAATTGTCGAGAATGCTACCGGTAATATTAAGCCCGGCTATTTGCGTTTCTTGCCCATTAGGCATGGTGACCAAATCACCTTGACGTGGACGCAGCCAAAACACCTTCGCATTCCAATCGTCTACCACGTCATAATCAAGTTGAATACCATCGGCGGCGTGGCCAAATGGGACAGCTTGGAAACCATATCCCCACCATTTTGTACCGAGGGCTACCCCAATATTGGCAGGGCGTCCTTCCACCCAGATTCTTTGTAATGTCCCATCTTGGTCGCTACTGCCTTTATCTCCGTCACGCCAAGATTGATCAACGGTATATCCTTTGCGTGTTTCGATTTGAAAACGAGCATCCCAAATATCGGAGACTTTCATTTTTCCTTCCAAATCCATATAAAAATGTTTGTTATTGGCGCCTGAACCGGTTGGTTCTGGATCATCGTGATCATATTTGGCACGGAAAAAACCAAAGATAGAAATTCGGTCCATCAGTTCTTTTAGCGATTGATAGGTTGCACCATTTTCAGCTTGATCATTATTTTTATATTGTGCTTTTAGTGCTTCGAGCTCTTGAAGTTGAACTTCATATTGATTTTGTAACTGTTCTATTTTTTGGATCTGTTCATTGGTTATTGCAGTTGAGGAAGTTTCAGCCGCTAAGGCATTGAATGATATGCAACTTAGCACTGCAAAATAGATTGTGGTCAGTTTAGGTAGAGTATTTTTCATTATATTTGCCCTTTGTTTGATGTTATTGAATCAAGATTACCCTTTTGATTCTCGGGTACCTCGTTGCGGCAGTATATAAACCCCACCATACTTATTTTGTGTTTGGTACCACGTATTTTCCCAAAATAAGGAAAATCTGGAAACCGGTTTCCATTTTTTTAGGGTTGATCACTATTATTGAGCTAAAAAGTGATCTTGCGTATTTATTGCGAGATAAACGCCAATTAGCAAAAACGGCGTGATACGTAACGCAATATGTGAGCGTTTTATTCAAGATTGCTATTGCTTTGTCAGCAATGATCAAGTTAATTTGGTTCGTATTATCAGATGGTTAATCTAAGGAGAGATAAGCTGTGATCATTACGCCCTATCAGTCTGAACATCAGGCGGCTGTCATTGAACTATGGAACGCATGTGGATTAGTTAAGCCTTGGAATGACCCTTCAAAAGATATTGAGCGTAAGGTGGCGCACAGCCCTGAGCTCTTTCTGGTTGGTTTAGTTGATGGCAAAGTAGTGGGGACGGTGATGGGGGGATACGATGGTCATCGAGGTTGGATTAATTACCTTGCTGTTAACCCTGATGCGCAGCAAACAGGGTTAGGACGAGCGTTGATGCAGGCTGTTGAAAGGCTTCTCCTTGCGCAAGGGTGCCCTAAAATTAACTTGCAGGTGCGCAGCACTAATACGCAAGTTATCACTTTCTATGAGAAGTTAGGCTACCAAGATGACCAGGTGTTAGGTTTAGGTAAGCGACTGATTGACGATGAATAAAGAGCCTTTAGTCGCACCTTTGAATAGTCTGAAAATTTGAATAAGTGGCATAAAATCTACGATGTTATATGCAATGCCCTTGAAGCAAATCTTTGTATTTTATTCACCATGGCATAAAGGCCCTGTTGTCGACTGGGCGTGAGGTGACTAGTCAAACCAAGCTGTTCAAACCAGTTATCTATATCAAAATCAATGATCTGCAAAGGAGTTTTTTCGTTAAATGCAATGCGGATTAATGCAATAAGCCCTTTGACGATCAATGTATCGCTGGTTGCATCAAATACGATCTGATAGTCGTTTTCCTCAATCGCTAACCAGACTTTGCTTTGGCAACCTTCAACTAGGTGGCGTTCACTCATTTTATCGCTTGGGTAAGGGGGTAAACGTTGTCCTAGCTCGATGAGATACAAATAACGTTCTTCCCAGTCATTACATCGTGCAAAGTTTTTGACGAGTCGCTCTGGTGTCATGTGGGTTGTCCTAATAATTGATTAATACGTTTTAATCCTTGTACCAAAGCATCAATATCCGACGATTGAGTGTACAAACCTATCGATGCGCGACACACAGCATTTTGTCCCAAACGTTTAATAAGCGGCATAGCACAATGGTGTCCGGTTCGTATCGCAATACCGTACTGGTCTAAAAATGCGCCGACATCGAACGCATGCACGCCTTTTAAGTTAAACGCCACGACACTGCTATCTCTTTGCCGGTCACCGTAAATTTCAATGTTAGGTACCAGATTAAGCTCTTCCATCAAATAGGCCATGATTTGTCTTTCGTGGTTGGTGATATTTTCAAAGCCAATCGATTCAAGGTAATCTATGGCTGCTGAGAGACCTAAAATGCCAGCAATGTTGGGGGTGCCAGCTTCAAAACACCAAGGCGCTTTTGCGTAGGAGGTTCCCATCGGCAGTGTCACCTGATTTATCATCGAGCCGCCGCCTTCCCATGGTTTCATGTATTCGAGTCGAGTATTGGCAACGTACAAAGCCCCGATGCCCGTTGGGCCATAAAGCTTATGTCCGGAAAAGGCGTAAAAATCACACCCCAAGTCCTGAACGTCGACCTTTTGATGTAATACCGCCTGCGCTCCATCGACGAGCACCGGTATACGTTGTTTGCGGGCAAGCTGTGTGATCTCTTTTATGTGGTTAACGGTGCCCAAAACATTGGAAACATGGCAAACCGCAATAAGTCGGGTTTTGTTAGTGGTCAAGCTTTTTAGTTCGTTTAAGTCTAATGTCTGGTCTTGACTCAAAGGCCACACCTTAATGACTGCGCCACACATTTCAGCCAATAATTGCCAAGGCACTAAGTTAGCGTGATGCTCCATTTCCGTAACAATGATTTCATCGCCTTCAGCTAGCAACGCACGTAAATAACTGTTGGCTACTAGGTTAATTGCTTCTGTTGTACCTTTAGTAAAAATGATGTTGCGATCTGCTTCGGCATTTAAAAATGTCGCCACATTATGCCGAGCGTGCTCCATATCCTTAGTCGCTTTATTGCTCAGATAATAAGCACCACGGTGAACACTGGCGTAGTCTTGGCAATAGTATTGTGTGATGCGATCGATTACACAGGTTGGTGTGTGGGCCGTTGCCGCCGTATCCAAATACCGCAACGTTTTTTGATGAACTTGTGTTTTTAACGCAGGAAAATCTTCAACCCAAGGGCTTTCAATTGCCGTCAGTTCAATCATTTTGTTTCTCTCTCGCTAAGCGGTTTTCCAACGTGTCGCAAACATATTGCCGAACAAGCGGGTGTCGAATCTTAAGTGCCACATCTGAGGCAAATGCCAAAGTCAGCATCTGTATCGCTTTTGATTTAGAAATCCCCCTAGCTCGCATATAGTCAATTTGTAGCGGGTCGATTTGTCCCGTTGTCGCACCATGGCTGCATTTAACATCATCGGCATAGATTTCTAATTGCGGTTTACTGTTTATCTGAGCCTGCTTACTTAACAGCAGTCCATGACAATCCATTTGTCCATCCGTTTTGATGGCATCAGGAGTAACGTAAATCATGCCTTCAAAAACCCCGTTTGACTGCTCTGTTGCCAAGGTTTTATGTTGCTGTTCACTTCGGCAGTGAGAGGCTTGATGACAGGTGTAGGTCCTAGTATCAAAGGTTTGCTTATGCTCTGGAGTGGATAGGCTATTTATTTCGACCTGGCCATTTTCCCCCATCAGATGGCTACTTGTTTGATGGCGACACAATAAGCCTGAGAGCAAAAATGTATTGGAAAACGCACAAGCATCACGAGATATCGCCAAGTCGTTATGGGAAAAGTGATGCTGTGTTGAAGACTCTTCAATCAATTTAGTATGATAAAAGCGTGCGCCATCACCCACATCGCAGGTTAGCCGAGAAAACGTTACTCCTCCGCCTTGCTCAAGAGAAATATGATGCTCAATCACTTCACATTCTGAGAGGTGACCAAGATTCACATGATGACGATAACTGCACACTTCTCCTCTAATACCGCTACTAATGTGCAATAAATAGATAGGTTTATTAATGACGTTGTTTGGCTCCACATCTAACCAAACGCCTGAAGTGGCTGTGGCATCACTCAAATAAGTAAAAGCATCTGGTTTTATTCCTTTTCTTAAACCGTGACGTTCAATATCACTGAGCTTTGACAAGGGGGTTACATCCACTTTAGGAATCCAGTCTGAGCAGCGAATCAGTAAGCGACCATCCAAAAAGACTAATCGATAACTATCGAGATTGAGGCTCAGGCTTTCATACGAAATGGTATCGTCTGAACGACAAGCGGCTGTTTGAAGGGGTAACTGCTCAAACTCTACTAATGATGTGTACTTCCATGCATCATCTTTAGGTCCAGGCAACCCTAATTGCACCATCTTTTGCCATTGCTTTTGCTGCCAGAGTTCAGATTGAACTAGGGAATGTAAGCGTTGAAGTGATGGAGTATCAGCATTCGTTAGTAAGCCAACCATAGCCACGTTCCTCTAGTTGTTTTGCTAACGTATGATCGCCAGATTTGATGATCTTGCCTTGGTATAACACATGAACAAAGTCGGGCTTGATGTAGTCCAAAATGCGTTGATAGTGCGTAACCATAATAAACGAACGCTGTCCGTCTCGTAGGGCATTAACGCCAGCAGAGACCGCTTTTAATGCGTCAATATCTAAGCCTGAATCGGTTTCATCCAAAATACACAGTTGTGGAGAAAGGACCGCCATTTGTAGGATGTCATTACGTTTTTTTTCACCACCTGAGAAACCTTCATTGACGGCGCGTTGTAATAAATCCATCGGCATCTTGAGAAGTTCGGCCTTTTCTTCGAGCAAATCTTCAAAATCAAAGCGGTCGATATTCTCTTGACCTCGATATTGACGAATCCCATTCAGGGCCGTGTTTAAAAACAGTTTGTTACTTACGCCGGGGATTTCAACCGGGTATTGAAACGCTAAGAAAATACCTTCTCCTGCACGTTCTTCTGGGGCTAATTCGGCGAGGTCTTTACCATTAAAAAGACATTGCCCCTGTGTAACTTGATACTCATCTCTGCCCGCTAATGCGGAAGATAGGGTACTTTTGCCCGAGCCATTTGGACCCATGATGGCATGCACTTCTCCGGGCTTTACGCTTAAGTTAATGCCTTGAAGGATGTGTTTATCCTCGACACTGACATGTAAATCTTTAATTTCCAGCATTTGGTTTATCCCACACTATGTTCAAGGCTGATAGAAAGAAGTTTTTGCGCTTCAACTGCAAACTCCAGAGGTAATTCAGAAAAAACGTCTTTACAAAATCCGTTTACAATCATGGAGATGGCGTCGTCTTCACTAATGCCCCTTTGTACACAATAAAACAATTGGTCTTCACCAATTCTTGATGTGGTCGCTTCATGTTCCACTTGGGCGGTTGGATTTTTCACTTCAACATAAGGAAAAGTATGCGCACCACACTGTGTCCCTATGAGCATGGAATCACACTGTGTAAAGTTTCGCGCTCCGGTGGCGCTAGGTAGAATTTTAACTAACCCGCGGTAACTGTTTTGACTTTTACCTGCGGAAATCCCTTTGGAAATAATCGTCGAGCGCGTGTTTTTACCAATATGGATCATTTTGGTGCCCGTATCCGCTTGCTGAGCACCACTTGTCAGCGCCACAGAAAAGAACTCTCCAACTGAGTTATCGCCTTTTAAAATAACACTTGGGTATTTCCATGTTATTGCTGAACCAGTCTCTGACTGAGTCCAAGACATTTTGCTAAAATCGCCTTCACATACCGCGCGTTTGGTTACAAAGTTTAAAATGCCTGCTTGCGATGTTTCTTCACCTGAGAACCAGTTTTGAACTGTCGAATACTTCACTTCTGCATGCTTGTGTATCACCACTTCTACCACGGCGGCGTGCAATTGATAGCTATCTCGCGTTGGCGCAGAGCAACCTTCGATATAGCTAACATAAGCTCCTTCATCCGCCACTAAAATGGTGCGCTCAAATTGTCCGGTCTTCGCTTGGTTGATCCGAAAATAGGTCGATAGTTCTCTTGGGCAGCGAACCCCTTTGGGAATATAAACAAAGGTACCGTCAGAGGCGACAGCGGCATTCAAAGCCGCAAAAAAATTGTCATCGGCAGGAACGACGGTACCAAGGTATTGTTTGACTAACTCTGGGTAGGCTTGAATGGCCTCACTAAAAGAGCAAAAAATAATACCCAGCTTTTTCAATTCGTTTTGATAGGTTGTGGCAACAGATACAGAATCAAAAATAGCATCAACAGCAATTTCAGCCCCTTCACGGACGGGCACGCCAAGTTGTTTGAACGCTTCTTCTACATCCTGTGTTAAGAATTCGTTTGATCCATCGTCTTGAGCTAGTGGATCACACTGGTCACAAGAGGGCGCTGAGTAATAGCTGAACTGTTGATAATCAAGGTTAGGGTATTGCGCTTTTAGCCAATGAGGTTCGTGCATTTTTTGCCATTTTCGAAAAGCATCAAGTCGGAATTCCAACATCCATTCAGGCTCATTACGCTTGGCGGAAATCGCCCTAACTACCTGCTCATTCAAGCCGACGGACAAAGTATCCGTCGACATATCTGTATAAAAACCTTCTTTGTATTGCGAGCGGGTGAGCATCGCTTCGACTTCTGATTGCGTTTCAACTGCGGGCATCATTAAACTCCGAAACTTTCGCCACAACCGCAGACGTTTTTCACGTTCGGGTTGTTGTACACAAAGCTGCTATTGAGACCTTGACGGACATAATCAATTTCGGTTCCGTCGACCATTGGCATGGCATTTAGTGCCACTAGAAACTCAACATTTTGCGAACAAAATTTAAGATCCGTCGACGCTGGTGAGTCTATTAGTGTTATTTCATACGCAAATCCGGTGCAGCCAGAAGGTCGTACACTCAAATGAAACCACTGTCCTTGCTCTGAAAGTTGCGCGATACGCTGTGCTGCAGGCTGACTTAACTCTAGGCCTTTCCAATCCATATCATGAATGGATATTTGATTTGACTCTGAACTATGAACGCTCATCTGGCATTCCTTATTCTGCATAAAACATGATAATGATATTTATTATCAACAAAATATCAACCATGGATTTTTTGCGGATTTAAATGTGATTCACTACATGTTGACATTGATAAGCCTATGGCTACTATATATAGATATCAAATGATAATCATTAACATTAAGGATAGGCATGGAAATCATCGTTTACTCAAAGTCTCAATGTGTTCAGTGCGCGGCAACGGTTAAATCCCTTGAAGCAAAAGGCATAAAACATCAGGTTATCGATTTAACTGAAAATCATGAGGCAATGAAAACTGTACAAGCAATGGGCTATAGGCAAGTACCGGTTGTTGTAGCGGGGAGTGAGCATTGGTGTGGCTTTCGCCCTGACATGATTAGCCGTATTTTTTCGTGAGTGTCACTGACGGATGATCGTTTATTACTCAAGTGCTTCCGGTAATACCGAGCGGTTTGTTGAAAAGCTAAACATGCCCGCTATTCGCTTACCGCAGACACGAACCCAAGACATACCGACTATTACACAGCCGTTTGTGTTGATATGCCCAACCTACGCCGATGGAGAAGGAAAGGGGGCCGTTCCTAAGCCTGTTATTCATCTCCTTAATCAAACTGCTATCCGCACATTATTGGTCGGTGTTATTGCATCGGGAAATCGCAACTTTGGAGAGTTTTTTGCTTTTGCGGGTTCAATTATCTCTCGCAAATGCAACGTTCCTTTGTTGTATCAATTTGAATTGGCTGGAACCCCACAAGACGTAAAAAACGTACGTCACGGACTGGAAAAATTTTGGAATCATCATGGACAAAACGTTCAACCATGAGCACTTGGATTACCATGCGCTCAACGCAATGCTTAACCTGCTAGACGAGCACGGCCACATTCAATTTAACGCCGATAAAGAAGCTACCCGGCAGTTTTTCTTACAGCACGTTAATCAAAATACCGTCTTTTTCCACCACCTAAGTGAGAAGCTCGACTATTTGATAAGTGAAGGGTATTACGAAGCAGAAATACTGACTCAATACCGCAATGAATTTATTGAACATATTTGGCAGCGTGCTTACCAAGTGAAATTTCGCTTTCGTACGTTTCTTGGTGCTTACAAATTCTTCACGTCTTATGCCTTAAAAACCCGTGATGGTAAGCGCTACCTTGAACGGTTTGAAGATCGCGTAGTGATGACCGCTCTAACTTTGGCGCGCGGAGACGAAGATTTCGCTATTTCTTTGATGGATGAAATCATTCATCAACGTTTCCAACCTGCAACCCCAACCTTTATCAACGCAGGGAAAGCCAGCCGCGGTGAGTTAATTTCCTGCTTTTTACTGCGAATAGAAGACAATATGGAGAGTATAGGTCGAGCGATCAACTCCTCATTACAACTCTCTCGACGCGGCGGAGGCGTGGCGCTATTACTCAGTAATTTGCGTGAACAGGGAGCCCCCATTAAAGGGATATTAAATCAAAGTTCTGGGGTTATCCCAGTGATGAAGCTACTTGAAGATAGTTTCTCTTATGCAAATCAATTGGGAGCAAGACAAGGTGCGGGCGCAGTTTATCTTAATGTTCATCATCCTGATATTCTGCAATTTTTAGATACTAAACGAGAAAATGCAGATGAAAAAATACGTATTAAGACATTGAGTCTTGGTGTGGTTATTCCCGATATTACCTTAGAGCTGGCCAAGCAGAATAAAGATATGTATTTGTTTTCGCCATACGATGTTGAACGAGTGTATGGTCTGCCTTTTTCTGAAATCAGTGTGAGCGAAAAATATTATGAAATGGTCGACGACTCGCGAATTCAAAAACGTAAGATAAGCGCGCGTGGATTGTTTCAAACACTGGCGGAAATACAGTTTGAATCGGGCTATCCCTATATTATGTTTGAAGATACTGTGAATCGCGCCAATCCGATTGAAGGTCGGATCAATATGTCGAATTTGTGTTCCGAAATTCTGCAAGTGAATGAAGCATCGAACTTTAATGATGATTTAAGTTACCAGAAACTGGGGCGTGATATTTCCTGTAATTTAGGGTCGATCAACATTGCGAAAGCCCTTGATGGCGGTAACCTTGAACGTACCGTGGATGTAGCTATTCAAGCGCTGACAGCGGTATCAGAAATGAGTGCCATCGACAGCGTTCCATCGATTCGTAAAGGAAACGATGAGAGTCACGCTATTGGGCTTGGGCAAATGAATCTTCATGGCTTTTTGGCGCGAGAGAAAATTCATTATGATAGTCAAGAAGCTATCGATTTTACGCAGGCCTATTTTGCCACCATTTTGTATTACTGTCTTACCGCGTCCAGTCGACTTGCACAGCAAAAAAAGACCACGTTTGATGGGTTTGCACAATCGACGTATGCCAGTGGCGCTTTTTTTGACAAGTACATAAAGGAAGATTTTCAGCCTCGCACGAGTACAGTCTGTGAGCTGTTTGAAAAGCTTGGCGTATCATCACCTAGCCGATCGGATTGGGCTGCACTCAAAGATCAAGTCATGAAACATGGCCTGTACAACTGTAATCTTCAAGCCATTCCACCCACAGGATCAATCAGTTACATCAATGATGCAACGGCTTCTATTCATCCAGTTACCGCCAAAATTGAAATTCGTAAAGAGGGTAAGATTGGACGAGTGTATTTCCCTGCGCCTTATCTTGATAACAATAACCTCGAATTTTATCGTGATGCTTATGATACTGGTCCAAAAGCGATTATCGATGTGTATGCCGCTGCCACACAGCATGTGGATCAAGGCTTATCCTTGACTCTATTTTTCAACGATAACGTGACAACGCGTGACATTAATAAAGCCCAAATTTACGCATGGAAAAACAACATCAAAACGTTGTATTACATTCGAATGCGTCAAAAAGCGATCGAAGGTACTCAGGTTGACGGTTGCGTCTCTTGCTCGCTCTAATTAAAGGACATTACTATGACTACAACGACAGACGTCAAAAGCATAAAAGCCATCAACTGGAATCGCGTGCAAGATGACAAAGACTTAGAGATTTGGAACCGTTTAACGGTTAATTTCTGGTTGCCAGAAAAAGTGCCTTTGTCCAACGATATTCAGACATGGAAACAACTCACCGAGCAAGAGCAAACCTTAACGATTCGCGTATTTACCGGGTTAACATTGCTCGACACAATACAAAATAGTGTGGGGGCACCGGCATTAATGGCTGATGCTCAAACCCCACATGAAGAAGCGGTGCTATCAAATATCGCTTTTATGGAAGCGGTGCATGCGCGCAGTTACTCTTCTGTATTTTCGACTTTGTGTACCACACCGCAAATTGATGAGGCATTTCGTTGGGCTGAAGAGAACACGCTGTTGCAGCGTAAAGCCAGTATGATTCTCGAAGATTACCAAGCTGAACAGAATCCTTTGAAAAAGAAAGTGGCTAGTGTCTTTTTAGAGAGCTTTTTATTTTACTCCGGCTTCTATTTGCCAATGCATTGGTCTAGTCGAGCCAAACTGACCAATACCGCCGATTTAATCCGCCTAATCATTCGCGATGAAGCCATTCACGGTTATTATATTGGATATAAATTTCAGCAAGCGTTCAAAAAACTCAGTCTAGAAGAACAAGCAAAGATGAAAGATGATGCTTTCGCACTTATGTTCTCCCTATATGAGTTAGAAAATCAGTATACCGAATCGCTTTATGATGAAGTTGGTTTGACTGAAGATGTAAAACACTTTCTCCATTACAATGCCAACAAAGCGCTAATGAACCTTGGCTTTGAATCGCTATTCCCTGATGAGGTATGTCAGGTTAACCCAGCTATCATGGCGGCGCTGTCGCCTAATGCAGACGAAAATCATGACTTCTTCTCAGGGTCAGGCTCCTCATATGTGATAGGTAAAGCGGTGGCAACCGAAGATGAAGACTGGGATTTTTAAGGCGCTTCTGTATAAGCGGTGACTTTTATCCCATCTAGCAGATAACCCGCTTGAGCAAACTCCGATTCAGTGGTTTGTACCGATAGCGTACCTTCAATATAAACGGTGTCCCACAAACCTTGCAGCGGTGCACCTTGTTTAAACTTCACATAAACAATTTGGTTAGCTGGTGGTGGCGGAACATGAATACAAGCGCCGTAGTAGGGCACTAATAACAGCTCTGTCACCACTTTATCATCCCCCTCTAAAGGAATAACAAAACCGGGAATCTTTACCCGTTTCCCATCGAGATCTGTTCGGTATGCCACATCTGTTTTTTGTGGTGCACGTTCGCCATTATGATTCACAATAGCTGAGTTAGTTGGTGTTGAAAGAGCCGTTTGCTTAGGAATTAATGCATCCCAATCGATCGTTTGTGCGTTGGTTTTTGCCTGAGCAGAAACGCAAAATAGGCATGTGAGTAGGTAAGTGAATGACAGTAATTTGTGCTGCATATTTGTTGGCTTAATCATTTAAGAGATGATTCATCCTAATGTCGTTGCAACAGCAAATACAAGTGGGGCAATAGAAGCTTCATCAAGATGTCACGAATCCGTAATGTAAATCATCGTTTAATAACAGCTACTTGTTAGTCTAATTAAATCTAGAAAACGGAGTATTTCGTGATTAATACAAAAATAATTGCCCTTAGCAGTCTATTCGCA
Organism: Vibrio tritonius; assembly: GCF_001547935.1. Classification (NCBI taxonomy): domain Bacteria; kingdom Pseudomonadati; phylum Pseudomonadota; class Gammaproteobacteria; order Vibrionales; family Vibrionaceae; genus Vibrio; species Vibrio tritonius. The sequence goes on from NZ_AP014636.1 coordinate 600,792, forward strand.
ACGTTAGTTGGCTGTAGCGCAACGCAAAGCCATGTTCAAGTAACCAATCCACAGCAAAACGACGTGTGGTATCAACAGGCTCAAAGCGATATTGCTAAGGCTAAAGCAAATCGACCTATCGACAAGAAAGCAAAAAATGTGATTCTTTTCGTGGGTGATGGTATGAGTATCGGTACTATTACCGCAGCGCGTATTTACGCGGGTCAATTGCAAGGTCTACAAGGTGAAGAGTACCGTTTGGCAATGGAAAAAATGCCGAACATGGCGCTTTCGAAAACCTATAATACCGATGCACAAACTCCAGATTCTGCCGGTACAGCATCGGCAATGGTTACTGGCGTAAAAACCAAACAAGGTGTTATCAGCATTGATGATAACGTTCAACGCGGTTTTTGTAGCACCGCACGTGGTCACGAAGCAAAAAGTGCTTGGGAAATGGCGGCAGAAAAAGGGTTAGCTGTGGGGGTGGTGTCGACTGCTCGTATTACCCATGCAACACCTTCTACGACGTATGCACACTCTGCTGACCGCGATTGGGAAAACGATGCCGCAATGCCAAATATAGCCAAAAACCAAGGTTGTAAAGACATTGCTCAGCAACTGTTAACCTTTAACGGTGGCAAAGGCATGGACGTGGTATTTGGTGGTGGTCGTCGTGAATTCTTACCTAACACTGTCGTAGATGAAGAGGGCAGTAAAGGTAAGCGTAAAGATGGTCGTAACTTGATCACTGAGTGGGAAGCGTCTCATCCGCAAGGCCAATATGTCTATGACAAGAAAGGTTTTGACCAAATCGCAGCAAATGGTCAACCGGTATTTGGTTTGTTTGAGCCAAGCCATATGAAATACGATATTGAGCGTAAGGATGAAGAGCCTTCACTTGCCGATATGACCACAAAAGCGATTGACTTACTTTCGCAAAAGAAACAGGGTTATATCCTCATGGTTGAAGCAGGCCGTATTGACCACGCGCATCACGATGGTAATGCCGCGCGCGCTCTCTCTGAAACCGTGGCTTATGATAATGCGATTAAAGCGGCTTTAGCCAAAACTAATCCTGAAGACACTTTAGTGATTGTCACGGCTGACCACGCACATACATTGATTTCAAATGGTTATGCTGACCGTGGTAACCCAATTTTAGGTTTGTCTAAGAAAAATGGTCGTTATAATCTCGATGATTACGGTAAACGTTATACCACATTGATGTACGGTAATGGCCCTGGTGCGGTTGCGACGGCAGGGGCTAAGCGTCCAAATCCAACCGAAAAAGAAGTGTTAGACGTTAACTACCATCAACAATCACTGCTGAAACTGGCATCCGAAACTCACTCTGGTGAAGATGTAGCGATTTTTGCTCGTGGCCCACAAGCATACTTGTTCCAAGGCGCCGTAGAACAAAACTACATTTTCCATGTGATGAACGAAGCATTACAACTGACTGAATAATCGAGTTCATTACGTTCTTAGAAGAAAGCCAGACTCTGAGTCTGGCTTTTGTCTTTTCATCAACGTTGCTAGGACAATAACCGACTGAAATTACAATGCTGCTTTTACGAGTGGGCGTAATGCTGTGGTTGGTCGACCAATCAATTTACTCAGTACATGGCTATCATCAAAAAGTGCACCCTGTGAGGCACCAGCATCAGAGTCTGCCAGAATTGCAGCAAATGGAGCTGGTATCCCTGCGCTTTCTAATGCTTTCGCATAGTCCTCTTCAGGCATGTTAACGTAAGGAATCGCATTACCAGATTCTTCGCTCAAAATCGCACAGAGATCCGCCAGGGTGTAACTCTCATCCCCCGATAGTTCATAAACCTTACCGACTTGTGGTTCGCTACTTGTTAGTACTACTGCGGCAGCTTGAGCGAAGTCGTTACGAGTCGCGGAGCTTATTCTTCCGTTACCAGCGGCACCAATGAATGCCTGATTTTCAAGAGCTGGAGCAACGCTTGCTAGGTAATTTTCAGTATACCAACCATTTCGCAGTACGACGTAAGGTACATCTGCTTCGCGTAAATAAGTTTCGGTTGCGACGTGTTCTTTCGCTAGAGCTAAAGGCGATGTATCGGCATGTAAAATACTGGTGTAAGCCAGCAGTTGTACGCCCGCGGCTTTTGCTGCATCAATAACATTTTGATGCTGAGTCGCACGTTGACCTACTTCGCTAGAAGAGACTAACAGCAGCTTATCTAATCCAGAAAAAGCACTAGGGAGTGTGTCTGGTTTTGCATAATCAGCTTCACGAACCTCTACCCCTAATTCTTTTAATGCATTGGCTTTTTGTGGGTTGCGCACCAGTGCCACAATTTGATTTGCCGCAGTGGTTTTTAGAAGATGTTCAATCACTAAATGGCCTAATTGACCTGTTGCACCTGTTACACCAATCATAATGTCCTCCAAGGAACGGTTATCGTTAATTCGTTGGAATCTAGCTTGCCACTAACGCTTACAAAATGTAAGTACGTACTTTTTTGTTAGTGTTGTTTGGTCAGTATTGGGGAACGAAATGTTGTCACAGTAACATCTGGTTATTCATTGATATGGCGTAGTTGTCACCCCAGATAGTACGAGTCAAAAAAATCATTTGATGAACAGTTAGTTTGAATATATGAAGGTATTTTGTGATATTTATTTATTTTCTCTTTCATATTGAAATTCTGCATTTCATTATGAAATTTGTTTTAGAAGTATAAAAAATCATTTGCGATCTTTATCACTTATGTGCTTTATGCTGATTTTTTAAAAAAGTATTAAAATCATAATCTTATATTTTTTTACTCATGATTTTTTTCTTTGGCACATTAGCTGCTCCTATATACATGTCTGAAAAATAAGGAGCAAAAAATGAGTTATAAAATTCTTCTTCCTCAAGAAATTATGAAAGAAGGTCGTGAATATCTTGAAAGTCGTGGCTATGAGCTAATTAATGGCTCTGGTATGGAAGAGCAAGATATTATTCGTGATATTCCTGATTGTGATGGAATTATCGTAAGACTTTCCAAAATGACCGATGCAGTCTTCACTGCAGCCAAAAACCTAAAAGTAGTAGCTCGTCACGGTGCTGGGTATGACACCGTGGATTTGGAATCAGCCAAACGTCATGGTGTGGTTGTCCTGAATGCTCCGGTGGCTAACAGTATGTCGGTTGCTGAACTCGCAATGTTCTACATGCTGTACTGCTCACGTAACTTTAAACGTGTAGAAAACTACATGTTGGAAGATTACTACTACGCCAAACTGAAAACCCCCAAAGTGGAACTCGATGGCAAAACCTTAGGCATTATTGGGGTTGGTAATATCGGCTCTCGTGTTGCCAAAAAAGCGCTTCATGGCTTTAACATGAAAGTTATCGCTTACGATCCTTATAAAACTCAAGCAGATATGCCTGAAGGTGTGGAACTCACTTCCGATTTTGATCATATCTTTGAAGCCAGTGACTTTGTCACACTGCACTGCCCTGCAACACCTGAAACCATGGACTTTGTTGGCAAACGCCAATTCTCTCTTATGAAAAAAAACGCGTATTTCATTAATACGGCCCGTGGCAAAGTGGTGGATGAACCTGCCTTATATGAAGCGCTCTCTGACCATTTAATCGCTGGTGCTGGAGTGGATGTGCTTAAAGAAGAACCGTTCAATTCGAAAAATCCTATCTTCGCTTTAGACAATATTGTGATTGGTCCACACATTGGGGCCGCCACTAAAGAAGCGACCGATCGTGCTTCGCTACATTCTGCTATCGGGATTGATGAAGTGCTGTCAGGCAAAAAACCAAGCTGGCCAGTTCCTGGATTTGAAGGAGAAGAATAATGTCAATTGGAAACCGAATTTTCAAGAGTCGTCAAGAACTTAAACTGAATTTGTTGCCTGAGTATGAACAACTGCCTGTGGCGAACGTGGCTGACAAAATGAACCGCATCGCGGTACTTGGACAAGATATTCGTCTTATCTCCAAACCGTCTAAACCAATCATGGCAGGTTTCGCCATTACCGTTAAAGTGCGCGCAGGGGATAACCTCATGCTGCATGCAGCACTGGAAATGGCAGGACCTAATGATGTGATTGTGGTGTCCAATGAAGGCGATCGTTCACGCGCCATCATGGGTGAAATTATGGTTACTTACGCCAAATACGACCGCAAAATCGCTGGCATTGTGTTGGATGCCCCTATTCGTGATATTGACGCTCTATCGCAAATGGATTTTCCTCTTTTTACCACTGGCTCAAATCCTGCTGGTCCGTTTAAAGAAGGCCCTGGTGAAGTGAATACACCGATTGCTGTTGGTGGGGTCGCGGTTTGTCCCGGTGATCTCATTTTGGGTGACGCGGACGGTGTAATAGCGATTCCTCTAAAAGATGCGGAAACCTTACTGAGTGCGGCCAAAGAGTATTCCAAATTTGACGCAAGCAAAGTCGAAGCTGCTCGTTTAGGAAAAGCCGATAAGAGCTGGGTTATGCGTTCGTTAGAGTCTAAAGGTACCGAGTTTATCGACGGTTCCTATCAATAATTATTCCAATAATAGCAGCCTGAGGCGAATGACGACCTCAGGCTCGACGTGAAACTAGGTGAACTATGAATATTCATAAATTATTACCTGTGGTGATCATCGCAGGGCTATTTTGGGTAATACCCAATCCTGAGGCGTTACAAGTCAGTACTTGGCATATGGTTGGTATCTATTTGGCTATGTTATATGGCTTGGTATTCCGACCCTATACCGATTCCGTAATGATGTTGATCATTGCGGGTTTTGCCTCATTGTTCGTTGATTCCAATGTTCTATTTGCTGGTTTTGGTCACCCTTTGGTGTGGTTCATTATCAGTGCCTTTATTATCTGCCGAGCGTTTGTGATTACCGGTTTGGGGAAACGTATTGCTTATTTGTTGTTACGTCGTTTTGGTAATAATACGCTTACGTTGGGTTATATGATGATGTTTACCGATACATTGTTAGCCCCTGCGACTGGGTCCAACATGTCTCGTTCTGGTGGTATAACCTATCCCATCTTTAGAAATATTGCGGAAAGTTTAGGTTCTTCTCCTGACCATAACCCAAGAAAATTAGGGGCTTACCTTACTATTTTGATGTACGTTGTATCGATGGGGACCTCCTCTTTGTTCATGACGGGTATGGCAACGAACTCCATTATCGTCTCTTTAGCTAATGAAATTCTGCATATCCATCTGGAATGGATGCAGTGGCTTAAAGCATCGATTGTACCGGCCGGTATTGTCCTACTTGGTGCACCATACATCATGTATAAAATTTACGCGCCAGAGTTAAAAGCAATTGATAATGTGAAAGAAATTGCTCAAAAAGGTCTGGAAGAGTTGGGCGTGATTAGCCGTGAAGAAAAACTATTGATTGTCTTTTTCGTCCTAGGTGTTTTGGGATGGATGACCGGGTCAATCACTGGCGTAAAATACGTCTCTGTCGGTTTGGCATTTTTGGCGTGTTTGTTGCTCTTTAAAGTACTGACTTGGGAAGATGTCGTGAGTGAAAAATCGGCATGGCAAACTTTCGTTTGGTACGGTGCGTTTTATGGTGTTGCTACAGCGCTGTCGAAAGGGGGATTTTACACCTATTTAGTTGATGTCATTCAAAGTTACGTCGACTTATCGGGCTACAGCCAATTTACTGCGATTTTTGTCTTGGTGATCTTTAGCTTAGCTGTACGTTACTTCTTTGTTTCAAACAGTGCTTTCGTCGTCTCGTTCTATCCAGTGCTCTTTACCTTGGGATTAACCACCAACGCTGATCCGCTATATATCGGTTTGTCTCTAGCGTTTTCAGCAGGTTACGGTGCACTGTTAACCCACTATGGTAATGGTGCGGGGGTGATTACTTTCTCAAGCGGTTATGTACCTCAGAAAACATTCTGGAAAATAGGTACTTTCTTCGTGCTGATTAACATCATTGCATATGTCTTTATTGGTATTCCTTACTGGAATCTTATTGGTATGCATTAGGAGATGATATGAAAATTGATATTCTGATCAAAAATGGAACCACCTACGATTCCGATAGAAATGATTTTACTCAGACTGATATTGGTATCGTTGGCGATAAGATTGTCGATATTAAAGATAAGTTCGTCGATGCAGATACCGTCATTGATGCGCAAGGTTGTTACGTTGTTCCGGGTCTTATCGATTTCCACGCCCATATTTATGAAGATGGTACTGCGATTGGTGTGAACCCTGATGTCATCTGTTTACCCAATGGGGTGACGAGTGTGGTCGATGCCGGTAGCTGTGGATGGGTGAATTTCCCTGCATTTTATAAACATGTCGTCACACCAGCGATGGTGAAAATTCGTAGTTATCTTAATGTTGTTAATGTCGGATTATCGACATTAGGTGGTGGGCCTACTGGTTATTTGGAAAATACCAATCCAGCTAATTACAATATTGATAAAATTAGCGCATTAGTGAAGAGTAATGACAATATTCTTGGCTTGAAGTTGCGTTATAGTAAGGATATTACGATTAATAAAGGTTTTGAAAAAGATCCTTTAGAAGTGACGGCTCACTTGGCCAAAGAATTGAATACTCATTTCTGTGTTCATGTGACTGATTCAACTCGACCACTCTATGAAGCTATTGAGTATTTTGGTCAAGATGACGTACTAGCACATTGTTATCATGGTGTGGGTAATACGATTATTGATGATAATGGTAAGGTTTATCCTGAAATAAAAGATGCGCAAAAACGTGGAGTCATATTTGATTGTTCCAATGGCGTCGCTCATTTTGATTTTAAGGTTGCCAAAGCAGCAATTGATGATGGTTTCTATCCTGACATTATCAGTACTGATTTGACGCAGAAAAACTCACTAAGAACGGAAAAAGTATTTAGCTTATTGTATGTTATGTCGAAATATCTTAATTTGGGCGTTCCACTCAATAATGTGATTAAGGCGGTGACAAGTACACCCGCAAGATTAATGCACATGCAAGGGGAAATAGGTACGTTGTCGCCGGGTGCATTTGCTGATATTTCTCTATTAAAGAAAGAAATGTCCTCGGTTGAATTTGAAGATACAAATGGAGTTAAAATTCATGGTGATCATTATTTAGACAATGTGGCAACGGTGTGTGATGGGAAGCTTGTATATCGGCGAGTCAGTTTTTAAATATTAAATTACGTGGTTATAAATATAACACATGAGAGTTAGATCTATATCTCATGTGTTTTTTTAAAAGTATTACCTAACTCAAGTTTATTTAATTTTGAGTTGGGTATACTTATTTAAACACATCGAAGTATGATTGGTATCTATGTTGGATTATCACGAAATTGCTATATTTTCTGTATCTAGAGTTATATCTGAACGGATATCAACATTATTGATAGAGAAAGATATTGATATCCTTATTTATGAGCTTGAGCATTATGATGCAATTGATAAAGCCCGTGAATTAATCAATGAAGGGGTAAAGGTTATCATAAGTCGTGGTGGGACGGCAAATGTATTAAGACGAAATCTTGATATTCCAGTTATTGAAATTCCACACGATTTTTTTGGTATTTATAAAACAGTTGAAGAAGCTAAGTTGCGTGGTAAGAAGCTTGCTGCAGTAGGTTTTCCTCAATATTGTAATATGCTAAATCATTTCCAGACAATGACCAATGAGCAGTTCCAAGTTTGTCGAGTTTATAATCATAAAGATATTGAGCATGTGATGATTAAACTGAAACAGGACGGGTATGATGTGGTCATTGGAGGTTTATCTGTATCGAAATATGCGAAGATAAATAATCTAGAAGTAGTCATGGGGGATACCGATAATTTATCTATAGAAATGGCGATAAATCAATCTATCAATATTTTAAAATATATAAAAGATCAGTTTTTTAGGTATGATATCGTTGATTCATTATGTAATAATGTGAGAGATTCGATTCTAGCATTTAATAATAAAGGTGTTATTCTTGAATTAAATAGTGAAGCTAAACGACAATTTTCATGTAAGAAAGGTGATAATATTCTTAGATTGCAAGTATTCAAAGAACTCTACGAATATATCATCAGCGAGCAAGAGGTTAAGTCTTATTACTTGTCATGTCAGCAAAAGTATTTTGATGTTTCAATTACTAATGTTCATGTTAAAGAAACACCATTTACGATATTAAGAGCAATTTCTATTACCAATAAAATGATAGAGAGGGAAAGTTTTAGAAAAAGTAAGTTTCCCGCTAAATATACATTTTCAGATATTATTGGCGAGTCAGCTGAAGTCTTAGCGTGTATAGAGTTTGCTCAACGTTACGCAACTAACGATCTCCCCGTATATATTGAAGGTCCAACCGGTACAGGGAAAGAATTATTTGCTCAAAGTATTCACAATGCGAGCATGAGAAAAAACCAACCATTTATTGCGGTTAACTGCTCTGCAATACCAGAAACTTTATTAGAAAGTGAATTATTTGGTTACGAAGAAGGGGTATTTACTGGGGCGAAAAAAGGCGGAAAACTTGGTATTTTTGACATGGTAGATGGCGGTACATTATTTCTTGATGAAGTCAGCGAAATATCGTCTCTCGTCCAGTTAAAGCTTCTGCGCGTATTACAAGAAAAAAACTTTTCCCGAGTGGGGGGCTCGTCATTAATCTCGACGAACTTTCGACTTATTACCGCCAGTAATAAATCGTTGAAGCGATTAGTTGAACAAAATAAATTTAGAATTGATTTTTATTACCGCCTCAATATTTTGAAATTGTCGATTCCGAGTTTACAAGATCGTGGACACGATATTTTGTTGTTAGCCAATAACATATTGGCAATGAATGATATAAAGCTGAATTTTACGGATGAGGCAATAGACTATATGCTGCAATATCAGTGGCCGGGGAATATAAGGGAGTTACAAGCATTGATCTATCGCCTGATGGTGCTGTGTGATTCTAATCAAATTTCGGTCAGAGATATCATCACCAATAGCGAAGAAGCGAATTTTTCTCCCTCAATCGACAGCGATAACGATGTTGAAATGTCTTTGGAAAAAAGCGAGAGGGAACTGATCAGTCAGGTGCTTGCGAAAACCAACGGCGATCGCACGAAAGCGTCTACGATACTCGGGATGAGTTCAACCACATTATGGCGGCGGATCAAAAAGTATCAATTGGAATGCTAGTGATATAACCAGCAAAGTGATCGTTGGTTTCAAGGATGATTAATTTGAAAAGGAAGATTTGTGTAAAAAATTTACCTTATGAAAAAAAACGTTTCTGTACTTAACAATTCGTAGGAAAAATACTTTATCGTCTTACCAAATGGAGTGTAAATATGACTTTTACAATTATTCAAGAAGGTAATGCCCATATTGCACCTGAGGTGCATGATGCTGTCTTAGGTACCCCGTGCTGGTCTGGTATGAATGATGTTTGCTTTGATGAACCCATGAAGGAAGCTCTGCGTAAGTTTATTTCCAATCAGGCCGCTAACATTGCTTATATGGATGCGATTTGTGGACGCGATATGTTACCATTACCTTTGTTTGATGTTTCATTTTTAGATGGATGGCCCCATTTATTCTGGAATGCGGTTTATGAAAACACATTCAATAATGCTAAAGAGTCACATGATTCGGTGTGCATTACTCAAATTGAGTAATGATCATCACGTTGCAGACTGTGATTTTGAGAGCGAATCTATCATAGCTTAGAACCAAACTATATATAATGTTGTTACTTACATAATCAATTCTGTTCAACTTTAGTAAAAACAAGCGTAACCGTTGTACCCATATTCACCTCACTTTTTATCGATATCTTCGCGTTTAACTTTTCAAGTAGATGATAGGTAACAGATAGGCCCAAACCACGCCCTTCTTTAAGGCCTTTGGTTGAATAGAAAGGATCAAACACATGCTTCAGGGTGTCTTGTGGTATTCCCGGTCCGTTATCGTGGATTGTTAGATGTAATCCTTGCGTATCTTGAGTTCCATTTATCTCAATGTGGCCATCATCTCGTTCTGCTAATGCTTCAATTGCGTTTTCTACCACATGGTTAATGGCTTGAGAAACTTGATTTCTTTCACTCGTCAATTGAATGTCTTTAGGAACAAAGTTGTCGATCTTGAGCTTATGTCCATTTGAATAATGGTACAGTTTTATGACATCTTGGCATGCGTCGAACAGGCTGAATGATGCCAAATCGTCGCTGTTTTGAGTAGTAAATGAACTAAGGTCTGCAACAATATTTTTAACTCGTACTAAACTGGCTTTTGAATCTTCGATCACTGCAGAAAGGTCATCACAAATAAACTGAACATCGTTATCTTGCTTAAATTGAGACAGCTTGCCGGTATCAGGCAGAGCGTCTTGTTGATTCAGTGAGCCGATAATATCATCGTGCATTTTTATCAGTGAAAGCATTGAATCGACGTAATGATTGAGCGGTGTAAAGTTACCTAGAGCAATACTTAAAGGGTTATTAATTTCATGGGCAATACCGGCAGCTAGGCGTCCGACAGAGGCCATTTTTTCTGAGTGAACAAGGTGTTCTTTGGTTTTTTGTAACTCTGACAGCGTGGTTTTTAGGCGTGAATAGTGAAACTTCATGCGCCGTTGAGCTTCCAGACTTTCTAAGCTGATACGCAGTTGCGATGCAGCTTCTTCAATGATTTTCACTCGTGATACCGAAAGGTGGTCGGCATGGTTGCTGTCAACAAGACAAATCACAGTACAAAAGCGCTCGCCAAAAATCATGATTGGGAAAACTAGCGCAGTTTGATTTTGCGTTTCGTCTGGAAAGACAATATTGGGTAGGTCACTGTTTTGTATTTTATCGAGCATTGCTTTTAATGCTGGTGGGTTTGGGATAATGGCCAGCTTTTCTTTGCTTTCTGTTAATGAATATACCTTGGGTTCATCTTGATTCTTTGTTGGTTTGACGACGTACGTTTGAGTTGACTGACAAAATACGTCTAAGGATTCGACGAATTCGGTGAGTGAAGCTTGTACCACCAAATCTCGGCGATTAAATTGGTTTACCTTGGAGATTAACGCAACATTAAGCTGTTGCTCTTGAAGTAACTGCTGACTTGAGAACTGGCGGTTAAGTTCGTTTTGAATCGCGGCACTAAATGAAGGATGCGAGATTTCGTTGATACGAACGATCCGGTCTGGCCATAGTGTGTCGTCATCCACTTCAAACACATCACTTTGATCGCAAACTAGCCACAGACCAATACGAGGGTTTCTAAGCATGGTGCGTGTATAACGAATGATATCGGATGTCATTTTATGACCACAGGTGGCAAAATCAATCAGCACCAACCCGTAGGCATTATCCCGTATCCATTTTTTGATCTTGGCGAGTTTAACTTCTTTATGAGGTTGAAAATGCGCCAAGGGTTGCAAATCTTCTTGAGTACTGATTAATAAAAAATTGATCACAAACTTTCCCCTTTAGGATTTACTCGGCTACTTTTTAAAATAGTGCATAACTGGTCAAAAGGTGGAGTAATGAAACTGATTCGTTTGCTTTATTACAGCCAAGCAACTCGTGAAATGTCGCTAGCAGACATGAAAGCCATTTTGGAAAAAGCGCGCGCTAATAATCACGCGCAAGACATTTGTGGGATGCTTTGCTATGACAACAACTATTTCCTTCAGATCTTAGAAGGGGATGCTGCTGAAGTTACTGAGTTATTTTTAACGATTGCTGCGGATGAGCGTCATCACTCTGTGGTGATCGTTGGAGTACAAGGTATTGAAAGTAAAGTCTTTCCTCAGTGGGACATGGGCTATGCCGGTAGTAGTGACACGTTAGCCAAATTGATGAAAGAGATCGGGTGTGATGAATTTGACCCAGAAGCTCTTAACTTTAAACAGGCAGCGACTTTACTGTATGAGTTATCTAAAGAACAAACCCAAGTGTAGTGGGGAGAAGTCTCGCTTATTGCCTGAAAGGAGTGCACGTTGCACTCCTTTCTCGTTCGTTGTTTACTTAATTTCCTTTTGCCAAAACTCAGCCTTACCCATTTTCGGGTCAAGCTCGTAACCAGCGAATCCGAATTTGCGGTAGCTGCGTTGAGCGGGTTCGTTTCCAGACAAGACTTCTAAGGTGATTTTGCAACAGCCCATTTGACGCGCTTGCTCTTCTACCTTTTCCAACAAACCTTGGCTTAAATTCAATCCACGATAGTTTCTTGAAACCATAAAATCATGGATATTGAGCAGCGGTTTACACTTAAAGGTAGAAAAGCCGGGTATGCAGTTAGCGAGCGCCGCTGCATTGCCATCCACATAGCACAGGATGCTCATGGCGTTTGGTAACTCTGCCAAAGCCGCTACTAAATGGCTTTTGACATAATCTGATAATGGCTCAGCCCCGCCCATTGGATCTTGGGCGTATTCATCCATTAATGCACAAATATCTTTACCGTGTTGAGCGTTGGCATAATCTGCCACGACAAATTCTATTTCCACAATACTTTCTCCTTTATTGTTGTAGTTCTCTCACGTGGTATCGTGATTTCGCTTTGGTCGTGATTTTAGGTAATCACTGCGATACATTATGCATATAGGTGGTTCTTTATAACGGAGATGAATCATTGCGTCTACTAAAGGAATGGAAAAGGAGCTATTAGATGAGTAATTACTTTGATTCAGTGGCGGAGTCGTGGGATAACAACCCTGCCAAAATAGAGCGAGCCACTGCAACGGCTCAGCAAATTAAACAATTGCGCTTAGCAAGTTATGAAAGCGTGATTGATTTTGGCGCGGGTACCGGTTTATTAGGCGTGCAACTGCGTGATCTTTTTGAGCACGTTCATCTCGCCGATGCATCAAATAACATGCTCGAGATCGCTCATCATAAAATAACGCAAGCTCAATTTACGAATGTGCATACTCATTTTGTTGAAAGTTTGACGGATATTTCTGGTAGTCATTCAGCGATTGTGACCTTGATGGCCCTTCACCATATTCACAATGTTGGCGAGTTCTTTGCCGCTGCTTATCAAAAATTGCAAGCGCAAGGTATGCTAGTGATAGCCGATCTCTATGCCGAAGATGGTTCATTCCATAAACACAATCCTGACTTTGATGGTCATAACGGTTTCGATCTAGATGAACTGTGCCAAAAGGCGAAACAAGCCGGATTCACCATAACCAAAGCGGAACCATTCTATGAAATCCGCCAAGAGAGTGGCGATGGAATCGAGCTTGTCTACCCACTGTTTTTATTAGCAGTGATGAAATAGGTAATGGCATCAGAATGGAGAAAGAATAACGCAATCATTATCTTGTTGATGGCGTTATACGCCCCTGATATGTGATGAAGAAATAATCAGGGGCTGTCTCTACTTATCCAGCAAACTGGTTTTGTTCTAGCCATTGGGTAAATAGTGGTAGCCACTCTTTTGCGGTGCCTTTGGCGTTACGAATACCAAAACCGTGGCCACTTTTTTGGAAGATATGCATTTCTACGGGAACATTATTTTCATGTAATGCTTCGTAAAAGCGGATGCTGTTCATCTGGTTGACCGATTTATCATCATTGGCTAAACCAATAAAGGCAGGTGGCGTATTTTCGGTTACCCACTTTTCAGCTGAGTGCTGCTGAATTTGTTGTTTACTGGGGGATTCACCCAATAATACTTTGCGAGTGCCATTGTGGGTATATTTCTTTTCCATAGTGATAACTGGATACATTAAGCCGACAAAATCGGGTCGGGCTGAAAGAGTGTCTGCACTATCAATAGGTGTATATACCGAGCGGTCAAATTGAGAGGCTAAACTTGAGGCTAATTGACCACCGGCTGAAAAACCTAAAATACCGACACACTGGTTGTTTATTTGCCATTCTTTTGCATGAGCACGAATAAAACGGACAGCACGCTGTGCATCTTCCAGCGGTTGCCATTCTCGGTCGGACGCTTGAGCGTTTGGAAGACGATATTTTAGGATAAATACATTCAACCCATGTTCGTTTAGAGCTGGGACAATATCAAGCCCCTCTTTATCGAACACCACGCGCTGGTAGCCACCACCTGGAGCTAGAACAATACTGCAGTTACTGGGCTTATTTGTTGGGAAGGTAAGCAATTCACTCTGTGTAATGTTAATCCAAGCTCTATCGCGTATAGCTGCGACTTTACTGCGTTCGATCACCGTTTCCTTTGGTGATGGATTGTTATTTTCGACAGTATTTGGCCAAATAGGGAAGCTTTGCTCTGCGGTTAACGGTGCGGCTGATACTGGCGCTAAGCTTGCAAATAATACAAACGCCACGCTTAATCCCAAACCGCGAATTCTTTGGTTGGTTATCATGCTCATTTACCTAGGTCATTATAAAAATAATACGTTAACAAAGCGCTAAAATTTTATGTGTTATATGTGCTTACTTTTTAAGACGATATAGAGCATGGAGTGTGATGAAGTTCTCCTTAATTCTCTTAATAATATTATTTTGATGCAAATATAAATATTCTTTAAGTAAATAGCATCGCAGAATAACATTTAACGTTTAATTAAGCCTTATGGTGAGTCCGGGCTTAACTACACGGTCATATTACCCTTTCTTAATTTTGGAATATACAATAATCTAAAGGGGTAATTGATTAAATTATATTTATTTCAATGTGTTATGTCGGATTTTTTGACTCCTGCGCATGATCCCCCCTCTAACTCCCCCCTTAAAACCAAGGGGGGAGGACCAGATCGAGAACGTTGTAATATATTAGTTTTATTTATTTTTTCTGTTCTGGCTTTAGTAACAGTTCAATTGCGTTTTGGTGCAACGATCTGGAACGGGTTAATGCTTCTTTAGTCGGACGACTGGGGCGAGCTGGTGTAATTTCTTCGCTTTATATCAGCATTCACTAGTGTTGGCTTGATCGTGTTTTTGATAGCGATCTCGATCTGGCTCCCTCCTTCTTTAGAGGGAGGGCTGGGGAGGGAGTATCACGCGCTCGAAAGTTAATGTAATATTCTGTTTTTATTGGTTTTTATTCTTTATTTTTTTTAATTCATTAATAATAACTCTGTTACTACTAACTTGTTTACTCGCGGCTTTTCTGAATCTCATTTCTTAATTTCTTACGAGGACACACACCGTTAAAAGCACCATTCACCATGACATAAAGGTGTGTGTCCTCGTTAATTTGCTCGTTAATTTGAGACTTGTCATCTATTCGTATATCCGTTGCGGGCTATAAAAAATGCCAAGTGAAATCACTTGGCATTGGAATAAACGTAAAGTCGAGCTTAATTTTGGTTAAGTAACTGCTCAAACAAATCGATTTTTTGTTTAACTCGATCGATACTCTGTTGCCAGAAATCTGCTTGGCTCAAATCCATACCAAGGTGTTTTTGCACCACCTCTTCGGCCATCATCGAACCGGTATCACGCAGCAAGCTGATATAACCTGGGTAGAAATCCGCGCCTTTTTCTTCGCGCTGAGCATAGACTCCTAAGCTAAACAAATAGCCAAACAAATATGGGTAGTTGTAGAAACTCACTTCAGAAATACTAAAGTGCAGTTTGCTGGCCCAGAAATACGGGTCAGCTCTGTCCATCGATTCGCCATACCAAGTTTTCCAAGCACTGCTCATCAATTCGCAAAGCTCGGTTGCCGATAGTTCGCCATTTTGACGCTGCTCATAAAACGTTTTTTCGAACTCAAAACGTACCGGAATATTCACCATCAGTGCGTAGCACGACGATAACTCTTCCCACAGCATTTCAAGCTTTTCTTCGCGAGTTTGCGCTTTGTTGAGCAAGTAGTCGCGAACGATGGTTTCAGCGAAAATTGAGGCGGTTTCGGCCAATGTCATTGGATAGCGAGTTGCACACAGCGGCATGTCGCGCATCACCCAGTTATGGAATGCGTGACCAAGTTCGTGTGCCAAGGTCATAAGATCGGAACGACTGCCACCCCAAGTCATAAACACCAGCGGTGAGCGCGTAGCCGCAAATTTGGTGCAGTAAGCGCCAAGGCGGCGGTTGCTACTTGGTGCAGCGTCAATCCAGCCATTTTCGATCATGGTATCGACAAACCCCGCCATTTCGGGCGAGACATCGACAAAGGCGGCTTTAATGAGCGCTATGGCATCGTCAAAGCTGTAAAGCTCTGGCGCTTGGTCGGTTAAGCTCGGCATGCCGGCCAGGTGATTCCAAGGTTTCATAGAGTCTAAACCGTGCACTTTGGCCATCAATTGTCCTGCTTTATGACCAACTTCTCGGTTGGCTTTGGCGCAATCCATCATGGCGTCCAGTGTTGATAATTGAATGCGGCTTTGATGCAAACTTGGGTCAAGGAAATGCACTTTCTGCTTAGTTGAACGTTTCTGGTATTCAGTCAAACGCCAACCCGATAACGCGTTCAAAATGGCAGCAAAACTTTCTTGATGGGTTTTCATCGACGCTTGGATTGCACGCCATGCCAGCGGCTGGCGTTTAAAATCCGTGCCGTACAAAATACTGGCCGCTTGAGAAAACCCCATCACTTCTTGAGTGCCATCCTCGTGTTGCAGTGTCACTTGAAGTGAACCAGTCAAATTATCGTAAAGGCGTCCCCACCCATCGCGGCCATCGACCTGCATGGCAGAAAGCAGCTGCTCTTGTTCAACACTTAGCTGGGTTTGCGCCTGCTTGCGAAGGCAGGCGATCAAAAAGCCTTGTCCCGCTACATCGCCACTTTCATGATCTAACACTTGCTCGATAAAGCTTTGATCTGCAGTGGCAAGCACGTCTTGATACGGTGTATAAGCCTGAGCCAATTCAGAGCTGAGTTTGGCGATGCGACCAGATAGTGCTTTGGCGCGAGTGTGGGTCGCATCCACTGACGAGTGGCATGACGCAAACGTGCTGATGGTTGATAATAGCGTGCTTGCCGCTTCGCGCGTCTGAATCGCATTTTGCATCACTTTGAATGACTGGCGCTCAGCAACATGCTGATTTAGCACGTCAATGCATTGGCTGATGAGGGTGATGTCTTGTTCAATTTTGCCATCATCCAGTCCTTGATAAGCGACAGAGAGATTCCAACTCGGTGCGTTCATCCTTAATCCTTTTGTGTTAGCTGTGTATTGGTTTGATTATATTACGAATATCGATAATTTCACTTAGCGAATTACCATTTCTTACAGGGACACACACCGCTAAAGGCACCAATTACCATGACATAAGGGTGAGTGTCCTCGTTAATTTCTCAGGTATAGTGGTGTAATTTCTTCGCTTTATATCAGCATTCACTAGTGTTGGCTCGATCGTGTTTTTGATAGCGATCTCGATCTGGCTCCCTCCTTCTTTAGAGGGAGGGCTGGGGAGGGAGCATCACGCGCTCGAAACTTCAAGTAATTTGTTTATTTTACAATTAGTTAAAAGTGTATGTCATTGTTGATTTTCGTCTACAAAAACGCCCTTGGATAGCGCGTGGTGTAATAGTTTTCAAGCTGTGTATCTTGAGCCGTTAACGCTTCAATGCAATCTCTAGTTTGGGTAATAAACGCCAGCGAGAGAATGATCAAACCGCCCATGGTCATGATGAGTGTATCAATGTTAAAGAGATTGATATCAATCGCATAGCTAAATGCCATGCTACCAAGCGGGATGGTTAACACGCAAAGGGCAAAAATCGCAGATTCAATCCGCGCTTTATGGCTAACCGGAACGGCATGACCGCGTAGCGAACTAAACTGAATCCCTTTGATCGTTAACCCCATTCCTGAGAGAAAAAGTGCGATAGCTTTGATAGCGGCGGTATGAGTGTACGCAAAGGCCATCACGCCTAAACCAATCAATAAACCGCCGAGCAATACTTGCTGATAACGGTTGAACCAACGATTCATCTTCACCGAGAGCGTACCGCCAACCAGCATACCAATGGCGATAGAAGATTCGAACAGCACCACATAACTGATGTCGTTATTGAGGGTTCGCTGCACGTAAATTGGAACGACAACGGAAATGAGGGGAGTGAGAATAAAGTTACCGACCATGGCGGAGTAGCAGAACATCAGCTCCGGTTTAAGCTGTTTTAGGCTGCGAAAACCTTGGGTGATTTGCAGCGCTTTGCTCTCAGCTGAAGGAGCGGGCTTTACACCAGAAGGCAAACGCACAAAGTTGAACAAGAGCAATGAAATCAGGTACAAAACAAAGGTGGCCAGCAGAGAATTAACTATCCCTACGGCATAAATTACTCCGCCACCAACCACCACACCAATGATCACTTGCAGTGAGTTTAAGGTCGAGGAGATACCAATGGCATTCGTGAGGTTCTCTTTACTCACCAGCAGTGGAATTAGGGTGTTAGGGGCCGTAGAAATGGCGCTGTTTAAAATCGACAAAAGCGAAATAAGGATCAAGCAGCTGATAAAACTTTGGTAAGAAAATAATAAGATAAACGCCAATAACACCGAGGCAATACTGCAAAATAGCACCACGGTTTTCTTTGCATAGCGATCGAGCAAATAGCCTGATATCGGTAAAAACAGAATATTGGCAACCCACATTACCGCGACTAACACACCTACACTTTCAGCGTGACCAAATAGTTGCACTAATGCCCAAATAATTACCACCGATGCACTGCGAAATGCCACGATGGAACAGAGATGAGAGAAAATGTATCCATAATAGCTCATTGAATTTCTGCTCATTTTTTCTCTGTCCTTATGAATTTAATGGCGAACCTCAGTCCTTGAGGTGGAGATAATAAAGGGAATTTATGTAATAAAATTGTTGCATAAAGGTACCGTACCGACAAATCACAGTAACCGCAACTTATTTGTCTTTTTTAGTACAAGTGATTATTTCTATGAATATGTGTATTCGGTTGCATACAAATTACTAAGTCATCACGAAGTCGTATTTTGGTGAAGCTGTCTTTGCTCTAATCACCAATGTTAGCCGGGATTGGTACTAGACTAACTGCATAAAAGGTGATGTCGTTTGACCTAATAATTAGAAAGTTAAGCGTGTTTCTTGCACCGCAATAGTGAGGAATGTGGATGGATTGGTGCGAAGAACATAACGATGTTATGAAAGGAGACAAAAATGTATCCATGGCTAAATTCCAATTTTAACTTTCCCTTAAGCGGGAGCGTAAACCAAGATATCTCACCAGAGTTCTTCTTCAATTCAATAAAAAGAGGAAATGGTGATATCGAGAAGGCAATATTTACCAGTGGCGCTTCGTACGGTCGCCAACTTGGCATGATTAGCGGTATTTTGCTGGAAGTTATTGAGGCTTTGAATTTGTCTGATGATGTTGCAGAAGTGAAGAAGTTTAAAGAGCTACAGAAAACAATCCACCAAATCAAAGAACTTGAACACCACAGCTTAGAAACGCATGCTGTTGAAACATTAACGAATTTACAAAGCCAAGATAAAAGGTCATTTGAAAGAGTGATGAGGCAGTTTAGTACCGAAAAATAGATTGGTTACCCACCTTGTCAAAAGCTGCTCTTTTAAAAAGAGCAGCTTTTTTAATGGGTTAAGAGTCATTCTGACTCTAACTCTATAGTAGAGTTATTTAGCGCATAGTTCCAAATTCGGTAGACATAGAAAATGTAGCCGATGCCAAATGTCACTAGCGAAATTAAGAACCAAATAAACACATGAAGGAGATTGCCAAAAAGGTTGATCTCACAACTCATTTTACGTTCACGCTGCTGTTCATCGATCAAAGAAGTTCTATTGATAATGAACTTCGAAAATGAGTAGGGGAAGAACATCAGGGCAATACCAAACGTAATTAGGCTTAATACCGCCCAAATTACGAGGTGAAGAATAATGTCCAAAATGCCAACGTCTGCTTTTAATCTCAAGAGAGTTACCTTTTATTATGGTTAATTTTCTAAGTGACATTCATTTTGGCGATTTATTCGCCTTGCCACCGAACTACATCAAATAACCAGCGTCATTTGTTGAAGCTAATCATAATGTTAGTTCTGATAGTTGTGGTTTTTGTAAGCTTATAAAAATCGCAGATGAACGAACTCGTCTCTCTTGTTATCAGTAGTGTTATTAGCAGGACACACACCGTTAAAGGAGATTGTTTTTCTTACGGGGATACACACAGCTAAACGGTAAATCATGTTTTAAAAACGACGCTTTCATACTGCGGAATAAACAAATAACCCAAAGGGATGATTGATTAAATGTTGTTTTATTTCAATGGGTTATGGAAATTAACTTGACTCCTGCGCATGATCCCCCCTCTAACTCCCCCCTTAAAACCAAGGGGGGAGGACCGGATCGAGTACGCTGTAATATATTCATTTCTTGCGGGGACACACACCGCTAAACGCACCACTTACCATGACATAAAGATGTGTGTCCTCGTTAATTTTGCAAACCATCCTTGAAGGTTATTTGCTTGCCAAGTCTCAAGATTTTTGAGATGTGATCAAGAGACTGCTCTAACTCCCCCCTTAAAACCAAGGGGGGAGGACCGGATCGAGCACGTTGTAATATATTCATTTCTTACGGGGACACACACCGCTAGACGCACCACTTACCATGACATAAAGGTGAGTGTCCTCGTTAATTTCGATGACATAAAGATGTGTGTCCTCGTAATTTTTTCCTCGTAATTTTTGTATCTGATCAAAAAACTAAACGGTGTTTCATAAAAATTAACACCATTGATCACAAAATTGTTTATGCATATATAAATGATATTGCTCAAATATGAATGAGTGTTAGGCTAGCTCCAAAATTAGGAGGTGCCTATGCACACGAATTACAACAGCAATCCATTGGATGCTAAAGCGTACGATACTGATCGCTTGCGCTCTGAATTCCTTACCGAAGACTTATTTAAAAGTGACGAAATTACCTTGGTTTATAGTCATATCGACCGGATCGTTGTCATGGGCGTGAGTCCGGTTACTTCAACACTTAAACTCAATGAATTTGTCGATACCAAAGCGTTTGGCGTGGAGTATTTTCTTCAGCGTCGAGAGCTAGGAGTGGTCAATCTGGGTGGCTCTGCCAAGGTGAAAACGGCGGTTCAGGAATACACTTTGAACCATTTAGATGCGTTGTATCTGGGCTTGGGTGAGCAGGACGTTGAGTTTACGTCACTCGATCAATCAGACCCTGCGCTTCTTTATTGTTTAAGTGCGCCAGCTCATCACTGTTATCCATCACGGATTATAACTCGCGAACAATCTCGTCATATTGAGCTGGGCAGCACTGAAAATGCCAATGCACGAACCATCACCCAATATCTTCATCCTGAAGTGTTGCCAACTTGTCAGCTTTGCCTTGGGGTGACACATCTCAAACCGGGCAGTGTGTGGAATACCATGCCAGCCCATACCCATGAACGTCGCATGGAAGCTTATCTCTATTTTAACGTTGCACCTAATCAGGTGGTGTTCCATTTCATGGGTGAACCACAGGAAACTCGCCATATTGTGGTGCGCGACAAACAGTTAGTTTTGTCGCCAAGTTGGTCTATTCACTCGGGGTGTGGCACGCAAAACTACAGTTTTGTGTGGGGCATGCTGGGAGAAAATCAAACCTTTGATGATATGGATTTTGTGGATATGCAAGCGATTCGCTAACTCAAGATAACAATAACTGTACCTTACATGGAGTCACTAATATGTTGCTGAATAAACCGCTAAAAATGTTAACCGTTGCCGCTCTCGTCGGCAGCAGCCTAAGTTTTTCAACCTTTGCTCTTGGGACCACAGAAATTAAGGCCGCGTTTAATCAATCGGATAAACATCCTCAATATGAAGCGCTAAAAGAGTTTGGGGAGAAGTTAACCAAAGAAACTGAGGGTCGATATAAATTAACGATTTATCCGAACGAACTATTAGGTGACCAACGTGCAGCATTGGAGTTAGTGCAAAACGGTGCCATTCAAATGGCCGTTGTCGCCAACCCACTGGTGGAAAACTACGACAAGACCTTTCGTATGATCGGTATGCCTTATGTTTATAGTGGCCCTGAACATCAAGAAAAAGTGTTTACATCTGGTGTGTTAAACGATTTGTTCAAATCGACTCAACGTTATGGATTTGAAGTATTAACGGCATATACCGCTGGTGCTCGAAGCATGTATACCAAGGATGCTCCGACTGAAACCATTTCTGATATGAAAGGTAAAAAAATCCGTGTGATGCAGTCAGACACCATGATCAAAATGCTCTCTTGCATGGGTGGAACTGGTGTACCGATGAGCCAAGGTGAAGTGTATACCGCAGTGCAGCAGGGCGTTCTGGATGGTGCAGAAAACAATGAAATTACCTATGCGGATCTAAAACAGTATGAAGTGGCGCCTTATTTCACGGAAACTCGCCATTTAATGGTGCCGGATTTGGTGGTCATCAGCAGTTACTTTATCAACGGCATGTCAAAAGAAGACCAAGCGACCATTCGTCGTTTAGCCAAAGAAAGCACGCCAAATGAGTTCAAATTGTGGAATGCACAGATTGAGCGCGCTAAAGCTCTGGTTATCGCCAAAGGCGCCACTTTTACGGAAGTCGACACCAAGCCATTTCAAGATAACTGTAAGCCTTTGCAAAATGCGCTGGCTGAAACTCCAGCACAGCAAACGCTGCTGAAAAAAATTGCAGCACTTCAGTAAAAAGTCTCCATTTAAATCAGGGTCGACCATGGTGTCGACCCTTTCAAGGTAAATGATTATGTCAGATCCGCAACAACTCGGCGTAGTAGCGAAAGTCGATACCTTAAAACGATGGGTAGACAAACTGCTGTCGGGGATTTGTATCGCTATTGTCGCATCAATGACTCTATTGGTGACGTATCAAGTGGTGGTTCGTTATCTTTTTAATAGCCCCAGTGCGGTCAGTGAGGTGTTATCGCGCTACCTATTTATTTGGCTGGTGCTTTTTGGCTCAGCTTATGTTTTTGGTTTAAAAGAACATATGGCCATCAATTTCTTAAAGCAGAAGTTTTCTGAAAAGACACAGCTCGTGCTTGATATGTTTATTGAGTTTGTCACCGTTGTATTTGCTCTGTCGATTATGATCATTGGCGGTTATAGCAGCTCGGTTCGTCAAATGTGGCAAATGGATTCGGCTTTGCAAATTCCGATGGGAACCATCTATGCCGCCATTCCCATTAGTGGTGCATTGATGGTGTTTTATTTCTTCTATAACGAAATGCACCTTTCAATCCGATTCAAACAACTTGTTGGTAATCAGCAGTAGGAGCAGACAATGGATTTAGCACTTACCGCCTCGCTCATTATGTTTTGTGGGGTGATCTTCTTTTTGGTGATTGGGGCGCCTATCGCAATTAGCGTCGGAATATCATCATTTGCTGCCATGTTAACCATTCTACCGGGACAAGGTGCAATGGTAACGTCTGCACAGCGCATGTTTGTTGGTTTAGATTCCTTTGCTTTATTGGCGATCCCGTTTTTTATTCTGGCTGGGAACATCATGAACAATGGTGGGATAGCAATACGGCTGATTAATTTCTCCAAAATTGCCAGTGGCTTCTTTCCCGGTTCTTTAGCGCAAACGAACGTAGTTTCGAACATGTTGTTTGGTTCGATTAGCGGCTCCGGTGTTGCGTCCGCTGCGGCGGTAGGCGGAATCATGTCACCTATCGAAAAGAAAGAAGGGTACGACACGGCATTTAGTACCGCTGTGAACATCGCATCAGCACCGACAGGCATGTTAATTCCACCAAGCAACACATTGATTGTGTACGCAACGGTGGCGGGTAGTGTCTCGGTGTCGGCCTTGTTTATGGGGGGCTATATCCCAGGTATTTTGTGGGGTGTAGGGGTCATGATTGTGGCTGGTTTCATGGCAAAACGTCGTGGTTATATCGTTAAAAATAGTATGACATTGAAAGATTGTGTCAAAGTAACCTTAGATGCCATACCAAGTCTTTCTCTGATTATTGTTGTTATCGGTGGCATCCTCGGTGGAGTTTTTACCGCAACTGAAGCATCGGCCATCGCGGTGGTCTATTCACTGATATTGAGTTTTTGCTATCGGGCATTGGATATTCGTAAGCTTCCCGAGATCTTTCTTAACACGGCTAAAATGTCGGCCATTGTGATTTTCATGCTGGCGACCTCGTCTATCATGTCATGGGTAATGGCGTTTACACAGATCCCAAGCATGATTGCTGAAGTGCTAATGTCGCTGACCTCTAATCCGGTGATCATTTTGTTGATTATCAATTTGGTTTTATTGTTTGTGGGAACATTTATGGACCCAACGCCAGCCGTATTGATATTTACACCTATTTTCCTGCCGATTTGCACCAGTTTAGGCATGGACCCAGTACAGTTTGGGATTTTGTTAGTGTTTAACCTTTCATTAGGAACCATCACTCCGCCTGTTGGCCCAATTCTATTTACTGGATGTAAGGTGAGTGGCATTAGTATCGATGGCGTCATTAAAACGTTACTGCCATTCTTCTTCGTGATTGTATTGGTATTAGGCTTAGTCACTTATGTTCCTGCTGTTTCAATGACATTACCGCAATTGATGGGGTTAATTAAATAATTCAATGTAGATTATTGAACACTTATTTCTCTTTACTCACTGTGTAAACAAGCGCGGCATGAATAGATGCCGCGTTTGCCTTGTAGTACTCTTAGGCGGTTCGTGTTAAGTAAGAAACTCTATGGAAAGTAATAAAAAAACAGAATATCGCGCACCGGCGTTAGAGAAAGGGCTAGAAATCCTCGAATTGTTGGCAGAACAGTCAGAACCTTTATCGAAAAAGCAGATCGCTGAAAAGCTCAATCGCAGCATTAATGAAATATTTCGTATGCTCTCTGTGTTGATGGAAAAACAATACATTGAGTGTGATAGTGAAACCTCATGCTACTCACTGACGTTAAAAATGTTCGCGCTTTCAAACCAGCATCCACCCATTGCTCAGTTGCTTAAACGGGCTAATCCGTTAATGGAAGAGCTGTGCCATAAAGTGAATCAGTCGTGCCATTTATGCAGTTATAAAAATGGTGAGCTTTTGGTGATTGCACGCCAAGAGAGTCCTTACAAAATGGGATTTAGCTTACGTCTAGGCTCTAAAATCGATATCTGTTCATCTGGCTCTGGCATTGTGCTGTTGAGCTTTAGTGAGGAGAAACAACGCAAAGAGATCTTGAAAAAATCTCGCTCTACCGTCGAAGAAGTTGCTCATGCCACAAGTCATATAGCCAAAACGATTGAGCAGGGCTACTACATTGGTGAAAGTCCACAAATATCAGGTGTAACCAATATTACCGCCCCAATATTTGGCGTGCTAGGAGATGTGATGGCGGTAATTACTGTCCCATATATGACCTTGAATTCGAATACGGTGCATCACCATATTGCCGATATCGAACACACCAAGACGCAGCTTTTGCAAGTCGCCAAACAGCTCAGTCAAAATTTAGCGCTCTAACGCCTAGTCACGATTTGAGCGAGCGGTAATTTATTGGCTTTATTTGATTTTTCAGTGAGCTTTAATATCGGCTTGGGCGTAATGGTCGTAGCGCTCTCGATCTGGCCCCTTTGTTCTTTAGAGGGACGACCGGATTGAGCGCGGTAATTTATTGGCTTTATTTGATTTTTCAGTGAGCTTTAATATCGGCTTGGGCGTAATGGTCGTAGCGATCTCGGTCTGGCCCCCTCCTTCTTTAGAGGGAGGGCTGGGAGGGAGCTAGCGCGCACGGTGTCTATTTAATATATTGTTTTTAATGGTTTTTATTTAGGTTTTGAACATTTAGCTGGCTACACTAATTGTAATGACACAAAGGCGTGACACAAAGGCGTGTGTCCTCGTTAAATCTGTTAAGTGAGTCGTCACATTACGGCGTGATAAATTTATATTATTAATGATAACACTTCTCGTTTACTTATGTTTTGTGCGAAAATACCCACTGTTAATCGTTAAGAATTTACCAATGCCATCACTTACTCGAATCTGTCAATTACTGGAATATATTCATCGCAATATTCAAGAGCCTTTATCTCTTGAGCTTTTGGCTGAGAAAAGTTGTTGGTCACGTTGGCAATTACAACGAGTATTTCAACACGAAACCGGATTTACTGTTGCGAGTTATATTCGCCAACTTAAGCTTAGTCAGGCGGCTCAATTGCTGCTTAATAGTCGAGAGCGGATAATCGATATAGCTTTAGCCACAGGTTTTAATTCTGAGATTTCTTTTACACGTGCATTTAAGCAGCACTTTTCCGTGACGCCTAAGGTATATCGACAGAAAGGAGCACTTACCGGAGTGCTCCAACCTCTGGTGTTGGTGCAGTCTAACCATACTATTTCCAAACGCTTCAAACTAAAGGATGTTCGAATTGAAACACTGCCCACCTTTAACGCGTTTGGCGTGCAAGGCGAGATCAATGGGTTGCTATCAGAACAGCCCGATTTTGCTCATGTTGTTCCTAGTTTGTGGCAAACGTTAGATGACCTCGGAGGTTTTGATAAATCTTGCAACAATATGGGGCTTATTGATGTTAGGGCAAGTGGTGGCGAAGGAAATAATCTGCATTACTGGGCAATGGCAAGTGGGCAGAGGCATGAAGAGGATGAAATTTTTGATTTCCCTGAAGGCTTTAGTCATATTCAAGTGCCTAAGCAAACTTATGCTGTTTTGAAACACGAAGGACCGATTTCTGATTTATCACTGAGTGTTGAGTGGTTTATTTTCGATTGGCTGCCGCAATCGGGGTATCGGGGAGTGGATGGGATCGAACTGGAGCGTTATCCAGCAGATTTTGAACCGACAGCAGGTGATGCGGTAATGGAATATTGGTTACCGATTCAATGGTAACTTTTTGTTGGAAATAGAATACCTAGCCGTAGCGTTGAAGGAACCAGGGCTGTTTAACAGGGAAAGATGCACCAAATTGTTAGTTTTGCCTTTCGATAACTCGATAAAATTAAATGAGATTCGTTCTCATTATTAAAAGGGCAATAATGTTACACTCATATCAATTCAGAATGTTACCTAGAGTTTGTATGGTTACTGCTTTTGCTGGCTTACCATTTTTTACTGTACAAGCATCAGAGCAACCACAAGAGACAATGACCGTTCTTGGTCAGAATTACCGTAACACAGCAACAAAAACATCGTTAGCTCCGGATGAAACACCACAAGCTATCTCGGTTCTTACGGGAAAGTCTATTGAAGCAAGGGGTGCAACGTCTCTTGGTCAAGCGCTTCGTTACGCACCTGGGGTCGTTACTGAAACGAAAGGTGGCTCGGTAACTATGTATGATAACTTCTACATTAGAGGTTTTCAGGTTGACCAAAGTTATTATGATGGCTTGGTGCTGCAATATCTAAAAGGCTGGAATTTACAGCCTCAGATTGACCCTATTATGATACAACAGGTGGAAGTGTTTAAAGGCCCAACTTCTGTCTTATATGGGGCGATGCCTCCTGGTGGTATGGTTAATATCATCGCGAAAAAACCACAAAAAGATCATCATACACAGGTTAAGGTGAGTGGAGGTTCGCGCAATTTGCGTCAAGCGTCGATAGACACAACAGGACAGTGGGCAGATAGCCCTGTTGATTATCGCGTCATTGCTTTAGCTCGTAAGCAAGATGGTCAGGTCGATAATACAGAAGAAGAACGTTATTTAATCGCTCCTTCTATCGATTGGCATTTAGGTGAGGCAACCAATCTCAACTTGAATCTCTATTATCAACGTGACCCTAACATGGGAATGAACTCTGCCATGCCCGCATCAGGCACGGTTTATCACTCCTCGGCTGGTGGAACCTCTCCATCAACGTCGGTCGGCGACAAAAATTGGAGTCAGTTTAAGCGCAATGTGTTTATGGCGGGTTACCAATTTGACCACGATTTTGGTAATGATTGGCAATTTTTACAGAACTTCCGTTTTATGAAGGCGAGCTTAAATCAAAAGAACACTTACCATACCGCTAGTGGCTTTGATGCATCGACAGGTACTCTAAATCGTAACGTTTACAGTACAGATGAGGATTCAAAAGGGTATACGGTCGACAACCAACTTTCATTGGTTACTAATTGGGGCAAAGCAGAACACAATGTTTTATTTGGCTTGGACTACCAGCATCTTTCTGGCGAGTCGGATTATCGTGAATACAGCGGTATGAGTTCAGCCTTTTCTGCCTTTAACCTATTTAGCCCCAACAATAACTTATTGAACACAAGTGACCTAGCAGTTGCTTCTGAGTATGACTATCAGATAAAAGTTAAGCAGTTAGGCGGATACTGGCAAGACCAAATGCTGTGGAATGACTGGGTGTTTATTGCCGGCTTACGCTGGGACCATTATCAAAGTAGCAGTGAAGTGAGTGGTTATGAGACCGAAGCTGATAGTCATGCTATTTCTTACCGTATAGGAGCTTTATATCAATTTGATAATGGGATTTCGCCATTCGTTAACTACGCGACCAGTTTTTCTCCTGTCGCTGGGGTGGATTCGAAATTTGGTGAGCCTTTTGATCCAGAAAAGGGCAACCAAGTAGAAGTAGGCGTTAAATATCAGTCGGTTTCTGGTGAGTTTAGCGGAACGGTATCTGGGTATCGCATCATTAAAAGTAACGTCGTGGTCACGGACCCTTCTTCTGCTAATTATCAAGATGATATTCAAGTGGGCGAAGTTCGCTCTCAAGGGATTGAGACACAAGCTAATTGGAACGTAACACCTGAATTGCAACTTGATGGTAGTTATACCTACTCTGATGTTGAGGTAACAAAAGACAGCGACAATGGGCTGAAAGGGACAACGCCGATTTACGTACCAAAGCACAGCGCAACCTTGTGGGCTCATTTTCAGCTCAACCAACTGGGATTATCAGGTGCGCAAGTCGGATTGGGTGGGCGTTATGTCGGCTCGATGTTCATGAATGCTAACAACGATCAAGGTAAAGTACCAAGTTACACCTTGATGGATATGATGGCTCGTTACGAGTTAGGTGAACTGAGTAGCAACTGGAAAGGCATGTCGGTAGAGGTTAGTGCCACTAACTTAACTAACGAGGAATACTATTCCTGTTACGATAATGCCAACTGCTGGTATGGCGCAGAGCGTACTATGCGTATTCAATTCGGTTACGATTTTTAAAGGTTAAAGCCGCTGTACAAGCGGCTTTGTATAAGCCCGTGTTCTTCCAAAAGTAGAATAAAGTAATTAAATTCAATTGGTTATGTGTGAATTTTGACTTCAGCGCAGTGATCCCCCCTCTAACTCCCCCCTTAAAGCCAAGGGGGGAGGACCGTATCGAGCGCGCAG
Organism: Vibrio tritonius; assembly: GCF_001547935.1. NCBI lineage: Bacteria > Pseudomonadati > Pseudomonadota > Gammaproteobacteria > Vibrionales > Vibrionaceae > Vibrio > Vibrio tritonius. The sequence continues at coordinate 630,000 of NZ_AP014636.1, forward strand.
CAATTTATAGGCTCTATTTGATTTTTCAGTTAGCTTTAATATCGGCTTGGGCGTAATGGTCGTAGCGATCTCGATCTAGCCCCCTTGGTTTTTTAGAGGGAGGACTGGATCGAGCGCGCAGCAATTTATTGGCTTTATTTCATTTTTCAGTGAGCTTTAATATCGGCTCGGGCGCAATGGTCGTAGCGATCTCGATCTGGCCCCCTTGTTCTTTAGAGGGAGGACCGTATCGAGCGCGCGGCAATTTATTGGCTTTATTTTATTTTTCAGTGAGCTTTATTCTCGGCTTGGGCGTAATGGTCGTAGCGATCTCGAGCTGGCTCCCTTGTTCTTTAGAGGGAGGACCGTATCGAGTGCGCAGTAATTTATTGGCTTTATTTGCTTTTTCAGTGAGCTTTATTCTCGGCTCGGGCGTAATGGTCGTAGCGATCTCGATCTGGCCCCCTCCTTCTTTAGAGGGAGGGCTGGGGAGGGAGCTCGCGCGCACGGAAGTTATTTAATATATTGTTTTTATTGATTTTTATTTTAATCTTAAAAAATCTGGCGAACTACGTTATTTGTAATATCAACAAGCTCTTTGTCATTTATGATTTTACCGCCACGACGGAAAAAGTATGCCAGTGTTTATTGTTCCCTAGCGCAGTCACACCCGGTTCATCACGCTCGACAAAACGAATGATGTCAAAATCGACAAACAGTGCTCTTACTTGCGCTTCGCTGAGTGGAGTTGTGGGGCAGTGATGACCGTTCGCCCAACTGTCTTTGCTTCCCATAAAATCTCCAACGAATACACCGCCAACATCCAGTGCTGCAACGATTTTTTGCCATGTTTGGGAAAATTCCTCGGGATTGGTAAAATAGAGCGAGCTATTCGCCATCAAGATTCCGCATCGTGGATAATCGTAGTTTTCGAAAGTGTCCTGCGAAACTTCTACCAACGAACAATTTTCAAAACGTTGGCGACATATCTCTACCGCGTCTGGGTGAGTGTCAAATCCATAGACTTGATAGGCTTGCTGGTGTAAATAGTCCATATCACTTCCCGTGCCACAACCACAATCAATCGCCACTTTGGTTGGTGATTGATTGAGTTTCACCGCAAACTCGGTGCGCTTTAGGTGCGGGGTGGCTAACGCTTTCGCGTAATACTGTTGCCAGATGTCAGTATTGTTTGCCATAGGGTTGATTATTCCTTTAATCAAAGAACGGTATACGCTAGAGATTGATTCAAAACCGATTTAACGTGAACTGATAGTCACTGCCAAGTTTTAGACGTTTGACCATATGTTGTTGAGCAGGGCTATATCGTCGCCAATCCCATTCTTTATCGAGTAATACGATGTTGGTTAGCCCAAAGCGCTGCATGTCTGCCAAAGAATAGTCGTATCCTTGGAGTTGATTATCGGTGAAATCCTTTGGGTGTTTCTGCCGCTCAAGTTGGCCATAAACCGTGATGAGGTTATCGACTTTAATACGAGCAAAGAAGGCGGATTCCTTTTTTCGCAACGCGCTAATGGACTGGTTGAATGATTCTTGTAAGTCATCGTCCACCTCCCAATGCTGCTGCCATGCACTGCCGTGCCATAGAAGGATGGAATCTTTGTGAAGATATTTGTGATTGCCAGTGGTCAGAACATAATCAGCGCAAGAAGAAGCACAGAGACGCAGCACTTCTACATCCATCTTGTTTTTTTGAATCCAATTCCCAAGCTCCAGACCGGCTTCAACATCACCACCAAGGCTTGAAACAACCAGTCTGTTGGGCTTATCGCTAACATTATTAAATGCTTCAAATAAAGCCTTGTTATGTTTTTGAGAAATATTTCCAAGGTAAAGCAGTTGGCCGTTTTCCATTCCGACAAAATCACGTGACCATGGTTCATTACTATGATTGGACAAATGACTGCACCCTGCTAGCAGACCTAGGGAAATTATCGAGAATAACTTCATGGTACCTCCTTGACAATGAGCATAAACGAAATGAATACATTAACTGAATTTATACCAAATGTAGAATAGAATAGCGATACCAAAGCCTTTTTAAGTTATTGATTATTAAGTTAGTTATGGTGAATGGGTACACACGATTAAATGCTGTTTTTACAACAAAATAAAAACGTGTGTCCTTTTTAAAATTCTCTCTCTTAAATTAGAATAAAGTAATTAAATTCAATTGGTTATGTGTGAATTTTGACTTCAGCGCAGTGATCCCCCCTCTAACTCCCCCCTTAAAACCAAGGGGGGAGGACCGGCTCGAGCGCGCAGTAATTTATTGGCTCTATTTCATTTTTTAGTGAGCTTTAATATCGGTTTGGGCGTAATGGTCGTAGCGATCTCGATCTGGCCCCCTCCTTCTTTAGAGGGAGGGCTGGGGAGGGAGCTAGCGCGCGCGTAAGTTAATGTATTCGCTGTGTTTTTCTCAATTTTACTTGGCAATTTTTACATTTTTAGGCTTGGACGCTAAACCACTATAAAAAACACCGGAAAGTTATTTGGTGAGACTGGAAATAGACCAAAGTGATTTAGATAAATTTCCTTTAATTCAGTTGGTTATGGTGGGAATGCGGGCTCCTGCGCATGATCCCCCCTCTAACTCCCCCCTTAAAACCAAGGGGGGAGGACCGGATCGAGCGCGCGGAAATTTATTGGCTCTATTTCATTTTTCAGTGAGCTTTAATATCGGCTCGGGCGCAATGGTCGTAGCGATCTCGATCTGGCCCCCTTGTTCTTTAGAGGGAGGACCGGCTCGAGCGCGCAGTAATTTATTGGCTTTATTTGATTTTTCAGTGAGCTTTATTCTCGGCTCGGGCGTAATGGTCGTAGCGATCTCGATCTGGCCCCCTTGTTCTTTAGAGGGAGGACCGGATCGAGCGTGAAAAACTGGATCGAGTATTTCACTTACCGCTCGCTGCTCCAAACGCTGCTGGCGCTGACGGCGAGAATCGATAGCAGGATCAATGATGATGCCGGTGCTAGCACTACCCAATAGCTGCGTTCTATGTAGGGCATACCTTCGGAAAGGATGCGGCCCCATTCTGGGCTAGGTGGCATGGCTCCTAAACCAAGGAAACCGAGTGAAGCGAGGGCAAGGGCAATGCCCGGTACACGTAACATGGCGTGGCGTAGTAGTGGCTTAAATACCGCTGGAAGTAAGTAGAACAGATTACGTCTCACTGGGCCGACCCCAATCAGCGGGAGCATCTGCATGTAAGTGCGTGCTTTTACTTCTGTGGTTAGAGAGGCAGCGTGCGCGGCGATGGGCGCCCAACTCACCAAAACCACCGCCAAACTTGCGCCCCAGATTCCGGCACCATAAATTGCCACAATCAATAACCCAGTGATCACCGGCGGCAGCGCATTGGCAATCTCAATTGGTCCCGCCATAAGGCGAGGGAACTGGCCGACAACAAAACCAATCACCAAACAAATTAGAGCGATTAATATAGCGAGAAAACAGGTATAAAAACTGCCATGAGCGACACGCGCGAGAATGTCGCGTCCCATAGAATCGGCACCAAACGGCAGTGCAAATGAGGGAGGGGCCAGGCGCATATGTTCGATGGCAAAAGGGTCGCGCGGTAAACCAAACACAATTATCACCACCAGTAACCCAAGACAAAACCAAGGAATGTATCGTGCTGCGCCGGTCACTTGGATGCTACTTTCCTTCGGTTGCGGCAATGCCCCTTGGCGCAGTGCACGACCTAGAATCAGCGCTTTAATGATGTTAACTAGAATACCGACGCCAAAGGCGAGTGACAAAATCAGCAAAATACCCAATTGTAATGTCGGTACATCTTTAGCAATGGCGGCGCCAAGGGTGGCTCGGCCAATGCCAGGAATAGCAAACACTTTTTCTACCGCAATCGCGCCACCAGTAAGTGACACCACCACTAAACCAACCAAAGGAAGAATGGTGGCGAGTGCTCGTTTAAGCACGGCAAAAGTAATGTGGCGGCGACTAATACCAGCCACGCTCCAAGTCGCAACCCAAGATTCAGTGAACACTTGCGCAATGGTATCGGAGAGTAAGCGACCTAAATAACCACCAGCCGGAATCGCCATCGACAGCGCAGGTAACACCGCATAGTGAAATCCTTTCCAACCAAATGGCGGAAACCAACGTAACCATACTGCACCGATAAGCAGCAATACCGAAGCAAGCAAAAACTCGGGTAGTGCTGTGAACATGACCGCAACTACCCCTTGGCTACGGTGTGCTTGACCGCGCAGCCCATAACGAATGGTCGGAAGTGCAAGTGTTAGTGCAATAATCACCGCGCCACAAAAAGCAAGTCCCATCAGTGTCAGAGAGACACTGGCAGCATTGAGCATGCCGTCCAAAACGGGGCGACCAGACACCCAAGAAATGCCGGGGTCTCCGTGCAGTAAACCGTGTAACCACTGCGTCATTAACGCCCAAGGCCCTTGATCCAATCCTAATGAGGCACGAATGGCATTGAGTGTCTCTTCACTTGGGTTTTGCTCCGCTGAGCGAGCACGGAGCAAAGCAAGCGCGGGATCTTGTCCTGATAGCCAAGGTAGAAGGGCAACTAACATGACCACTCCAACCATGGTCGCGATGCGCGACCCGAGTGAAATTAGGCTAGACCAAGCGGCGATTGGGCGTATAAAAAGTCGTTTCATGGTTACACGGTTCTTACTGCTGTTTATTGGCGGTTATAGCGATGGCTCGCCGCTTTTGATATAGGTATGGCTATCAATCAAGGTACGTTCACGAGGGTCGCGAATTGCGCCAACGACTCGTTTTGATTCACCTTGGATAACACGCTCGTGCAACATTGGAATCGCTGCATCGCTCGCCAAAATTAGGTTCTCTGCAGCCATGATCGCTTTTTGACGTTCAAGCCCAGCAGGTAAACTGCCTGCCACTTGCAGCGCTTGGTCAATTTCAGGTTGGCAAAGCTGAGCAATATTAAACGAACCTTTACAGCTAAAGTCGCTGTACATGTACGCGACTGGGTCACCAGAATCCAACACGGTTGCACGAGACAAAATAAACGCATCGAATTTGCCTGCTAACGCATCAGATTCGATTTGTGAATATTCACGTACATCTTGTTTTACGGTAAAGCCCGCTTTGGTTAACTGCTGCGCGAGGTAAACGGCCACTTCTGGCAGTTCAGTGCGGTCGGTAAAGGTCGCAAGTGTAATCGTGATGCCTTTTGGATCAGCTGGTGCGATGGTGTGCTCAACCGGTTGGCGCAACTTCGCCGCCCAAGGTAGTGCTGGACCTAATAGACCTTGCGCAATATCCGCACGTTTCTCATAGACGTTATTAACGATTTGTTCACGATTAATTGCTTGGCGGACGGCGGCACGCACGGCCGGATCTTTCATTACACCGTAACGAGTGTTGAGATAAAGCGTATTGGTACGTGGCATTGGCACTTCATGCACCAAAGAAGGATCAAGCAGCGGTGCTTGTGATACTGGGATTGCTTCGACAATGTCGGCGCTATCGGTACGCAGTGCTGCTGCGCGAGCAATACCATCCGGTACAAAGCTCACATCAATACCAGAGGCTTGCGCTTTTTCACCCCAGTAATCGTTAAAGCGGTTTAACGTTGCAGAGCTGGTGCCGTTCACTGCGGTTAACACAAACGGACCGGTACCCGCTGTGATTGGGTTAATCACGCCGTTCTCTTGGTAGGCGTTTGGCGACAAAATCGATAATTGTGGGCTAGTTAAACGCTGCGCTAACAGAGGATCGGGTTTTGAGCTGGTCACGATAACCGCGTATTCGCCATCGGCTTTGATGGTCAGGTTCATGCCATCAAGAATACGTGGTTTTGGGGTCGCTTTTGAGGCCACTTGCAGTGAGTTCACCACAGCTTGGGCATTAAATGGGCTGTGATCATGAAATTGCACATTCGAGCGCAGTTCAAAACGCCATTCAGTTGGTGACAGCTGTTCCCATTTTGTAGCAAGTGCAGGGGCCAGATTACCTGCTTGGTCTAAGATCACCAAGGTTTCGGCTGTGCTCCAACGTGATAACTTGAATGCATCATCGCTGAGCGGCGTTAACCCCGAGCGCGGTGGCAATAGCATCGCCAGTTTAATGCGATCTTGCGTCGCTTCTACTGTGCTTGCTTGAGTGGCTGGTTTGTCACTGCTTGAGTCAAAACAGCCCGACAATAAAGAGGCAGAGATGGCTACGCTGAGCAATGGCCACTGCTTGAATCGTTTCATTGATACTTCATCCTATAAGGTTACAAATTACGCTTAGCGCTTCCAGAAATGAGAGGGTTCCAGCTCAATGCTGGGCACCGCCTCTAATAATTGTTGAGTGTATGGATGCTGGGGGGAGGCCAGCACTTCTTGGGTTGGGCGATCTTCAACAATCTCGCCCTCGTTCATTACCAAAAGACGCTCACATAACCCTGATACAATCGACATGTCATGGGTGACGAGCAAAAGTCCCATGTGATTTTGTTGGCACACATCGAGTAGCAGGGTTTTAATCTGCTCTCGCAGGGGCAAATCCAAACCACTGGTTGGTTCATCGGCCAGCAAAAATGCGGGTTTCACCATTAAGGCGCGAGCTAGCGCAACTCGTTGGGCTTGACCGCCAGATAGTTCACCCGCTTTTTTATGTAGAGTCTCTTCTGTTAGCCCCACCTGCTTTAGGGCATGACTGAGTTCGGCTAATGTAACGTCACGTTTTTTTAGGCGTTTTACCGGTTCAGCTAACACCATTGCCACGCTTTGGCTCGGCGGTAGGGCATTGTGCGGATCTTGCGGTATGTATTGCACCTGCTCACGATACCAATTTAACGAGCGCCAAAAGCGTTTTCGAATGGGTTCGCCTTGGCAGGTGAGTTGCCCGCCGTTGGGGTGATTAACACCCAGAATCAATTTAAGCAACGTTGATTTACCACTACCCGAGGCGCCAACAAGTCCAACACGTTCATGTTGCGTCAATGCCAGCGTAAGGTCGCTAATAATGGCTTGTTGGTTAGGTGTAAAACTGACGTTTTGTAATGCTAAAAAAGGCGCGCTTGTGCTCATGCTTGCGCCCTCATGGCTGCAGTGGTCACTGTCGTATCCAATGTTTGATTTTCTACTGTGTGTTGAGCGTTCTTCAGTGTCGTCAAACGACTGCTCTTGACCGCTTGAACCAAGCTTTGGGTGTAGGGGTGCTGAGGTTGTTGAAGCAGTTGTTGCATTGGTGCCTGTTCAACAATTTTGCCCTGATAAATGACGATAGCGCGATCGCACAGTTCTGCGGCCACGTTGATATCGTGGGTAATAAACAGCAAAGAGAGTGGGCTGCCGTGCAAATGCTCATCGTGAGCGCAAAGATGCTGTAGACCGCAACACTGCTTTAGCAGATCAATCACCTGTTTTTGACTCAAAACATCAAGCGCCGTGGTCGGCTCATCCGCCACCAATACATTGGCACCACTTAACAAGGCTAAAGCGATACAAAGGCGTTGACGCTGCCCGCCAGACAATTCAGAAGGCAATCTTGCTAATAAATCCGATGTGGGATCAATGTGCATTTGGGTCAGTACGTCATGTAGCTCGTGACTGGAGCGGTTATGCGTACTGAGAGCGAGCTGTTTTCCAACACTCATTAATGGGTTTAGAGCACTGAACGTGTCTTGAAAAATGGTCGCGACTCGGCCGTCTGCTGGGCGAGCCAACACGGGCTGACCTGCCACATCTAAGCCATTCACTTTAATCGAGCCAGAAACCTTGCAGTAAGGGGGAAGAGTGCCGTTAATGGCCTGCGCGGTTATTGATTTCCCCGACCCAGATGCTCCAAGAAGACACACTCGTTCGCCTTGGGATAACGAAAGGTGAATGCTGTCAACGAGGGTTTGTCCTTGAATGGATATGGATAGGTTATCAAGGGTCAGTATTGAACGGCTTGAATCAATTGGCTGCACAGGGATTCATACTTCTTAATTATGTTAAAGATGTTATAACATAACAAAAAAAGAGGATCGAATAAATATGGTGTAGCATTCTGTTACAATTAGAATGCAGTATGATTTAGATATGTGACAATGCTAAAAAAGTATTTGCTTATACAAGCTGCTAAGTTCAGTAATAAAGTTAGTCTTTTTAACTAAAATCAGAAACTTGTTTACTTTTTGCTCAATGTTTATATTTATTATCATCCATTAATAATTTATACACATCTGTTTTGATCTAAATCGTATTTTATGCAACTGAATGTGTTAGGATTCTCATTACCGTTTTTATAAACACTTTTTAATGGGTATAACCATGAATCTTTTTGAACAATCTAACCCAGCGCGTCGTCGCTACGGTTTAGCAGCGTTTATTGGTTTAATCGCTGGTATCGTTTCTGCTTTCGTTAAATGGGGTGGCGAAGTTCCACTACCACCACGTAGCCCAGTTGACATGTTCAACGCAGCATGTGGTCCTGAAACTCTAATTCGTGCGGCTAGCCAAATCGACTGTTCACGTAACTTCTTGAACCCTCCATACATTTTCCTACGTGACTACATTGGTCTTGCTGATCCAAACGCAGCAGTATACACCTTTGCTGGCCACGTATTTAACTGGGTTGGCGTAACTCACATCATCTTCTCTATCGTGTTCGCGGTAGGTTACTGTGTGGTTGCTGAAGTGTTCCCTAAAATCAAATTGTGGCAAGGTCTGCTAGCTGGTTTCCTAGCTCAAGTGTTTGTTCACTGGATCTCTTTCACTCTTATGGGTCTAACTCCACCCCTATTCGACCTACCTTGGTACGAAAACGTATCTGAAATCTTTGGTCACCTAGTATGGTTCTGGTCAATCGAAATTATTCGTCGTGACCTACGTAACCGTATTACGAAAGAACCAGATCCAGAAGTGGATCTACAAGCTGCGCGTTAATCCCTACTTAACGAATGCTTGATAAGAAAAAGGTCGCCGCGGCGACCTTTTTCATTTTTAGCTCTTTTATTGTTTTGTTTTTCTATCTACCTATCTACCTATCTACCTATCTACCTATCTACCTATCTACCTATCTACTTTTCTACCTTTTCGGTATTTTCCTGTCATAAACTGTCACTATTTGCCTTCATTATTAAAAATTAACTAATTAATTCAGATTATTACTGTTAATGGATTAATTCAGTCATGATTGTGACAAATGGTGATTGCGACACTATCTCTCTTCACCAAAACACTCTTCGTAGCTGGTGCACGTTTCACAACTTGGTGAGCGGCACACGTAATCACCACCGCTTTCGCAAAGTTGCTTATACAAAAAACGTTTCCAGCGCATATTGTGATGATTAAGTGCGTGCAAAGTGGGAAAATAATCATGAAACAACTGGCTAAGGCGTGGTCGCTCGGGCATACCTAAATCGCGCCACAAGTGCTGGCTGCCCATGCTGGCATTCGCGAGTACGTTTGCCATTTGCTGAGCGTAAGGTTGGTGGTGGTCGAGATGTTCGGTAAGGAGTTCTGTTAGTTCGCTTAGTTCATCATCGCGCATGCCAATCAACTCGTGGCGCAGCTGCAGTGCAGCGTATTGCGGTAGATCGTGAGTCGCGATAGGTACCAATCCTACCAATTCGGTGATTTGATGATAGTCATCTGAGCTTATTCCCAAATGGGCTGGTAATGCTGATTTTCCTTGATGAAATGCCGTAATGATTGGATACCAATACTGAGTAAAAACATCACTCATCATTCACTCCTTATCCCTTGTGGTTGCAAGCTGCCTAAGGGATTTAACGGTAATTGCGCAGCATCAATGATGGCTTCTTCAATTGGGCAGATGCTCGCACACTGAGGATCATCAAAGTGATTGGCGCATTCATCACAGCGCCGTGAGTGAATGCGAAATTGGCGCGTCACATCTGGGTCGCGATACACCGCTTTATTAGGACACACAATTAAACAGGCATGACAGCCAACACACTTTTCGGTAATCGAAAAACTCATTGGGCACTCCTCCATGTTTTTTCTGTAGTGTTCATATTGGTGATGTTGTTACGGTTACTCGCTAATGAGGCATCGGCTTGCTGCAGCGCGATGGTTTTGAGCGCTTCAGCTATGGGTTGAAAGGCGAAATCCACATTGGGTATCACGCCGCGTTTTTCCAACTCGCGCCATGGGGTAATGCCAATTCGTGCGCAAAGCAAGAGACGACAATCACTGACCACATCTAAAATGGCGTTCTTTTCCTCTTCTTCAGGACAATCGGTTTTGCCATGACAATAGAGCGCCACTTCGCGAGTTTCTTTGAACAAAAACTGCTGCTGGCGCGGTTCAAACTGGTAAATTTCAAAAGCGGCAGCATGACCAAAGTGGGTTTGAATGTGCTCGCTGCCATTGCTGGCGATCGCCAATAAAAAAGACGCGTCATTGAGCGGCTGCTCGGTATTATCGCTGCTGTGACAGGGGCTGGATTCACCTTCTTGACCTGAGCCGCAGTGACTTTCACCGTCACCAAGCATGCCGACAGCATCAGCGCGACATTGTTGGCAGTGGGTCATTTGCGGCATAAAACCACCGGATGCTTCGCGAGCCAGTTGCAGCTCTTCAGCGGTGGGGCCGCGTTGTCCGGATAAGCCAAAATAGGTGCCGTGCGCGGGATCTGAGATCAAAGGCATGATGTTGTGCAGCAAGGCTCCATGCTGTTTTACCGCCTCTGAGACATCAACGATATGCTGATCGTTAACGCCGGGAATGAGCACCGTGTTGACCTTCACTAGCAGCCCAGCTTGCGCTGCTTTTTTTAGGCCAGCAAATTGGCGTTCAATTAATAAAGTGGCGGCTTCGCGACCTTTATAACGGCGATGTTGGTGGAAGATCCAAGGGTAGATCTTGGCGCCAATATCTGGGTCGGTGCAGTTGATGGTGATGGTTAAATGGTGGACGCCTAACTCCACCAAGGTATCGACATGTTCTTCAAGGGCCAAGCCATTGGTAGAAATACAGAGTTGCGCACTGGGGTCTTGGCGTTTTATCAGTTTGAGAGTGGCGAAAGTTACTTGGGGATTGGCCAGTGCATCACCCGGCCCAGCAATGCCCACCACACTGAGGTTAGGGGCGCGTCGTTTTATCGCGCTAAATTGGCGCAGCGCTTGTGCGGTGTCCATCACTTGTGACACGACTCCGGGGCGTGATTCGTTGCTGCAATCGTATTTGCGGTTACAGTAGTTACACTGAATGTTACACGCAGGGGCGACCGGTAAATGCATGCGCGCATATTGATGTGCTTGCTGAGAATAGCAAGGATGCTGCGCGATTTGGTCTTGAACCTCTTTGCTAAAAAAATGACGAATATTGTCATTGGCAATGGGCTGTGAACCCGTTGATGAAGAAGGACTTTCCATGTCGACCTCTGTCCAGTGAAGTAATGGATAAAGGACTGCAATCTTTGTACCTTATCTAATTTATTGATTTATCGTGATTTTGTTGGGTTTTGATTGCGGAGAAACGAACAATTGTCGTAAATAGAACAAACGGCCCGCAGGCCGTTTTGTCGTATCTACTTCATTTTTAATCCGCTTTATTTCCATGCTCTTGAGTCACATCTGTTTCATTTCGATGTTCATGATTTGGATACGATAGGCGATTTGCCGTGGTGTCATGTTCAGCAGCCGAGCCGCTTTGGCTTTCACCCAACCGGAACGCTCAAGGGCATCAATCACCATTTCCCGCTCATCCATGTCATCTTTGTTCACTCCCGATGAGTGTCCATTATGAGCTGGGCAGGCTGGTGATGGCTTAGATATTTCGGCAGTGCTTTGAGGCATCACTTTATGCGGCGTTGGCGTATCCATATGGGAAAAGGTGATCAGTTCTGGCTCTATCACTCCGTTTTCCGATAGCACCGAAGCGCGCTCAAGAGTATTTTCCATTTCGCGCACATTACCCGGCCAGTGATAACCCATCATGAGGCGAATGGCAGGATCGGTGAGGGCCAATTTACGTTGCTGAGTTTTGCTAAGGCGTTTGATCATATGGTCGGCCAACTCAGGAATATCTTGGATGCGATCGCGTAGGGGCGGCAAATACATGGGCATGACGTTAAGGCGATAGTAAAGATCTTCCCGAAACTCACCGTTGGCAACGTCTTCTTCTAAGTTACGGTTGGTCGCGGCGACAATACGCACGTTAACGGCGAGAGTGGACGTGCCGCCAACCCGTTCGAACTCTTTTTCTTGCAGTACGCGCAGCAATTTGGCTTGAAAGGCTGGGCTGGTTTCCCCAATCTCATCGAGAAAAATGGTGCCATTGTCTGCCAATTCAAATCGACCTTTACGCTGTTTCACTGCACCGGTAAAAGCGCCTTTTTCATGGCCAAACAATTCCGATTCAAGCAAGTTATCGGGCAGGGCGGCGCAATTGAGCTTAATAAAGGGGTTATTAGCGCGGGGCGAATTGTAATGAATCGCGTTGGCGACCAACTCTTTGCCCGTTCCAGATTCGCCGCGCAGCAGTACCGTGGAGTCCCAACGAGAGACGAGGCGAATCTGCTCAAATATTTGGCGCATTACTTTGGTGTGCCCCACCAAATTACGAAAACTGTAATTGTTCCGCACTTGACGGCGCAAGCCATCTCGCTCATCGACCAGTTGCTTTTGTTTGCTCTCAACTTGAAATGCCAATTGGACGTTTTGCGCGACCAGGTTCGCGATCATCTCTAAAAATTTGGTGAGTAAGGTGAGTGTTTGATCGTCCACATTGGGCGGCTGGGCCGACAGCGCACCAATCACGGTGGCGCGGCTGTTTTTGAGCGGCACACAAATAAACGGTTTTTCGTAGTCGTAGAGCGCGAGCTTATCGGCAAAGCGTAAGTCGCTGCCTAAGTTACGAATCACGATTGAGCTGCCTTGGCGCAGCACTTCACCAACAATGCCTTCGCCCACTTTATAATGCACCCGTTTTTGTTCGGTAGCATCATTGGGCATTGGCGAGTGAACCGCTTTGATGGTGAGTGATTGTTGATCGGGGTCGAGTAGCGTGAGCAGCCCACATTTGAGGCGACAATCATCGTGTAGTAGTTTCAGCACTTTGTCGGCCGACTCTACGTAGTTTAGGCTGTTGTTCAGTACACTGGCAATCCGGTACATGGCGGCCAGTAACTGACGTTCTAAATCCATAAGGGATAGTTCTTCAGTCATAGCAAATCACCATTCAGAGCAAGGAAATGTCAAACAGATCAAGGCACCTTTTAGTTGAACACTCTGGTCGATGGAAATCGTGGCTGAGTGCTCATTGAGTACCTGTTGTACGATCGACAACCCAATACCACGACAGCCCGTTTGGTGTTTGGGTTTGGTGCTAAAAAATGGCTGAAACACCTTGAGGCGCAAATTCGGCACAATGCCACCGCCGCTGTCTTCCACCAAAATATTGATTTCCCCATTCTCTTCAAAAGTGGTGAGGCGAATAGTTCGTTCATTACGCTTGGCGGCTTGAATGGCATCGATAGCGTTATCAATTAACTGTTTAAGCGCCAAAATAAGCCGATGGGGCATACCGTTAATGGAACCTAAACGCGGCGACAAAATCAGTTCAAGCTTAGTCGATGAGAGCAGCAACTCATCGGTACAGATCGCTGTGGCATCGCGGATCACTTGGTTGATATTGACCGGTTGAAACGCTTCGCTGTTGCGCTCGGGGATCGCTTGTTTGATATCTTGCATGGCGTGCAGCGCGGTTTCCATCGCTTCATCCATGGCAATCAGTCCAGGGCATGAAGGGCTGGTGCGTTTAAGAATGTTCATCGCGGAATCAATCATATTAAACGGCCCTTGCAGCTGATGCAGCGTTGCCATTAACGCCTCTTGCATTGCATGAACGTATTTGTTGTCGCGCGTCATTAGCTTTACGGAGTTGATGCGGCGTTCTTCAACTAGCAGTTTTTCCCGCGTTCGCTCAGTAATGGCAATCACGGTATAAAACGCATCTTGCGGCTGAAAGTAGGTGTCGGCGGTGGTGTCGGAAACCGGAATGCGTACTAAAGCGAAATCGAACCAGCGTTCGCGCACCGCGCCAGAATTTTCAATGTGCACCCCTTTATAGCGGTGGTCTTTTTGCGCCATAAAATCGGATAGGGTGTTGATGCCATAATCTTCATTTAGGCTATCGACTAACGCCTGCATCGGTGGCTGGCCAATGCTTTGTCCAATTTTGTCGTATTTGGCGTTACTGAACAGTAATTGGTGATTGTTATCCACCATGGCGATGGCAATTGGAGTCGCGTTGAGCACCGCTTCAAACATCACTGACTGATTTTTTAAGTCGGTCAGCAGTTGGTGTTTCTCGGTTATGTCTTTATGAATGGCGTAAAAGCAGTGCTGACCTTGGGTATCTCGAAACCGAGAGATGGAGATTTCGGCAATATAGGGTTCGCCGCTTTTTTTGCGATTAACCAGTTGCCCTTGCCAATGCTGCCCTGAGTTAATGGTGTGCCAGAGGTTTTCGTACACTTGTTTTGGCGTAGCTTTATAAGAAAGCAGTGAGGAATTTCGTCCAATTAGCTCCTCGGGGCAATAGCCTGTGATATCTGAAAACATTTGGTTGACGTATAAAATGGTGCCGTTGTCGTCGGTAATGCTGATCGCTATTGGCGCATTAGAGACGATTTGGGAAAATGCCTGCGGCTCAAACATCGGCGGCATTGAATCTTGCAATCGCGTTTCGACTTGTCCCATAAGTGCCTTCCTTAGCAATAGAAACGGTATAAGAAACAAGTGTCATGCATTTCTTATTCCACAACAAAACTATTGTTTTTATTGGGCTGGTGGAAAAGAACAAAATTTAACGCTTGTTTGATATGAGACAAATTCCACTTTTTCTTTTCAGTTTGTCGGCTTTGTAACAAAGGTCGATGTGTGTCCTTTTTCCGTTTCTAAATCATCAAATCTAGGAGCCATAAGGGGTTAAGGCCTCATGGTGGTGCACTATGAGGAGCGTGGCATAGGCTATGCACCAAGGTTGGGAAACGGATTTTTTAGGGACAGAGTTATGTCAGATGGATTGATTATTTTGCTCAGCGCCGCCTTTGTGAACAACGTGGTTCTGGCAAAGTTTCTTGGGTTATGCCCTTTTATGGGAGTCTCTAGCAAGATCAGTAGCGCGGTTGGTATGGGGGTCGCGACCACCTTTGTCTTAACCTTAGCGACACTTTCTACATGGATGATCGAGTTCGCTATTTTGCGCCCATTAGGGTTGGAATTCATGCGCATTATTGCGTTTATCTTGGTGATTGCCGCGGTGGTGCAATTTACCGAGTTGTACGTTAAAAAAGCCTTTCCTGCGTTATATCAGGCTCTTGGGGTCTACTTACCGCTGATCACCACTAACTGCGCCGTGTTTGGCGTGGCACTGCTTGCGGTGCAAGACAATCTCAGCTTTATCGACACCTTGATGTTCAGTGTTGGCTCTGCCACCGGTTTTCTGATTGTGATTACGCTGTTTGCTGGGCTGCGAAGTCAGTTGGCGTTGAGTGACATTCCCGCTGCATTTAAAGGCTCCCCCATTGCGTTTATCACTGCGGGTTTCCTATCAATGGCCTTTATGGGCTTTTCCGGAATGGCGTAGGAGTTGGCTATGTTGATGTCTGCATTGTTGTTTTTCGTCATTTTAGGCGCAGCCCTTGGGGCATTATTGGGGATGGCGGCAACCTTCTTCAAGGTAGAAAGTAACCCGCTGGTGGATCAAATCGAGGGCTTACTGCCTGGTGGGCAATGTGGCCAATGTGGTGAAGCGGGGTGTCGGCAAGCGGCAGAAAAAATCGTGAGTGGTGAACTGCATCCCGATTGTTGCCCTCCTGGTGGCTCAGTGCTTGCTGCCACTATGGCAGACATTTTGGGCGTGGCGATTGAGATCAGTGATGAGCAAAAAGAGCTAGTGGCGGTGATTGAAGAGGCACAGTGTTCAGGCTGTCATCGCTGCGTAAAAGCGTGTCCGTTTGATGCGATTGTTGGTGCGCCTAAGCAGTTGCACACCGTGATCAAAGATGTGTGCACGGGGTGTCAGTTGTGCAGTGAAAGTTGTCCGCAACATTGTTTGACGATGGAAGAGCTGATTCCAGATGCCAAACATTGGTATTGGCCAAAACCCACATCGAGCGTAGCGGCATAGGAGAGGGATATGTTTAAGCTGTTTTCTCATGGATTTTCGGGTGGGGTACATCCAAAGACGTTTAAATCGTTAACCACGGATAAACCGATTGATCGCCATTTTTGGCCCAGCCATGTTTACCTGCCATTGCAACAGCGTGATGGTGTGGCATTGACACCGTTAGTTAAGGTGGGTGAACGAGTGGTTCGCGGTCAGTTGCTCGCTAAAGGTCGCAGTGACCGCATCGCGCCTATTCATTCCCCAGTGAATGGGATAGTGATCAATATCGTGCCCCATATTACCGCGCATCCAGCCAAAATTATCGCCGATACCATAGTGATAAGGGCCAATGAAGATCGCCGTTGGGGCACGCCAGCGCCAATGGGTGCATTTCACCAGTTAGATCCAGAGGTGATTATTGAGCGTATTCAAGCGGCTGGCATTGTTGGTTTAGGTGGGGCGGGCTTTCCTACCGCCCAAAAACTCAAATCGGCCCTGATGGCAAAAGTGGACACTTTGATCATCAATGGCGGTGAGTGCGAACCTTACCTAACCAGTGATGATGTCACTATGCAGTCGCACGCCGCTGAGGTGATTGGTGGCATTAAATTAATGCAACAAGCCAGTGGTGCCAGCAAGGTGATAGTGGGGATTGAAGACAACAAACCACAGGCTTATTACGAAATGGCAGATGCAGCCAGTGAAGAACCAAGTATTGAGATTCGCCGTGTGCCGAGCATCTATCCGATGGGTTCTGCCAAACAGCTTATTAAGACGTTAATTGGTAAAGAAGTACCGCTCGGCAGGCGTTCGTCGCACATTGGTGTGGTAGTGAATAACATCGCCACGGCTCGCTCGGTCTATCACGCTGTGCGTTTTCAACGCCCCTTAGTGAGCCGTATTGTCACGGTATCAGGTAAGGGCATTGGTGAACCACGCAATGTGGAAGTGCCATTAGGAACTCGGGTACAAGATTTGCTCAACTATTGTGGCGGCGTCAGTGAAAGCACTGAACGTTTGGTTCTAGGTGGGCCAATGATGGGGCAGATTGTCTCTTCGTTAGAAGTACCACTCGACAAAATGGTGGGTGGTTTACTGGCGCTCACCGAAGAAGAGATCATCAGTGAATATCAACACCAGCAGTGCATTCGTTGCGGCCAATGTGTGCGGGCGTGCCCGATGAGTTTGATGCCATTTCAAATGGCAGCGTATACCAAAGTCTCTGATTTTAAGAGGGCAGAAGAGCTTGGTGTGCGTAACTGCCTTTCATGTGGCGCGTGTAGTTATGTGTGTCCTTCTTCCATTCCCTTGGTGCAGTATTTTATGCACGCTAAAGGGGTGATTAGCTCCAATTGGCAAAAAGAGCGCAAATCGCAACAAGCGAAACGCTTAACCGAAGCCAAACGTGAGCGTATGGAGCAAGAGGCATTGGCGAAATTGGCACAAAAACAAGCCAAACGGCCGGCAAGAGCCTCAGCCAAAGCCGATACAAGCGCCGCAGCTAAAACCGATGCGACAGGCGCGAGTGGTAAGCCTGCGCGTCCGGCTCGCCCCGGCAGGCCCGCTCGCCAAAGTGCTGCTGCTTTATCCATGGATACCAAGGCTAACGAAGCGAAAGTACAAGTTAAACATACCGCGCAAGTCAAAGATACCGCGCAAACCAAAGATACCGCGCAAACCAAAGATACCGCAAAAACTGAGGCAACCAGCCGCCCGTCAAGGCCTGCTCGGCCAGCAAGACCGGCTCGCCCAGTTCGTCAGCCTGTGGCTAAAAAGGAAACCAGCCTCTCTGAGGAGAATCAAGGATGATTAAATACGACGTAGTATTGGGGCCATTTGCGCACAACGCTAATTCCAGTGTTCGTATCATGTATACCGTACTACTAACACTGTTACCCGCCATGCTGTTTGGCGTGTATCAATTTGGCCTTAACAGTTTGTATGTGCTGCTGATCAGTGCGTTAGCTGCAGTGTTAAGTGAATGGGTTTGCTTACGGCTGATGAAAAAATCGTCCATCGCGTGTATGGATGGTTCGGCGCTATTAACGGGCGTGTTGTTAGCCATGAGTTTGCCGCCTTCATTTCCGCTCGGTTTGACTGTGGTCGGGGCAATTTTCGCAGTGGTGTTAGGCAAACAAATCTACGGTGGTTTAGGACAAAACTTGTTTAATCCTGCCATGTTAGCAAGGGTGATGCTGCTTATCTGCTTCCCAGTAGAAATGACACAGTGGGCTGATCCAACGCCAATTCAGTTCACTTCAGGCATGGTAGACGTACCGGCTAATTGGTTGCATTTTGATGGCATTACGTCTGCCACTGCGCTCAGTAGTGAACGTCAATTACCCATTGAGCTGTGGAATACATTTTTTGGTCAACAAGGGGGCAGTTTAGGGGAAACCAGTGCGTTATTCATTCTGATAGGCGGGTTGTATTTACTCTATCGGCGCATTATTCACTGGGCTATCCCCCTTTCCTTCTTTCTCGGGTTAGGTGTTCCAGCGCTCATTGCTCACACCTTTGATTCTGTGCGTTATCTGCCTTTTTGGACCGAATGGTTTAGTGGCGGTGCGATGTTAGGGGCTTTTTATATCGCCACCGACTTGGTTACCTCGCCGACCAGTGTGCGCGGCCAGTTGGTTTACGGCGCAGGCTGTGGGCTTTTGGTGTGGCTGATTCGTACCTATGGCAGCTATCCCGAAGGCGTCGCTTTTGCGGTGTTAATGATGAATGCCGCCAGCCCTCTGATTGACCATTATATGCGCCCCGCGGTGTATGGCAGCCGTAGTTTGAAGGAGAAAAAATCATGATGGCGCAACTGGATCAGTGGAAGGACAAAGTGAGCTACCAAAGTGGTTTGTTGGCGGCAACCTGTGCATTAGCCACGCTGCTTCTGGTTGGCGCAGAAATTGTGACCAAGCCGGTCATTGAGCAACGCATTCGAGAAGATCAAAACACCTTGTTGCAGCAGGTACTTGGTAGCGTGCAATACGCTAATGATGTGTTTGCCGATGGCCACAGCGTTGAGTATCAAAACCAAACCTATCAACTCTTTCCTGTTAAAGACCAGACAGGCAAGGTGATCGATTGGGTGGTGCAGGGCAGTGAAGATGGGTACAGCGGCCCAATTCAATATTTAATGGGCGTGAACATGCACGGTGAAATCATTGGTGTGCGCATTGTTAGCCACACCGAAACTCCGGGGCTGGGAGACAAGATTGAGCTGGCGAAAAGTCAGTGGGTATTGGGGTTTGACCATCATTCATTAGCGAATACGCCAAAATGGGGCGTAAAAAAAGATGGTGGTACATTTGATCAATTCAGTGGCGCTACGATTACGCCGCGCGCGGTGGTGAAAGGGATTCACCTTGCGCTGCTCGCGCTACAGCAAGACCAACAAGCAGCACAAGCGGCACAAGCGGCGCAGGAGGCGAACAATGAGTGAACCAAGCTATTCATCCATCATGAAAAATGGGTTGTGGGATAACAATATCGTGCTCAAGCAGTCGCTGGCACTTTGTCCATTACTGGCAGTTACCAGCAGTGCGACCAATGGCTTGGGGCTGGGCTTAGCAACCATGGTGGTGATGGTTGCGTCTAACGTGATTAACTCGTTAGCGAAAGGCATCATCAGTAAAGCAGTGCGTATTCCGGTGAATGTCATCATTATTGCAACTTTAGTCACCCTCACCGATGCCCTACTCAACGCCTATTTGCATCAACTGCACAAAGTTTTGGGGCTTTTTGTGCCTCTTATTGTGACCAACTGTGCCATCTTGGGCCGAGTGGAATCTTTTGCGAGCCGTTCTAAGGTAATTCCCTCTATCGCTGATGGTGTGTTTATGGGCGTTGGGTTTACGTGGGTGTTGATGGTGCTGGGTGGAGTGCGCGAAATCATCGGCAGCGGAACGCTTTTCACCAACGCTAGTTTACTACTAGGGCCACATTTTTCGTTTCTCGAAACCACCATTATTCCTGATTATCGAGGGTTGTTATTGATCATTTTGCCTCCGGGTGGATTCCTTATGCTGGGGCTGGGGTTAGCTCTAAAACAGAAACTGGAAGCGGTGAGGCAAGCCAGCCTCACGCGACAATCTGGCTTGGCAAAAGGAGAGGCGTGATGAAAGTATCGGTTGTGTATGCCTTACCCAAAGAGCAAGTGTGGTTGCCTGTTGACGTGGACGATGACGCTACGGCTCTCAGTGCCATACACCTTTCCAATATCTTAGACGTATTTCCAGATATCAATTTACAACAGCAAAAAGTAGGTGTGTTCGGCAAAGTATCTAGCCTTGATGCAGCGCTTAAAGAAGGCGACCGAGTTGAGATTTATCGTCCGTTAATTTGGCGTCCCGACGAGGACGATGACGACGATGACGACTGATGTCGTGAAACGAACAATTTGTTGGTTTTAATGATGGAGTAAATTTAAAAAATCATATTTTACATAAGTTTATGAATTGGTATGGCACTTGCTCTTATTATAGAAAGGACAACAAGAGCATTCATAAAAGGTCGCGAGCATACAAAGCGTTAGCGATTTTAGGTAAGCAACGGACAAAATTCAAAGGAGTGACCCTATGGCACAAGTAGGCATTTTTTTCGGGACAGATACAGGCAGTACTCGCAAAATCGCAAAACAGATTCAAAAGCAGCTTGGCGATTTGGCCGATAAGCCGAAAAACATTAACCGCACCACAGTGGAAGAGATTTTGGCGTACGACTTTTTGATTTTTGGTACTCCCACACTAGGTGAAGGAAAACTGCCTGGCTTAGCGTGCGATTGCGAAGACGAAAGTTGGGATGAATTTGTCCCTAATTTCAATGATATGGATTTATCAGGCAAGACAGTGGCACTGTTTGGGTTAGGTGACCAAGTGGGATATGCCAATGAGTTTGTCGATGGGCTAGGAGAACTGTACGACTATGTGGCCAACACAGGCGCTGCCATGGTGGGATTTTGGCCCTTAGAAGGGTACGACTTTGTTTCTTCAAATGCCGTGGATGGCGATGAATTTGTGGGATTGGTGATCGATAAAGATAACCAATCTTCAATGACCGACCAACGCGTCAGTGGATGGGTGGAACAAATCAAAGCAGAAATGGGGCTGTAAGCCTGTGATTTACGACATACAGGCTCAGGCTTTTGAAAAGTTCACTTGTAGGTGAAAGTAGAGCAATGTTAATAAGTTAAAATGCAAAACAGGTAATATCAGTTGCCATCCAGCGCAGGGACTTGCTGCCTTGGGTGGCTTTTTTCTATCTCACTCTCTATCTCACATTGAGACTCAACGCTGTGGTAAATCTGCTACATTCAGCGCTGGTTTATGTGCTCGAAAACGCAGGCGCACGTAATCAGCAACCCAACCGTTTTCTTCACTGTAGAGCGCCTTTTTAACGCGTTCTTCCACTTGAGAGAGAAAGCTCTCTTTTTGTTCAGCGGTTAGCTGCGCTGTTGCGTGCTCGGCAAAAATGCGTAACCACTCACTAATGCCAGCGTTTAAAGGTGTTGGACGATCAATCAGTTCAATTTGTTCAACCACAAAACCATGTTGTTCTAGTAATGCACGATATTCACTATCGCTTGGGAAGAACCAAGGAGATGTGTATTGGCCCCAACTAGGGTTTTCGGAAAATACAGAACCAATAGCATCGGTAATGCAGCGAATGTTCCCAAAGCCACCCATCTCAGCAACAAAGCGCCCGCCATCGCGTAAAGCGCGATAAACGCCCTCTAACACTGGATGATAGTTGGTCATCCAATGCAGTGCGGCATTACTAAATACCGCATCAAATTGCGCTTCGAATTGCAGAGCATCGCCGCTTACGCATTGCGCTGCTACCCCTTTGGCTTTCGCCGCTGCGACCATATCGGCACTGGAATCGACTCCTGTCACTTGGCAATCTAACGCCATGAGCTTTTGTGCCAATGAACCTTCGCCACAACCGAGATCCAAAATTGCTTCACCAGCTTGCGGATCGAGTAACGTCACTACTGGCAAACCCAGTTCAGAGACGAACGCCGCATTTTGGGCGTAACGGGCAGAGTTCCATTGTTGGCTCATGATGATCTCCTTCTAACAACGAGCACAGCGAGTATGCCGAAAGTGGCATATTGAGTAATTTTTATACCGTTGTAACACACATTCTGCCCTACAGGGAGCGAAACCTGACGATATTTCAATAAATTACATTTCCAGCTGTAGAGAAAGTCATCACTAAGCATAAATACAGCGTTATACCTGACTACATATTGCAACCTGTTTACTTGGTTATTTTACGAACGTCAAAAACCGAGTAATAACCCGTGCAAGCTACCACTTTTGGGTGGTCGGGACCTCGCTCCTTTGGTATAACCATTATGCAATTGGTGTTTGTAAAACTATGTGAATTTCTGTAAAGAAAGGGCGGTAGCGTAGTGAATTTAAAAAGACTGTATATACATACAGCTTTCAGAAAAACGCCCTGTGGATAGATTAAAAAGACAATGTCGGTATTTTCTGAGGTATGACCAGAAGTTAACAATTTGTTTTGTTAGCAAATCGTGGTTTTTCTGAAACAAAATATTAGTTCTATAAAGACAAGAAAATCCAGACGTTGTCTTTATAATATCTGTTATGTGTACGGTATTGATAGCACAGTGGATTTTCAACTAAAGCTAGATTAAACTATCTGATAATAGAGCTTAATGGAGGTCTATATGATGTTTTTTAATAAAAACAATCAGAAAATGGATTTTTCTGAAAGGGTTCTAAAACGGGCTCAAAACAATGAACCTATGTCTGACAAGGTCAAAGGGATGTTTAAAAATGAGACAAAGGCATCTTTGAATGAACGCTTTAAAAAAGCTAAGCAAACTTTATCCTAAACGTGAAACTTCCATTCCAAAGAAGACATATAATACAGTCTATGAAAAGTTAGTTGATGATGAGTATGATTTGGTAGGTCAAATCGCTTACTGTATGTATAAGTTAAACAAGCAAAAATACATACGTGCCTATGAGCAAGAGCATCAACAAAAACCATCAGATAAAGAAATGCAAGTTTATGTTTCGTGCTCTGAACTACCCAAACTCAAACTTTATCAAGAACAAGCAGAAAAACTAGTTTCAACTGTCTTGGAACAGGCAGTATCTGAGCGTGAAGCTGAGCTTAGTAAAGAGTTTGAAAAAAAATTGAAAAAGTTTGTTTATGACTATGAACCAGCTGGCTTTCTTGAAAGAAATTTTTTTACTCAAGCCAAAGGCGCTTTTAGTGGTTTGCTCGGAAATATGCTAACTACTGTAGTTATTGTTGCATTTCTATACGCCATTGCTCCTTCTAGTGCTGAAAAGGAATTTGTAATTGGAGCTTCAAAAAGTTTAATCGCGGCTCTCGCGACTTTCCTCGGTGTAGATGTGTCTATCAAATAGAACAAATAATCTCCCTCATTGAATGTACTCATAACAAACAAGGATAAGTGTCGCGCAGCCGACACTTTATCTGGGTGTTGAACAAGCCCGAGCCACTTATATAGTAAATTGTAGATTCGATGTTTATGGTAGATACGGAGTAGACCGTATTTTCAAGGCGAGCAAAGCCACGGCGTGACGATGTTAATTCATCACGTCGATAACCCTCTAACATTTCAGTGTTTTTTTCAGTGTATCTCCTATTAATAAAGTTGCGGCCATTATCCTTATTCGGGTTACCTTTCGGCTAGCTCGGTCGGCTTACCCCGACACAAGCCATCTCGTGGTCACAACAGGGACAAGCTCGCACTGCTTTGCTTCTAACCGGTTGCTCTTTATGCGGAGTACAGTAAAACAAAGCAAGTAGCAGCAACTGGATCCTAACGCGTGTCTGTTTGGCATTTCCTCGCAAGAAGCCATAGTCTCTGACACGTTGCATTCCTTTGGGCAGGACATGCTGCAGGATAAGCCATAAGAACTTCAGTACGGGCAGAGTCCGGGTTTGATGCGTGTTAGTTTGGCTGTCTAGATAGCGGAAGGTGACCTCGGTATCAGTGACTTTAATGATGTCTTTGTCTGGCAGTACGCCCCGGTAAAGATAACGGGAGAGATATTGAAGAGCGGGCAGTCCGAAGCCAACACATCGGCAGTCAACCACCCACTTGTTTGGTACGTTTTTAGGTAAGGACATGACGTCATCCTGAACGATGGCATCGAGCAGTCTTGCCCGCCAGACTTTCGCGAGAGCGAAGGCATTAAACAAGTACCGTTTATTGCCCTTGTGTCATTGTTGCCGGGAAGCGTCATACCGGCCGCCAGCGACGATAACGTGGAGATGCGGATGCAGGTTTCTTTGTCGACTGTGAGTGTGTAACACGATGGTAAAGCCCAGTTCGCCTTTATGTTCTCTTTGGGCGAAGTCTTTTAATACGCTTGAAGCGACGGTGAACATTGCCTGATAGAGTGCTTTGGGGTGCTGACGAGCTAGGCTCCTTAATTCATAAGGTAAAGTGAAGGTCGCCATGTAGTAATGAACGGGCAAGAGTTTTTGTTTTTGGCGCTCTTGCCAGTCTGATGTGGTGCGGTGTTGGCACTGAGGACAGTGTCGGTGACCACACGAGAGTGGCAATCGGTCATCATGATGGCAATGAGAACAAAACCATTGAGAGCGTCCTTGTTGCTCGGTTTGGCAACGTAACATGGCGGCCATGGCTTGGCGGATGTCATCGGTGATGAGAGAGGCATAATGCTGCTCAAGTTCATCACGATACTGGCGAAGCAGTTCGATAAAAACGCTCATGCGTCCTCCCATCTTAACGTGAGGCGGTCAGCCAGTTGATTCAACGCTATTGCCATGTTGTATTGTTTGGGTTGAGTTAATTGGGTATAGCGAGCAGTGGTATTTAAACTGCCATGACCGAGCAGAGTTTGCAGTGAACGTAGGTCAAGTCCTTGTTCAAGCAGGTGAGTGGCAAAGCAGTGGCGTAAGGAATGCGGGCTAATAGCGGAGCTGAGATGACACTCTTTGAGCACCTGTTTCATGGCTTTTTGTATTCCGCCTCTGTCCATGGGTGTGTTTTGTTGATCATTATTGCCAGGGAATATAAGAGTAGGATGTCGATGGGTAAGCCAGTGAGAGCGAAGCGCATTCAGTGTTCTCTGTGGTAAGGGAATGAGTCTGTCCTTTCCGCCTTTACCTTCACGAATATGCACTTGCATAGCGCTACTGTTGATGTCTTGAGTGGTTAAGTTGAGTCCTTCGCCGAGGCGTAATCCCATGGAGTACAGGGTAAGGAAGAACACTTGATAGTGGCGCTTTCTGGTGGTGCTTATCAGTAATGCCACTTGCTCAGGAGTTAGAATATCCGGCAGACGCTTCACTTGCGGTGGTTTGACGATATTTAACCATTCCCACTGCTGATTGAGGGTGTAGCGATAGAAAAACTGCAAGCCGTTACGGTCGAGTTTGACGGTGCTCCATGAGTGAGATTGGATAAGGCTCGCAAAGTAAGTGCGAAGTTCAGCGGTGGTCAACGTGTCAGGTGAACGGTTAAAAAACTCACTAATACGACGAACAGCACGAGAGTAGGCATCAATAGTGGCTGGTCTTTTGCCTTGCAACTTTAGATTGGTAAGATGTTGTTGGTAAAGAAAATTGAAGTGTTCTTGTTCATGAGGGGTCATAATCATTTCTCCAGTGGGCACAGTCGGAATGACAGTGTTACTGAAGAGTATGGACAAGAGGCTATTGACTCTGCCGCGCAGCGGCTTCTTTCAACAAATTGCTTAAGGGTGACAACTAACCTTTGGCATTTTTGGTTCGATTGGCTTCAGTGTTTAAGTGGCTTTGCTTAATTTCAGTGGTCGGTTAGCTGCACCTTAGCAAAGCGTTATGTTTTTCTCTGCTTCATCGAAATAAAAAATACGTAAATATACTTGATGGATATTTAAAATTCCTTTTGGGAGGAGCTTATGGGTCACAACGATTGGCATGAAGATGATGGTTTTTCCGATTTTCTTGGTCAGCTTATAGATATGGGACATCTTGAAGGAGCTGCACTGGGAATTACTAAACAGGTTATGGATCAAGGTGTTGATAGCCTATCAGCGAAGCAAACATTTGTTTTTAATAAAGAAGTGTTGGAACCGTTTTCCCGAAGTTGTAAACGTTGTGGTGCCAGTATTCCGTGGTCTGAAATGTATGATGCCGTATTCGAACATGGTTTATGCAATTGGTGTTGGCACATGACAACTAAAGATGATTAAAAACATAACAAATTACTGCACCGGAAAAATAACTCGCTGGCGCTCGTCATTTTCCGGTGAGTAAGGCGTTATGTGCTTTTCCAGTATACGGAGTGATTAATGATACCTGAGTATGGAAATAAGAAATTTCAGTGTCCGCACTGTAACACCGTTGCCAGCCAAGAGTGGTTTACAGCGAATAACGCTGGAAGCACAGCAACGGGTATAATTCACCACCTGTATTTGAATTACAGGCCAAGTATTAGAGACTATGCCCAAGAACACATAGTCAGTTTCTTGAAAGAAATAGATGGTGGGTTTCAAAAGAATTTTTATAATTATGTTCCTAAAGGTTTTTCAGTAGCAACTTGTTCTTCCTGTGGCGATTTTACGCTGTGGGTAAATAAAGAAATTGTTTACCCCAAGAAAACGACGCTACCACCGCCGAATGAAGATTTAAACGAAGATATCAAAGTACTATATCTTGAAGCTTCGTCAATTCTCGTTGATTCACCAAAGGGTGCGACGGCTCTCTTGCGTTTGGCTCTTCAAAAATTATTGGAGCAAGTAGGCAAGAGCGGAAAGAATATTAACAATGATATAAAGTCATTGGTGGCTGAGGGCTTGAGCCCAAAAATACAGCAGGCTTTGGATTTGCTAAGGGTAATAGGAAACAATGCCGTTCATCCTGGGCAAATAAACTTGGACGATAATACCGAAATTGCTCAAAAGTTATTTGGCATCTTAAATTTTATTGCTGAAGAACTCATTACCAAGCCAAGAGAGCTAGAGGATCTTTACGCTGATTTGATTCCATCTGACACGCAAGATCATATTAAACAGCGAGATGGCACATAACAAAGTGCTGCTAGGGACAAACCTACGCTGCGCTTCGGTTTGCCCCAGAGCACGGCGTTAAAAAGCTGCAAAAGGGCAAAGCTAATTTAATAGGTTTGGTTCTGTATTCGCTTCAATATCCGAGTCAGTTTTTACAGCCGTTCTGTTGTTGATTTCTGCTTTCTTTGGTGAAAGCCGTTTGGATTCAGCGCAAGGCTAATATCGCCATTCCACAGGTTCGCCAACTTTGTATCATCAAGTGGCAATTAGCTGTTCGTTACTTCGGTGGGCGGCTGGTTCATCAACTTCTGAATGGTTTAGTGGTGTTGCAGGTTTGTCGGTGGAAACATATCGGGTTGCAGCGCTCGTTGGAGCTGCCGAGAATGCGGCAACGTTCGTGCTTGCTTCTGTGGTCAGTGGTTACAAAAGATATCTTTTTTTAACCAGGCGCAGCAGCAGACACATTTTACTTGGGCGCTTGCGGTTTGAAGTAAATTATTTGTTGGTACAACTGCGCGTGTGCTGCTGTGCTAATCGTTATACGTACGGAGGAGTATGAAGAAAATATACAAATATATGCCTTTCAGATCTGAGTTTTTTAATAATTATTGCTTACGTGCGAGTCAGCGTGGTGTATTAAATGATCCTTTTGAACTTAGTCCTGCACAAGATTTAATTGATCATATATTACGAGATGGTCTTGGTGAGGATTTTTTCGAGCAAGTGGAGCAATTTTCTTCTGACGGCAACTTTAATGAGGTTGGAGTAATTTCCTTTACTGAAAATTATAATAATTTGTTAATGTGGTCTCATTATGCGAATGAGCATAAGGGAATTGTTGTTGAATTTGATTATGAAAAACTAAATTACTATTTCAATTATAAACTTTCAATGACAGACACAATAGAACGAGTTTTATATAACCGTGAGCGTTATTCGCCCTTGCAAAAAGATGTATGTGTAAAAGATTTATTGCTTACAAAAAGTGATGACTGGATTTATGAAAAAGAACACCGAATCTTACCTAAATTGAGGTTCGCTGATTATGTTCGAGTTGATCGGAAGATTTTTGAGCAACTTCATGATTTTTATGATGATTTATATGTCGATTTGTTTGATGTTTTATATGAAGATGATAATTCGATTACTTTCCAAGTAAATCCTGAAGAATACGAACATTTTGACAATCAAGAGTGGGACGGAAATTCGACAGATGATAATGAAGAAATGAAGTTTAGTCCTAGCGAAATAATTTTAAATGAAATATACGGTTCATTAGCTGTTCTTCCGTCGTCAATATTCTTGTTTAAGCTACCGGCAGACTGTATATCTGCTGTATTTATTGGTTGTAGAGCATCTGCAAAAGATATTGATGCAATTGCATCATTGGTTGGACCCAAAAAGATTCCAATTTTTAAAGCAGATTTAAGTAAAACTCATTTCACATTAGGGTTTGAGGAATTGTACGTATAACAATCCAATGCAATTGACGCAGTCAACCTTCGTGGTTGCGTTTCAAAGTTTTTCAAACGCTTTAGTCACCGCGCAATGCGCAATTGATTGGGGCGTTAGGCTTCAATCTGATTTTAGTAGGTAGATTGTGAAAAAAATAATTGGCGACATAGTAAGCAAAGTTAAGTCCGGAATGAATCAAGCATATGCTGACACTCTAAATTTCACTGATGACCCTGCTGCAAGATTCGGGGCTGAATACTTATTTACGGTTAATGTAGCTAAGGAGATTGGCAGATTAAATGGACCTGACGCAGATCCTTATCAAATATATATTGAAGCTAGCGTTAAGAAAGTTGCTAAAGATTGCCTTCCTTTAATTAAACGGGGCAATCCAATGGTTAGAGGGTCATCTATTATCCGAAAAGGTTCTCCTTTTATGGAACGTGAAGGTCGTGTAGATATTGCTGTTTATACAGATGTAATGCCATATAAGGGCAATGGAAATACTCCCTTTTGTATTATCGAGCTTAAAAGCTTTAATCCCGCTAGAAAGTTAGTAATAAAAGACTTAAAGCGAAACTTAGAATTTTTAACTTTATCCGGACCAACAGGTAAGTCTTTTGTTGAAGTGGGTTTATTCTCTGCTGTCCACACTGTAGCCCCTACAAATGATTCAGCACAACTAGATAAACAAGTGAAAAAAATTAAAGATGACTATAGTAACTGGTTGTCTGAAGTCGGAAATTTAGCTGGTATTGACACCGATATCCAAATTTTCACACTTAGCAAAGATGTAGAAGGTCGAATAATGGATGATATAGATGGGTACTATGTCGACACAGATTCTAAACATCACTTTATTGGTGTTATCGTGATCTTTATGAACAAAGCCTAACAAGAGACTATGGTGTCAATAATTAAATTTAGGCCAATTTGGGATCCCATTTGGCACCATCTCTTAGCATCGAATTTAGGATAACAACCATCTTTCTTATGCACGCAATAATGGCAACTTTCTTTGGTTTCCCAACAGCCAGAAGGTGCTGATAAGTAGCTTTGATAACCGGATTTGATTGCAAGGCTGACATCATAGCCATGTATAAAACGGTTCGAACTTGTGAGTGCCCACCCTGTATAAAACGTTTGCCTTTGTACAAACCACTCTCACGGTTCATTGGTGCTACACCGATTAAAGAAGCAGCTTGTTTATTATTAATAAAACCAAGTTCAGGGACGTTACTGATGATTGATGCAGCACAGATTTTTCCGATTCCGGGAACGCTTTGTAATAGGTCACTTTTCTCTTTATACGCAGGTACGTTTTCAATGAGTAGTGAGATGAGCGTTTCTATCTTTTCGATCTGTTCTTCGAAGATGTTAAGTATTGGAGTGATGGTTGATGCTAATGATTTTGGCATCTGCTGAATGCGATTTTTCTCCATGGTTTGCATTGACATGATTTGATGTCGTCTAGTGACTAACTCACTCATAAATCGCATGATTTCAGGTCTTAGCTTTGTCAATTTTGGCTGAACAGCCTCACCAAAATAGGCAATTAAATGGGCATCGAGTTTATCTGTTTTAGCCCTTCTACCGATGGCTCCAGCAAACCTTTTGATATGAACTGGATTCGCTATAACAAACGGTAAGTTGGCTTTTGAACAGGCCAAAATAAATGGCATTTCTAGTCGTCCAGTTGCTTCAACAATAATACGATCTGGATGGTATTTTTTAATGGTCTGGACAGCTTCTTGAATGCCTTTTTCATCGTTTGAAACGGTAAAGAAGATGTCGAGAGGACGGATGTAAATATCAAGTTTTGTTTTGCCGGTATCAACACCGACATTAATGTTTTGATGTGAGTGTGTATTCATAATAAGCTAACTCTTGCTTGCATAATACGGGTTCGAGGCCCAGAAGACTATTCGAGTGTGGTGCTTGGAGATCTATGTAGCGTTCTTTCTTGTTATCGGTCTCTCAATTGAGGATCCATCGAAGCATCGAACTACTACATAGAGAGCTTTAGTTGCTGCTAAAGCCTGGGTCTCACTTTACCCTAATTTGAGTAGTTATTATCCATACAAAAATTTCAATGGATGCATATAACGTCTGGCATTCTTGGTTTGAAGTTACTTGTTTGTTGTAATAATGGTGTCCATGCACCATTGGATTAGACGTTAGGTCAATGAGTGCAATTCCAAGAAAGGGAGAGCTAGGATGAAGTTGAATGACTACTTGGAGTCTTTAAATGAGCTTGTATTTTTCAAAGGCCCTGAGATAAAGGGAAGCTTTGAGTATAACTTGCAATGGTATGAGAATCGGCACCCCAGACACCGCTTGTGCTTTTATATTTCGGGACTATTAATGTCTGTATCTCTAGTCATATTGTATGGTCTCAATAGCTCATCGGAACTTGGGAAGACTGTTTCCATATTGCTTCTTTTCGTAAGTTCCATTTCATCATTGTTTGCTTTTAAGCGTTCTTGGTCGGGTTATTACCTAGCCAGTCAAAATTTACTCGCATTGAAAAATATCTATGATGAGTCTTTGTTGCGAGCAAAACTTATTAATGACGAAGATGAAGTTCAGGCGTTAAAAATAGTAATCGCGTCTACCACACAATTTATGACGGCAGCCAATAAAGTCGTAAACAACGAAACTGTAGATTATTTTTCAGCAGTAAAGTTACCAAGCCTTCCGTCTAAAAATTGACCTAACAAGAGACCATGGTGTCAATAATTAAATATAGGCCAATTGGGGATCCCATTTTACACCATCCCTTAGCATCGAATTTAAGATAATAACCATCTTTCTTATGCAAGCAATAATGGCAATTTTCTTTGGTTTTCCGACAGTCAAAAGGTGCTGATAAGTAGCTTTGATAACCGGATTTGATTGCAAGGCTGACATTATCGCCATGTATAAAACGGTTGCCTTTGTACTAACCACTTTCAAGATTCATTGGTGCTACACCAGGGGCTCCGCATGAAGCGAACTAAATCACATTATCCTTTATCATTAGCTCCCAAATTCAGGTTTCGCTGGTTGAATAATGAGCGTTTGGGCTCAAAAGTGTGATCTAAATTCTTTCGTCTGGTTGCCGTGGTAATGGGGCGCTCTATCGCGATTGTGTATTATAATTTGTACTTATTTGTCTTGGGGATATATGTTTTTACGAGAAAAATTGTTTATATTCACATTTTTTATGTTTATTTATGGTTGTTCTTACAGATATATTGCTACCTACGATGGAGATTTATACATAGGAGCTTTTAAGAGTAATACTGTGTCAGATATTGGTTGTAAATACTCATATATTGAAGGTGGTGGATTAAAACTTGGGGTTGTTAACTTCGGAATAGGGTATTTTAGTAATAAAAGAATGGAAATGGATTACAAGAAAACGGACTACTGTAACAGTGTAATAGGTGAAGTCTTTGTAGTTGATGATAATGTATCAAAAGGGAATATCACCTTCAAATAGGATAATATTTAGGGGGTTATATGAGATTTAAATTATCAGTTATTTTGCTATCTGCAGTATTAACTAGTTGTGCCTCAAATGATCATTTGGTTTTTTTTACTAACACCACAATAGGCTTAGAGGTAGGGTCAGAGCCTAGTTCCGGAAATCCAGCAAAATTCGTATTAGGATATAAGCGGCAAGAGGGAGTTATTGACCCGTTGATACCTGATTATGAATTTCATAGTTACAATGGTTCAGAAACAATAGCTGAGCCAAGAAATGGAAATACAAATGTTATTTTAACGCCAGCAGGTGTCGCTTCTCCTAAAGGCTCTATCACTAACGCTCATTCAGTTCTTGCTAAAATGAATTTCGGTGCTACTGGTGGTGGAACAGGAGCATCAGCCGCACAGTGGTTCGCTACTGGTAGGGCTGCTGAATTAATAGCTCAGTCTTCTGGTGTATCTGGAGCTCTATCTGGTGACCCAGAAAATAATATTTCTCCTAGTATCGCCATAGATAAAAGTACAGGTAATCTTTCCACTTATGCTTATTTAGGTGATGTGTATAATATCTTGAAGAAAGCTGCAGAAGAAGGAAATGTTGTAGCAGTAGAATTAAAATCTAAGGTTGATTTGATTGATAATGGTAAGTTTAAATATAGTTTTGATTTTTATAGTTGGGATGACGAGGAAGAAACAAAATTAGTAATAAGTGCGTATGATACTAAAAATAATGAACATTATTTTCCTAATGTTATTCAATATTTGACAACATTAAACTTATCTACAGTCGTATCAGAAACAGCATTGACAAAGAGTAGTATAACTGTATCGGGTTTGGCTATATCTGAGGAACAAAGAAATAATTTATTAGATGTGGTGAAAAACTATCCGCAAAGATATAAAGAGGGTGTGGATGAACTCTCTGATAATGAAACTATTATTGAAATGATTAATTATGTTCACAAGAGTATACTGTTTAATGACACCTTAAAATCAAATGAGGATTCATAAATGTTTATTAAAGATGACAAAAAATATTCATCGGATGAAAGTATAAATAGAAGGCTGTCAGAGATATTAACTACCATTTTAAGAGACAAAAAAATTATATCTATCGAACGTAAAACAACACCAAACTCTGGATGGAAATTCAATATTGAAGAGTAAAATTACACACCTAACAAACAAGGATAAGTGTCGCGCAGCCGACACTTTATCTGGGTGTTGAACAAGTCCGAGCCACTTATATAGCAAATCCACGGCGTGACGATGTTATTCATCACGTCGGTAACCTTCTAACATTTCAGCGCGCCTCACAAGAACACACACCTCAATCTGCTTAAAAGAAAAAGCTCAGGTTTATGCCTGAGCTTTTTTATTGCTCGCTATACCCGTTAAATTAGCTGCATAGTGGTGATGCAGGTTGGGGCGTTGTTTTGCGTTGAAACGTCAGCTATGGCTGTTTTCCCTTGGTATTGAATATTGATTTTATATTGGTTAGCTGATTTTGGGAGCCAGATATCTGCGAATCCGTTTTTTCCTGTTGTTACCTCTTTATCGAAGACCAACTTATCCGAATTAACATGACGAACGGTGATGTGGAGTGATACGTTGCGTAACTCTCCAGTACACCCAGTCGGAACATGAAATGTACAAGGATGCGTGTGCTTTAGATAAGGCGCAATGGAAATGAGATGTTTGCTCGTAATAGGAATCGAGACCTCATTTTGCGGGAATTTACCCACAATTTTATCCGGGAATACCTGTACACTTGCTTTATTTGTGCCGTACCATTCGTTCGCCTTAATTAGGGCCTGCTCTGGCGACAGAGTTGCAAACTCTTCGGCATCATTGGCATAAGTTGATGTGCTAGCAAAAAGAAAGAGGGCGGTTAGCCAGTAAAATGACTTCATGATGAGTCCTTTTTTTAAATAGTAGATGAAAGTAATCGAAAACGTATGCTCGCTCTGCCATTCACTTGTCAGTTGACGAGTGAGGAGAAGCTAACAGTGACGGTACTGAAGATTAAAAAGACTAACCTAGTATCGGGGGGCGCAAATAAGGAGTGTGCGTCAGTGTTTTTAATACTGCCGGTTGCGCCTCATATTGCTGACTTGTTGGGTGGATAATGGCGAAGGATGAAAGCTCAAAATGAAGGTAAATTCCTAAACAGCTGCTAAAACAGCTCGATGGGTTAGCATGGCATGAATCTACCTGAGATTTCGATTGGATGGTTATTTGAGAGTGTGTGGGAAACACAGAAGGTTCTGCTTTGGCAGGAAAAGTGGCGAACGTCATCACTGACAGCAACAATATGACTGCCCAACTCAATGATACTTCTACAATACGAGAATACATTACCACGTTACCTCAAAACATCAGCCTTATGCCATGTCCGTATCTCATCCCAAAGTCATAGTAACGTCGGATGTAGGTGGCTGCAAGCATATCCACAAGATTCATAGCATAAATGCGTGGCTATGAATCTTGTGGTAGTTGTTAAATGCTCTTACGTTAAGCTCGCCACTTTAGTTTATTTCTTACTTGGTAAAGCCCCAGTAAGCCAATCAAAAATAGCGACAGGGTAGGCGGCTCTGGTACATCGGTGTGACCCGTATCGTCACTGTTATCTCCAGCATCGTCGTCACTAAAACCAACATTCTCGCTCCATGTTAGCGCGTAGTTTGCATAGGTTTGAAAGTTCGGTAAATTGTCGCCAATATTTATCCCAGTTAAAATATCGAAGTCAGTTAGGTACTCGTTTATATTGTAATCACTAACCAGAAGCACATAAGCACCTGCGGTTAGGTAAGTTGATAGGTACGAGTCCTGAGAGATGGTGCTGCCATCGCTGTAGGCGTCGTTATTACGAGAACGACTAGAATCGTCATTGGTGGCAATGCGGTCAGAGGCGTTAAGGTTCCCATCGTAAGAATAGAGATTAAATACGGAATCTAATGCGACTGTGCTGCGCCAAAACCACCCTGAATTATTGAAACTTCTTAAATTGATGGTAACAACGTCATCTGATTCAAGATAAAAATACCAATAGTCAATGGTTGTACCGACAGCGGTTTGGTGTAGAGTACCTGTTGTGATATAGCTTGCTTGGGCTAGGCTGGATATAAAACAGATACAAACCAGAATTAAACGAATCACTGCTTTCAATCGAATGGCTCCTATGTAGTTATTAGACTTATGTTTCACTTTTACGTGATATTAGTTCCAATACTGCATTGGTCGTGCCATAACGATAAATCAATGACTTACAATGGTTTTACAGAGCAAACTGTAATATTTTCTGACAGTGAATACCTATAAAATAAGGTTATTGTTTAATTTGT
Source organism: Vibrio tritonius (assembly GCF_001547935.1). Lineage (NCBI taxonomy): Bacteria > Pseudomonadati > Pseudomonadota > Gammaproteobacteria > Vibrionales > Vibrionaceae > Vibrio > Vibrio tritonius. The sequence goes on from NZ_AP014636.1 coordinate 665,371, forward strand.
TATTTAAATAACATGAAAACAAAGAAGTTTTCAAAAATCCTATCTGTAAAGTTTTTAATCTGCATCTCTATTATTATCTCACCACCATTTTTTGTTGGTGATCACAAACATTAATAACGAAATTCTTGGTGGTCATTTAGAGTGTGAGCTTTGCGAAGTATTTACTTTAGTTCGTCACACGCCAAATCAAATTGTTCAATTTCATTTGTCGCAACGATGCTAGGGTGTTGAGCCATCAATCGGAGATAGCGGTGCAAATTGGGGTAATTTGGCAGTGGGTTAGGTAACGCTAAAGACCAATAGCCAAGCAGGAAAAGAAAAAAGTCACATGCTGTAAGAGCGTTTCCCACAAGATAGCTATGTTGACTCAGTTCACGGTCGATGAGTGCGAGAATCTCGTCTAACCGTATTGCTTGTGCCTGTTTTATCGCATCAATTCCATGTGGGTCGTTAGTGTGCGGATAAAAATAAATCATCAACTCATTTTGCAATGTATTGGTTAAGTACATCATCCATTGCCAAAAGTGAGTTCGGTCATTTTGGTCTATGGTTGGCATGTACATCTTCTGTGGGTGGCGTTCGCACAAGGTCACTAAAATAGCAGCGGTTTCTGTTAATGGCTTACCGTCGATCAAAAGAGTAGGAATTCTCCCTGATGGATTAAGCTCTAAATACTCGGCGGATTTATGTTGTTGCTGCTTACGATCTATTCGAATTAATTCATAAGGAACATCGAGAGCGTGCAGTAACCAGTGCACTGCAGCACTGGCGTTACGAGGTGAATAATATAGCTGGTACATTAATGGCTCTCATCCGCAGTGGGAAGTGTTCTATTTATCGTGGACGCTCGCTTCCAAGGCTGCATAAAAATCAGCAGTATCATGAGGGCATAAAGCATTGCCCAGCCCAAACAGACGAACACCAATACACACAGTAATAATGCGATGTAAGCCAATGCCTTGCCTTTGCCGTGAAGAAGTCGCGTTGCCGATAGCATCGCCAAAAGATAAATCATGACGAAAACACTGTTGGCTAGGGTAAGGAACACGGGCAGTTCCATGTTGGTCAGTTCGCCTAACCAGCAAGACGCGAGTAGCACGCCAAACACCAATAACGTCGCGCGTTTTGGTACGCCTCGCTCACTGAGTGTCGCCAAGGGGGAATTTGGACGATGTTGTCTCGCCTGTGCCCACACCATGCGCGCCAAGCTTTGGGTGTAAAGGTTGATACTGGCGAAGCAGGCGAAAAAGCCAATTAAACTGATGACCGAGGCAAGGCGAGGGCCAAACAGTTGCGCACTTAGCCACGGTATCGACCCGCTATCAAAGCTTTCGCTGCCATAAGCATGGAATTTTAATACCACGACGGTGCAGGCAAAGTAGGTAGCGCCAGCCACAAAGCAGCCAACCAAAATAGCGATAGGAAAATCGCGTTGCGGGTTTTTAAACTCTTCGCCCATATGAGCAAAGGCTTCTATTCCAACAAAGCACCAAAACATCACTCCTAATGCCAACGAAATAGGCAACCATTGTTCGCTTTGCATTAATGGCATTTGGGTATCTTGCCAACCGATATTGCCCTTCCACAGAAAAGCCCCTATTAACGCAAAGATGCTAATTGCGATAACAGTTTGAATTCGACCCGATGATTTGCTGCCGGAAAGGTTCACCGCCAGTAATAGAGCAAGGGTAAATGTTTGTGCAAATAAAGGCGAATTGATTGCATCTGGCAGTAGAGGCTGCAAAAAGCCACTCGCCAGTTTTACAGCCGGAGGGATTCCAACCGGTATAATGCTAACAAATAACCATGCGACAGCATTTTCCATCCGGCTATTAAATGCTTGGCGTACAAAGTAAGCTGTACCTCCCGCGCTGGGATAGTGCTTTCCTAGGGTGGCAAAAGTCAGCGCTATTGGGCAAATAGCGATAAACAGGGCAATCCACGCCCATAAGGTATAATTGCCCGCAATCCCTGCCGCCACGGCAGGGATCATAAACAGCCCTGTTCCCATTAGGGTAGTGGAAAGCTGCCCCACGCCAGAGAGTAGGGTGATCTCTTTCTTTAGTTGGTTCACTTTCTCGTTCTCAAATGCAATATGATGTTAGCGGGAGAGAAGACAAACAATGTTCTCTCCTTTTTATTTTATGTATACCTCATTACGTTGAAAGGAAACGACCATTTCTACCGTAATTGAGTTTGACCTGCACTGATTGATGAAGCTTAGAATTGTGTATCTTGAGGTCATTTGTGTATCCGAGAAAAGCATACCGGACGTTCAACGTTTTGCATAGCGGATTGAGCCGTTAATTAAAGACCTTTACGGATGACAATACCCCATGTGATTAGCGTGAGATATTCTCTTTAGTTATTGAACTCTATAAGTTTTATGAATGGAGAAGCGTTCTTCTTTTTCGTTGTTTACTTGTTGAGCGAATTATGCTCCACTGATGGCATAATTTGATACCACTCTTAGAAGGTGATTTACTTTGTTAGATTAAACCTCAACGAATTTAGTAGCGGTTTTATTACTCAATAAAACATGGCTTACATAGCGATATTTTTGCTGTCTATGCAAATTTTTGTATAGATGGTTTCGACTATTAAATTCTAGGTTTGACTTACAATGGAATTTCGAAATTCAAAAGAGATAGCGTTTGATCTTTTCAACGCTAACTCGCTCATAGCTGTACTTTTGATTCTAGTGCATCAATCTCTGATTGCCTTTTCTGTTTATTCATCGGTTCAAATCGTTTATGCATTAGACCATTATGGCTTCGATAGCGCAGAGTTCCGGCTATGGCTGCTATCTTACGTTTCCTGTATGACGCTTCCTCATGGGATTGCCTATTTTTCTGACGTTTATGAAGAGCGTTGGTTGTGCTCTTGTTTCGACCTATTCTGGGATTCTGCGGCGAAAAAGTACCAGCAATGCACAGAGCGAACTCAACGTGACAAGGTGCTTGGAGCGTTCGTCACTCAGGGTAAAGAATCGATAACGAGTTATGTGAGATATTGTCTTGAAAGTTGGGCAACGTTTTTGAACTTCTTTTTAAGCCTGCTTGTTATCAGCTTTAAGCTGGATTATCGCTTTATATTTACGGTCATGATCAGCATGTTGTTGGTAGGTATTGTTCAGCATTGGGTTTCTCGAACAATGGAACACTTAGCAATAGAGCGCACGCAAGCTGGGGCGAATGTGACGAATGAGTTAGCGAGCATTCATGACAATGTTCACAACGGTTCACCTGTTAATTACCAAAGCTTTTTATCTACTAAGAGGGTAAAGGTTACAAGGTATTTAACAGCGAGAATGTCTGAAGCCAAATATAAATACAAAGTCTATTTTATTATCTCCATGTGTTCTTTGCTTCCCACCATTAGTTTTATGGTGTGGATGCTAGCGAATCATGAAGTGAGTGATTCAATAAAGTTTGCCTTGGTTATCAATCTAACGAGAATTTTTTATTTGTTGAACTCTGCAACGGGCCTAATCACAATTGTGATTTCTTTCCCCAATATGAAAGGGCAAATAAAGTTGTTAGAGGTATTTTCGCGACCTGTAGAGAAACACTTGTTTGAGCATAGCCGGGTTTCAATTATTGACGAAAGCGTTGCTCAGGTAGAGAGCCAAGAAAAGTTACTTCATGCCAATCACGGGCTTTATTCTGTTCGGGGGCCGAATGGGTCGGGAAAAACCACATTTCTTATGTCGCTTCGAGAACAAACGGGAGCCTATTATTTTAATCCTAGATACCGTTTATCTTGGCCTTGGGGGGGAGATGAACAGCAAGCCGACCTGTCGGATGGCCAATATTCACAAGCGTGTTTAGAGTGGCTTATCAACGAAACTACCGATAATTTGCTGTTAGATGAATGGGATGCGTTTTTAGATTCTACCAATACCAACTACATTGAGAGCTTGATTAAGCATAGCCAGCATCAGAGAAAAATAGTGCAAGTACGGCAATAAGCCGATTTGAGGTGAGGTTAAGCCTCGCCTTAATCTGCGGCTTGCTCAGCCGAAACTAATTAAAACTGCTTACAAAGACAAGCGGGAATAGCTACCAAGGCTTTTGTACATTTCAGTTCAATAATTCGTTAGACTAACGATAAATGATTTTAAACTGAGGTTGTTATGGCATTTTCCGAATTCGAACAAAAGCGTTATGAGAAAATAGTGGGTCAATATATTGATGCAAGAAGACCTGAACCGAGTGCCAGAAAGGATTTCGACCTTGGCTTTAGGATCTCTGGTCAAAGTGTAGAAATTTTCGAGATTCGCCCTCACTTTCAAGACCGTTCTAACATCATCGAAACTCCAGTAGCAAAAGCAACATACGTTAGGACAAAGGATACATGGAGTATTTTCTGGATGAGAGCAGATTTAAAGTGGCATAGCTACGAGCCAGATTCGTCGGTTAAAACGCTGGATGATGTGATTAAGGTGATCGATAAAGACGAATTCTGCTGTTTTTGGGGGTAGTGATTATCCTATTGCGAAAAGCCGCTGATTGCAGCGGCGCTTGTTCGTTAAAGGGGTCACTATATCAGCCAATCTGCCGTTTTTTTGTTAAAAAATAACGAGTTTTTATTAAAATTCGTCACGACTTTACTAGGGCTATCTGAACCCAGATATTGGGCAATCATACTCGGTATAGTGCGCTTATCTGTCCAACGGGATCCCCACACATAAGTTCAAAAAAGAGTGGATGATATCAAGTTCATTTTTGGTTGAAACTTGCCATTTCCAGCGTAGTATGGGAAGAAAAATCAGGAACATATAATGACAACCACTCTACGCTTTAAAGCTGGCCTATTTGATTTAGACGGCACACTTATTGATTCAATGGGCGCAGTGAAACGTTCTTGGACGTTACTGGCTAAGCGCAATGGCTTAGATGCCGAGCATGTTATGTCGGTGATCCACGGGCGACCTGCACGGGAATCGTTATCACTCCTGATGCCGGATAAAGACGAGGCATATCTTGATAGTGAGATGGCGTGGTTAGAAGATCTTGAATCGCGTGATACCGAAGGAACCGTTGCACTTGATGGTTCTGTGGCGTTTTTAGAACAGCTGAATGCGCTGGGTGTACCATGGGGCATTGTGACCTCCGGTACGTATCCTGTGGCATCGGCACGTATTCGTGCGGCAGGAATCCCTATGCCGGAGCTGCTGATTACTGCGGAAAAAATCACCTGTGGGAAACCAGACCCAGAACCCTATTTACTAGGGGCAAGCAGCTTGGGTATTGCGATAGAAGATTGCATCGTATTTGAAGATGCACCCGCTGGTGTGCAATCTGGCGTGGCCTCTAAAGCGCAAGTATTGGCGATATTAAGTCACTATGGATTAGCGGAATTAGGTGTTACTCATGGCGTTGATTGTTTGGCAAAAGCAGACGTTGGCGCAAGTGATATTGAAGGGGAATTCGTTCTTCATTATTGAATAAACCTATCCCCAAAAAACTCGTATCGCGAGGTTATTTGGGGTTAGAACAGGGAGGCCAGAATACTGGCTATTGTTACGTTGATGTTCCTTTTTCGCTTTTCAACTCACGGTGAGAGAAGAACAAGGGATGAGGCTGATTTTCAGAACGAATAAGCATGACATTTACTACTTGGTTATCTCTTTTTGCTGTTGCCCTGTTAGGGGCGATGTCTCCTGGGCCTAGTTTAGCAATGGTGGTGAAACACACCTTAGCGGGTGGGCGATCAAATGGGTTGTGTACCGCATGGGCGCATGCGTGTGGTATCGCGATGTACGCCTTTATTACCATGATTGGTTTGGCAGTGGTTCTTCACAATATGCCCGTGGTATTTGATGCCATTAGTTATGCTGGTGCGCTCTATCTTGCGTATCTTGGTGTGATGGCGCTGCGCTCAAAAGGCGGCGTTGCGGCGCGGATGGAAAGTGGTGAGCGAGTTAGTAATTTGCAGTCTGCGAAAGAAGGCATTTTGATTTCAGTGCTGAACCCGAAAATCACCCTGTTTTTTATTGCGCTGTTTAGCCAATTTGTCAGCATCGGCCATACAGTTGGCGCAAAAGCGACCATTGTCATGACACCATTTATCGTCGATGGCATGTGGTATACGTTAATCGTCTTGTTACTTTCAAACGCCGCGGTGTTGGATAGGCTAAGAGCGAAAGCAGCATGGATTGACCGAGTCTCCGGGTGTGTGCTGTTAGCACTTGCTCTACGCGTGGTGGTCAGCATCTAATATTGGCAGTTCACGACAAACTGCAATGCGTAAATACGCAAAAAAGGGAAAGCCGATAAACGAGTCATACGTTTATCGGCTTTGTTCTGTTTATCGAATCTAGGTTTAACGAGCTTCGTTTTTTAAGTTAGGTCTATCGATAAGTGCCAGTGGTTATCGTCGGGGTCGCTTCTATTTACGAGACACTTCTTCGAACTCACCATCAATTACGCGGTCTTGGCGATCTGCCCGCTCGTTTTGTGGTTGATGAAACGAGTTGCGGCGAATTTGTTGATTCAGTTTTTTACCTGTAATCAAGGCAATGATGGTCAATGGAATGGCGACCAGCACGCTAAAAATCAGAGCAAATAGGCCGGTGGCAACCGCCAATGCGGCAACAATAAATCGGCTCATAAAATTACCTCTCTCTGTTAATGTCCGGCTACTGTAACAAAGCTTAGATGAATAGGGTATGAATATCCGCTTTCAATGTGCGTTAATCCTCATGTCGTTTGTAACAAAATGCAGTTAATTCGTTTTGGATGCGAGATGAGTGCTTTGGATTCAGGCGGTTAAGTTTGTTTATGTGTCAAATTGACATGAAAAAGTTAATTTGAAGTCTGGTTGTTAGGTTAATTTGACCATTTTAATGGTAGGGTTATATATAAATTATAATACTTTCAATGAGTTAAATTTTGGCATGCATTGTGCCATAGGTTCTCCATCATCGGTAGTTCGTTTGCGGTTTTAATAGACAAAACAAGCAGATGGATTATGTGACTACCGACCCTGTATCAAATGCGCCATAGAGCGTGATTAACTGGAGAGCTAATATGTTTTGTATCCAATGTGAACAAACCGTCCAAACCCCAACTGGCAAAGGGTGTTCATACACACGTGGTGTGTGTGGGAAAACCGCAGAAGTATCGGATTTGCAAGATGTCTTAGTGTATTCCTTACAAGGGGTTTCCTACTGGGCGGATCAAGCACGCTTGTTAGGTTTAACGACAGAACAAGTCGACCATTGGGCACCACAAGCGTTTTTCGCGACACTGACAAACGTGAACTTTGATCCTTTGCGCATTATGGAACTCGCAGCTGAGGCAGAGCACTTTAAACAAACGTTGGCCTCGTTGGTAAAAAGTGCAGCGATGACCCAAGACGTAGAGCTTACTCATATTCCGCTAGCCGCAACCATGGTATTACCGACCGACTATGACGAGCTTCTTGAGTTTGCGCCTCAAGCGGCAGTGAACCGAGGCAAAGATAAGGTGCACGAAGATGTGATTGGCCTACGTTTGCTGTGTTTATACGGTCTAAAAGGTGCGGCGGCTTATCTGGAACACGCACGAGTATTAGGCCAAACCAACGCTGAGGTGTACGGTCAATATCACGAGCTTATGGCATGGCTTGCCGCAGAGCCTGAAGATCTTGGCGCTCTGTTAGATACGTCAATGCAAATTGGCTTAATGAACTATCGCATCATGCAGATGCTCGATGAAGGCGAAACCACAACCTTTGGTCACCCTGAACCGACCCAAGTGAATGTAAAACCGGTTAAAGGCAAATGCATTTTGGTGTCAGGTCATGACCTGCATGATCTAGAGAAGATCCTACAGCAGACGGAAGGCAAAGGCATCAATGTGTATACCAATGGTGAAATGCTGCCTGCACATGCGTATCCACAATTGAAAAAATACCCTCATTTAGTGGGTAACTACGGTAGTGCATGGCAAAACCAGCAAAAAGAGTTCGCCAATTTCCCGGGGGCGATTGTCATGACATCTAACTGTCTGCTTAACCCAGAAGTTGGCCAGTACGCGGATCGCATTTTTACCCGTTCTATTGTGGGATGGCCGGGTGTTGCGCATATAGAAGGGGATGATTTTTCTGCTGCTATTGAATGCGCGCTGGCTTTGCCGGGGTTCCAATACGATGAAATTGAACATTGGATTACAGTTGGCTTTGGTCGTAACGCGTTGATGGCTGCCGCTCCTGCGGTGATTGACCAAATCAAACAAGGCAATATCAGTCACTTCTTCCTTGTAGGGGGATGTGATGGCTATCGTCCAGAGCGTCACTACTACACCGATTTTGTCGAACAAGCACCAAAAGACAGCCTAATTTTAACCTTGGCGTGTGGCAAATACCGCTTTAATACCAAAGATCTTGGTGACATTAATGGTATTCCACGTCTGCTCGATGTGGGCCAATGTAATGATGCGTATTCTGCCATTCAGCTTGCCTTGGCACTGAGTAATGAATTTGATTGTGGCGTAAACGACCTACCGTTGACATTAGTGTTGTCTTGGTTTGAACAAAAAGCGATTGTGATTCTGCTAACCTTATTTGCATTGGGCATTAAGGGCATTTACGCAGGGCCGACTGTGCCACCATTCCTAACGGATAATTTGCTGGCGATCATTCAAGAGAAGTTTGATTTGCGTGCGATCAGCACACCAGAGCAAGACCTCAATACCATCCTTGCTGCGTAAGCACTTCTATCAATAGGTGAATAGCTCGTTTTAACTGCAACGAGCTATTCATAATTTGACATCTCTTTGATACACCTCATGAAGTGGATCACATTTTACTTTTAGTATACAGTCACTTTTTGTCCCAAGGCCTGAGGTCAAGGTGTATATCGAACAACTTATGATGTTGCTAGCGGTGTTTGAACGAGCAGCCCTAATGCTCATGACACTGTTTTTGCTAACACGTACTCATCTATTCCAATCCATTGTTATTAAACGTCACCGTCGCCCTTTTGAAACCGCCATTGTGTCTGGGTTGTTTATCTTTTTTGCGGTGTTTAGTACTTACACTGGGTTGAATGTGTCTGGTTCCCTGGTCAATGTGCGCATTATCGCGATATTGTCTGGCGGCATTCTCTTTGGCCCTTGGGTTGGTATTCCCGCTGGTTTAGTATCTGGCGTGCACCGCTACTTAATTGATATGAACGGCCCAACCTCGCAAGCCTGTTTAATCACCAGTATCATGGCCGGTCTTTTAGCAACGTGGATTCACGCTCGTTGTCCTAAGGGGCAGTACGCTAAGTGGGGGATTGCTGCCGGGATGTTCTGTGAAGCGATCACCATGGCGCTTATCTTGCTGCTAAATGATGACGTTGCACTGGCACAATCCATCGTGCGCGAAATCGCAATGCCGATGATCATTGGCGCGGTGTGTATTGGTCTTATTATTATCTTGGTTCAAGATCTCGATGAAGAAAAAGATAAAGTGGCAGCGCTGCAAGCGAAATTGGCGCTTAACATTGCGAATAAAACCTTACCGCATTTTCGTAAAGCCGATCGCGACTCGCTAACCAAAGTGTGTGCGATTATTCGCAAAGAAACTGAGGCAGATGCGGTGGCGATTACCGACACCCAAGATGTTAAAGCTTATGTAGGTATCGGTCAGGAGAATTTCCTCGATGCCCACCACAAAATCAGTTACATGACGCAGCAAGCGGTGAACTTGGGAAAACAGATCATCAGTAACGATTTGAATGTGCATGATTTCCACTCATTGCTGATCATTCCTTTATGGGAAAATGGCCAAGTTACGGGCACGCTGAAAATTTTCTATTGTCAGCCACACCGTATTCGCCAAGCGTTAAGGGAAATGGCGATTGGTTTATCACAACTGATTTCAACACAAATCGAAGTGTCCAAAATCGACCAGCTTAAAACCATGGCGAGTAAAGCTGAATTCTCAGCATTACAAAATAAAATTAACCCGCATTTTTTGTTTAATGCGCTAAATGCTATTTCGACGCTGGTGCGAATTCAGCCCGATAAAGCGCGTCAGTTGATTGCTAACTTGGCGGACTTTTTGCGCTTTAATTTGGAAAAGGGCGACGATTTAATTGATATCCAAGAAGAGCTGCAACAGGTGCGAGACTATGTTGCGATAGAGCAAGCGCGGTTTGGTAACAAACTGGAAGTGATCTTTGATGTGGATCCCATCCATTTTGCGATTCCGCCATTATTGATTCAACCGCTGGTGGAGAATGCGATTCAGCACGGAGTCGTGCCGCTGGGGGCTCCCGCGCAAGTGACCATTTCGGTCAAACGAGACGGCGAGCGTGCTCAAGTGATGATTAAAGACTCTGGTGTGGGTATTCGCCAAGAAGTGATCAATAAAGTCTACAAAGGCACCATGGATAGCCATCGTATCGGATTGGTGAATGTTCACCAACGCGTGGCTTTACTTTATGGGCAAGGGTTGACGATTGAGCGCCTGAATCCTGGTACAGAAATTTCTTTTTACGTTAATAACATCGGGTAAATTATGCTAAAAGCGTTAATTGTCGAAGATGAATATCTTGCTCGCGAAGAGCTGACTTATCTGGTTCAAACTTATAGTCAAATTGAAGTGGTGGCCGCATTTGATGATGGCCTTGAAGCGTTTAAATATCTGCAGCAAAACAAGGTTGATGTGGTGTTTTTGGATATCAACATTCCATCCATTGATGGGATGTTATTGGCGCGCAATATCCATCAATTTTCCCAAAAACCGCATATTGTCTTTACGACCGCGTATAAAGAATTTGCAGTGGATGCATTTGAACTTGAAGCGTTTGATTATCTGCTCAAGCCACTAAACGAAGAGCGAGTAAAGCGGCTGTTAAGCAAGCTTGAAAGCGTGGCATTGGCCAATGAGCCTGTGATGGTTGAAGAGGCGATAGAAAGTCGCCCAGACACAATTAACTTGATGAAAGACAACCGCATATGTGTCACTCCCGTAGAAGAGGTTCGGTATGCAGAGGCGCAGGAAAAAATCACCTTGGTCTTTACTGCAGACGGGGAGTTTTCGGTGCCGTATAGCATCAGTGAATTGATGGAAAAATTACCTGAAAATCAGTTTTTCCGTTGTCATCGTTCCTACTGTGTAAACTTAAAATGCATTGCAGAAATCATCCCTTGGATGAACAGCACCTATATGCTTAAGCTTCACGACATCAAAGAAAAAGTGCCAGTCAGTCGCGGTAACATAAAAGCCTTCCGTGAAATGATGCACCTGTAATTCATGCCTAAATAATGCAATTCATTCCCGTGAATTGCATTTCATTTTATACTTTCGCCAACCTATTGTATCCCGTTTAGCGCTTTGTATTCTGTAAGCAAATGAGGTGGTTTTGGTCCACTGAATATCTTCTCTACTCTTGGAGTTTTGCTATGAATACACAGCTTTCAAACAGTAAAAGAATGCTGACTTTGGCCGGCACAGTGCTGACACAATTTGCCTTAGGCTCTGTTTATACTTGGAGTCTATTCAACTCTCCTTTATCTGAAAAACTGGGTGATCCAATCAGCCAAGTGGCGTTCTCTTTTGGTATCTTAAGTCTAGCTCTGGCGGTTGCTTCATCGCTTTCAGGTAAGCTGCAAGAGCGTTTCGGTGTTCGTAACGTGACCATTGGTGCAGGCCTACTTTTGGGTGTTAGCCTTGTATTGACTGCCCATGCATCAAACCTATTCATGCTTTACCTATTTGCAGGGCTGTTGGTTGGTTTTGCTGATGGTACCGGCTACCTAATGACACTAACTAACTGCGTTAAGTTCTTCCCAGAACGTAAAGGCCTTGCTTCTGCATGTGCTATCGGTGCATACGGTCTTGGCAGCTTGGGCTTTAAATTCATTAATATGTACTTACTAGAGCATTTTGGTCTAGCGCAAACCTTCAACCTATGGGGTGGTTTGGCTATGGTAATGGTGATTATCGGTGGTTTGATGATGACCGATGCGCCTAAACAGACAGCGAAAGCTGCTGATGCTGAAGATACAGCCGAAGTAACGCATGACTTCACGCTTGCGGAAGCGATTAAAACGTCTCAATTTTGGATGTTGGCTGTGATGTTCCTAACCGTGTGTATGTCTGGTCTATACGTTATCGGTGTTGCAAAAGATGTCGGCCAAAACTACGTTCACCTAGATGGTTCGACAGCTGCCTCTGCAGTAGCGGTTATCGCAGTAGCTAACCTAATGGGTCGCCTAGTGCTGGGTATCATGTCCGACCGCGTTGCTCGTATCCGTGTTATTGCATTAGCCTTAGTGGTTTGTCTGGTTGGTGTAAGTTCACTGCTGTTCCTTCACCTAAACAGCCTAAGCTTCTTCTTTGCTGTTGCGTGTATCGCGTTTAGCTTCGGTGGCACGATTACCGTTTACCCTTCATTAGTGAGCGACTTCTTTGGTCTGAACAACGTAACGAAAAACTACGGTTTGATTTACCTAGGCTTCGGTGTGGGCAGTTTCGCAGGTTCAATCATCGCTTCACTGTTTGGTGGTTTCGTAGCAACGTTTTACGTGATGCTAGCTCTATTGGTGGTGTCTCTTGTAATGGCTATCACCATTAAAATGCCTGGTACACCTAAATCTGACCACGCAAATGCATCACGCTCAATTCCAGTTCAACAAAACTAATATTGGCTCCTCTCATTGATGCCAAACAGCCGACCATTGTGGTCGGCTGTTTTTTTATGGGCTTTAAAACGATATATTTAGCAACCAGAGGTGTTGAGAGGTATGAGCGGCTGCGCATGACGTTCATTGAAATAAGCAATTAAATCATCAGCAGGTAGGGCTTTAGAGAAGTAAAATCCCTGAATATAAGAAACCCGCATTTGCTTGAGTATCATCAATTGTTCATGGGTTTCAACACCTTCGACAATGGCCTTCATGTTGAGGGAATCAGAGATTTGCAACATCGATTCTAGTAACATTGTAAGGTGCGGCTCATGACCTAAGTTTTTAATGAATACCTTGTCTATTTTCATGGTATGAAACGCAAATTGACGCACAAAATCTAACCCAGAATAGCCGGTGCCAAAGTCGTCCACGAAAAGACGGATTTTTAATGCATGTAAACGAGCAATATTTTTTGACACTATAGCCAGTTCTTGGGCTGAGAAATTACCATTTTCGGTTATTTCAAAAGCGAACCAATCACTAAACTTAGGGTGTGATAAAACCAATTCACCAATATATTGAGTGAACGATTCCGTTAATAACAACTCGCGATCAATATTGATGCTTACGTATTTGTTTTGCATCGTTTCTGGATAGTGTTGATGCATTAAAATGCACTGTTCTATCACTAATTCGGTTAACTCCCGAATATGACCAGTGCGTTGTATTAGAGGAATAAAAACATCCGGTGGAATATTTCCTTGCGTGGGGTGGTTCCAGCGAGTTAATGCTTCGCAGCCGATGGGAAGTTCCGTTTGTGTATCAATGATGGGTTGGAAGTAAGTGTTTAACTCTCTGTTTTTAATGGCATTTACAACTGCATATTCTAAGCTTAGTTTTTCTGCGTTTAAGCGACGTTTATGAAGATGGTTAATCAGTATGATGAGATAAAGAACGAGGAAAAGCCAGCTATAGGTAAATAGATAATGAGCATAAGTATAAAATGAAAGGTGGAGTTCAACTTGAACAGGGAAGAGCTTTGACTCAAACATCATTTGGCGCAGTATGTTATGGTTGTTATTACCTGACGATACTTTATGTTTATTAATAAACATCGCAAAATTCAAATTATGTGGTAATAGCCTCATTTGAATATCACGTACCAAATATCTAGGCGGAATACTAATACTTAAACCATAACGTTCTTGATTAGCAAATAAATATAAAATGGTATATTCCCTAGTGAGAGCTCCTCGAGTGAAGGAAAGCGTTTCATGATTGGGAGCGTTATTCAGTCGTTCTGTAATACTTCGAAATAATTTGATATCTGCTTCGTTATTATTGTTGGTGCAGAAAATAATGCCTTTAGGGTCAAATATCCCAATTTCTTTGGCGTAGTTTGAGTTAAACGTCGCTGTGCGTAATTGTCCTATAGTTTCTTCGCATGTTTTATCTTGATAATTATCTAAAATAAAACGTGTTTGCTGTTGGGTTGTTATCAATATGTTATTGATGTAGTCAATAGATTGATGCCCTACGTGATTAAAATAGGTATTACTGAAGGCTATCGCAAAGTAAACATAAATAACTAAAGAAGAGAAACAGAGAGCCAAATGAGTTGACACGGGGGCAAGATTAAACAATGAAAATGAACGGGCTAGAGAGCGAAATGACCACTGCATAGAGAATAGAGTCCGTACTATTGCTTGGGATACAAAAAAAATATATGCCAATGACCATATTGCTGTAATGGTTTATAAGTTAACATCATCAATCCTTTGTAAACGTTTAACTGTTAGTCCATATTCATATATTGAAACAAGTATGTCAATTAACTCAAACTGTTAAAATGATATTTCTAGTCTAAATGCTCAATCTGACATCATCATGTTGATTTTAAATAACCGAATCATAAATTTAAGAAGAATAATTTTATTGGGATCATGTTTTTGAAATATATATCCCAATGAACTTAAGATGCAAAATTCAGCTTGTTGATGAGCTCCCAAGGGGAGAGTTGTATTCGCGCCTATGCAGCGTTACCGATTTTCTACGTAGTATCACTAGGTATTCCAATCGGAGCCTTGCCTATAAGCGAATACCTTCTCGCTGAAACCGCAGCTTGAGGTTACTTGGGTATAGAGATTAAAACGTAAAAATCACACATTCCGCGGGCTAGAGATTTCATTCGTGCCAATAGTGTCTATTCTTTTTATAGGAAACTTATACCCAAATGACCTTCTCGCTGAAACCGCATCTTGAGGTTACTTGGGTATATCACAAACGTTACTCATAGAACGGATTTTTGCCATGCTCAGAGCATCACGCTTTTCAGTTAAAGTGAGATTATTGTTACTCTGTTGCCTGCCTATCACAGTGATTACGGTTGCGACGGTTGGTTATTATCAACAATTAAAACATCAGCAAGCGGCTTATCAATGGGCGGCTCAGCAGAGTAGTGCCTTGTCTTTAACGACTAACGTATCTGGACAAATTTTTCATTTGCTCAATCCACGTATAGATAGCAAGAGCTTTAGTGATAATTTAATCCAAATTGGTCAGCTATTTTTTCGTCTTGAAGATGTGGTATCTCAGATGGAGTCTCACATTGATGATCTGGCGGATTCGCAACTTATTTTCAGTGATATTAACCGCTTGCGTCAACTGACCCAAGTGGCCACATTTGATAATTATCAGAGTCTGTATGAAGACACATTAGAAGGTTTTTCATTGGTTCAGAGTTTGATGACTCGATTTCAATACGATCTGTTCCCCTACGATAACCAAGGTCAACTTGATCCAACGTTGCAATGGATGCAGAAATGGCATGTATTGTTTGGCCAATTTTTGTTTTATCGGGATAAGCAAGCATGGTTACTGAGCGACATACCTAGCGATGCCGCTCAGTATGATAATTGGCTTAGCCGATACCAAACTGTTTCCGGTCGTAAAGCGTATTTATGGTCGCAGTTACTCGCCATTCGCAGTTGGGGGGAGACGCCAACATGGGGCTCGGAACTTCATTTACTCAATACCGAAGCGGGCATTTCTGAAGAGAGATTACCGAGCGAATTTATGCGGACTAAGCCGACCGAAGAAGACCTTAGGGCTTTTTACAGTATCTGGCTCAACAACAATAGCAAGCTATATGCTCTCTTCCATGAGGTAGGTGAGAGGGTTGCCGCTCGTGCCAATGAACGTATTGAACTTATTCAAGAGCGCATTATGTTTGTTGTAAGTAGTGTTGCTGTGCTCAATATGTTGATATTGGTGTTAGGGTTTGGCACGTTTTCTAGGATTAGCGCCAAGCTCAACCGAATTTTGTATGCGATGCGGCGTTTGGGTGACGGTCATGATGAGGTTGAAGCGATTCCAGTAGAAGGTAATGACGAATTATCTGACTTCGCTCGTGATCTCAATAAGTTTGTTAAAGAGCTTCAACAGCGAGAACAAGAACTTGTTGATGCTAAAGAAACGGCAGTGTCGGCTAACCGAGCAAAAAGTGCCTTTTTGGCGAATATGTCCCATGAAATTCGTACTCCATTGAATGGCATTATCGGAATGGTCGAGATTTTTTCTGCCACGACGTTGAATACCAGTCAGCGTGAAATTTTGCTCGATATTGATAGTTCATCCCACTCTTTGTTGGTGTTAATTAACGATATTCTTGACTTATCAAAAATCGAATCAGGCAACTTATCACTGACTCATCATGCTTTTAATATGGCAGAATTGGTCTTTGATTCGGTCAATATGATTAATTCAAAAGCCGTGAGTCAACATATTGAACTCAATGTGGATATTGACCCCACGTTACCGCGTTGCGTGGTATCGGATGAGTTTCGAGTTAAGCAAATTTTAATGAACTTGCTCTCTAACTCGGTGAAGTTTACCCAAGATGGCTATGTGACCACCAAACTCACTTATTTTGGTGGTGATGCGCCTAAAATCCATGTTAGCGTTTCTGATACAGGCAAAGGCATTGATAACAGTAAGCTTGCTACCATTTTTGAACCCTTTACCCAAGAAGATGGCAGTATTACGCGCCGTTATGGTGGTACTGGTTTAGGTTTGGCTATTTGTAAGCAGTTACTGGACCTGATGCATGGAGAAATTCATGTAACGTCAGAAGTCGGTAAGGGGAGCACATTTGAGTTTTCTATACCGGTCGATTTACAGCTTAGCCAACCTTATCCCATGTTTGCGCCATTAACCGGCAGTGCACTGCTAATTCATAATGGGTCTAACTATCGAACCTTGGTGGTGCGTGAATGCCAACGTTTAGGGCTTCGACTCTATCAAGCGAACAGTGTGGATCAACTCCCCGAGTTACCCAAAGATGTTATGTATGTGCTTTATTGTCAGAATCTCACCCGCAGTGTTCGATCTGATAATGAAGTGTTAGTGCGTACCTTTGCCGATGCTCAGCGTATTTTGTTACAGCATCACCTTTTTGTGAATAGAGAGTTTTCCATTCCGTTCCATAGCCAGATTACGCTACCTTTGATGGGGCAGCGTTTCGAGCGGGCTTTAAGAGCACTTGTGCCCAATAGTGATACGACTTCGGCGCTAGGGGCGCTCAATGGTGATGATGTTAATTTGAAAGTAGGGCATTTGAATCGAATATTGATCGTAGAAGACAATCTTATGAACCAAAAGATTGCCAGTTTCTTTCTCGAAAAAGCTGGGTTGGATTATGTGATTGTCAGCAACGGTCAGGAGGCTGTCGATATTATTACCCAAGGCGGTGTATTTTGTGCTGTTTTAATGGATTGTATGATGCCTGTGATGGATGGCCTTTCTGCGACGCGCAAAATTCGCCAATGGGAAAAAATCGAGAAACAACGGCGCTTGCCGATCATCGCATTGACTGCCAGCGTATTGGATGAAGATATTGCTAACTGTTTTGATGCGGGGATGGATGCTTATCTACCCAAACCGTACAAATCTCAGCAACTCTTTGATGTTCTAAATGAACTGAATGTATTTGAACAGAGCTAATGGCAAAAGCAAATCGAGAGCTGAGTTACGCTGTCTTCTTATCAAGCGGGTATTGATGCACTAATTGGTAAAAGCTATCGGCGGGCAGCGGTGGAGAGCATAAATAACCTTGGTATAGATCGCACTGCTCTTGATGTAGTAAGGCAAGCTGTGCTTGTGAGTTGACGCCTTCAGCGATCACTTTTTTGTCTAAGTTGTGACCTAGCTGAATGATGGTGCGTAATATCATGTGGCTGTCTTTGTCGTGTACGCACTCATCGATAAATGACTTATCAATTTTGATCATGTCGATGGGCAACTGCTTGAGGTAGTTCAATGAGGAGTAGGCGGTCCCAAAATCATCGATCGCAATTTGTACGCCCATTGCACGTAATTTCTGACAGGTATCTGTTACACGCGACAGTTCCGTCATTAACGTGGTTTCTGTAATCTCTAGCTGTAATAGTTGTGGCGGCAATTGGTACGTTTTTAATGCATTGGTAACCACATCAATGATGTCATCATAGAGAAACTGGATGGTCGAAACATTGACTGCAATGCACACTTGACGCCCTTCCTCAAACCAGGCCTTCGCTTGTTGACAGGCGGTATAAATCACCCAACGTCCAATCGGAATGATTTGCTGGCTTTTTTCTGCCACATTAACGAACTCATCGGGCGTGATCATGCCTAATTGTGGGTGCAACCAGCGGATCAATGCCTCAGCGTGTTCAATACGATTGGTTTTTATGTCCACTTTCGGTTGGTAATAAAGCGATAGCTGCTTTTTGTTGAGTACAAAAGCGAGTTCTTGCTCGATTTTATGATGGCGAATCATCTCTTCATCGAGCCGTTGATCGTACCATTGAATACGGTTTTTCCCTTTCAGTTTGGCGCGGTACATTGCCACGTCGGCATTTCGATACCAAAGGTCAACCTGCTGGCCAGCATCGCTATACAGGGCAATGCCAATGCTGACTGTGGTGAAATAGCTACCGTTTGCAACGCGATACTCTTGCTGACAGTGTGTGACCATCTCTTGTACCAGTGGTAACAGTTGGGCACGATTAAGGTCATCACCATGGAGGACTAACGCAAATTCATCACCGCTAAGACGATAAACATCGCTTGGGCTATTGTTGCTCTTGTTCGTATTGTTCTTAAGAGAAAATTGTTTTAAACGACAAGTGAGCTTAGTTAATAGTTGATCACCAGCAACATGGCCTAAGCTGTCGTTAATGCGCTTAAAGTTATCAATATCTAACACCAATAAGGCGTAATCTCCGCGCAGGTTTTGATCTGTATCGATATTTTCTAGTAGCTCAGTAAAGGCTTTACGATTGCCAACGCCCGTCAAAAAGTCGGTCATACTTTCTCGACGAAACTTTTCAATTTGGGCATACAGGCGGTGGCGATAGGAGAGACTCAACGTGGCAAACGAAGTAATGATGATCAATTCTAATGCATCTTCCCAAAATGGCCGTGTTGATAATGTAACGCTTTGAGGAAAACAGGCCGTCAAAACGGCTAATGAACTGACGATTGGCCATGCAAAGCCGCGTAGCAAAAGAAGATAACAAAGTGGCACAAGAAAATAGGTATCGGAGATAGGTAGATGTTGATTGGGATGTGCTAGAGGACTAACGATTAAGACACAAAGTGATACAAAAGCACATGCTTGACGCAATCGGTGACGCTGAGTTAGCCAGCCCAATGTCATTAACAGCCCAAACGTTAAACTAAAATAGGCTAATCGTTGATGTCCTAATTGAAGATGATCAACGAATAAGGAATGCGTAATGAGAGACAAACCCAGCAAGTAGAGGATAGGCGTAATTGCCTTGAGCAAAATAGGGTGGCGATGCTGGGGAAAGAGGGCCATGTAACATCCTAACGGGTAAAGGAGGCGTAAACAGCACGCCTCTTGTTTAAACCCCAGTCTAGACGTTATGAACTGAAAAAAAGAGCCCTTGTTGATGAATAACTCGGCATAAGGGCGTTCTTTTTAACAGGATCTCACAAATAAGACGCTATTCGCCGACAGAAGGGACATTAGTGAAGGCAACTAGCTCTGATGGTGGTAGCCAGTTAACTTTCACTCCTGCCTGTAAAAACATCTCTTGGCTTACTTTGATTTTGTCTCCCCAACGAGATAAAAATTCTTCATTCTGTTCGGGGCAGTGCACTGCTGCAATCCCAGTTTGAATGATTTTTGCAGCGCAGTTAGGACAAGGAAAGTGAGTGACATAAATTTCACAGCCATCTAAATCACGTTTAGCAAACAGGATGGCATTTTCCTCAGCATGCAATGTTTTGAGGTATTTCATATCACGGTCGTCTGTATTGGCACTGTCTGAAATGCCATGTGGATAACCGTTGAAGCCCACTGAAACAATGCGGTTTTGTTTGACAATGACAGCGCCAACTTGTGTCGATGGATCTTTACTCCAAGAGCTAACAAGTTCTGCCATTTGGTAAAAGCGTTGTGCCCATTTTGAAATCATATTTTGGTTCCTTAACAAATGTCGCAGTGAGTGTGGTTAACTCATTTATACAACATCACCAGCCAAAGCGGTTTCTGTCATGTTTTCTATTTAATAGAAGCGTAGACGTTACTTTATCAGTAAGTCACGCCTGTATTTGGTTTCTTAACGATAAGCGCTTCGCCATTCGTTGTGAAATTATTCTTTATATAACCTAGGAAAACCAGCATTTTTATGCTGTTAGGCCCTCTATAAAGCACATTTGGTGGGTTTTTACGCACAATGTCAGGTCAAAATTGCACTAGTTTGGTGAAAAATGGCAATTTGTCCATGGTTCGTGTAAGAGATCTCTTACAAGGTGCGTAGGAAAATGAGTTATTTTACGCGTGATATGTGCCGATGAAGAAATCTAATATATTGTTTTATCGTAATTAATTGCCTTTGCTTTGTCTTGGTGCAGTGAGGTTTTTGTTTGTCTGGGTTGTGTCATAATACTTATGGGGTATTCTGTATTCATCGGCAGGACGCTGATACGGAACAGGAAAGACCCAGGGATTGGTCATCTTCAGGAAGAAGATTCGGCATTTCAGGATGAAAGGTCGGCAAGGAACGCAAATACACAGTCGAACACGTTTAGCCAGAATGGTTATTACTTTTTGAGATTGTGGACTTTTAAGGATAAAAGGCGCGTCTGCTAGGATGGCAGAGACATGGACACCGCTAGGATGGCGATGAAATGGAATGCGCTGAAGGATTCAGCAAACTATCAGGGATTGGATGCAGGGAGCACCTTTCGTAGCGGGATTGCTGCAAGTAAGAACTACCCCCACCAAGTGTCAGCTTGGTGGGGTTTTTCTTGTCTGCGTGTTTGTTATTAAAGCAACAAGAACGTGTGTTATACCAACTGTGGTCATTTATTTACCATTCGTGCTCGCTAATGTGGTGATCACCGCGCAATAGTTTTTTCATTCGAATAAATAGTGAAAGCTAAGCTACTCCTTGTTTTGATTGCTTTTTCTATCAAATTTTAATCCGATAATGGGTTAGAAGGGCCTTCGATGGTTACACGCTGTTACTACTTTATGGTTACACCTGTTGCCAGCTACCATGACTCTTGTTAATGTGCTGGCATTCTGTCTGCTGTCATCTGTGACAGAGCCTTTCATCCTATCGGTGGTTATGTGGAAAAAACATCTTATTTTTTGATTCGGATTTTGAAGGAATTCCCAGAATCAGAAATTTCTATTGGCTCATTGCTTGAGCTGCTTAAGCGCCGCTCTTATGGCGCCTTACTTATTCTGCTGAGCTTGATAGGTTTGATTCCAGGTATCTCTTTTCTTGCTGGGTTCGCCATTTTTTGGCTAGGCCTGCAAATGGCCCTGGGTTTTACCGCGCCTCGTTTGCCTGCGTTTGCTCGTAAGCGTTACTTAGATCAGCAAAAAACACTGCATTTTATTGAAGAGCTTCAACCTTGGTTACAGCGATTAGAAAAATACGTTAAGCCGCGTTGGGAGCCATTATGCGGTTCAATGATTCGCCGTATGATCGGCGGACTCATTTGTGTGTTGGCGTTAGTATCGGTATTACCTCTGCCTTTTGTGAACTTCGCCCCTAACTTTGCTGTGATTTGTTTGTCACTTGGCATTATTGAAAAAGATGGCGTGTGTATATTAGCCGGTACGGTAATGAGCGCGATTGCCATTTGGATTGGGTATCTATTGGTACGTGTGGCGTTCCACTCGTTAATGTTGGTATTATGATGTTTTCACACTTATCAGAGAGTTAAATAATGGAAGCTCAAGTCAAATGGGTTGAGGGATTTAAATTCCTTGGCCACTCAAATTCAGGTCACTCTGTCGTTATGGACGGTAGTGGCGGTGCCACAGCGCCAAGCCCAATGGAAATGGTGATGATGGCTGCTGGTGGTTGTAGCTCTGTTGATGTGGTGGATGGCTTGAAAAGCGCGAATCAAAAAGTCACGTCATGTAATGCTCGTATTACAGCAGAGCGTCGTGAAGCTGCACCTCGTTTGTTTACTAAAATCAACATTCACTTTGAAGTGGCTGGTGAAAATCTAGATCAAGACGTTGTAGCAAAAGTTACCGCTGATTCGTTAGAAAAGTACTGCTCAGTTTGTCTTATGCTAGGCAAAGGGGTGGAAATGACCCACAGTTGGGAAATCATCGCTTAGTTATTGATACGTTATGAATCTTAAAACCGAGCTATTATGCTCGGTTTTTTTACGGTTAATATTCTGCATTTTTATGTGTTAAGTTGCTTAAATAATCAAACGCTAAATCAAGCTGAGTCATTGCTTCCAAATCTCTTATCACTGTATTCGTAAGCGTGAAATAGCCCACTTTTTCCTGAGAAAAAACTCAGTAGCCTGTCCCAAATAGGGTGAATTGAGCAGTAGAAGGCGAACGAATGAGTGAGTTAGAGAAAATGTTACGTGGTGAAGAGTTTGATGGATCTTCACCGGAGATAGAGCAACTGCGAATCGATACTGCCGCATTGAAGTTGGAGATGAATCAATCGATCGATTCCGATCAACGTTACGCATTGCAGCAGCGTCTTTTCCATGCCATAGGCGAATCGAGTATGGTGCAACCGCCTTTTCACTGTGAATTTGGTCAAACCATTTCTATAGGTCATCATACCTTCCTCAACATGAACGTTACCATGCTAGATGGCGCACCAATTACCATTGGTAATCATGTGTTGGTGGGGCCTAACTGTCAGTTTTATACACCCACACATTCGTTGGACTATCGTGAACGAAAGCATTGGGAAGTGGTATGCCAACCGATCACGGTGGAAGATGACGTGTGGATTGGTGGCAGTGTGGTGATTACCCAAGGCGTTACCATTGGGGCACGCTCTGTGATTGCCGCAAACTCGGTGGTTACCAGTGATGTGCCTAGTGATTGCCTATATGCCGGTAGCCCAGCACGCTTTATTAAATCGTTGAACGATTAGATAAGCTCTTCTTTCTTGTAACAAATTGGTTTAGATTACTTTCTTTCCCATGAGTTCGGGTAGGGGTTCTAGGTTGCAACATACTGGCTTAAAGAATAAATACACTTGGTTTGGCGTCGCTGCCATTATGCTGTGGGCGTGTTCTGTTGGATTAACTCGCAGCGTCACAGAATTGCTTTCTCCGATTGGTGGCGCGGCCATGATGTATTCTGTGAGTACGTTGTTTTTGTGGTTAGTGTTTGGTTTTCCGCGTATTAGTTTGAAATCGCTACGTTATTTTGTCATCGGTGGCATTTTGTTTGCCGCGTACGAGATATGCATTTCTTTAGCCGTTGGGTTATCCCATTCTCGCCATCAGGCCATGGAAATGGCGGTAGTGAATTATTTGTGGCCAGCACTCACGGTGTTGCTGACGGTTTTTGTTCAGCGCAAAAGAAACAGCGTTTGGCTTTATGTCGGGGTACTTATTGCATTTAGCGGCGTGGTTTGGTGCCTGTTTAATGGTGAAGCTTGGTCGCTAGAGGTGCTTTCCGCCAATGTCGCAGATAACCCCCTTACATATGGATTGGCGTTGTTTGGGGCGGTTATTTGGGCGCTGTATTGCACATTAACGCAGAGTTGGTCTGATGGTGAAAATGGTATTACGCTTTTTTTTGCTCTCACAGCACTGACATTGTGGGGACAATATGGCTTAAGCGATGAACCAGCTCTGGCGTTTTCTTACACTAGCATCGGTTATTTATTGGCTTCGGCTGCGGTGATGGGCAGTGGCTACGGTTTGTGGAACTTAGCGATTTTACGCGGCGACATGATGTTGCTTGCTACGTTATCCTATTTTACCCCAGTGTTTGCGACGCTATTTTCGTCTCTTATTTTAGGCATTGTGCTTGATTGGTCATTCTGGCAAGGCGTTGCTATGGTGAGTCTGGGCTCTTTAATTTGCTGGTGGGTGACTCGAGATAAGCCTCAGTCTCTCGCTACTGTATCGACATGATGATTGAAAACAAAAAAGGATGCATGGTTGAGATATGCATCCTTTCATTTAGGCTTGCGCTTCATGGGTCAAAATCATGCCACATTAAGGGTAAGCTGAAGTTCAAAAGGCAGTTTAGAGAGCCTTTTCTGTAACATCTTACGCGTAGTTTCAATATCGTTCATGGCGATCACATCATGATCATCAGCGACAATATCGATATCAACCCACAGTTCACGGCCAATTTTTGTTACACCAGCCAACTCTAACACTTGTTCTGATTCACGATTGGCTGCCAAAATGCCTTGGTCTACGCTTTTACAAATCTCTTTGTCCGGAGCCATTAGTAGGATTTCGCGCATTGAAGATTTAAGCATAGTTAGGGGTACTTTAACAAAGTAGAACCCCATCATGAGCATTAAACTTGAATCCACGTAAACGGCGTAATGGGCATAAGGTGTTAAAGTCATTAACCAAGCAATTACGAATGCGACTGTGATAACCATACTCAGCATGGTATCCATTTGCCATTGCTTGACCTCGGCGACGATCAGGCCTGATGAATATTTGCGGTTCATACGGCTTATCTGCCACCAAGCATAACCACAACCTAAGACGTTAATCACACCGAATATGGTGGCAATCGAGGCATCGACAGCATGACCACCGTTGAATAAATCAACGACTGATGAGTACAGTGAATACCCAACCACCATCAAGATCACAAGACCTTTAATCGCGATAACCAGAGGTTCAAGTACAGCTCGACCAAATGGAAAACGGTGGTCCGATGGTTTTTCTAAATATTTCGCTACAGTCAGCGACAATAATGTTAACAGTAAACTGACTGAAGAGTAGATACCGTCAAAGGCAATAACGAGTGACCCTACCAGTAGACCGACGACCAGTCCTCCACCAGCAAAGGCTGATGAAATGATGGCTGATATGGTCAGAACTCGCTTTTCGTTACGACTGGTTTGAGTACACATGGAAGTTTACCTAGTAAAAAGATACTTCCAATTTTGGCTGCAATAGAAAGTTTTACAATCTAAAAATGAAACGTCAATTGGCTAATAAATAGACAGCGTAAGTAATGTCTATATTTATCATATGGTTAAATATCAATCTTAGCGCCAATAAAGTTGGCGCTGAGTGATGTTGTTTGTCTAGAAATCAAATAAATAATCGCTTAGTTTGTCTGCAACGAGAGACATGGCTGGTGATTCATTAATGCCTGCGGGGCTAAATACACAATAATCTTCTTGAGTGAGACCATACGTGTGTTTGATTACGGTGAGGTCTTGTTCGCGCAGATACTGGCGAATAAGTGGTTCTGGTAGCACACCCCAAGCGTTATCGGTCAAAATGGTATTGAGAATATATTCGAAGCTGGAGAAGCCGATATAACGGCGAGAAAAGGGCTCTAGGCTAGGGTTGTCTTTATCGGTTAGATAGACCATGACGGCTTGCTTGGCTTTGCGCAGCTCTTCATCAGAAACCCGTTTCGATTTTGCTAATGGATGTGACGAACGACAGACCGACATCATGCGGATCTTACCCAAGGGTTGATACGTGATACGAGGGTCATCAAGTCGTTCATAATCGACGCCAAACGCGAAGTCCACTTGTGCTGTGGCGACCAAGTTCGCCAAGTCACCACTGGAAGCCAGCACCAAATTAAACGAGGTATTGGGGAAGAGAGTATTCAACTGGTGCGCCATCTCATGCCATAAGGTATCTGGCAAGGAGTCGTCTCGAGCGATCCACACTTCTGCGGCAAATTCGGCAGACACTTCAGAACAGGTATGTTTGACACGCCGTGCCGTGATCATGATGTTCTCACAATCTTTATATATTGCTTTGCCAGCTTCGGAAAGAGAGACTTGATTTCCCGTACGGGTAAATAGTTCAACACCTAACTCTTTTTCTAACGCTTTCAACGCCATACTGAGTTTAGTTCGGTTAGCTTCAAGTTGGCGTGCAGCTTCCGAGACGGAGCCGGTATTCGCGATGGCACAGAAGGCTTCTATTTGGGCTAAGTTCATGCGGCAATCACACAGTTATACATTGGCAAATCATAAACAATTTTACTCAGTTTGACTATTTGCTGTAATTATCGCCAATCGAGAGAAAATTGCTTAATTGGCTTCAAGAAACGCTCGTAACTCGGTGAACTTTCTTTCATTTTGGTTTACTCTTGGCACTATTGTCCGAATACAAAGAAGTAAGACGGAGGCCATAATGGCGCAGAACTGGGATGAATACGCAGCAGACTGGGAGAAAGATGAATCGACCACTGCTTTTGCTCATAATGTGTTTCAACAGCTACGAGCATTTACGGACTTAACTGACAAGCACATCTTAGACTTTGGCTGTGGTACAGGCTTGCTCACCCAATTGATGTCACCATTGGCAAAAGACATTGTCGCCCTAGATAGCTCTGAGGCTATGATTGAAGAACTCGATAAAAAAGAGTTGGATAATGTCGAACCCGTGGTGGATGCGTTAACTCGAGGTTTAGTGGCACAACATCCAGCGTTTCGTAAGCAGTTTGATGTGGTTGTTGCTTCTTCAGTGTGTGCGTACGTGAGCGATTTACAACAATCGTTGGACATCGTGTATAGCGTATTAGATGTTGGTGGCGTATTTGTACATTGGGATTGGTTAGCGCAGAACAGCGATAGTGAATCTGGACTTACTCGTGATGAAATCACCAATGCACTAACGAAAGCTGGGTTTGATTTTGTGGAAGCAAAAGAGGTCTTCTCTATTCAAACGTCTAATGGGCTTATCCCTGTCATTATGGGGATTGGTCGTAAGTAATCACGCGTCTTACTTCATTTTTAGAATTAATTGCTTAAGCATTTCCATACTGTAAATTGAGTGTTTACATAATTTCACTGTTGAGTATGGGGGAGTTCACTTATACTCCTCGCGTCAACAGAATGAATGTGGTCAATTGGATTTGACGTTAAATTCATCACTAACAACTGGTTAGAAAACGGCTTTATAAAAACTATAAGTAAAACAAAAAGGGTTAGCATGAGCTAACCCTTTTTGTATTCTGAGGGAGTATAGGAATACTTAGTAAGTCACCAAATCTTGATTCGATAATTGGCTGGATAGCCATTTTATCGCTTGGTTGTTCATATTCGAGGTATTCCAAACCAAACTGTACGCGACCGTGCCATAGTCAAAAGGGAGTGGTTTTCTGATCAGTCCTTGGGTTTTGCTCGATGCGTCAGCCCAGAGTTCTGAACAGGTAAACAATAAGTCGGTGTGATGGCAAAGGTCGGCCGCAGAGCCAAAATCGCTGGTAATGACTTTGATCGTGCGCGAGGTATGGTGTTGAGTGAGATATTTTTCGAAATAGGGATCGCTCAATTCATGATCGGAAATATCAATGTGAGCGTATTGAAGATAATTGTCGACCGTTAACTCCTTATCTGCTAAAGGATGATTTGGGCGCATCAAACATATCATTTTGTCGTAATCAATGACTTGCCATCCTAAGTCGAGCGCTGAAGTGTGTGGTTGACTGATGTCGTGAGGCAGTATGACAAAGTCGACCGCTCCATTGAGTAATGAATCGAAACCATGCCGCTCTTTCGCATGAACAGTTAGTACCATGTCATCAGCACATTGTTCAATGATATGAGCGAGACGTTTTGAGTAAAGTTCGAACGTACTTTCTCGCATCGATATTTGGTAATTCCCCCGATATTCTTTGGGGTCGAACCCAGCTTGATGAATCAGACCATTCATACTCGATAAAATATGGTGGATTGTGGGAGAGATTTGTAAGGCGAATGCGGTTGGAATCAGTTGGTTACCATCACGAAAGAACAGTTCATCAGCTAATAGTTCACGTAGCTGTGCTAAAATTTTACTGATATTCGATGGGCTTACGCATAGTCGCTTGGCGGTTTGAGTCACACTACGGGTACTTAACATGACGTGAAGTGCGGTTAAGTGTTTGAGGCTAAATCGGGAAAGCTGAACGTAATCCATAAAACCTGCTTTATTGAATAGAGAAACCAGAATATAACATTAGGTTCATAAACTTGACCATCTTAAAAACTGTTTTCTCATTAAAATCTAGTTTAATTGAGTGAAAAGTCGCACTTTAGCCTCTTCAATGCTTTGTGGATTAGCAATCGCATGCAAATTGCTGATGGTTTTTTGGTGTAACGCTTGCTTTAGCGCTTTTTCAACCAACTTACCTGAGTGAGTTCTGGGAATGTCATCAACAGCGATAATGTAGGCAGGGACATGACGAGGAGAGCAGTGGGTTTTAAGGTGTTTCCTAATCTCTGCTTGAAATTCGCTGGTTAACGAGGCGTCGTTAGCTAACTGAATAAATAGGACAATGGATTCGTCGTTATTTTGCTGGTAGCCAACCGCAATCGAATCAAGTACGCCAGGCAATGAATTTACGTGCCGATAGATTTCTGCCGTGCCGATTCTTACTCCTCCCGGATTGAGCATGGTATCGCTACGACCAAGGAAACGCCAACCTTGGTGAGGTGTTGCTTCAATTTCATCACCGTGATGCCAAACGCCCGCAAATTTGTGCCAATAAGCAGAATAGTACTGTGTACCATCGTCTTGCCAAAAGCCGAGAGGTTGGTTGGGAAAACTATTGCAACACACCAACTCGCCAGATTGCGCAGTGGTTGCTTGACCTTGCTCATTAAATGCCGCGATTTCCATTCCTAACGCACTGCTTTGACATTCGCCGCGATACACTGGCAGGGTTGGTACACCCAACACAAAGCAGCCGCATATATCAGTACCACCGGAGATAGAGGCCAGATGCACATCGCTTTTAATGTGTTGATAGACAAAGTCGAACTGTTCGGCATAGAGGGGCGAACCGGTTGAGCAAAGCGTGTTTAAATGTTTCAGCGTGTAGTAGTCAGAAGGAGAAAAATGGCGATTTTCTAGTTCAGCTAAATATCGAGCAGAGGTGCCAAATAAGGTGGTTTGCGTCTCTTCTGCCAATTGCCAAAGCACTTGTGGCTGCGGGTAAAAAGGGTGGCCATCGTAAATGATCAATGTTGCTCCACTGGCTAAAGCAGAAACATGCCAGTTCCACATCATCCAGCCGCAAGTCGTGAAATAAAAGACCCTGTCTTTAGGGTGTATATCACAATGTAGCTGATGTTCTTTTAAGTGGTTTAGTAAAGTGCCACCAACCGAATGAACAATGCACTTGGGTTGACCAGTTGTGCCAGATGAATACAAAATGAAAAGTGGGTCGTTGAATGCAACGCGACAATATTCAACTCCCCGAGCTTGGTAGCTTTTTAGTATGGCTTGCCAGTCGGAGAAAGAGTCGTTAAACGCATCACTAGTATTACGTTGTTGTAAATACTCAATTTGGCAGGTGTTAGTCAGTTGCGGTAATTTCGCTGCAATAGCTGCATTATTCGCTTCTAATCTGTGGGTTTTCCCGTTAAATGTGTAGCCGTTACAGCAGAATAGGATTTTAGGTGATACTTGACTAAAACGTTCCAGAACACTGTCGATGCCAAAATCGGGAGAAATGGAGGTCCAAATGGCACCTAAGCTGGTGGTTGCGAGCATGGCGACCACAGACTCTGCAATATAAGGTAAGTAACCCGCCACTACATCCCCGGCACCAACTCCATTTTGTTCTAGCCATTGTTGCACGATGGATACTTGATCTGACAATTGTTGCCACGTCAGTTTTTTGGTATGCCCGTTTTCATTACGGCACCATAGCGCGACTCCTTCTGGATTTTGATACGCATAGGAGAGGCAGTTCTCTGCATAATTGAGCTCTGCTTGTGGAAACCATTTCGTGTCGGCGGCAGCATAGAAAGGTCTACCTGAAACAATCCCTTCGCCTGTAACACATTGCCCCTGTGAGCCTATTACATCGCAGTAGTTCCATAACTCTATCCAAAAGGAGCGGCTTTCATCGATAGACCAACGATGAAGTTCTTCATAAGTAGCGAAAAATTTATTTTGGCGAGCTAGGTGATCTGTAAAGCCAGAGATGAGTGAAGTACTGATGCGCTCTTGGCTTGGATGCCAAATAGGACCAAAGTCTGCCATAGCTTTCCTTGCGATGTGTAAAAACCAATAGGTAAAGTGTTGTTGGCACAGTAACCGTTGTCAAACAGCACTGTTCTACTTCGTGTGCTGGTTAAGAATCTTTGCTTGTAACATTATTTTTACAACAGAACGCAGTGTGAAATTACTAATAAAGATGTTAATAGCAAGCATGCAGATTATGGTTAAATGAGTGGGCCAGAAGGAGACACGCGATGAGCGAATACCATTCAAAACCGCTTGATGCCTTTGGTAACTTAGCGTGGGATGACGACGAACACGATGTTTGGCAACGTTTAATCGAACGCCAGTCACATTGCGTTGAAGGGCGTGCCTGTAAGGCATACTTACAGGGATTAGAAAGGCTTGGATTGTCGCACCAATATGCACCTCAACTTAGTGATATTAACCCAGTGCTACAGGAAACAACGGGTTGGCAAGTCACACCTGTACCTGCACTGATTAACTTCGAGCGTTTTTTTACGCTACTGGCACATAAACAGTTTCCTATTGCGACATTCTTACGTCGCAAGGAAGATCTCGATTACTTGCAAGAACCCGACTTTTTTCATGAGGTGTTCGGCCATTGCGCTATGCTCACCAATCCTAAATTTGCACAGCTAACGCATTTGTTTGGTCAGTTAGGTTTAGCGATGCCAGAATCAGATCGAGTTTATCTCGCTAGGCTATACTGGTTTACGGTGGAGTTCGGTTTGATAAAAGAAGAAGATGAATTTCGGATTTTTGGCGGCGGCATTCTTTCTTCCCCAGGTGAAACACTACGGGCTCTGGAAAGTGCTGAAGTACGTCGTGAGCCATTCCATCTACTCAACGTACTGAGAACATCCTATCGAATTGATGAGATGCAACCTTTGTATTACTACCTCAATGATTTTTCACAATTATTTCGACTGTTGAGTGACGATTTGTCATCCAATATAGAGCAAGCAAAATCACTGGGTATGTTGACAGTGAGTGACTTAATCAAGGAGAACGAAAATGTTACATGAGCTCAGATGTGAGGCCTGTCGAGCTGGTGCAGCAGGCGCGTTAACAACTCAAGAGCAGCAAGAACTGTTGCTTGAACTCGATGATTGGAAAGTAGTGACCCGTGATTCGGTTGAGCAATTGGAGAAATCCTTTCTGTTTTCTAATTTCAAAAAAGCGTGGACGTTTAGCGAACAGGTCGCCAACCTAGCGGATCAACAAAATCATCACCCTTCCATTTTGGCTGAGTGGGGGAAAGTGACTGTCACGTGGTGGACACACTCCGTTCATGGTTTGCATAAAAACGACTTTATCTGTGCGGCAAAATGTGACCATATCTTTGATGGGGCTGAGTAAGGTAGCGAGAGATGCTTACCAAGCAGCGCACAGTGGTAGATTGCTGTTGGCGTGGTTTGATTGAGTAGCAAGGTGACGAACAAATACAGCAGATAAAAAAAGAGCCAATCGTAATCGCACGATTGGCTTATATTTTGTGTGAACAATTCTATTCACTAACAACGTCAGTTGGCTAGGTGACCCTCGGCTTAAGAAGGGTCGATTTATATAATGCAGATAGCGTGCCAACTTTTTTTATGTGTTTTTGGTTCTAAAATGGCATTTTTTGACCAAAAATTGACCTAAACTTAAAAACGCTTTGCATTATGCAAATGCATTTTGCAATTTTTGCTAAAATGCTAGTGATACCTGTCTCAATGAAATTAATTGCATTTTGGCCTTCATGATCCAATTTTTCACCCAATCTCCGGGTAAAATAGTTACATTTCAAACTATTTTTTTATCATCTCAATGTCAGGTTTATTCCATGTTTATCACTTGTCTTTGCTAATTAGAGACCGTTTATGGCGGTTTTATGACATTTTTATGGGTTGAAATCTTATTTTGGTTTGCTATGGTAATAAAGAATTAATTAGAGTTCAAAACATAATGGAGATGGCTATGATGACAAGTGCGCCTTGGGTGGCGTTTCCAAACCAAACTGATAAGGATATGTCATGGGTATTACGAAAACCTACGCGATCAGACGGGCAAAGTGTTCACGATTTAGTCGCAAAGTGTGCTCCTTTGGACGAAAATTCCGAATATTGTAATTTTTTGCAGTCGATACATTTTCGCAATACTTGTGTTATGGCAGAAGAACAAGGCGAATGTGTTGGCTTTATCTCTGCGTATCAAAAGCCTGATAGTGAAAACGAACTGTTTATTTGGCAAGTGGCTGTTCATCCTAATCAGCGTGGTCGTGGCCTCGCTTTCCATATGTTACAAACGCTGTTAAGTCGTCAAAATCTAGCCAATATCGATGTTGTTGAAACCACGATTACCCAAACCAATCAAGGTTCGTGGGCATTGTTTAAGAAGCTTGATCGTCAACATGGAACCCAAGGTGAAGTGTCAATCTTTCTTGATGAGACACGTCATTTCGATGGTGAACACGACAGTGAATATCTCTATCGAATTCCCCTTT
The DNA here is from genome assembly GCF_001547935.1 of Vibrio tritonius. Taxonomy (NCBI): domain Bacteria; kingdom Pseudomonadati; phylum Pseudomonadota; class Gammaproteobacteria; order Vibrionales; family Vibrionaceae; genus Vibrio; species Vibrio tritonius. The sequence goes on from NZ_AP014636.1 coordinate 697,945, forward strand.
CTTATCACACAAATTCGTAAACTCACCAAACCAACAAAGGCTTTTTATTAGCATGAATATTTTTCGAGACAAAGAATCGAATGTGCAGTCGTATGCTCGTCATTTTCCGGTCGTTTTTTCTAGTGCAAAAGGGTCGTGGTTGTACACCCAAGATGGACAAGCCTACCTCGACTTTCTCGCTGGTGCGGGCGCGCTCAATTATGGTCATAACAATCCAGTCTTAAAACAAGCATTGCTTGAATATATTGAAAAAGACGGTTTAACGCATGGGCTTGATATGTACTCAGAAGCAAAAGCTGAGTTTCTTGATGTGCTACAACGTTACATTCTTGGTCCAAGAGAACTCGATTATCGAGTGCAATTTACAGGGCCAACAGGCACTAATGCAGTTGAAGCAGCGATTAAATTGGCTCGTAAAGTGACCGGACGCAGCAATGTGGTGGCATTCACTAATGGCTTTCATGGTTGCTCGCTGGGAGCGCTTGCGTTAACGGGTAACCAACATCACCGCGGAGGTGCGGGTATCGGTTTGAATGGTGTGACACGACTCCCTTATGACGGTTATGCCAATGTCGATGGTTTGGCTCTGTTCGAAGCGATGCTGGAAGATAATTCAGCGGGTATGGATAAACCAGCAGCAGTGATTCTTGAAGTGGTGCAGGGCGAAGGTGGGCTAAATGTTGCCTCTAATACTTGGTTACGTGCGCTTGCTTCGGTTTGTCGTCGACATGATGTATTGCTTATCGTGGATGATATTCAGGCCGGATGCGGACGAACGGGAAGCTTTTTCAGTTTCGAAGCTGCAGGAATCAAACCAGACATAGTCACTCTATCAAAATCCATTGGTGGTTACGGCCTGCCTATGGCGCTTGTTTTGTATAAGCCGCAATACGACGTGTGGTTACCGGGAGAGCATAATGGCACTTTCCGTGGTAATAACCATGCTTTTGTTACTGCGGCGAAAGCGATTACGACTTATTGGAGTGATGAGCAATTCTCACACCACATTATGGAAAGGGCGAAAGAGCTTAAGTATGCATTAAGCCAACATGTCGAGCGCTATCCTACCTTGTTTGCCAAGGTAAAAGGGCGAGGGTTAATGCAAGGTATTGCTTGTCAAAATGGCGCGATTGCTGAACGGATTGCCAGAGAATGTTTTGCGTTAGAAATGGTGATCGAGACTGCTGGCCCTGAAGATGAGGTGGTTAAGTTTTTCTGTCCGTTAACCATTAGCAAAGAAGAACTGGCTACAGGATTAGAGCGCTTCGAACAAGCGATAGAAAATTTGGCGCCCAAACTACTGGCAAAAGCGTCATAACAGCGTATTGGAATCAATGAACCAAAGAAGGAGACATTATGATTGTTAGAACCCTGAAAGAGTGTGAGCAAAGTGAACGTCGCGTTGTTGCTGAAAACTGGGAAAGTACCCGGATGATTTTAAAAGAAGATCAAATGGGCTTTTCATTTCACATTACTACCATCTATAAGGGAACAGACACTCATATTCACTATCAAAACCATCTTGAATCAGTGTATTGCATTTCTGGAGAAGGAGAGATCGAAGTTGTTGGTGGTGAAGTGTATCCAATCCAACCGGGAACGCTTTATGTGCTGGATAAGCACGATGAACATTACCTACGTGCCTATAAAAAAGGCGATATGGTAATGGCTTGTGTCTTTAACCCACCATTGACTGGTCAAGAAACTCACGATAGTAACGGCGTTTACCCATTGATTGAGTGATATACACCCAAATGACCTCAAGATGCTGAATTTGACCCTTTATCCGCGAGTACAGGTCTCGCGCAACGGCTCAATTCCTTCTAACGTCAGGTATCTCATTAAATAAAAAGGAGACATCATGTCTTACACCGTAGAAAAAATCGGTGGCACCTCCATGACTGCATTTGATGCGGTTTTGGAAAATATAATTTTAAAACCTAACGATCCCTATCATCGTGTGTTTGTCGTATCGGCCTATGGCGGTATGACTGACGCGCTCTTAGAGTGCAAGCGCACGGGGAAGCCTGGGGTGTATCAGAAAATAGCTCAGGGATCGTCGGATTGGCCTGAAGCGCTAAAAGCGTTGGAGCAACGAATGTTGCTGGTTAACGAACAGTGGTTTGCCGATCCTATGGTGCGATTGCAAGCCGATGAGTTTATTCAAACTCGTTTAAATCAGGCTAAAAGCTGTATTGAATCCATCTTGAAAGCGTGTGAGTTTGGCCAGTTTTCCCGCGCGGATTATTTGCAGGATCTTCGTGAGTTTTTGGCGTCGATAGGAGAGGCGCATAGTGCATTTAATACCGCACTTAAACTGACTTCCCTTGGGATTAATGCAAGTTTTGTTGACCTGTCTGGTTGGAACACCGCTGAACCGTTGCCACTTGATGAGGTAATTGATAAGGCTTTTGCTCATCGAGATATTTCAAAAGAGCTACCGATTGTGACTGGTTATGCTTACTGCAAAGAAGGTCTAATGAATACGTATGACCGAGGTTACAGTGAAATGACCTTTAGCCGTATTGCGGTAAGAACGGGCGCTAAATCGGCTGTTATTCATAAAGAGTACCATTTGAGTAGTGCTGACCCGCGAATTGTGGGCCCAGAGCGTGTCCGTCCTATGGGACAAACGAATTATGATGTCGCTGCTGAACTGGCTCGTCTTGGAATGGAAGCGATTCATCCTAATGCTGCCGCGGGGCTAAAGGAACATGGTATTACCCTGTATGTAAAAAATACGTTTGAGCCCGAACATGAGGGCAGTTGTATTACCAATAGAGAGGCTTCAGAGAAGGCTCGCGTTGAAATCGTCGCAGGTAAAGAAAAGGCGTTTGCTCTTCATATTACAGATGTTACTCAAAATCACCAGCTTGCCCAACGGTTGGACAAATTACTTGCAAAAATGCGGATTCGTTGCATGGGGCAGGAGAGTAACGGATTAGGGTTAACGGCTTATCTTTATGGTAAAAGCGGTCAAATTAATCAATTGGTGGATGAGTTACAGCAGGAATTATCAACGGATAACATCACTTTGCGCACGGTGGCTTTAGTTTCAGCAATTGGAGCGCATATCGATTGTGCTGATGTGGTGAGTCGTGGTGTAAAAGCATTGGCTGATAACGATATTGAAGTACTGTCGGTGCAATCGGGTTTGCATCAAGTCTCGGTGCAGTACGCTATTGCAGAGCAAGATTACTCAGCAGCAGTGTGTACATTACATCGAGCCCTTATTTCTGCCAAACCGAATCAGGTAACGCAAAGCGTTAACCGAGCCGCTTAGTAAAAAGAGTAAATGAGTAAGTTAACAGACATAAAAAAGGCGGGACATGACATCATCCCGCCTTTTTATATCGTTTTATGCAGCGATATTGATTAAATCAATCCGTTATTAAACGCCAGCGCGTTTCAATAAGCTTGCCATTAGTGGTGAACTGGTTTTCACCATTTTTGATTTTTTCTGAAGTTCACTAGCAAGGGCATTATCACCGATGTTGTTAGCTATATGCACCATTGAGTGGTAGAAGTTGCCAGCAGCATTGTTTCCAGAATTTGCTTTTTGTAATGGTAACAAAAGCTTAGACATTTCTGAGCCGTTCATGCCTTGTTTTACTGCGTACTGCTCAACAGCATCTAATAGACGGTCAAGATCCGCCATTGCTTCGTTGCTTTCAGCACCTTGTTTTTTCATTTCTTTCAGGTTGCGGCGACGGATTTGCTTAATTACAAAGTGAGGTGTGTTGAGCTTCTTCAGTCCAAAATAGCCGAGTGCGACGACCAGAATAATGCCACCAATTGAATACCCCCAGCCAGAGTTAAGAGTGTCCAAAACAGTTTGCATCACTGGCGCGGTATTAGTTACGTTTGTCGATACTTCTGACATGTGTCATTCCAGCCTTATCATTGCTTGATCAAAATTCTATAGATAAAGTACATGGCAAAGCGCCTTTGTACTTTGCGGTAAGTCAGCATTTAGTGAGTTGTCATTTACCGTATCCCCTATTTTTTGGGGCATATCTATAAAAAACAATCTCTAAAGTAGATTTATTTGTGTTTGGATAGCGAAAATGGGCGTTAGATCAGGAATTTTTCGCAGTGGTGATGGATATTTGAGCGGTTGTGGTGGTTTATTTAGCTACCTTTGCTTTTTCTGTTGCATTGAAACAACTCGCTATGCTGTTTGATTTTTTTAGATTGGATACGCTAATATGCAGCAAATAGTAGAGCATTAGAGCCGATGATGAATAGTATAAAAATTGCCAATACCAAGGATGAAGTATCAGAAATAATTAAACGTGAAATTATCCTAGGAAATTTGAAAGCTAATCAAACGGTGACACAGAACGATATCGCTGAACAGTTTGGCTTGTCTCGTATGCCGATTCGAGAAGCATTTAATGAATTGGTATCACAAGGCTTTTTAATCAAATTGCGTAGTCGAAAGCTAGTGGTTGCTAATATTTCATCGTTAACTGTTATAAATTATAATGAAGCTCTTTGTTCACTGGAATTATCTCTATTTGATAATATTGATGTGCCTAAATATATTGATGATTTAAAGTTGATATTAATAGCCAATGATTTTCCCCCTAAAGATAAGATCTTAAGATTCCATCAGTATATATCAGAGATTATAGCTGATCATTTTATTATAACCATGCATTATAATATGCTTAATTCATTTATTATTCCGTGTGTTAAATATTTTGATTTTCACACAAAAAGTGCCGTTGATGAACTAAAATTAGCAGTGGATAGCTTAGGAAAAAATGACATGATTTCATTTAAAAACAAGCTAAAAAAATCGAATGAAATTATTTTGGATAAATTGATAAACCAATGATGAATATCAAGCCCATAAAATTACTTCCCGCTCGAGAGCAGGTCGCTGCAGAACTTAGAAAAGCGATACTTTCCAACAAGTACAAACAAGGTGATACGATCGCGCTCGATGAGGTTTCTAAATCGTTGGGTGTTTCTGTCACCCCCGTACGAGAAGCCTTACAACTACTAAGTGCGGATGGATTGATCGCTCTTCGGCCCAATAAAGGGGCGATGGTACTTGGGATCACTGAGCAATATATAAAGGAGCATTTCGAACTTAGATTAATATTAGAGGGAGAGATGATTCGTAAAGTATGTAATAGTCAATCAGTCGACATCAGTGAAATTATTTCTGCATTTTCTGCTGCAGAAGTTGATCTAGAAGAAAATGATGCAAGAAATTATTCTCATTTGAATCAGGCGTTCCACATGGCAATATGGAATGCTGCTGGAAATCAAAGAATCGCTACCTTACTTAGCACGCTTTGGAATGGCTTATCTATAGGTTTAAATACCACAGAAAAAGAGTATGCCATTAAATCTATTATCGAACATAGAGAATTACTAAGTGCGATTAAAAATAAAGACGCAGATAGAGCTTGTAACTTAATGAAGGAGCATATCGAACGTAGTATGCGAGATATGCTGACGAACTTAGGCAATTAATCGGGTTCCCCATCTACCTAAATGACTCACCTTTAAGTACCATTTTTAGCATAATTTGATTGGGGTCTAAAACCCCAATCAAATTTATAAAATGCTCAAAAAAGGCAGATCATCCAAGCACATATTTGATCATCACGCCTGCGGCTACCGCAGAGCCGATCACACCAGCAACGTTTGGACCCATCGCATGCATCAGGAGGAAGTTTTGGTTATTGGCTTCCAAACCGATTTTGTTGGATACACGTGCCGCCATTGGTACGGCAGAGACCCCAGCAGAACCAATGAGTGGGTTAATCGGATCTTTAGAGAAGCGGTTAAGCAATTTCGCCATAAGCACACCGGCTGCAGTACCGACACAGAAGGCCAAAATACCTAAGCAGAGAATGCCGATGGTTTGTGGTTGCAAGAATTTATCCGCCATCAGTTTTGAGCCAACAGAGAGACCTAGGAAAATAGTCACAATGTTGATCAATCCATTTTGCGCTGTATCAGAGAGACGTTCTACCACACCACATTCACGCATTAAGTTACCAAAGCAGAACATGCCCAGTAGCGGGGTTGCTGATGGCAATAGCATCGCAATCAACACCAACAGCAGTAGCGGGAAGCAGATCTTTTCTAGCTTGTGCACTTGGCGAAGCTGACTCATCTGGATCTTACGTTCTGCATCGCTAGTTAAAGCACGCATAATCGGTGGTTGGATCATCGGCACCAATGCCATGTACGAGTAGGCAGCCACCGCGATAGCACCTAATAGCTCTGGTGCCAGCAAGCTGGATACGTAAATAGCGGTTGGGCCGTCAGCGCCACCGATAATACCGATAGCGGCTGCTTGAGATACGCTAAAGTCCATCACACCCAGTTGGCTAAGGCCTAATGCACCCAATACGGTGGTAAAGATACCGAATTGAGCTGCCGCGCCAAGAAGCAATGTTTTTGGGTTAGCCAGCAGTGGACCAAAGTCGGTCATTGCGCCTACACCCATAAAGATCACGAGTGGAGCCGCCCCTGACGCAATTGCCACATGATAGAACTGATACAGCATGCCATCAGTGTAAGTGTATTGCTCAGCCAGTAAGTTAAGAGACGCTAACTGGGTTGGTGTTGCGCTATGAATCGCCTCTTTAATGGCTTCTGCACCTGCCCCCGCACTCATGTGCAATACGTTAGCAAACGCCGCCATGACATCCGGTTTCGCTGCGTAAATCGCATTTTCGATTGCCGACATGGCCAAACCTGCGTCTGGCAAGTTAGACAAAATGCCACCAAAACCAATTGGAACCAAAAGAAGAGGTTCGAATTGTTTGACAATCGCCAAATAGAGCAATACCAGCCCGATGACGATCATCACGGCTTGTCCCCACTGTAAGTGGAAAAAGCCAAAGTCATTCACCATTGCGATGATGTTATCCATCATGGTTACACCTCACTCGATTATGCCAATACCAGTAGGGCATCACCCATTTGTACGGCATCACCTTCACTCACATCAATACTGCTTACGACACCATCATGAGGTGCACGAATTTCAGTTTCCATTTTCATTGCTTCAAGCGTGAGCAATACGTCACCTTCTTGCACTTGCTCGCCCGCTTTGGCGTTGATTTTCCAGATGTTACCTGCAAGAGGGGCATTCATGGTTTCGCCTGTTGCGGCAGCGACTGGTGCTGGAGCAGATTCTGCAACGGGAGCTGCAGGCGCGGTAGAGACTTGTGTAATGTCGCCACCTTCAGCCACTTTCACCACATAGTTTTGGTTGTTGACTGTGATGGTGTAGATACCAGCATCGGCTTTTTGGGTTGAATTTGCAGCGGTCACTTTTTTCTCTTCCTTCGTTGGTGCTTGAGGTGCAGGTTCAAATGCATCAGGGTTATTACGGTTAGCTAGGAATTTCCAAGCTACTTGGTCAAATAGAGCGACCATCAATACGTCATCAACGGCGTTTTCACTTAAGGTGATGCCTTTCTCTTTGGCTTGTTGAACAACAGATTGTTGCAGCTCCACCATTTCTGGCGCGATGTTATCTGCTGGACGACATGTGATGGCTTGTGCGCCATCTAACACGCGTTGTTGTAGCTCAGTGTTGACTGGCGCGGGAGTGCGGCCATATTCGCCTTTTAGGATACCGGCCGTTTCTTTGGTGATGCTCTTGTAGCGTTCACCCATCAAGACGTTGATAACCGATTGAGTACCCACAATTTGCGATGTTGGGGTAACCAGTGGGATAGAACCAAGGTCTTCACGAACGCGTGGGATTTCTTCCAATACTTGGTCAAGTTTGTCTAACGCATTTTGCTGTTTGAGCTGGTTTTCCATGTTGGTCAACATGCCGCCAGGCACTTGAGCAATCAGAATGCGTGAGTCAGAGCCTTTCATCATGCCTTCAAACGCATGGTATTTCTTACGTACTTCACGGAAGTATGCAGAAATTTTCTCTAGCTTGTGTAGGTCAAGACCCGTGTCGTAACCGGTGTTTTGCAATGTGGCTACGAGAGATTCTGTGGCAGGGTGGCCGTAAGTACCACTCATGCTTGAAATAGCGGTATCAACGCGGTCAACACCCGCTTCAATCGCTTTAAGCAGGGTCATGTCAGCCATGCCAGTGGTGGAGTGGCAGTGCAAGTGCAGTTCAACGTCGACTTGTTTTTTCAAGGTTTGAACCAACTCAGCAGCTTGGAAAGGCGTTAAAATGCCAGACATGTCTTTAATGGCAATTGAATCGACACCTTCTTCTGCCAATTGCTGCGCTACATCAACCCAAGTTTGTAGGTTGTGTGCCGGGCTGGTGGTGTAGCTTAGAGTGCCTTGCGCATGCGCGCCCTGTTTTTTCACAGCACGAATCGCTTGTTGCATGTTGCGCGGGTCGTTCATCGCATCAAACACGCGGAATACGTCCATACCATTTTTCACTGCACGCTCAACAAACGTATCAACCACGTCGTCAGCATAGTGGCGGTAGCCCAGTAGGTTTTGACCACGCAGCAGCATTTGCAGCGGCGTTTTAGGCATGGCTTTTTTTAGAGTGCGCAAGCGTTCCCATGGGTCTTCACCTAAGAAACGAATGCAACTATCAAATGTTGCGCCGCCCCAACACTCAAGAGACCAGTAACCGATGTCGTCAAGTTGTGCAGCAATAGGCAACATGTCGTCTAAACGTAGACGAGTTGCAAAAAGAGATTGGTGGGCGTCACGAAGCACTACGTCGGTAATACCAACGCGTTTAGTAGCCTGAGTCATCTCGAAGTTCTCCTTTATTATGATTATGAGTTTTGCTGTTGTTGAGCTCGATGGTGATGAACTGCAGCAGTTAAAACGGCGATTAATTGATCATCTTGTGCAGGTTTTGGAGCTACAACAGGTTTGGTTTTAGCTTTAGCTTTTGGTGCGACGGGAGGAGGCGCAAAGCGGGTAATGACGCGAGACATTCCCGTTGTTGCATAGACCAAAAAGATAAGGAAGATAAAGACAAATCCCATACCCAAAGTGAGTAGGTTAATGCCCTCCATAAAGAGCGATGTTTCTTGCATAGCAATCTTTCCAATAGGGCAGCATCATTGATGCTGCCCTGTATTGTTATTTGATGAATTTTACGTGTTGACAAATCTCTTCGTAGACCTGCTCTTTTCGTTGGTTGTAAATTACTTTCTTCTCTTCAAACAGGTTGCGCCCATGGGTATCAATCGAAACAATCAGTGGTCCAAATTCTTTTACTTTGCATACCCACAAAGTTTCAGGCATACCAAGGTCTTTCCAGTGTGCATCGACAATTTCTTCTACTTGAGTAGCAGCGCGTACGGCACAACCTGCCGGATACACGACATGTAAGGCTTTGTATTTCTCGCAGCCTTCTTGAGTACCCGCTCCCATGCCACCTTTACCGACGATCAGTTTTACACCGGTTTGCTCGATAAATTCTTTTTCAAATTTTTCCATGCGCATACTGGTTGTTGGGCCGATGGAGACCATCTCGTATTTATCATTATCTAGAGGGCGAATGATGGGGCCGGCATGAAATATCGCAAGGCCATTAATATCCACTGGTAGCTCGCGTTTTTCTTCGATAAGACGACGATGCGCTACATCGCGACAAGTGACTAAATATCCTGTTAGATAGATGACATCACCCACATTGATATCTTCAAGATCGCTAGAGGAAATAGGGGTGGTTAGGATCTTCTTGTCGCTCATAGTTCTACTCCTGAGTGTGATGTGATGGTGTAATTTAATTCATGATCAAAGACGATATGACCGCGACGATGTGACCAGCAGCCTGTGCTGACAGCAACACCGATAGTAGATGGATGGCGGGCACTATTTTCAATATGGACACCCATCACCGACTTGTTGCCAGACATACCTTGTGGGCCTAAACCAATTTTATTGATGCCGTCTTCTAAGAGCTGCTCCATCTTCGCGGCGCGTTCATTTTCATTGTGGCTACCAATCGGGCGCATGAGTGCTTTTTTGGACAATAGGGCGGCCGTTTCTACTGAGGTTGCCACACCGACACCAACCAACAGAGGAGGGCAAGCGTTTAGGCCATAGCTGGTCATGATATCGAGAACAAACTCGGTCACACCTTCATAGCCCATGCCGGGCATGAGCACGCCAGCTTTGCCGGGTAAGGTGCAGCCGCCGCCTGCCATGTAGGCATCAATTTCTAATGTGTCGCTATCTGGAATCATTTCCCAGAAAATAGAGGGCGTACCTTTACCAATATTTTTGCCAGTATTATATTCGTCGAATGTTTGTACACTGTTGTGTCTTAACGGAGCGTTTTCTGTGGCATACAAAACAGACTCGGTTAGCACTTTCTCTAACTTTCCGATATAAGGAAAGTTCTCACCACATTTTAAGAAAAATTGAATTACACCCGTATCTTGGCAACTTGGTCTATTTAATTCTCTTGCCAAATTTTGGTTCTCAAACATGGTGCTGTATATGGCAGTCGCCAATCGAGAATCTTCTTGGGTACGTAATTCAGTTAATTTGTTCATTACATCATCAGGTAATATTTTACCTATCAGAGAAACGAACTTTCCCATCGTGATCGTCATTTCTTCAATTTTGGATTGATTATTCACATTGATTCTCCAGTAGTAATAATTAATGAAAGAATGGATATAAAATAGGGAGCAAAATCATGCTGACAATCGTCGATACGACAATCAGCGGTAACCCTGATTTCATATAATCACTGAATTTGAAACCGCCAGGGCCTAATACCATCGCGTTGGCTGGCATGCCGATTGGTGTGGCGTAGGCGAGTGAGCCACCGATAACGACCGCCATCATGACAGCACGAGGATCCGCGCCAATGCTCATTGATATGGACATGCCGATAGGGACCAGTAAAGCCGTTGTCGCGGTATTGGACATAAAATTGGTGAGCACAACCGCGAGCATGAAAATGACAAACATAATAAGGAACATTGAGGCATGACTTCCTAAGGAATTTAATACCGATGTGGCAATTTGTTCACCAGCCCCTGTCTTTTGCATCGCCTGTGCAAGCCCTAACGTTCCGCCGAATAAAAATATCGTTTTCATGTCGATTGAACGATAAACCTGTTGTTCATTTATAACGCCAACAATAGGAAGAATTAACGCACCAATAGCACCAGAAATATGAAGTGGAATACCAATCTGTTTCTCAAAAACCATGGCTAGAATAGTAATGGTTAATACAACAAGAGATGTATATTTCTTCCAGTTTGGAATGTGGCTATAGTCGATTTCATCTTCTTCATGCTTATTACTGGCGTTTGTATTCGGCAAATATTTATAACCAAAAGTAGCAATAAATAGGGTACCGATGATTAACATTGGTAAGCCAACATAGGCATATTCAAAAAAGCTGAATCCTAGATTTACTTCCTCTAAAGCTGATTGGGCGATCATGTTGCCTGGGGCGCCAATGAGACTCAAATTGCCGCCCATCGCTGCCGCAAAGACCACTGGCATCAGCAATTTGGAGCGTGAAAATCCTGATTTTGCCGCTAACCCAACCACGACAGGGATTAAAACGGCCGCGGTGCCGGTATTGGAGAGAAGGCCGGACATGAGTCCGGTGATGGTCATAGTTGCGACCACCAATTGTTTTTCTGTCTTAGCAAATTTGGTAACGATACCGCCAATTTGCTTCGCCATTCCCGTTTCAAAAAGAGCGGCACCGATAATGAACATGTCCACAAATAGAACGACATTCTTATTGATGAAACCGGAAAATGCTTCGTGTGCGTCAAGTACTCCGGTCAAAACTAAAGCAACGCACACTAACATCGAGGTAAGCGCTAGTGGGATTCGCTCCCAAACGAACATCACTACTGCAAAGAGCAGAATGATCAGTGTAATGGATGTAGGGGCCATCATGTCTCCTTAATATTTTATATTTGATAATGGATCCATTGAGGTGAACATTAAGCCAATATTGAGGTTTTGTCTTGATCATTTTTAAGGATCATTCATGAATCTTTGATGGAGTGCGCAATAATGCTATACAACGTGACGTATATCACCTTTGAGTCTGTGCTAATAAATTGATTTAAATCAATTTTTAAGGGTATTGATGCAGAATAAATCTAACCAAATAAGCTGCCTTGGTATGAGAAGTTATCCATAATGAGCTGTTAACAACACATTATGAGAGCGATTCCTAAAACCTATTGTATCTTTCTTTTCAAACTCGGCTGAATAAAGTGTTTGTGATAGGCATGTCACCTAAAAAAGCAACTAGGTGGGCTGACTGTTAAATATATCACAGAGGTAGGTGTTTGATTTGATGGACGTTGTTTAGGCATGATAGGGTGATATTTAAGCAATTTGTTTCATCGATCGTTAGGGATAATTCGGTTTTGATCTGCATTCGTGGAGTAGTATTAGGAGAAGAACGTGCGTAAATCAATGTTATTAGTAGCTCTAACTGCACTATTAGGTAGTGCGGCGGCGCAAGCTGAAACGTGTCCTGCAGGGAAAGTGTGCGCGCCTAAGGCTGCACACCAATCTGCTTCCCCAAAACAGCCGCAAGCACACAAGATGCCGCAAGCGGCAGCAACAAAAGAGAACATGGTCAATTCCCCTAAGCATGTTGCGAAGCAACCTGAAAGGGCAACTCAAATACCTAAATCACATCATGCACCAGGTTTGTATGTGGTGGCAGCGAAAAAACTCAATGTCCGTGCCACTCCTCAATTACGCTCGCCGATTGTAGGTACGTTACCTCGAGGTGAAAAAGTGAACGTTATTGAAATTGATAGTGGCTGGGCAAAAATCGTCTATCGGGGGAGAGTTAACTGGGTTAGTGCTACTTATTTGCATCGCTAATACCCTTTCGATTTGTATCTATCCCTCATCAAAGCACTTGTCATGATTCGCCGCCTTTAGCTCTAGCTGAAGGCGGTATTTTGTAACCGTCTCATTTATAGAACATTATATTGTTTATGGTTATTTATTCGCAAAAAAGCCAGTTGTGTCTCAAAATCGGACACTTTTGCAGGTGGGTTTCATCTATACTACGCGGCCTCAAGAGTTTTGGTTATTCTTTACCCTCTGTTCACCTAAAGGGCAAGTCGAAGTGGTCGCATTATCGCGAAAAAAGACTTACGTGAGAGCAGTGGTGAAGTGTAAAGCTGACAGTCCTTTATGGTGAGAATTAGTTATTTGTGAATATTTATCAGCTAACCAGTACGGCAAATATTGTTAACGTACTTGGTACGTCAGCCATTGCGTGTTTTTTCTTACATCAAGTAAGTATGAATATTACCGGGGAAAAGAAACAAGCTGCGAATCGTTTTTTCGTCGGGTTCTTTTTGCTTGGATTTGCTTTCATTTCTTTTTCATTTTCGTTTGATTCTTGGGCGCACCAAGCTTGGTCAACTCTGTTTAACAATATGCTGTATGTCGCAGCTTGTTACTCATTGCTCATCGGTGTGATCAGTTGGTATCAATACACCATTTCTAGACGCCATATCATATTAATGCATCTGCATATTATATTGTTTGGTTTAGTTCAAGTTGCTATTTATTTGTATGTAGCGAATTCCGAGTACCTGAGAATCGCTTTGTGCGTTGGTACTGTAGCTTGTATTCTGTTTTGTGCTTTTGTTTTTGCTTGGCGCCATCGCCGTCCAGAACATCAGGGCGAGAAATACATATGTCTAGCCATGTTGGTATGCTTCGCTGCGTCACTGATACCGTTTTTACTATTGATGAAAACGGAAAGCTTTGAAATTTACGGCTTAAGCATTGTTGTGACTCAAATTTTAGCGTCAGATTTTCTACTCGGCGCCTTAATGTCGCTGTTTCTATTTGACCAAATCAATTGGCACTATCGACGTTCGATTCGAGATGAGCTAACCGGTTTGTATAATCGCCGCTATTTCCGAGACCAGTTAGCTGAGCACGTTTCTGTGCATGGACAGCGCGGTATCGTTGCAATGATCGATATTGACCATTTTAAAAAGGTCAATGATGCTTATGGGCATGATGTGGGTGATAAGGTCATGATCAATGTTGCCGACGTATTACAAGAGCACATACCAATGAAAGGTGTGTTAGCTCGATACGGTGGTGAAGAATTTGTTATGTATGCACCTTGGCCAAACTTAGGAGTAGCTCGTACCCATCTTGACGAGATACGTAAGGCAATAGAGAAACAAATATTTTATGGAGATGGTTATCGTTTTGGTATCACCATTTCAATTGGTTGTGCGCAATTATCTGCGGATATTGATGTCGTCGAAAGTGTGAAATGTGCCGACCACGCTTTATATCAATCAAAAGTCCAAGGTCGCAACCAAGTAACGGTGATGGAAAGTCGTAATGCGACAGGTTTACATCACCGTCCTGCGTAAGTGAAAGCCTAAAATAGACGCGAACCCTCAGTAATCTCTGTTTCGCAAGTCAATAGCCAAGTAATGGATGCGACGAAAGGTGCTGTGAACTCAATGCATCGTCGGATTAAATAAATCGGCTAGTTGTTGTAAGTTTAAACGTGAAAACCATTGGTGTTCTGGCTGTTGCAGTGCTTTTGGCATAGGGACAGTAAAAATGGGATCGTTATGGCGTACGGGGAAGCCAAAGCTGTCTGGCCAGTGTGATGTGCCTTGTGGGTGTTGCGCGCTCTCTTCGATATGCAGTTGCCAGTGTGGATAATGATTCATATTTTCCCTCTTTGTGATCAAGATGAAAAAACAGCATTCATTGGGGGCATGTTATTGCCCTAAATATTGTGAAATGCATAAAGTTAAGTGATATGTGCTTTGGTGTGGTGAAATTTGACTCAACGTTCAATATGAAAATTCGCCAACTACGGACTTAACCCTATATTACCTATATGGTTATAACTGGCTCAAATTCAAGTGGATTACCATATTATGCTGAGTTTTTAGCAATAAAAAAGGATTCCTCTGTAAGAAGAATCCTTTTCTGATGTAATCGCTAGTGGATATTAGAGCATGACTAAGCTTGCCGTGCCCAAAAATGCAAAAAAGCCAATCACATCTGTTACCGTGGTTAAAATGACAGAACCTGCCAGTGCGGGATCGAGCTTAAATTTATCGAGCAAAATGGGAATAATTACCCCAAAGAACGCGGCGATGGCCATATTCACCACAATAGCAAGCGCGATGGTGTAGCCCAAAACGGGAGACTGAAACCAAAGGCCTGCGATACCGCCGATAATCACCGCCCAGATAACGCCATTGATAGATCCAATACTCAATTCATTTTTAAGAAGGGCAAGCCGGTTACCAATGGTGACCTGATTAAGCGCCATACCTCGGACCATGAGCGTTAGAGTTTGGCTACCAGCAATACCGCCCATAGACGCAACGATTGGCATCAGTACCGCAAGTGCAACGACTTGAGAGATGACATCTTCAAATAAGCCTATGGTTACCGATGCTAAAATAGCCGTGAGAAGATTAATCCCTAACCAAACACCACGCTTTTGGGTACCTTTGAGAATGGGAGTAAAGAGATCGTCTCCTTCATCCATACCCGTACCAGCCATCAAACGGGCTTCGTAAATTTCTCGCTGGGTGCTTAGGGCAAATTGCCAATCAACATGGCCGACTAATGCATCATGATCGTCAGTCACAGGTACAACAGGAAAATCAGAATGTTCAATGGCATCAATGGCATCATTTAAGGATTGATGGGAATTTAAGGTAACTAAGTGCTCCTGAGCTAACGTTTTTAGTTGAGTGGTATCGTCTGCTTGCAGAATGTCACTGTAAAGCACCATGCCTCGAAACGTTTTATTACGGTTAATCAGATAGACGTATTTCGGTGTTTCAAACTGGTTTTTTTCCAGTAAACCACGGGCTCGTTTTACACTAATAGAAAAAGGCAGGGTAAACACTTTTTGTTCTACCCAGCGACCAATTTCTTCATCGTCATAGACTTTCGCGCGGTCGTATAGCTCTAATTCGTCGCGGCTGATTAACCGCATCGCATCAGCAATGAGCTCATCAGGTAAGGAATCTGACCATTCAATTAAGGATAAGTTATCCAATTTAGCTAGAGTGAGTTTCAGCTCGGTCTCAGAAAGGGCATTAATAATGGAAATACGAGCTTCGGCGCGCATCTCTGTTAGCACAGAAATGTGCAATTCCAGAGGAAGGTTACGCCACATCCTAACACGTTGGTCGATAGGAAAAGCTTCTAAAAGCAGCGCAATAGACCCTTCATCAAGGTCGTTATCGACCATCTCATTAAGTTGAACAATTTGTTGCTGTTCGTCGGCTTGTGCCAGTCGCTCAATCAGCAAGGAAACGTCTTGGTATTCGTTCAACGTTATACTCCCGTTAAATAGGTGGTCTTATTTGTCATATCGTCGCTAATTCAATGATTACTATAGAACAATTATCATGGAACGAGAGGGCGCTAAAGTGCATGAGATTGACGAAAAATACAACCCCAAATTACAAATATCCGTTAGCATTTAGTTTATGAGCTAGGGCTAAATTTTGCCAAACAAAGCTCGTAATAAAATTAATGTACTAATCTAGCTCTCATTTTTACAACGGGGACGAAATGGAAAGTCATGTTGACTGAAAGTGGTTAAAAGAAGCTAAGAATGAGGGAGGGTGGGTTGATCATCTTGCGTATTCATCATCTGTGATAAACGCTGTAGCGATGACAGTAATAAGGTTTGTTCCCATGGCGCTAATGATTCGAGTTGCTCTATCACGTCTTGATGCAATAACTGTGGCGCTTGAGCGAGCAGAATTTTGCCTTGCTCAGTTAGCTTTGCGTGCACTTTGCGTTTATCTACGATATCTCGAGTTCGTACGATTAGTCCACGGGCTTCTAAACGATCCAGAATACTCGTCGCTGTTGCTTGACTCATATTGGCTTGTTTTGACAACTGGCGAATGGTTTGTTTACCAGATTCATCAACTGACCTTAGCAGTAATAGCTGCGGACTGGTTAAGCCAAAATCCCGATTAAGCTTTTTTGACCGTAAGTCAATTGCTCGAATGATCTGTCGAATTGAGATCAACACTTCTTCATGCAGTTCCAACATTCACTCCTTGGGGTTGAACTAATGGCAATGTAGGCAGGCACGTTGGCCTGCCTAATAATTAGATCATGGTTATTTGGCCGCTTGCTTAGCAGCTTTAATCCATGAATCGAATAAGGCTTGGTGAGCCTTAATCCAACCGTTAGCATGAGATTCAATATCGCGTGGTGAATTGTGACCACGACTCATCATCATGTTTTCGGCGTTAATATCGTTAATGCTTAGCTTCATTTCTGCGAATAGCTTCGCTGCAGCTGGGTTTTGCTCAGCAAACTTCTTATTAGCAACAATGTGTTCGCTGTTCATTGGGAAGCCGTAATCTTTACCGTTTGGCAATTTGGTTGATGCATTTGGTTTGCCCGGAACCGCAGAAAATGGGACCTCAAGCCAAATCACATCTTTACCTGGGACCAATACACCACTTACCCAATAAGGTGTCCATGTGTAATAGAAAATAGGCTGACCTTTCTTATAACGGGTAATGGTATCGGCCATGATAGTGGCGTACTGACCTTGATTATGCTCAACAGTACCACGCAATTTATAAGCATCTAACTGATGTTCAATTGCCTCTTCACAACCCCAACCTGGGTTACAACCAGACAGATCGGCTTTACCATCACCGTCAGCATCAAAGAGCTTGGCAATTTTTGGATCGTGGAATTGCTTCAAATTGGTGATGTGGTATTTTTCAGCGGTTTTTTTATCAATCAAATACCCTTGAGCTGCACCTGTAACGTATTCACCTGCGCGGTAAAATTTATCATCACCACCTGCTTTAGCGTACTTGTTGTCATGCAGTGGTTTCCAGTTTGTCGTCATATAAGTGGCATCACCTTCAGCAATTGAGGTATAAGCCACGTTATAGTCCACTTCTTTGGTTGGTAATACGTTATAGCCAAGTGCTTCCATCGCTTTGTTAACGATTAAGGTTTGGAAAGTTTCTTCAGCAATGGTCGATTGGACCGGTTGTACCGTAATTCCGTCACCAGGCAATGATTCAGCATAAGCAGTACTGGTTACAGCAGTGATAGATAGTCCCGTCAGGAGTACGGTTTTCCATGCGTGTTTCATTACGCTTCTCCTAGATTTTTCTTGGTTGTTTGTGAATTTGATGTCTCGTGTTTTTTACGTCTAAAAAAGATGGAAATTGGGCCTGTCTCATACCAACGGGTGCGTTGGTCACGGTTTTGCTCACCTACGCTTTGCGTGATGCGGTCAAGCAAAATAGCCAGAATAACTATGCCTAAACCACCCACAGCAGCAAGCCCCATATCAAGACGACCGATACCGCGTAAGACCATTTGTCCTAAACCGCCAACAGCGATCATCGACGCAATAACGACCATAGAAAGTGATAGCATCAGTGTTTGGTTAACCCCGGCCATAATGGTAGGCATCGCCAGCGGCAATTGAATGCGATATAACATTTGCTTTGGACTTGCCCCAAATGAGTGTCCCGCTTCGATAAGCTCTTCAGGTACGTGTTGAATCCCTAAGATAGTTAAACGCACAATAGGAGGCAGAGCGAAGATGATGGTGACCACCACGCCTGGCACATTACCGATACCAAACAGCATAACGATAGGTACTAAGTACACGAATGCGGGCGTGGTTTGCATGGCATCAAGCATTGGGCGAACAATTTTGGCTGCTTTCGGGCTTCTTGCTAGCCAGATCCCCATGGGTAATCCGATCAGCAAACAGAAAAAGACCGATGTCATCACCAGAGCTAAGGTGACCATTGCTTGTTCCCAGGCACCAATTAACCCAATGACAATCAGAGAAATAAAAGAAGCAACCCCAAGTTTTCGTCCTGCAAATTGCCAAGCGAGGAGACCTAAAATGATTAACATGATAGGTGCGGGCGTCGCGACTAACGCGGTTTGAAACGACGTTAAAATAAAATCAATCGGTACGCGAATAGCTTGGAAAACCGGACGACCATGGAATACTAACCAATTAAGCGCGGTTTCTACCCAATGATCGAACGGGATCACTGCATCGTTAAATGGGTGTAACCAGTCAAATGGAGGCTCAGTTGGTGTCGCGTTTAACCAATCGGCAGACGCTTGAGCGGTCGTTGTGGCAGCTCCCCATGGATCACTACTTGAAGCTGTCTGCGCTGCGCTAGCCCATGGATCCGCTGCTTGTGCGGCACTGGTTGCTGTGTCTACAGTCGTTGTCTCGATACTCATAGTGACTCCCTATCTAAAGTTTGTAGCAATCGTGATTTAGTAATAACGCCATAATAGTTGCCTTGCTCATCAACTACAGGTACCGCGTAACTTACGCTGGCAACTTGACTGATGAGTTCGCCAACGGCGACATCCGGGTCAATCGTGATGGTGTCGGAAAGTAGAGCACTAGTGAGAGAACGTTTTTCTCGTTTCGCTTCTTCTAACGAATCAACTGAAACGATGCCTGAATATTTGTTGGATTTGTCCACGACAATGCCGTAGTCGCGGTCTCCATCAAGTAGCAATTGCATCGCTGCTGCGGGGCCATCATTGTCGTGTTTCTTAAATAGAGTACCAGGACGTTTTCGAGCAATGTCTTTTGCACTGTATACGGAAGCCACATTGACACCTTTAAAGAAGGATTCAACGTAATCGTTAGCTGGATTATGCAGAATTTCATCTGGTGTACCTACTTGCACGACAACACCATCTTGCATAATCGCGATACGGTCACCAATACGCATGGCTTCATCTAAGTCGTGGGAAATAAACACGATAGTGCGTTGGTCATCATTTTGTAGACGAATGAGTTCGTCTTGCATTTCGGTACGAATGAGTGGGTCAAGTGCTGAAAATGCTTCATCCATTAGTAGGATGTCTGGGTCATTTGCTAAAGCGCGGGCAAGACCTACGCGTTGTTTCATCCCCCCTGATAGTTCGTCTGGATAAGAATCAATATAAGCATCAAGGCCAACGCGTTCCAATGCTTCTTGCGCTGTTTGGTGACGAGTCGCTTCATCAATTCCAGCTAGCTCTAATCCGAAGGCCGCGTTTTCAATCACGGTCATGTGTGGCATGAGGGCGAAGTTTTGAAACACCATTGCGATGTTTTTACGACGTACTGCTCGTAATTGTTCGTCACTCATTTGGGCAATATCATCACCTTTGAGTCTTACTTCTCCTCGAGTTGGCTCGATGAGCCGATTAAGGAGACGAACTAGCGTTGATTTACCAGACCCTGAAAGGCCCATGATCACGAAGATTTCCCCTTCGTTGATCTTGAGTGACACGTCTTTGACCCCTACAGTGAGCCCAGTCTTTTCGAAAATTTGGTCCTTGTTCAGGCCTTTTTCTAAGAGAGGGAACGCCTCCTTAGGGGATTCTCCGAATACCTTGTAGAGGTTGTTCACTTCTAAGATGGTAGACATATAAATATCCTTTGTTGTCTTTATTGTGAAGTGCATCTAGCAACAAAACTGTATAGTACCCTAAACATTATTTTAGGATTTTTCAAGCGTAAGTGTCAGAAAATTGTGAGGCTTAATTTGTAATATTATGTTTTTATTGGTATTTATCTCGTTATTAAATTTTTATAATAGTTTGTTGTGAAATGTTTTGAGTTGAATTTATTGGCGTGAGGGAGGTGAAAAAACACCCAGAGATTTCGCTCTGGGTGTGATTAAAATACAACCTATTTGAGAAGGTTAAGAAGAATGTTTAGCGGCTTGTTTGGCAATCGCTATCCATTGATCAAATTGTTTTTGATGGGTCTTAATCCAAGCATCAGCGTGTGCTTCAATATCACGAGCTGAACCACGGCCTTGTGCCATCATTTGGTTTTCTGCACTGATGTCATTAATATCGATTTTCATGATTGAGAATAACTTAGCGGCGGCAGGGTTGTTTTCGGCGAACTCTTTATTCGCTGCAATTTTCTCCGAGTTCATCTGAAAGCCAAAGTTTTTACCATTCGGTAATGTTGTGTCAGTGTTTTTACGTGAGCCTGGCAGGGACGAAAAAGGCACTTCTAACCAAACGACATCTTTTCCTGGTACGAGAACGCCACTTACCCAATACGGTGTCCAAGTGTAATACAGGATAGGTTTGCCTTTTTTGTAGAGAGAAATCGTGTTGGCGATGATGGCGGAATACTTACCTTGGTCATGTGTGACAGTGTCACGTAGGTGGTAGGCGTCAAGTTGGTGCTCGATAACCGATTCACATCCCCACCCAGGATTGCAGCCAGTTAAATTGGCTTTGCCATCCCCATCAGTATCAAAGAGCTGAGCTAGTTTGGGGTCTCTTAATTGCTCGATATTGGTGATGTGGTACTTGTCCGCGGTTTTCTTATCAATCAAATAACCTTGCGCCGCGCCAGTAACTAAGTCGCCTTTGCGATAAAAACGTTTATCGCCGCCGGCTTTTTGATACTTGTCGTTATGCAATGGGGCCCAGTTAACCGCCATGTAAGTCGCATCGCCTGCCGCAATAGAGGTGTAGGCAACGTTATAATCTACTTCTTTTGTTGGCAGCACATTGTAGCCGAGCGCTTGCATCGCTTTGTTTACGATGAGAGTTTGAAAGGTTTCTTCGGGTGTGGTGGATTGCAGTGGTTGTACGGTGATCCCTTCGCCAGGTAGAGGCGCTGCTATTACACAAGTGCTTATCGCACCAAGACCCATAGTGGCTGTGAGTGTGATTTTCCGTATCAATGACATTGTGTCCTCCTGAGACATTGTTTTAAATTCAAATTCATTTTTCACCTACTCAATTTCGATAGTTGAAAACTGAGGTACTTCTTCTCCTTTAGTGAGGTTATTTCACATTTTATTAAAATATGAATTCTGTTATTAACCAAATAAATTATTAGAGTTCAAATGTATTTTTGTTGATATAGAATGATTTACCTCGTGGTATTTAATGGATGTTTTGACTTTTTATAACAAAATCATCAAACAATATGTTAGAGTTCTAAATATATTAATACGATATCCTAGCTTTATTTACAACCCTGTTGGGTAGATGTGCGTTGTAACATCTGTTTTACTTTACATGAGTGAAGGTTGAAAAAAGTTTCGTCATGTGCGAAATGAAAAGAGTAGGTCGTCATCAACAAATCGTTTAATTAGAAACTAACAATCGAGGAGTTCCTGTGATAGGACGTGTGCTTCCCTTACTATTGGCAACCGCTGCTTTGTTTTCTGTGGTAAGTGCTAATGCTGATGAGAAAAAAGAGCCCGATAATCAAACCCCTACGTATTCGCAAACGGATATGCTCGACCGACCTTTGATGGAGCGATATATCCTAGATGAACTCAAATCACTTCGCCAAGATCAGCAAGATCTCGAACGCCGACTCACGGTGCAGATTACAGATAGAGAATTGGCTGTGGCCGATAAATCAATGAACTATGCCAATGTTACGGTGACGTACTTTTTCTATATCATCGCTGGCGTTGCATCGTTAATTGCCCTGATTGGTTGGCATTCCTTACGCGAAGTGAAAGTCAATACAACGGAAATGGCCGATAAGCGTTTGAATAAAATTGCACAAGAGTATGAAAAGAAATTTTTGGCACTTGAACGAGATTTGAAACGTAAAACGCGCATTATTTCTGACAACAACCGTGAAATTGAAATCATTAATGAGATACATAACTTGTGGCTGAGAGCACAAAGTATGCAAACTGCGGATCAGCGTATTGAAGTGTATGACGAAATTCTAAAAATTAGACCGGGAGACCTTGAAGCGCTGACTTATAAAGCCGATGCAGTTATGGCAATAAAAGAGTATCACTGGGCGATGAGCCTATGTAATCGCGTACTTGAGCTGGATGAAAATAATGGGCCAGCACTCTATCAACGTGCATGTGCGTATGCCCGTTTAGGGGCCGAAGAGCAGGCGATTGAAGATTTGCAACGTGCGGTTGAAACAAGCCCATCCCTTAAGGAAGCAGCAGCAGAAGAGGATGATTTGGAATCCTTGTATGGCAACAAAAAATTTGAGGCTTGGCTGCAAGGTGATCCAGAGAAAACTGACTAATTATCAAGGAATATATGTGCAATTATTCATAACAAACTATTATTGTCTTAACGATTAATTTTTATCATTAGACACGTTAGTTGTTTTTCTCCATAAAGCACATGGCAGTTGACCTGCAGGGTGCTTCATTCGCTCAAATGGCGTGCCTTATATCCATCGTTTTAGTGAGAGATAAGTGTGGAAAAAGAATCCAAATTAGACCGTGTTCGTGCTGACTACAATGTTCAATATTGGAGCCAGGGTTTCTTTGCAATTGATGATAATGGCGAAATGGTCGTGTCGGCAAGACAAGATCAACAACAAGGTACACCTTTAAGTCGCATTGTCGAACAGCTTCAAGACCAAGGCTTGAACGTACCGGTGTTGGTTCGTTTTCCACAAATTCTGCACCAACGCGTGCACGGTATTTGTGAAGCATTTAATCAAGCGATAAAGGATTATGATTATCCCAATCGTTATTTATTGGTTTACCCAATTAAAGTAAACCAACAAAAAGAAGTGGTGGATGAGATCCTCGCAAGCCAAGCTCGTCTAGAGCACAAGCAATTAGGCTTAGAAGCGGGTAGTAAACCTGAGCTATTAGCTGTACTTGCGATGGCACAACAGGCGAGCTCAGTGATCGTATGTAATGGTTACAAAGACCGAGAGTACATTCGTCTTGCTTTGATTGGAGAAAAGCTAGGGCACAAAGTCTTTATCGTTTTAGAAAAAATGTCTGAGCTTGATATTGTGCTTAGCGAAGCGAAAAGTCTTGGTGTAAAGCCGCGTCTAGGTTTGCGTATTCGTCTCGCTTCACAAGGCGCTGGTAAATGGCAATCCAGTGGTGGTGATAAATCTAAGTTTGGTTTGTCGGCATCTCAAGTGCTTAACGTTATTGAACGCTTGAAAAAAGAAGATCAACTTGAAACGTTGCAATTGGTTCATTTCCATTTGGGATCGCAAATGGCCAATATTCGCGATGTACGTAATGGTGTGAATGAATCAGCACGTTTCTACTGTGAATTACGTGCCCTTGGTGCGTCGATAGCTTATTTCGATGTGGGTGGTGGTTTGGCCGTTGACTACGATGGTACGCGTAGTCAATCTTCTAACTCAATGAATTACGGTTTGTTTGAATATGCCCGTAATGTCGTTAGTACGGTTGGTGATGTGTGTAAACTATACGATCAGCCGATGCCAACCATTATTTCTGAGTCGGGACGTTCTATCACCGCTCATCATGCGGTTTTGATCACAAACGTCATTGGTGCAGAAGCGTATTCTCCAGAGCCAGTGTCCGAATTGGACAATGAAGAATCTTTGTTGCTGCAAAATATGTGGCGCAGTTGGGAAAACTTGCACGAAGGTTCTGATGCCCGTGCTTTGATTGAAATATACAACGATACACAAGCGGATTTAGCTGAAGTACACAGTCAATTTGCTACTGGTGTGCTCAATCTGGAACAGCGTGCTTGGGCTGAACGTCTAGCACAGCGTATTTATCATGAGCTTAGTCGGCGCATGAACAATAAAAATCGCTTCCACCGTCCAATTTTGGATGAGCTGCAAGAACGCTTGGCGGATAAGTTCTTTGTTAACTTCTCTTTATTCCAGTCGTTACCGGATGCTTGGGGGATTGACCAAGTGTTCCCAGTGTTACCGATTTCTGGTTTAGATCAGTTAGAAGATCGCCGCGCCGTGATGTTAGACATCACCTGCGATTCTGATGGTATTGTGGAGCACTATGTTGAGGGACAGGGAATTGAGAGTACGTTACCTGTTCCACAGTGGCAGCAAGATAAACCTTACCTAATGGGATTTTTCCTAGTAGGCGCATATCAAGAAATTCTGGGTGATATGCATAATCTGTTTGGTGATACCCACAGTGTGGTCGTCAACATTACAGAGCAAGGTGAGCCAGAAATTACGTTTATCAACCAAGGCGATACCGTCGAAGATATGATGCGTTATGTACATATAGACGTCGATATGATTCGAGCCAACTATCAACAACTGTTAGAACAGCGTGTTGAGGAAAGCGAGCGTGAAGCGATTCTGCAAGAACTTGAGCAGGGTCTTTGTGGCTACACTTATTTAGAGGATTTTTAAATGAATGATTTGTTTACGAAAACTGATTATTCACTTTATTCAAATGCAATGACCTTTGTGCGTCGTCCTTACGTGAGAGATCCGATTGACGTTGAAGCCGATGTAGTCGTGCTGGGTGTGCCATTAGATATGGCCACTTCAGGCCGTCCCGGTGCACGCATGGGGCCCGATGCCATTCGTAAAGCATCGGTTAATCTTGCTTGGGAAAGTAAAAAATTCCCTTGGGATTTCAGTTTGTTTGATCGTATTGATGTGATCGACAGCGGTGACTTAGTGTTCGATTGTGGTGACGCAGAAGATTTTACTTACCGCTTGGAAGCGGCTGCGGGTGAAATCATAAAGTCGGGTAAAACCCTATTGGCTTTAGGTGGCGATCACTTTATTACGTTACCGATTTTGCGTGCTCATGCGAAGCATTTTGGTGAAATGGCATTGGTGCATTTTGATGCTCATACCGATACTTACCCTAGTGGCAGTGCGTATGACCACGGCACGATGTTTTATCATGCGCCAAAAGAAGGTTTGATTTCGGCAAAACATTCGATTCAAATCGGTATTCGTACTGAATACAAAGCGGAAAATCATGGTTTTAATGTGATTAATGCGATGGAAGCGAACGATTTGACCGCTGAAGAGATTGTGGCGCAGATCAAAGCGGTAGTCGGGGAGCGTCCGGTCTATTTCACCTTTGATATTGACTGTCTCGACCCGGCTTTTGCACCGGGAACGGGTACACCAGTCTGTGGCGGTATGACATCGGATAAAGTGTTGAAAATCATTCGTCAACTGCAAGACATCAATATCGTTGGTATGGATGTAGTTGAAGTGTCTCCACCTTACGATCAAAGTGAAGTGACCGCACTAGCAGGGGCCACGATTGCACTTGAACTGCTCTATGCTTGGGCAGCAAATCGCCCAGAAAAAGACGCTGAACAAGGCGCATAAGCCTCACTTCGTAAAAATAAATAATCGGCCTCATATACTAATGAGGCCGATTTTTTTATGTCTAAGCCTACGAGGTCCGGTTGTCGGACATGAGGGTGATCGCCGAAAATCACAGCGTGCTCGATCTGGTCTACGGGCTGACGATGGTCACTCAAAATCACAGCGTGCTCGGTCTGGTTCACGGGCTGACGATGGTCACTCAAAATCACAGCGTGATCGGTCTGGTCCACGGGCTGATGATGGTCACTCAAAATCACAGCGTGTTCGATCTGGTTCACGGGCTGATGATGGTCACCCAAAATCGCAGCGTGTTCGATCTGGTCCTCCCCCCTTGGTTTTAAGGGGGGAGTTAGAGGGGGGATCATGCGCATGAGCCTGCGTTTTTCTCCTAACTAAATGAATTTACTACAAATTTATCTATATGGGTTTGGTCTGGCTCCAGCCTATCCAAATCATTTGTCGCTGTTTTTTTACAGGGCTGGGTAGTTTTGCGCACAAGCCTGAAAATATTGAAAATTGCCAGATTAAAATGCTAAAAATTCATTTAATACAATGAGTTAATCGCGCTCTGGCTCCCTCCCCAGCCCTCCCTCTAAAGAAGGAGGGGGCCAGATCGAGCTTGTTGATACCAATGCGCTCGAGCCGGTGGTTGTATTTTATTGTTGAAAATTAGTGGATTATGAAAAAATCACGGCGAACTCGATTAAAGAAGCAGGGGCCAGATCGAGCTTGTTGGTACCAATGCGCTTGAGCCCGTGGTGATGCGTTTTTGAACAAATTAATGGATTACCACCAAAAATCACAGCGAAGTCGGTCTGATTCTCGGACTAACGATGGTCACCCAAAATCGCAGCGTGTTCGATCTGGTCCTCCCCCCTTGGTTTTAAGGGGGGAGTTAGAGGGGGGATCATGCGCATGAGCCTGCGTTTTTCTCCTAACTAAATGAATTTACTACAAATTTATCTATATGGGTTTGGTCTGGCTCCAGCCTATCCAAATCATTTGTCGCTGTTTTTTTACAGGGCTGGGTAGTTTTGCGCACAAGCCTGAAAATATTGAAAATTGCCAGATTAAAATGCTAAAAATTCATTTAATACAATGAGTTAATCGCGCTCTGGCTCCCTCCCCAGCCCTCCCTCTAAAGAAGGAGGGGGCCAGATCGAGCTTGTTGATACCAATGCGCTCGAGCCGGTGGTTGTATTTTATTGTTGAAAATTAGTGGATTATGAAAAAATCACGGCGAACTCGATTAAAGAAGCAGGGGCCAGATCGAGCTTGTTGGTACCAATGCGCTTGAGCCCGTGGTGATGCGTTTTTGAACAAATTAATGGATTACCACCAAAAATCACAGCGAAGTCGGTCTGATTCTCGGACTAACGATGGTCACCCAAAATCGCAGCGTGCTCGGTCTGGTCCTCTCCCCTTGGTTTTAAGGGGGGAGTTAGAGGGGGGATCATGCGCAGGAGCCTGCGTTTTCCTCCTAACTAAATGAATTTACTACAAATTTATCTATATGGGTTTGGTCTGGCTCCAGCCTATCCAAATCATTTGTCGCTGTTTTTTTACAGGGCTGGGTAGTTTTGCGCACAAGCCTGAAAATATTGAAAATTGCCAGATTAAAATGCTAAAAATTCATTTAATACAATGAGTTAATCGCGCGCTAGCTCCCTCCCCAGCCCTCCCTCTAAAGAAGGAGGGGGCCAGATCGAGCTTGCTGGTACCAATGCGCTCGAGCCGATGGTTATATTTTATTGCTGAGAATTAGTGGGTGATGAAAAAATCACGGCGAACTCGATTAAAGAAGCAGGGGCCAGATCGAGCTTGTTGGTACTAATGCGCTTGAGCCCGTGGTAATGTTTTTTTGAACAAATTAATGGATTACCACCAAAAATCACAGTGAAGTCGGTCTTATTCTCGGACTAACGATGGTCACCCAAAATCGCAGCGTGCTCGGTCTGGTCCTCCCCCCTTGGTTTTAAGGGGGGAGTTAGAGGGGGGATAATGCGCAGGAGCCTGCGTTTTTCTCGTAATCCAATGAATTTAATGAAAATTAATGGATTACCACCAAAAATCACGACGAACTCGGTCTGGTTCGCGGACTAACGATGGTCACCCAAATTCACGGCGTGCTCGGTCTGGTCCTCCCCCCTTGGTTTTAAGGGGGGAGTTAGAGGGGGGATCATGCGCAGGAGTCTGCGTTTTTCTCCTAATTCACTGAATTAAATAAAAATTTATCTAAATGGCTTTGGTTTATCTCCAGCTTGACCAAATCATTTACCGGTGTTTTTTTACAGGGCTGGGTAGTTTTGCGCACAAGCCTGAAAATATTGAAAATTGACAAGTAAAATGAGAAAAAATCAGTGAATACAATAAGTTAATCGCGCGCTGGCTCCCTCCCCAGCCCTCCCTCTAAAGAAGGAGGGGGCCAGATCGAGCTTGTTGATACCAATGCGCTCGAGCCGGTGGTTGTATTTTATTGTTGAAAATTAGTGGATTATGAAAAAATCACGGCGAACTCGATTAAAGAAGCAGGGGCCAGATCGAGCTTACTGATATTAATGCTACTCCCGTGTTGGAATGCTTAGGCTTTTGATGGGTTGGTCTATGACGACATTGGTTGTCACTCGTTTTATTTGGGGGAACTGGTCCATCAAAGATTGGATAAAGCCATCGTACGCTTTGGTTGTTTTTGCGGTAACTACCAACATCACGTCAATATTGCCTGTGACATAAAAGAGTTGCTGAACACAGGTTTGCTCATTAGCCCAACGAGTTAATTCTTTTAAAACCGTGTAGTTATCTCGCTCGATTTCAAGGCTGGCGAGAAATGACATCGGGTGTATGCTCGCTTCATGGGCGACGATGGTAACTTCTTGCTCAATGATATTCTCATCGCGTAACCGCTTTATTCGTCGTTGTACCGCAGATGACGACAAACCAACTTGCTCTGCTATAGATTCACTAGATAGTCGGCAATGCTGCTGAAGTAATTCAAGTATATGGCGATCAAACGCATCCAATGGGATCATAAGTTCCTTTTTCTTATCAATACAGGTGTAAATACCGCCGCAATATAACGACTCATGGAGCACTATCTTGGTGATTTGTGCGTTAAAGTGGTGCAGTGCTGAATTTTATGCACCGCAAAGGAATAAACGCCGCAAAATAGGCAACGCCAGACGGTAGGTTGCAGGGTTTTATCCTAAGGCATAACGCACACTAGACGCTGAACATACTAAGCTTTTTTGTTGAGGACAAGAGATGTCAGCGAAATCCAATCGTTATACGCCCGAAACAGCGGCAGTTCGTGCTTTTGTGGACCCTGAAATGGGAACACAGGCGATATCACCTTCGATGGTGATGTCGGTTAATCACTGTTTCGACCCACAGCAAGGGGCGTTTTCGGCGCAAGGGTTAGAAGATTTATCAGAAGCGCCATACCTGTATGCAGGGTGGAGCAATCCAACGGTTGACCAACTAGAGCAGCGCCTTGCTCATTTAGAAGGAGCAGAAGCGTGCTTGACTACAGCGACTGGCATGGCTGCCATTGCGGGGCTTTTTCTCTCTTTGCTCAAGCAGGGAGACCACCTCATCATTAGTGATGTTTGCTATGCGGGCGTGTATGAATTTGCCACGCAAGTTTTACCCGATTACGGGATAGATGTAACGGCAGTCGATACCAGTGACATAACCCAAGTGCTCAGCGAAGTGCGAAAAAACACCAAATTGGTGCATATTGAAACGCCAAGCAACCCATTATTAACCCTTACCGATATAAAAGCACTCGCCAGCGAGCTTAAAAAGAATGGCACACTATTAAGTGTGGATGCCACATTCTCAACTCCGGTGATCACAAAACCACTGGTATTAGGTGCCGATTTTGTCGTCCACTCTTTAACCAAATTTATTAACGGTCATGGCGACGTTTTGGGCGGTGCAATATTGGGGAGTAAATCACATTTAAACCAAGTGAGAGCAAGGGCCGGAGTTTATCTAGGTGCGACACTTTCTGCCCAAAGTGCGTGGCTAATTATGCGCGGAATGGAAACACTTTACCCGCGTATGAAAACACTGTGCAGTAGCGCTTTGTCCCTCGCAACATGGCTAGAACATCATCCACGAGTAAAGCGTGTTTTGTATCCTGGGCTTGCGTCACATCACCAATTTGAACTTGCACAGCAACAGATGGCAATTTTTGGCGGCATTATTGCATTCCAAGTAGATGACATAGATTTGATTCAACAGCGTTTTGTTAATGAATCACACGTTTTTTACTACGCGTTCTCAATTGGACATCAACGTAGCTTGGCTGTAGCGATGAAAACCGACGAGTTAGATCAGTCCACTTATCATTTCACCGAAGAAAAACGCGCCGCATTTCGAGCATTTGCTGGAGATGGGGTGATTCGCCTTTCTATTGGTTTAGAGGCTACGGAAGATTTACAGCAGGAACTTGAACACTTATTACGCTAATATGTGTGTTTATTTGCATATGATGAGCTAGAAATAAAGCACTAATGCAAACAAAGTGTTGAAAAACGATGATAAATTCGCGCATTATCTGTAGTGCGCCTGTGTCTGGCGTTTATCACTTGATAAACGTCATTCCATCGCGTTTCGTGATAGGAAGAACGATAGCAATAAAATGCAAAACAAAATAAATAAGGGATAATATGAAAAAGTTTGTTAAGTCGACTGTAGCGAGTCTGGTTTTTGCTTGTGCTGCATTAAGTACCACTCAAGCTTCTGCTGCCACTTCAACTCTTGAAAGCGTGTTGAATGCGGGTGAACTAAAAGTGTGTTTTGATGCAGGTTATATGCCTTTCGAAATGAAATCAAAAGACGGTCGTTTTATTGGTTTTGATATCGATTTGGCAAAACACATGGCACGTTCCATCGGTGTGAAATATGAGCCAGTTAACACGGCGTGGGATGGTATCATTCCAGCTTTGCAGACAGGCAAATGTGACATCATCATGGCCGGTATGACCATCACTCCAGAACGTAACCTTAAGGTGAATTTTGCCCAACCTTATATCGTGATTGGTCAATCAATCATTCTATCGAAAAAGCTAGAAGGCAAAATTAAAAGCTACAAAGACTTAAATGATCCAAAATACACCATCGCAACAAAACTAGGTACTACGGGCGCAGAAGCGACTAAGAAATACCTACCTAAGGCGAAGTTAGACCTTTACGACACAGAAGTAGACTCAGTGCTACAGGTAACTAACGGTAAAGCGGACGCTTTCATCTACGACTTCCCTTATAACGCCATCTATGCCGCACAGCACAAAGGTCAAATTGAACACCTAAGTAAGCCGTTTACTTATGAACCTTTAGGTTGGGCTGTTCGTCAAGACGATCCTAATTTCCTTAACTTCTTGAATAACTATTTACGCCAAATTCAAGGGGATGGCACTTATGACCGTCTGTATGACAAATGGTTTAAATCAGACAGTTGGTTGAAAAACGTTCAGTAAGAACTTCGCTTCGATCATTAGGGCAAGCAAGCTTGCCCTATTTTACCCAAAATAAGAAAGAGAACAGAGTGATGCAGTCAAAATCCTCACGTTGGGTTGGACATGGAATTTATGTCCTTATCATGATTATGATGATCGGTGCCATTTATGGCGCAGGTAAAAGCATCAATTACAATTGGCATTGGGACAGACTTTGGCCCTATGTGATCAACACCGATATGCAAGATATTCGAGCAGAGGGTGATGGCACTGCCTTTTTGAAAGACAACAAACTGATTATCCAGTTTGATCAGTCAGATACGCCACAGGTCATTCAAAACTATTCAAGATTAACGGTGAGTGACGGCGATACCATCTATTTAGGTGATACGGTTGCACAGGTCAGCCAATGGCGATTTGGGCCGATAGCGACTGGTTTGTGGGTCACCATCAAAATCTCTTTTATTTCCCTCTTCTTTGCTATTTTTCTTGGTTTGCTCTTTGGGTTAATGCGGATATCTAAGAACCACACCGCTAGAGATTTATCATTAACCTATGTCGAGTTAATTCGTGGTACGCCACTCCTAGTGCAAATCTTTATTGTCTATTTCTTTATCGGGACAGTACTGGATTTTGATCGTTTTACCGCCGGTGTTGTTGCCTTGTCGGTATTTACCGGGGCATATGTGGCTGAAATTATTCGTGCAGGAATACAAGCCATTCCAACCGGGCAGATGGAAGCGGCGCGCTCGTTAGGGATGAACTATGCGCAGGCGATGATTTACATTATTTTGCCGCAGGCGATGAAGAAAACGTTGCCACCTCTTGCGGGTCAGTTTATCAACTTGATCAAAGATTCATCATTGGTCTCTGTCATTTCGATTACCGATTTAACCAAAGCAGGTCGTGAAGTGGTCAGTGGCAGTTTTGCACCATTTGAGGTGTGGTTTACCGTTGCAGCTCTGTATTTGGTAGTAACAGGCAGCCTATCTTGGGCTATTCAACGTTTAGAGAAGAGGTTGTCAGCAAGTGACTAATCAATATAAAGGTGATGACATTGTCGTCGCAGCCAATGTCGATAAATACTATTCCAATGGTTGCCATGCGCTAAAAGATGTTTCAGCGACCATCAAACGTGGTGAAGTTGTGGTGATCATTGGGCCATCTGGTTCAGGAAAGTCGACCTTCTTACGCACATTAAACCAATTGGAAGAGATCTCTTCTGGCACCATTCATATCGATGGTATGGATATGTACGCCAAATCGACCGATATCAACCAACTGCGTCAAAACGTAGGCATGGTGTTCCAAAGCTTTAACCTTTTTCCGCACAAGACCGCATTAGAGAATGTGATGCTGGCTCCGCTCAAAGTGGCAAAACGCCCACAAGAGGAAGTGGAAGAAGACGCCAAACACCTTATTGAACGTGTCGGTTTGTCGGACCGGATGAATAACTACCCATCGCATCTTTCTGGTGGTCAACAGCAGCGCGTTGCCATTGCACGTGCACTGGCAATGAAGCCAGACTTAATGTTGTTCGATGAGCCGACATCCGCCCTTGACCCTGAAATGGTCGGTGAAGTACTGGACGTTATCAAAGGGCTTGCTGCCGAAGGGATGACCATGGTTATCGTAACCCATGAAATGGGCTTTGCTCGTGAAGTGGCGGACCGAGTCCTCTTTATGGAAGAAGGCGCGCTTTTGGTGGACGATACGCCGACATCTGTGTTTGATGGTACACCTCACCCTCGTTTACAACAGTTTCTGGCTAAAGTGCTTTAGCTATTCTCTGTGCTCAGTGTTAGTTGAAAGCCCCTTAAGGGGCTTTTTCTTTTTTGACCTTATGCTCACCTAATCAGCCGCTTGTAATAATCTTAGAGAGAATCTCACTCCTCACTGACATTAGGTTTATCGCTTTTTGTCATTTTGTTCGCCTTAGAAAAAGGCTAGGGGAGATAAAATGCAACTGAATGAAAATGACCGAACTGCGCTTTATGACGTGTGGATGTCACAAAAAGCAAAAATGCAAATCACGCAAATGGAAATGACTAAGCGTTTAGGCGTGAGCCAGATGGAGTTCTCCCAATTGCTAAGAGGTAGTGCACCGCTAACGATGTCATTTGTCAGCAAGTTTTGTCAACAACTGCATGTTGAGCCTTACAATGTACTGCCTACGCTAAAACGTCAGTATGCGGGTGGTGATGTTGTCGTGCATTTGCAAAGTCGGATCAGTGTGGATGGGGAGATTCAAAATATCCATGTAGAAGGTAATCAAGTGATTATTGATTACACTCACCAAGCAAAATAACGCCGAGCTAATGCTCGGCATTTTCGTTGGGTATTAAATCGTTTTGTTTAGGCGAACAACATAGCGCCAATCCATTAACGACTCGTTACTACGCACTAGCCGTAAACGTGGGCTTGGTTCACTTCAGAATAGCGGTACAACAGCTGAGTTAATGCGGTTGACCATTCCAAGGCATCGTTTGGGCGAGTAGAAACACGTTGTTCAGCTTCTTCACAATGGGTTTCTAAAGGTATAACACGATCAAGTTGGAACCCAATCGCATAAAAGTGCCACAGAATCAGACGACACATACGCTCAATGTTTTGTTCCGCATTTTGAGATTGGGAAAATTGCGCTGGGATTTCACCTAATGCAACAGCATGTAAACGTAAAGTTGCGTCAAAGTACGCTTCTTGCTGCCGTTCGTCTGTTGCGGTTTCTTGTTCTTCAAAGTGGAAAATCTCGCGTACAACCGGTTCAGGAACTAAACGGTGTAACATTCGCATAGCAAGTTCGGTCAGTTCTTCTTTGCTGGTTTGAGCTAAACAGTCGTAACGGTAGTCTTGTTGCATAAGTTTTTGATCTTTTGATGGTCTGAGGTGGATTTTACGTTTTTAAATGGCTGTCGTCACTCTTTATGTGCCATAACCGCACTGAAGTTGTAGTAGATCAACTTAAATGTAAATAAATATAGCTTTTCAATATCCACATGAATAATCAATTAGTTATCTAAATCATATAGTTAATATGAATGTATTGAGGGTGAGAAATCATTTCATTGTTACATTTCATCATATTTTGTAGTTCAACTGGACAGCAAAAATTGGATATGATGCCAATCGATGACAGGAGAATGTCATTAACTTACTCATTTTAATAAAATTTACTTAGAGGTTGCGTATGAAGAAGTTGAGTATAGTGGTGGCAATGGGTGCACTGTTTTCGAGTGCAACGATGGCTTCAGAATGGAGCTATGAAGGTGAGTCCGGCCCTCAACACTGGGGTAAGGTGTCACAAACCTGCCAAACGGGTAAAAATCAGAGCCCAATCAATATCGAGCACACAACAGAAGCCAAATTAAAAGGGGTGGATGTTGATTATCAGGGGGTTGTAACCAGCTTAGTAAACAATGGTCATACGCTGCAGGCGAGTGTTTCTGGCAACAATACGGTACGTATTGATGGTAAAGTATTCACGCTCAAGCAGTTTCACTTCCACACGCCATCCGAAAATCTTATAAAAAGTCGTCAATACCCTTTAGAAGCGCATTTTGTGAATGCCGATGAACAAGGGAACCTAGCGGTCATTGCTGTAATGTATGAAGTAGGTAAGGTTAACCCGCAATTAACCACCTTGGGTAAAACACTCCCAACCAAAGGGAATTCTGTTTCTATCACTGAAACATTACCTGTTGCAAAACTGCTGCCAAACACAGATAACTACTATCGCTTTAACGGTTCATTAACCACTCCACCATGTAGTGAAGGTGTACGTTGGATTGTGCTCAAAGAATCTAAAATGATATCAGGCGATCAGAAAGTAACCTGGAATAAAATGATGGGGAATAATAACCGACCTATTCAAGCATATAATGCAAGAATGGTATTAGATAAAGAATAAATAATCTTCAACATTAACCTAATATTAACCATCCCTGCTGCTAAATACAGCGGGGATTTTTATTTATAAAATTTAGGCAAAAAAAAACACTCTAAGCAAAAAGGCGCTTAGAGTGATATTCTGGTAATAAAATATAATTTGCTTTTATTGAGGCGCTATATTTACGCCAACAACCCTTTAACATGGAGCTGACCATATTACTGAGTCTGGTCTGCAATGCTGTTACAAACTTGCTTTTTAAAATATACGTCAAAATTGAAAAAAACAAACAAAATTGACTTTCAAAAATGAAATGATAATTTTCATGTTTTAGGGCTTATGTTTTTGGAATTTATCGGTGTATATTTTTTCGGGAAGGGAATAACGGATTATTTCCTAAAAATTATTTATTCTGTGAATTTTGTTTATCAGGAGAAATGTTTTTTGGTTAAGTTTATTTATCAGGGTGAATATTAATTGAGTAAATTGGATAATTCTGTGAATTTTATTTATCAGAAATAAAATTATCAGATTACTAAATGAACTTAATGGGTGATTTATGGAAGCTAATAGTACCAGCAAAGCGATTATGTTGGCTGGACGAAGAATACTTTTCGCTCAAGCTGCCTTGGGAGTGTTATTTGTGATCGGGGCATTCCTATTTGCTGGGCAGTTGAGTGGAACATCGGCGTTTACAGGAGTGCTTATCGCTATTTTCCCTTCTTTTTTGGGAATGGGGTTAGCGGCCATTAAATCGAGGTCTAAACCTTCGGAGAGCTTAAGGAACTTAATGAATTTAAGCCGCAATACTAAAATGATATACACCATCATTATGTTTGTATTGACCTTTAGATTGCTAGCTCTGCGTAACATCGTCGTTTTAGTTGCATTCAGTGTGGCAATGCTTGGGCATTTTATCACCCCACTGTTTACCGACCAAAACGAAGGGAAGGCATAGATGGCAAAAGTGGAAACCGCTCATGAGTATATTGAGCACCACCTAACATTCCTGACCCAAGGGGAAGGATTTTGGGGTATCAATATCGACTCCATGTTTATGGTTTGGTTACTAGGTCTCGTATTCATACTTTCGTTTCGCTATGCAATTAGTAAAAGTACGAAAGGAGTACCAAGCCGTTTTCAATGTCTAATTGAGTTAATATTTGAGTTTGTTGAAAACCTTTGTAGCGAAATATTTCAGTCTAAAGACCGATTAATTGGTCCACTGTCATTAACGATTTTCGTATGGGTTTTATTGATGAATGCGATCGACTTATTACCAGTTGATTTGATTCCTCAGTTAACACAAGCAATGGGCATTGGTCATTTCCGTGCACTACCATCAGCAGATATAAATATTACTATGTCGATGGCATTGAGTGTATTTGTCTTAGTTCTAGGTTATACATTTAAAAGTAAAGGGCTATCTGGGTTTATCAAAGAATTAACAACTCAGCCATTTACTTCACCAGTGTTATACCCAGTTAACTTTGTATTGGAATTGATAACGTTAATATCCAAACCAATTTCATTAGGTTTGCGATTGTTTGGCAATATGTATGCAGGTGAAATGATATTTATCCTAATTGCATTAATGCCTTGGTGGATTCAATGGTTACTTAGTGTGCCATGGGCTCTGTTTCATATATTAATTGTTGTACTTCAGGCCTTTATTTTCATGGTATTGACCATTGTTTATTTAGCTATGGCCAACGAAGAAAGCCATTAATAAAATTTATTTTTAATTACTTATTCAATATTTGATTCAATTCTAGGAGTTGTTATGGATATCGTTAGCGCAGTTCTTTATGTAGCAGGTGCACTACTGATTGGTTTAGGTGCAGCAGGTGCTGCATCTGGTATCGGTAACCTGGCAGGTAAATATCTGGAAGGTGTAGCTCGTCAACCTGATTTGACCCCAATGCTTCGTACTCAGTTCTTCATGATGATGGGTCTGGTCGATGCGGTTCCTATGATCGGTGTTGGTATCGGTTTGTACATCATCTTCGCAGTAGCGTAATTCAGACTAACCGAAACTAATAACGTTATAGATGTGAGGGTGCTATGAACATTAATGCAACAATGCTTGGCCAAGTGATTTCCTTCGTGATTTTCGCGTGGCTGTGCATGAAATACGTATGGCCACCACTCGTCAAACTGTTGGATGAACGCCGCGCAGAAATCGCTAAAGGTCTGGAACATGCAGATGATGCTGCAAAAGAGCTTGAATTAGCAAAGGCTAACGGCGCCACCTTGGTTGCAGAAGCTCGTGATAAAGCCAAATCAATCGTTGCTCAAGGCAAACAGCGTCAAGAGAAAATGATTGAAGAAGCGGTTGAGCTGGCCAGCAAAGAGAAGGACCGCATTATCGCGGAAGGCAGAGCGGAAATTGAAGTTGAACGTAACCGCCTGCGTCAGGAGCTGCAAGCTGAAATGGCCGATATGGTCATTGAAAGTGCAAGCAAACTGATCAGCCGTAATCTTGACAGCGAAGCGAATCGTGACTTGGTTAATCGATTCATTAAAGAGCTTTAGGGGGAGTGTATGTCTGAATTGACAGAAATCGCTCAACCTTATGCGAAAGCCGCCTATGACTACGCAAAAGAAAACAATGCGTTGGAACAGTGGCAGCAAATGTTCGACATCTTGGACATGATTCTCGCGCAACCTGTAGTTGAACAAGCAGTCGCATCGTTAGATGGGGAAGGGAGTGAAGAATCTGAAATCGCACTTCTTCTTCATGCTGGTGGTGAGCTATTTGACCAATACTTCCAGAACTTTCTGAAAATCATGGCAGAAAGCCGCCGTTTGAGTGCGTTAGTGGAAGTGAGCAGTCAATTTCGCGAGTTAAAAGCGGAACTTGAAAAAACTATGCAGGTAACCGTGTGTGTATCTGAATTGCTTGATGACGAGCAGGTTGTACAAATCACACAAGCGTTGAGTGCCAAATTGGGCAAATCCATCGTACTGGAACAACAACTTGATCCATCCCTAGTAGGTGGTGTGGTGATTAAAGCTGATCAAATGGTCATTGATGGCAGTGTCATCTCAAATATCGGCCGCCTCTCGACCAACCTACATGCGTAATGGGGTAAAGAAATGCAATTAAATTCAAATGAAATCAGTGAACTGATCAAAGGGCGTATCGCTAGTTTTGATCTGGTCACTGAAGCAAAAAACGAAGGGACAATTGTCTCTGTGAGCGATGGTATCATCACAATTCACGGTCTTTCTGACGTGATGCAAGGTGAAATGATCGAACTCCCTGATAATCGCTTTGCGTTGGCACTTAACCTTGAACGTCACTCAGTGGGCGCCGTGGTTATGGGTCCATACGCTGACCTTTCTGAAGGTATGAAAGTGAAAGGGACTGGCCGTATCCTAGAAGTACCGGTTGGTACTGAATTGCTAGGTCGTGTGGTGAATACACTAGGTCAGCCAATTGATGGTAAAGGTTCAATTGATGCGAAACAGTTTAAACCTGTTGAAGTGATTGCCCCTGGGGTTATCGAACGTAAATCGGTAGACCAACCTATTCAAACGGGTTACAAATCGGTTGATGCCATGATTCCAATCGGCCGTGGTCAACGTGAATTGATCATCGGTGACCGTCAAACGGGTAAAACTGCGATGGCGATCGATGCGATCATCAACCAAAAATCGCTCGGCGTTAAATGTATTTACGTAGCGATTGGCCAAAAAGCGTCAACTATTGCTAACGTAGTTCGTAAACTTGAAGAGCATGATGCGCTATCCAACACTATCGTGGTTGTGGCATCGGCTTCTGAAGCGGCTGCACTGCAATACCTAGCGCCTTACTCTGGCTGTACCATGGGGGAATACTTCCGTGACCGCGGTGAAGATGCGCTTATCGTATACGATGATTTGTCAAAACAAGCGGTTGCTTACCGTCAAATTTCATTGCTACTAAAACGTCCACCAGGCCGTGAAGCATTCCCTGGCGACGTATTCTACTTGCACTCTCGTCTACTAGAACGTGCAGCGCGTGTTAACGCAGAATACGTAGAGCGCATGACTAATGGTGAAGTGAAAGGTAAAACCGGTTCATTAACTGCGCTACCAATCATTGAAACTCAAGCGGGTGACGTATCAGCGTTCGTACCAACCAACGTAATTTCGATCACCGATGGTCAAATCTTCCTACAAACTGAACTGTTCAACTCAGGCCTACGTCCAGCGGTTGACCCAGGTATCTCAGTATCTCGTGTAGGTGGTGCGGCGCAAACTAAGATCATGAAAAAACTGTCTGGTGGTATTCGTACTGCATTGGCTCAATACCGTGAATTGGCAGCGTTTGCTCAGTTCTCATCTGACCTAGATGAAGCGACTCGTCGCCAACTTGACCACGGTGAAAAAGTGACTGAGCTGATGAAACAGAAACAGTACTCGCCAATGACAGTTGCTGAACAGGCCCTGGTGATCTTCTCTGCTGAGAAAGGTTTCTTAAACGATGTTGCGTTAGCCGATGTTACTCAGTACGAAGAAAACCTATTGGCATACGCGCACAATAATCACGCTGATTTCATGAAACACATCGATGAAACAGGTGCTTACGGTGACGAAGAAGAGAAACAGCTGTTCAGTTTGATGGAATCGTTCACTGCCCAGCAATAACGGTTAAGCGTAATTAACTAGGAGGCCGTTATGGCAAATTCTAAAGAGATTCGCACCAAGATTGCTAGTGTTCAGAGTACCCAAAAAATCACCAGTGCGATGCAAATGGTTGCTGCAAGCAAAATGCGCAAAGTACAAGAAAACATGGAGTCTTCTCGTCCATACGCGAAGAACATGCGTAAGGTGATTGGTCACGTTTCCGCTGGGACGTTGGAATATAACCACCCATTCCTAGAAGAGCGAGAAGTGAAGCGCGTAGCGTATATCATCATCTCCTCAGACCGAGGTTTATGTGGTGGTTTGAACGCGAACTTGTTTAAGAGCGTTCTAACCGACATGCAGCAGTGGCAAGAGAAAGGGGTTGAAGTCGATACCACTTTGATTGGCTCAAAAGCGATCAGCTTTTTCCAATCAATGAGTAACGTGATTGCCCAAACCTCTGGTCTGGGTGATACGCCAAAACTGGAAGACTTGCTTGGTACGGTGAATGCCATGCTGGAGCATTACTCTGAGGGTAAGATTGACCGTCTCTACTTGGTGTTCAACCAGTTTGTGAACACCATGGTGCAAAAGCCACGTGTATTGCAAATGCTGCCGTTCCCTAAAGAGGACATTAAACGCAATCAAGACGCTCGTTGGGACTACATCTACGAACAAGATCCTCGCGATATTTTGAATCATTTGATTCACCGTTACGTGGAATCTTTGGTTTATCAAGGGGTAGTAGAAGGCATCGCTTGTGAGCAAGCGGCGCGAATGATGGCGATGCAATCAGCGACCGATAACGCAGGTCAATTGATTGATGACTTACAACTGGCGTACAACAAAGCACGTCAATCTGCCATCACGAACGAGTTGACGGAAATCATTTCCGGCGCGGCTGCGGTTTAGAGAGAAATTTGAGGTTTTTATTATGAGTATTGGCAAAATCGTCAAAGTCATTGGCGCGGTTGTCGACGTTGAGTTCGAACAGAACCAAGGTCCTCGCGTGTACGATGCGCTGAAAGTCCTCAGCGGTGAAAACTCATCGTTGATGCTTGAAGTACAGCAACAGTTAGGTGGCGGTGTCGTTCGTTGTATCGCAATGGGTACATCTGATGGTCTAAAGCGTGGTATCCAATGTGAAACCACTGGTGGTCCAATTGAAGTGCCAGTAGGTGTGCAAACTCTTGGTCGTATTATGAATGTTCTCGGTGAACCTATCGATGAATGTGGTGCGATTGGCGAAGAAGTAAAATACGGCATTCACCGCGAAGCACCAAGCTACGAAGAACAATCAAACACCACAGAGTTACTTGAAACAGGTATCAAAGTGATCGACTTGATTTGTCCATTCGCTAAGGGTGGTAAAATCGGTCTGTTTGGTGGTGCAGGTGTTGGTAAAACCGTTAACATGATGGAACTTATCAACAACATCGCCAAAGCGCACTCCGGTCTATCCGTGTTTACTGGTGTGGGTGAACGTACCCGTGAAGGTAATGACTTCTACTACGAAATGAAAGAAGCGGGCGTACTTGATAAAGTAGCGATGGTTTACGGTCAGATGAACGAGCCACCGGGTAACCGTCTACGCGTTGCGTTGACTGGTTTGACTATCGCAGAACGTTTCCGTGATGAAGGTCGTGACGTATTGTTATTCGTCGATAACATCTATCGTTACACCTTGGCAGGGACAGAGGTATCGGCATTACTTGGTCGTATGCCATCAGCGGTAGGTTACCAACCAACACTGGCGGAAGAGATGGGTGTTCTACAAGAACGTATTACCTCAACTCGTCAAGGTTCTATTACTTCCATCCAAGCGGTATACGTACCAGCGGATGACTTGACCGACCCTTCACCAGCAACCACGTTTGCTCACTTGGATGCAACCATCGTATTGTCTCGTAACATTGCGGCTCTTGGCTTGTACCCAGCGGTTGACCCATTGGATTCCACTTCACGTCAACTTGACCCGCAAATTGTCGGTAAAGAGCACTATGATGTTGCTCAACGTGTACAGATGACTCTGCAACGTTATAAAGAGCTAAAAGACATCATTGCTATCTTAGGTATGGATGAGTTATCTGAAGAAGATAAACGTTTGGTGTCTCGTGCACGTAAGATTGAACGTTTCCTTACTCAGCCTTATCACGTAGCGGAAGTGTTTACCGGTCAATCTGGTAAGTTTGTATCACTAAAAGATACCATTGCTGGGTTTAAAGCTTTACTAGATGGTCAATACGATGACATCCCAGAACAAGCATTCTTGTACTGCGGTACCATTGATGACGTTCTGGAAAAAGCGAAAACGCTATAACAACTATCAGGAGGCATTATGGCTATAGGTGTAACGCAAAATACGTTTCAACTGAACGTGGTAAGCGCTGAACGTACGCTGTTTTCTGGTTCTGCGCACGCGTTAGCTATTGCCGGTGCTGACGGTGAGCTGGGCATCCGCCCAGGTCACTCACCATTGATCAGTAAAATCAAACCGGGTGTGGCTCGTATTGCGGGCGATCTTAACGAACCAGAAGAGATTCTTTATATCTCTGGTGGTTTAGTCGAAGTACAACCTGATAGTGTGACGGTATTGGCAGATACCGCGCTACACGGTAGCGAAATTGACAAAGCTCGTGCAGAAGCTGCGCGTAAAGCAGCTGAAGAACACATTCGTCAATCGGGAGACGATGTGAACTTTACTCAAGCTCATGTAGAGCTAACCAAAGCGTTGGCTCAACTGCGTGCGGTTGAACTGACCAGCAAAACGTCAAGAAAGGCGCGTTAAGCGTGAGTAAAGCTTAACGTTAGTTAAGCAATTACCAACGCAGTGTTGTGGAGCACCAAAAAGGCACGTGTTAACGTGCCTTTTTCTCGTTATTTTCCTGAAAACAGGACGCTAATTATTTATCAATAATGGCTCATTCGAGTTATAACGTAAATTCCTTCAATTGCCCTTCAACTTGTGCCACTTCTGTTGAATATTGTGTTACCACTGTGTTCATTGATGTTGCCAGCTCTCCAGTGTGGTCGGCAATTTGAGCAAGGGTATCAATATCTTGGTTTACATCTTCACTGGCTTTTGATTGCTCGGTTGTGGCATCGGCAATGCTATTAATGTGGGAGTTGACCTGTTCAATAACGTGCTCAAGCTCGGCAATACTGTCGTTGACGGTAGACACCGACTCAAAGGTTTTCCCGGTAGCATCG
Organism: Vibrio tritonius; assembly: GCF_001547935.1. NCBI lineage: Bacteria > Pseudomonadati > Pseudomonadota > Gammaproteobacteria > Vibrionales > Vibrionaceae > Vibrio > Vibrio tritonius. Next base: position 741,170 of record NZ_AP014636.1, read on the forward strand.
CGGCTTTTGGCCATGTTGTTCACAGCGGTGGTGGTGTTATTTGTAATGTTACCAAGTAACTCACTAATGTGCTCTGTTGCCTCTTTACTGCGTTGGGCCAGATCGCGGACTTCTGTCGACACAACCGCAAATCCACGCCCATGTTCTCCAGCGCGTGCGGCTTCGATAGCGGCGTTAAGAGCGAGCAGGTTCGTTTGCTCGGAGATAGAATTAATGGTTTCGACAATTTTACCCACACTCTCGGCATCTTTTTCCAATTCCGAAATACAGGATTGGGTGTGTTCAATTTGTTCAACCAATCCTTCAACCACTTTAAAAGAATCGCGGCTTTGGTTTTGACAAGCCACAATCTGGTTTGTCATCACCTTGGTTTCTTCGAGAGCGCGCTCCGAAGAGTGAGCAATTTCGGTGCTCGATTGCGAGAGCTCCGTCATGGCTGCAGCGATGCTGGCACATTTACCAGAGGTATTTTGACTTGATTTACCTAAATCGACAGAACTTTGGACAATTTGGTTGAGACGATCTTTACTATGATCGTTGGTAGTGATGACACTAACTAACAAGTTGCGTACGTTTTGCACTAACATATTGACGCTGGCGGCGACTTGCGAGGTTTCATCTCGTCCCTCACTCTCTAGTGTGTGTGTCAAATTACGTTGCTTCGCCATTGAAGATAAACTGCTATTCAAAATACCGACGCGTTGTTTCAAGTCGATAATCGAGCTCACTAACATGATAAGTAACAGTAAAGTAAGCACGCCACCGACACCTATAAGGGTGTATTGATGATTTTGAGCAGCGTTTGAACGTTTAAGCGCGAGGGTGGACATGCTTTTTTGCAGTTGATTACGCAGCCCATTAATTAATTTGATCCGGTCGGTAGCCAAAGCAAACCAATCTCCAGGTTTAGGACCTGCAAGATCAGAGAGGGAGGCTTTTTGTGCCAAATAAGCCTCTTGAATCTCAATGACTTCTTTCCATGTGCCACTTGTAACGATGTCGTCGAACTGGGTTTTAAATTGGGCTGGCATTGAAATATTGGCCAAACGTTGTGCGTAATTTCCGGCAGAAATATACCCTTCAATCGCCGCATATTGGCCTATATCCGAGGTTTTTCTTGCAAATGCGCCGTTAAGTGCCCCTCGAACTTGTCCGGCTCGCTCTTTCATTTCAATAATGGACACAAGACTTTTACCTACCGGGGATATTTCAACATCGGAAATATTTGCCAGTAGGGCATTAATATTGTCTATCGCAAGTTGATTGACGTTAGAGTAAAAAGAAAAAGGTGACAACGTAATATTTAAACTATCGACTTGGCTACGAACCTTGGACAGTTGAGTTAAAGCACTGATGACATCTTGGCGCAGTTGTTCCGCTATACCAGTATTAATGTGTTGCGGCTGATAGCTAACAAGAGCTTGAATTTGGGCATCGGATATTTTGCGCTGTTCTTTTAACGCTTGAACTTGCGGGCCTTGCCCCTTAGCCCCCACAACTCCTGCCGTTAAACCACGCTCAAGTGCTAAATTATGTGCAACGTTATCGTATAGCAACATTATGTGCACTGTTTCGAGGTCTTTTTGCTCCATCACGGCATAGCGATGCAATGTCGATATTTGACTCAAAAGCAAACCGATGCAAAAAAGAATAGGCACTCCTGAAATAAACGCCACTAATTGATATAAAGGAAATAATTTGAATAGTGCTTTCATTGTGATCCTGACGCCTCTTGGCTACTTACCTTAGTTTTTACCAATCTGAGGTAACCATTCTCAAGAGCATTCTCCGCTGCCCAAGGGTGGTTAAACTAGATATGATTCATCCGTGTTTTGTTTAGGGGCAAGCAAATCGACAACTAGACCTTCGCTAAGACCATTTTTGTATTAGTGCAAATGAACTCATACCCCATAAGTGTAGCTAAGGATAGAAAAACACCAAACGGTAAAAAGGGAAAATTTAACAAATGAAACGGTTGGGGCTAAATTCACCTTGCGAGACTGGGTTGAACACGTTAATGGTGTGTAACACGTAGTTAGTGCGGTACTTTTTTCTTCATCAAAAACTGGTTACACTGGCAGGCCATTAAATAAAAAACGATAAGGATATTATGGAACTCGACACTCTTATTCAGCAGTTGGCAATGAAACCAGAACAAATAGATTTTCAGACTGTGATCGCCACAATTGATGACAATTATGTGTTTACCCCAACCGGCTTTAGCAATGGAGAGCAGGTCAATGCCGCTGACCAAAATAATGGTTCATGCAAAATTTTCTCTTTTGCCGCTTTGCAAAAACTGAGTGTGGAAGCCACGTTGGCTTGTTTCGGCTCATTTTACCGAGACGATGTCCTTGGTGATCCGAAAGGGGATAGCCACCAAAATATACGTCAATTTATGATTCATGGTTGGGATGGTATTCGCTTTGATGGCCAAGCGTTGAAAATTCGTTAAGTGTTACGTGATAGACAAATAAAGCGAAATGTCTTCAAGATGGAGAAGTCAGATCTTCACCAGCGATACAGGTCAACCCCAATTACGGAAGGAATGGTCACTTATGCAGTGGCCATTTTTTTACGCCAAAGGCTGTTTTTCAAGACAAGCTCGACATAAGCAAAGATCGGTATTGGTTTCTGTTGCCTCGCGCTCTTCCAAAGCGAAGCACCAGCAAGAGGATTTTCCTGCGGCAATATCGCACTGTGCCGGTTGTTGGCATGATGGGCAAAGGTGTGTTGATGTTATCCCAGCTAAGGTATCCATGATGTGATGTCGCGTTTCTTCATCTGCATCACGCCAATTCATGATTTCAGGAATGGTTCGTAGGCATCCAGAACAGATACCACCATTATTTTTACACGCAGCTTTACAAGGCGTTTTCAATTTACAATCTCTTCTTACGTTACTGGTTTAAGCAATCGTCACTATACCGGATGCGCCAAGAAAGGGCGATATTAAAGCAGACTTTGCACTGTCTCTTTCAACATTTCAGCCTACGCCGGACGATTAGAGCTTGAGCATAATCGGCGACGGTTATTTAGTTGCACTTACCATCGTTGCCCTTAACAAGGTGGCTAACACCCGATGTCCTATATGTAATGATAATTGTTTTCACTACCTTGCATTAATAGTAGGGGAACGTTATCATTATGATAATGAGAATTACTATCAATTGGGGCGTTATGTTACCACTTATTATTACAGTGTTGTTCGCCGTAGCACTTGGGTTGAAACTGAAGTTAACTCCTCGTTGGATCGCAGCCGCTGTGGCGATGTTGATTGTGGCTTTTCTTTTTCAGCCCCAAAACGCGTTACCAGCATTAGTTACACTTTTTGTTTTGGCGCCACTGTTCAATTATTTAAAGCATCATTTACGTATTGAAAGGGCTTTTATGGGCAGTATCGCGGCAATTTGCTTAGTTATAACTGTGATGAATGGCTCAATTTTATAAAATAGAATTTATGTTAATTAATTGTTATAGCGCTATGATTTTAATGTTTTTTATGTGGTTAACTAATACTTATTGAGTAAATGAACAGAGGTGAGTGAAATCGATGGTTTTTATTGTAACTAATTAATTTTACGAATTTTTTATTTCATCGACTTTCGCTAATAAAAAGAGATTCTGATCGCAAATAATTTGCATTGTTTGATTGTTGCTATAGCCCTAGGTGCTTATAATCAGAAGCAATAAAAAAACAATAATTATTTGGAACAACAAGGATTTCTGCATGTTCATTAATCATTTGACGCTACGAACTCGACTTATCATTGCAGTTGCGATTCCCTGTATCGCTTCTGTTTGTGTTGCGGTCGCAAGCCTAGTCACCATGTCATCGATGCAATCTCGCGCGCAAGAGCTCTACCTCAACACTGCTGCCCCTATGCGAGCAGTTGCTGAGGCGGCATCTCGTATACCTCGTATGCGAGTGGGTATCGATATGATGTTGCTACAAGAAACTTCACTAAAAGATGCCAAAGGTGTTTTAACGCGTGTTAAAGAAACGCGCACTGAAGATATACCTGAGATGCGTCAAGCAATGGAAAGTGCGGTGGCTGCGCAAGTTGACCCCAAACTTAAGGCGCGAGCCGAGGGGATTCTTAACCAGTTTGAAGACATGGTGCGCGATGAATTAACGCCGATGTTGGCGGCTTTTGAAAACAACGACATCGACACGGCTAAGACGATTTATCGTGATAAATACGCAAAAACCTATGGTGTTATGCGTAAAGCCTCTGCCCAGTTACTCAACGATTTGCTTAGTCAAGCCGGACAGCAAAACAAACGCAGTAACGAAGAATACCTCTCTGGCCGAACTCAGCAGATTATCATTATTGTTATTGGTCTTATCATTTCTATCATCACGTCTTGGGTGATTGTGGCGAACTTACGTCATCGTGTTAATGTTCTTAAAAACACCATGGGTGAAGCGGCGAAAACTCTATCGCTAAGCTCACGAGTTGATTTGGCTGGCAGCGATGAGCTGACAGATATCGGTGCAAGCTTTAACGAATTCATCAAAAAGGTACACAGCTCGATAGATCAAGTTGCTGCCAACTCGAGAGAGTTAGCAACTATGGCATCGGATGTGGCGGATAGAGCGCGTCATACACAGAAAAACTGTACTGCACAGCGCGATCGTACTGTGCAAGTGGCGACTGCGATTCATGAATTGGGCGCAACAGTAAGCGAGATTGCCGGCAATGCTGCACAAGCGGCTGATTTGGCAAAAGAGGCAACGCAACGTTCAGGAGATGGCCGAGATGTGGTGATCTCTGCGCGTGTACAAATAGAAGATCTGTCGAACGACTTGGTTGAAACGAACAGTGTTGTCGATTCGCTAGCGTCTCAAGTGAATGTGATCAGTTCGACCTTAGATACCATTCGTAGCATTTCAGAACAAACCAACTTATTGGCATTGAACGCGGCTATTGAAGCTGCACGCGCTGGTGAGCAAGGTCGTGGTTTTGCTGTTGTTGCCGACGAAGTTCGTACGTTAGCAAGCCGCTCAGCTCAGTCTACTGAAGAGATCCAACAAGTGATTGATAAGTTGCAAGTGGAATCTCAACGTGCGGTAAGTGCAATGGAAAATGGACGTAAACAGAGTCAGCTAGTCGTTGATATGGCGGATAAAGCGGCTGAGTCTCTTGATCTGATTAATAATAATATTAACCAGATCAGTGATCAGAATATCCAAGTAGCGACCGCGACAGAAGAACAGTCGACAGTGGTAGAAGACATCAACCGCAACGTGGAAGATATTAACCAATTAACAACAGAAACAACGGATATTGCGGAACAATTGAATACCGCAAGTGACAGTTTACGTCACGTTTCTGGCGAATTAGACAAACTCGTTGGTAACTTCCGTTTATAAAGCACTGCCCATTTGGGTAAAAAGCTGGGTTTTCATACCCAGCTTTTTTGTGGGCGGAATAGATGTTATTTAGATGGAAATACTGCGGTTGGTGCTATTCTGACTGTCAATCTGGTGACTTATGGTTAAGTGAGGTAAGTCTTTAAATTTAATCCATATTTCCTAAAGTCATATCATATAAATAAATTGCGTGTTTGATATTGCTACTCCTTATTAAACGTGCTTTATTGTCAATAGTTGTCGTTATTTTTGGGAAACTTATCATGTGCCGTTGGCTTGCCTATCAGGGCATTCCTATTTATTTAGATCAGCTCATTTATGAGCCTGAACATTCATTGGTCCATCAGAGCTTGGAAGCACGTAAAGCGGTTACGCGTGTCAATGCCGATGGTTTTGGGTTGGGTTGGTATAATGATGGGCGTGAAACGCCAGGGCAGTTTCATGAGGTATTGCCGGCTTGGAGCGACGATAACTTACGTTCTTTAGCCCATCACATAAAATCACATCGTTTTATGGCGCATGTGCGTTCTTCGACTGGTACACAAGTGTCGCGTTCTAATTGCCATCCATTTATTGATGAGCAGTGGATGTTTTTGCATAACGGTCAAATCGGTGAATTTGAAAAGGTGAAGTGCTTGTTGGAGCGACAACTGCCTGAAGATTTGTACGTTAAGCGGATTGGTACCACCGATAGCGAACTCATCTTTTTGATGATGTTAAAGAACGGGTTACGGGATAACCCACTAAGCGCTATTCAAGCTACGCTCGGTGAAATAGAACAGGCAATGGCAGCTAGGGGTGTGCTAGAGCCTTTTAAGGCGTCGATGTGTATATCCGATGGGCAGTGCTTTTGGGTTGTTCGTTACAGCAGTGATGCCGAGCCACCAACCGTATTCACCAAGTGCTGCGAGCGGGGCATGATTATGGCGTCTGAGCCATTAGAAAATTGCAGTGGCTGGAACTTGGTTGAGCCACAGTCGATTATTCATGTGCAAGGCTGCCAGCTCACTCGTTACCCAATAGAGCTGGGTCGCCCGTGATGAGTCATGGTGAAAGTGAAAAGTTGTGTTTAAACAGGCCAGCCATGCTGGCCTGTTCCATATTTGGAAACTTGGCTTGTTAACCGCAACTATTTCATCCTGATGTAAGATGAAATCCCTCCTGAATGACGTAAAAAATGTGCTGTTACTGCCATTAATGCCTTATTTGTTCAAAGGTTGTTATGTGGTTGTTCCACTTATGGAACGTTGTGGCTGTTTTCCATCCAATTGAATAGTAGAAGCTTATGAATCCTGTTGCGACAGGGCATAGTGGCGGGTATAGTACCCAGACAAATGAGAATAAGTATCAGAATCTATTTTATTTGACTTAGGTAACTATCTGCACCATTTAATCAGGGGAATTTGTATGAAAGTGTCTACTAGTGCTGCCATTTTGGGCTTGCTTGCTTCTTTTTCTAGTTACGGAGCGACGGTTACCGTGTCGCATCAACTGGGCAAAACCACGCTAGAACAGAGTCCGAAACGCGTTGTAGTCATTGGTATTGGCGCACTAGATGCAGTGGATGCTTTTGGAATTAATCCGGTGGCGGTGTCTAAAGTAGGCTACATGCCTGATTTCTTGCAAAAATACAAAGGCGATCAATATGGTGAAGCAGGTTCACTGTTTGAACCTGATTTTGAAGCGATTTATAACCAGCAACCAGATTTGATCATCGTTGGTCCGCGCGCAGCTAAATCTTATGATGAACTCTCAAAAATTGCGCCGACCGTTGTGTTTGGTAACCCAGAAACCACCGACTATTGGAAAAATACGCAAGAGCAATGGCGCAATCTTGGTAAGATTTTCAATATCGAACCGAAAGTCGATGCCGAAATCGCTAAGCTGGATGGTCAATTCAAAGCGATTGCTCAGTACAACAAGGCTCATCATGTGAATGCGATGACGGTATTAACCTCCGGTGGTAACTTAAGCACTTTTGGTGACAAATCTCGCTTCTCTTCTATTTATGAAGACTTTGGCTTTAGCGAAACCGTACCAGTAAAAGCAAATAACCGTCATGGTGATTTGATTTCATACGAGTTTATTCGTGAACATAATCCACAAACCCTGTTTATTATTGACCGCGATAAATTGGTGAACAAAGGGGTAAGTCACACCCACGAAGAGTTTGAAAACGACTTAGTGAAAGCGACTCAAGCCTATAAGCAAAATCGCATGACTTACCTCGACCTTAATGCTTGGTATTTAGGTATCTCAGGGGTAAAAGCCACTGAGCAGATGATTGCAGATATGCAAAAAGTCTCGAAAGTTCAGTAAGTGGAACGACCGGAGCTGAAGTATCTGCTCCGGTTATCTTCATTTCGAATATGGGTTCTGATGTTTTGAGGCTTATGTGAAAAAGTTATTGACGGCACTGATATTGGTGAGTGTCGCTTCTCTCTTTGTTGGGGTTGGGCAGGTTTCTGTTACGAGCCTTTTTGATGCCGATGCAATGGCTTGGCAACTGTTCTTTACCAGTCGTGTTCCGCGGTTGATTGCGATTTTATTAGCTGGTGCAGGGTTAAGTATTGCTGGTCTTATCATGCAGCAATTAAGTCAAAACCGATTTGCTGCTCCTTCCACCTCGGGCACGATTGAATGTGCCATGTTTGGTTACGTTTTAAGCTTAGTGTTTTTTGGCGATGGCAATAATCTCTGGGTTATCTTTGCCACCTCAATGGCTGGCACTTGGGTCTTTGTGCAACTGATTAACCGCATTCAATTTAAAAACGCCATTTTGGTACCGCTTATCGGGATCATTTTTGGTAATGTCATTTCCTCTGCGGCTACTTTCCTGGCGTACAAATACGATGCTGTACAGAACCTCATGGGGTGGGGCGAAGCGAATTTCTCAAATTTGCTTAAAGGGGATTACGAACTGCTGTATATCGCATTGCCGATAGCTCTCTTTAGTTACTTATATGCGGCACGCATCTCAGCGGTCGGTATGGGGAAAGATTTTGCGGTTAACCTTGGCCTTAATTACCAACAAGTGCTGATTATTGGCGTTTCATTAGTTTCGATGACATCAGCCACGGTGGTGATGATCGTCGGGCAGTTGCCGTTTTTAGGGCTAATCGTTCCCAACCTGGTCAGCAGTTTTTGTGGTGATAATTTACGGCGCAATATTCCTATCACTGCCGTATGTGGAGCATTGCTGGTGTTGCTTTGCGACCTTATCGGGCGAGTGATTATCTATCCGTATGAAATGCCTATTTCAATGATCATCAGTATCTTTGGCGGTATTACGTTTGTGATGTTAATTTTGCGAGGGCAGCGTCATGCAGGATAGAAGTAAACTGATTCTGTTAGTGATGGTATCGCTGCTGTTTGCTGCTTTGTTTATTTGTATCGGTTTGAATGCGCACAACTACGCGTATTTTTTATCGCGTAGAGTACCTAAAGTGTTAGCGATGACACTGGCGGGGGTTGCAATTGCCCAATCTTCCATGGCGTTTCAAACCATAACCAATAACAGAATTTTAACGCCAAGTATTATGGGGTTTGATTCCCTTTATATGCTCACGCAAACCTTAGTGGTGGCGATTTTTGGTGGCATGAGTTTTTACTCGGTGAATGCGTACGCCAACTTTTCTATTTCTGTGATTGCTATGCTCAGCTTCTCGCTGTTTTTGTTCTCTTTCTATTTTCGAGGCAAATCGCGCAACTTGATGGTGTTGCTGCTGCTGGGGGTTATTTTGGGCGCGCTGTTTGGCAACATGTCTTCCTTTATTACCATGCTAATGGATCCGAACGACTTTGCGACGCTACAGAGCAACATGTTCGCCAGCTTCAATAATGTGAATATTGATCTGGTGTACATCACCACGCCGTTATTGATAGGGGTCGCGATTGTGCTGTTTCGTATGCATCGAGTGCTTGACGTATTTTGGCTCGATCAAGATAACGCCATCAGCCTTGGGGTAGATGTGCACCGTGAAACTCGTAATGTGCTGCTTTTGAGCGCCGTATTGATTTCAATTTCCACGGCGTTAGTTGGCCCGGTGATGTTCTTTGGCTTATTGGTAACTAACTTAACCCGTGAATGGTTTCATACCTATCGTCATCGTACGCTGCTCATCGCTTGTTCTGCGATGTCGGTATGTGCATTGCTTTCTGGGCAATGGGTGATCGAGAAAGTATTCAATTTCGGTACGACCTTGAGCGTCGTGATCAATTTTATCGGTGGGGCGTATTTCTTATCCTTGCTGATTCGTAACAAAGTGGCTTAATTATGATCAAACTCGATAAACTGACCAAACTGTTCGGCCAAAAGAAAGTCGTTCATCAGGCAAGCGCCGAATTTGAAAAAGGCAAGGTAACCTCCATTATCGGCCCAAACGGGGCTGGGAAGAGTACGTTATTGTCGATGGCGAGCCGTTTGATTAGCCGTGATGAAGGCCAAGTGTGGATTGACAGCAAAGAGCTGGTGGATTGGGATACCAAAGCTTTAGCTAAACGCCTTTCCGTATTGCGCCAAGCGAATAACATCACGATGCGTTTTACCATTCGTGAATTGGTTTGTTTTGGCCGTTTTCCCCATTCACAAGGTAAGCTGACCGCAGAAGATCACAAAGTGGTAGACCAAGCCTTAGAATACCTCGGTATTAAAGGGATTGAGCATCAATATCTGGATGAACTCAGTGGTGGTCAGCGCCAGATGGCTTTTATAGCCATGGTGATGGCGCAAGACACTGATTACATCTTTTTAGATGAGCCGCTGAACAATTTAGACATTAAGCACTCGTTAAAAATTATGGCGACCATTCAGCGTTTGGCTCACGAGCTGCAAAAAGCGGTGGTGATCGTTATTCACGATATTAACTTTGCGTCGTGTTACTCCGACACCATTATCGCGTTAAAGCGCGGTGAAGTGGTAGCCACAGGTCCTGTACATGAAGTGATTGATGAAGCGGTGTTGGCAGATATATACGAAACTCCATTTAAAGTGATTGAACAAGACGGCAAGAGAATGTGTTTGTATTACACCTAATGGTGCATCATGTCACAAAATTGAACATGTGATAAATCCATCCTTGGCGATACACTGTTTTCATAAAAACCATAAAAGGGCTCTATTTGAGCCCTTTTATTTATGTTTTTTATCGATGTTTATTTATGTTCTTTATCGATTTTATAGTTTGAAAAGCCACACAAAACTTCATTATCAATGACGATTTTGTGTGAGTTTTTATGCACTGCGTAGACTATAAATTGAATTATTTCACCCTCAAAAAAATTTGAATACTTGTCGGAGATCAAGAAAAAACTGTTTGTTTTGTAGAAAAAATAAAAACAAAGTTGAAAGATTCAAAAATTATTGAATAATGGTAGACTACAAAACGGAGAAGCACTCGCTTCAAACCATACTCAGAAACAGGATATAGCACCATGTCGAATTCTTATGTGTTGGTCATCAACTCTGGTAGCTCCTCGCTAAAATTTGCAGTCATCGATCCAGAAACCGGTGATGCAGTAGTCAGTGGTCTTGGTGAATGCTTTGGTCTACCAGAAGCTGAAATTAGCTGGAAATACCAAGGTGAGAAAACTGCAGAAGCGATCCCAGCAGGTGGCGACCACCATCAGTATGCGTTTGAACGCATTGTTAAACTTCTTGATACTCTTGGTCTAAGCGAGAAATTCGTTGCTGTTGGTCACCGCGTTGTTGCTGGTGGTGAAGCATTTAAAGGCACAGTTCGCGTAAACGAAGAAGTGGTTGCTGAAATCGAACGTCTAGCTGAGCTTGCTCCACTACACAACAAAGCAAACGCTGATGGTATTCGTGCTGCGATGGAAGTGTTCCCATCTCTACCTCAGTTCGCGATTTTTGATACTGCATTCCACCAAACTATGCCTGCTAAAGCGTTTATGTACGCTCTACCACACGAAATCTACGACGAATACAAAGTTCGCCGTTACGGTGCTCACGGTACTAGCCACTATTTCGTAAGCCGTGAAGCAGCAAAAGCTCTTGGTAAATCAGCGACAGATTGCAATGTAATTACCGTTCACTTGGGTAACGGCGCTTCTATCACTGCAGTGAAAAATGGTGAAAGCGTTGACACATCAATGGGCCTAACTCCTCTTGCGGGCGTGATGATGGGTACTCGTTGTGGTGACTTAGACCCAAGCGTTATCGAATTCCTAATGCGTAAAGGTTGGGATCAAGAAAAAATCTTTACGACATTGAACAAAAAATCTGGTTTCCTTGGTCTGTCTGGTAAAACCAGCGATGCTCGCGGCATTCAAGAAGCGATGGAAGCTGGTGATGAACGTGCGAAATTGGCGTTCGACGTATTTAACTACCGTGTTGCAAAATACATTGCGTCATACATGGTATCTGTAGGTGAAGGTTTAGATGCTATCGTGTTTACTGGTGGTATCGGTGAAAACTCTCTACCAGTACGTCATGAAGTATTGAATTATCTCAAAGTGTTTGGTTTCGTTGAAGATGAAAAAGGCAACGAAGCAGCACGCTTTGGTCAGTCAGGCATCATTGCTAAATCTGAAGTGATGGGTGCTGTAGCGATGGTTATTCCAACTAACGAAGAATTGGTTATTGCTCAAGACTGTGTAAGTTTACTGTAATTGCTCCACAACTCCAGTAAAACCTTAACCCCCTTTTCTCTACCCCGATGGAGATTAGGGGGTTTTTATTTACCCCCTTGCTCAGGTATTTTGGCTATGTAACGTGTTAAGCGTAATTGTCGCCAGTAGAGTAGGCGATGATTTGGCTTATCTCTGCCAACGAGCGACCTGAATCGGCGTGCCATTGTGCGAAAGCATCGTTGGTGGCATATAGCGCGCGTTTACTGGTTTTACCGCCCTCGAGCACTTTAGTGGCTCTTAGATAAGCTTCCACATCTTGCGTAAATAAAAACGTGTCTACCCCTAGCTGACGTAATGCGTATGGCCCGGTGTTACCACCAAGTCGCTGACCATGGTTTTTGAGATGAAGCCAAAGATCAACAATTCGTTCTTTGGGAAACTGCGCGACCCAAGCACCAAACGAACCATGTTCTAAGCGGATATCAAAAATCATCTGTGCGTTGGCGGGAATGGTCATTACTTTCGGCAGATAGCGAATGATACCAGGATTGGCAGCTTTCTCTTCCCACGCTTCATCAGGCTGCATCAACAGTGGCTCAATACGAAATTGAAAAAACAATTCCTCAAAGTTAGGCCATTTATCTCGAACCACTTTCCACTGAATACCGCATTGGAACACTTTCATGGTGAAGGCGGCTAACCAGCGATCATCGGGAATGTTAGCCACTTGCACGGAGCTTAAAGCTGGGTGTAACAGTGCTTCTAAAGACGCTACACCTCCCTTTCGTTCTACTGCCCGTTGATAAATAGAATCAAATTTTTCTACGGTCATACTCTTATCTTTTGATTTTTTTGAGGAAAATGAATCGTTAGTTTAACAAATTTCTACCTCAAAAGGAGTAACTTAACGTATTTACAATCAATTGCTAAATTAGCTGCTAATGTTAATGAAATTGGTGAATGCGATGTGAAAGCAGTTTCGTGATGACGTCGTCGATTTCATTGTAACAGTGTAATGGGGCGATGAGGCTGCAGACTGAGCATCACCGAAAAGGGCAGATATTATCAACTATGCTTTAGCAAGTTGCAGGATTTCTAAGGATTGAGACATGCAATGGTTCAAACAGTTCTCTATCACGCAAAAATTGGTTGGATTAGTGTTGTTATTGCTGGCATTACTGATAGGTGTTGTCGGTTATGCTGTGTTTAAAATGCAGCGAGTGGCAACAGAAATAGAAGTGATTGCCAATGAGAATATCCCATTGGTGAAATTAACCACTGAGATAACCACAAAGCAGTTACAAGGAGCGGTGTTACTTGAGCGAGCCTTGCGCATAAGTGGCATACCTTCTGAAGATGATGCTGCCTTACTTAACGAGTTTGATAAGACCATTCGCGAATCGGCTCTCTATTTTGATGAAAAAGTGGTGGTCGCTAGTGAGCTATTGAGAAAAGCGGTGGAACACGCGTTTACCGATAAGATGCGCGTGCGTTTACAGCAACTGGACAGCGAGCTACAAACGGTGATTGTTCATCACAAAGATTACGAGCGCGCCCTGTTTAATGTGTTAGATGAACTCAAATCCAATAAAGATGTAACTCGGTTAGCGAAGGCCGCCCATGAGGTAGAAGTACAACAAGACAGATTGGATGAGGAACTATCCGCTTTTTTATTTCGTCTTGAAGAAGCAACCGAGCGAGCCGTGGAGATAACTGAGCAAGAAGAGCATGAAGCATTGACCAATATGATCATCATCTCGAGTGCTTCGATTGCGTTTGGACTGATTTTTGGACTATTTTTCAGTCGAACCATCGTGAAAGGGGTCAATAAAGCAGCGTCTGTCGCTGATGAAATGGCCAAAGGTAACTTTGATCAGCACGTTGAAGTGACCTCTAATGATGAGGTCGGCAAACTTCTTAATTCAATGAATATTGTATGTGACTCGCTTAGCCAGTTAGTGGGCGATGTCATGGGCAGAGCCGATAATATCGCAACCACTGTTATAGAGTTATCTGAAGTTGCTGAAGTGAATCGAAAGGCGATGACCACGCAGCAACAAAATACCGAAATGGTTGCCTCTGCCATGACCCAGATGGCGACCACCATTACCGAGGTTGCAACGAATGCAGAAGGGGCTGCTACAACAACCGATAAAGTGGATCACAGTGCCAAACAAGGCTGCGAGACTGTTGAAGAGACACAGGTGTTATCTCTAAAGTTAATAGAGCAAGGCAAACGCTGCCAAGAGATGGTGACTGCGCTGCAAGACAGTACACAAAAGATTCAAAATTTTGTGCAAGTGGTGGATGGCATTTCAGAACAAACTAATTTGTTAGCGCTAAATGCATCAATAGAAGCGGCGCGTGCGGGCGAACAAGGGCGTGGATTTGCTGTAGTTGCCGATGAAGTCCGTGCGTTAGCCTCTCGCAGCCAGCAAGCGACCCATGAGATTGTTGATCTCATCAATATGTTAGTCCAAAACACCCAAACAGCAGCGCAAACCATTGATATGAGTGACTCGGTTATTAACCAAACCTCGTCTCACATTGAAACCGCCAAAATGCAGTTTAATGAGATTGCCTCTGCAATTGGGCTATTGGCGGAAGCCAATATTCAAGTGGCAGCGGCAAGTGAACAACAATCGGTTGCTTCTAATGCCATCAGTCATAGCTTAGAGGGCATTCGCGAATCGGGAGAGCATGTCTTGCACAGTACCCGTGAAACGGCACAAGCGAGTGAAGACTTAGCGATTCAAGCGAACGCACTGCGTGAATTAATGCATAAATTCAAGGTCAATGATCGTTTGGTAATTTAACCGGTTTGTGGCTGTAACGTGTTGTTTTGTAGCGATATTAGCGAATTTTTATTCGCCAAAAAAGGATCGTTTTACATTGTAAATCGATCCTTTTTTTATTGTTTTATTGTCGCCAAAGTTGGCCTTGATAGCACTGAGACTGTGTTTAGTCATCGCTGATATCGCCATGAGGCTGAGTGTCAAACTGGTTAGATTTCCAATACCAAGCCGTCGTCACTAACATGTAGGTGGCTTTCCTTGTCAGCTGCGCGTTGAATCATAGGCCGATACTCATCCCAACAGTGATATAAATACATGCTTTTATTACCCAGAATACGATAAAGCGCTACGGATTGTTGGTAATCACCATGGGACGCATCACTTGGTAGGGCATCGTAACAGGCACACTCTTGAAAAATGATCTCTGCTTTGTGCATGAGCGCGATCGATTGATGCGTAGGCCGGCCATCACCGCTGTAAAATAGACGCTGTTTGCCTGTATCTATCAACAGAGCACGATTGGGTACTTCATGTTGGGTTGCAGCGCTTTCAAGCTGCCAATTTTCATGCTGAAATTGGTCTTCAATGGTGCCCCAAGTGATGGTAAATGACCACGCTTTATCTGGCCAACTGGCGAGGCCAACCAGTTGTTCAAGGCTTGCTTGTTGGGGCTTTTGACAGTATATGGTTAATGGAGCGCTACGTTTAAAGGTATTCCATTGACCGAGCAGGGCAGGTAAGCCTGCGCAGTGATCTGGGTGAATGTGGGTAAAATAGATGACTTTAATTTGGTTAATGTCCAAATTACGTTGCCATAACGCGCGTGGAATCGTGGGGCCACAGTCGATAAGCCAGCATTGGGTTTGGTCACTCACCATGATGGCGGATGTATTTAAGTCGGTACTTAATGCACTGCCACACCCTATCACATCAATTTTCATTTATATGTCCTTAACACCATTACGCTTGCAGTGAAGCATACCCGATTACCATTGGAATGCCTACGATTCACCACAGGGGAGAGTTGGTAGTTCAATACTTGTACTTTTTATATCAAATCAGTAGGATAACTGCTCATTCCTGCTTGCTATGGATAAGGAAACATGGAGCCGGTTACCACTTATTATCTTGAAATGACCAAGATAACTCAGCTAAAAATAAAACCTCGCCCTGAGAATTTGCAGATTAACGAAGTCGAAATCAAAAACTATCGTTTTAACCGATTTCTCTATCAGTTGGTTGGTGAGCCGTGGCAATGGACGGACAAACTCAGTCATACGCCCGAGCAGTGGCAAGCCTATGCTCATGCAGATAATTTGCGAACTTGGGTCGCGTACAGTAAAGGCAGTATCGCAGGATACTTTGAGTTGCAAAAACAGTCGGATAATAGCGTTGAGATCGTTTATTTTGGATTAGCGCCAGATTTTATCGGGCAAGGTTTTGGCGGCTATGTACTGTCGCATGCTTTAGAAGCAGCATGGGCTTGGGGGGAGGTATCTCGAGTTTGGGTTCATACTTGTAGTCTTGATCACCCTTATGCGTTAGCAAACTATCAAGGGCGCGGCATGACCATTTACCGCGAAGAACAAGAGTAGGTATCGCCCCAGCGCGTTATAACATCGCGTTAGTAAAGCGACTGGGGCAGTGTTTAGCAATAGAACCTAGCTTTAACCCTGTGTGGTTTTGCCACGTTGACGCACGATACGCACCGAACAGACGATATGAATCACGGATAGTAACGCGATAAATACAGCAACAACGGCGAGTCCTGCTTGTAATCCACCAATATGCTGCACATCATCTTGTGAAAGATTTTGGATGTAGAATGCAGCGCAGATAGCCGTACCGAGGGCAATCGCGCTTTGTTGTAACGTGGTCATAAAGGCGCTGCCTATGCCAGCAAACTTGGCGGGAATATCGGCAAGCCCGATGCGCAGCGAGCTATTAACCGCAAAGGCGTTACCCACCCCGATAATCAACATTGGTATTAGCAAAGTCCAAGGTGTTAAGTCGTTGATGTGCTGCTTAAAGAGATGAATAAGTAATGCGTAGCCAATTAAGTTCATCAGCGACCCACAGACGATAACGCCGCTAAACTGAACGCGTGCAAACCACTTGGCCAGTTTTCCCGCATACAGTGAGCCGATAAAATAGGCAATACCCAAACCGATAAACGCATTCCCCGAATTCATGGACGATAGGTGAAAACCTGATTGTAGTGTTAGCGCCACCACAAACATATAACCGCCATAAGATGCCACTTGGAGCATTAAACTTACGCAGCCCAATATCACTTTAGGTCGTTTTAGGAGAGACGGCGGCATTAATGGCGCTTGTTGCCTGGCTTCTTTGGTGCCTTCTACTTTCCATAGCCAGAGCATCAATGGAATTGTGGCGATCAGCATACCCCAAATCACTGCGTTCCAACCCCATTCAGGCCCTGCCGAAATAGAGCTCAATAGCAAGGTTACAATCACGGCCAATAATCCAGTACCAAACCAGTCTAGCCCTAAGCTAGTGACTTCTTTTGTCTCTGGAATCCATTTGTTACCGTAGTACAGGATCACTGCGCAGATAGGTAAGTTAATATAGAACACGCTACGCCAACCTAAGCCAAAGAGATCGGCAGAGACTAACCAGCCCCCTAAAATTTGGCCAATGATGAAAGACAAGCCGCCTACTGAGCCATAGATGCCGATCGCTTTGGAGTGGCGTTCACCATGGAGAGTAACGTGAATAGTTGCAAGAATTTGGGGCATCAACATTGCCGCAGCGACACCTTGCAGAACTCGCGCTGCAATCAAAAGGTATATGGTGGGAGCAAGGCCACACACAAAAGACGCGAAAGCGAAGCTGGCAATTCCGAATAAAAAGAGCTTTTTACGGCCATAACGATCGCCTAAGCGGCCGCTCATCGCAAGGCTTACGGCAAAAGCAAGGCCATAAAGCGAGACGATTAATCCGAGTTGCGTTTTGTTGGCATCGAGCGAGACGCTGATCGCATCAAGAGCCACATTGACGATGGAAAAATCCATTTGTGGCATTAATTGACCAGCAACGAGCAAGATAAGCCCAGCGGCAGATAAAGAGTTATTTTTTGACATTGTGACTTCCATTTAAAACACCACAGATTAAAACGAGATGCTATTATGTAACTCAATTTAAAGGTGTACTAGAAACTGCTCAGACACGTACTGGGAGTATCAGGATAGAGTGTATGAAAACAAATGTAATGACGCAAAGTGAGCGACTTGGCGACTTTCTACGCCTCAAACGTAACAGCATTGCGCCTGAAACACTAGGAATGATTAAACCTTATCGTTCGCGTACGCCTGGTTTGCGTCGTGAAGATGTTGCCGAGCTTGCTAATATCAGTACCGTTTGGTATTCGAAACTTGAGCGCGGCAAGGCTGAGCGAGTATCGCACACGGTGATAAGCAACATCGCGAAAGCGCTGCAATGCGACCCAAGTGAAACCCGTTATTTGTTGCAGCTTTCAGGGCATATTGACCTTGCTGAGCGGGAGCTCTTGACCCAGAGCCTTTCACCGGAACTGGAAACAATGCTTGCTGCAGTCAATCCATTGCCGGCACTGCTCACCAACGATTTTCGTGACATTTTGCGTGCCAACGATGCCTTTTGCCAAATGGTCGGTTTTGATGTTAACGCACTCGATATCAAACAGCGTAATACAGTCAGTTTGATGACGAATAATGAACAATGGCGTGAATGGCTTGGTGCAATTGATGATGATGCGCTGATGCAATGCATGCAAAATTCGGCAGCACTTGTGCGCGCAGCGATGGCGTCGCGAGTCTCTGACCGAGAGTGGCAAACGCGTTTAGCTGAGCTTATCAGCAGCAGCGAACTTTTTGCAAAGGTGTGGGAAAGCCATACGGTACGAGCCAAACAAGAGATGGTACGTGAATACCACCATGCGATATTAGGAAGAATTGAGCTACGCCAGCAGTACTGGAGTAACTGCTCCGGTGGGGCAGTTGGGCAGTTGCTAGTTTATATTCCTACCGATCCCAAGTGTGCCCAAAAGATGGGAATCTCCACCCCAAGTCGGGTTTAAATAGACTGTGATTGTTACTAGCGTTAAGCTCCAATGCCTTTTATTGGTGCTTATGTGCACCAATATGGCGCGTTGGTGTTAATTAAGTGCATGAAATGCCTTAGGTTAGTAGTCGATTATGCTCTTATTGGTGTTTAACATAGGAAATGATTTTTTAGAGCAGTAATAAACCAACATGTTGATTGTTTTAGTAATATCTGGAATAGGTATTGCAATACTAGTTGCATAAAAATAAACAGGAACTGAGAAAAAATGCAACTAACGGAACAAGAAATGAGTTGGCTCCCTTGGCTGGGTGCGACCGGTAAGCTCAAGATGTATAAAGCGTGTTATCTTAATCGTGCTCGAGTGCCGATGATAAAGAAAACCTTCACCAACATCGCCCAAACACGCGTTTCATTGCTCACCGATTGGACCAATAATCTTTGGTCGTTTTTAACCGATACCGCTTTATATCTCGATAGTAAATCAAGCAAAGAATTCGATGCGTCGTTAACCAACTTGGTGCAACGAAACAAAGACGTTGCAGAGCTGTTTGTGGTTAACACGCAGGGCAGTGTGATGGGGTCAAGTTTTGCCCGTCATCGTGGCCAAAGACATGAACAATCAGCGGCACTCGCCAAAGGACTCGCAAAACCTTTTTTGCATGGTCCTTATTGCGATGCGTGGACGCTGGAAGTCGGCCCCTCCAGCTCCGAATTTCATGACGAAGTAACCTTAATGTTCTATCAACCTTTTACTTGTCATGAAACAGGGGATTCACTCGCTTTGTGTGCTCGAGTACCTAATGATGTACTGGGGGATTTAATTCAGCGCGAAGCCGGACATATCTATAGTGAATCGGGCGATAACTACCTGTTTATGGTGCAATCTGAAATGGACAAAAGCATCAAGCCGGGAGTGGCACTATCGCGTTCACGATTTGAAGATAACCGCTTTTCCCACGGTGAAAACTTAAAAAGTGGTGTGCATACCCAGTGGGGCACGGTCAAAGTAAAAGCGCATACTGAATTTGAAATTGTCTTTAATGATCCAGCGACTGGCAACTTGCACCCGGGGGTGCGAGAAACCATCAAACAGGGGCATAACCTCTATGTGGAATACCCGGGGTATTCCGATTACCGGCATATCCCGGTGATTGGAAAAGGTGTCACGTTTCAGTTGCCGGGATCGCCTGACCATTGGGGCATGATGTGTGAGGCCGACCTTGAGGAGGTTTACCGCCATCGTTCACTAGGTCAATCCTTAACTCAGAAGTTTGCTTTTACTATGGCATTGGCGCTGCTATTGCCATTTTGCGTTAGCTACGTTTGGCCACTACCGGAATGGCAACTGCTGTTACTTTCGCTGGTGGTGGCGGTACCGAGCATTACTCTGTTTCATTTTCGTACAGCCAAAGCCGTTGCGAACCAGTTGCAAAGTATGACGTCTGTGATGCAGATGTTGGCCGAAGGGGATGGTAACCTCAAAAAACGCCTTAATGTGGACCAACTAAAAGAAGATGAAACCGGTGATTTGGCCCGTTGGACCAATAGTTTTATTGATAATCTCGAACAAGTGATTAGTGACCTTGTTACGGCGAGCGAAGAGGTCAATAACGTTTCTCACTCCATGTTTAAACGCAGTGAACGTTTGCTTTCAACCAGCGATACCACCGCTCATTCAATTCATGACATGCTGAAATTGGCTGGTGAACAAAGCCAAGAGATTGTGCACGCCAACGATACCGCAATGGAAATGAACGAGCTGATGCATGCGACGGCACAAGCCGCGGAACTGGAATACCAACAAGCGGCACAAAGTGCGCAAACCATTAAAGAGATCGTCAAAGTCTCCGCCACGAAAGTGGAAGAGGTGAATCAAGAGATGCAAAAAATCGGCGATATTGTTGAGTTGATTGGTGAGATCACCGCGCAAACCAACTTATTGGCACTCAACGCCGCGATAGAAGCCGCACGCGCTGGCGAACATGGTCGGGGCTTTGCCGTTGTGGCCGATGAAGTGCGTAACCTTGCCAGTAAAACATCGCAGGCGGCTAATAACATTGGTGATTTGATGGATGCGCTCAGCCGCCAATCGGCTTTGGCCGTGGAAGCCATGCAGCAGGGAATCACCAACGTAGAAAGTAACACACGCTTGGTGGACGAACCACATCAAAACGAAGCGCTGCAACACTCTGTCAGCGGACTTTTTTCGTTAATTCAAGAGATTGCCCGCAACACTGAAGAGCACCGCCAAACCGCTGATTCAGCGCAACATACAGTTGTGCAACTGCAAGAAGCTTCAATGCAGCTCTCACGTCGCACCCGCCTGATGCATAACGCTCTCCAACGGTTAGAGCAACTGACCGGACGTTTTGCTGTATCTAAAGCCAGTTAAGCGTCGTACCTGCCTTGCAGCCTAAAGCCTGCAAGGCAGACCTCCCAACACCTTCAGCAAAATTCACTGCTGTGGCACAAATAGTTTATCGACCTCAAACAACCTCATACAAATCAGGGAAAATAACACTTTAGAGTAGTCAGGATGTCGCACCTTTGGTATAACCCCATATGCAATCGGTATATGTAAAAGTGTGTGAATTTCTGTCAAGAAAGGGCGGTAGCGTGGAAAAAAACAAACTACTGTTTATTTATACAGTTTTAACAAAAAACCGCTTGTGGATAGATTAAAAAGACAATGTCGGTATTTTCTAAGGTTTGATCAGATGGTAATTGATTGTTTTACCGCGATTTTTGGTTTTGTATGGGACAAAATCTTAGTTCTATAAAGACAAGAAAATCCAGACGTTGTCTTTATAATATCTGTTATGTAACCTCAGTTCAGTGTTAATAATATAATTTGAGTAGATAGGAGAAATAAATAATGGCAAAAATTATGAATCCTTTGCTGTTTTCAAAACATTTCGGTATCGATGAAATAGAATTAGAAAAGGATGGGTTAATTGACCCATTTTTGAATGTAGATACTCAATTATTTATTGATCCTGTTCTTTTACAAAAATCTTCATCCGAAGAGATAAGTGTCGAAGCATATAAACAATTTTGTGACCATTTCACGAATTATATTCGCTTATTGTCTATCTCTGAACGTGAAGGTGATGTTGCATGGAAGGGCGCCAGAAAACTTTTGGATTTAAGGGAGCCAGCTCAAACGGGTTTAGGCTATGGTGGTAGTAGTCGAAGCGGTAGTTCTAGACCTGATGAAATACGTGAAGTCATGATGAGGACTGCAAAAGAAATTGTTGATTTAGGTGCAAAAGATCCTGAAATGGTTTCGCTAATGGGATTTTTTGAAGAAAATGTTGGTCCTGATACTATCAGTGATTTTACAACAAGAGTGATTATTGAAAGCTTAGCTATTGTAACGAGCAACTTTTGTGTAGCTCATAAAATTCCAGTAGAAAAATCTGATTTGGAGAGTGGTTGCGAGTTACCTGTTTATGATGGTTCATCAGTGTTATTGGTACCAAAAGATATTGTCCGTGATCTTCCAATAGCAAATGATTGGTCAGATATAGAAGTTGCCGCTCTTCAAAATCAAGAAATCCGTGAACGAGTTAGTCGATATTTAGGTGATATTGCGAGACCTACTGTTGCACAACGGAAAGCTGCTTTGCGAGATGCAGCGCTGGGTTCATCCTCTTCATTTAAACATTTTCTCGATTCGGTTAAAGAATATGCGGATAACTATGATCCGAATGAAGATGCCCTTGGTTATTACAAAATAAGAGAAATTCTTAGAAGTGATCTAACACAATATAAACAGCAAAATTTACCAGATATACATAAAGGACCTGAAGAGTTAAGAGAGCTTGTATTAACCACAATTAATCAATTTCAACAGCATGTAGAAAACGGTAACCTTTGGGAAGAATTATGGGTTGGAGATAAGCCAAAAAAAGAAAGAGCCGCTCAACTTATTTATTTCGCTATTGCTGATTGTTTTTGCTCCGCAAACAATATAGATATATCTCCTGAGGCAAATATGGGAGGCGGTCCTATCGACTTTAAATTTTCTGATGGTTACTCAGCTCGTGTATTAGTTGAAATGAAGCGTTCTAACGGTTCAGTTAAGCATGGGTATGAAAAACAATTAGAAATTTACAAAGAAGCATCACAAACAAACTTTGGCATTTTTGTCGTAATGGATTTCGGTGACTTAGGGCAGAAGCTTAAACAAATAAATGAAATTAGAGAAAAACGTTTAAAACGTGGTGAGCAGGCTTCGGATATCGTTGTGATTGATGCGACAAAGAAAGAATCTGCAAGTAAGAGAAAATAAACTCGAAGAAATGTAACGGTTACATAACAAGAGACTATGGTGTCAATAATTAAATTTAGGCCAATTTTGGATCCCATTTGGCACCATCTCTTAGCATCGAATTTAGGATAACAACCATCTTTCTTATGCACGCAATAATGGCAACTTTCTTTGGTTTCCCAACAGCCAGAAGGTGCTGATAAGTAGCTTTGATAACCGGATTTGATTGCAAGGCTGACATCATAGCCATGTATAAAACGGTTCGAACTTGTGAACGTCCACCCTGTATAAAACGTTTGCCTTTGTACAAACCACTTTCACGGTTCATTGGTGCTACACCGATTAAAGAAGCAGCTTGTTTATTATTAATAAAACCAAGTTCAGGGACGTTACTGATGATTGATGCAGCACAGATTTTTCCGATTCCGGGAACGCTTTGTAATAGGTCACTTTTCTCTTTATACGCAGGTACGTTTTCAATGAGTAGTGAGATGAGCGTTTCTATCTTTTCGATCTGTTCTTCGAAGATGTTAAGTATTGGAGTGATGGTTGATGCTAATGATTTTGGCATCTGCTGAATGCGATTTTTCTCCATGGTTTGCATTGACATGATTTGATGTCGTCTAGTGACTAACTCACTCATAAATCGCATGATTTCAGGTCTTAGCTTTGTCAATTTTGGCTGAACAGCCTCACCAAAATAGGCAATTAAATGGGCATCGAGTTTATCTGTTTTAGCCCTTCTACCGATGGCTCCAGCAAACCTTTTGATATGAACTGGATTCGCGATAACAAACGGTAAATTGGCTTTTGAACAGGCCAAAATAAATGGCATTTCTAGCCGTCCAGTTGCTTCAACAATAATACGATCTGGATGGTATTTTTTAATGGTCTGGACAGCTTCTTGAATGCCTTTTTCATCGTTTGAAACGGTAAAGAAGATGTCGAGAGGACGGATGTAAATATCAAGTTTTGTTTTGCCGGTATCAACACCGACATTAATGTTTTGATGTGAGTGTGTATTCATAATAAGCTAACTCTTGCTTGCATAATACGGGTTCGAGGCCCAGAAGACTATTCGAGTGTGGTGCTTGGAGATCTATGTAGCGTTCTTTCTTGTTATCGGTCTCTCAATTGAGGATCCATCGAAGCATCGAACTACTACATAGAGAGCTTTAGTTGCTGCTAAAGCCTGGGTCTCACTTTACCCTAATTGAATATTTATTATCCATACAAGGCGAAGTAATTGACAAAATACATGTCACAAATTTTGCTTCGCAAAATGTAGTGCCAAGTATTTTGCAACTGTTCTTAGCGTCAGTAATCAGGAGATATAATGGCAATTTGTATATATTGTGGTCAAAATAAAACTTTAACGCGAGAGCATATTATGCCCGCTTTTGTTTATACATATCAATATAGTATAAGTAATAGTAAATGTATTGGTTGGAGAGAAAAAGCACAAAAATTATTACAACAAGAAGCTAAAATCAGAGATGTTTGTGCTCACTGTAATAATGTAGTTCTGGGGGCGATTGATGCTCACGCTAAGTCTGCTCTAGAAAAATCAGGAGCATTTACTCCAAATTTTAATAAGAATGCGGTAGATTTCGAGTATGATTTTAATCAGTATGCACGTTGGTTGCTTAAAGTTGCATTCAATTCATCTCGGGCTAGTGGTAAACAATTAGGTGTTTTTGATCAATATAAAGATTTAATTCTTGATAAAAGTAGTGATTATTCTGGTTTTTTCATTACTGGTGGTTTACTAAAACCCTATAAATTAACACCCCAACAAATAAGTGATGTTGGTCAATCGTTATTTGCCGATTCTTCAGGTTATGTCAACCCATTTTTCTCCCGAATTTCTTGGGCTCAAAATCTACCAAATGATATTTCTGTGAAGCAAATAGTTATCGGTGCTTTTGTGTTTCACGTTGTTAGCTATGGACAAAATATTTCAAGAGTTAGGAAAAGAGAACTTCAAAAAGAATACCTTAAAATGTGTAAAGGTATGGCTATTCTCAATAAAGGTAGCTGTAGAACTAAGCTATCACAGATACCACTAACGTTTGTAGATTCCATGGGACCTCATATGCTGAGAGAAGAGGTTAAGCCGCACATGGACAAATTGCTAACAAACGAGTAAGCAGTGATTCGTAACGCTTGGCATTTCATTTTGTAGTGAATTTTGTGTTTACAGCGCAATGTGGCGACTTATGCGATGCTCGCACGTTAATTGGGCGTTAGGTGAAAGGAGTCATTATGCCGACTATTAATGGATTAGATGTAAGAACAACGCTTCTGGAAGTAGTAGAAGGTAAAAGCCCGAAAAATCCAGAATCCAATATTCAAGCACCAGCAATTCTAAGAGAAGCCAAAACTAGATTAAAGATCGGTAGAGACAATATTCAAGAGCGTATAGTGCTTACTGAATGGTATGAATTATTTCGGATTGGGCTTATGTCTTGGGGATTTAATTTTGATAATCCAAATCCTCCTTTTTGCCATGTAACATCACGAGGGCAACAGGCTCTAGAGCTTTTGACCCGAGATCCATTTAATCCTACAGGTTATATGACCCATATAGCATCATTAGGGAAACTGAATAACGTAGCTGCATCGTATTTAGAAGAAGGTGTTAATTGTTTCGCTAGTAACTTTCACAAATCGGCCTCTGTGATGGTTGGCGCTGCATCAGAAGCGATTATCTTAGAGTTAAGGGATAAAGTAATTGAAAAATTAAACGCAAAGGCTGTTCCTTTACCAAAAGGTATTGATGACGGTGTTTTTCAAGATAGTTGTCATCATTTGCTTATTTATTAAGCTGCTTCTTTTTCTGGATTTAAGTAAACCTCTCCAACGGGTTTACAGTTCCTAATATCTCGCGACCAGCGCTCTGGATGCCGCTGTTTTGCAGCAAGTAACACTTCAGCCCTGTGCGCTAAGATAGCTTTATCCTTCCCATTGTGTCTCTGCGAAGGTGTCACGTAATTTAATTGACTGTGTTTGTGCTCGGTGTTGTACCAACTCACGAACGTTTCAACCCAACTACGGCTCGACTTCAGATGCTCAAAGCCCTTTGTTGGCCATGTCGGTACGTATTTCACCGTTCTAAACAGGGACTCAATGTAGGGATTATCGTCACTGACCCTTGGGCGACTATACGATGATATAATCCCTAGCTCCTCCATTTTGGCTTTGAAGGTCAGTGACTTCATCGGTGCCCCATTGTCTGAGTGAAGAACGATAGGCTGATTAAAGCACTGCTCTCGTATCAGAGTTCTTTGTAATAGCTGTGACGCTAATTCACCACACTCTCGCTCGTACACGTCGTAACCAACGATTTTTCGACTGTAGATGTCTTCGATAACATACAAGTAATAATGCTGTCCTTTTACCTTTGACGGTAAATAGGTAATGTCCCATGTATACACTTGATTTGGACCTGTTGCTTTATAGCTTCTAGGCTTAGCATGCGGCTGCCTTCTTCGCTGACGACCTCGGTGATGCAGTTGGTCATGGGCGTTGAGAACTCGATAAAAACTCGACTCTGAAGCAATATATTCGCCCTTATCCAGCAAGCTCGGAACAATTTGAGTCGGCGGTAAGCTCGCGTACTCAGGGCGATTACAAACATCAATAATCGCTTCATGTTCTTGCTGCGATAATTGATTAGCGGGCCGTGGTCGAGCGCAGGTTTTCCTTTTGTCGGATTGAACCTCGCCTTGTTGATACCAACGACGATACGTCCGTAAATCAATAAGAGCTTCATGGCAGGCCGGGACTAAACGACTACCATTTTGCTGCGCTTCATGAATGAGCTCGATTAAGCATTGCCTTTCTTCGGTCGAGGTCAATCGTCCTCTGGCTCTTCCCCGTAAAAGGCTCTCAGCTTTTTTCGAAGAACCAACAAGGCAGCGGTTTCGGCTAAGGCTTTCTCTTTGATTCGTAGTTCTTTCTTTAGTGCTTTGATTTCATTTTTGTCGGCTTTAGCTTGTTTTTTAATGTCCGCTTCACGCTCTTTATTCGACATAAAACCGTGCATGCACTCGCAGCGCCAAGCTTCGACTTGTTCGGGGTAAAGCCCTTTTTCTCGACAATAGTTGCTAAGTTCATTTTCTGTCATCGAGTACGTTTCAGCAACGATAGCAAGCTTGGTTTGAGCAGACCACTGCTCTGATGATGTATGGCTATTAGGCACGGCGGCTCCTGATTCTCTGAGTTGTTGACGCCAATAATACAGGGTTGCCGTGCTAATGCCTTCCTCTTTTGCCAATTGGCTGACAGACATGGAATAAGGTGGCAGTAACTTTTTTAATATGGCTTCTTTTCTTTCAACAGAAATACGAGACAAAATACACTCTTTAACGCCCAAACTGGTTAAATTTTAACAGTGACAACTATCCTGCCAGAGGGGGATGATTGGAGAGTTAAGACTATAACAAATGCTTTGAGAAGCTTTTTTGAACAGAAAAAAAGAGCGTTTAAAAATAATCTAAAAGAAGAATACGAAGCTTATTGGCCTGCATTTACTCAACAAATAAGAGCTGTACGAAATAATGCTGGGCATCCAACAGATATTAGTCCAATAAGTGCGGATACTGTTCACGCATCATTTTTAATATTTCCTGAACTTTTTGTATTGGCTAATAAACTAGCAGATTGGTTAGATACAGAGTTCTAAAAATCACCTAACAAGACACACCAGCAGACACACTTTAGTTGGGCGCTTGTGGTTTAAAGTTATCAGTGTGCTGGAGTAATGGTGAGTGAGCTGCTGTGCTAGTCGTTAGTGCGTCAAGCGAAGCTTGATGCCTCTTACAGGGTGCAAGTCCCTGTCGGGTAAGGTTTAGCTAACCACCCGTATCGAGTGTTGCGCCTGTGGCGGAACTCGTTTTTTTTTCGAGCGAACAAGACAGGTGAAGCGTACACAGAGAATTATGTAGGCCATAGGGGCTATCGTGGCCCTGAAGTGCTGGTATCGCTTCGACAAAGTCCATCCGATTGACGAGGTTTGTAACGTGATCGAAGTCCAAGCAAAGCAACCGTAAATAGCAAGGTTGCGGAGAGTCGGCGGAGTTATCAAGCCGTGGCATGCATAAAGAGAGACATCAGGAACTTGAGAGAGCCAAAGTTGTTCCATAAGGAAAGTGGTAGTGAAGCTAAGCGAACCGCAAGGCCAACGAAGACACTTTGGCAGTCAGACCAGCTCATAGTAGTCCGAGACGGTAAAACCGATCACATGGCGAAGGGGCTGGCAGTTATATCCCGTGTTTAGCAGATACATAGGCCGGACATGTAGGGCTGGAATCACTATGACAACCGAACTAAACGCGATCACATTTAAAGCACAATCCTGTCCTAAGCACAGATTTCAGAACCTTTATGGATTAATGAGGGAAGATCTTCTGTACCGAAGCTGGGGACAGCTCAATAAGCATTCGAAACCGGGTATTGATGGTGTCATGCCGAATCAATACAAACAGCAGTTGGTTAAGAATGTGGCTCAGTTGGCCGAAGCCCTAAAGCAGAAGCGCTACCGAGCCAACGACATAAAACGTGTTTTCATCCCGAAAGCCAATGGCAAACAACGCCCACTCGGTCTACCGACCATAGAGGACAAGTTGGTGCAACAAAGCGTGAGCCAGATACTGCAAAGTATTTGGGAAGCGGATTTCTTGCGCAATAGCTATGGCTACCGCCCGAATAAAAGTGCGCACCAAGCCGCTCACAGCTTAACGCTCAACCTTCAAAACAGTGGTTATGGGTACATTGTGGAAGCGGATATTAAAGGCTTCTTCAATAATCTCGACCACGATTGGTTGATGAGAATGCTGAAAGAACGGATTGATGATAAAGCGATGTTAAGCCTTATCAATCAATGGCTGAAAGCGCGGATTAAAACGCCCGAAGGGATATTCGAGAAACCAGAAAGTGGCTCACCACAAGGTGGGATCATTAGCCCAATGCTAGCGAATATCTATCTTCATTACGCCTTAGATTTATGGTTTGAAAAGAAAGTAAAACCGAAGATGAAAGGGCGAGCGATGTTGATCCGTTACGCAGATGACTTTGTGTGTGCGTTTCAGTATGCCAACGATGCGGAGCGCTTTTATAAGGTGCTGCCGAAAAGACTGGCGAAATTCAATTTAGATGTTGCGCCAGAGAAAACTGCGCTGCTGCGTTTTAGTCGGTTTCACCCTGGTCGAAAACGGCAGTTTGCGTTCTTAGGCTTCGCCTTTTACTGGGCAAAGGATAAGAAAGGCAAAGCTCATCTCAGACGAGTCACGAGTGCGAAGAAGCAACAAGCGAGTCTGAAAGCGATGCTTATTTATATCAAGAAGAAACGATTCGAAAAGCTCAACTGTTGGGCATTCGAACTGAGACGCAAACTGAGGGGACATCACAATTACTTTGGTCTGCCCGATAACAGTCGAGCATGTGGTTACTTTTATCATCTGCTCGTACACAGCTTGTTTAAATGGCTGAATCGTCGAAGTGGAAGAAAGAGCTATAACTGGAGTAATTTCAAGAAGATGTTAACGTATTATGGATTAGAGCGACCACGAGTGAGTAAGCGATTTATTCATGTAGACTGGTATCAGGAACGTGTGTTTACACGAGTGAATGTATAACTGAAGAGCCGGATGCGGTAATTCCGCACGTCCGGATCTGTGCGGGGTCGTCTCAGTAATGGGGCGCTCTACCGCGATTGCTAAATCTCTGATAGGGCGCTCGTCCTGTATATGTTAGAATAGACCTTATTTTTAGAGGGAATTAACATGGCTAATTTGAAAAAAATTGTTGTTGTAACTGACGGAGTTGAAGAAGAGTTAACTCTTTCAGAAATTGGTTACCGTGTACAAGAAGATCAAGTAACTAGGTTACTTAAGCGTTTTGAAAATTTTTCAACTGTCGAAATGACTGACTTAAGGGGGCGTCCATTGAAACTTCCACTTAAAAGAGGTCAAGATGGTGGTATTGACGTGATTTTTCGAATTACGTCTTCTAGTCATCGTGGTCAAGCGAGTGTTTATGGCAAGGTTAAAAAAATCTTAGTTACAAACGATTACTAAAATGAGAAAAATAGCTCTTGAATTCAAATATCGTGAAACTCGTCTTTCTAGACCAGATGTGGATACGATAGTCGGCAATGCTATTAGAAATAGCATTGTAAAAGTTGACGACCCATCATCTGGATGCGTCATTATAAAATGCCATAGTGTTGCTTCAACAGCGTATAAAGCCGCAGAAGAGTGGGGTCAAAAAGGAATAGAAGTCATTATTGACCCGTGTCTAACATTTTATGACGCTCAGTATAAAGGGAAATGAAATGTCTTGTGTTTATCTCACTAAAACAAAAAAAAATGATCTAGTCTTCCTGTATTCCCCTGAACATGAAAGATATGATATCAAAAGCACTATCAACAACGATTTGATTCTTAGCCTCTCTAGTTCATTATTCAGTAGTAGAAAGCTTAAAGAGTTTGAAAATGAAAGAGATACAATTGACATAGTATCTCTCCGAGTTGATTCAGAAAACTATGATATTTTCCTGAAAAAATTAATGTCTTCGATAAAAGAAAGAATAGATAGCACTAATACTGAAACATGGCTTGACCTTGAAAATGAGGATGCAATTGATGAATCAGAATCATTGCGAGAGTTGTTATCAATAAGTTCATTCCTAAGACGTTATTATGGTTTTTCAAAAGACAAAAAGTACAAAGATTATACTTTCTATATTATCCCTCCAGCGAACATTTAGCATAACAAACAATTGAAGAGTGATTCACCACGCTTGGCATTTTGGGTTTGGGTCTAGTTCAGTGTTTACGACGCTCAATTTAGGTTTAGTGATAGCGTGGTTCACACCTTAATTGGGCGTTAGATTTTAGTTGGATATATTGAAATGAATGAAGATGTTCAAGTCTTGGCTGAGGCTAGAAAAGAAGAAATACTCAAAGAAATCTGCCAAGCGATAGAAAAAGTTAAGGGCTACAATTTTCCTATTTTAATTGTAAATAGTCGTTGTGAACCGGAATTGATTGGTTCGTGCATATTTTTAATTATTGATGACCGGAAGTTTCTAGCTACAGCTGGGCATGTAGTAAATGAGTTCGATAATTCTTCAATACTTGTTGGGTATAATTCTGAACTTGTTGGTTTTAGCGGTGATGTTATGAAAACCGAAGGAACAAGTACAGATAAAGTAGATATAGCGATACTGGAACTAATTGGAGATGAATTTGAAAAAATTAAAAATGATGATTGTGTACCATTCGAAATGATAGCACCGAGCAACACAACCGCAGAGAAAAAAATATATTCTTTTATTGGCTATCCTGCAACCAAGTCTAAAATTGATCGTAACAAGTTTAATACTGTTAAATCGAAAATGTACACGTACTTTAATACAACATGTGAAAAAAAAGTGTATGAAGATATGTCATTAAACCCTAATACTCATATATTGGTTAATTTCAATGCTAAAAATTGCAAAAATGAATCTGGAGAGTTAGTTACATTTCCTAGACCTAATGGTTTAAGTGGTGGTGGTGTGTGGTTGCATAAAAATCTAACAGCGATCGGAGAGGAAACAACTCAATATCTATCCGGACTAGCTATTGAATATCATGCTGATAGAAAATGTTTGGTAGGTATAAGTATTGAAGCTGTTATCGAAGTTTTGAAGCAAGAGTTCAATGTTAGTTCCTTAAGTGGTCAAAATACATATTTCAACATCGATGATTAAATCTAACAAGCGCTTGCAGGCTGACACCAAACCTTCCGCGTTTTTGTGTAACTCGCTACGCTCAAACATTAACACAAAAGCGCTCTAGTTTTGGTGCAGCTGAAGCGGGCGTTAAAAAGCTGCAAAAGGGCAAAGCTAATTTAATAGGTTTGGTTCTGTAATCGCTGCGATATTTGAGTCAGTTTTTGGCAGCCGTTCTGTTGTTGGTTTCTGCTTTCTTTGGTGAAAGCCGTTTGCATTCAGCGCAGGGCTAATATCGCCATTCAACATGATTGCTAACTCAGCATCATCAAGTGGCAATTAGCTGTTCGTTACTTCAGTGGGCGGCTGGTTCATCAACCTCTGATCGGTTTGGTGGTGTTGCCGGTTCGTAGTTGGAAACATATCGGGTTGCAGCGCTTGTTGAAGCTGCTGAGAATGTCGAAGCTTTTGTGGTCGCTTCTTCGTTAAGTGGTTACAAAAGATATCTTTTTTTAACCAGGCGCAGCAGCAGACACATTTTACTTGGGCGCTTGCGGTTTAAAGTAATCAATTTGTTGGTATAGCTGCGCGTGTGCTGCTGTGCTAATCGTTATGCTGCCACACAATCAGGTGATCACAATTGATTCTAGAAGTACACAATACGATAAAGATTGATAACGATAAATTTCCAACAATAGAGGAGTATTATGGCTTTTCTGTTGATGAATCGATTAAATCAATTATTCGTAATTTTAATGGTCGAGTTGTAAATCAAAACGGAAAATCTCCGTTGTTGTCATATAAACTTGATGATGGTAGTGAGATAAATGATGTTATTGAAGCCGTTTTTGATGAAAATGAAATAATTGAGCAACTTGAATACATAAGTTATTTGGAACAGTTTAAAGAACATTTTGAACTCGATGATTCTTACGTTGAATACAATACATTATTGCCACTAATGGAATTAGGTAGTGGGGTTTTATATATATCGATAAGTGGTGACAATAAGGGAGTTTTATATGCTGTTGATAATGGTGATTTTGGTATAACTAAGTTGCCAATTTTACTTAATCAAATAAGCTTTCGAGTTGTCAAAACAGCATAACAAAGCAAATCAATGGACGCTTAACGCTTCGGCGTTTGTTGTTTTAGGTTTTAAATGTGCTGCAGCATTTGTGAAAGCGCCACTGTTTGCGGCGTTAGTGCGTCAAGCGAAGCTTGATGCCTCTTACAGGGTGCAAGTCCCTGTCGGGTAAGGTTTAGCTAACCACCCGTATCGAGTGTTGCGCCTGTGGCGGAACTCGTTTTTTTTTTCGAGCGAACAAGACAGGTGAAGCGTACACAGAGAATTATGTAGGCCATAGGGGCTATCGTGGCCCTGAAGTGCTGGTATCGCTTCGACAAAGTCCATCCGATTGACGAGGTTTGTAACGTGATCGAAGTCCAAGCAAAGCAACCGTAAATAGCAAGGTTGCGGAGAGTCGGCGGAGTTATCAAGCCGTGGCATGCATAAAGAGAGACATCAGGAACTTGAGAGAGCCAAAGTCGTTCCATAAGGAAAGTGGTAGTGAAGCTAAGCGAACCGCAAGGCCAACGAAGACACTTTGGCAGTCAGACCAGCTCATAGTAGTCCGAGACGGTAAAGCCGATCACATGGCGAAGGGGCTGGCAGTTATATCCCGTGTTTAGCAGATACATAGGCCGGACATGTAGGGCTGGAATCACTATGACAACCGAACTAAACGCGATCACATTTAAAGCACAATCCTGTCCTAAGCACAGATTTCAGAACCTTTATGGATTAATGAGGGAAGATCTTCTGTACCGAAGCTGGGGACAGCTCAATAAGCATTCGAAACCGGGTATTGATGGTGTCATGCCGAATCAATACAAACAGCAGTTGGTTAAGAATGTGGCTCAGTTGGCCGAAGCCCTAAAGCAGAAGCGCTACCGAGCCAACGACATAAAACGTGTTTTCATCCCGAAAGCCAATGGCAAACAACGCCCACTCGGTCTACCGACCATAGAGGACAAGTTGGTGCAACAAAGCGTGAGCCAGATACTGCAAAGTATTTGGGAAGCGGATTTCTTGCGCAATAGCTATGGTTACCGCCCGAATAAAAGTGCGCATCAAGCCGTTCACAGCTTAACGCTCAACCTTCAAAACAGTGGTTATGGGTACATTGTGGAAGCGGATATTAAAGGCTTCTTCAATAATCTCGACCACGATTGGTTGATGAGAATGCTGAAAGAACGGATTGATGATAAAGCGATGCTAAGCCTTATCAATCAATGGCTGAAAGCGCGGATTAAAACGCCCGAAGGGATATTCGAGAAACCAGAAAGTGGCTCACCACAAGGTGGGATCATTAGCCCAGTGCTAGCGAATATCTATCTTCACTACGCCTTAGATTTATGGTTTGAAAAGAAAGTAAAACCGAAGATGAAAGGGCGAGCGATGTTGATCCGTTACGCAGATGACTTTGTGTGTGCGTTTCAGTATGCCAACGATGCGGAGCGCTTTTATAAGGTGCTGCCGAAAAGACTGGCGAAATTCAATTTAGATGTTGCGCCAGAGAAAACTGCGCTGCTGCGTTTTAGTCGGTTTCACCCTGGTCGAAAACGGCAGTTTGCGTTCTTAGGCTTCGCCTTTTACTGGGCAAAGGATAAGAAAGGCAAAGCTCATCTCAGACGAGTCACGAGTGCGAAGAAGCAACAAGCGAGTCTGAAAGCGATGCTTATTTATATCAAGAAGAAGCGATTCGAAAAGCTCAACTGTTGGGCATTCGAACTGAGACGCAAACTGAGGGGACATCACAATTACTTTGGTCTGCCCGATAACAGTCGAGCATGTGGTTACTTTTATCATCTGCTCGTACACAGCTTGTTTAAATGGCTGAATCGTCGAAGTGGAAGAAAGAGCTATAACTGGAGTAATTTCAAGAAGATGTTAACGTATTATGGATTAGAGCGACCACGAGTGAGTAAGCGATTTATTCATGTAGACTGGTATCAGGAACGTGTGTTTACACGAGTGAATGTATAACTGAAGAGCCGGATGCGGTAATTCCGCACGTCCGGATCTGTGCGGGGTCGTCTCAGTAATGGGGCGCTCTACCGCGATTACCGCGGTCAATCATCCAAGCGTTTCATTGCTTTATGATAAACATCGCTTCGTTCACGTTTTCCAACTGCTAAAACGGTGACTACGATGATGTCATCTTCGACTTTGTAAACTAAACGGTAACCTGATTGGCGGAGTTTAATTTTATACATATTGTCAGCTCCAGATAGTTTTGAATCTGGTACATGAGGGTTAGTTAACCTTTCCGCCAGCTTTTTCTTAAAATGCTCCTGTAAGGTAGAACTGAGTTTCTTCCATTCTTTAAGGGCAGATTTTTTAAAATTTAGCTTATAAATCATCAAGGTTTACCGAGATGCTTTCTTCATATTCGCGTTCTTTTGCAATGGATAGTAGTTCTAGATCTTCTAGTTTATCCATCATCATTTCGTAAGCTTCAGCAGGAACGCAATAAAAAGCAGGTTCATTGCGGTTAAGAATAGCGACAGGTTGACCATAAGCACTGGTAGCAACTTTCATTGGATTAGCTTTTAATTCTGTAATGCTTGCAGCAACATCAGCTAAGATTCTAGTGGTCATTTCAAAGGTCCTTTAAATGGTCTTTAATGTGGTCATTTTAGCTTAGGTGAAACGGCATAAAAAGGCGAATCAGCAGATACTGTTTAGCTGGGCGGGCGCGGTCTAGAGTCAAATATTCGCTGGTACAATGGCTAGGTGCTGCTGTGCTATGCGTTATCCGCCAAAGATCGGATGAACATCCATGCTTTTGTGCAATATCCTGATAATTTGAATGTTTTGACTGCCAATTTGTTGATAAAAAATAACGTGACTTCCTTGAGGAAATTTCCGGTATCCTTTTCTGATATCGTCACATGCTTTACCAATATCGGGATTTTCAGCAAGTAGCCAAAAAGATTCGTCAAATTGTTTAAGATAAACGTTACGCTGTTCTCTGCCCCAGCGTCGAGAAGTAAAGAGGGCTATGTCTTTTAAATCGGACTTCGCCTTATTGGTGAGTTGGAATGGTTTCATTTTCTTTCTTCGTTATCGAGTTCATTGATAAACGAATCAAGGTCATAGTCGGCCATGCCACTTTCTTCGCCTTCAACCAGAAGTTGGCGTAGTGTATTCATTTTTGTTTCTTGGGTTTCAAGCAAGCGCAAAGCAGAACGAATTACTTCACTTGCAGAACCGTAGCGCCCACTTTTGATTTGGTTCGCAATGAAACCATCGAAGTGTTCGCCTAAAGTAATACTAGTATTTTTAGCCATCACAGCCTCCTTAGTACCAAATAATACCTAATTATGGTATCAAAAGAACTTCGGCGCAAGTGGCGGCGCATAACAACAACACGCCCTGAGATGGACAACAAGTAATTTGTTAGCTTCACTTCCCGCGTTGTGCGCAATTGAGTGGGGCGTTATACCGCGGTCAATCATCCAAGCGTTTCATTGCTTTATGATAAACATCGCTTCGTTCACGTTTTCCAACTGCTAAAACGGTGACTACGATGATGTCATCTTCGACTTTGTAAACTAAACGGTAACCTGATTGGCGGAGTTTAATTTTATACATGTTATCAGCTCCAGATAATTTTGAAGCTGGTACATGAGGGGTAGTTAACCTTTCGGCTAATTTTTTCTTAAATTGCTCCTGCAAGGTAGAACCGAGTTTCTTCCATTCCTTAAGGGCGGATTTTTTAAAATTTAGCTTATAAATCATCAAGGTTTACCGAGATGCTTTCTTCAGATTCGCGTTCTTTTGCAATGGATAGTAGTTCTAGATCTTCAAGTTTATCCATCATCATTTCGTAAGCTTCAGCAGGGACGCAATAAAAAGCAGGTTCATTTCGGTTAAGAACAGCGACAGGTTGACCATAAGCACTGGTAGCAACTTTCATTGGATTAGCTTTTAATTCAGTAATGCTTGCAGCAACATCAGCTAAGATTCTAGTGGTCATTTTAAAGGTCCTTTAAATGGTCTTTTATGTGGTCATTTTAGCTTAGGTGAAACGGTATAACAAGGCGCATCAGTAGACACTGTTTAGCTGGGCGGGCGCTGTCTAGAGTCAAATATTCGCTGGTACAATGGCTAGGTGCTGATGTGCTAGTCGTTAAGTGGTTAAGTTGACCATTGCATTTTAGATAAGAGTAATAACAAGATGAATACATTTAGTCAGTTTATTAGAGGACTATTTTCACATGATTTATTGGTTGAATTGAGTGAAAAGAAAATAGTTATTCGGATGATGGGCAAGGTGGGTAAAGAGTTCATATTAGAGTATGAGCCATATTTAGCCATTGAAACCATTGGTAAAAAAGTATCGTCAAATGTGTTGGTACTGAAGCAAAACATCAATCAGGGAAGTACATTGACGTAATTAACCCATTTTGTCATCCACGTTCTTTTGTCGCTGATTTCTATGTGGCGGAAAAGTTGTTACAACATGGCTTGAATCAACTACAGACATCCAAGTTTTTCAAACCAGCACCTCGAATTATTATGCATCAATTAGAAAAAACCGAAGGTGGTTTAACAAATATAGAAGAAAGAGTATTGAGAGAGTTAGCCTTAGGCAGTGGCGCTAGAGATGTTGTCATTTATGTGGGAGCGAAGCTGGATTCCGAGAAGGAAACGTTTGATGAACTGAAGCGTAAAATCGCCGCTTAACAAGGCGCATCAGCAGATACTGTTTAGCTGGTCGGGCGCGGTCTAGAGTCAAATATTCGCTGGTACAATGGCTAGGTGCTGCTGTGCTATGCGTTAAGATTCATGTAAGCTCAGAAGATATTTTTCATGTCGCGATAAAAATTTTCATGAGAACCTAAAGCCATAAGTTCAAGAGTAACGGTGTCATCTTCGTAACTATAACCAAGTAATGTAAGTTGTTTCACCATTTTAAATTTGTATACGCGAAGGAAGGATAAATCGCCTTTCTTTTGCTGTCCTAGAAGCGGATCTTCAATCAATTCTTTGATCGCGTTATCTAGATCCGCTTTTTGGTTTTTGTGTAGTTTTTTGACAGCCTTTTTAAATGTAGGTGTTTGAAGAACTTGAGTAATCTTAGCCAAAGTTGTATTCCTCAAGTTTTCCGGCTTCTTTTTCGGCTTTGGCAATAATTGCTTGTTTTACGAATTCATAAGGTAAATCGGGATTATCTTCCATCATTTCACCGATTTTAGCCCAGTGTTCAATTTGTTTGGGTGTCGTGCGGTTTAGAGCTTTAGCCATAATAGCCGCTTTATCAACCAAATCTTGGTCAAGTCGAATACTTGCAGTAGACATAATAAAATCTCCTTAGTGTGGTATAAGGATTGTAGCGGATTGCTACATTAGTGGCAATATGAAGCATGACAACACGTTCCAATTGACCTTCTACTGTCACGAATTTTGGTTCCCAAAATTAGCGCCAGCAGTAGGCAATTGAACTACACGTTAGGCAGATAAGGAAATCATGAAGTTTAGAGTTAGAAAAGCATTACTAGATGATGTCGATAGAATCGCAAATATACACGCTAGTTCATGGGCATATGCGTACAATGGGCTGATGCCTCAGAGCTTTATCGAAAGCTATACATTAGAAAAGCGTCAAAAATTGTGGTCGAACATCATTGAGCGAAATTTGGCGGAAGTTCTCGTCGCGGATTGTGATGACGGATTGGTTGGTTTTCTGTGCTTTGGGCAGCCTAAAACTTTGAAAGGCACTGAAGTGTATGAACTGAGCTCGATTTACATTGCCCCTGATAAGATTGGGACTGGTATTGGTCAAGCGCTTTATAATGAGTGCGAGAGATTGCTCCGCGTATTGAAGGCTCAAAAGGTTTCGTTGTGGGCACTTGATAGTAATGAACGTGCATTGAATTTTTATACAAAGCAGGGCCTTACTCCAACAGGTGAGATCAGTAAAGAGCGTACTAATGACGTTGTTTTGAATGATGTAGAGTTAGCTAAGGAGCTATCTGCCTAACAAACAAGGATAAGTGTCGCGCAGCCGACACTTTAACTGGGTGTTGAACAAGCCCGAGCCACTTATATAGTAAATTGCAGATTCGATGTTTATGGTAGGTACGCAGGGCAAACGCATGAAACCAAATTATCAAGTTCATGAAGACATGTATGTTGAAGCTCGCCAAGCTGGCTGGGAAGGTTGGGGGGGCAATGAGCGAATGTCTAAAGCAGTTTTAGTGGATCGTTTTCTAGAGATATGTGAACGACCCCAAAAAGGTAAACTGCTCGAATTAGGTTGCGGTGAAGGGCATCATTGCCGAGCTTTCCAGAAGTTGGGTTTTTCGGTAACAGGTATAGATATCTCACCAACCGCAATTGCATGGGCAAAAGAAAAAGCTAGAGTAACAGGAACTGAGGGTAATTATTATACTGCTGACCTAACAGCAGAGTCTCTTGAACTTCCAGAACGTTATGATGTTGTGATTGACGGTAATTGCTTACATTGTATTATCGGCGCAGATCGAGCCATATTCTTGGGTAATGTTTATCGTTCACTATCTGAAAATGGAGCGTTTTTCGTCAGTAGCTTGTGTTCTAAAGATGAAAATAGCTATGAAACATATAGGAACAACACTCCATATCGTCATGTTACCTCTCAAAGTGGTCTAATCGTTGAACTAGAGCAAGCTGGGTTTCAAGTGCTTTATGTCAGTGTCTATGAACGTGAAACTTCAAACCACATAACGGTATATGCAATAAAAGCATAATTTGAGTCGTTATTATCCATACAAGAGCGTGCCAATTAACCTCCTACTGCCACGAATGTTGGTTCCCAAAATTAGCACCGGTAGTCGGCAGTTGTACTTCACGTTATCCGCCAAAGATCGGATGAACATCCATGCTTTTGTGCAATATTCTGATAATTTGAATATTCTGACTGCCAATTTGTTGATAAAAAATAACGAGACTTCCTTGAGGGAATTTCCGTTATCCTAGGTTGTACAGAAATAGCGCTTTTAGTGAAGCAGGCGCATACTGACGTAAGGCTTTATGACACAACGGCTATTCATGCTGAAGAAGCTGTTTTGTTCTCATTAGAGGAATAGTCAGGCAGTCTAGAGCTTACGGAGTAATGCTGGGTTGTGATAGTGAAGCGTTGCTCGCAAAGTTAATTGAGCGTTATAGCGCTCTGGTAGTCCGCAGGTGAGTGAATATCTAAGACTTATTTATAAGGAAAAAATTTGAATAGAAATGGTTTAATCATTTATTGGTTGGGTTGTCTTTATGTTGTGACATATTTTCTAAGAGATAACTTTGTGTTGTTTTACGATCAATTTTCTTTAGTTTGTACATTTGTTCCCGCTATTTGTTCGTTACTTATACGAAAAGATGAGTCGACTAATAATAAACTACTCAGATTTTTTAAAGTTAGCTGGGTAAGCGCGGGCCTAACGACAATGTATGGCACTATTTTAGTAATGAGTCAGATACCCTTAGAAGCAGGAAGCTTGGTTGTGGGTTTTAGTGTTGCAATATTGCCAATATTTTACGCATTTTTATTGAGTTTGGTGATTGTTCCTTTTGTAATAGATAAACGCTGATAGTTAGCAGGCAACAACAGATGATGTATACATCAGCCACTAGTGGTTGAACACTATCAGTTTACTAAGGCAATAAGCAAAGTGACGATGTGGTAGGTGGTATACACAGTGGAGATGTTTGTGTGATAGATCTGATAAAGAAAGTAATTATTATTAATTTGATAGCTGCTCTTATTGTATTCGTGTTATCCAGATATGTTCAGTTTTTCAAAGCAGTGTCATATTCAGATTTCTTGTTTTTTGTCGTTATCGTGATTTGGGCGTTAGCAAGACTACTTTGGGAAGGTGGTGTTGATATGAAGGCTTCACGGTATGATGATCCGTTAACCGACAAAGTGTACGGTATGGTTAAGGATTTTGATTTTTCTAAAGATGAACAAAATCGAAAAAAGCAAAACTATCATACGGGTTTAGTACTTTTTATTGCAGGCTTGCCAGCATTTCTAGCGCTTATAGTAACGCAATTGCTTTAGCTACGGTAACGTGATTACATGTGATTACATTGTTGATGTTATCACTTAAGCGCTAATTTAATTAGCAAATGCTATATAATGTCAGGTATGTGCTTTTTATATCATTAAGTTATAAATAACATCAGTTAATGAAAGGAGGAAGTATGATAATTGCTTGTAAAAGAGAAGATATTAGATGGTCAAAAACTCCATTCATTGGTGTTGAATTTTGTTGGCTATCTGAAAAAAATGAAAATGGTAGAACTGCAATACTAAAATTTGATGAACATGCTGAATTGCCGTTACATAATCACCCTGGTTGGGAACAAATATATGTTATTGAAGGTCGTTTAAAGATAAACTCGGAAATTTATGAAAAGAATGATTTTGCTTTTATAGAAGAACAAACCGAACACTCTATATTAGCATTGGAGTCGAGTAAATATATTACTATTTCACAAATGGAAGGCGTTAATATGATTGCTGAATCGTTAATAAGTTAATGATTCAGTAATAATAAATGATTTATCATAAGAAGGTGTTGTGCTAAATCTATCACTCATAGTGGTTAAGGTTTCAATATGGACATAAAAGAGACAATTAAGTGGCAATGGGAAGGATATTTAAATTACCATCAATCACGAGAAAACCTTTTTATTCACATCGTTTTTGTGCCTATTTTTATTGTTAGCTTTGTATGTTTGGTACTGTCTATAGTGTGGTTTAATTTGGTTTTTGCGTCGATTTTTCTGTTCGCAATGATGTTATCGTTTGGTTTTCAAGGAGTTGGTCATAGTAAAGAAACCAACCCTTCAGAACCGTTCACCGGTGTGAAAAATGCCATGGTACGTATATTGGCCGAACAGTTTTATACATTTCCAAAGTTCGTATTGTCTGGTAAGTGGTATCAAGCATTACGAAAATTAGAGCAAAAATAACCAACGCCTCTTCCCCATATTACTTTGATAATTTAAATGAGTAAAAAATGGACCTTTCTATTTATGCTACGGCGAGCGCTGAAACAGAACTTGGCGTGTATCGCCAAGATATTAGATTGTTACCAAATGACATTGGTTCGCTCTGTCGTTTTGTACAAAATCTTCTCGTTCATGCTTATTGGTTAGACAGGTATTCTTTACACGATGACGAAACTGATAAATGGCGTGAAATGCAAGCTCGGTCGGTTATTAATATATTGGATTTGGCGGTATTTAAATCCAACACGAATATTCGTGAACTTAGGAAGCCTAAAGATAAAGTGGTGAGTATCTGTCGCGATTTTTCGTTACTGCTTTGTGCGGTGCTGCGCGAGAAACAGGTTCCGGCACGCGTGCGATGTGGGTTTGCCAC
Organism: Vibrio tritonius; assembly: GCF_001547935.1. Lineage (NCBI taxonomy): Bacteria > Pseudomonadati > Pseudomonadota > Gammaproteobacteria > Vibrionales > Vibrionaceae > Vibrio > Vibrio tritonius. The sequence goes on from NZ_AP014636.1 coordinate 783,426, forward strand.
TTATCTTGGGTCTGATCACTTTGAAGATCATTGGGTTTGTGAATATTGGGATGTTAAGTTATCTCGTTGGGTATTGGTCGACGCGCAGCTTGATGAGATACATCGACGTGTTTTACAATTTAATTTCAATGCGTTGGATGTCCCTAAGTCAGCGTTTCTGTATGCTGGTGAAGCATGGTGTTTGTGTCGTACAGGGAAACTGTCGGCAGATAGATTTGGTATTTTTGATTTATCTGGGCTTGCGTTTATTAAAGGAAATCTCATCAGAGATTTATTTGCTCTTGCAACTATCGAGCTTATGGCGTGGGACACCGGTTGGGGGTTATTAAAAGATTACATCACACCAATTGATTCAGCAGAAGAATTTGAGTTACTTGATGATTTGGCTGTATTCAGCCAAACCTCCAATATTGAAAAGGCTATTACGGCTGTGAAGACTCAGCCAGGTATTCAACTTCCCTCAAATTGGTCTTTTAGCGATTTTCCCACCATTGAAGTGCTGTATTCAAAACTCAATTGAGAGTTTTAAATGTAGCATTCAGATGAGCCATTAATGAGCGCTATCTTTATCAAAAGACCAAAAGAGCTCTGTCGGGCGAATAATTACATAGGTTTAGTGCTCTTTATTGCCGCTCTCAAGGCTTTCGTTACATGCTTTGTTTCTTATTTCAATGTCAACATGGCAAAGTGCTGCGTTTTTTCTTACGTTGACTCGGGTGAGTAATCGGAATAGCCGAAAGCAAAACCTTGGTGTACTCATCTTGGGGGTGGTTGTATATCGTTAAAGTGTCGCCGGTTTCAACAATTTTGCCTTTGTTCATAACCGCAACTCGGTCGGATATATGACGCACAACCGATAAATCGTGAGAAATAAAAATGATAGCAAGCTCTAATTCTTGCTGTAGTTTTATCAATAAATTAATAATTTGCGCCTGTACCGACACATCTAAAGCCGAAACCGATTCATCGCAAATTAGCAGTTTCGGTTTCAATGCTATCGCTCTAGCAATCCCAATTCGTTGCCGTTGACCGCCAGAAAACTCGTGCGGGTAGCGGTTAACACACTCCTCTGGTAGCCCCACTTTTACCAGCAGTTCTTTTACCCATTGTTTTCGCTCTTCTTTGGTGCCGATATTGTGGATATCAAACGGCTCTTGAATGATCATTCCTATTGAATGACGAGCATTTAGCGATTCAAGCGGGTCTTGAAAAACAATCTGCATTTCCTTTCTTAGTGGCTGCATCTGTTTGCGCGATAACGACGTAATGTCTTGTCCTTCAAACCAAATTTTCCCCGATGACGGTTCTAACAATTTTAGAATGGTTCGACCTAACGTGCTTTTCCCACACCCAGATTCACCCACTAGCCCGAGGGTTTCGCCTTTGGCAAGAGAAAGTGATACGCCATCGACCGCTTTGAGCACATAGCCTTTGGAGAAGAGTTTGCGGTTGCTGGCAAAATACTGAGTGATATTTTCGATTCTTAATAACTCTGACATACGGGGTTACTCTACTTCGGTAAGAACGTCGCTTGGTAATTCATCAATTGGAATGAACTGCTTTGGAATGCTATTTATGTTCGGCATGAGCTTGAGCAGTTTTTTTGTGTAGGGGTGCTGCGCGTGATCAAAGAGGGTAAAGACATCGGCATATTCTACAATCTCCCCTTGGTACATCACGGCCACATCGTCACACACTTCCGCGACGACCCCCAAATCGTGAGTGATGAAAATCATCCCCATGCCTGTTTCTTGCTGCAATTCGTTCATGAGTTCCAATATCGACGCTTGTACGGTGACATCAAGCGCTGTAGTGGGTTCATCGCAGATCAGAATGTCCGGTTTGCATGCCAGTGCCATGGCGATCATCACGCGCTGCCTCATCCCGCCAGATAAGTTATGAGGGTATTCATCTAAACGCTGCTTGGCGCGGGGTATGCGCACTTTTTCTAGCATTTCCAAAGCGGTACTATGGCGCTGCTTAGCACTGAGTTCGGGGCGGTGCAGCGTTAACACTTCAACCAATTGATGACGAATGGTGTGAACCGGGTTTAATGCTGTCATGGGATCTTGAAAAATAATAGAGATTCGATTGCCACGAATCGACCACAGCTCTTTAGTGGGCAAAGATAAAATAGGTTTGTCGCGGTAGATGATATCCCCTTGTGTGACCTTGCCTTGAGGGTAGGGAAGTAGCCCGAGTATGGTCATGGCAGTGACACTTTTGCCACTGCCAGACTCACCAACGAGACCAAGGGTTCTACCTGCGTACACATTCAGGTCAACGCCCTTTAAGATCTCCGTTATTCCTTCATCATTCTCAAAACTCACATGAAGATCCCGCACGGTGAGGATTGGGCTATTGGTCATCCTTGGCTCCCAGTTTAAAACGTGTATCTATGATGGTTACTGGTGGGAACACTTTGTGCTCCTTACGGGCTGCGAGTGTCTCTTTCTTCACATCTTCATCGATCCAAAAATTGGCCACATCCATGGGGGACGTTAAGCTCAGGGTTTGCTTGGTCATGCCATTTTTCGGGAACTTAATCCAACGCCAAAATCCTTCACGGGTATAAGGCACCATGTAGCCGGGCACAATTAAATACTCGTCGGCGACCTTTTGAATAATTTGGTGAGAAATGGCCACTTTGTCCTTTTTAAGAAAGGTGTGACGGTAAGCCGTAATCAATTTATCCATCTCTGGATTTTTGTAATTGGTGAAGTTGTTAGTTTGGTTCGCCGCGGTTTCGGAACTTAGGTATTCCCAGTAAGAGGGGATTTCGCCAGCGCCCATGTGTAAGAAGGCAATTTGGTGTTTCTTTTCAAGCATAAATTTGAATGCCGAAGAGCCATCGATCAAGTTTAGCGTTAATTCTAGGCCTGCTTTTTTAGCTTGTTCTTTTAAGTAGGCGATGCGCCGAGTGTGTGGTGCAAAGCTATAGGTGACAGCAAAAGAGAGCCGTTGGCCTGCAGCATTGCTGCGAATGCCATCCGCATCGATGTGTGTAAAGCCGGCTTTATTGAAATAGTTAATTGCTTTTTGTGGATCAAACTTAGGCGCCGTTTGATTGGCAATATCATAGTCGCCGTGGCCGTAACCCATACCACTTGGTAAGCGCATGTAATCACCACGCAATACATGCAAAAGCATGCCATCAAAATCCATCGCATAGGTAATGCCCGCGCGAACGTTAACATCATTGAGCATTGGCATTGCCGTGTTCATCCACAAGCCGCCGGCACCTTGTGGCAGTTGGTTATAGCCCCAGAACTTTTGGATATAGCCATCTTTGTATGGTTCGGTATCGGATTTTTCATGCCATAACGAGGGAAGGACTAAACCGTAAGTATCGATATCGCCTCTTTCAAAGTGTTTTCGAGCGATGTCGTTATCTCGAATGACCTTCATACTGATTTTATTTACGTTATAGCGGTTTTGATAATAACGATTAGAGTAGCCCCACCAATCGTTAACGTGCTTAAACACCAGCTTTTTGCCGCGTTCGATCTTATCTAGCACATAGGGACCCACCGTTGGTTCAACTTTAAAGTTATAGCGACGGACAAAATCATCTGGCATACCATCACCATTTTTGTCCTTTTTGAGCTTGGCAAAAAAGTGTTTTGGTCTTGGCTGCAAGCCGTTACTTGGCATGTTGATTTGGGTCATCAACTCATCATTGCTCATTTTTGTTCCAGACTTGATGGCAATGGTGTAGTCATCGTACTTGATCACATCGGTAATGGCGTTGGTGAAAAAGTCGTTATACCAAGGATCTACAATGTCTTTAGAACGGTTGTAAGTGAGCATAAACAGGTAGTCGTCGGCAGTTACCTTAGTGTTATCCGACCAACGTGCATTTGGGTCGAGTTTAAAATAAACCGTTTGATTATCAGCAGAAAACGCCCAAGCCGTTGCGAGTTGTGGAATCCATTTTCCGGTATTTGGGTGACGACCTGCTAATTTGGGTGTGCCATCCATCAAATAGCCGCGAATGCCAGAGTTGGCATCAGGACCCACACTGCGTAATGTCTGTGGGAAGCTGTTCATATACGTGTAGAACGTCCCCCCTTGTTTGGCTTCTTTTGAAGCGAATAGGGGTTCTTGATTATGCTCTATCCAGTTCACTTTTTCTGGCAGTGTTGCACCAATAGCAACTTGGGTTGAGCTAGCCAAAAGGGCAAAAGTAACCAATGCGAGTTTGTTCATCACGACAGTCCTTGTCATCTGCTTTGTCATAACAGAAAAATTAGTTGTAACGGGTAAAATGTTTAGGGTCGAAGGCGGTGCGAATGGCTTCACCAATAAATGTGACCATCACCAAGACACTGACAATGGCCGTCACTACTGAAGTGACAATCCAAGGAGAGTCTAAGTTGGATTTTCCTTGTTGAAGTAATTCTCCCCATGAGGGTGTTGGCGGCATTAGCCCCAGCCCTAAATAATCTAATGCGGTTAGAGCGGTGATATTGGCAGCGATAGTAAAGGGAGCCAAAGTCACTATCATCACCATGGTGTTGGGCAATATGTGCCTAAAAATGATTCTGGTGGTGGAAGCGCCTAATGCCCGAGCAGAGACCACATAATCACGTGCGGCTTCTTTGTAGGTCATGGTTCGCATATACCAGGTGATGCCAATCCAACCAAACAGTACGTTAATGGCAACAAAGAGCGTAAATGTGGGTTGAATAATCGATACCAGTATCATGATCACGTAGAGAAATGGCACCATCGACCACACTTCAATTAAACGCTGAACAAACAGATCAAACTTCCCGCCAATAAATCCCATCAAACAGCCTACTGTCACGCCAATCGCGTAGGATGCCGCCATAGTGAGTAACGCAAAACCAATGGCGGTGCGAAACCCGTAAACCAAGCGCGCTAATATATCTCGGCCCACAACATCAGTGCCCAAGTAGTGTTGCTGCTCAGCATTAGGCGGGGTTGGGGGATAACTACCGTTAAAATCTTGTTCGTAAGGATTCCAAGGGATGAGCGGCATCAACACATAGTTGTCCCCGCCTTGTTGTTGAAACTGAGCTTGGAGTTGACGGTAATTGGTTTCTCCCGGGGTTTTCTGGCCAAAAAACTGGCCTTGATACACGTCGCTAAATACGGGGAAGTAATAGTGATGATTATAATGTACCACCAGTGCTCGGCTATTTATGATGAGTTCGGCAATTAATGACAATAAAATAAGTAATGAGAGAATGATAAACGAGTAATAACCCCGTTTTATCTTTTTAAAATTGCGTATTTTGTTTAATGTTATTGGGCTAAGCGACATCTTTACTACCCTTCAAATTTGACACGAGGATCAACCAGAGCGACAGCAATATCCGAAAGAATATTTCCTACCATCAAAAGAATGGCATTGATGGCGACAATGCCCATAACTACTGGATAGTCACGTTCAACAATAGACTCATAGCCAAGCAATCCGATGCCATCAATATTAAAGATAACTTCGATAAGAAAGGAACCTGTCATAAAAAAGAGCAGAGAGTTACCAAAATGACTAGCTATCGGGATTAAACTATTGCGCAGTGCGTGCTTTCTGATCGCCGTTTTAAATGGCAAACCTTTAGCAATAGCAGTACGTATATAATCAGAAGAAAGCTGTTCCATTAAATTGTTTTTCATAGTCATGGTTAATGTGGCGAAATCACCAATCAGATAACAAATAAGGGGTAATACCGCATGCCATAAGATATCTTTCACCCTTTCATAATTGGAACCAAGATCATCGTAATTATCGCTAGTAAATCCTCCCATCGGAAACCACTCTAATTGATAACCAAAGAGCGTAATAAGCAAAATACCAACGATATAACCGGGAAGTGCGTAGCCAATAAAAATGGAGATCGATGAACCTGAATCAAACCAAGACCCATGTTTTAATGCTTTCCAATAGCCGAGTGGAATTGATATTAAGTAGCTAATAAAAAACGTCATCGCGCCGTAAAAGAGGGATATGGGTAATCGCTCCATGATCATATCCGTCACAGGTTCGTAGTAACGTGTTGATTCTCCGAGGTCTAAATGAACGAGTTTGGTTAGCCAATTAAGGTAGGCAGAGGGAATTGGCTCATTAAGCCCATAGAATTCATTGAGTTCGTTGAGTTGGTCTGCAGACAACGCATTAGAATGACTTACTTGGGCTGAACGAGCGCCGTCACCATGAAATTGCATCTTGGAGATCATGCGTTCTACAGGGCCACCCGGTACAAAGCGAGTAATGGAAAATATGAGAATCGTGATACCTAAGAAGGTAGGTATAATAAGGCAAAGTCGCCTTATAAAATAAGACAGCATAATAAAAGTAACACTCCAAATTTACTACTTTGTATCACTAACCCTACGGTTGGATATATTGACTTATCAGTTAATAATAAATGGATAAGTCCTGCCTTTAAGTAGTTCATTTAATTCTTTACGCACCATAATGGCTAGATTGCACCATTTTAATGCTTAGAAAATAATGATTAATATAATCATCCCTGACTATTCGAAGTTATAACGAAATAAAATTGAATGCAATTTATTCATTTTTTGGTGCAGTGTACGGTTAAAAAGTATTTTAATCTGAATTGTTTTATTATTTGGAGTTTAATTCTAAAAGATTTCAAACTGGTGATCTTTTTGTCATTTGCTGTTTAAGTGATTATTTATTCATAAACCTAATGTCTGGCTGTAATGACCATGAAAAACTTGTGCCTATTAATAGGGTTCATAATAAAAATTGGTTTAATTGATTTGGGTGGGTGTTTTGTAATCAAAATGGAATAATGTTCTGATTTTTAAGTCGAGAAGGAAAATAGGATTATTTTAGGCGCAAAAACTTATGCAATCGATTGTAAAGGAATGTAAGTCTGCTGTTTACATAAACTTACGGATGAAAATGGCATACTTTTATCATTTATTAGTTTATTCATCTTATTTTCTTTTGGTTTCCTGTGATTTGACAACAAAAATAGGTGGGTGTAATAAATATTTTTTAATGGAGCTATTACTTTAAAAATATTTTTAGAGAGTTTAATTTCGGCGAACGAATTAAATATTAATTAAATTCTGGCTCCGTTAAAAACGTTGTTAACCACAAATGGAATTTAATAGGAATACGGATGTTATATAAACGAAGCAATTTATCGCTAGCGATAGGCTTGGTTATTGGTACTGTTGTGTTTACTACTGCGACCAATGCTGCTGAGCAAGTTGAAAAACTGCAAAAAGTGAAAGTGACGGGTTCTCATATCGCAACCACCGATATCGAAGGTCCAAACCCTGTTGATGTTTATACAGCGCAAGATATAAAAGATATGGGCGCAAGCGATGTTGGCGATGTTTTGCGTGGTCTAACGCAAAATGGCGGGGGTAGTTATGGTAGTTCGTTTACTAATGGTTTCGCGCCTGGTTCGGCTGGTGTGTCAATGCGCGGTTTAGGTCAAGCTCGCACCCTAGTGTTACTGAATGGGCGCCGCGTGGCGAACTACGCTTTTGCGCAAAACTCGAATGAAACCTTTGTCGATTTAAACTCTATCCCTCTTTCAGCCGTTGAACGCATTGACGTTTTAAAAGATGGTGCATCGGCTATTTATGGTTCGGATGCCATCGGCGGCGTAATTAACCTGATCACCAAAAAAGATTACGACGGTTTTGACTTTGATCTGAAGGGGGGCCAAACCTCCCGTGGTGATGGTGAAAATGTGGATATGACGGTGACGGCGGGCAAAAACTTTAATGATGGTAAAACCAACATTATGGTGTCGACCAACTATGTGCACAAAAGTCAAATTAAGGCGAAAGACCGTTCTAACACAAAATCCGCCAACGCTACTTCGCGTGGTGGTGATGACTGGCGAAGTTCCTTTGCGCCGGGGGGCCGTGTTTACGCTAATGATGATGGTGAGGATTTAGGTTGCGCAAACGGGGCTTCAGAGTGTTTATATGACTTTGCCGAATACGCGCAAATCGAGCCAGAAACAGAACACTTCAGCATATTAAGTTCTCTTAACCATCAAATAACCGATGACGTTACCCTTACCACTGAATTGGCCTATAACCGTGTGAACACCAAGACTACCGCGGCACCAACGCCTAACAGTGAATTAACGGTAATTGATGCCTCCAATCCAAATAATACCTACGGTGAAGATGTCTTCATTCGTAACCGTATTATGGAAGCTGGTCCACGCAAAAATGAAATTACAACCGACTCAATTCGTTTTGTTACGGGACTTGAAGGGTATGCGAATGTATTTGATACCGATGTAGACTGGACGGTTAGTGCTGGGTATCACTACACCGAAACCAAATCAGAAGGCAGTAACTATCTCACGGTTGATGGTTACGAAGCTGCGGTTGCTAGTGGTGCGTACAACCCATTCTCGTCAAGCAACTCACGCAGTTCGTTGGCTGGTGCGTTAACGGACACTCTGCGCAAAGGTAAATCCAAACTGGGCTTTATTAATGCGGATGCGTCATTCCCGATTGTTGCCCTACCTGCCGGTGATTTACAAATGGCCTTAGGGACGGAATTTCGATACGAAGCCGGGGAAGATGTGCCAGATGCGCAAAGCGCAGCCGGAAATATCATTGGCTCAGGTGCGACAGGATCGGATGGTCACCGTACCGTAGTGGCGGCTTACAGCGAACTACAAATTCCAGTGCATGACACGGTAGAGGCGCAGTTGGCGTTACGTGGTGAACATTACAGCGACTTTGGTAATGCAGTGAGTCCTAAAATCGGCTTACGTTACCAGCCATCCGACATAATCATGTTTAGAACGTCCTACAGTGAAGGATTTAAAGCGCCAACCCTACCTGAAGTGAACTCAGGGGTAACACGCGCTTATGAAACGGTGGATGATGGGACAAATGGCCGTACGGAAGTTGAAGTGCGCCAAGGGGGCAATAAAGATCTAGAAGCGGAGCATTCGTATTCATTTAACTTCGGCACAGTGATTAACCCGATTGAGAACCTCACGTTAAAAGTCGATTACTTTAAGATCACTAATACGGGAATGATCGATACACGTGATACTCAAGCGATTGTTGACGGTAACGGTAGTGGTGTTCACCGCAATGTGGATGGCACCATAGATTATGTCGATAACCAATATGTGAACTTGAATAAACAGATGGTTCGCGGTGTGGATACCGAAATTGGTTATCTACTACCTACAGCAAGTGCCGGTGAATTCAAATTTAAAGTTCAAGGCACTTACACCATCGACCACAAAATTACCGACCCAGATACAGGCACATTTGATCAATATATTGGCACTTACTATGCCGGTCCACGCTTTAAAGGCAAAGCCTCATTAGTGTGGAGTGTTTCTGATTACAAACTGGTGAATACGGTTAACTACACCGGGTCGTACGGGCAGTTATATGAGACAGATTCAGTTAAAGATGTCGATTCTTGGACCACTTGGGATACACAACTTTCCTATTCTGGATTTAAAAATCTCGTCCTGACGGTTGGTGTGGATAACGTGTTGGATGAATTAGCACCTTTCTATAACTACTCAAATCTCTATAACTTTGAATTCTCAGACAATATTGGCCGTTACTACTACGCCGGTTTGAGCTATTCCATTTAAGAGTGATATCCCCAAGGCGTGAAGTGGATTCACGCCTCATTTTGCTTATTTCAGAAGAGGATTATATGAAGAGTAAGCACTTTACACTTGGAACGTTGGCGTTAGCGTGTCTGCTTTGCGGGCCTACTGCATCTGCAACTGATTCATCTGATGCTATGAATCAACAAGCGAAAATGAACCAAAACGCTCAGTTGTCGCAAAAGAAGGTGGATCAATACTCGGAGAAAACACAGCAGATGTTTGCCCAGTATAAAAGTACCTTAAGACAGCTTGAAAGCATGCGTGTGTACAATAATCAAATCGCTAGAATGATTGACAAACAAACCCAAGAACTTGTGTCGTTAGAACGTCAAATCACGCAAATTGATCAAACCGCGATGGATGTTACGCCATTGATGCTCGATATGGTGGATGCATTAGAGCAGTTCATTACGTTGGATATTCCTTTTCAAACTAAAGAGCGCCGTAATCGTGTGCAAGAGTTGGCGGCATTAATGGATAGCCCAGATGTCACTACCTCTGAAAAATACCGCAAGGTAATGGAAGCCTATCAAATCGAAAATAGCTTCTCGACCACGATTGAATCATACAAAGACAGTTTAACGCTCGATGGCAAAACCATGACCTATAACTTTTTAAGAGTGGGTCGTCTTGCCCTGTTGTATCAATCGCCAGATGGGGCTGATACCGGCATGTGGAACCAAAAAACGCATACCTGGCAACCTCTTGATGAAAGCTATCGTACATCAGTACAAGAGGGCATTCGTATTGCTAAGAAGCAAGCGCCACCAGCTCTGATCAAACTACCAGTATTTACAGGGGAGGCTTCACTATGAATGGTTTTAGACTTGGTGTTGCAGCGATCATTTCATCCATTTGTCTTTCTCACGGAGCATTGGCCAATGATTCAACCAGCAGTGCGGCCAGCAATCAAAAAACGCTCAACGATTTGTTAACGCACATCCAATCTCAAAGTGTCCTTGAATCAAAAAGTAACCAGCAACGGGAACACGCCTTTTTGGCAGATGAACGCGCTCAAGCGCAGTTACTCAAACAGGCGAAAAGTGATTTAAGTTCAGAAAAAACAAGAGGTGATGAGCTTAAAGCAACGTTTGATGCCAATGATAAGAAATTAACGCAGCTTAGCGAGACGTTACGCCAGCGTTCTGGTTCGTTGGGCGAAATGTTTGGCGTGGTTCGCCAATACGCGGGTGAATTTAAAGGTATTTATCATGCTTCGCAAAGTGATGTGCTTTTTCCTGAACGTGGAGCGTTATTGAGTAAACTAGCCTCGAGTAAAGAGCTGCCTTCAAGTTCCGAATTGGAAGCCTTTTGGCATACTGTGCTAGAGCAGTTGGTGACTTCTGGTCAAACTAAGTCTGTACCCGCAACCGTTGTGTATGGTCAAGGTGAGCAGAAGAAAACGATTGTGACCTTGGTGGGTGAATTCAATGCCTTCTCTAATGGACAGTATGTTACCTATGTACCCGAAACAGGCAAATTTGAGCAGTTGTCGCGTCAGCCATCAAGTTCTATGACCGACCTATTACCAACGTTTGCGAGTAAAAAAGGTGAGTATCAACCGATTTATCTCGACCCTTCCCGTGGTGCTATTTTATCGTTAATGGTGCAAAGCCCAACGGCAAGTGAGCGCATTAATCAAGGCGGCGTAGTGGGTTATGTAATTTTGGCGCTAGGTGCGATTGGCGCATGTGTGGCATTACTTTGTTACTTACGTCTATCCATTATTGACCGCAAGATGAAACAACAAGCCAAGAGCGAAGAGGTCATTGAAGGCAATCCTCTTGGGGAAGTGATCGCAGCCTATCGTGGTCATGTTGGGAATAACCTTGAAGATCTTGAATCGAAACTGGATGAAATTATCCTGCGCCATGCCCCTCAAATTCAAAAATTCATCAGCTCTATCAAGCTGGTAGCATCGGTCGCTCCGCTGCTTGGTTTGCTGGGCACTGTGATGGGGATGATAGGCACATTTCAATCAATCACACTCTTTGGTACGGGGGATCCTAAGTTAATGGCTGGTGGGATTTCAGAAGCCTTGGTCACCACGATGCTGGGTCTTGTTGTGGCAATTCCATTACTGTTTTTGTACTCATTGGTACAAAGCAAAGGCAAACGCATGGTTCAAATCTTGGAAGAACAAAGCGCAGGTTTCATTGCTCGATACCAAGAAAAATTGGTGGCGAAGGCGTAAGGAGGCGTTATGTGGTGGCTATATGAACAGTACGATCATATTGAGCGCTTTTTGGGCCTTGGTGGGAACGTGCTTGTTGCGATCTTCTTTCTCACGATTTTGCTCTGGGCCGTCATGTTGGAGAGATGGCTCTACTTTGCAACCGTTGTACCTAAAGTGTCTAAAACCGCAGTAGAGGTATGGCAGGGTAGAGCTGATAAGCTCAGTTGGAACGCCAAGGCGATACGCAACGAACTGGTGTCGATACAGGACATAGAAAATAGGCGTGGTTTAGCTGTGATTAAAGTGCTGATCGCGATGTGTCCATTATTAGGGTTATTAGGCACGGTGGTGGGCATGATTCATGTGTTCGACATCTTGGCTGTCACCGGTACGGGTAGCCCTAGGGCGATGGCATCTGGGATATCGAAGGCCACAATTCCAACCTTAGCGGGCATGGTTGCCTCGCTATCTGGGTTATTTATTAGCTCTCGGCTCGACCATTTAGCCAAAGTGACGACCAAAAAGCTAAATGACCAATTAACACATATGGCCTGAACAAAGGATTGAGAGGGATACATTCATGAAACGTCGATATAGTGCGGAGATTGAGGAAGAGGCGGGCATTGATATGACGCCAATGCTAGACATTGTCTTTATTATGTTGATCTTCTTCATTGTGACAACGTCATTTGTTAAAGAAGCCGGCATTGAGGTTAACCGCCCAAGTGCTAGCACGGCACACACTGTAGCGAAAGGCAATATTATGGTTGCAGTAGGTAAAGCCGGTGATGTTTGGATGGATAAGCGTCGCATTGATGTTGATGCGGTGCGCGCCAATATTGAACGGATGCGTGCTGAAAGCCCTGAAGGGGCGGTGGTAATACAAGCCGACCAAGATGCGGCAGCAGGAGTCGTGGTGAAAGTGATGGATCAGATACGTATGGCTGGCGTACAGAATATTTCCATCGCGGCTACGAATAAGGGGTAAATCATGCGCTATTTAGCTTCGTTAGCTTTGGCGTTAGTGGTTTCTTTAAGTATTTTCTGGGGGATGGACCGCTTGGTGAACAAAGAGCACCAAGAACTGAAATCCTCCGACGATACCAGCTTTGTCGATTTTGTTCGGGTAAAACGAGAAGACAAAGTAGAAGAGAAAAAGCGGGAATTACCTAAGCCAAAACAACCGAAACGTCCGCCACCACCACCTGAGTTAAAAGTAGCATCTACGGTCAAACCGACCATGGACAAAATGCCGATGAATGTGCCGAGTTTAGATCTACCCGTCAATATCACAGGTGGTGCAGTACTCGCAAACTTTGGGCAAGGTGGGGGCGGAACCATTAAAGCCAATAATGGCCCGACACCTTTAGCGACTTTCTTGCCGCAAATGCCTCGAAAAGCAGCGCGAGCCGGGTTGAAAAAAGGCATTGTTGAGCTTGAGTTTACAGTCAATGAGCGCGGTTCGGTAGAAAACGTCACTGTAATTAAAGAAGAGCCTCGTCATTTAGGCTTGGGTCGTGTGGCAAGAAGAACCGTATCTAAATGGACTTTTAAACCCAAAATGGATGAAGGTAAAGCCATTGCGGCTCGTATTTCGCAAGAAATAGAGTTTGTGGTTAAGTAGGAGGGCAGGATGCACCTTAGATATATAAAACAGTGTCTGGGTATATTGAGTGTCATCATCATAATGGGTGTTAGCGAAGGTGCGATAGCTAAGATACAGCCTCAGTTATCGGACCACACCTACAAGGTGGTTAACAGTGTGCAACGCCTCGTCGCATTGAAAAACTATGATGATGCTTTAGAAAAGCTTGGTGATGCACGTGAAAGCACGAGTCGGAAATACGACCAAGCGGTATTGCTGCAGCAAACGGGCTATATCTACTCAATGTTGTCGAATTATAAGCAGGCAATACATTATTTCGACCTTTCTTTAAAAACGGATGGTTTACCTGTGTCCGTTGCGCAGCAAGTTCGATATGGGCTTGGCCAGCTTTATCTTGCTGAAGAGCAGTATCGTCAGTCGATTAAAACGCTTGAACAATGGTTCAAAGTGAACCAATCGACAGACGAGCCGCCACAAGCGACTGTTTATGTCACGTTAGCCAGTGCCTATGCGCAAATTGAAGATTACAAGCATGTCATTAAGCCAATGAAAACGGCCATCAGTATGACTAAAGAGCCAAATGAAAATTGGTATTTGTTACTGATGGCTTCGTATCATGAGCTAAAACAGTATCGCAATATGATTGGGGTATTAGAAACGCTAACGCAAAAATACCCCAATAAGAAACAGTATTGGATGCAGCTATCGGGCGCTTATATGGAAATTGGTAAAGAAAAAGATGCGTTATCTGCGTTAGAAATGCCCTATCAATTGGGAATGCTGACCAAAGCACCTGAGATTATGCGGTTAGTTAATTTTGAAGCGTATATGGGCATTCCCTACCGGGCAGCATCGATATTAGATAAAGCGCTACAAGAGAACAACGTCGAACGCAGTGTGGAGACATTGGACACTCTGGCAAATTTTTATCATCAAGCCAAGGATTTACACAAAGCAATTCAAGTCTATGAGGCCTCTTATCGGTTAAAACCATCAGTGGATAAGCAAAGTAAAATTAGTAAGTTAATGTTGCAAGATAAAGACTATGTCGAGCTCATTAAATTTACTTCTCAGCCTGCTAAAGACGCCGATTTTAATGACAAAGCGGAGCTCTCCTATTTACGAGGAATGGCCTACTTTGAATTAAAGCAGCATAAACAGGCGTTACAAGCGATGCAGTCTGCCGCTAAATCTAATGAGGTCAAGTCAATGGCGGTTGCATGGATTCAGTACCTTAAGGGATGATATTTCTCTTTGTTGTAATCCAATCATCAAAAGGCTAACCGTAAGGTTGGCCTTTTAAGTTTCCTACCAATACTCACCACCATATCTGCAGTCCGGTGTTTTTCAAGATAGTTGTCATCATTTGTTACTTTGACCTGCCTTACATCCCATTAATTTGACATCGTTTCTTTGTGTTTTGTTAGCAAGCGCAACCATTTGCATTTGTAGTGCTCGTTTTATAACTATACTAATTGGGTATTGAGCGTAAGCAGATCGTTATTCGACTTTTGCAAGGAATAGAATCTATGGGTGATGAGAAGTTTATCTTTAAGGAAGAGCCGAAAGCGGCTTCTCTGACGGCAGTCAAGCAGTCAAAAACTAAAGCGAAAGGTAAGCTCCTATCCGTTGATGATGACGAGAGTTATCAGCAATCACTGCTCTACAGTTTGAATGATTTTGTCGCAAATGGAGAAGTGGACGAAATACTAACGGCAAATTCTGCGACAGAGGCTGCGGCATTAATTGCGACTAATGAGGAAATTGCCGTCATCTTATTAGATGTGGTGATGGAAGAAGACGATGCTGGTTTACGGTTAGTGGAAACCATTCGTAATGTGCAAGGTAACTCATTGGTTCGCATTGTGTTGCTGACCGGGCAGCCAGGTGCCGCTCCGCGTAAGGATGTGATGGAGCAATATGATATCGATGAGTATTGGAATAAATCCGAAATTGATTACGATATTTTAAAAGCGGTTGTTGGTTCAAACTTACGTTCCTGGCGATCCATGTATCAACTTGAGCAGGCGAGACTCGGCCTGCAATTAGTGATCGATGCTTCGCGAAAATTAGCCAGCAAATATGATAAAGAGTCGTTTATTCAAGTTGTCCTTAACGAAGTCGCTTCACTAATTGGTGTTGGTAAAAATGTTCCGACGCTTTGTGTTACGACGCAGTCGCCGGAAGATACCTTTGATAAGTCATATGTGCTTGCCTATACAGGAAGTGATCATGTTCAAGTGGGTGAGCCGTTACCGAATCATCTTTTTGATAAGTTCACCGATTTGTATGAGCAGGCCATCATTGATCATCGGCATAAATTCAATGGTAATTTATCTGTTCTTTGTTTCCCCTATGATCATGAGGAATCGGGTTATTACTTTATTTTGGCAGAAGGTTTGGAGCAGCTTAGCGAATACAGTATTCATTTGCTGCAGGTGTTTGGAGAAAACATCAGCTCTGGATTTATGAAAATCGCTTTGATTAATCAATTGTCCAACTTGGCCTATTTAGACGCCGAACTTCTTATTTATAATCAGAATTGGTTATTACGTGAATTACAGACGATGAATCATGCAGATCGAACAAATACTCAGTTGGTGGTGATCTCGATCGATAATTTTGATTCACAAACGCTTACATTCAGCGAGCGGGCGATGGTGCAAGTGATTAACAACACGTATGAAAAGATAGCCAATTTGTATCACGAGGTACTGGGTATCAGCCGCATTGAAGCAAGCACGTTTGCCATCTTATGTAATAGTAATGAAGCGATAGATGATGATGTTCTGGTGCAGTTTACCAATCAGATTAATGAGTTTGATGGGGAAATGAGGAATTACTCGTTAACGATTGTTAAAGTTGAACTAGCCGATATGCTAACGTCTACCCCGATGCAAATACTGTATCTGTCCAAAAGCCTGCTCTATTCCGCACGACAAAAAGGGCGAGATTTTGTGACGTATAATCCCGCATATCAAGAACGTTTATTAACGGATTATCAGCTTCTTAATGATTTGAAAAATGCCATCGTAGAGCACGAATTTTATTTGGTATTACAACCTAAAGTGGACTTACGTACGGGACAACCTGTTGGACTTGAGGCATTGTTGCGCTGGAAAAAGAACGATGAAGTTATCCCGCCTAATGTTTTTATACCCATTGCAGAAAACTCCGGCATCATTACCAAGTTGGACCTTATTGCCCTTGAGTTAACGATTGAAGCGATTAAAGCACTTAAACAAAGAGGGTATCAGTTACCCATATCATTTAACGCAACGGTTAAAGATTTATATGAATCGTCCTACCTTGCACTAATAGAAAACGCTATCGGTATTGAGCATATCTCTCCTGAACTACTCGACCTTGAAATTACGGAAACGCAGGCAATGGATTCATACGATAAAGTGAATCCAATATTAGAGCATTTACATGACTTACATGTTCATATCAGTATTGATGATTTTGGGACGGGCTACTCTTCGCTAGCCCATATTTCTAAACTTGCCGCTGATACCATTAAAATTGATAAGACGTTTATTACCAATTTACGTGACGATGAAGCGAATCAGCAAGTGGTTGAGTTGGTTTTAAATTTAGCCCATTTGTGTGGTTTTTCTGTGGTCGCCGAGGGTATAGAGACCGAAGAAGAAAGAGATGCATTGTTAAGCAAGGGGTGCAATATTGGCCAAGGATACCTTTATGCTAAACCCATGCGGTTAGATGAACTGATGGAATGGCTAAAAAACCATCAGCCACAAGCGGTGACTGATTAGCATGATGCGTGAAGAAGATTTGTCATTAAAGACTTATACCTTAAAATACACCTTACTGCTGTTCGTTTTGGGGATAGTGGTAAGCGCCATGCTGGGCTGGATGATTTATAAGGTCAATATCAATAAGTATTTTGACAGTATCATTCAGGCTCAACAGAAGGATCTAACGCAATCTTTAGTCATCTTTAGCCAAGAAATAAAAGGGATGGAAAATACCATCAAGTTGCTGCACGATACACCATCCATGCAGTTGGCTTTAGCTGATAATACGCCGTTGGATAGAAAGCGAGCCGAGCAGACCTTTGTTTCTTTTATCAGCACCTTTGAACCATTAATGCAGGTGAGATGGTTAGATGAAAAGGGTGAAGAGCGGGTTCGGGTGGACGGTAAAGACGGATCGTATGTTGTTATTCCTAAGCACGAGTTGCAGAACAAGCAACACCGTTATTATTTTTCTGAGGGAATACAATCCCCTAAAGGAGAGGTTTACCTGTCTGCTCTCGATTTGAATATCGAACATGGCCAAATAGAGCTGCCGTATCGGCCCACCATTCGTGTTACTTACCGAACCGATTCTGATGATAATTTGAAACCCGGGCTGTTTATTCTTAACTACGATGTGGGGGCGTTACTGACTTCTCTACGCAGTTTCAATAACGATAAAGTTCAGCTTGAAATCGTCGATCGGCGGGGCTTTTGGATTATGCATCCCGAGCAATCTTATGAATGGGGATATGACCTTGACCGTAAAGAGCACAACATCAAATCGGTAAACCCAGATATATGGGAAAAACTCGAAGCGAATGATAGCGGTACAAGCGATAATATCCATTTTGGTGAAGCGAAATCTGGGCTATTTACTTACAAATGTACCAATGTGGCTCAAGGCTTTACCTATAACCCGAAAAGCCAAAACGCGAATCTTTGCTTTATTGCTAAGACTCCAAGCGATGTAATTGCTGATCAGAAACGAATTGTTGCGATTCCTGCAATCGTAGTGACTGTACTGCTTTTTTTGAGTTTAAGTTGGATTATCTATCGTGAGCGACAAATGGGGTTAACCTTGATTAAAGTAAATCAAAGGTTGGCTAACGATAAGGTGATTTTGGAGCAATCGGAACGAGAAACTCGTCGGTTGTTAAAACAACAGCAGCGGCTTCAGGAAGATTTAGTCGAATCGGGTAAATTGTCGGCCTTAGGTATGATGGTTGCTGGGGTGGCTCATGAATTAAATACCCCGCTTGGAGCAGCTATTATGGCTGCGTCTACCATACGAAAGGAACACGACCTGCTTACCGACTCATTTGTTAACGGGTTGACGAAAGATGCGCTGCAAAGGTATCTCCACTCAACCGAAATGGGCTTAGATTTAGTGGAAAACAACCAGCAACGAGCAGCGCAGCTGGTGCGAAGTTTCAAGCGTTTGGCAATTGATAGGGCAACAGAAGATATTGTGTCATTTATGCTTGATCAGGTAATAGATGACTTAATGAAAACGCTCCATCACCGCCTGAAAACAGCGCGTGTTGATGTTGAGGTGCATGTCGATAGTATTGATATGCTTGGCATTCCCGGCATTCTCTCTCAAGTGCTGCAAAATTTGATCATCAATGCTCTTAACCATGCATTTTCACCAGAAATGGGCGGTAAATTGGTTATTAGTGCAGCAGCATTGGAGGGCAACGTTATTCTGAAAGTGGCCGACAATGGTAAAGGCATTGATTCAAATATGGTTAGTAAGATCTTTGAACCTTTTGTCACCAGTAAAAGGTCAAATGGCAATACAGGGCTTGGGTTGCATTTTGTCCACCAGTGGGTGACTCGCTCACTGCATGGCACGATTAATGTTGAAACGGAACTTAACCGGGGAACCACTTTTATCATTCGTTTACCGCAAACGCTCGCAGTGAACTTGCCCACAGACTAGTGCAAGAATAAAAAGGGAAATAGGTCAAAAGTCACAAGGGCGACCAGCACATATCACCTTCGCTGGTCGCCTTTGTTAGCGCTGTTTAGCGTGATTGGCTGTTAATAACGACGGTATTGATCAATACGGCCAGCTTTCATCATCACTGCCGCATCACACATGTAATCCACCGTATTCGGATCGTGGCTGACTAAAATCATGGTTAACTGATGTTGGCGTTTTAACTCATTAAGCAAGTTGAGAATTTCTGCCTGTACTGACATATCAAGTGCGGAAGTTGGCTCATCGAGCAGCAACAACTTAGGCTCAAGCAGTAGGGCACGCACAATTGCTACACGTTGACGTTGACCACCAGAAAGTTGGTGCGGATAACGGTCAATCATAGCTGAGGTTAATCCCACCTGTTTAAAGCCTTCCTCAATGCGGTCATCAATGTCGCTCATACCAAACTTTTTCAAAGGCTCAGCCAGTGTACGACGTAGGCGATGCTTTGGATGCAAAGAGGCATAAGGGTCTTGAAACACCATTTGCACTTCGCGGCGTAGGTCGCCTTTAAAGGTTTGCCCTGGTTTAAGTTGTTGATCAAGCATGGTGATTTGACCTTCCCAGTTGGGGTTAAGGCCGGCGAGAACCCAAAGCAGTGATGACTTACCACAGCCGGACGGTCCTACGAGACCAAAACATTCCCCTTGGTTGACGCTTAAATCAACGTTATGTACCACAGTATTGCGCTGGTGGCCCTGCACATGGGTCACCGATACCTGATTAAGTTCAAGAATCGCCATGAGGTTCCTCCAAAGCTTCGCGATCGAGCACCGGGAGCGGTGCGCCACGTTTGTCCCTATGTGGCTGACATGACCACAAGGTTTGGGTGTAAGGGTGGGTGGATGTTGCCAGCTCGCTCGCTGGTAGCTCATCGAGTAATTTGCCTTGATACATTACCAACACACGCTCGCTAAATTGTGCCACTTGCTGCAAATCATGACTGATCAGCAGTAAGCCCATGTCGCGCTCTTCTACCAAGTTGTAGATAAGCTCTAACACTTGGTCACGCATGGCGTGGTCAAGGGCTGAGGTCGGTTCGTCGGCAATCAATAGTTTTGGGTTGTTGATCAATGCCATTGCGAGCATCACGCGTTGACCCATGCCGCCAGAGAGCTGATGCGGATACCAGCGACGCAGTGTTGATGGGTTTGGAAGACCAACGGCGTTAAACATCTCTTCTACTTTTTCAATGCGCTCTTTGCGGCCCATTTTCTGATGCAATTTCAGCGGCTCTTCCACCTGCATACCCAAAGTGCGCGCAGGGTTTAACGCGTATTTAGGATCTTGCAGCACCATCGCCACATCTTGCCCGCGCAGTTGACACCACTGTGATGAGCTCAGTTCTAACACCGGTTGCCCCAGCAGCTCTAAACGTTCTGCTGAAGGAATACACGCACTGGGTAACAAGCCCATTAGGGTGCGAGCGGTTAAGGATTTACCCGAACCGGATTCGCCCACTAATGCCACGCGCTCACGACCCATGTTAAAGCTCAAGTCTTTGACCAAGCGCGTGCCGTTATCAAGTTCGATATTGAGTTTTTGAATATCGATTAGGGTTTCTTTATTTGGCATGACGTGGGTCCATCTTATCTCGTAAACCATCGCCTAGCAGGTTGAATGCTAAGCTTGCGAACAGAATGGCAAAGCCCGGTACTGCCGCGACCCACCATTGGTCGAAAATAACGCGGCTACCGCTGGCAACCATTGAACCCCATTCTGCAGCGGGCGGTTGAATACCCATACCAAGGAAGCCAAGGCCTGCTGCCGACAAAATGATACCACCAAGGTTAAGGGCGGCGCGCACGATGGCACTCGGTAAACACAAGGGTAAAATATGGCCAACGATCAAGCCCCAGCCACCAATGCCTTGCATTTTTGCAGCAGCAAGATAATCACTGCGACGCAGAGCTAGGGTTTCAGTACGAGCTTGGCGCGCGAAAGAGGGCCAACTGGTAAAGGCCAATGCCAGTGCGCCATTCATTAGGCCAGGGCCTAAAATGGAGACCAATGCCAAGGCGATAACCAAGCTTGGTAGTGACATGACAATGTCGGTTAAACGCATCAAAATACGTTCCGTCCAACCGCCAAAGTAGCCTGCACAAATACCGACTAATAGACCGATGGGCACCGTAATGATGATCACTAATGAGACCAAAATCAGCGTTGGGCGCGCACCGTAAAGCACGCGTGCATATAAGTCTCGGCCAAAACGGTCGGTGCCAAAAAGGTGATCGGCACTCGGTGCAGCAAGGCGGTCGGCAATGTTTTGTACATTCGGATCAAAGTGGGTAAGTAGTGGAGCGCACACCGCAACCAACACCAATAAAGCCACTAAGAACAGCCCGATATTAAAAGTGTTAAGCCATTTCGGCCAAATAGATTTTTTTAATCTCATGGTCATTAACGTGTCCTCGGGTCGACCCAGCGCGTCAACGCGTCGGCAATGGCGTTAAGGGTCACAAAACAGGTACCAATCAATAGGGTTGAACCCAATACTGCTGCGGTATCTGAGGCAAATAGGGCGCTGGTTAAGTAGCGACCTAAGCCGGGCCATGCAAACACCGTTTCGGTTAACACTGCGCCTTCCAGCAAGCTTGCGTAGGAGAGTGCCAAGATGGTGATTAAGGTGCCAAGGACGTTAGGGAAAATATGGGAAAACAGAATACGCGCACGGGTTGCGCCTTTGGCTTGAGCCAAAATAACGTACTCTTTGTTGCTCTCTTCAAGCATCACTGCGCGCAGCAGGCGAGTGATCGATGCCATAGAAAGCAGCGCTAATACAGCAACCGGCAGCCAAAGGTGGCCAATCGCGTTGAGCATGATTTCTGGATCGCCTGTGCGCAAGGCATCAAACAGTACAAAGCCACTGTTGTATTCCATGGTGTAGGTGTAGATGTCGTCTAAACGACCAGGACCTGCCGACCAGTGGAGTGTTGCGTAAAACAGCAAGAGTCCAAGAAGACCAAGCCAAAACACCGGAACAGAATAACCGAGCAGAGAAATCAAACGCGCGCCGTGATCGAGAATACTGCCCTGTTTATACACCGCGAGTGAGGCGAGCAAAATACCAAACAGCGCGCCAAAGAACATGGCTACGGTTGCCAGCTCAATCGTGGCCGGAAAGGCGGTTGCAAGATCGTTCACCACAGGTTGTTGGGTGATTTGCGAAACGCCTAAATCACCGTGTAGCATCTGGTTGACGTAATTAAGAAATTGCATCGGTAGCGGCTGATCCAGCCCCAACTGATGGCGTGCTTGTTGGTAAGTCGCTTCACTGGCGTGGTCGCCAACCAACTGCAAGGCTGGGTCGATGGGCGCAGCGCGCGACAAAATGAAGGTGAACACCAACAAGCCAAACAGAGTCATTAGAAAGGACAAAAAGCCGCTCAGCCAAGGCTGAAGGCGGCTTGTCCAAAACCGGCGCAATGCGCCGGATGATGGGTTAGATTGTGTCATTATTCAGATTTAGATACGTTTTTGTAGAAGACCATTTCTGGTGTGATACCTTGCACGTAGCCTTGGATATCATCACGCAGAGCAACCAATTTTTTGTTCTGTAGACCGATCACAAAAGGTGATGATTCACGAACGTCACGTTGTAACTCTTGGTAGATCTTAGTACGTTTTGCGCCATCGGTTTCTGCACGAGCTTCAAGAGTCAGCTTGTTCAGTGCTGGAATGTGCCAGTTAGCACGCCAAGCGACTGTTTTACTGCCATTTTCTGGGTTGTAAGCAAATGCAGAAGCGTTAGTGTGTGGGTCAAAGTAGTCTGGGCCCCAAGAGGTCACGGTCGCTTCGTATTTGTGAGATTTTACATCGGTTGCGATCTGGCTACTTACGCCTGGGATCAATTCCACATCGATGCCTGCTTTAGCAAAGCTAGCTTGCAGTGCTTGCGCGATATCTAGGTAAGGGGGTTGGTTTGATACAACCAACTTAAAGTGCGGGTTTTTAATGCCGGCATCTTTTAGAATTTTCGCTGCTTTTTGTGGATTGTAAGTAAACGGTTGATCGGTTAATGCGCCGTTAAAGCCCACAGGCAGGAAGTTTTGCTGTACAGCGAATTGACCATGCATTAGGTCATCGGCAATGCCTTTGTAGTCAAATGCGTAACGAGCCGCTTGCCAGAATTCTGGTTTACCTAGATCTGGGTTACTTGCGTTTTCTGCGTTAAACATCAAGTAGTATAGTGACGCATAAGGCAGGTTAAGGGTTTTCACGCCTTTTTTACCTTGTAGCGAGAAGTATTGGTCAGTGCCTAGGTTACGAACTAGGTCAGCATCGCCTTGCTCAAGCAGCAATTGACGTGTTGCCGCATCTGGTACGTTTTTCAGCAGCACATATTTTAGTTTTGGCGCGCCAGCAGGGGATGAAGCATTGGCTTCCATCATCAGAATTTGGTGCGGAACGTATTTCTTAATTTTGAATGGGCCGCTGCCAGCAGAGTTTGCGTTTAGCCACGCGTGACCAAGGTCGTCGTCTTTTTCATTCGCCATCACGCTTTTTTCGTCAACAATAGACGCAGCAGGGGCTGAAAGTAGGCTTAGTACGAATGAAGGACCGACATCCGCATCCCATGACACTTTCACTTGGTCTTTACTCACTTTAGTGATGTAAGTATCGACATTGTTTTTGTCCCAACCCAACTGAGTCAGAATGAAAGAAGGCGCAAGATTCAATTTCACAACACGGCCAAGACTGAAAATCACATCTTCAGGGCGAACTGGATTGCCGCTAGCAAATTCAGCACCTGATTTAAGAGTAAAGGTGAGGCTGTGTTGTTCTGCTTTCCAAGAAGCCGCTAGAGTCGGTTGCAACTCGGTTGGGTTGTTGGGATTAGATTGCACCAAACGTTGGTATAAGTTATTGAAACTTTGCACTGAAGAAAGCTCAAAACCTTGAGCAGGGTCGAGGCTAGTAATATCATCTAAAGATTGCGCAACGACAAGAGTGTTATTTGGGGTTTTTGCATATGATGGAAGTGCAAAACCCAGGCTGAGCATAAGGCTGGCTGCCAATAGAGTTGTTTTGGTTTTCATTATCATTCCATTAAACTGTTTAGAATTCGTTCCTACGGGGGCGTTATTCCCTAGGGTTATAAAAAGAAAGTAACCCATTCACTTTGTGATAACAAGCACACTAATATGTAATCAATATTACAATTACATCTGACTTGTATCAGAAAAGAATAACGTTGGTCAATTATCATTCTTTATGGATGATAATTCATCAATTCATGCTGAATATTATGTAACTAGGCACTTATTGTCAGTGAATTTGCCGAATTTTACAAACTTCGATGAGATCATATACTCACGCGATTTTGGTGGCTCATGCAAGCTTGTGGCATCCGAAGTTACCTATGTACCGTTATTTTGTTCCTGGTGTCGACGAATGTTGTGCGCGCGAATGTTGCAGCTTGTTTAGCGAGGTTTGAGCTATTAATGCTGAGGCGGATGGGAGTTCTTGGTCGGGTAAGATGGATTCTTGTGTCGAGGTCAGTTTGGCTTGAGGTTTGGAGGTCATCGCTTTTTCTGGTCCACAGCGTGGGGTCGTAAATGCTGGTGGTGTGAGTCCGTTTCCTAAGTGAGCGTGAAGCGAACGACATTCTTGTTCAATGGCTTGACGCAGTTGTTGATATTGGCCAATCAGAGCCAATCCGTTGAGCATGCTTTGGGTGTAGGTATTGAGCAGTTTCGCGGCATAGGTGACATCGTAACTTCCTTTCTTAACATCGTGGTGACGTTCATTGGCGTAGTGACGAAGTGAGTCGATAAGTAAATTTAACATAGATGTTCCCCCTAAAACCGGTGTTACCGCTGTACTTAGCTGAAAATCATGCCACTTAGGTGACTGTTCATAACAAAATAAAGCAAAGAGTGTTCCATTTTCTGCTGTCAACCTATGTAGCTTCTCTAACCTTCTGTTTATTTGGGGTATTTATCTTTTTCTCTTGAGCGGGATAGCAGTCGATAAGGTTCATGATGAATACGTTGTGCGCCGGTAACCGTAGCCACCGCTTATGTCAGCGCTATTGAGGGGATAAGACTTGCCGCTTAATCGTCAGTGCAGAGATTAAGCGAGCAAGCGAGCACTTTATGTAGAAGATTTTGCTGATTAGTTTGCAAAATCTTCTTGTGCTTGAAACCAACCATCACGCCAAGTTTGGCTTAGTTGCGTTGTTTTATATGGGTTAGCGGTATCTGTCATACCTGCGCCAAAGGCTAGGTAACCTTCATTAAAAGCGTGTTCTTGTTCAGTGTTCATGGAAGACCTGTAATGCAGTTGTAAATGTAACCAAGGCGCGCATTGTACCCAGCAACGGCTTTAGGAATGCTGATCTTGATCAGAATGTGACCAAGATCGCGTAATCTCTTTTCACTATTGACTCTATTCTGACTTAGTCACAGGGCTAACTCTCAGCTAATGCTGGATTGACTCCGGTGAATAAGGGTCTGGCTTGATAGAGAAACAGCTCCGCCAGATAGTTAGCGATAGGGGTGAGTGGTGTCGCCTTCCGACACAGCAGGTAATAGGTCGCCCAAGGTAGGGGCGTGTCTAACTCAATCTCTTTTAACTGATGAGAAAAGGTATAGTGTTTGATTGCTGCATCGGATACTAAGCCTATGCAATCGGTACGGGTAATGATTGCAAGGGTGGAAAGATACGATTCACAGGTTATCGCATGCTTTAAACATCCGCCATGTTGCGACAAGATATCGTATATCGTGTTCAGATAACTGCTGCGAGTGGTCGGCATTACCCAATCGCATTCTTGGAGTTCGGCTAGTGTTGTTGCATTCAGTTTTGGGTGTCCTTTGCGAGCAATAATTTTAAACGGCATTTCCATCACCTTATGTTTGGTGAATTCATGGTACTCCAAATCCGATTGCAAAGTATTAATCACAAAATCGAGCTTCCCTTGCCGTAATTGTTCAATATGTGCTTCAAGCTGCCCCTCTTGTATTTTTACGTTTACTTTGGGGTATTGACGGCGAAACTTGTAAATGACTTCAGGCATGAGTTCACAAGCAATACTGGCTCCAAGACCTAGGTTTACCGTGCCCATTTCATTACCTAAGCATTGCTTTACCGATTCTTCTGCGAGCAATAGTTCTCGTAAAATTAAATTGGTATGAGAAAGCAAATGTTCACCGGCTTTAGTTAAGGTAATCCCTTGGTTGCCGCGGATAACAACTTGGCTGCCGAGAGAGGCTTCCAAGTCACGCAGGGCCTTGGTGACCGCGGGTTGTGATAACCCCAAAGCGCGGCTGGCAGCGTGGATACTTCCGCATTCGGCTATTTCAGCAAATGCTCTTAACTGGTTGAGTTTTAATGACATAATTTCCCTATTATTTATCCGTGGCGCGCTTAAATCCTTACATATTGTGCGTGTTAATCCGAGCTAAATGATAACTTTTGGTTATTCCCCGAAAATATTGGTTATCTTGTGCAAGCGAACGCCTGCTCATAGATTACTGGAAAGCGTCCAATCAAATCATCCTTTTTATTGGTGAATGATTGGGAAGGATTACATTGAAAAAGGATTTTCGAGTATGATGCCGTCACCTACTACACGAGTGGAGACGCCTTCGCGACCTTCGCTCTCCGTTCGTCTATTCAGTAAAATTGAAGCGATGGGGAACAAACTACCTGAGCCAATCGTGCTGTTTTTTGTTCTCGCCATCGTGGTTATTGTTGCGTCCGTCATTGCTGCCGCGCAAGGGGCTTCCGTGATTCACCCTGCAACTGGTAAAGATCTGCCAATTCGTAGTTTGCTTTCCCGTGAAGGGATAGTCTTTATCTTCACTAATATGCTGAAAAACTTCACTGGTTTTGCGCCGTTAGGGTTAGTACTGGCAATGTTAATTGGTGTTGGGTTAGCTGAGCGTGTTGGCCTTTTGGAAAGCGTAGTAAAGCGCACCATTTTAAATGCGCCTAAACCGCTGATTACCACAGCCGTCGTGTTTGCTGGGATCATGATGAATATCGCTTCGGACGCATCAATGGTGGTGCTACCGCCATTGGCTGCCTTGGTATTTATGTCGGTTGGACGTAACCCTATTGCTGGATTAATGGCTGGTTTTGCAAGCGCCGGTGCCGGTTTTACGGCCAATTTGGTGATAGCCGGAACCGATGCATTACTTTCTGGAATTACCAGTGAAGCGGCTAAAGCAGTATCAACGACTATTGAAGTAACGCCAGTGGATAACTGGTATTTCAATATTGTGTCTGTGTTTGTGCTGACCGTTGTTGGTGTTGTGATCACGGAAAAAGTGGTCGAGCCACGCCTTGGTAAATATGAAGGCAAAACCAAATCCATGACTCACCACGAGCCAGCATTAGAAAGTCGGGCACTGCGTAATGCGGGTATTACGGCCATTATTTATCTTGCCGCGATTGTGACCTTTGTACTGTGGCCTAATTCACCGCTACAAAATGCGAACGGTGGACTGATTCCTTCACCATTTTTAAAAGGGATTATCCCCATTATCCTGTTTTTCTTTGTTGCCGTCGGGATGGCGTATGGGGTGACTTTAGGTTTAATCAAAAACAGTAAAGATCTCACTAAATACATGTCAGAAGCGATTTCCGATATGTCTGGTTATATCGTTTTGATTTTCTTTTGTTCTCAATTTATTGCGTACTTCAACTGGAGCCATTTAGGGACATGGATTGCGGTTAATGGTGCGGACTTATTGCGTGATATCCATTTTGATGGTTTGGCGGTTATCTTGGGGTATTGTGTCTTTACCGCCTTGTTGAATTTTCTCATCCCTAGTGGTTCGGCAAAATGGGCATTAGAAGCCCCAGTATTTGTCCCTATGTTTATGCAGCTTGGCTACCACCCAGCCTTTATCCAAGTAGCGTATCGTGTCGCAGATTCTTCCACCAACATTGTTACTCCGCTAAGCCCATACTTTGTCGTGATTCTTTCGATGATGAAGGAGTACGACAAGAACGCCGGAATGGGGACCATGATTGCATTACTGTTGCCTTATACGTTGGCATTTTTGGGTTCTTGGCTAGTTCTATTGGCAATTTTCTTTAGTTTCGGCTTGCCAATTGGACCGGGTGTTTACCCAATGATGTAATCAATTGAAATTTCGAATATTCATGCAGATGTGCGCAAAGCCATCTGACTAAAAATGTGACCCGACAAGTGTTCAACGTTACTTAATAATAAGAGTAAGTCTGAACGACATAACAGAAATTAGCGAGGAGATCGGGTCACGCTTTATACGCAGGCGTTTAAAAAATTGGAGAAGAGTATGTCTACACCACTGAATGAAGACCAAATAGCCCAACTGAGTAACCAAATGGTCGAATGGCGACGTGACCTACACAAGCATGCTGAATCGGGTTGGGTGGAATTTCGCACCTCAACCATCGTGGCGGATAAGCTCGATAAACTCGGATATGAATTGGCGCTTGGTCGTGATGTCATTAAAGAAGAGTCGCGGATGGGCGTACCGAGTGCAGATATCCTAGCTGCGCAGGAACAACGCGCGTTGGAACAAGGCGCTATTGCTAAATGGATGCCTCATTTTTCTGGCGGATTTACCGGTATTGTTGCCACTCTTGATTCGGGAAAAGCCGGACCAACGGTGGGAGTACGTGTCGATATGGATGCGCTTGATCTGCAAGAATCGCACGCCTGTGGTCATGTTCCTGCTGAGTGTGGCTTTGAGTCGGTCAATACGAATATGACTCACGCCTGTGGTCACGATGGCCATACGTCGATTGGCTTAGGGTTAGCTCATTACTTAATGCAAAACCGTGCCCAACTTACTGGCAAAGTAAAGCTGATTTTTCAACCGGCAGAGGAGGGCACTCGCGGCGCTCGTTCAATGGCGGATGCGGGAGTTGTCGATGATGTTGATCTGTTTGCTGCGATTCATATAGGTACAGGAGTGCCTGCAGGCGAGGTGGTGTGTGGTAGTGAAAACTTTCTTGCGACTACGAAATTCAATGTAGAGTTTCATGGCCGACCATCTCATGCCGGAGGTAATCCTGAAGAGGGCAAAAGTGCCATTCTTGCTGCAGCGCAAGCCACTTTAGGCTTACATAGTATTAGCCGCCATAGTAGTGGAGCTTCACGCATTAATGTTGGTGTAATTAATGCGGGCACCGGACGTAACGTTATTGCGCAGCATGCACATTTAGAAGTTGAGTGCCGCGGTGAAAATAATGATATTAATGACTTCATGTTTCGTCGTAGCCAATCTGTTATTGCAGGTGCCGCTGCAATGTATGAAGTGGAATATCATCTTGATGTGGTGGGGGCTGCCAAACAGAGTGTTCCGTCTGCGCAATGGGTACAATTTATCACCCAAAAAGCAACCGAGTTAAGCTGCTTCAATCAAGTACACGAAGGGCTAGGTGGTGCTGCCGGCTCAGAAGATGCAACCTACTTTATGGAGCGTGTTAAGCAGAATGGTGGTCAGGCGACCTACATGATTTTTGGTACTGAGCTGGCTGCAGGTCACCACAATGACCGTTTCGACTTTAATGAAAATGTGATGCAAAATGCGCTGCGTTTATTGGCCTCGTTAGCTATGAATGCCAGCGAATTTAATCAAAGATAGCGTCGTTAATCTAACTTAAGCCACATCAGTTTCGATAATAGGGGCAGCTTTTTTTGCTGCCTCTTTCTCTTTTCTTCCTATCTATGTCGCTTCGCCTCAAGACTGCCCTACATAAAATTTAACACGGAGGTGTGAGCGTATTCACAAATGTCGGTATTAAAATGGAGCTGTTGCGCCAAATGTGCAACACCAATGGATTGGGTGATAACTAATTCATTGAATATTAAGACCATTATCAGTTAGTTGGCGGAAGAGATCTACGTCAATTAAACCGCATCAAACCCTTTATCATGCAAAAAAGCGACTATGCTTACTTGTAATAGAGGATCGACATTACGTGGAATAACAAAACCCTAGTGTTAGATCTGTCGTTATTTTATGAAAAGATATTGGGAGCGCGAGCATGACGAAATTGCATGTCATATATGTTGATGATGATCAGCTCATGCTAAAGGCAACCGCAAGGATGTTTCGAAGGATACGTCCCCAATGGACCATGACTTTGGTCGATGACCCATTAAAGTGGGAAGAGAACCTTTCGACTGAACCATCACTTATCATCTCCGATTTGTTAATGCCAAGACTGAATGGCGACAAATTACTCGGGCAGGTTAGGCAGCGCTATCCTTACGCGATTCGATGCCTAATTACGGGCAACACGAATCAAGATGTACCGGACACCATTAGTAATTATGCTCATTTCATCTTACCAAAACCGTTCACCGAAGGTGATTTTTCAGCCATTTTAGACAGTGCTGAACGCTTACATTTGCCACCGTTTAATGCGGATTGTCTCGCCAAGATTAGCGATACCTGCGAGCACATTCCGGTGTTACCTAAGGTGGTAAAGAAAATTCAATCTATTACACGAAATAAAGATTCCGATTTGAAATCGCTTGCCGATGTGGTGCGCGAAGAACCCGCACTGGCCGCGCGCGTTATTCAGTTAGCCAATTCTGCTTACTTGGGATTTCAATCATCAACCGTGTTTTTGGAAGTGGCTATCAGTCGCCTTGGTAGCGTTATTGTCGAGGCTGTTGCGGTGTGTATGCTCGGACATAAGAGCTTTATTAAAATTGGTGTGAAAGAGCATGACCATGTTGTGGAAGAGTTTTTGTCGATTGCCAAAAGTGCTAAGTCATTAGCCAAAAAGGCTGGGCTTGACTCCGAGGAGCAAGAGTCCGTATTTATCATGACACTGCTTATCTCTATCGGGGCGTTAACATTAAGTGAAGCCGGTAGTGGAAATGGACTCTGTTTTGGTCAGCAGAACCTGTGTGAGTCGTACGATGACGTGATCATCATTACCGTCTATGTACTAACACTTTGGGGATATTCGAAAAAAATCACCGATAGCATGTTAAATATCAGCTTTTCTTTTACTAATCTTAATCAAGACGAAATTACAAACAGTGTGTCCCTTGCTTTGGCAATGCACATCGCCAAAGCCGGGGGAGAAGAGGAATTCAACAAATTCTTAGAGTCGATTCCAAAACAATATAACGACTCCGTTAAAGAAGTTTTAACTTTGAATTAGCTGAGCAATTTGCAAGGAGATCTGCATGGCAATAACGGTAACCGTCTGCGACGACTCAAAACTCTCACGAAAGGCAGTAATGAGAGCGCTACCAGAGAGCTGGGATATTGAATTATTCGAAGCAACGAATGGCCAAGAAGCGATTGAGCGATACCATGCTGGACAGGCTGATGTGATGTTTTTGGACTTAACTATGCCAGTTATGGATGGCTTCGAAGTTCTTTCTGTTTTGAAAGAGGAGAATGCGCGCAATTTTGTTTTTGTGATCAGTGCGGATATCCAGCCAGAATCACAACGCATGGTAAATGAACTGGGTGCGGTGAAATTCCTTAAAAAGCCACTCGATACCAACTTATTAAAAACAGTACTGCATGAGGTGGGCTTACTATGATGGTTGAATTGAACGCAGATTATCAAGATACCTTAAAAGAGTTGCTCAACATCTCTATGGGGCAAGCGGCAGATAAACTCGCTCGGTTACTCGATCTTCACGTTACCTTGACGGTACCTGACATTAAGATTGCCTCGAAAGAAGAACTGGACAAATTGGAGCATCTTGAATCCGAGTATTATTTCACTCGCCAATCCTTTTACGGTGGTATGTCGGGTGAGTTGGTCACCTTGCTATCGAAAAAAGGGGGCAAACAAATAGCATCGGATATGACACACGATAAGATTGATGAAATTAATAATGTCTTTATCGATGACTGCTTACTCGATATTTCTAACATCTTAAGCGGAGCAAGCCTTAAAGGTTTATGCCAACAAATTGAGTTAAACATTAAAATTCAACCGCCGGTTCTGTTTCGGCCATCGCTTCAAACGCGGCCACTATCAGAATGGAAAACCTCTATTTTGATGGAAGTTGCTTTTATTATTGAAGCGGCTGAATTTGATACGAAGACCATTATTTTCTTCGCCAACAATGGCTTGGATCAGGTATTAGTCCAGCTAGATGATTTGCTGTAGTCAGCCTAGGGAGTGATATGAAAGCGAAATTGATGCTGTCTGATTTGTTGAACCAACTCTCTTTTGCGCTGTGTATCGTCAGGCGTGATTACAAGATTATGACGGCGAATGAATATTTCCAAACTCGCGCCAAAGTCGAATGCGATAATTTTGTGGGTAAGAACATTTTGGATTTATTTCCTGATTCTGCCCACTTTTTGAAACGTAAAATCGACACGGCTTTTGTTATCGAGTCATCCAGTTTCTCCTCTTGGGAACAGCAGCCTCACTTTTTGCCTTTCAAAAGTTCTCGTCCAGTATCTGGCCAAGAAGATGATATGTATCAGGATGTGGAAGTGATACCAATCCACAGCGATGATGGGTCTTTAGAGCACGTCTGTGTATGTGTCTACGACGTGACAGCGCAGGCATCCCAGCAAAAAGAATTGATTTCAATGTCTACGTTGTTGGAGACCAATAATAAAAGTCTTAATGATGCATTAAAGCAGTTAAAAGATGCGCAAGTGCAGTTGTTGCAATCGGAAAAATTGGCCTCTATCGGTCAGCTCTCCGCCGGTATTGCACATGAAATCAATAACCCGATTGGGTTTATCACCTCGAATGTACAAACCCTTAAAGATTACTTTGAAAAGATCACCAGCTACTTTGAAGAAACGCAAAAGATTTTAGGTGAATGCCACGATGAAGAAGCGTTGAAATTAGTGAAAGCTTCAAAATCTAAATACCAATTGGATTTTATTATCGATGATGTTGACGATTTGATTAAAGAGTCGCTTGAAGGCGCA
Source organism: Vibrio tritonius (assembly GCF_001547935.1). NCBI lineage: Bacteria > Pseudomonadati > Pseudomonadota > Gammaproteobacteria > Vibrionales > Vibrionaceae > Vibrio > Vibrio tritonius. Next base: position 816,465 of record NZ_AP014636.1, read on the forward strand.
TCTCGCGTGGTTGCTATTGTGAAGAACTTGAAGGAATTCTCTCACGTTGATAACTCCGAATGGAGTAATGGCAACCTGATAAACGGAATGGAATCAACGCTTAAAATCATCAATAACGAAATTAAGTACAGCATTGAAGTCGTTAAAGATTACGATTATGACTTACCTGAAATTTATTGTCAGCCGATGCAGCTTAATCAAGTGTTTTTGAATATTTTGGTCAATGCTAGCCAAGCCATTGATGGCGAGGGAAAAATCTACATCACCATTAGGCAGGTAGATGAATGGGCAGAAGTGGTTATTCGAGATACTGGTTGTGGTATCGACCAAGATAAAATTAATCGCATTTTTGAACCTTTCTTTACGACTAAACCAGTAGGGTCGGGTACAGGTTTAGGTCTTTCGGTGTCTTATGGGATCATCAATGCCCATGATGGAACTATTGATGTTCAAAGTGAAATTGGTGTGGGTACTACTTTCACGATCCGAATTCCAATGAAACGCACCGATGAAAAAGCAACAACGGGTAACGACGATTAGTGTAAACGAGGCACATTATGCATTTTGACAAAATACTGCTCGTGGATGACGAGCTGCCGATCCTCAAATCTTTAATTCGTACGTTACGTATGGAATTTCCAGAGCTTTATAGCACCACTTGTGTTGATGAAGCACTGGAGATTGTGCAAAGAGAACGCATTGGTGTGGTCATATCTGATTTTCGAATGCCGAAAATGAATGGGGTTGATCTCCTGATTAAGATTAAGACTATTGACCCGAATATTTCGACCATTATGCTCTCTGGCCAAGCTGAACTTAGTGACGTTACCCGTGCGCTCAATGTCGGTGCACTGCATAAATTTATTAGTAAACCGTGGGATTCGGTTGAGCTGGTGGAGGAAATTCGCCACGCGATAAGTAAGCAAGGAGAGTTTGCGCACGTTGATATTCTGACCAAATGTAAGCCCATTCGTAAGCTTAATGAACTTGCTATTGAAGTAAATAATAACGGTAATGATGTTAGTAAATTGGTTTTGATTGCTGATTTGCAAGAAACCAATACATTGAATACCACGTACGGTGTGCCGAAAGTCAACAGTATGCTGGAAGAGCTAGGCGATTACTTGCGTAATGCCTTAAATCTTGATGTGTATCGTGACCAAGATAAATTCTTTGTGGTGGTCGATTGCTCAGCAGAAAGTACCTCCCTATTAAGCGAAACCATCGATAGTATGATGGCGTTCCCTCATGCCGATCCTGAGCAACCAGAGTTTAAATTACGCTTACTTATCAGTGAAATCAGTTCTTGGGAGGAGATTTCCGCACAAGAAGTTAATGACCGTAAATGCTACATGGAACAACTGGGAAAACGCCAACTATTTTGGCTTGGTGATGAAGGCGAAGAGCTGGATGAATTAAAGCAGCTAGTTCGTTTTTTGTTGGAAAATGGGGCAGATAACTTCGAGGCTTTCTTTCAACCACAAGTTAATGTGGAAACAGGAAGAGTGGATGGATGCGAGGCGTTAGTACGGCGCCGGTTAGAAAATGGGCGATACGAACTTCCTACTAAGTTTGTCCCTATGCTTACCAAATACAACTTTATTGATGATTTAACCAAATCGGTGGTGAAACAGGCAATGACGTTATTGCCTGAATTGTTAGAAAAAAATATTGATATTCGTATTGCGATCAACACGACTGCAACACAGCTTGAAAAAGGGATTTTACGCCAACTCTTTAAAGATGAAAGCAGTGCAGTGGCACACGTTGATAAGTTGGACATTGAAGTAACTGAAACGCAACACATCAATGATTATTCGGTCGCTCGTAATGAAATGGAAGAGCTTAAAACATTGGGTGTTCGTTTAGCGATTGATGATTTCGGCACGGGATATTCTGGGTTCGAAACCATTTGTGAGCTCCCGTTTGATGTGTTGAAAATAGATGGTCGCTTTATCAAAGCTTTAGGTAGATCTCATGCTGATGATGCTATTTTGAATTCTATTACAGATAGTGCTAAATCATTACATATGGAGATAGTCGCAGAGTGGGTTGAAGATGCACGGCAACTGGATGTATTACGTAAACAAGGTTGTAAATATGTGCAGGGGTATCTGTTTAGCCCACCGTTAGAACGTGACGAATTTGTCCGTTACGTGATTGACAAAAATGGGGTGCGCGATGATGACTGACGAAGTGGAAGTAAGAGATGAATCTGTCACAGAAGAGCCAGAAAAGCTAACCTTGTTATTATTGGATGATGAAGCTGACATTATCAAAACGCTCACGCGCGTTCTGAGAATGGAATACAACGTCGTTTCTTTTAATGAAGGTGAAGAGGCGATTGCCTATCTAAAAGAGAATGATGCGGCGATCATTATTTCGGATATGCGGATGCCACAAATGGATGGGGCGAAGTTTCTTTCGATTGCTAAGCAATTGCGTCCAGCATCGGTGAGGCTTTTGCTAACCGGTTATAGCGATATGGAGTCTACGGTTCGAGCCGTAAATGAAGGTGGTATCCATACATACTTGGCAAAGCCTTGGGACAATGAAGGGTTAAAATTAGTTGTTGCCAAAGCAGCAGAGTTTTATCGCTTAACCCAAGAGCGTGATTTGTTAACCAAAACGCTTGAACAAAAAAATAAAGAGCTTGCCGACTTTAATCAGCAGCTTGAAACTAAAGTATTGCAACGAACAAAGGCACTCCGTGAAGCGAATGTGTCGTTGGAAAAACTACTTAAAGCGCGTAATCAAACGTTCAATGATATTTTGGCGACGCTTAAAGCGATTATCCAATACAGTACGGGAGTACCAGCAGACCATTCAGACCGGGTTGCAGAGCAATCAAAAGCGGTGGCGACACTGCTAAAACTTTCTGATCAAGAAATTAACCAAGTGTATCTGTGCGGTCTGTTACACGAGATTGGTTTAGCCGCTCGTAAAGGAGACAAACCTGAACTGGTAAAACGTACTCAGGGGGTCCCATCTACACCGGAAGCGAATGCGACGTTAGGGGCAGAAATTATTGGCCAAATTAAGCGTTTTGCACCTTTGGTGAATATCATTCGCCATCAAGATGAGAACTTTAATGGTACGGGAGGACCTTCACACCTTCGAGAGGATGAGATTCCGATGGGGGCTCGTATTATTCGCGTTGTGAAAAACTATGATTATTTCGTAGCGTCCGATAACAACCGCAATCGTATGACTGCGAAAAGTGCACAGAATTTCTTAAAAGAATATAGCGATGTTTTGTATGATCCCGCTATTGTCGAAGCCTTTTTGAAAGTGATTGGTAAGGTTGACCAGAAAGACGGTATTGAGCGCTGCGTCAGTATCGGTGATGTGCAGGTTGGTACGGTAGTGAAACGAGATATTTTCTTGCCGAATGGTAGTTTGATGTTAACCGCAGGACAGGAAATCAACAGTAACCTATTAGAAAAACTTAAAAAAATCGAAAAAGAAAATCAATTTCCGATCGCGATTTTTATCTAGTTTATCTAAATTCCATATTACTGAGTGAGATATTCAAAACGGGCCTTATGGTCCGTTTTTGATTGTGGAGAAGCAAATTAATTGCTTTAGTTTACGCCTATTGTTGCCAGGAAACAGCTAACGACATCAAATCAGCGGCAGTGTGATAATGACTTCAACACCATTCACACTATTGTTTATCTCAATATTGCCTCCAACATGGCGCACGATATCATAAACGTACGTGAGGCCAAGTCCCATGCCTTTGCCAACGGGAAGCGTTGTATAGAAAGGGTCAAAAACGTGTTTTAGGTCTTTTTCGCGAATGCCCAAACCATTGTCTTTGATTTTTAGAATGATCGATTCGTCGGTGTAGTCACCGATAATACTGACGTGTTTATCTGAGCGTTCACTACTGATACAAGACTGAATCGCATTTTTTAGTACTTCTTTACAGAGCCTATCTATTTCGCGAGGAATACCGAGTATGCGCGGTAGATTCTGCAGATTTGGTGACATGGTGATCTTTACGGATTTGTCTGAATAGACCTGATTTAATGCGCGGTTGATCGAAGGGAAAAGGTCCACTGGAATCAAGGTTTCCCGAGCGTCATTGCGATCGGTAGAATAGTGTTGAAGTGCCTGAACGATATCGTGAATGCGCTCAATGCATTTTATGGCATCATGGATGCTATCTGGAAAATCTTGGTCAATAAAAGCAATGTCATTGAGTTGAGACCATTTATTGATCTCCTCTCGTTGTTCTTCACTCAAGTGTTCTTTAAGTAAGGTGTGCTGACGGCCGATAAGTTCCTTATAGAGATCGACATAATTTAGGCAGACGGTCAAATTGCCACTAATTACGCCAGCAGGGTTATTGATTTCATGAGCGAACCCCGCCGCCATGATGCCAAGAGAGGCCATTTTTTCTGTTTCAACTAACTTATGCTGTGTTTCTTGTAGCGCTTCGTTGGTTTGGGAAAGGCGGCTATTTACCGCAAGTAATTCACTCGTGCGTTTGTTTACTTTTTCTTCAAGGGAGTTGTTAATGTCTTCTAACTGTTTTTGGTAAGTTAAATTTGTATGTTTACTCGCTTGCAATTGAGTAATCATATGATTAAACGCGTTTGAAAGAGAGGAGACTTCATCCGACCCCTCTATCGTCAGCGACACATCTAAGTTTCCCTGTGCAATTTCTGTGGCGGCATAATTTAAACGGGCTAAACGCTTGGTGAGTAAATTACCCAAGATATAAGAGAACACCGCCACGAGAAGTATTTCACCAATAATGATGGCTAAGCTTAGGTTTTTAGCTTGTTTGATTTTGGCATTGAGGGCATTCATATTAAAGCCCATCCAAATGGTGCCATAATAGATGCCAGCGTCCTTCAATGGGCGTGATATATCATAGACACTGTCGTTCACTTCGGTAACACTGGATTCGAGCATTGAACGGGTAAAACTTTTTGGATAGTTGCCAGCCGTTGCTAAAATCAGACCGTTTTTATTGAGTACCGCAACATATTCAATGTCTTTATTTTGCATGAGCGTTTCAGTGTAATCATTGAGTGTTGCCAGATCATAGCTTAGTACCGGATTTTTGATGGCACTGCGGTATAAATTAATGGTGGATTCAACACGCTGTTCCAAACCTTGATAGTTCGTGTCAGTCAAATAACGCAGGGTTAAAGTCAACAGTATGCTCAATGAAATCAATTCTATTAAAGCAATACCAATGATTGTTTTAAACCGTAATGACATTCTCAACAATTCCACTCGCTACAAATTATTTAAGGCATTGATATTCAGTGCTCGGATTTCATCCCAATCGCTGTCTTTTGCTGTAACTAATGGACTCATCCCTAAGTTACCTAGCAGCGATCTACCTTGTTCTGTTTTCATCAAATTTACCAGAGCTTCTTGTATTTTTATTACGGCGGTGTGAGACAATACACTGCGATAAGCAAACGCATGAGGGGTATACCCTTTACTTACCCAGAGCACTCTGAGTTGACTACGAACCTCTTCCGGGGTGTTATTGAAGGTGCGCATTACGCCACCGCCAGCGACAAAAAAGCCTTTTGCGACGTTAAGATAAACGGAATCGTGAGACGATACGTATTGGGGGGTAAAGGCGATATTATCCATTCGAAGTTCGGCACCAGTTACGACAGTCGCCGCAAACGCGGCCGGAGATGGAAAAGCAATCGTACTGTTATCAAGTTCAGCGATGGATTGTATTGGGTTATCCTTTTTGACCACCAAAATACCTTTGAGTTTTTTCTTTCCTTCACGGACTAAAGGCATGTATCCGGCTTTATCATGAAAAACCACGTAGTGATAAGGGTTCATGTACGCGATATCAAACTCCCCTCGAGCAAGGCGATGTTCAAATTCAGGAATGTCCTTTGCTGTGCGAAATTGAATGTCATAGCCGGTTTTTTCACTTAAATATGAAAGGAGTGGCCCCCAGTTCTTTGCAAGTTCAATGGCAGACTGTTGTGGCACAATGCCAAAAGTGATGTATTGCGCCAATACTGAAGGGGTAAACAGAAAGCATATAATGCACCACAGTAATTTCATTTTTTTCCCAGCCTTTTAGTTAACTACTATCAAGCCTAGTGCAGAAATAGACAAACTTCCCTAGTTCTATAGCCAAGTTAAGATGTATTTTGCGATGTGGAGCTCAAATGCATCTTATTCATTTCGTTAAAAAAACATTTAAAGTGTAGGCAATAATAGTGAATAAAAAGGCGATGGGCGTCAAACAACTTTAGGTCGGTTATGGTGAAAGGATAGTTTAGAAATAGCTAATCAAAGTTTATATACCCAAGTAACCTCAAATAGGCCAACAGCATAGCTCTTGGCCCGAGGTTTTATCGTTAACGTACGTACGAATGAAAGGATGATTCAATCAAGCACTATTCGCTACGTGACTAAATGTGGATGGTGTTATCTTTACTCACTGTAGCCGCCGATTCTGAAGGGGCTTTTTTGCTGCCAGTTAAACCATTGTAGTCTGAAGCTACGCTGATGGTTTGGAAATCTGGATAAGAGTTTGCACCATGTTCAGAGAAGTCTAGACCTGTCATCTCTTCTTCTTTTGTTACACGCATACCGATGGTGAGATCGATACATTTAAACAGAATCAAACCTGTACCAAATGCCCAGATAAAACAAGCTACGATGCCGGTCACTTGTACACCGATTGTTCCCCAAGAGAAGCCTGCTTGGTCAAAGATACCTGCTGCCAATGTGCCCCAAGCGCCGCATACACCATGGGCAGATACTGCGCCGACAGGATCGTCGATTTTTAGGCGGTCAAGGAACAGAACAGAGAGCACGACGAGCACACCAGCAATCGCACCAATGATAACAGCAGAAAGTGGTGTAACGTTCGCACAGCCCGCTGTGATCCCAACGAGACCTGCCAGCGCGCCGTTTAAGGTCATACCCACATCGCTTTTACCGTATTTCATTAGGGTGAAGAGCATAGCTGCGACAGAACCAGCCGCTGCAGCGAGCGTAGTCGTTACGGCGATTGACGCGATAGAGGTATCACCTGTGGTGGTTGAACCTGGGTTAAATCCATACCATCCGAACCACAATAGGAAAACACCCAGAGCCGCAAGCGGTATGTTGTGGCCAGGGAGTGGTCGAACTTTACCATCTTTGGTGTATTTACCGATACGAGGACCAACCACAATAGCACCTGCCAGCGCTAACCAACCGCCCATAGAGTGAACGACAGTTGAGCCCGCAAAATCAATGAAGCCTAAATCTTCTAACCAGCCGCCGCCATGGTACAAACTTCCCCATGCCCAGCTACCGAAAATGGGATATATCAGTGCAGAAACGAAAACGGAGTAGATAAGGTAAGCACTGAATTTGGTGCGTTCAGCAACCGCACCTGAGATGATGGTTGCAGCGGTTGCACAGAACACCACTTGGAACATCCAGAAAGCGAAGTTCCATGGTGCATCGTCACCGGTTGCACCGCTAAAGAAGAAGTCAGTGGTGCCGAAATAACCGTTACTCACACCAAACATTAGGCCAAAGCCAATTGCCCAAAAAGCTAGGGAACCGATACAAAAGTCCATCATGTTTTTCATCATAATGTTGGCTGCGTTTTTCGCTCGGGTGAGTCCTGTCTCAACCATCGCGAAACCCGCTTGCATCAAGAACACGAGGAAGCCTGCAATCAGTGTCCATACAAAGTTAAGGTTATTCTGTACTGTGTCGGCGGTTAGCGGATCATCCGCAGCCATAGCAACCGCTGGCAGACAGAGCAGGCTTGCAATTAACATCCTGTTAAAAACGATTTTCATAGTTCATAGCCTCTCTAATTCATAAAGAAAAAAAGTCGTTCGTTTGATAGGTGTTAGATCGGCATGCATAGTTGATTCCCAACTCGTGCCAAATGAAAAAATTCTTTTGCGTGTTGGGAGGTTTTGATAGTTAACGGTATTTAACCTGTTAAATAGTAAAGATATTATCCTCTGCTCCATTTTGATGAAAAGGGACGTAATAGTGTGTTTTATGGGAGGAAAATCACTTTTAAAACGGTCTTAAAATGGGGTTTTGCACAAATGGTGTGCGTATTTGCATCACTGTGAGCCAAGTTGGGGCGAGGGTAAAATGTGTGAAATTACTGAAAGATAGCGATAAGGCCTGCGTTATGTTGGCGCAGTGTTGTGGAAGGCTTGAACAAAAAAGAGACGATAATTTACGGCAAGTGTACCGTAGACGATCGTCTCTTGAATTCAGTGCGTAGTGTTTATTTGTTGCTTAGCCGCTTAAACGTAACTTAGTGGCCGACGATGGCTACCCAGTAGTGAGAAATAGGCATCGCAATAAAGAGTGCTGGCAACATGTTGGCGATAGCAAAGGATTTAATCCCTGCGATACGAAAACCGGTCGCAAACATAATTAAGCCACCCACAGCAGAAAAGTCTGCAATCATCATTGGCGTTGTTAATGGCATGATGGAGGCCGCAGCGAAGTATAAGATCGCTTGGATGATAAATTGTGGAATCGCGAGCACTGCAACGGGTAAACCCAGCGAAATCGCGAAGATACCCGCAGTACACAAATCCAAGAACGCTTTGATGATCAGCATGGTTGGATCGCCGGTCATCCCTTCATTCATTGAACCAAAGACACCTGTACCACTTGCACACAGCAGTACCAAAATGGCGATGAATTTTTCCATGTACTGTTCTTGAGTTAGGTTATGGCCAGCAGGGCTGCCAAAGCGACCCATAAAGTTTTTCACCTTACCAGCGACCGTCTGGATGTGGCTTTCCAGATTGATCACTTCGCCAAAAATAGAACCGATAAGAACAGAGAGGATAACAGCCGATAAGTTTTGTACACGTCCGGTCATTGCCAAGCCTAGCCCCATAGAGGCTAGACCGAAAATCAAAGGCAATCCATTACGTACACGTTCACTGACTTTACTGCCAAGAAAGCTACCACCAGCACCACCGATAATCACTGCCGCGCCGTTAATAAATGGACCAATCATGGAGATACCCTTAAATTAGTTTTTTGGAAGGAAGCGTTGGTAATCGACTTCCATAAATTGTGAACGTTGGAAACGCGTGTCTTTTAGCTCAAAAGGAACAGTACAGTCGTAAATGGTTTTACAAGAGATACCGCGGCCTTTAATAGAAGGGCTCATGTCAGGCATTTGTGATGGATCCAATACGTGCGTACTTGCCCCAGGAATCACGATGGTATCAACATCGGATTGGTGGCGGGTGTTTAGTGCCCACATCACATCATTACTATCAAAGATATCGACATCTTCGCCAACGATGATGAGGTTTTTCAGTTCAGGGAAGGCACCAAACGCGACTAAAGCGGCTTGACGTTGACGACCTTCATCTTTAGGGGACAGCTTTTTAAATTGCATTACTGCCATCAATTTACCGCCGCCTGAAGAGTGCGCATAAACGTTTTGCACGCGACCTGGCATAGCACGCTCTGTCATTGAAAGAATGCTGGCTTCAGTACAGATACCCGCAAGGCTTACGTGCTCTTCACTACAACCGATACAGGTTTGGGTGATTGGGTTAGTGCGAGTGGTAACGGATTTCACTTTAATCACAGGAAGGCTAGGGTTTGCACCACCTGTGTATCCTGGGAATTCAGGCATCGCTTTGCCGGTGTGGCTGTTTTGGTCTTCCACCACGCGGTAATCAGGTAGAATTTCTCCTTCAATCACGATTTCTGCGTGGGCTATGGCTTTCGTGTTCACGCTTTTCGCTTGAACCAATTCCACTGGACGGTTGCGGAATGCACCCGCAATTTCCAATTCGTTAAAGCCAAGTGGTGTTACTGGTGGCTCAAAACAAGCTGAGACATACACTGCTGGATCAAGACCGATGTTCACGGTAATTGGCAGTGCTTTACCAGCAGCTTCCGCTTTTTGGCGGAACACATCAATGTGACGACCAGGAGAGAAGAAGATAGACACTTCATCGCGCGCTTGGAAACATTGACGGTGAATGGTGACATCACTTTCGCCGGTTTCTGGGTCTTCTGCGTAAACCAAACCCAGTGTTACGTATGGGCCTGCATCTTCAACCGTGTTGGTTGGCGCTGGAATGATTTTACGAATATCGAAATCGGGATCATCGGCGTAGTAAACCACTTCTTGGCAAGGTGCTTCTTCTACCAAAACCGGTTTTACTGGGTTGTTGGCGGCTTTCATCATGGCGTGACCAAGATATTCAGGTTCATGACCAAGCAGCAGTGCAGTACGAGAGCGGCTAGCGAGAACGCCGATCGCAACCGGTTTGTTATCAAAGCCTTTGACGTTGTTAAACATCATCATTGGGCCTTCTTTGGTAGGACGCATGGTGGTACCTGCCGCACCAATGTGACGGTATACACCAGAGAGTTCACCAACGGGATCGACTTCTACATCTGTTTCAAGCACTTGACCTTCGTATTTGGATAAGAACTTGATCGCAGAGCGAAGATCAACAATCTCTTCTCGTGCTTGGGCATAATCTTGTTCAGTATATTTTTTCATAGGATTTCCTTTATAAGTTGGAATCTTTTTCTTGTTCGGCAAACAGATCTTCAATCAGATCCGTTACCAATTCTTGAATCACCTTAATTTGCGTAGGGAAGGCGTCATCAATATGGATACCGCAATTGACACTCACTACGCTGTTCAACCGTGACGCCAGCTCTTGTGCGACATGATGAGCCAGCAAATCTTCTTTATGACCAAGCACGCACATCACTGACGTGCTGGCGCTGATTTTGCCACCTTGTTGCAAACTGGGTCTGGGTTGAGCAAGCGCGCTCGCACCGATGTGGGGTTTATCACCCCCAGAGAGAATGACGCTGTAGTCATCACCGATGGGAATCATATCGAGTCGAACTTGGATTCCTTGGCGCGCTTTGATTAAGGAGATCATTTGTCTTCACACCACCGCTTGTAATGGGTTGCTTCAATACCAAATTCATGAAGAATCTTACCGACGACATGGGTCTCCATATCTTCAATCGATTCTGGGCGGTTGTAGTAAGTGAGCATTGGCGGCATGATGACCGCGCCATATTCCGTTGCGGTGAGCATATTTTTTAGATGCAGGCGGCTTAATGGCGTTTCACGGGCGACCAAGACCAATTTACGACGTTCTTTGATGTTTACGTCGGCGGCTCGCAGTAGCAGATTATCGGAATAGCCGTGCGCAATCCCTGCTAAGGTTTTCATGCTGCAGGGAACCACCACCATGCCTTCGATGCGAAACGTTCCGCTGGCAATACTGGCGCCGGTATTTTCGTTGTCATGCACCACATCAGCGAGACAATTGAGTTCTAATATGTCGTGATCGGTTTCCATTTCGATCGTGCGTTCACTACCACCGGAAACCACTAAGTGCGTTTCAATCTCTGGGTGATTACGTAATTCTTTGAGTAGTCGAAAAGCAAGTTGCACGCCGCTGGCGCCGCTCACTCCCACCACTATTCTGCGCGTAGTCATGTGTTACCCCTAGTTAGAACAGGGTTTCTAGTATAGAGATTGAGCTTGGCTAATCTATAACGTAATATGAATACCAAATATTACATTTTGGAATGTTCATGAAGTCAGTAAAACCGTTAAACAATATAAATATGAATCTGTTACTGCCGCTGAACGCCCTTTTGGAATACAGAAGTGTGACCGCTGCCGCAGATTCACTAGGCATCGCTCAACCGACCATGAGTAAGCATCTGGCAGCGCTAAGAACAGTCCTTAACGATCAGTTGCTTGTGCGTGTTGGTAGCCGAATGCAACTGACGCCGGCCGCATCAGAAATCCAAGCGACCCTCTCTTTGGTACTTAATGGCCTTACTGATATTTTTTCCGCCAATTACGATCCGTTAAAAGATAAGCGTGAGTTTATTATCGCTTGCCCAGACTACGTCAGCGTCTACATTCTGCCGGATGTCATTCAGCCATATATGAATGATGATTCTGCCGTGTCGTTTAGTGTGATTAACTGGGACCGCCAAGCCCGCAGTTTGCTGCTTGAGGGGTTGATTGATTTTGTGATTACCATTGATGAGGATTTTGCGCCGAACTTTATTCGTAAAGTGGTGGACAAAGATGACTGGGTGATGGTGATGCGTGAAGGGCATCCTCTAAGTGTGCAAGAAAAAGTGACGACCGAAGAGATGCTCTCATACCCCTACGCTCAAACCATTACCGGGGGAGGAAGCGCTAAACAGATCGACCGCTATTTCCATAATCACAAGCTTAAACGCAACATTAAGCTGTCTGTACAGGGCTATATCTCTATGTATTGTGCGATTCGCAATAGTGATATGGTGTCGATAGTTCCTTTGCATCAAGCCGCCAATATGACCAAAGATTTCGGTTTAACCTACCGCAAATTGCCGTTTAGAATGGCGCAATCGCAGCACTCAGTCTATTGGCATGAAAAGTTCAATAACGACAGTTCACATCGGTGGTTTAGAGAACATATTATTAACGAAATCGTTAATCATCCTCGCCATCGCGTGAATACAGAAATCTAAGTTAAACGTTTACACTTTTGTCGCTACTTCATGCTATTCTGAGCCCACAATTATAAGCCTCAGCCAGTCTATCTGTATTGAGGAACAAATTCGTAATGAAATAGGAGTGAATTGAATGTCCGTTAGAGCAATCGCGGTGGATATGGATGGTACTTTCCTTGATCCGAACCAGCATTATGACAAAGCTCGTTTTCTCGCTTTGTATCAACAATTAAAAGATCAAGATATCGAATTTATTGTCGCCAGTGGTAACCAGTATTACCAGCTCGTCTCTTACTTCCCTGAAGTCGCTAATGAAATTTCTTTTGTGGCCGAAAATGGCGCACTACTGTACTTACATGGTGAAGAGATTTTCCATGGTGTAATGACTGAAGATGCTCTCGATAAAGTCTATACCATTCTCGATGCTGACCCATCAATTGATTATGTTGCGTGTGGCCTCAATGGTGCTTACATGCTGCCACATATTAGCCAAGAATTTGCTGACATTGCTTCGCACCATTATGCCCGTTTAGAAAAAGTAGCAAGCATTCGTGCAATTGATGATGTGATGTTTAAGTTTTCAATCAAGACCACGGTAGACCATGCTGATACCTTAATTGCTGAACTTGCTGAGCAGCTTGGTGATGTGGTTCATACGGTTTCAAGTGGTTTCGGTTTTATTGACTTGATCATTCCGGGCCTGCACAAAGCAAATGGCCTGAAGAAAGTCTTGGCTCGTTTTGACATCGACCCATCTGAATGTGTCGCCATTGGTGATAGCCTCAATGATAAAGAGATGCTGGAACTGGTTGGTTACTCATTTGCTATGGGCAACGCGGCCGACAAAGTCAAAGCCGTAGCTCGTTATCACACCGAGACCAACGAACAAGCTGGCGCATTAAACGTTATTGAAAAAGTGGTATCAGGCCAAGCGCCTTTTAATGCTTGATTGTTCTTGCGGTGCGCTATCCTCTAGCAAGGCTAAATCACTGTTCCTAAATGTAGGTCATTTAGGCAAATACTGAACGCAGACCCTCTTTGTCATCCTTGGCAAAGAGGGTCTGCTTATCAGCATCCGCCTTATGCGTAAAACTGAACATAACTAGGAACAGTTGTTTAGAGGATAGCCTCTCAAACCATCCCTAAGGGGCGAGTTGTATTCGCTCCTATGCTGCGTTACCGATTTGCTACGTAGAATCACTATATATTCAAATCGGTGTCTTGCCTATGAGCGAATACATTCTCGCTGAAACCGCATCTTGAGGTTACTTGGGTGTATATGCATTCTTCTGATGTTCATAATTGGAAAATGTTTATTTTTATACATTTCATCATTATTTAGTGGTAACTCTTAATATTCCACTTTATACCTCTTTAGAATAGTTATTCACTATATTCTCAAAATTACCCTCTTATTTTTGTGCATTTTAATGAAACCAGTCTACTATGATTCTATCAAAGCTAGAAAAGAAAAGTGGTTACAGTGTTTGCGTTTAAACTATTGATTAATAATGGTTAAAATTTTGATCTGTCGCTGTTTTTAGTGATGTTTTGGATGATCGGATTTTAATGTAGGGTTGTTGTCGATTTGGGTTAATTAGTGAATCTAGCTTGAATTTATTTAATTTTAATATCGATGCTTATTTTTAAGTAATTGATATTTTTTATATCGAATAATCAAATGGTTATTTATTTTAGTTAAATGTTGTGTGCGTTTTGCTAGTGATTATATTTGTCTCTAACTTTTTATTGATTTTTTTGTAATTTATTGGGGCGAAATGTCGTAATCAGCAACGTTTTGTCTAATTCCGTTCAATTTGTAAAGCAACAAGGCAACCTATTGAACTCAATTTAGGTGAAATCTCTATGAAGATGGTGGGTAAATCGTTGGTATCTGGGCTGCTACTGTCGTTTTTGTGTGTTTCAAGTGCTGTGCATGCAAAGAGCGAAACGTTAGAGCAGACCGGGGATTTTCTGCAATGGGGTATTCCAACGGGGGCTGCTTTTATTTCTGCGGCAAAACTTGACGGAGAGGGCTTTGGTCAGCTGATGGAAGGGGCCTTTTGGACGTCGTTTTCTACACACATGTTGAAGATTACTATTAACGCTGAACGTCCTAATGGACGTGACTATAGTTTCCCTTCGGGTCATACATCCGCTGCAGCTCAGGGGGCTGCTTACCTACAATTTCGCTACGGTTGGCAATATGGTTTACCTGCTTATATGCTTACAGGTGTAGTTGGTTACTCCAGAGTGGAAAATAAATATCATTATTGGCGCGACGTTGCTGCCGGCGCTGCTTTGGCGACAGGCATCCAATACGCTATTAGTGAAGCAGGATGGAGCGTGACTAATTTAGCGCTTGTACCAACGTTTGATGGTGACAGTGTAGGGCTTTTCGCATCACTTAAATATTGATGATGGTGGTAACTTTTCTGCTCTGCCCGTTAGTGAGAATGTTTAACGTACAAATAGAACCAAAGGGACATTATGAAAAAATTATTGTTGAGCATGTTGGTGCTGTTGACCTCCAGCCCTGTCTTAGCTGACTCATTGGTTTATGGCGGCGTATCGGTGGGGTCATCCGAGTATGATTCTGATAATTCCATTGCACACTCTTTATTTGTCGGTACCGGTATTATGCCATGGGTGGGGTTAGAAGCAGGTTACACTGGGTTTGGTAAATTTGACCTCGGTGGAGGGAAAGTAGATGGTGAGTCGGTATATGGTGTGATTAAACCTAACTTGAATTTCGGTCCAGTGCAGGTGTATGCCAAGTTGGGGCTCAACTCATGGGTGTTAGAAGGCGATGATGACACCAGCATTGCCGATGATGATGGTTTAGATGCAATGTGGGCCATTGGCGCTGATTACACTTTTTTAGGTCCTATAGCGTTGGGGGTTGAGTATGCGACCTACTCATTGGACAAAAAAGACATTAGTACGATCAGTATGACAGCGACCATCTACATGTTCTAACCGCTCTGTAGAAAAGCGATGTAAAAAAAGACTGGATTTGAAGTGACCAGTCTTTTTTTGTATTTAAAATATAGCAGTTAACGTACGTTAAACACTGGTGATACGCCAAAGCCGCTTTGGTGAGCCAGTAAATAGCTAACGATGATAAGCGCAAGTCCACAAAAAATCCGTACTAGTGGCCATACCCAAGGGAAAGAGGATTGAGAATTTGCCGTTAGATAGTGCTGTACTACTTTTCGGCCCGATACAGTGAGCAGAGCAATAGTTGATGTGGTAAAAGCCGTGCCTACGGCCATCAATATTGCACTGGCAACACCTAACCAATATACATTAGCTAGGTTAGCAAAAAGCAGCACCAAAATAGCTCCAGTACATGGCCGAATTCCAATACTCGCGATAATAGCCGCATACTCTTTTAATGTGGATGCATGGTTTAGCTCTTGGGGGCTTGCACTGTGTTTATGACCGCACGAACAAGTTCCGTCATTGCTGTGTTGATGGTGATGCGCTTGACTCGAATGAGAGTGAGAATGATGCTGTTCATGTTTATGGGAATGCTCGCCATGTTGCTTTCTTTGAGCCAATCGCTGCCAAAAATAGCGTGCGCCTTGATAAAAAATCACTGCGCCAATCAATAACACACCGAGGTAACTGACGTTAAAGATCTGCTCTACAAATTGGTTTACATGATGCATGGTTAAATGCATGACAAACAAAAACACAGAAACAATGGCAATCGCCACTAAGGCTTGTACCAGTGCAGAAATCACCGTAATCCATAACGCGGTATTTATTTTGGCAGGATTAGTTGCAAGGTAAGAGCTAACAATTAACTTGCCATGGCCAGGCCCAATCGAGTGAAAAATGCCGTAGAGAAAGCTGATTTCCACCAGCGACCACATTGCTGAAGGGTCTTGTGTCGCCGAATAAATTAAATCGCTAATTTGTTCTACGCTGCTGCGTTGCCATTGAATGCTGATCATCAATAGATGCGGCCACCACTGGTATATCAAATGCACAATGACGGCTAATGAGAGCACAACAGTGGTTAAAGTTACCAGTCTGGCTGGTGTGAGGTAACGAGCTGAAAGGGCAGATTTATCCGGGGAATGGTGGGCGTGATGCTGGGCCATAAAAACTCCCTGTTAAGGCTGAGTGGTCGGTTGACAGGTTAGTACTAACGATTGGGTGAAAAGCTGGCCTAATGTGTCGTCTGGGTCGGCATCTGCTGGTAGGTCAGTTGCGTAAGCGACCTCTTTTGCTGTTGGGTGTGGTTCCACAATCTCGAATTGGCATTGTTTAGCTAAAGCAGAACTTAGCTCAATACTACTGCGATTTTTCCACGACATATCAACGTAGTAAGTTGGATCGAAAATCAGCAATTTGAGAGGGTCTTGAGTCAGAGGATAAGGTTTAGCCAGTGGTAAATCGAAGGTAAATGTGGCCTTTCCCCGCTCGGTTGTTAATACTGGTGACTCACCTGTCTTGTACTTAATTGGTGTTTTGTCATGGTAAAAGTACGTGAAATAGTGCGTAGATAGCATGTTGTTGAGGATGGATTTTGCCAATTTATCAAGAGTTTCTTGCTTATGTTTTGGCGACATATCTTCACCATCAAACAGGTAAGCAGTGGTCATAGGGTCAAATTGCCAAATCATGTGGAACCCAGTAATGGCTTTATCTGTTCCTTGGATTTGGGTCGTCATATTGATCCAAGAATGGGGATGCGCATTGGCATTGAATGAAAGCGACAATAGGCTACATACAGTAAGGCATGTGATTGATACGCGACTTATCGCGCGGTGAAAAGCTGAGAACGACACGGTCATATCATCAATTAAATTAAGATTGCTATGTTATAACATATTTTCCTAATGGGAAAAGTCAAAGTTGCGTCAGTGGCGATGGTTTTATAGTGTAACTGATTCTTTTCTAAACATTAGTTAGGCATGATAAGCTAGCTGGTGTCATACTGATGACAGTCAGGATCAGGAGGAAGTGCAGTGACAACACAATATTGTGAAGCGCAAGATAAAGCTTATGCTCGACAGATAACTCAAACGAATATGGCGGAGTATTACCGAACTCACGGCATTAATTGGGATGATGAAATGTTTGATGATTCATGGGAGCATTTCGAAAATTTCGACATCGTGGTGGACGATGTGCGCGTTGGTGTGATTCGTTTTTCTCGCTCAACTGAGGCGCTTTATATCCGTGATTTGCAGGTTGAGCCGCAATATCAAAATGGTGGTGTAGGGACACAAGCAATCAAGTGGGCTAAAGAGTATGCAAGTCAGTTGGGTATGACACAGCTGCGTTTGCGTGTTTTTCCTGAAAACCCTGCGAAGTCGTTGTATATGAGGTTAGGCTTTGCAGTATCACACCAAATGGAAGTGGTAGAAGAGATGGTGTTTGATTTGGCTTAACGTCCTGTTTTACATGGGCATTAAAAAGCCAGCGATACGCTGGCTTGATACGCACTTGGCAAGGTCAATTAGTTTTGAGCTGGTTTAACTCTAATTTTGCTTTTTGCCACTTGGCTCAGGTTCAATTGAGAGATAGCGTTATTCGCTTCTTCTGCATTTGGCATTTCCACAAAACCAAATCCTTTAGATGCCCCAGTTTCTTGGTCAAGAACGAGGTTGCAGGTAGTGACTGTGCCGTGAGCTTGGAAAAGAACGCGAAGGTCGTGTTCGGTTGTAGTGCGCGCTAAATTGCGAACGAGAAGTTTCATACTTAACCCTGTGGGTTGATAAATTGCGGCGCGATTATCGCACTGTCGTTATATAAAACCAAGCGAAGATTTAAGGAGATAGGCTTGCAAGCGGAGCTGAAAACGCTACAAATTTGGATCGAACAAGACGCCGTTCGTATGGAAATCCTCAAAACGTTACAGTCGTTAGCCATACCGGATGCATGGATTGCTGCTGGCTTTGTTCGCAATTTGGTGTGGGATCGTCTGCACGGCTATCAACACAATACGGTACTGCATGATGTGGATGTGATCTATTTTGCTAAAGATGGCACTGAATCTGAGCAAATAAAGCTCGAAAAGAGATTAAGCCAATTGCTGCCAACCGTGAATTGGCAAGTGAAGAACCAAGCATTGATGTATGAGCGTAATGGGGATTTGCCTTATGTGGATTGCCAAGATGCAATGAGTTATTGGCCAGAGTGTGAAACGGCAGTCGCGGTGCGTCTACATAACGACAAATTGGAATTTCTAGCGGCATTTGGTTGGGAATCACTGTTTGCACTGCAGATTACTTACAATCCTAAGCGCAGTTGGTCAACGTTTATCCAACGTGTCGAAGGTAAAAAGTGGCAAACGCTGTGGCCAAAGTTGCAACTGCAAAAGAGCTAAGTGCCACATAGCTAAAGGGGTCTTAACTGACTTACTTAGACAAACGGTCCACTCAGTGAGTGGACCATTTATTATTTATCAACTTTTGCCAGAATTCAGATAATAACTGCGACACTTAGTTCTCTAACAACGTCGATGTCTTTTGCGTGAAATTGATGTTAGCGAACTAACGCAGGGCGTTTACGATCGAATGTCCAGCCGGGAATTAAGAATTGCATGGCGCGGGCATCGTCACGTCGGCCTGTCGCAAGTTGCTTATAAAGCTCATGGGCTTTATTTAGCTGCTCGCGATCCAGTTCAATACCCAGTCCTGGGCGATCTGGTACGGCGATTTGCCCATTTTTGATCTGCAAAGGATCTTTGGTGAGATGTTGACCCTCTTGCCAAATCCAGTGTGTATCAATCGCGGTTGGATTTCCTGGAACGGCTGCGCCAACTTGGGTGAACATCGCCAATGAAATATCAAAGTGGTTATTTGAGTGGCAGCCCCAAGTGAGTCCCCAATCATTACACAGTGAAGCAACACGTACTGCACCGGAAAGTGTCCAGAAATGCGGGTCAGCCAAAGGTATATCAATCGCATCCAGTACGATAGCACTTTGCAGTTCGCGCCAGTTGGTGGCGATCATGTTGGTGGCAACAGGCAAACCTGTTGCGCGGCGAAATGCGGCTAAGATTTCACGGCCACTAAAGCCTTGCTCTGCACCACATGGGTCTTCTGCATAGGCCAACACATTGCGAAGCGGTTTACACAGACGAATCGCTTCGTTTAATGACCAAGCGCCGTTCGGGTCAATGGTAATGCGCGCATCAGGGAACTCACTGGCGAGAGCTTCGACCGAAAGCACTTCCTCTTCACCAGGCAGGACACCACCTTTGAGTTTAAAGTCTTTAAAGCCATAGCGATCTTTGGCTGCTGCAGCTTGTTCAACAATCGCGCCGGGGGTCATGGCTTCGCGGCGACGGATTGAATACCAAGGATGCCCACCTTCTTCGGCGGGATAGGGCATATCAGTTTTGCGGCTGTCGCCAACGAAGAACAGATAACCCAGCACAGTGACAGCGTCACGCTGTTTGCCGGGGCCAAGTAACTCAGCGACAGGAACTTCTAAGATTTGTCCCATCAAATCAAGCAGCGCTGCTTCCATTGCCGCAACGGCGTTAACACGCAGTTCAAAGGTCCATGCGCCATTACCAAAGGTTTCGTAATCATCATCTTGTTGGGCAAAGTGCGCACGATGAATCAATTTGTTAAGGTGAACAATTGGTTCACCAATAAGGCGTTCGCCAATAGAACGCAGAGTTTGTTCAATCACTTCGCCGCCCGGGGCTTCTCCCAGCCCTTGATGTCCAGCACTGTCGTGCACAATGACCACATTGCGGGTGAATAGGGCGCCATGGGCGCCCCCAATGTTGAGTAACATGCTGTCGAAGCCAGCCACGGGCACAACTTCAACACGAGTGATTGTAGGGTATTGAGAACTCATGAACTTTCCTTATCCGTACTAGGCATCAAATTGTTTTGATAGGTTAAGACGTTCGATTTTTCCAACGATGACTAAGTAAGCAAATACTGCGATGAGCGCGTGCACGCCAACATAGACTAATGCACCATTAAATGAACCAGTCGCAGCGATGATATAGCCGATAGCGATGGGGGTTACGATGCCAGACAGGTTACCCACGGTATTGAAGATACCGCCGCTTAGCCCTGCCACTTCTTTTGGCGCAGTATCAGACATCACTGCCCAACCTAAG
The DNA here is from genome assembly GCF_001547935.1 of Vibrio tritonius. Lineage (NCBI taxonomy): Bacteria > Pseudomonadati > Pseudomonadota > Gammaproteobacteria > Vibrionales > Vibrionaceae > Vibrio > Vibrio tritonius. The sequence continues at coordinate 837,070 of NZ_AP014636.1, forward strand.
GCGCCAACACCTTTGCCGAAGAAGGCTAAAGCCATAAAGGCAACCACGAGCCATTCTGTATCGATGTAGTTACACGCTACCATTGACGTTGAAAGTAGCATCCCACCAATAATTGGGATCTTACGTGACCACGTTAAAGACACGCCGCGCGACAGTAAGAAGTCGGAAATGACCCCTCCAGAAATGCCGCCTAAGAAACCGCATATAGCCGGAATGGCTGCGATAAAACCAGCTTCCAGAATCGACATATGGCGAGCTTGGACTAGATAAACAGGGAACCAAGTAATAAAGAAGTACGTTAATGCATTGATACAGTACTGACCAAGATAAATACCTAACATCATTCGTGAAGCAAGTAGGTCTTTAATGGCCGCTTTTTTTGAAATGACTGGCGCTGAGGTTGTTTTTTTACCTTTGGTGTCGGTTTCTTCGGGGGCATCAAGATTGGTTAATGCACCGCCGGCTTCCATGTATTCCAATTCTTGTTGGGACAAGGTTGGGTGACGTTTTGGTGGGTAAATCACTTTTTGCCATAGCACTGCTGCGACAAAACCAACACCACCCATAAAGAAGAAGACGTGAGTCCAACCTACAGCGTGGGTTAACCAGCCCATGATAGGCGCAAAAATAACTGTTGCGAAATATTGTGCTGAGTTAAAAATGGCCGATGCGGTGCCCCTTTCTTGTGCTGGGAACCAAGCTGCGACGATACGACTGTTGCCCGGGAATGCAGGAGATTCGCATAGCCCAACCAAAAAGCGCAAAAGAAACAGTACAGCAACGACCGAGCCGCCTGGGAATATGTCAATAAACCCTTGTACAAACGTAAACAGAGACCAAGTGATAATAGAGCAGAGGTAAACGCGTTTTGAGCCAAAGCGGTCAAGCAATAAGCCGCCTGGTATTTGACCGATGACGTAGGCCCAAGAGAATCCAGAAAAGATGTAGCCCATCGCGATAGAGTCTAATCCCAAGGCTTGTGACATGGGCGAGCCCACGATGGATAAGGTGGCCCGATCACCATAGTTTACCGAGGTGATCAGGAATAGCATGGCTACTATCCAATAACGAGTGTGCGTTGACTGTTTAGTCGCGGACACAGTTCTATCTTTGAGTTGTTCCATAGGGGTGTGCCTCATGTTATTGATTTTATGAGTTTTTTATTTTTGTGTAGATAGTGTTTATTGTGAATTGCTTAGCAATGGATTGCATTGGACTGCAGACCAAAGATGCTTGTGTTTGTGAGTGGGTTTATTTGTAAGAAGTACAAATGGCGTTCCATGGCTCACATAAATAGGTTAATAATTGAACAGGGTCACATTTGGTTACAGCGAGCTATTAAAAAGTAGGTACTGAATAAGGTGGAATTGAATGGGAGTTACCACACTTTGGTGATGATTAGGGGGATTAGTGAATGAATTCAGAGGGTAAGATATTGGTAATGTGAGCTAGCTTCATTTATGAACTGTAGAATATGATGTCGCCATGTTGATTATCTAAGGGAAATATGAGTAACTATTACTCATTGTTTAGTAAGGATATTTGATGTTTCATCACGGGTGAACGATAAAAATTGCTCATTTTTATTACGGAACTCGATATGGCATTAACATCGATTGTTTTTCTTACCACCAATATTAGACAGCTACGTTTATATACATAAATTCATTAATTAACCAGAGAAATTAGCGAGTTTTTTCGTTAGCTATCGACTCGTTTGGGTTAAGTTGGGTGGTGTTACATGCTGGTGGTATTGATGCGCTGCAACAGCTTGGCTGCGTGTCATTTGGATGACATCCATAAACAATAAGCTGGCAAAGTTTTTTATTGGGTTAATGCCCTGATAAAGTGAGGCGAAATGGATTTAGCGTCAAATTTTGTAATGATGGCTCGTTACAATCAACGAATGAATGTGCAGTTATTAGCGGCCTGTCGCCATCTTTCTAGTGCGCAGTTACAACGTAATACGCGTTCGTATTTTGTGAGTGTGTTGGATTATTGGAATCACTTACTTCAGTCTGATATCACTATGCTAAATTGTTTGGTGCAGCATCAACTGGTTATCAGTGAAAAGGATCTGCAAGGGGTAACGTTTGACTGGGATGATCAGCGGTTTCTTGATGATCTTAATGCCATTATTGAGAAACGAGAAGAAGTTGACCATTTGATTGTCAATATGACGCACCATCTTTCCAACGATTTGTGTCATCAGAGAGTGCATTATGTTGGTGAAGATGCTGTAGAAATGGACATGGACCTCAATGCGTTTTTGTTACATCTATTTAATCATCAAACTCATCATCGAGGGCAATTAGCCTGTATTTTAAGTCAATTCGGTCTTGATGTTGGGGTGACTGATTTGCCCCATGTGGTACCAGAATTGCTCGAACGTACCCCTTCTAATTAAACAAATCTGAGCCATGTTAAGATGCTCGTTGATGAAGCTTCAAATTCTACATTTTGAGGTCATTTGGATATCAATAATACCCATATTAGCCATTTCGTTTTGTGGGTGAATGTGCCAAACTCTTCCCCCTAATTTCATCATCACAACGAATCGTTACTCAAAGTAAATTGTATGCAAATCGTCGCCGTGACATCAAAAAACAGACAAATCTATCATAATCTGGCTCAAGCTTATGAAGCTGAATTTTCCCGCATCATGAGTAAAAAACCGGATGAAAACGGAATTTTCCCCCTTGATACCGAGTTAGGTGGACCTATTATTGGTTATTTGTGTTATGTTGACGGCATCCCGGCAGGGCATGCTGCGATAGAATATGGGCCTAACGAACATTTTGAAATTTGTGACTTTTATGTCATTCCTTATTTTCGGGGGCAGCAAGTAGGACGTCAGTTTGCTTCTTCCTTATTTGAGCAACTGCGGGGCACTTGGGAAATAAAACAAGTGCAAGGTGCAGCGCACGCCTCGGTATTTTGGCGCAGCGTAGTCAACGAGTATACTGCAGGGCATTTTATCGATGATGAGTATCAGTGCCCACGTTGGGGCTGGGTAACTCGCCAGCGATTTCAACATGGCTAACGGCCGGTTGCATTTAATAAACATAATATAAAGAAAGAGTGAGGAACTATTATGGCGGTACGTGAAATCATTACTATCCCAGATCCGAGATTAAAATTGGTCGCAAAACCTATTACTGATTTTGATGCAGTGCAGCCTGTGATTGATGATCTACTCGATACCCTCTACGCAACCAGTAATGGTATTGGTTTAGCAGCGCCTCAAATTGCAGAGCAACTTGCTATTGTGGTTATCGACCTATCAAAAGAGCGTAACGAACCATTGATTTTAGTGAATCCAGAAGTGGTTAGCGGTGAGAATAAAGAGCTAGGTGAAGAAGGCTGTTTGTCGGTGCCTGATTATTACGCTGAAGTAGAGCGTTACCATTCTGTTGTTGTCAAAGCGCAAGATCGTCATGGCAACCCAATTACCATTGAAAGTGATGAGTTTTTAGCTATTGCAATGCAACATGAAATTGATCACCTAAAAGGCAATTTGTTTATCGACTATTTGTCGCCTCTCAAACGTAATATGGCGATGAAGAAAGTGAAAAAATACCAGCGTGAAGCGAAAAAGCATTCAGCGTAATGTTGCCTTAAATGATACAGAAAAAAAGAGAAGCTGAGCTTCTCTTTTTTTATCTTGGTCTTATTCAGCTATCAAGCGATACATATCATGTAAGGTCTGTTCTAGGGTGCGAAGATAACGCTCCATTTGCGGATAAGTTTTCGTCTGACATGTGGCGATAAACGTTAGCTCATTTGCACGTTTGAAATAGCGTAATCCATACCCTCCATCGACCACAGGGCCATAGCCTGCGAGCAGCACACCATAATAGCTGGTGGTACTGGTACAAATAATGGTGTGCATTAATTTTTGATAGGCTGGGCATTGAAACAGTTCTGGACGTTCTTTTTCCGAATGGTAGGCGTTGAGATGCTCATAACTGTACTCTAACGCCAGTAAGTGAGTCGCGATGCCTGACCCTTTTTGACACTCTTTCGCGCGACCAATATGCGCTGTTGCTGCGTCTCTTAGAGCGTTCGCTATTTCGGCTTGGGGACGATGTTCTGCAAAGGCGCGAATAAAGTGTTGCGCTTCAGGGGTTACAGTGTAAAGCACATCGATTCGACCTTGGTCAAATGTTCTTGTCATGATGGCTTCATAAGCGCTGTGGTTAGAGCCTTGACTGCGAAACTCTGCTAATTGCAAGGCTAATTGCACAAAGGCATCCGGGCTGATTTTGCGTTGTTTTATCGCTTCTTGACCAAAGGCATTAAAGTGGATGACTTGGGTTTGATAACCATTGCAGTGACGGGCAAACTCTTCCTCAGCGTGCGAGATTGCCTGCTCAATGGTGGAATCGATGGTCCATGTTAAAGGGGATGGCGTAGACGCTAGTGGCATCGCTTTTTGGGTATCATCAATTGCCAGAGGAACAGTATCGTAAAGGTGGCGGATTAAGCGCAGCATGACGGAACCATCAATGCCCGTGTGCTCGTAATTGATTCCCGATTTACCATTGTTAAAGACAATAAACTGTAACACCTTATCAAAATAACGATTGTCACCTTTGCCATGCAGCAATTTTTGTGCAATGTCGTTATCCAGTTCTGGAGCGTCTTCGTCGAGGCAGAGCACAAATGCAGCATGTTCGATTTGCTCAAAACACGTCTGATTTTGTGTTGAATGTTGTTTTATATATTCTCGTTTTTTTGCCCACCAAGCGCGATTTGCGCCGGTCATGATCCCTATGTTAACCGCCTCATCAATCGCGCTATTTTTAATGGCGTCTAATTCGGCACTGAGATCCATGTAGTGACGAATATTTCCCTCTGCATCAAACAATCTTACAGGGAAGAATTGCTGTTTTACCATGACCATCATGTGGTCTGCTTTAGGGTGAATTAAAATACGGTCTCTTAATTCGCCGGGTATTCTTGTTGCTCCGAATAACTGCTGATATTGATCCATACACAGCGGTGCTTTGCCCTGAAAATCTTGACTCAATGTCCCGCGCTGGATTTCAAGCATAAACTCAGTAGCGCTTATCGCTAAAGCCGCTGCTATTTCGACTGGTGAGAACTCATGGAGATGCAACTGAGATTCGAGGTAATAAAAAACATTACTGTGAATGGCAAGAGAGTCTCTATGTCGAAGATAGTGGTCTTGCCATGCCTTTCCGCTCCAATAACGACCTTCTGCTTGTAATAATGCCTGCTGTAATTGTTCGCCAGAACCTTTCGTTTCGCAAAATGTCATGACAGCGTCTAATGATGCCTGATATTCGTCGTTATCCAGTAAAGGTTTGGCCCATTCAAGCAGCTTATAACTGGTTGCTTCAATGCTTGGGAGTGGTTGTGGTGGGAGGGCTATTTGGGTAGTATCGTAATCGTTTTTTAAATTAAAACTCAAATCTCATTTCCTTTCAATTGGTTATATAAGAATGAGTATTATCGATTTTAGTTATAAGAGTTTTGATGCTTATCAATGACAAGAGAAGTAAATGCTATTTGGGCTGAATTATGTTAAAGAGCGCAGGTAAAAGCGCTGGGTTTAGCAATGTGTCTCAAATCTAATTGGCGTTATTAGCTATTGAGTTTTCGCTAAACTGTAGTTCTGACCAAACTCTGTCTTAGTTTTGTTTCGTTACTGACCAGAAGTGTGAAATATTTATGAATATAAGATGACGTTCATAAAGGAGGCATTTGATGAGTAAGCAAAATCTAATTATGAAAGCATCGATGGCATTGTGGCTCGGGGTGGCGATAATGCCGATATCAAGTTATGCCGATGTGATTAACGATTCAGACCAAACAATTTACGTTAAGCCAGAAAGCAGCACTAAGCCAGTAGAAGTCAAGAAAGGTGAGGAATACAAAGGTCCTCAAGATGGTGTTGCGGCCAACGGCAAGGTGTTTAAGAACATTGATGGCAGTGACGTAGAAGTGGATAAGCACGGTACGGCGAAAGTCATTCAGAAAAACCCAGTGCGACTACTCGCTGAGGAAGTTCGTGGTGGTTATTTAGAAAAGAGCCCTGATAAAGGCTGGGATCCGGTGTTTAGCAAGGCAGAACAACAAGCAAAAAAGAAGCTGTCAAACGGTTAAACTAGCGAGTCATTAAGGATATGTTTTTGATTAAGGATAATTTACATTTGCCCCATTTACCGTTACAAGCCGCGTTAATTGATTCTGTGTGTCAATCACTTGTTCGTGAGAAAGACGTACTTGCTGCCGTATTAGTAGGCTCTTTAGCCGGAAAACGAGGTGATCGTATTTCTGATGCTGATATCATCATTTTTACTACTAATGGCTTCCACAAAAAAATCGCTTCAACAGAATATAGAATAGAATTTGGCAAAGATATTTTTTATACCATTGACGGATTTCATACGCCATTAGCCTATTTTGAAAAACATATTTTTTATGATTTAACTAGCATAGAAATTCACTATTTGGATTTAACTGAGCCGTTCCACATATCTAATCCATATCAAGTATTATTTGATAAGCAGTCGATAACTCCAAGTCGTTTAACAGAAGAACCAGCTCCCCAGCATGAAGATTTTGAGGTTTATACGGCAGGAGATGATGGGTTAATTTGGGATCTGTTTGATTGTATTAAATGGCTGAGCCGAAATGATACTGAACTGGCCAAGCAGTATCTGAAAAAGCTAGCCAATAAGCTGGAATCGGAAACATAACAAATTGGCTAAGGTTTTTACTAAGGATAACTACCCCTCTTCGCACTCACGTATCGGTTATCCTTAGACCCTATTTGATGCCATTTCCCTATAAAAAATAACCAGTTGGTATCGGTTCTTGGTACAATGACCCTTTGCGTATGCCAAGGAAAGGTCATTTTAATGGACACCACTACCAGCACTGATTCCGATTTATCTTCTCGCGTGAGATTGAAGCAGAGTACTGGTGATAAGGATTGGCAAGTCGCCCAGAACTGCTTACTACAAGCGGTCGCACGCTGCCATCGTCAGCAGATTCCATTATGGACTGAAGAGCAAGTGCGGCTCGAAGTGCTTCAGCAATCCTATTCAAATGAGCAGCTCTATCTTATCGACTACCAAGGTCAAGCGATTGGTTGCGTGTTTATTTGCTTTGATAGCGATCCTTTTTGGCCAGATCTTGATACCCGCAACAGTCTATTTTTTCATAAGTTTGCTATTGCAGATTCGCATCATTCGCGTGGTTTAGGGCAAGATGTGATTAAGGCCATCGTGGTATTAGCGAAGCAGCATCATTGCCAGTGGGTACGATGTGATTGTCATGGTGATAGACCGACTTTACGTCGGTTTTATGAAAATTGTGGTTTCAACTTGGTTGATAGACAAGAACGTTTAGGCTTTGATTCTGCTCGTTATCAAATTTGGATCGGTTGAACAGTTATTCAAAAAATCGAAGTTTTGGAAATACCCTATTAACTACAAAGCAAATAAATAAGGATTCAAGTTTGGAAAAACTGCTCATCAGTGCCTGTCTTGCCGGTGAAAAAGTAAGATACAACGGACAAGCTTTGCCCATCTCAGAACAACTAGAAGCAGAGTTAAGCTCACATTTTGAGTTAGTTCGGTGTTGCCCTGAAGTGGCGTCTGGAATGCCTATTCCCAGAGCCAGCGCAGAGATTATTGATGGTCCAGCTAGTTTGGTACTCGAGCAAAAAGCGAAAGTAAAAGATAACCAAGGTCATGATGTGACAGATGCGTTTGTTCGTGGGGCCAATATGGCATTACAGCTCTGTTTATCAAACAATATTCGTTTTGCGTTACTTGCTGAAGGCAGTCCATCATGTGGGAGTTTTCTGGTTTATGATGGTACGTTTTCAGGTGTCAAAATGCAGGGGCGCGGCGTAACGGCTGAGTTACTCACACAGCATGGTATTACGGTATTTAACGTTAATACAATCCAAGAATTCATAGGCTCGCGCTGTATGCAGATGGTCGTAAATGAAATTGTCGCTTCCCATTAGGTATCAAAATTAATTACAAACAATGATTGAGTCCAAAGTTAAGTCGGTTTAGTGTGGTTATTATATTTAACCCTATGATTTTTAGATATATAAGGATGGAGTTTTGACCGACAGACAACTTGAAACAGACCGCCTACGTTTGATGCCGCCTTCTCTTGAGGACTTGCCAATTATGCTTGCAGTCTTGCAAAGCAATAAAGAGCATCTAGCGCCTTTTTTGCCTTGGTTACCTCATGTACTTAGTGAAGAGCAATTAAAGCAAAGTATTGTCGAGGCGATGGACTCTTTTGAGAAGTTTGAAGGTGAGCAACGCTATTCTTTATTTAATAAAGAGAATGGGGTTTTAGTTGGTGTTATTGGTCTTATCGTTCGCGACCAATCTGTCCCTTATTTTGAAATCGGTTATTGGCTTGCCCAAGACTATGTCGGGCAGGGTTATATTTCAGAGGCGGTTTTAGCGTTAGAACATTACGCATTTACTGAGTTAAAAGCACAGCGAATCGAAATTAAAGCGGCACAAACCAATCTCCGAAGTCGCGCAGTCCCAGAACGTAATGGCTACCAATTAGAAGGAGTGTTACAAAACGCACGCAGGTTACCTTGTGGAACGTTGGATAACACGGTTATTTACGCCAAAACTCGGCCTACTCGCCACGTTGTCATTGAGGATTTAATCGTTAAATCAGCGAGATAACATACCCCCGAAAAAGCTAAGGAGGGTATTGTTTTTCTTTGTCTAAACTGTCACAGTTTTATATTCAAGCCATTGCGCATTAATGGCGACATCTTTAGGGTAAAAATCAATATAGAAAGTCACTAAACTTATCTAAGGATTGTTACTGCTGAGCGCAGGCAAAACCTGACATTGTTCGAGGCCATATTGGTTCGAAAGGTGTCAGGTTTTTTTTATTGAGCCAGCGGGGCAAAGCTCTGTTCAAAGGAGAACGCTCTACATGAAATTGAATTTGATGGTGTCACATTTCCCTTGGCGTAAATGCACTCATCCCGTCCGTAATCTCGCATTAACGGTGTTAGCTGCGATTTCAGTGCCCGCATACGCGGTCAATCAACTGTCCCATTTAACCGTCGATTATCTTTCCAATCCTGTTGGGTTAGACAGTACACATCCGCGTTTTGGCTGGCAAATGACCTCCGATCAATTTAATGTCAAACAACAGGCCTATCGGATTCAAGTTTTTGATGAACAACAGCAACCCGTTTGGGATAGCGGCAAGGTGACATCAGACGATTCACTTGGCATTGTGTATGGAGCGCAGAGCTTAAAACCTTCGCACACTTATCGTTGGCAACTCGACGTTTGGGATAACAATGGCAATCATTTAACCAATGGCGCTCAGTTTCAAACCAGCCTATTAAGTCATAAGCGTGATGCGTGGGGCGATGCTAAATGGATTGGTTTAGCGCCGAATAAATTGCCGCTATTTTCTGACTATTTGCCTATTTTTCGGTTATCGACCGATGTTGCGTTGGATAAGGAAAGCCGTGCAACTAAGGTTGGCGTTGTTTTTGGTGCAAATGATCCGCGTTTGATGGATAGCAATAAAAACCTTAATCATTTAAACAATAGTGAAAATGCTGCCTACGTTAAAGTTGAGTTAGATACGTCGGGATTGGACCATGGCAAAATGTCCCAAATAAACGTTTATCGAGTGGGGTATACCAAAGCCGATAGTGCCGACAAACCACTGTATCAATTTGATGTGCCGCAAACGGTCATTAATCAGAAAAACCGCTATCAATCTCATACGATAAACATTTCTAGTGTCTATGGCATGGTTGATATCCACCTTGATGGCGATCAATATCAAATTCCTAAACCGCCGTTGGCCTCGCCATTTTTGGTGCCTGGGGTGAATATAAATCCAATGGGGGTTGGTTCAGATTACATTGCTTTTCCGATGTTAAGTGATGTTGGTTTTGCGCTCGATGCTGGGCAAAAGGCCCATGTTCATTCGTTAATGATTAGCCATTATCGTGAACCAGCAAATGCGATTGTGAAAGCGGAATTTAATCAAGATTATCGCGGGGGATTTCGTCATTGGGCTAACAGTACTGATGCGCAATTTAGCGCAAATGGTCTGACATTAACCGCTGCCAATGGCGCGCTGATACTCACTCATAACCCAAGCCAACATTCGATGCCTATGCTACGCACTGAATTTGCCTTAGATAAACCGGTTGAGAAAGCCCAGCTCTATATTACCGCTCGGGGTATTTATGATGCGTATCTTAATGGAAAACGTTTATCAGAAAGTTATTTTCAGCCTGGTTTCACCGAATACGACAAATCACAGCCTTATCAGGTGGTGGATGTCACCTCCAAATTAGCTTTTGGCGAAAATGCTATAGGCGTTCAATTGGCTGAAGGTTGGTGGAGTGGCGCGGTTGGATTTGTTGGGGAGGCATGGAACTACTTTGGTGATCGCCAATCATTACTTGCCAAACTGGTTATTACCTATAAAGACGGCACGGTTGAAACGATCAATAGTGACCCACAACATTGGAAAGGGTTTGCCGAAGGGCCTTTAGTTTACGCAAGCTTATTCCAAGGCCAAGTTGTGGATCAAAGTAAAGCGCAGCCGGGGTGGACTAAACCAGGCTTTGATGACAGCGCTTGGCAAAAGGCAAGTGAAATCAAAGCGCATGGCACGACTTTCCCATCGAATAAGCAGGTTTATAGCAACAAAATTGCAGAAACATTGATTCATTCACCATGGCCTGAGCTGGCTCCTTGGGAGCAAGCACAGTATGTGAGCTTACTGGGCAGTGATGTGAGCGTACACCAAACCTTGCAAGCACAATCGGTTGAGGAAATTCATCCCGGGGTGTTTGTCTACGATATGGGGCAGAACACAGCAGCCGTGCCCAAAATCACCATAAACAATGCCGTTGCAGGCCAACAAGTGACGTTAAGATACGGTGAAATGACCTATCCAAGTGGTCATTCTGCACCAGAAAATGCCGGGATGTTGATGTTAGAGAATATCCGGGGCGCCAATGCCACAGATACGTTTACGCTAAAGCAAGGTAAACAAGTCTTGTCGCCACGCTTTACCTATCATGGCTATCGTTATCTTGAAATAACCGGTATTGATAAAGCGTTACCGCTGGATCAAGTCGAAAGTTTGGCTTTAAGTTCCGTCCCGCATTTGGCGTCATCGTTAACCACGTCTAGCGCTAAGGTAAATCAGCTTTGGCGTAACATCAGTTGGTCGATGAAAAGTAATTTTCTTTCTATTCCAACCGATACTCCAGCCCGTAACGAACGCATGGGGTGGAATGGGGATATTCAGGTCTTTTCGCCTGCTGCGGTGTACTTTGCCAATATGCCGCAGTTTTTCCGCAAACATGAACTGAACATGCGCGATACGCAAGATAACCAAGGCCGTTTTAGCGCAGTATCGCCGATGTCGGCCTTTGGTGGCATGCTGTGGGGCAGTGCTGGTTTGATTGTTCCATGGGAAGCGTATTTGCAATACGGTGATGTTGATGCGCTGCGACAGCACTATCCAGCAATGAAACATTATATGGATTATTTGGCCTCTACGACACCAGAAAAAGCGGGTTTTCTCGGTGATTGGTTGAGCCCCGAAGGTGCCGTTGCGGGACCAAGTACCGTTAACGATATGATCTGGCGAGCTTACTATGGCTACGACCTCAATATCATGGCAAAAATCACTAAAGTGCTTGGCAAGCATCAAGAAAGCCAAGACTATCAATCTCAATATCAGCAAGTTAAAACGTTATTTAACCAGCGTTATCTCGATCCAAAAACGTTTCAAAGTGAAGATAATACCACTGGAGAGAAAATCAATACTCAAGCCAGTTATGCTATTCCACTGGGGATTGGGTTAATTGAAAAAGGCAGCAAAGGCGCATTTGCGCAAAACCTGGTCGCGCATCTAAAGGGAGAAGTTAAAGATGATCAAGGGGTAAAACGTCCTCCTTATTCATTGATGACTGGCTTTATTGGTACCCGCTGGATATTAAATGCACTATCAGAAAATGGTCATCAAGATGTGGCCTATAAAATGCTGCTTAATCAACACTATCCATCATGGCTCTATTCAGTGGATCAAGGTGCAACGACGATTTGGGAACGTCTCAATTCCTATACCAAAGAAAATGGATTCTCTGGTAACAACAGCATGAACTCTTTTAACCATTATTCGTTTGGGTCGGTAGCGGCTTGGATGTATCGACATATGTTGGGGATTCAAAGTGACGAGAAAACACCGGGTTACCAACATTTTGTGCTGGCGCCACAGCCTGATCCTAATATGGGGATCACCTATACTAAAGGCGAGTATCAATCCATGTATGGCACGATCCGTAGCCACTGGCAGGTGAAAAATGGCGAGTTTGACTATCGCTTTACGATACCAGCCAATACCAGCGCAACAGTGGTTCTACCAGCGGCGACGTTAAGTTCGGCGTGTTTAAATGGCAAGCCGTTGGCGACGCAATCGAGTCAATTTGCCCACCAAACCGTACGCTTTGAGCTGGGTTCGGGTGAGTATCGTTATCAAGCGCAGTATCGATAACGTAAGCACAGAAGAGTAACCCTCGGTGTTAGCGGTGGTTAACCCCATTATTTAGCAAGGCTGGATAGTGGGGTTATTTTTATCAATTGATTGATTTACAGTTACTTTTTTAAAGTGCTATGCTGCAAAAAACTCAATTAAGGACAATAACATGGATATAACAGTGAGACGAGCAGAGCCAAGTGATGCGGCTGCGGTGAAAGCGGTATATGAAGGTGTGGTGGCGTATTCCGGCACCTTACAATTGCCGAATCCATCACTCGACCTTTGGACCAAACGTCTCGCTAATATTCCTGATAATGTCTATTCCTATGTGGCGGAAGTAGATGGTGAGATCGTGGGAAACTTGGGATTTGTGGTCGAAGCCAACCCGCGGCGGCGCCATGTAGCGACCTTTGGTGTGGGGGTGAAAGATGCAATGCAAGGAAAAGGCGTTGGCTCTGCTCTTATCAATACAGTGTTGGATTTAGCGGATAATTGGCTCAATATACGACGTATTGAGCTGACAGTGTACTCCGATAATGAAGCCGCGGTAGCACTGTATAAAAAAATGGGTTTTGTTATTGAAGGTGAGGGCAAAGATTTTGCTTTTCGTAATGGGCGCTATGTTGATGCCTATTATATGGCACGTATTCGTCAGTCTTAATTAATGGCTAACGATGCCTTCCATTCTGCATAGCACATTAAATAGCCGAATCACTGTGATTGGGCTATTTTGCATTTTATTCTCTTAAATAGCTTGTCGCTGAGTTACTTGGGTATAACTCGGTGTTTATGCGCAAGCAACTGGCACTAAGTGTGTATGGCTCACCAAATTATCTGCACTATTCCATTCTTTAAATAGCGAGCGAACCCAAGTGCACATAGCGTCGTTGTGGTAGCGTTTGTGCCAATACAAATAAATACATTCGTTTGGATATACCAGTGAGTCGGGCACTGCTTTGAGCGTTAATTGCTGTTTGTTGCTCGAGCGTTGAGCAAGCTCTTTTGGTACATGAAATACAATATCGGTTTTTTCCGCTATAGCAGCGGCAGAGGTGAAGTCGGACAACTGAATAAACGGAGGCGTGGCCTGTATTTGATGAGACCCTAAACGCGCAATTTGGGTATCAAGAGGCAGTAGGGGTTGACCGTTCATTGCAATTTGTCCTGATGGGAAATTAGCAAGGTTCTGCTCGGTTATGTTGACGCTAGCCAGTGGGTGATCGCGACGCATGAGCAGGCAGTGCTGCCAATCGAGTAATTTGAGTCGATGGATCTCTCCCTCACCAGAGGTTGGCGTATGCGTCGAAATTGCAAAATGAATATCGCCATTGAGCAGTGCATCAAAATGGTTTGGGTGGTTAGAATCGAGTTCTATCCGCATTTTGGGGGCAGTACGACTGATGTGAGCAATGACATCAGGGAAAATGACATTTGCCACTGAGGCTGGACAGAAAAATCGAATACACTCATTACTCTGTTCGGGGTGAAATTCATCGCTTTGAAACAGTTTATCCAGGTTGTAGAGCACATGAGAAAGCGAACCTTTTAGGCTCTGTGCTTTAGGTGTGAGTTCATAACCTGTGATAGTTCGGATTAATAGCTCATCGTCAAAAATGGTGCGTAGTTTCTGTAAAGATCGACTGACTTTAGACTGGCTCAGGTTCAAACAAAAGGCGGTATTTGATACGTGCTTCTCTTCTAATAGAGTGTTTAGGACAACTAACAGGTTGATATCTAACTGGTTAATCATATTTATTGTTGTAGTTTTATGTACTGCGATTGAATATTTACAGCATTTTACATTTGTTCCTCTCATAATAAAAGATAATGGATATGATAATTATTAGTATTTATAAGAATGCTGTATATAAAAAAGATGGTGTTTCCACCATCTTTTTTATTCAGCATTTATCACGTTGAATCACGGACATCAGAACATGTAAGCCACAGACAGTTTGATGTTACGGCCCGGTTCGTAGTCTTTGATCGTGCCAGAAGTGAACGAAGCTTGTGAGTAATACAGCTCGTTAAAGATGTTCTCAACGCCTGCTGTCACCGTTAGACGATCATACTGTTCTGGCATCCACGTCACTGAGATATCGTGAACGTCGTAGCCTTTCTTGTCCGTATCGTTATCGGTATCTGCATGCAGATCCAGCGCAACCATAGTCGTCCAGTTCAAGGTTAGATCCATTGACGGGATTTGGTAGTTCACACCTAAACCGATGCTGTCACCCACTTCATAACGCAGTGCGTCGCCTGTGTCATCGTTACGAGAATCTGAGTGAGAGTAGGTTAGACGCGCTGCCAGATCACCTTTCACAGCAGACATTTCAGACTCGAAACCTTTAATTGTGTAATCACCTTCGTTGGTGTAAGTTCCTTTACCACTGCCCCAGTTATCAATGTAGTTTTTGATGTGAGTACGGAACACATTGGTTGAGAAGCCGAAGCTATCAAGACCAATAAACTCTTTATCTTGGAACGCAAAGCCCGCTTCGTTGTTGACGCCAGTTTCCGCTTTTAGGTTTTGATCGAATGAAGAATTCGATTTCACAAAGCTTTCGCGCAATTCTGGGCCTTTAAACAGTTGAGTGCTACTTGCTTTTAGTGTCCATTGGTCATTTAGCAAGTAGCGCCCTGCTAGACCATAGGTGAAGTCGGTAAATGTTTTGTCCAAATCGTTTGATGCAGAGCTGTTACCATACATATTAATGGAGTAGTAGTTGTAGCGTACACCTGGGGTGAGGAATAGACTATCCATCACTTGAACTTCATCTTCTGCATACACAGCAAAGGTGTTGGCTTTATCATCTTTGGTGTTAGATGAAGCGCTGTCTTTTTTCGATACTTGGTGGTTGCCTTGCAAGCCGTAACGCAAGGTGTGATTCATTTCAGCCAATTCGAGTTTCGATTGTGCTAAAGATTTGAAACCAGTGTGTTCAGAGATACCTTTTGATGTACTTGATGGTGCGTACTCAAGCTTGTTGTTATACACCGTAGAGTGAACCGTTAATGCATCGCCCTTATTGATGTCATAACCAAGAGAGATAGTTTCGCGTGTGTATTCAACGTGTTGTGTCGCTTGGTCGGAATCGACATTCCACCCACTACCGAAGTTAGAACGCAGGTAATAATCGCCAGCGTCTTTGTACTTGTCGTAAGTCAGTTCGATACGGTGTTCTTCATTGATATCCCAACCAAATTTTACGATGCCATCTTTGATTTCACCATCATTACCTTTATTGGCATCACCGTCACCGTTTTTGGGATTGTGTTTGTCGGTCAGCGTGAAGTAAGCCAAGCCATCAACTGTTTCGTTTAACTGTGAATACAAGGTCGCTGAAGAGGCAAAGTAGTCATTGCTACCATAGTTGGCGTGCAGGCGTGCGCCAAATTTTTCACCAGGGCGTAGTAGGTCTTTTGCGTCTTTGGTTTCAAACTGCACGCCACCTGACAGGCCACTGTTTAATACCGAGTTGGTACCTAACTTGATGTCTACGGATTTAAGGATGTCGGCGTTTATCAGTAGGTTACCAGTATGGTGGAACATGTTGTTCGCTTGAGTGACACCGTCGATACTGATATCTAGATCGGTTTCATCTAAACCACGAATGTTAATGGATTGCACCGTTGAGTGTGAACCGCCCACATCAATACCCGGTTGATCGCGCAGCAAATCACTCAGGTGGTCTGCTTGTTTGGCGTCGATATCATCAGAAAGCAGTGATGAGTCATTATTGATTTGTGTTGCCCATACCTTAATGACTTCTGGCTGAGAAGTTTGTTTGGCTTCGTCGGCATGAGCATTGACGGCTACTGTTGCCAATAATGAGCTAATTGCGATAGTTAAAGGTTTCAGAATAAAAGGAGATTTCGCGTGCATGTTTAATCCGTACAAATTGATTATAAGAATAATTCTCAATTGCATTAGGCGCGAACAAGACTTAAAACTCAACAAATAGTTCATTCATAAAGTGCATGACCGATATGCAGTTTATGAATTGACTTGTAAAACGTTCGTTTAATTGACGACTAATGCGGCAAAATCAATCGCTCAAATGTCTCGTGGTGAATGACCTAGAAGAAGGTTGCGTATATGATGAATTTCCTACAAAAAGTACAATAAAAGGCAAATAAAATGAAAGTAATTGAGCATGCAGATTACATGGTGTTTTTACCTCAACAAAGTTGCCGAAGTATCAGTTCAGCGGTTCTAAATGGCGGAATAAGTGATACCGAAGCGGTGCTCAATTTGCGCGTTGATAAAGATACTCCGCCACCATGGTTACCACCAGAACAGACGTTAATGGAAAAAGCTGTTTCGCTTGGGCTTTCATTTCCTGTCACGGGGATGATGACGGCGGCGTCGATGCGCTCTCTTTCTCAAGTTGCCAAAAGCCGTGGTGAACTGATGGTGCATGTTTGGGTAACTGCAGGGCTAAGTAATACCCGCCGAGTAGGCGATGTAGCGGATGAGATGCCCAAGGTGGGCACTATCAATATTGGTGTGTTTATTAATCAGCCACTCACTGATACTGCTTTGGTCGAAGCGTTGATGATACTGACTGAGGCTAAGGTCACGGCGATTCGTGATTTGGACATTGCCAGCCCGGTTTCCGGCTTACCTGCCAGTGGTACAGGTACTGACAGTCATGCAGTGCTTTGCCCTAAAGGTAAAGCGGCCCACCATTATTGTGGTAAACATACCGTCGTTGGAGAATTGATTGGTAGTGCAGTACTAGAGGCGTGTTTGCAGAGTTTAGATAAGTGCCTCGCCTAACGGGTTAATGTTTCAACTTGGCTTAAATGTGGTTTGGCTTGAAAGAGCCCCCCAATAAATGGTGTCCAACTATTGGGGGGCTGTTTACTGAGATGGGACTTTCGGATAACCTATTTCGTTATGAGCGATTAGCGTTTTACACAGGTAAAAATCGCGTTTCCTGACTTTGGACTCAGTGGCAAAATCTTCTCGTAATCGTGCTCAAATTGATGCACTTCAAAGTAAGGGGCAAGTAGCTCTGCCATTTCATCAAAACTGACCGCCACCATTGGGTGCTCATCGTTCCAGATGTGTTTTTCATCAGCTGAACTCTTTTCAATGCTTAGCAGCAATGATTGTCTTTCGCCTTCACCTTTGTAATGCCAACCTGATTGAAAGGTAAATAGGTGGTCGTCTTGCTCGGCAGTATGCTTAACCGACAGTTTGTTGTCGATTTTGGTTTTATCGACCACGTTAAAGCAGAACACGCCATTCGGCTTGAGGGCTTTATGCACGTTAGCGATGCACTCTTTCAGTTTTTCAATCCCATCGTTGTAATGAATCGAATAGAGAAAACAGGTGATCAAGTCGAGCGGCTCTTCAACGCTGAATTCACTCATGTTTTGTTGAGTAAATTGGGCTTCTGGGCAGCGAGTCGCAGCAATATCCAACATTGGCTGATTAAGGTCTAACCCTTGGCTATAAAAGCCAAAATCAATAAAGTGGCGTACGTGCGGGCCAGTACCACAAGCCAGATCAAGGTGAGTATTTCCCTCGTTACCAAACATTTGGTGCATGCGACGAATACAGTGGCTTTGGGCCTGATAGTCGATGTCGACACACATCAGATCGTAGTAACCAGAGAGATCGGTATACAGTGCATTGGAGGACTGTGTGTTAACAGACATAGTAGCTTGGTCTTTTAGCTCATCAATTTGGGCTGCGCATAGTATATGAAGAATACGATTTTGCGAAGTAATTCCTTCTGGTTATATTAAAAAATCGCTTTATAGCGAAAGGAAATAAAAATTCCCTCAGGCGATGTTTTTATTATCGCCAGAGGGAGTAAATAAAAAGCAGTGATATATTAGGTGGTTACGCTTTTGCGAATGCGTAGGTGCGATACCTGCTAAGCAAATTGCGTGCACGGTGGCCATGATTGACCAACAATGCTTCCATCATCTCAAGGCCAATAAATCCTCTGCCCACCATAAAGGATCATCGACCCAGCTAAACTCTGTATTCATGTTGTTACTCCAACCATGTTCATCATGTGATTCACTATAGGTATTTTAATTAGAAATATCTAATGTTAATTAATCTAAAGTCGATATAGCTAAATAAGTTTTGACTAATTTAAAGTAAACGGTATCCTTTCCATAGTGTTAAGAGGAGAACAATATGGATTTGATGAGTGTGGACGTTGCAACAATGCGCCGTAACGCAGATGAAGTGGCAGAAATGTTGCGTATTATGGCGCATCCAGAGCGTTTAATGGTGTTGTGCCAGTTGACGCAAGGTGAGGTCGGTGTTGGCGAGCTAGCGCAGCATTCTGAATTGAGCCAATCTGCGTTTTCTCAGCACCTGACAGTATTGCGTAAACATAAGATCATTACGGCCCGCAAAGTTTCCCAGCAAGTTTTCTACTCCTTGGCTGATGGTCGTGTAAGCGTTTTGATCAAACAACTGCACGACCTCTTTTGTCAAAGTTCAGATAAGGAGTAATCCAGACATGGACATTCTGTGGTATTCGCTGTTTGGTGGTCTTTTATTAGGTATTTCTGCCACATTGCTGATGTTGTTTAACGGTAAGGTTGCCGGTATCAGTGGCATAGTGACCTACGCAATTTCTGCGACCAAAGGCGATGTACTTTGGCGCTACTTATTTTTGGCGGGTTTGGTCTGCGGGGGCTGGTTAGGTGCGCAGAGCACTTGGTCTGAAATGCCTTCCTCCTTTTCTGGTCATTCAAGTTTTTACTACGCAATTGCTGGACTATTAGTTGGCATTGGTACTCGTTTAGGCAATGGTTGTACGAGTGGTCATGGGATTTGCGGTATCGGGCGGTTATCCCCTCGATCCATCATTGCAACCATAACGTTTATGCTGGTGGCTGGCATCACGGTGTTTTTTACTGTGCATGTATTGGGAATGACAAGATGAAAAACATGACTTTTGCATTAGTTGCGGCGTTTTCTGGTGTGTTGTTTGGTATTGGTATGGCGATTTCAGGAATGGCTAACCCACAGAAAGTAATTGGATTTCTTGATATTTTTGGAGCGTGGGATCCCAGCTTATTATTTGTGATGGGAGGCGCACTCGCCATCTTTATGCCCAGCTATCGTTGGTTGATAAAGCCAAGAAAGGCCCCCGTAAGTAGTGAACGCTTCAGCTTGCCAAACAATCAGCAAATTGATCGTCGGTTGATCTTAGGTGCGGCTATTTTTGGTTTAGGTTGGGGGCTTGCTGGTATTTGTCCAGGACCTGCACTTGCGAGTCTTACCATGGGCAACGGTGATGTATGGATTTTTGTCATTGCGATGGTGGTTGGTCTTACATTATCGCACAGAGTGTTGTTGGTTTTGGACTCCCTTCGTTCTCAACGTTGAACGTCTGGACTATCCCGCATAAGTCTTGCTTCAATTGGACAGTGATCACTGAGCTGGAAACGTTTTATATCATCAAGAGCATAAATACGCTGGGCTGTTTTATCCAGCGTAATATCGGAGCTAGTAATGAAGTGGTCAAGTAAGTGCCAATGACGGACGACACGCTTAGCACTGCGCTTACTGCGTACTTGGCAGTGAGTTTTTAATTCCTTGGTCGCCAGTATTATATTTCTTGGATCGCTTGCGCTGAGTTGACGCCAAACCGGGTTGCCTTGTTTCGCGAGTGGATAGTTGAAATCGCCGCCGATAATAAAACGTTGCTTTTGCTTGGCGCGTTGCTCTATCCAGCCAGCTAAATGAGCCACTTGTGAGCGAAGTTCTCGGCATGCTTTGGTTTTTCTAAATGTCTTCGATGGAGTGCAACCTGATTTGAGATGCACGGAGAGCAAATGAATAGGTGTCCCATTTTTTGGGTACACGATGATATAGGTTGCCCAACGCAGTTTACTGTAATAGTTGGTACTTTTGTTTTTTGTTGCTGGCAGTGGCAAATCTGGTGGATTATCAAAACGAATCCCCGGAGCGAGAGCAATACCAGTATATTGATTGACATCGCTAAATTGATGGAAATGCATGCTGGGTAAGGCTCGGTCTGAAAAGAGTAGGGTGTAGTTAGCCGGTACAATCCGGCGAAGGGCGTTGTCACTATCTACTTCTTGAAAAAATAGGATGTCAGCTGAGGATTGATGGAAAATAGATCGAAGTGCCAGCCAATCACGCTCTTGGCGTATAGGGCCTAAGTGTGTGTACTTTGTGCTTAACCATTGCATGTTCCACGACTGTATCAATATAAGGTCAGCATAAGCGGTAGTAGATTTCAAGAAAAAATAAAGTGGCAAAATCAGTAAACTTGTGTGCTTTTTAATCATTCTATCAATTCGTCTAACTTCACTATCAGTGTGAGCCTAAACCCTATCAGGGGTGCGTAAAAATCAATAGATTCAAAAAAAAATTTTGCGAGTTACACAGTTGTTTTGGGTTTTGAGACCTAAGTGTAAATATCGTTTCTTCCTTATGCAGCAAGTCCCATTGTTTGATCTAAATCAAAACATCCTAATGGGGTGCAGAGTCTAATACAGCCACTAGATGTAGTGTATAAAATAAAAACAAAGGCCCATATGGTGTATTTGTGGATAAGTCTGTGAGTATGCTGGGTAAGGAGAAAAAAGGTGAAACCTATCGTAATCAAACGTGATGGCTCAAAGGCTCCATTTGCTAGGGATAGAATTCAAGCTGCGGTGGAAAGTGCAGCCGACCATTTAACGAATGATATTGCTATCTATGCGTTAAATGTGGCACTCGCGGTAGAAGAAAAATGCAAAGATTACGATGAGGTCGCGATCGCTGACATTCAGACCATGGTAGAAAATGAGTTGATGCAAGGCCCATACAAGACCTTAGCTCGTTCATACATCGAATATCGCCATGATCGTGATATCGCCCGTGAAAAGCAGAGTGCGTTGACCAAAGAGATCGAAGGGTTGATCCAAGAAAGTAACGCGGATCTACTTAACGAGAATGCCAATAAAGATGGTAAAGTGATTCCGACTCAGCGTGACTTATTGGCGGGCATTGTGGCAAAACACTATGCGAAGACGCACATTTTGCCTCGTGATGTAGTACAAGCTCATGAAGCTGGGGATATTCACTACCACGACCTAGATTACGCACCTTTTTTCCCGATGTTTAACTGCATGTTAATCGATCTTAAGGGCATGTTGACCGGCGGCTTCAAAATGGGTAATGCCGAAATTGAAACGCCAAAATCTATCTCAACAGCGACTGCTGTGACTGCACAAATAATTGCTCAAGTGGCGAGCCATATTTATGGTGGTACTACCATCAACCGTATCGATGAGATTCTAGCTCCTTACGTGGCTGCTAGCTACGAAAAACACCTGAAAGTGGCTCGTGAATGGGATATCCATGACCCGAAAGAATTCGCTCAAGCACGTACCGAAAAAGAGTGTTACGACGCATTCCAATCGTTGGAATATGAAGTAAACACTTTGCATACTGCAAATGGTCAAACGCCATTTGTCACGTTAGGCTTCGGTTTGGGAACCTCGTGGGAGTCTCGCTTAATTCAACAATCGATTCTGAAAAACCGTATTGCTGGTTTAGGTAAGAACCATAAAACTGCCGTATTCCCTAAATTGGTTTTCGCGATTAAAGCGGAATTGAACCAAAAACCGGGCGAACCCAACTACGACATCAAACAGCTTGCTCTTGATTGTGCAAGTAAACGTATGTACCCAGACATTTTGAACTACGATCGCGTGGTTGAAGTGACCGGTTCATTTAAAACCCCAATGGGATGCCGCAGCTTCCTAAATACCTATGAAGAAAATGGCGAACTGATTCACGATGGCCGTAATAACCTAGGTGTGGTGAGTATTAACCTGCCACGTATCGCGCTTAAAGCGAAAGGCGATCTCAAAAAATTCTATACCTTGCTCAATGAAACATTGAAAGTGTCTCGTCGCGCATTGGATACCCGTATTGCGCGTTTGGAAAATGTGAAAGCACGTGTTGCTCCAATTCTATACATGGAAGGTGCGTGTGGCGTACGTTTGAAAGCTGACCAGCCGGTAGCGGAAATCTTCAAACATGGCCGCGCTTCCATTTCATTGGGTTACATTGGTATTCACGAAACCATTAATGCATTGTTTGGTAGCAACCAACATATCTACGACCATGATGAACTACGCCAAGTGGGTGTGGACATTGTACAGCGCCTACGCGATGCAGTGGATGCTTGGAAAGAAGAAACTGGTTATGGCTTTAGCTTGTATGCAACGCCAAGTGAAAACCTATGTAATCGTTTCTGTCGTATCGATGCAAAAGAATTTGGCGTGGTTGAAGGAGTAACGGACAAAGGCTATTACACTAACAGCTTCCACCTTGACGTAGAAAAAGAGGCTAACCCTTACGACAAGATAGACTTTGAAATGCCATATCCACACATGTCGAACGGTGGTTTCATCTGTTATGGTGAATTCCCTAACATGCAGCGTAATATTGAAGCGCTAGAAAACGTGTGGGATTACAGTTACGAGCGTGTACCTTATTACGGCACCAACACACCAATCGATGAGTGTTATGAATGTGGCTACACCGGTGAGTTTGACTGTACCAGTAAAGGCTTTGTATGTCCTAAGTGTGGTAACCATGACTCAGAAAAAGTGTCGGTTATTCGCCGAGTATGTGGTTATTTAGGTAGCCCTGATGCTCGCCCATTCAACGTGGGTAAACAGGAAGAAGTGAAACGTCGAGTTAAACACTTATAAGCGTATGAATTACCACAAATACTATCCGATTGATGTGGTAAACGGACCGGGGACAAGGTGTACACTCTTTGTCGCCGGTTGTGAACATCAATGTCGCGGCTGTTACAACCAATCGACTTGGCGGGTTGATTCGGGTTTTCCGTTCACCCAAGAGTTAGAAGACCATATCATTGAAAATCTTAATGATACTCGCATTAAACGTCGCGGCTTGTCTCTTTCGGGAGGCGATCCTTTGCATCCGCAAAACCTCGATGCCGTGCTTAAATTGGTGAAAAGGGTGAAAAGCGAATGTGACGGGAAAGACATTTGGATTTGGACAGGCTACGTACTGAGTGAACTATCTGCCAAGCAGCAAGAGGTGGTTTCTTATGCTGATGCATTGGTTGACGGTAAGTATGTTGAAGAGCTACGCGACCCGGCCTTGACGTGGCGGGGCAGCAGTAACCAAATTATTCATCAATTCAAACTGTAAAATCTCTTTTGGTTTTACACCAAGCGATGTTAACGTGTGGGTCACTATCGTTTTATCACAAGGTTGTGACCTACATGTTTTCTCATTTACCGACACCCACACTCGATTCAATTATTTCCCTTTCTGCCGCATTTCGCGAAGATACTCGTTCGCAAAAAGTCGATTTAGGTATCGGTGTCTACAAAAATAGTGACGGTGTCACTCCAATTATGCAGGCTGTTAAGCAAGCACAAGACATTGTCGTTGCAGAGCAAAAGACCAAAGCGTATGTTGGCTTAGCAGGCTGTGAAATTTTCAACCAAAGTATGGTGGATTTACTGCTGACAGGCACCTCTGCTTACGACCGCGTTGCAACGATTCAAACGCCAGGAGCCAGTGGTGGGCTGCGCATGTTCGCAGACCTGATTCAATTTGCACAACCAGATACCACGGTTTGGTTGACCAATCCCAGTTATGTGAACCATGCCCCGATCATGCAGGCGGCAGGGTTAAAAGTGAGATACTATGCTTACTTTAATCCGCAAACCAAAACCGTCGATACCGAAGCGATGCTGACGGATCTTGCTCAAGCGGGCAAGCATGATGTCGTGCTATTTCATGGCTGTTGCCATAACCCAACGGGTGCCGACATGGATTTTGCTGCTTGGCAAGCAGTCACAGCATTAGCGATCAAAAATGGCTTTACGCCTTTTGTGGATGCTGCGTATCTTGGTTTTGGTGATGGTTACGAACAAGACGCACAAGGATTGCGCTACATGGCCAGCCACGTAGAGGAAATGTTATTGACCGTGTCGTGCTCTAAAAACTTCGGTTTGTACCGAGAGCGCACGGGAGCGGCGATGGTGATTGGTAAAAATGCACATGAAGCAGCAAATGCAAAAGGCAAATTACTTAATTTAGCTCGCGCTTCCTATACCATGCCGCCAGACCACGGTGCTGCACTTGTCAGAACCGTGTTACATGACGACAAACTTAGTGCAATTTGGAAGCAAGAATTGAGTGAAATGCAACAACGTTTGTTAAGCCTTCGTCAAACCTTGTGTAAAGAGTTGAGAAATAAATACAATACTTCACAATTTGATTTTATCGAGCAGCACAAAGGGATGTTTACCGTACTCGGATTTACCGCAGAGCAAATGACGCGTTTACGTGAGGAGTTTGCGATTTATGGTGTAACCGATGGTCGTATCAACATTGCAGGCTTAACGGAAAAAGACATTCCTTACGTCGCTGAATCGATTATCAAAGTGAGTTAAGTGTTTGGCAGTCTGATTAGGTGAATGAATGAAACAACAATGGAAATTTCTGGTACCACTAATGTTAAGTGGTGGCTTGATGGCGTGTACAACGACTTCAGGTCCAGTCCAGCAAGAAAAACCGGTAAACGTTGATCAAAAAAAATCACAACCCGCAGAAACAACAAAAAAAGCGGCGCCAGCAGAGAACTCGAAATCTGTATTAAAACCTAAGGAAGAAGGTAAAAAACTCAGTGATGGAAAACTGATTCTTGGTTCAAAAGAGTGGGTTTACGTCCCTAGTTTAAAAGATAACTTCAACACTCGTATCGATACTGGAGCGACTACATCGTCTATCAGTGCTGTTGATGTCACACCCTTTGAGCGTGATGGCAAAGATTGGGTCAAGTTTAAGATTGAACATGATGGCGTAAACAGTGAAGAAGTAAGCTTACCTGTTGAACGCTGGGTGCGTATTCGTCAAGCCAGTGATGAGAAAGGTCAACGTCGTCCAGTGGTTATGATGTGGGTTGAAGTGGGCGATCTGAAAGAGCAAACCGAATTTACCCTTGCTGACCGTACGCACTTGACTTACCCATTGCTCCTTGGTCGTAGCTTCTTTAAAGATATTGCAGTGGTCGACGTAAGTCGCACTTATATTCAAGGTAAGCACGATTAAGAAAGACTGAACAAACACCGTCAAAATGAGAAAACCGGCCTAGGCCGGTTTTTTATTGTACAGAAAAAAACCAGTGGAGGGCATCCACTGGTAAAAGTCTCGGGGACTGATTTAGGGAGCCAAAGATCGGGATTGGCTCCAAACTCTACGTTAACTTACGCTTTTGTTGCTACTGCAGTCGGTTTGATTACAGAGTAGATTGCCGCTGTAACAACAGTACCGATAACGATTGAAAGTAGGTACAACAATGCGTGAGAGATAGCGCCAGGAATAGCCAGTACAAATAGACCGCCGTGTGGTGCCATCAGTTTAATGTTGAAGAACATTGAAAGAGCACCAGTGATAGCACCACCAATCATACAAGATGGGATAACACGGATTGGGTCTTTCGCTGCAAATGGGATAGCACCTTCAGAGATAAAGCATAGACCAAGTACGAATGCTGCTTTACCACCTTCACGTTCACTCGCTTCGAATTTCTTACGAGCGATGAATGTTGCTAGACCCATAGCAAGTGGTGGAACCATACCTGCTGCCATAATTGCTGCCATTGGTAGGTATTGGCTAGAAGCCAACAGACCAACACCAAAGGTGTATGCTGCTTTGTTTACTGGACCACCAAGGTCGAAACACATCATTGCACCTAGGATAATACCTAGTAATACAGCGTTAGCATCGCCCATGTTGTTTAGGAACTCAGTCATTGCATTCATGATGCCAGCTACCGGAGTACCGATAACGTAAATCATGATTAGGCCTGTGACTAAGCTTGCAACAAACGGAATGATCAGAATAGGTTTCAGAGCTTCCATAGATTGAGGCAACTTAACATAGTCGGCCAGAGCTTTCGCCGCATAACCTGCGATGAAACCAGCAATGATACCGCCAATAAAGCCAGAACCTAGTGAGCTTGCTAACATACCACCGATAAGACCAGGAGCAAGCCCCGGACGGTCTGCAATGGAGAATGCGATGTAACCTGCAAGTACAGGGATCATTAGAGCAAACGCGGAACCACCACCGATTTTCATCAGAGCAGCTGGAAGAGTGCCTTCTTGCTCAAACGCTTTGATACCAAATACAAAAGAAAGTGCGATGATCAAACCACCAGCAACCACAACTGGAAGCATGTGTGATACACCGGTCATTAGGTGTTTATAAACGCCTTTTTTCTCTTCTTTTGCTGGTTCAGAAGAAGATGCACCAGCTTGGCTGTAAGGGGTTGCAGTAGCGAAGGCTTTAGCAATCTCTTGCTCAGTTTTCTTCAGAGCTAGGCCAGTGCTGGTTTTGTACAGTTTTTTACCAACGAAACGATCTAGAGGAACGTCGATATCACATGCAATGATAACCAAGTCGGCTTCTTTGATCTCTTCAGCAGTCAATTGGTTTTTCGCACCTACTGAACCGCGAGTTTCCACTTTGATTTGGTGACCTTGACGTTTTGCTTCATCTTCCAGTGCTTCAGCCGCCATGAAAGTGTGAGCAACGCCAGTAGGGCATGCTGTAATTGCAACGATTTTTTTCGTTGCAGAAGTTTCTGCTGAAACGCTTGGTGCTGCAGCAACTACTTTATCTGCAGTCAGTTCAGTTGCGGCTTCAACCGCTGCTTTTAGGTAAGCAGCAGCGTCTGCAGTGCACGCTGAAATATCACTTTGGTAAACTTTTTTACCAACAAAACGAGCCGTATCTACTGGAGTGTTTGCAGCAATCACGACTACGTCTGCAGCAGCAATGTCTGCATCAGAAAGTGTTGATGGTGCAATCACAGAAGAGTGGCATTCCACTTTTGCTGACCAGTTTAAAGATTTGGCTGCCTTTTCAAGCAATCCTGCAGCTATGATGCTGTTTGCGATGCCACTTGGGCATGCAGTAATAATGGCAATATTCATAGTGACGACCTTTGTCCTTAGTTATCAGTAATTTCACTCACTGGTTGTAATTGGATTTCTTTTTGTAGGGCGGCTAGCTCGCTAGCACTTGTCACACCCACACCTACTTGTGTGACTGCTAACGCAGATAATGCGGTAGCAAAGGTGATCAATTGTTGTTTTTCCATCTCTTGCATATGGCCCCAGCACATACCGGCCACAAGTGTGTCACCTGCGCCAACCGTACTGACAACGCTCATGCGAGGTGGTTTAGCATGTTGCCATTGACCTTGGTTAAGCCACATGGTGCCGTTAGCGCCCATGGAGACAACCACGTTCTCAATGCCTTTGTCAGCTAATTGCTGTGCTGCTGCGCGGCATTCTGCAGGCGTTTCTAACTCACGACCAACGAACTCAGATAGCTCTTCGTCGTTTGGCTTAATGAGCCATGGATGAGCATCTAATCCAGCAGCAAGAGCCGCTCGGCTGCTATCAAACAATACTTTTTTTCCAAGAGAGTGTAGTTTCTCAATCCAAGCAGCACATAAGCTTGGAGAAACACCCACAGGAAGACTACCAGCTAGAACGAAGAACTCATGGTCTTGAGCAAGACGCAATAGGGTTTCTTCAAATGCTGCGATATCTTCTGGTGTCACTTGGATACCTGGGAAGTTAATGTCGCTAACTTCACCATTTTTTTCGACCAATTTAACGTTGATACGAGTAGAGCCCTGAATACGAACAAATTCGTCCTTAGCGCCCATCTCTTCAAACAGTTGGCAGAACATTTCTTGGTTATCGCGACCAAGGAAACCCGTTACCGTTACTTCGGCGCCAAGATCACTTAGCACCTTAGCTACGTTTACGCCTTTACCTGCGGCATGAAGGTTGCCTTCTTTAACTAGGCTAACTGAGCCTACGTTTAGCGTTTCAAGACTACCAGTTAGGTCAAGTGCCGGGTTTAATGTAATTGTGACGACTTTTTTCGTCATGGGTGGCACTCCTTAGTTTTCGCCTAGACCAGCGTCAATTGCTGCGCCAATCGCTGCCAACGCTTCGGCTGCGTCAGCACCTTCCGCGGTAAATTGCAGTTGGTGACCTTGTTTAACGCCTAGGGCAATAACTTTCATTAGGCTCTTCGCGTTTGCTGATTTGCCATCGCCATCAAGGTTAACCACTTTGATGCTAGACTCGAATTTCTTCGCTTCAGCCACCAAACAAGCACCAGGTCGAGCGTGTAGACCGTGTGGGTTTTTGATCTTAAAGATAGCGGTGTTACCAGAAGCAGCTTCACCCGCTGGCGCAACTTCTTCGCCGTTAAGTAGAGCAACGACGGTTGCGGCTGTATCTGCAGAAATTAGAGCATCTTGTTCTTGTTTAAACACGATGTTAGACAGATTAGCCAGTATGGTTTTGTGTGCTGCGTTACATGCTGCAACAGCAATCAGAGCTTTATAGTCTTGAGAGGCGTCTGCTGCTGATACAAAAGAGATACCAGTACGTGTTACGCCCTTATCGCTGCTGACTAACCACAAACCTTTACCAAGGTTGGTTGGTTCTTTAGAAACGACATCTGCAACGAACTCGTTCGATACACTGCCTTTATTCTTTAATAAGCCACCAGCAACAGCGCCAAGTTGAATCAGATCAGTGGCTGGGAATTTAACTTGAACCAAAGAGGCATCAAAGTCTGCTTCGAATTGTACGTCGCCATTTAAAATAGCAATGATGTCATTTTCCGCTTTTGCTTCTTTTAGGCTTGCTTCAACGCCATCAGCAGAAAGAACTTTAGTTAGCTGTTTTAAGATGCCCAAGTGTTCATCTGATTTCGCTGCAATACCGATTGCAACGTAAACAGTGTTACCGTCACCCCAATCAACCCCGTTAGGGAAGTGGTGTACTGCCACACCCGTTTCTTTTACTAAGTCGCGAGTGTCAGTGGTGCCGTGTGGGATCGCAATGCCGTTACCTAAGAAAGTTGAATTTTGACCTTCGCGGTTCAGCATTCCTTCTACGTAGCCTTGCTCAACCAGACCTTTAGCAGTTAGGTCCGCAGCGATAGCTCGGATTGCATCTAACTTGTTCGGCTGAGCCTGGCCAAGTTTGATGTCTTGAGTAGATAGTTGCAGCATGTTTGCCCCTTTTTCGGCCTAATGGCCAATTGTTGTTACCGTATTTCTATTGTTACGGTATTCGTTTTACACACTAATGAAAGTAGCTGAATCGTTTCAGCACAATCTCAAAAAAATTCAGCAAAACCGCTTTAAACAAAATTTAAAGCTCAATTCGCCATATAAGATTTAGCTTATAAAATTCGATTATGCGAACTGTGTGTGACTTTGCTGAACATTTTGAGCTGTCATACTGAATCGATTCAGCATATAATTCAACATCAACAAGGAATGTGTGTTTATTTCTATGATCAGTCGCACATAAAACGAGAACATGAGATGACGTTAGATGAAATCGCCAAGTTGGCAGGAGTATCCAAAACAACCGCAAGCTATGTGATCAATGGTAAAGCCCATAAGTATCGCATCAGTGAAAAGACGCAAAAGAAGGTCATGGAAGTGGTGGAAGAATTTAACTATCGTCCCGATCACGCCGCGTCAGCATTGCGTGCAGGGAATAGTCGCTCATTTGGTCTCATCATTCCTGATCTAGAAAACACCAGTTATGCACGTTTAGCGAAATTATTAGAACAAAACTCGCGTCAAGCGGGTTATCAAATATTGATCGCATGTTCAGACGATAATCCAGAGACAGAAAAATCAGTGGCAGATACCTTAATTGGGCGCCGTATTGATGCTCTATTTGTCGCGAGCACCATGCCCAATGCCAGTGAGTTTTATCTCCAGTTACAAAAATCCGGCACACCCGTTATCGCGATTGACCGTCCATTAGATGATGAATTTTTTGCCTGTGTGATCAGTGAAGATTTTAATGCCGCTTTTGAATTGACCGATTCAGTGCTCTTTCAAGAGATACGCAGTGTTGGCTTAATTGGCGCATTGCCAGATCTGAGTATTTCACAAGAACGCCAAATGGGCTTTGAGTCAGCAGTTAAGCAGAAGGGCATAACGCCTTTGCTGGGTTATGGCGAGCATTTTCATCGTGACGATGGACGACACGTTTTTCAGTCTTGGATTGATAAAGGTTGTGTACCTGATGCTGTAGTATCGACTTCTTATACTTTATTAGAAGGTATTCTCGATGTTCTACTCGAAAACCCGGATATTATGAAAAATATTCGGTTGGCGACTTTTGGTGATAATCGCCTATTGAATTTTTTACCACTCAAAATTAATTCATTACCGCAGCAATTTGAGCTCATTGCCGATAGTGCTTTAGAATTGGCACTTAATGCCTCGGCAAAGCGTTATCAAACCGGAATAGAATTGATCCCAAGAAAGCTAAAAGTCCGTATATAAATTAGGGTCTTATCAGTATTTACCCATTTTTTGTCCGTTGTTGAGACATTTTTTGTCACACATCATAGTTTTGAGTTTGTTTCGTCGCAACCTTGCAACAAAATGAGTAGTATTCGACGTGGCTAGAAAAAACAAATAACAGGACAATAATGAAGTTTCTCCATACTTCGGATTGGCACTTAGGGCGTCAGTTTCATAATGTGTCATTAATTGATGATCAAGACGTTGTCTTACAGCAAGTCGTGGATTATGTTCGTCAGCACTCAGTCGATGCCGTTGTGGTCGCTGGCGATATTTATGATCGCTCCGTTCCGCCAACTCAGGCTATTTTACTTCTCAATCGTGTGATTACTCAGTTATGTCAAGAACTGAGTACGCCTGTTATTATGATTCCCGGCAACCATGATGGTGCAGCTCGGTTAGGTTTTGGCGCTGAGCAGATGCGTGGCGCAGGTCTGCATATTATTAGCGATTTCTCTCAAATGCTTGAGCCTGTAGTGATTCATACGGACGATGCTGGAGAAGTGGCATTTTATGGCATGCCATATAGCGATCCTGAGCAGGTTCGCCATGAATTACATGCGTCAGTGAGCACCCATGACGAGGCTCACCAGCACTTGTGTGAATTAATTTCTCGCCAGTTTGATTCGTCACAACGTCACGTTTTGATTAGCCACTGTTTTGTCGATGGAGCGATGGAGTCTGAGTCTGAGCGTCCTTTGTCTATCGGTGGTTCTGATCGTGTTAATCATCAGCATTTTCTAGGATTTGATTACGTGGCGTTAGGCCACTTGCATCAACCACAGTTTAAAGGTGCTGAGTACATTCGATATTCAGGCTCACTGATGAAATACAGCTTCTCCGAACAGCATCAGAAGAAAGGGATGAATCTTGTGGAGATAGACCGAGATGGGTTTGTCGGCACGACGTTTATTCCATTAAAAGCCCCGCATGAAATGCGTATTATCGAAGGTGAGTTGCAAGCGATTATCGATAGCGCTAAAGATGATCCGCGTCCTGAAGACTATCTATTGGTCCGTTTGACCGATACGCATGCTATTTTGGACCCAATGGATAAATTGCGCAGTGTTTATCCAAATGTACTGCATTTAGAGAAGCCAGGCATGCTGATTGGTATCGATCAAGAGATGCGTAGCCAGCGCCTTAAGCGCAGTGAATTAGATATGTTCAAAGACTTTTTCCATGAAGCCCACCAAGTTCCTTTAACCGATGAGCAAGAGCAAGCCGTTATGGATGTCATACAGGCCCTCAAGCACGGGGAGGAACAGTAATTTATGCGACCAATTAAACTCACCATTCAAGCCTTTGGCCCCTTTGCTGGTCAAGAAGAAGTCTGTTTTGATGAATTTGGCGTGGCCCCGCTGTTTTTGATTAATGGTCCAACTGGGGCCGGAAAAAGCTCGATTCTGGACGCTATTTGTTATGCTCTTTATGGTGAAACGACAGGTAACGAGCGTTCTGGTGACCAGATGCGCTGTGATTATGCGGATTCACAATTAATCACCGAAGCGACATTTGAATTTGCGTTAGGGCAAAAACGTTACATTGTCACTCGTAGCCCTGACCAAGAAGTGCCTAAAAAACGGGGTGAGGGTTTTACCCGAAAAGCTCATGCCGTTACATTAGTTGAATTGAAATCTGATGATAGCGAAGTCTTGCTTGCCAATAAGCCATCTCCGGTTAAAAAGGCGATAGAAGAGTTGCTTGGCTTAGAGGCTAGCCAATTTCGCCAAGTTATGGTGTTACCGCAAGGGCGTTTTCGTGAGTTGCTATTAGCCAATTCCAAAGACCGAGAAGCGATTTTTGGGCAACTGTTTCAAACGCATATTTATACTCAAATTGAAAAATCGCTATTTGATAAAGCAGCGGGTATTCGCCGAGAAAAAGACCAGTTTGATCAACAGATTAAAGGTGCACTCAATGTTGCTTCATTAGAAAATGAAGCGCAGCTAAAGCAAGAATTGGAATTGACTGCGCCATTGGTTGCTGACCATGAAAAAGCTTATCAAACGCAACAGAAAGTTCGTGATGAACTCAAGCAGCAGTTGGTGCAAGGTCAACAACTGGTCGGAAAATTTAATCAACGTGAGTCACTCAACCAAGAATTTGCGGTTCTCAATGCTCAATCTGAGCAGGTTGCAGCACAAAAAGCGCATGTGAAAAGAGCGCTGCAAGCCAGAGAGCTGATGTCGTCTTATCAACAGTTTCAATCTGCTGCAGAGCAGTTAAAGTCCACTCAAGACAAGCTCGAAAAAGCCAGTCAAACTTTAAAATTGAGTGAATCGAGCCTTCAACAAGCTGATCAGGTAGCCAAGCTCGCCAGAAAAAATGCTGAGCAAATACCAGAAAAAAATAAAGCCTTGTTTGAAGTGCAGAGCCTAGAGAGAAACCTGCGTACCATTGCCGAGCATGAAGCTCAGCGCTTGGCTGCTGATCAGTCGGTCAATGCAGCGAAAGAGCAACGGGCAGTGCTAGAGTCGCGTATTGCTAAGGGTGAAATTCACGTTAAAGAAAAACGTGCTGAACTGGAATCCATGACGGCTCAAGTGGCACAAATTGACAGTAAACAGTGGCAAGTTAACTCCCTGCAGCAACAGATTGAATTACGAACCAAAGAACAAACATTGCATTCGCAACTACAAACTTTGTTACTAGAACAGAGTAAAGTACAAGCGAATGTGACTCAAGCCAAAACAGAAACTGAGCAAAGCCGTCGTCAGGCCAATCAATTGGAACTGCAATGGCATCGTAACCAAGCTGCGATACTTGCTGCGACGCTTGAGGACGATTCACCATGCCCGGTATGTGGTAGCCAGTCTCATCCATGTCCAGCAGAGCCCCAAGGTGACGTTGTCACTAAAGAGCAGGTTGATGAAGCAAGGCATGTACAGCAACAGCGTTATGATCGAGAGGTTGCTGCTACCGCAGCGCTACAAAAAATTGAACAGCAACTAACGCATGTAAATGACGAACTACAGCAAGTGATTAAGCAGCTTGAAGGTGTCGTCTCTCTCGACGAGTTGCGACAATCCAAACAAGCTTTAGAAGCTGAGTTAGAGAAGTTACGTACGCTAAATGTCGCGCACCACAATGATATGCTAATCAAAGCCGAGCAAAAGCTGTTAGCATTGCGCGAAGAGTACAATAAGCAGTTAAACGTAATTGAGCAGGCGCAACAGCAGCAAACACGTTTGCAGGCTGAATTGGACGCTTTAACGCAAAGTTTATCTCCAGACCTGAACACATTGGATAAGGTGCTTGCTTATAAAGTATCACTTGAGCAGGAGATTGCGCAGTTAACCTTGGCAGAACAACAAGCTCAGCAAGCATGGGTTAATGCACAAAGCCAATTAAGCGCGGCACGTTCTACGTTTGAATCGTTCACAGAACAACAGCAACAGTGGATGAATGAAGTTGCCAAAAAACAAGCGGTTTGGGACAAGGAACTAACAGAAAGTGTGTTTACAAGTGTTGAAGAATATCAACAGTCATTACTTGATAACCAAGAGCGTGAAAAGCTTGAAGCCTCTATCAACGAACATGAATCTCGTTTATCTAGATTGCAAGGTCAACTAGAAGCTTTAAATAAAGAACTGGCAGAACAAATTAAGCCTGAACTCGATGACATTGAGCATCAAGTTGCTCAATGTCAAAATGCGGTTAATCATGCTTTTGAGCAGTTTACACAGGCTAAGTCTAAGTTAGACAATCTGAATCAAGTAACACAAAAATTACAAAATCTGTACAGTAAAAATGCGCAATTAGAGGCACAGTATCAAGTGATTGGTACTTTGAGTGATATAGCTAATGGTCGAACAGGCGCTAAAGTGAGCTTACACCGATTTGTATTGGGTGTATTACTTGATGATGTGTTGATACAAGCATCGCAGCGTTTACAACGTATGAGTAAGGGCCGCTATGTCTTGCGCCGTAAACAAGAACGAGCCAAAGGTAATGCTGGTTCTGGTTTAGATCTCATGGTAGAAGATGGCTATACCGGCAAATGGCGTGATGTAGCAACTTTATCGGGCGGTGAGTCCTTTATGGCAGCACTTTCATTGGCGTTGGGAGTGTCGGATGTAGTGCAATCATACAGTGGTGGAGTACGGCTCGATACTCTGTTTATTGATGAAGGATTTGGTAGCCTAGACCCAGAATCTTTAGACTTGGCGATTCAAACACTGGTTGATTTGCAGCAAGGGGGTAGAACGATCGGTATCATCTCCCATGTAACAGAATTAAAAGAACAAATTTCATTACGGTTGGATATTACACCAACACGTAAAGGCAGTTCAGTAGCACTGCACAAATAGTGCAAAATAAAAAAATAACGGCTTTTAAAAATCAAAAACGACCTCCGAATACGGCGGCAATTATTTAGATATAGCTTAAGTAGATAACCATGAAAATTATGTCAGGTTGGTGAGATTACATGGACGTAATCAAAAAAGTGTATCAATACGCGGAGCCCAATTTAACGATTGTTGGGTGGCTAGGAGCCATCGGATATCCGCTCTATTTTGTGTTGTGGGAATACGCATTTCCGCAACCCCATGAATCGTTGCTATTACGCATAATAGCGTGCCTATTATTTGTGGGGATGGCGCTGCGCGAAAGGATGCCAAAGCATTGGCAGCCTCGGTTACCTTATGTCTATTTTGGTACTTGCCTAGTTTGTTTACCTTTCTTTTTTGGCTATTTATTGCTGATGAATGAATGGTCAACAGTATGGGCCATGTCTTTTATGGCGCAAATCTTCTTACATATCCTGCTGGTTTATGAACCAAAGGTAATGATATTTCAATCGATTACCGGTGTGGGCTTAGCCTATTTAGCGGTGTATGTCTTTGATGGTCAACCGGAACACTTGCAGGTGCAGTGGGTTTATTTACCGATCTTCGCTTTTACCTACGTTTTTGGCAATTTATTCAATTT
Organism: Vibrio tritonius; assembly: GCF_001547935.1. NCBI lineage: Bacteria > Pseudomonadati > Pseudomonadota > Gammaproteobacteria > Vibrionales > Vibrionaceae > Vibrio > Vibrio tritonius. The sequence goes on from NZ_AP014636.1 coordinate 872,988, forward strand.
TCGCAATCGTGTTACCCATGAAGCGAAGGTCTCCATCGCTCGCTCGTTTGGCGCGGGTATTGCCCATGAAATGCGCAATCCTTTCAGCGCGCTTAAATCTTCAATCGATGTACTGAAAACCATGGTGCCAGAAGCGCGTGGGGAAAACACAAAACCTTCCACAATATCGGGAAGCGAAGTGGTTTTGGTCAATGAGATTTTGGATAACGCCAGTGAGGTCATTCGTGCGGGTAATGAAACGATCGATCTGCTGTTAACATCGATTGATCAAAATCGCATTGCGGCGAAAACGTTTAAAAAATACGATGCGACAACAGTCGTTCAACGCAGTTTAGATTCGTTTGCGTATAAACGACCAGAGGATCGCGAAGCAGTCAGTTATCACGTCAGTCATGATTTTGAGTTCTTTGGTAGTGATACGCTGTTGCAATTCACCCTCTATAACCTGTTAAAAAACGCGTTTTACTATCAGAATAACGAACATTTCAACATTCACATTGAGTTAAAATGCCAAGGCGATTTGAATATCATTACCGTACGTGATAATGGCGTAGGGATCGAGTCGCATCTACTTGAAGAGGTATTTAAAGACTTTTATACCTTTGGTAAGAAACACGGTTATGGATTGGGTTTACCATTCTGCCGTAAAGTTATGAAATCGTTTGGCGGCAATATTTACTGCAGCTCAGTGTTCGGTGAATGGACTGAATTCACACTCTGTTTCCCTGCCTACGATTCAGAAAAAGTCGAGTTGATGAAAGAGGAGTTGTTGCGTTCAAAAAATGTACTTTACGTGGGACGACCAGGGTTGTTTACTCGAGTACTTGAGCAACAAGCGTTTTATAAGCATTTCCAGTTGCAGGTTGCCTCGCTGCAAGAACTCTTGCTGGATGTTAAAAATGAATTTGAAAGTGACCTCGTTATCATCGATTTGGAACAAGTCGGTATTGATTGGGATAAGTTAGAGCTGCTCAATTCTCGGTTAAACTTCGGCCAAAGTAAAATTGCGTATCTTTATGACAGTAATCACTACTATCCAATTGATATTTCGTCCAAAAATAATGTATTCCCATTAGAGTATCGTGTGCTGCAACTTGATACGGATAATATTATTGATCTCCTGCTGTTTGATTCTAAAGAAACTATCACGGCGCAAACTCTCGCTATTGCCAATGAGATGTACGACGAACATGAGGCTGAAGCGGAAGTTGATGTGGGTTCTAAACGCGTCTTAATTGTCGATGATAACCATTCTTTGCGCGCAATTACGGTGTTGTTATTGCGTAAAATGGGATTTGATGTGTTAGAAGCACGCGATGGTAAACACGCTTTAGAAGTGCTAGATAGAAACGATGTTGACCTTGTATTAATGGACATTGAAATGCCTGTTATGGATGGTTTAGAGGCAACGCAAGCGATTCGTCTGTCTAACAAACGCTATCGTCAAGTGCCGATAGTGGGGTACACCGGCGACAATAGTTTAAAAACCATTCATGATGTGCATGCCGCTGGCATGGATGATCATATGACGAAGCCCGCCGAGAAAGAGGTACTACTCAATACCATTTTACGTTGGGCTTAATTATCACTCATTGATGAAACTCTGGATTCTGTATTTGGAGAGGCCTTATATTCAATCTAAGTAGACAGGTTACTTAAGATGAAAAAAATTTATGCAGGGTTATTAGTTACATTCGCAAGTCATGCAATGGCTTTTGATATTGACCCTCGTTGTAATCTTCCTGAGCAATTATGTGAGCTGCAATTAAAATTTGAAGCCTCGGATCAAGAACTTAATGATGTGTATCAACATATCATGAGCCATATCGAGTCGGATTATTTCGCTGCGTCCATGGTTGATAAAAAAGAGATAAAAGATAGTCTCATAAAAAGCGAACGTGCATGGTTAGCGTTTTTAAAGCAGAATTGTAATGCGGTGAGAGTATTAAATAGTGGCGGTTCAGGGAAAAATGAGGCTGAAACGGAATGCTTAATCGATATGACAAATCAAAGAATCCATTTTTTAAAAGAGACTTACCGTTAATACCCAAGCAACCCAAAGATGCCGTTTTAGCCAGAATATACCCAAGTAACCTCAAGATGCGGTTTCAGCGAGAATGTATTCGCTCATAGGCAAGGCACCGATTTGAATACATAGTTATATTTAAACACATAGTATTCTACATAGAAAATAAATATCCATAAAAAAACGCTGCTCTTAAGCAGCGTTTTTTATTATTGGGAATCAATTACTGCGCAGCTTGTGTCGCTGATGCCTGATTGGCTGCCGGATCTTGTGCTGGCAAGTCCTGTTGCTGCAATTTTTCTTTCTTCAAAGTGCGGTGTAGCAACTGGCTGTAAATCGGTTGACCGCCAAGCATTTGGGCGAAGATAACCGCTCCTAAACATGTAATGATCAACGGTAGAATCAAGTAGTAGTTATTGGTCATTTCGATAACTAGTAAAATCCCAGTAACGGGGGCACGTACAGTTGCAGCAAATAGGGCACCCATACCTGCAATGGCAAACATTCCGGGTTCAATATCTAACCCAGGGAATAAGCTGTGTGCGATTAAACCAAAGGCATATCCAAATAGAGTGCCAAGGGCCAGCATCGGAGCGAAGATACCGCCTGGTGCTCCAGAACCAAAACAGCACAAGGTAGTGAAAATACGGCCTAAGAACAGCAATAACAAAAATCCTGCTGCGTAGCCACCATTGGTAATATTTGGAATAAGTGCGATACCGCCGCCTGTTAAATCAGGCACATAGAGGAGAGTTAAGCCAAAACATCCACCAATGAACCCTCCGACTAACAAGTAGCGCTTGCGGTCGTTGCGATGTAGTTTGGCAAAGAAGTCCTGAGCACGAGTGACCAGATTATTGAAAACCACACCAAAAATACCAAACAAGACGCCGAGTAATAAGAAGAGTCCCAAAGATACTAAATCAGGGGCATGGTATTGAGGCATTTTGATAACAGCAGCTTGGCCATTGATAATACGAAATATAATATTAGACGTTACCGAAGAGATGATAACGGCTTTAATTGAAATCAATGAGTAGCGAAATTGTGGACGCATCTCTTCAACCACAAACATAATCCCAGCGAGGGGAGCATTAAATGCAGCAGATAGACCACCAGCCGCACCAGCCGCTAATAATGAGTGACGAGTATCTTCGTTTTTTACCCGGAAGATATCTGACACCATGCGACCAATCGCACCGCCCATCTGCACGGTAGGCCCTTCACGCCCTAACACCATACCTGAACCAAGAGCGCCCATACCACCAAAGAACTTAACAGGTAATACTCTCCACCAACGAACAGGGCGCATGCCGTCCATCGCCCCTTCAATTTCTGGAATACCAGAACCGGCTGCTTCTGGGCAAAAACGGTGTACCAAGTAATAACCTACGACAGCCAAAAGTGCGCTAATAATAAATGCAGCCAAACCCAAAGGTAGAATGTTAACTAAATGGTTAGATAGCCATTGAGTACGACTTTCTGATACGAGACGTACCGCATGTTCAAAGTAGGTGCCAACAAAACCGGATAACACACCCACCATCACTGACATGAGCAGGACAGACATAGGGGCTTTATCGATGGAGAGAAATTGGTTGATGGTATCTTTGGGTACTTTTGCAAGTAAACTATGTGTTAATTTCTCTCTCGCGGTCATTTGAGATGGGCCCTTTGGGATTAAGATAGGTGAAAAAAAAGTGAAACAGCGCAGATTATACGCTGGTTTAAAATGAACCAAACCTATATAACTGAAATGTTGAATTTCAAATATGGTGAAAAATCAACGACCGCTAATAAGTTATGAGATTATGGAATCACTTTAAGCCCTATTATCAAGGTTCTTGTTCAAGCTGCATTGCTTTTGATCAAAATTAGTTGAGGACTTAAAACTTTTTTTAAATAACGAAAAGCTATGAGGTCATTTCCGTGTTAGAACATCGATTAATGGCTGATTAAGCGGTTGCTAAACTATCTCGATAAACCAGTGACGACCGCTGATAAAGCTGCTGACCTTATTGGTAAAGAGAGGGAATTTCTATATACTCGCGCCATTAAGGAGCACGCCATGACAAGAAAAATCCCAACGAACATTATTACTGGTTTTCTCGGAGTCGGAAAAACAACCACCATCCTCAACCTACTGAAAAACAAACCGGCCGATGAAAAGTGGGCGGTATTGGTCAACGAGTTTGGCGAGATCGGTATTGATGGCGCTATGATGTCTGATCAAGGTGCAGTGATTAAGGAAGTGCAGGGTGGTTGTATGTGCTGCGCTGCTGGCGTACCAATGTCGGTCGCTATCACGGCTTTATTACGTCAAAAGCCTGATCGCTTATTGATTGAACCTACAGGCTTGGGTCACCCTAAAGAAGTGGTGGCAACCTTGGTATCAGAGCAATATTCTCCTTACGTCGATTTAAAAGCCACGATTACACTCGTCGATCCGCGTAATCTGCGCAACACCAAGTACACCGAAAACGCTAATTTTAACGATCAATTAAACTGTGGGGATGTGATTGCCGCAACGAAAATCGATCTCTCTACTGCTGAAGATTTGGACGCGTTTAGTGCTTGGATTGCCGCCCAACAACCCGCCAAATTGGCGGCACTACAGTTGGTTAACGGTAATCTTGATTACACGGTTTTAGACATGGTTCGTGAGTCAAATAGCGCATCAGCACATATTGAAGCTCACCACCACGAGCATGCCAGTCAAGAACCTCAATTTGAACTGGCGCCGGGGGAGGCTTTTGTACGTCGTGAAAATCGTGGGCAAGGTTATTACAGTTGTGGTTGGCTATTTGGTGCAGAATACCATTTCCAGTTCGATGATATTTTTTCGCTTTTTACCGACCTAACAGCAGAACGTGTTAAGGCCGTGGTCAATACGGAACGCGGCTGTTATGCGTTTAATGCGACAGACGGTGTGGTATCGGTATTTGAAATGAGTTTAGAAGGGTTTGAATCTCGTATTGAGGTGATTGATTCCCAATTAATGCCATGGGATGAACTAGAACAAATTTTACTGAAATTATCCGGTATTCTCGTGCCCTTTGATTGGACGTTGAAAACGCCATCGAGTGACAAATAGAACGAGCTGAGCGGAATACGAAAAACAAAGTTTCGAAAATAAACATCCCCACTGCGTGGGGATGTTTTGATTTGGAGAGATACCAAATTAACGTTTATTACGTAGATAACGTTTGCGGCGTTCCTCTTTGCGTTTGGCTTTTTCTTCAGCTTTGATTGCTTCATCACGTTCAACTTGAATCAATTCATCCGTGATCATCTCGGGGCGCTCTAGGGTAATTTGCCCTAATATGCCTTGGCGAAGCTCATGCAGTAAGATTTCTGATGCTTTGTGCAGATCAACACGCGCACCTGCGCGTAGTGCACCGCGTTTACGGCCAATTTCTTCCATCCATTCTAAATCAGAATCTGGCGCTTCTTCGATTTGATAGCGAGACATCAGTTTTTCACGATAATGTTCAGCAAGATACTCAACGGTGTAAAACGCAACTTCGTCATACTCCATCGCCGTATCTTTAATTGCGCCAGTTGCCGCCAAGCGAAAGCCGCTGTGCGGGTTTTCCACTTTCGGCCACAAGATTCCAGGTGTATCCGATAGCACAATACCGTTTTGCAAATTAATGCGTTGCTGACGACGGGTTACTGCAGGTTGGTTACCCGTTTGTGCGATAGTGCGCCCGGCGAGGGTATTGATAATGGTGGATTTTCCAACGTTTGGAATGCCCATAATCATGGTACGAATGTTCTTACCAATCTCTTCACGGTGAGGAGCAAGCTTACGGCATAGCTCAAGAATTTTATGCACTTCTTGAGGTTCAGAGGTGGTGATTGCCATCGCTTTAACACCTTGCTCTTGCTCAAGATGGTCAATCCACAATTGGGTTGTTTCAGGATCGGCAAGGTCACGTTTGTTAAGTACTTTAACGACCGGTTTATCACCGCGTAAGTGTGAAATCAGAGGATTCTCACTACTAAACGGAATACGCGCATCCAAGACTTCAATAATGACATCGATTTGAGGAATGACTTCTTCGATCTCTTTGCGGGCCTTGTGCATGTGGCCCGGAAACCATTGGATTTTATTGCTAATCATTAAAATGGAAACCTTTTTGTAATGCTAATAGGACTGTAGTCAAAGAGCGATGAATTCACTTTAATAAGGCTCGCGTCTCTAGCAGCGGCACATAATGTGCGGATGCAACTTTGCTACAGAAAATAAACGCCTGATTCTAGCATTGTTTCATCTAGAACGGAAAATTTGATCTTAAACAGGACCATATGGACGCTTACAAGTCGTACCAAAACTCTGTCATCTGCTTGTTTTTCAAGAGAAGAATGTTAGCTAACAAGCAATGTCTGAATGTCTAAAACCGCAACAATTATGCTATTAGGTGATCTGAATCACATTCGATACGATTGTTCCAATATTCATGTCGTAACTATGATAAAAACCTTGCTTTAATATGACATTCGTCGCAAAAAACTCAACATCACTAGAGCTTATTGTCAATGATGAGAATCAAAACCCTGTCACTTACCAATTTCAGAGCCTTTCAAGATACGCAAGTAATAGAATTTGCGCCGGTCACTCTGTTGTTTGGTTCCAATAGTGTTGGTAAAAGTACTGTTGTCACCTCGCTTTGCTACCTGCACCAATTATTGACACTGGGTGATTGTGAACCACGCCGCCTTCAACTGTCAGGCAACAAATTTATTGGTGGGTTTGTTCATTTAATCAATGGCAAAGATCTCAATAAAACCATGAGTTTGAAAGTGGAGTTTGATGTAACGTCAGCCAACAAGGAAAATGGGTACACAGAAAGCCTATTTTTCTTAAACCAGCATCAAGACGTGCAAAATGATCGCTTATGGCAGGAGTGTAAGCCACTGCTTAATAGTGTAGCTAAGCAAGCGACATCCATGGCGGTTGAACTTGAGGTGTCTTGGTGTACCGATCGTCAAATGGCCTATGTTTCTCGTTGCATTACCTCGATAAACGGACAAGAAATCGCAACGCTTAAAGCAAATCAAGCGGCGTCCGAAGCCACAGTAGCTTCACTGCAATTAAATCACCCTCTACTAGCTGTGACCCCAGAACAGGGTAGTTGGCTTAATGAACGCCTCGGTCTTTCCCAAGCAGAACAGATTCGGATTCAAACTCGTCAAGGTGCTCTGCCCGAACTTGGACAGCGGATTCACGCATTCATCGAATCTCGAGATTCGCTGCTTAAACGCCGTGTCGAAGAAGTATTTAGTGATTGTATTGTGGCTCCTTTGGATAACTTGACTCAGCTATTATCGAGGCTAATCAATATCGGACCTTTACGACAAATTCCCGATTCCACTTACACGGCTGGTAAATTTATCCAACAGAGTGACTGGTATTCAGGTAAAGCTGGATGGGATAGATTGTATCAGTCGAATAAGCATGAAATTGATCAAGTTAATCAATGGCTTGGTGGTAAAGATAAACTGGATCTTGGCTATGCGTTTGTGTTTAAGAAAGTGTTTAAACAGACTCAGTATGCCAACGATCCTGACCGTTTTAGTCGTTATACCTATCAACAAATTGAAGGCGAAAAAGCCGATGTTGCCCTTGATAAGGTGGTGTCGTTTGAGCACAGCGAAAGAGACGCTATCACCTTATGGGATTTGGTCAATGATTTAGAAGTGGCTCCATCGGACATCGGAGCAGGTATTTCGCAAGTATTGCCTTTGGTTATGGCGTCGGTATCGGCACAAGCTAGCTTGATTTGCTGTGAACAACCTGAACTGCACATTCACCCAAGAGCGCAAGTGGCGTTAGGGGATTTGCTGACCCAAAATGACGAAAAAAATCACTACTTGATTGAAACTCACAGCGAACACTTGGTACTGCGCTTACTGCGTCGAGTTCGTGAAACAAGCGATGACCGTTTGCCGGAATATCTACAAAATGTGTCGCCCAATGATATTTCAATCATGTATTTGCAAGGAACAGAGCAAGGAGTTGTGGCTAAACGAACTAAGATTACTGCAGATGGTGATTTAGATTGCGATTGGCCAGAGGGCTTCTTTGACGAAAGGGATGAGGAGCTATTCTGATGTACAAAGAAGTGGCTTTAGATCCTGAATGTTTAGCGGAGTTCCACTATTACGGCCTACTTAAAACCGATTTTGGTTTTGAACAAGGGCGATATCTGATTGCACCAGTAAAGTTATGGGTTAAAGAAGCGGTAAATGCGGTAAAACGCTCCAATATGCCGCCAATACGGCAAAAGTCCGTCAAAGCCTATCTCAACAAGTTACAGCGTCACAATAAAGAGTCACATATTGTGTTACCTCAAGACCGAGCCTGTATCGATCTCGACCACAATTATAGTGATTGGCGGGAATGGGTGGTATTGCAACATCAATACCGTTCGTTTAATGCAGTCATTGCTGAAAAGGGGATACTTGAAAGTATGAATTACGACGATATTTTAGATGGCGATGAACGTTGGGATGTGGCTCCTACACTGTGGATCGACAAAACCCCAGATCACATCATCAGTGCTATCACTCCACTCTTGTTTTTGAGTGAAGAGTTGATCATCGTTGATCAGTTCTTCCATTTCGCCAACAACTTGGTATTACAAAAGATTCTCTATTCATTGCAGGTTAAACCGACTATCAAAAAAATTCTGATTGTTACTTCTATTGATACGGCCAATCCTCAATCCGTTTACGAACAAGAATTTATCAGTCGTTTTGCTTACTTACCGGCGATTGAAATTCTGAACGTGCCGATACGCCATTTCCATGATCGATACATGATCACGGATCGGGCAACCATTAAAGCTGGGCACGGTTTTGGTTTTAGCCCAATGCGTGGTACGCAAGCAGACAGGGTCAGTATCAGCTTGTGCAGTGAGCAAGAGAGTAACGAAACACGCCAATTTGTCGAACAATTTCTAGTACAGCATCCACAGCAACATATTCGCTTCGAGCTTACCGAGTTGGAATAAATCGATTTAAGAGCGCGACATAGCGCTTATTACGTTAAGGAGTGGTGTTGCTGCTTAGCAGTAACACCACGATATCACCTTACGACATTGCCTTTTACATACCGTTAGCTAGGAAAACCATCTAGTCATGAAACCCGTGCTTCTTGCCATTACTGGGGCTAGTCCTCAAGTCTTAACCGAAACCGTCTATGCATTACAAGTTCAAGGAAAAACGATCCCTAAAGTCATCCATGTGATTACCACAGCAGATGCAAAAGCGCTGTTAGTTAAGGGGCTGTTCGTTGATGGTGAGTGGGCGAATTTGATTCGCGATTACCAACTGCCTGATATTGAGTTTGATGAATCGCATATCCATGTGATCAGTGATACGCAAGGGAATCAGTTGGTTGATGCTAAAGGGGAAGAAGATCAGAGCATTATGGCCGATTATATTACCCGTAAAGTGGCCGAATTAACCGCTGACCCAGAGCTTGCCATTCATGCTTCTATTGCTGGTGGCAGAAAAACCATGGCTTTTTATTTGGGTTATGCGATGTCACTGTTTGGTCGTGAGCAAGATACACTTAGCCATGTGTTTGTAAATGAACAATTTGAATTTGTGCCTGCTTTCTATTATCCAACCCCCAATGATCATTGGATTGAAGGGCGTGTTGGGCAAGGAAAAATAAACGCCAAAGAGGCGCAAGTCACTTTAGCTGAAATTCCATTTGTGAGAATGCGTAATCACTTTGATAGCAAGTTGTTATCGCACTTGGATGATGCTTCCTTTTCAAAAACCGTCGCATTGATGAATAAAGCCCAAGATACCTTAAATATCACGATCAACATAAAAGAGCGTTCTTTTTCTGTTGCGGGTATCTCGATCAAGTTATCACCTAAGTTGCTGGCTCTGTATCTCTTTATCCTATTTCAGTCCAATCGACGTATTAAGCTCAGTACTCAATTTGTAAAAGATGTGTCTCATACTAAACACTACCTTGATTATTTCTGGCAGATGCGGGGTGATGTGCGCGTTTACTCAACCTTTGGTATTTTGGATGAAGGGGATTTTGTTCGCCGTGAATTTGCCACCCTAAAACCGTTATCAGCCAAATTCATGCAAGAAGTGCGTACCCAATTGCACACTAAATTCTCTGAAAAATTACCTAATGAGCTAGTAGAGAAGATTAAAATTCATTCGGATGGTGTTAAAGGTGGGAGCACTTATCATATTGAATCAAATCTAAATGTTCACTATGAGTCTTTAAATGCATCAGAGTTTGCTCCTGATGCTTTATAGTCTAATGCTCTGAACAGTTTTAGCGCGCTATATTGGTTATAGCGTGCTAAATTATGACAGGTCACCATTCCTTTTTATTGACCATTCTATTTTGCCCGTCCTTTTCTTTACACTGTAATAAGCCCCCTCTGGCAGGATAGTTGTCACTGTTAAAATTTAACCAGTTTGGGCGTTAAAGAGTGTATTTTGTCTCGTATTTCTGTTGAAAGAAAAGAAGCCATATTAAAAAAGTTACTGCCACCTTATTCCATGTCTGTCAGCCAATTGGCAAAAGAGGAAGGCATTAGCACGGCAACCCTGTATTATTGGCGTCAACAACTCAGAGAATCAGGAGCCGCCGTGCCTAATAGCCATACATCATCAGAGCAGTGGTCTGCTCAAACCAAGCTTGCTATCGTTGCTGAAACGTACTCGATGACAGAAAATGAACTTAGCAACTATTGTCGAGAAAAAGGGCTTTACCCCGAACAAGTCGAAGCTTGGCGCTGCGAGTGCATGCACGGTTTTATGTCGAATAAAGAGCGTGAAGCGGACATTAAAAAACAAGCTAAAGCCGACAAAAATGAAATCAAAGCACTAAAGAAAGAACTACGAATCAAAGAGAAAGCCTTAGCCGAAACCGCTGCCTTGTTGGTTCTTCGAAAAAAGCTGAGAGCCTTTTACGGGGAAGAGCCAGAGGACGATTGACCTCGACCGAAGAAAGGCAATGCTTAATCGAGCTCATTCATGAAGCGCAGCAAAATGGTAGTCGTTTAGTCCCGGCCTGCCATGAAGCTCTTATTGATTTACGGACGTATCGTCGTTGGTATCAACAAGGCGAGGTTCAATCCGACAAAAGGAAAACCTGCGCTCGACCACGGCCCGCTAATCAATTATCGCAGCAAGAACATGAAGCGATTATTGATGTTTGTAATCGCCCTGAGTATGCGAGCTTACCGCCGACTCAAATTGTTCCGAGCTTGCTGGATAAGGGCGAATATATTGCTTCAGAGTCGAGTTTTTATCGAGTTCTCAACGCCCATGACCAACTGCATCACCGAGGCCGTCAGCGAAGAAGACAGCCGCATGCTAAGCCTAGAAGCTATAAAGCAACAGGTCCAAATCAAGTGTATACATGGGACATTACCTATTTACCGTCAAAGGTAAAAGGACAGCATTATTACTTGTATGTTATCGAAGACATCTACAGTCGAAAAATCGTTGGTTACGACGTGTACGAGCGAGAGTGTGGTGAATTAGCGTCACAGCTATTACAAAGAACTCTGATACGAGAGCAGTGCTTTAATCAGCCTATCGTTCTTCACTCAGACAATGGGGCACCGATGAAGTCACTGACCTTCAAAGCCAAAATGGAGGAGCTAGGGATTATATCATCGTATAGTCGCCCAAGGGTCAGTGACGATAATCCCTACATTGAGTCCCTGTTTAGAACGGTGAAATACGTACCGACATGGCCAACAAAGGGCTTTGAGCATCTGAAGTCGAGCCGTAGTTGGGTTGAAACGTTCGTGAGTTGGTACAACACCGAGCACAAACACAGTCAATTAAATTACGTGACACCTTCGCAGAGACACAACGGGAAGGATAAAGCTATCTTAGCGCACAGGGCTGAAGTGTTACTTGCTGCAAAACAGCGGCATCCAGAGCGCTGGTCGCGAGATATTAGGAACTGTAAACCCGTTGGAGAGGTTTACTTAAATCCAGAAAAAGAAGCAGCTTAATAAATAAGCAAATGATGACAACTATCTTGAAAAACACCGATTGGTTATAGCGTGCTAAATTATGACAGGTCACCATTCCTTTTTATTGACCATTCTATTTTGCCCGTCCTTTTCTTTACACTGTAATAAGTTTGTTATTTCTATAACCCTACTTTTCATAAGTGAAATGTAAGTTTTACAAAATGTTCTTATGCGAATTTTAGGTGGTATTAGTTATCTAACCGTATGAAAAATATGGTTAATAATCTAATTGTGATTTGTGCTGCATTTTCGGGGCATGTCTCGAATTCCTTGACGCAGCTCAAATCAAGGAGTAATTTCCACCTCACAATTTGTTGCGCTTATGTATCTAATGTAAGCGTATCTTGTTGCTTTGGTTGTTATCGTTTTAGAAAATAGATCATTCAAAGCACACCGCTAGAGAGTCTCGAATGGTTTGGCTCTTAAATCTTGCTGAGTATCTTCTAGATGGTTTCCATCTTCACTAATTTGTTCGCAGGTTAGTGCATCAACTATTAACCACATCAGCACTATTGGAACGCTCAAATTCCCATAGATAACCGCGGCGTCGCTTTCGTTTGATTAGCAAATGTGCGCATTAAGGTCAGTTAAGGTTTTCTTCCTCCGATTACCCCATTAGTCGTTTTTGGCTATTGGTGACTAACGGGTTTAAACCACCTCAACTACTCTAGAATTAAAAGCGCTGAGTAATATAGTGAGAAAGTCATATGAGTATTAAAGAGTATAATGGTCCAGCTGGTGGTTGGGGTGCGTTAAAAAGCACCACGCGTCATCTTCTTAAAAGCGATAATGTCGCGAAAAACATCATGAACCTGATGAAAACTAACCAAGACTATGGCTTTGATTGTCCCGGTTGTGCATGGGGTGAAAAAGGGGTTCCGGGACGCTTTCGTTTCTGTGAAAATGGCGCTAAAGCTGTTAACTGGGAAGCAACATCTCGTCGCGTAGATCGAACGTTCTTTGCCGAATACTCAGTCGAATGGCTCAATAAACAAACCGATTATTTCCTTGAATACCAAGGCCGTTTAGCGGAACCAATGCGTTATAATGCAAAAACTGACCACTATGAACCGATCAGTTGGGATGATGCGTTAGATTTGGTAGCAAAACACCTCAATGCACTCGATAATCCAAACCAAGCCGAATTTTATACCTCAGGCCGTGCAAGTAATGAAGCGGCGTTTGTGTATCAACTGCTAGCTCGCCGTTTGGGTACCAATAACTTTCCAGATTGTTCAAACATGTGTCATGAAGCAACCAGTGTTGCTTTAGGTAAGAATATCGGTATCGGTAAAGGTACTGTGACCATGGAAGATTTTGAAATTGCCGATGCAATTTTCCTATTTGGTCAAAATCCGGGAACGAACCACCCGCGTATGCTCGAAACGCTTTCTAGCGCGTATCGTCGAGGTGCAAAAGTCTTGGCGTTTAACAACTTACGCGAACGTGGATTAGAGCGTTTTGCTAACCCGCAAAATCCAATTGAAATGATCAGCTATGGTTCCACACCAACAACCAGTCATTACTTTATGCCCAAACTAGGTGGCGACATGGCGGTCGTGCGTGGCATCGTGAAGATCTTATTAGCTCGTCATGAAGACGCACTGCAACGTGGCGAGTCTGTATTTGATCTTGAGTTTATAGAAACTCATACCCAAGGTATGGATGCTTATCTTGAGCAAGTGAAGGCAACAAGCTGGGAACAGATCCTTGAACAAGCCGGTTTAACAATGGATGAGATCACTGCTGCGGCGGATGTTTATCAAAACGCCAAACGCGTTATCGTGACTTGGGCAATGGGCGTCACGCAACACAAACATTCAGTAGCCACCATTGAAGAGCTTATCAACTTGCAGCTTCTCTTTGGTCAAGTAGGTAAAGAGGGAGCGGGTTTGTGCCCTGTTCGTGGTCATTCAAATGTGCAGGGCGATCGTACTGTTGGTATCAACGAAAAGCCAAATGCAGCATTTTTAGAAAATTTTGAAAACGCATTCGGTTTTGCACCACCAAAAGAACATGGTCATAACGTGGTCAATGCAATTGAAGCTATGCTGCGTGGTGAAAGCAAAGTCTTTATTGGGCTTGGTGGTAACCTAGTTTCTGCTGCACCAGACACTGATCGTGTTGCTCAAGCAATGAAACAGTGCAACCTTACGGTTAACATCTCAACAAAGTTAAACCGAAGCCATGTGAATCCAGGTCATGACGCATTAATTTTGCCATGTTTGGGTCGTACTGATATCGACATGCAAGCCACTGGCCCACAAAAAGTAACAGTAGAAGATTCATTTTCTATGGTACATGCGTCGTCTGGTCGCTTAGACTCAGCAACAGAACACATGCGCTCTGAAGTATCGATATTGGCTGGTATTGCTCAACGAACCTTTGGTGCGACAAACCCGGTAGATTGGCAGTCTTTGGTCGATAACTACGACAATATTCGTCTGTTGATTGAAAAAGTTATTCCTGGTTTTAAAGAGTTTAATCAACGTCTCGATGTACCAGGTGGTTTCTACTTAGGCAACTCAGCGCGTGACCTTAACTGGCAGACACCTCAAGGCAAAGCCCAAATTGCAACTAATGCATTGCCTGAATCTGTGGTTCCCCATGTAAAAGCAGACCAGCAAACCGATAACATGTTTGTACTGCAAACCATGCGTTCACACGACCAGTACAACACGACCGTGTACGGTTATGACGATCGTTATCGCGGTGTATTTGGTGAACGTAATGTGGTGTTCTTAAACCCAGAAGATATTGCAGCTCAAGGCTTACAAGCCGGCGATTTAGTGGATATTGAATCGGTTTGGAACGATGGTATTGAACGTAAAATTTACGGGTTCAAAGTGGTGGCGTTTAAAATCGCTCAAGGTAATATTGCGGCCTATTTCCCAGAAGCGAATGCACTTATTCCGCTCAGCAGTAAAGGAGATAAGAGCGATACGCCGACGTCTAAATCCATTGCTGTCATAGTGACTCGTTCACAAGAAGCTCCGTTACTCGCTCGAGCTTAACGTAACAATGAAAAAACTCGCCTTAAAAAGGCGAGTTTTTTGTTTTATACCCAAATGACCTCAAGATGCAGACTTCAGAGCTTCATCAACGAGCACAGGTCAAGCTCAATTACGGAAGGAATGGTTATTCCCTTTCAACGTAATTGGGCGCGGAAATGGGCTTGTTGATGAGCTCCCAAGGGGCGAGTTGTATTCGCTCCTATGCTGCGTTACTGATTTTCTACGTAGAATAACTATGTATTCAAATCAGTGCCTTGCCTAAGAGCGAATACATTCTCGCTGAAACCGCATCTTGAGGTTACTTGGGTATATGTTCACGAAAAACTAGTTAGTAATGAGTTGCATAATGCGATTATTTAATGTGCAAGGTTGTGGCTTGGCTAGGTAAAACCCCTGAAAATAATCTATCGGTAACGCCTTCATGCATACCCATTGCTCGGCTGTCTCTATTCCTTCGATGACAGTTTGGGCCTGCGCATTTCTTGCCACCTCGATGGCGTAAAGGAGTGGCTCACGGAAACCTGCCATATATCGTTCAAGCAGTCCGCGATCAAATTTAATAATGCTCGGTTTTACGAGGTCTACTCGGTGTTTGGTTGAGGCACCAGTACCAAAATCGTCGATGGCCACTCGCATGCCATTACGTAGATATTTTTGCGTAATAGCGCATAAACGCGGTTCGTCATCAACATGGGTTTCTAAAAGCTCCATCACGATTTGAGAATGGCCAATGGAGAGAGCATCAAGCTTAGAGAAAAAATGGGCATATTGGTCATCGTTGTCAATAAACTCTTCACCGACAAGCGGCAACATGTTGAGAAAAAGAGATAAGTTTGAAAAGGTGGAATTGGCAAAATTACGAATATGAATAGCGCGGCACAATCGCTCGACATGAATTTTATCTGAGTCGGCATACAGAGGTGAAGTAAAGAAAACATCAGGTAAAATGTTGCCTTTATCACGGGTAGTGATACGAACTAAGGCCTCTACGGCTGCAATGTCATAACTGCGTGTGAAGATAGGTTGATAGACACTTTGTAGTGATAACCCGTTGTACTCTGCTATGTATTGACCTTGTTCATCTACGCTCAGATACTGCAAAAAAGCTGGCTGCTCTCTGAGTTCCATATTCTGTCCTTTTAACGTCACGTGCTAGATTCGATATTGTTCGTGTACCATTTTGTTTATGCAATGAATTTAGTATAGAGCATATCTATTATGATGAATCTATTTTTGCCAGCGTTTACAAAAAACTGACTTAGTGCTGATCGAAAAAGTCCTTGTTACGAATGTAGCGGCTCATGAGATGGTAGGAAAAAGGGCGGATAGCCCAAGATAGTAGGGTACGCCCTAAGCGAATCACCGGCGGTATGTTTTCATAAACTCTTTGATTATGCAGCCATAACAATTTGCCCACGTGCCAGTAGTAAAAAGGCATGGGTGGCAGAAAAGTGACTATATCGAGATCACAGCAAATACGATAGGTTTTTTGTTGTAGCTGATAATGACGATGAAAACTCCAGCCACCAATAGCCGGCTGGCCGAAGGTGACCACACGTTTAATGATATGGGGATGTTGCCGTTCCATCATATCCGCAATGACACAGCCCATAGCGCCTCCAGAAGAGTGACCGGTAATGGTGATGCGTTTTCCCTCGGCGATCAGTGGTGCCAAATAGACTTGAAGCCGTTCTATCACGCTCAAACCCAACGTATCGCTGTTATAACTAGGCCGACTTTCCTGAAGCATTAAGTGTAAAAATCCAGCGTGAATTTTATAAGGCAAGCCAAGTGCGCGGGCAGAGCGTTGATGCATGGCTAGTGTAGCGAGCCAATCACGTATGGAGTGGGAGCCTTTGATCACGACAATGACTTCGTTGTCTGCTTGGCTCCAAAGTACTCGCATCACTATCTTTCCATATTGGTTGTAAATGATGCGTTGGCCCTTAGGGTCAAATCCATATTGGGTATGGCGGAAAATGCGCGGATACGCGAGCTGACAAAGCACCGCATAACGTTCGTATTGGTATCGTTTAAGTGGCTTCACATGCTATCAACGTAGGTAATGATACGTTCAACATGCCACGGTTTGATGTTAATTCAATGACAATCAGCGTACTAAGATCATTTAGGAGCGTACTAACTCCACTGCAATACTGCATAAAGCTGAATGTACTTTTTTACTTGTTGTTGGTTTTGTGAGCGTTTAAGTGGATGACCATATTTCAAATAACACGGGCTAATCTGAAATAGAGTTTCAAGGCTTTTTGTCATTTGAGATTCACTTTCATAAAGATGAATACCTTGTAGACGGTATTCATCAATCTCATCAGGTAGTTGTCCTGTCCACCAATGCAGTAACTCTCGGCTTTTTTGGCTGCGGCTAATCCAGTGGTCGGTTAACAGTAACAGTAAATCGTTGGGTTGCATCGCATAACCATACTCCTCTTTCCACTGTGCGATCTCTTTCATCAGTTTTTCTCGGCATGTTTTGCCAGCGCTAAACATATGATGAGTTAAGATCCAAACCGTACCGACATCGCAACTCACTCGGTAGTGATGGGGCTGTTCTTGATGTTGAACAGATTCTATCGCATTGAACTCACAAGCGTGACCAAACTCAGTTAATGTACGTGCTAATCGCCTAGCAAACGCCAACCCCAGGTGGTGCTCACTCATTCCTTGATTATGGATAGTAGGGTAATGTTTTTCACACAGTTTAAGGCAATCGTTTTGGAACTCGTTAACGCTTTGAGTGAGGACATCCAGTAACAACGCATTGTTCTCCTGTCAAAATAAGGTCATCAACTCAGCCTTTGTATATAACAAAGCAGGGGAGAGGTACTTATCTGAAGTAATTAATATTGCATATGAGTGTTTTGGCTAGGTATCGGGTCTTTGATTCGGTTAGTAAATGGTTGTTGATTAGACAACCGATAGATTTTGTTACAAAGAAAACGCTCAGAAACTACTATAAACGGGCTTAACAAAACCCGCAAATTGAACACCACAATAACTGGCGATAAATCACGTTAACGCCTTTATTTTAGAGCCTTGATGCTAAATTCAATGCCGTGCGTTGTAAGTCGATTATGGCCCATGTTCAAAAAATTAGAACATCTTGTTCAGTGTAGCTGACTGTAGCCGTTGCATAGCTTGGTAAATACTTTGTTATATCTGCTTTATCAATAAGCAAATAGTTTGATAATTATTTAGTCTAACAATGAGGTAAATGAATGACTTCTTCGGTGACTCATTACAATTTGGTTGCACGTACCGTCCATTGGGTTTCGGCTTTGGTCATTATCGGTATGTTTAGTGTTGGCCTATGGATGGTGGACTTATCCTATTACAGCCAGTGGTACCAAACGGCACCGCATTGGCATAAATCGGTTGGACTACTCTTGGCTGGGCTAACGTTATTTCGCTTTGTGTGGAAAATAGTGACGGCGTCACCTGATGTTGAGGGTAATACGTTAGTGCGTATCGCCGCGAAGATCGTTCATTTGGCTATGTACTTATTACTTGCTGGATTGTTTATCAGTGGTTATCTCATTTCGACTGAAGATGGACGCGGTATTGAAGTGTTTAATTGGTTTACTCTTCCTGGTGGAGGAGAGCTCTTTACACACCAAGCCGATATTGCCGGTGATGTTCACTTTTATGCAGCATGGACTCTGATTATCCTCGCTGTTGCTCACGTTTTAGCTGCGCTTAAACACCATTTCATCGATAAAGACAACACGCTTCGTAAAATGACAGGAGTCATAAAATGAAACACAAAGCACTGACTATGGGGCTAGCACTGGCCTTATCATTACCCTTTACAGCCAATGCTGCCGATTATGTTATTGATACCAAAGGAGCTCACGCTTCAATCAATTTCAAAGTGAGTCACTTAGGTTACAGCTATACTTTGGGCCGTTTTAATACCTTTGATGGTGAGTTTTCTTACGATCCTAAGAACGTTTCGGCCTCTAAGGTAACCGTTAATGTCGATACGACCAGTGTTGACTCAAATCACGCTGAGCGTGATAAACATATTCGTAGCAAAGACTTTATCAATGCTTCGAAATTTTCAACAGCCACCTTCACTAGTACTAAAGTTTCTGACTTGGGAGAAGGTAAATTGGCTATCGACGGTAATTTGAATCTACACGGACAAACCAAACCTATCACGATCAACGCGCAATTCGTTGGTGGTGGTAAGGACCCTTGGGGTGGTGAGCGTGTTGGTTTTACTGGTACTACTCGTCTCGAGCTGGCGGATTTTGATATTCCAGTCATGGGACCGACGAGCTACGCTGAAATGAGCCTCTACGTTGAAGGTATTAAGAAATAACCTTCGCGATAAAACACTGCATTACACTTTCACCGCCCATTATTTGTGGGCGGTGTTGTTTTTTAGATTAGTTGACAAGTGGATTTATTATCCCCACTAATAACCTTATTCAATTTATGACTATTATTTGCCTGCCATGCTTCTTATATATTGAATTCAGTTTGTTCAATTTTAAGAGGCTTACGTCGTATGAATGACAAGCAGAACATCACTAACTCAGACGAGGTTTCAAGTGGCGATATGGATTTAAATCGCCGTTCAACAATGAAGAAAATCGCGTCGCTAATTGTCGCAGGTTTAGTCACTCCAACGATATTCAACTCAAAAACGAGTCATGCAGCTCCCATTATCAATGGCCAACTAAAGGTCGCTGTCGTTTACTTTTCTAAAACGGGAAACACTCAGTTTTTGGCTCAGGAAATTAGTCGTCTTTCCGGTGGTACTCTAATCGAAGTAAAAACTGTTGAGCCATATCCAGAAAACTATCGGGCAACCACACGCAAAGCCAAAATTGAGCAGGAAGAAAACGCCAGACCTGAGATTACAATGTCCGGTTCGATTGAAGATGCGGATTACGTATTTATAGGTTACCCAAACTGGTGGGGGACGTTACCGATGGCTTTGTTTACTTACCTTGAACAGGTAAGTACTGCCAATAAAACCATTATTCCGTTCTGCACTCATGAGGGGAGTCAACTTGGTAGAGGTCCACGCGATATCCGACGACTTTGTCCTTCAAGTACCACTTTAGCCGGTTACGCTCAGCGTGGTGGAGATTTGGAATTGGTAAAAAGCAGTCGCTCAGTTAACGCGTTGCATCAATGGTTAGCAAGTGTTTCTGTTTAACTTGGGTAGGAACGTCACTTGAAGAGAAATACAGAGCTGATAGTACGGCTATTGTTAGAGTTAGGTATTGTTATACTTATTCTCTTTGGGTTTGCCTATGATTTGACTGGAAGCACGTACCATGAGTTGCTGGGGATGGGTATGGTGGTTTTGATTATATTCCATCATGTCTTCAATTATCGATGGTATCTTTCACTTAAGTCTGGCAAATACAATCAAAGCCGCTATTTTCGAACGGTAGTCAATTTAGGCTTAGCGGCATCATCGTTAATAATGCTCTTTGGTGGCCTGCTAAATTCTTATGTCCTTGAGGATCTTTTGGGCATCGAATGGCATTGGGATACGCGGACTATTCATACGGTCAGTGCTTATTGGTACCTTGTTTTTGCTTCTATCCATTTAGGGATGCATTGGGCAATGATTAAGACCATGACCCGTAACAGTTTAGGTATTCAAGTAAAACGAAACCAAGGTTCTGTTTTTTATCAAAGGCTGAATCAGTTGTTATGTGTGGTTCTTACTCTGTTGGGCTTCTTCGCTATCTATCAACGTCAGATTATGCAGAAATTGTTTGCCTTAGTTACTTACGATTTCTGGGATTTTGAAACCTCAGTATGGCCGTTTTTTCTCCAGTTTTGCGCCGTTATGTTTCTCTTTTCTTTTTTAGTTGGGATTGTGTTGCCTAAATTTCTACTCAATAGAAAACGCAAGTAAGACGACTATACCCAAGTAACCTCAAGATACGGTTTCAGCGAGAATGTATTCGCTTATAGGCAAGGCACCGATTTGAATACCTAGTTATTCTACGTAGAAAATCGGTAACGCAGCATAGGAGCGAATACAACTCGCCCCTTGGGAGCTCATCAACAAGCCCATTTCTGCGCCCAATGACGTTGAAAGGGAATGACCATTCCTGCCGTCATTGAGCTTGACCTGTGCTCGTTGATGAAGCTCTGAAGTCTGCATCTTGAGGTCATTTGGGTATATTTTACATAAAGAGCGGATATATAGTTAGAACACTGATTGTTGATTGTGCCGCTTTGCTAATAGGTTCTATCAGATAATAGGGACTAATAACTTTTTAAGGGATGGTTATACTGCATCGCAAAAGAGTCAAATTCAGATTTGCTCTAATCATGGTTCGTTTCTTAGGAGTTCCAAATGGAAAATTTTATCTTTCATAACCCCACAACGGTTGATTTTGGATCTGAGCGTCAACACGCTATCGGTGAACACTTAGCAAAAAATGGTGCTAAACACGTATTGGTTGTTTATGGTAGTGACCGTGTTAAACGTGATGGATTATTTGGCGACGTTCAAGCTAGCCTTGAAAAACAAGGTATCACATTTTGTGAATTAGGCGGTGTTGTAAGTAATCCTCTTCTCACTAAAGTTAGAGAAGGTGTTGCGCTAGCAAAATTAGAGAAAGTTGATGCTGTTCTGGCTGTTGGCGGTGGTTCTGTTCTGGACAGTGTAAAAGCTATTGCTGCAGGTGCTAAATTTGAAGGAGATGTTTGGGACCTATTCATCGGCAAAGCACCGGTTGAGTCTGCATTACCTATCTTTTCTATCCTGACCCTAGCTGCTACAGGTAGTGAAATGAACTGTGGTTCTGTTGTGACAAATGAAGAAACCAAGGAAAAATTGGGTTTAAACACGCCTGCATTATTTCCTACAGTGTCTGTTGTTAACCCTGATTTGATGAAAACGGTAAGCCGTGATTATCTGGTTTATTCAGCATCTGATATTATTGCTCACTCAATTGAAGGTTACTTTACAGCAACTGTTCAACCTAACTTCCAAAATCGTTTGATTGAATCAATCATCAAAACAGTTATCGAAACAACGGAACAATTGTTGGAAGATAATGACAACTACACTGCTCGCGCTCAATTTGCATGGGCTTCAACTCAGGCGCTAAATGGTTTGATTTACTCAGGTACAGCGGGGTTCAACTATCCTAATCATACCATTGAGCACGCAATTTCTGCTGAGTACAACGTGCCACACGGTGCTGGTCTTTCTGTAGTCATGCCAGCTTGGATGAAGTGGTATCATGGCCGCAACGAAGCTCAATTCACTCGTTTTGCTAAAGAAGTGTTTGGCTTAGAAACAGCGCTGGAAGGTATTGAAGCGTTAGAAGCATGGTTTGATAAGATTGGTACACCAACACGTCTGTCTCAGTTTGATATTCAGGAATCTGAATTTGATGCACTAGCAGACAGTATTGTGAAACACGCAAATTGGTTTGGTAACGCTGATACGTACACCAAAGAAGCTGCACTTGAAATCCTGACTATCGCTAAATAATACGGCTTATTAAGCCATTAATGAAAATGAATCTATAGGTTTTGTCCAATAATATGCCCCTTCAATATAAGGAGAGGATAGCGTGACCTCAAAAGAGGTTCGAAAACCAGAGTTTCTGGCACTACTCGATGAGCTACATAATGCAATGGTTGCTGTGGATATTAATCGTTTGGATGATATGCTGGAAGATGACTATTCACTGCATCACATCACAGGTTATGAGCAGCCTAAGAGGGAGTGGTTTGATGTGATGATAGACCATTCTTTTGATTACCATAATATTCGAGTTAATACTGATAGCCTGGTATTAGCCATCAGTGGAAGTGGTAACAGCGCGATTGTGAGTGGTAAAGGTATCTTTGATGCCACTATTAATGGCATGCATAGCCCATGGCGTTTAGAGTTTACTCATGAATGGTATTATCACATAACAGGGTGGCGATTAGTCTGTAGTCGCTACCGTAGTTACTAATGTAATCAAGCTTGGCGCCGGTAATTAGTCGGCGTCATTCCTGTCTCTTTGCGAAATAAACGAGCAAAATGGCTTGAGTTCGCGTACCCCACAGCCATTGCTACATCAATCACACTCATTTTCGTTTCTCTCAGCAACCGTTTGGCCTCTTCTATTCGCAGTTTTATATGGTATTGAGATGGAGGAACACCCGTCGCTCAAGGTTCAACTACCGGGTTAACCGAGAGTAAGAAGAGAGTAAATGCTTATATCGTGAGGGCCTTCGGGCCCTTTTTAGATCATGGTTAATGATATATACCCAAATGACCTCAAGATGCAGACTTCAGAGCTTCATCAACGAGCTTTTCCCTTAGTCGGGGGAGTGGGCTCAGCCACTAATTCGAAATGTATCGATAATATAGTGGCTGAATCGGGAGTGTTGTTAAGCAGCTTTATTTGTTGAATTTTTTGTCCAAAGGATCAATGCACTTAATGCCGTAAATAGACCTATTATCCAGGTCATTGTCCACGGCGTACCATCTTTGAACGTCGCTAACAGAAGAGTGGAAATTATTCCGCTGCCATACTGCAGCGAACCAATGACTGCAGAGGCAGAACCTGCATTTCTTTCTATCTCATCTAGTGCTGCCGCTGTAGAAGATGCAGCGATAATGCCGTTCATCGAGAAGGCGATGAATATAGGTAATATGATCATCCAGATGCCACCAAATTCCTCTTTCACAGATAGCATCATGATGGCAATGCTTAGTGCTGCGATTAGTGTCGTTGCTTTGAGCAAGGTATCTAGACTGAAATGACGTACCAATTGTTGGTTTACAAAACTCATCGCCATCACACCCACAATATTAATTGCAAATAACCAACCGTAGTGTTGAGGGTCAATGCCAAAATAATCTATATAAACGAATGGTGAGCCGGTGATAAACGCATAGATTGCCACGTAATAGAAGGTAAGGCTCAGCGTATAACGCATGAATGGGAGATTTTTAAATAACTCGAAGTAGTTAATAAATGCTGTAGAGAGCGATGCTTTAGTTCGATTTTCTACATTTAATGTCTCAGGTAAATAGAAAATTGAAAAGAACATTAATGTACCAATCATTGCCAGTAACCAAAAAATCGAATGCCATGAGCTGAATTTGATCATTTGACCGCCCAGCAATGGACCAGCAATTGGTGCAATAGCCATAATAATAAACAGTGTCGATAACATATGTGCTGCTCTACTGCGTGTATATAAATCGCGGATCATTGCTCGAGAGAGCATAGGTCCGGTACACGCCCCCAACGCTTGAAATACCCGCCAGAAAACAATCTGTTCGATACTCTGCGACATTGCACAACCGATAGAACCAGCAACAAACAACACCATACCAATAAACAAAGGAACACGGCGGCCAATATGGTCACTTATGGGGCCCCAAATCAATTGAGCAATAGCAAAACCAATCAAAAAACCAGTTACTGTGAGTTCTGCATTGCCTTGTAATTCAGTCGCCATTGTCGGCATCGCCGGTAGATAGATGTCGGTCGAAAGTGATGTAAATGCCATCAAAGCACCGAGTATTGACATAAAAAATATGCCTGTTGTTGGTGAGGTAGTACGTTTGATTATTGAAACTTCGTTATTCATAGTTGATTAATCACTTCCCGATAAAAGATATAGGTAACACACGTGTGTTACTGGCCAAATTTTATCAAACTGGAATTGATTCAATAATCAACCAAACCGTAATGGTGCTATGAGTATTATTAATCAATAATGTTTTTTGAGCGGGCGGCTAGGTATTGGCATTTGCCATATGGACCACTCGCGACAATGTATTGCGTATCAATTTGGGGATCTGCTGTTCACCACATGCTTCGGCATAATTGACAATGGCGAGGGCCAAATCGGGCTTGGCTATTTTCTTTAATACTTTAGTGACTACTTTTTTGGGTGGGATGGGATGGTCATTGGGAATCTTTACTAATTGACGGAAAAAAGACTCAAAGCCATTGATGTAAAGAAAATGCTCGATGTCTTGTTCTGGCAGTTCTGTTAAGCGGTGGGATTCGGTATCGTGGTCTAACATACTTCGTACGGTTGTCGCGTACTTCTTGCCTGCAGCATCACCATCAGTGACTACATGCCAATCAATGCCAAATGCTTTCGCTACCTTGATCATCGACCGCAACCCCGACTGGGCAAATTCAATGATATTGACCCCCTCGGCCGCAAGGTTATAACCGCACTGACGAGCCATTTCGCTAAATAGCCACACTTCGGTTTCACCTTCTACAAGTAACCAGCAGCGAGAAAACAGAGCACCTGAACGGTGAAAGCGTAAATGAAAGCCAATACGGCGCATTTCATCCTTAGATAGCTGTTTGGTTGGCATGCTTAACGCGACCGTTTTCTCTTGGCGACGAATCAAACGACGAATAGACGAAAGAGGCACTGATGAGAGCATATCTGAGCTGTTGGTGGTCAAAATCTTCTGCATCGGTAACATGGACATTAATCCCCATGCTCGAGCAAGATGAGTAGGATGTAAACGGCCTTCGGGATCTTCGATGATCAATATTGGTCGCGCGCAGCGGCGTAATTCATTCGGACCTTTGGCTTGAAGGTAGGTGTTTAACAGGCGTAAAAATAGCAAACGGGTTTGGCGATTCTTAGTTTCACTCACCATTTCACTCAAGGTTTTTCCATGATGTGGGACGTTGTAAAGGAGATTGTTTTCTTGGTGATTTGTGCGTTTACGGGGTTGGCTTTTATAAGAAAAATAATGCTCAATTAAGGTATTCATTGCATTCAAACTTGATCGCATTTCACCTTTGTTCACATGGCCAGGTATCGCCATCAAACGCCGACAGGTATTATCAATCCGCTTTTCCATGCGCGCGTTTTTGTGACTGCCATTTTCTTCTGTTCGAGGGAAGCGCCGGGAATCTCGTAGCCGAATGACAGGATGTAAACTCATCAACTCTTGAGCTAACTTTTCACTATGGTGCAGCTTGATAGGTCTGCCTTCTAAATCGAGAAAATCATATTGAGTGACAACTGCGTTATCCTTTAATGAGCCGAATACACGATAAATGATTTTAAATTGACCTTGGCTATCTTTGCGCCATAGAGGTTTGATTCGGCGATGACGTCCTGCGTGAGGTTCTTTTTTGTCGGTACTTACGAAGGAGAGAATAATCTGCAAATCTTGACTAAGCGGTTGTGCTAAGGAGTAGTCGATATGAAAATCTTTACGCTCAAATCGATACAACTTACCGTCGGGTGGGAGCATTACAGATAAGGCATCCAACAGTGATGATTTCCCCCAAGTGTTTTCACCGATTAAGGTTGTTAATTCATCGAAACTGAGAGAAAGGCGTCGAATTCCTCTAAAACCGGAGATTTCTATTCTCTCTAAATGCATAGGAAGCTCCTCACTTTCTCTACTGGAACGTATTTTTATGTATTCAGCATAGAAGAAAAATCGAATAAAAGCAGAATCTTATCTCACAAAATCACATTAGCCATGGCTAGGTACAAAAAGCAATGAAAATCTTAAGTGTGATCAACCTCATGTATGGTAAAGTGTGAGCTTCAACGTTTCATCACGCCATCGTTTTGGATGAGATGGCGGTCGATGGACTTGAGCAGCAGTAAGAGGGAATATGAAGAATACCGATAAAACAACGTCAATCACTCTGGCCCACATTAATGATACCCACTCCTATTTCGAGCCAACATCTTTACAGTTACATCTGAACATTGATGGTGAAAGCCTGTCACCGTTCGTGAGTGCTGGTGGTTTTGCACGGATAGCCACACGCGTTGCTCAGTTGCGTAGCGATGCAGAGCGCATGCAAAAGCAATTTGTTTTTGTACATGCTGGTGATTGCTTTCAGGGCACGTTGTACTTCTCTTTGTTCAAGGGCAAAGTGAATGTCGATATGCTTAACGCCTTGAATATCGATGCCATGGCATTAGGTAATCACGAATTAGATATGGGTAATGAGCCTGTTGCTCGTTTTGCAAAACGTATCCAATTCCCTCTGCTCGCCGGAAACTGGGACCTTGCTAATGAAGGTGTAGATAAAGCACATACATTAAAAGATAACCCACAAGTAAAAGCCTATAATACTGCAGCTCAATGCGCTCGCTGGATTGTCAAAGGTAAAGGGCAAGATAGTGTTGCTCTATTTGGCGTGTCGATTGATAAAATGGAAGACATCGCCAACCCTGATTCCGATACGCCATTTCTTAATGCCCTAGAGGTTGTTCAACAAACAGTTAAAGCCATTCAGGCTAGCGGTATTAACAAAATTATTCTGATCAGTCATCTAGGTTATGATCAAGATTTAGAATTGGCCGCTCAAGTTGATGGTATTGGTGTGGTCGTCGGTGGCCATAGCCATGTACTACAAGGCGATTTCAGCGATCTTGGGTTGGGTGTTCAAGATGCGTATGGGCAAGAGGTTAACGGCACCTATGTGGTCCAAGCAGGATATTATGCATTGGCTTTAGGTCATTGTGATATCGAATTTAATCAAACGGGTCGGGTGGTTCGTTTTCAAGGGCAAAATGAGTTACTACTTGGACGTCGTCTGTTTCTAGATGCGAGTATGAACCAAGCAGGACTTGATGAGCGCTACCTAAAGGCGTGTGATTATGTTAACCAACATCCGTTAGTCTCAGTTTGTAAAAAAGATCCGGATGTTCACGCGGTATTGAGTCAAAAGTACATGCCGCAAGTGCGTGAAATGCAGCAACAAGAGGTGGTGCAAATTCCTAAACCACTGCGTCATGTCCGTATTCCAGATGAGCATGGCCCAAGCCAAGTCGCACCACTTGTCGCTCGTGGGTTTTATGAGTCGATGCGTAAACGAGGTTATCCGGTTCAGTTTGCGATTCATAATGCTGGCGGTGTTCGCACGTCAATTCAAGCAGGGCCTTTAACAACTGCTGATATTGTCGGACAATTATTGCCGTTTGCCATTCCTGTGGGTGTTTATCAAATAAAAGGGCAAACCATTGCCAGTTTGCTTGAAGGTGCAATCAACAATGCCACCAATAATGGCATGGTTGGTACAGGCTCGGGAAGTTACCCATATACACACAATTTAAAGTTCGAATATCATGCTCATTTACCGAAAGGACACCGTATCCGCCAACTACGTATTTTTGAAAATGGTCAATGGCAACCTGTTGATATATTGAGGAATTACTATGGCGTATCCTCTGCTTATACCATAAAAGGGAAAGAAGGGTATGATGCGTTTTCTGAACTGGAAGAGCCAGCCAAAATGAGTAATTTAACGATGGCTGATACCTTTGTTGAGCTGTTAACCGATAAACCAAAAGTTATCGATAAAACAGAAAGTTATAATTTTTTTAATGAAAAAGAGTAAAAAAAACTACAGAGTGGCACACCATTTGCCGATAACAGATTAGGTTAAGGTCAATGAGGAGAACACTATGTGGAGTAAAGACTGGCTTGATACCATCATGGTGGTGGCATGGGTAAGTGTTTGGGTTGCCATTGCTTATGTTGTTCCTTTTACTAGCACATAACGCTAGTTTATCCTCCCTAGAGAATGCTGTACTCGGGGTTTGATCATCAGTAGAGAAAAAAGGAGCCTATGCTCCTTTTTCTGTATGTAGAATTTCGCATTACTAAGTTTAATACGAATATCTGCAATTTTAATCTCCTTCGTTCACTTCTGTAGATCTCTCATCGACTCTCCCTAATGTTAAGTGAATTCTGACCAAATTTACCGCTCTAAAAATCGTAGTGTTGTATTTAACGTGATCTACAGCCGCTCTTTCACTAATGAATGATTTTTCAGTGATTGTGACAAGCTAATGGCAGTTTTACTAAGGTAGTTTTACGCAGTTTTTTTACACTCGCTAGTAAGTCGTTGTTATGCAATAAAAGGGCTGTGAACGACATCAGTAGTTGAAGTTACTGCATAATTATTCCTATGGAAATTTACGCGCTAAATACATAAGAAAAACTAATGCGAAATTTTAAAATATGTCATTTTTATCTTTGGCGGAGATCGCCTACATTTAGCACGTAAATTGATTAACCGTAAAAAGAACAGAGAGGCGCGTATGTCACAAGTCATGCAAATCAACACTGTTTTAGCGCATACTACAATGGAAAAAAAGACCTATGCGGTTAACTTCAAAGGATTGATTTCGCACCTGATGGATATTTTGTTTGTCGATCATGGTCATGCACAGCGCTATGATAGTGCCCAATTGTCTGAACATCTGCAACGCGATATTGGTATATCACGTTAAGTGAAAATAAGACCCATAAAAAACCGCTGGTGGAAAAGCCAGCGGTTTTTTTATAGGTCATTTGGAAATCCCTTCAGATGAAAACATCTGAAGGGATGGCGACCTGTTATTGGCCAAGTTTAAGTGTGTAATCACCTGAGCCAGAGTAAGAAAGAATCGCTACATAGTAGTAACCAGCATCACCGTTATAGTTAATCAGTTCGCTAGATGTTCCTTCATTTTGTGAAACAGCCACGACTTGCCATTGATTATCCACCAGTTTGTACAAAGCGATACCAAAATCGGTATTTGCTGTTGCTTCAAGCGATACGCGTAAAATACCGCCGCCTGCAAATTCAAAATAGCTGCCATTAGGCTCAACTACCGAAGTGTAAGCTTCAAGGTGGCCTGTAAATGTGTTGCTCGTATCTGAACCTGTATCGCCCGAATTGTCGTTATCGTTATTCGAGTTGTCATCACCATTATTGTTGTCATGGTTTGGTTCAACATTCGGCGTAGATAGGAAAGTAATGGTTTCCCCCGGTTGAGAAACATCACTAATGTTTAAGCCTGATTCACTGCCATCCCACCATAGAGAGTTAGTGCCTTTCTCTGTTAACGCATTAGGTAGTGTTGCGGTAAATTCACCATATTGATGGTAAACATCAGTTGCATCGCCTTGGTTCGTACCATTTTCTGGGTCGCGATTACCATCAGCGTGTTCCATTTGAATGTATGGGTGCCATTCGTTATCACGATCGCCATTTTTATCTACGTGGAAAATCGCTAGACCTGAACCCGGTTGCTCGCTGTTTTGGCCAGTTTGGTTGATGGCTTCAATATAGAACGCTTCGTTATCGTTATTTGGATTACTCCATTTAAACGATGTGTTCGATACGTTATGTGCGGCAAGTTGACCCGTTGGGGCATTAGCATCAACCGCTGGGTTGATTTCCGTTACAGTATCCCAACCAACCAAATCGCGCAGTGGCGATACCGGTGGAGTAGGTTGGTACATTGAACGATAACCCACAGCACCAAAGCCCATGATACCATAGCTTGCTACCGAACCTTGTGAACTGCCATCGTAATCGTATAGGTCAGGCCAATCAAATAACAAGTGGCCAGATTCATGAGCAAATGTACCAATAGCTAGGCTATCGCTCATATCTGAAATTTGGTAATTGTTGGTACAAACACCATCGGCACAGAAACGTGGATACAATCCACCCATGTGAGGCCATAAACCTTGTGACCAAGCGCCATCGGATTCACCAGCATACATAAAGTTAAGGCCACGAATCTGCTTATTACTGTTGGTGCTTAGGGTAGAGAAATCGAACCCTTGTTCGTTTTCCAACCAATCCAATGCTTCACGGATTAGTTCACGAGCACGTTGAGAAAACTCAATGCTAGGATCGGTATAGTATGATTTATTGTGTTTTGCGGTGTAATAACCCACTACTGTATTGGAATAGTCGAGTTTGCCGCCAGATACGGAGTAGTAATAACCACGAATAGACTGTTTATTACCAAATTCAGTGTATTCAGATGCATTTAGGAAATTGTTGATTTGCTCTGTGGTCATTGTCCCTTTTTCATCAGGGAATTGAATCATTACAGTTAAACCACGAACATTACCTAAAACATGCTTGCTTGAATCACTGGCTAGGGATTTAGAAGAGAATAGAAAATCGTTTTTATCGTGAATATCAAGCAGTTTTCTTTTGGCTTCTTCTGCCAGCTTGAGTTTCATTGCACGATTTAAGCCTGGTTCACGATGGAACTTTTTCACCATTTTTGATGCAAACAGTGGGTTAGAGTCCGCCACTTTTTCCGTAACAAGTTCACCCGTTGAAACTAATTCGTCACCAGCTGCAGACACTTTAGCATAGGCCATGCCTTTTAAATTGGCATCGTAAATAACCAAACGCCCAGTTCTAGTGCGTTGTTCTGCGTAATAGTCGTTACCTTCTAAGTTTAACGTAATAACTTCGCCATTAGGTTGCTTATATTCGTAGCTTTGCCCGTTGTAAGGCATTGCTGCATGTACTGCACCTGAAAGCAAAGATAAACAAAGAACACCACTGCTTATATGTTTATTCATAAAGGACTACCTTTGAATAATAAAAATTAACAAACACTGTTTTGTAAACAGGCGTAATAAAACGAACTGCTAATTTTTATCGTTAATAAAAATAACTAAAAATATTTTCAATCAATATTTCGTTTGCAAAAACAGGTGTGAAGTTTAATTAAATTTACAAAGAGATCTATTGTCCAAACTATAAATTGTTTATTTATGAGACATTGTGTGAATCAAAAGTGATACATAAATTACAACAATATCAATAGCAAATAATACATGAATTATTTGTAACAAAATGTGTAATACATGGCTGTTTATTACTGAGTAATTATTCTAATGCCTGGCTTTAAGTATCTAAACTGGATCGAGTTGTGAATAGGATTTATTCGATTTAATTAAACCTTTCGGTCAAAAAAAGAAATTGCGCCACTGAGGCGCAATAAATAGAAAAATAACAATTGAGAAAAGACACATGTGAAAGAGAGTGGTTCTCTTTTCTTGGCTAATATTAATTCTGCCACATGACAAACAAATGGATCTTCTATGGACATACTGTGTCAACTATGAAAACTATATGACAACAGGCCATTAAACGGTGTTTAATGGCCTGTTTTTTACCTGATGCTGGATTAAATAGCAAAGCACTACCGAAGTTTGAATTTGCCTACAATAGTGGCTAAGCGCTCGTTGATACCAGAAATATCGTTCACTTGAGCGGAAGAATCAACATCGTTTTGGTTTAGCTGCTTAACGATGTCAGTTATTTCCGACATGTTTTTACTGATCTCAGCAGTCACGCGGTCTTGTTCTTCTGCAGAGGTTGCGATCTTAATACTGAGGTCCGTAATATTGCCGACTTGCGAGGTAAGGCTGTTAAGCGATGTTTCAACCTCTGTCGTGCCGTTGAACGTTTCGTGGCAAGTGGACTTTGTCCCTTCCATTAAGCTCAACACTTCTTGGCTACCATCGAGTAGTTTGGTGAGTGCTCGTTCAATTTCTTCCGTGCTTTCTTGGGTTCGACTGGCGAGTGCTCGAACTTCATCAGCTACAACCGCAAAACCGCGTCCTTGCTCACCAGCGCGAGCTGCTTCAATGGCGGCGTTTAGTGCAAGTAGGTTTGTTTGAGCTGCAATGTCTCCTATAACACTTAATATTTGGTTAATGCCTTTGGTTTCATCACTCATGTTGCTCATACTGCTTGCCGTGTTTTCAACATCAGAGACGAGTCGATCAACATAAGATTTGGCGTTGTTTAGCGTACGCAGTGATGAACTCCCCATCTGCGATACTTCTTTCGTGTATTCGACCGATTCCTGTGCATTTTGCGCCATCATATTAGCCGTTGCACTCATCTCCTCAATAGCGGTAGAAATTTGTTCCGTTTCGCGTACATGCTGATTGAGAATGGTTGAATTTTGGGTTGATGTGCGCTCTAAAGAGGAAATGTTATTGACTAATTGACCAGAGAAATCTTCAATCTGCAACATCATTTTTTGTAAGTGACTAATAAACGTATTGACGTCCTCAGCGATAATGCCAAGGTCATCATTTGAAGTAACATCTAGGCGGCGTGTTAAATCACCCTCACCGCTAGAGAGAGTATGGATTGTCTCTTTAAGGGCAAGAATTGGTCGATATAGAATGTTCAATAGCAGCATGGTCAACAGTACTGCGATAACAACACAAATAATGGTTAAAATGATGGTCTGTTTGGCCATGCTGTCCAAAGACGCAAACACCACGCTCTTATCGAGCCCAACCAACAAATACCAATTTTTATCACCGTACTGGATTTTTTCAGAAAACATGACTTTATCGACATCGCCAAGTTTGTAGTCGATACTGCGGTCACCACGCTTAATTTTATCAACTAAATGCGATAGTGAACCAAAGTCCATTAACTTTTGTCCGACTTTTACTGCTGTTGATGTGCTGGCGAGAATTGAAGAATCATCTTGCATGATGAGCGTTACCGCTCCTTTCATTTCAACGGAATTCACTACATCTTTCAATACGGTTAGCGGAATATCAGCTAATACAACAGAGCGTGTCCCTGCACGTTTACCGATACTCACCATGAGCTCTTGCGTCGTGGCATCGGCGTAAGGATCGGTATATATCAGCCCCGATGCTGACATCGCATCTTTGAACCAAGGCCGTTGTGATGCGTTGTAAGTTGGCGGGTTTTTGAAGTCTGTCCATCCCGGTAATGGGTAAGAACAGTAAGCATCACCATTATCAAAACCAATAGTGATGTTAAAAATATCGGAAGCTGAGGCAGCGATCCTCATATTTTGTGCATGATTACTGGTGTAATTATTCTTTTGATAATCTTGAGCCAAATTGTCGATTGCTCTGGATTTTTGAGTAATGAATGACGTTAATTTCCCCGCGATTTGATGAACATAGTTAGTGGTATTTTGATAAATCGTTGTTGTTAAAATCTCACTAGCGCTGCGATAGTTAAAATAGTTTGACGTTCCTACAGAAAGTCCGGTGATCAAAGCGGAAGATAGAATTAATGTCCGTTTAAAGCCAAGCTTGCTCATAGTTTCCTCATGATTGTTATCATTGAGCTGCTCATGTTGCTCAATGTGCCACCAGCCATAAGTAGTACTGGTTCCAA
The DNA here is from genome assembly GCF_001547935.1 of Vibrio tritonius. Classification (NCBI taxonomy): domain Bacteria; kingdom Pseudomonadati; phylum Pseudomonadota; class Gammaproteobacteria; order Vibrionales; family Vibrionaceae; genus Vibrio; species Vibrio tritonius. Next base: position 907,021 of record NZ_AP014636.1, read on the forward strand.
CGAGTTAGTATGGTTTTGGTATATAACCTTAATAGTCAGGCAGTAGAGCAACATACCTTTGCATAACAAGGTTACAAAAATGAGTTTAGGACAAGGATTTCAATTAGGGACAAATAATTTGCACTAAATATGTGAGCAATAACAAAATTTATTGTGATTGATTATGCTAGACAGCTGGTTTTTTGGGGAGAGGGCAAATTAGGTTATGCGGACGAACTGTGTTTGGGGTTGCTTAGATAAAAATACAGGCACATACGTGCCTGTATAAAAAGTAGTTAACGTTGAATTACTTTTTACGGCAATATTCCGCAATCACATACATGGATTGTCCGTTTGCTTTACCAGAGATCAGTTTTGGATCGTCTGATAAGCTAATACCACGAATCACTGTACCTTGCTTGATTACTTGGCTTGAGCCTTTTACTGGTAGGTCTTTGATGATAGTGACGTCATCACCTTTTTTCAGTTCAACGCCGTTTACATCACGAGGTTTCTCAGCATCGTCGTCCATACCAATTGCAGCCCAGTTAGCAACGTCTTCTTCCATGTACATCATATCGAGAAGATCTTGCGCCCAACCTTGTTCAGCGGCTAAACCTTTTAATTGACGCCAAGCCATAACTTGGACCGGAGCCTCTTGGCTCCACATGCTGTCATTAAGACAACGCCAGTGGTTTACATCTACTGTTTCTGGATTTTCGATTTGACCTTTACAGGTATCGCATAGCATCACAGCGTGATCGACAGTAATTTGCGTGTGAGGAGCAACAACAAAAGGCGCTAGAGGTGCGTCAGCGGAGCATAGCTCACATTTTGAGTTGCAGCGTGCAAGTAAAGTTGCTTCAGTAGACATTTGTTTCCACCATTGTAAATTTCGTGAGCGGGGTATTATCCATTTTATACACAAGAAGAAAAGGGATATTCACCGAAATTGGCAAAAATCATGATCTTGTGTGACTTAAATCATTGCTATTACGTCATCAAAATGAATCAGTACGGGCTTTGTTCAGTCATAAGTGTGGTGCACACCCAAAACAAAAACAAACCTTTTTTTCTGACTTTTACACCGCTAAACTAGTATTTAACTATTCATTATCAGGAGCTTGACCATGAATATTTGGAAAAAGCCAATAAGTCTTGAGATTCTAAACGCCACATCAAAAAATACGCTAATCGACCATCTCAATATTGTGTACACCGAGATTGCAGATGAGAGCATTACTGCCACCATGCCGGTTTGTTCTTTTACTCATCAGCCTTTAGGTATGTTGCATGGTGGTGCATCGGTGGTACTTGCCGAAACGTTAGGCTCTGTGGCGGCCAATTTCTGTGTTGGTGATGATGAATTTTGTGTGGGGTTAGACATCAATGCAAACCATGTTCGCTCTATGCGTGATGGTATGGTGATTGGTACAGCTACGCCAATTCACCGTGGAGTTTCGACTCAAGTGTGGCAAATTAACATAACCGACGAGCGCGATCGCTTGGTATGTACTAGCCGTCTAACCATCGCGGTTCGTAAAGTTCGTAAGCCAGAGTAGAGCAAGATGTTAATTGAATTTAGCCAAGGAAAAATTATCGTGACTCCTCACGAGATCGTGGTGAAACTTTCTTCCTTACCGCAGTGTGTTTTACAAGCGGAGCAAAGCGCGGTTTCCCTATTTGGTGCTGGTGCAAACGTGATGATGGCCAACGTTGGGGGAGTGAAATGGTCATTAAAACTAGACAGTGAAGAACAAATTCAGACGATTTCTCAAGAGCTTGGCTGCGAAATAGCTTAAGTTATCACAAATGATGTGATCCACAACAAAGGCGTGCTTGCTTTCTCAGTCTAAAATGAGGAAACTGAATTTTATTATACTGATATAAGAGAATTTCCCCTATATGAGCAGTCCACGCCTTCGTGTCCAGTTTGAAACTCTGTTTGAATACTACGCTGGCCAAGATACCGAGACACAACTGGAAGATGTGACTGACATTCTCTGCTGTACTCGGCGCAATGCCCGTATTGTATTAAATAAAATGGAAGAAGAGGGGTGGATTGAATGGCATCCCGCGGCTGGACGGGGCAAGTTATCACGGCTTAATTTTAAGCGTAGCCGTTCAGACGTAAGTGAAAACTTGGCACGACGTTACCTCGATGAAGGGAAAATCGGTCAAGCATTAGGGGTGTTGGAAAATGACGCCGCTAAACTCACCCAGGTGATTCAAAGCTATTTGGGGGTTCAACATTCAGAAGGTATGCCCGTGGTGCGGCTACCTTATTATCGTCCACTTTCCATGCTTAACCCCGCCAAGTCCATGCGACGTTCAGAGCAACATATTGCTCGACAAGTCTTTAGTGGGCTGACTCGATTTGATGAAAATGAAGACATTCGGCCAGACTTAGCCCACAGTTGGGAGGCGCTGAGCTCGCACCATTGGCGTTTTTACTTACGCCCTGGTGTTCGTTTTCATAATGGTGAATTGCTCACAACAGATATCGTGGTAGATAGCCTGTGGCGTTTACGAACGCTAAAACTGTTTTCTCACTTAGAATCTGTCTCTTCGCCAGGGGATTGGGTAGTCGATATTTATTTGCAAAAGGCCGATCAACATCTACCGCTTTGGCTCGCAGAGACCAGCGCCAAAATTACCTTACCTGAGAGTTCACGTAACGACGACTTTGATTTGCTTCCTGTGGGGACCGGGCCATACCGAGTGGTACTTAATGACGATAAGCGGCTCGTGCTTCAAGCCTATGATGGCTACTTTGGTTTTCGGCCACTATTAGACCGCGTTGAGGTGTGGGTCATTGACGAAGTGCATTCTTCGTTGGTCTTTCCTTCATTAACTAATCCCATAAAATCTGGACGTAAAACCTCATTTACCGAAGATGTAGAGCTCGATCCTGGTTGTACTTATCTGCTTCTTAACCGCAAACAAGGCGTTGCCGCACAAGATGAATGGGCCGATTATCTGTGTAATAAGCTCTCAACGCTGAATTTAATGCGCATGTTGCCTGAGGAATCAATTGTGGAAATGGGGCTGTTGCCAGCCCATGGATTAAAACCTGGTTGGTACCATCGACCACTTACCAATTCTATTGCAGTGCCACTGCGTGGCCAGACTATTCGCATCGCTTACCATGCTCGCCATCCTATGTTTCCATTATTGGCCAATGCGATAGAAAAACTGCTTCATGACGACGGTCTAAAAGTTGAATTTGTTCGTTACGAACAAAGTGTGGTCGAGCCTGACTCGATCAACATTTGGATTAAGGCGATGGGCATCGCCAATCACCGAGACGATGCATTAGCGGGCTGGTTACTGAACGATTCTGATATCGAGATCATGAGTCAACACGACGATTTCAGTTATTGGCACGAGCTGATTGATGAATGGCGTGAAGAGTCAGATCAACCTTTCCCTGGCCGGGAAATTGGCAAATCATTGATCGAAAAAAGACAGCTGGTTCCCTTGTTCCACTGCTGGTTAGGGGTTTCTAAAGACCAATGTGGCGCGCTACAAAATGCCAAATGCAATGCACTAGGTTGGTTCGATTTTAGTCAAGTATGGATAAAACCCGATCATATCTGAGGTTTTTTGGTATTGAGTGGAGCCGCTCACATAAATGTCTACCATGCCGACTATGCTTGAGATACGAACAGATTATCACGAGGTGTATATGGAGCTTGGTTTGGTTTTCGCTTTCATCATCGTTGGTATTCTTATGGTATGCAAAGAGATGAAATCGCAGTAATGAAAAAGCCCGCTGTTATAGCGGGCTTTTATTAGATTGTAGAATCAGAACTGATATTTAGCTGAAACAGCAAAGTTGCGTTTTGCTTCTGTATCCGATGAGTATAGCTGGTTACGACCACGCACATTATTCCAAGAGTAGTACTCTTTATCCGTCAAGTTAAACACCCCAGCAGAAAGAGTTAAGTCTTTGATTGGCTTATAATATGCAGTAATATTAACCACAGTTGCGCTTCGCATTTCTGTTTGGCTGCTTGAGCTAATATCGCCCGAGTGTTTGGCTGCGGTGTAGTTCACTTTCACACTGCTACCCCATGTTTGGTTAGGGGAGTCGTAGTTAAGCGATACGATGGCATTCCATGGGTTTACGCTGTCTAACGGTTCACCATCACCATCTTCACCTTCCGTATAAGCTGCAACGGTTTTTGTGTTTAAACCTTCAGGAGCCCCGACCAATTCATCCCAACGCAAGGTGTTAGCCAGTTCAATCCCTTTGATTTTTGCTTTGTCGATGTTGGTGTAGTAGTACTGAGTTAAACCGTTATCACCAGCTTGGTTGGTTTGGTCTATAAAGTCGTCGTAATCGCTGTAGAATACTGAAATTTCCGATGCACTAAAGCGGTTACTGTTACGGTATCCAAGCTCATACGAAATACTTTTTTCAGCTTTTAGGTCAGCATTAGGAATGCTTTCGTAACCGTATTCAGGATGGCTGTAAATATAATACAGTTCATCAAATGACGGTGCACGGAAGCCTTGACTCACTTGTGCAAATAGCGAGTTTTGTTGGTTTAAGTGGTAAACAGATCCGAGGCGTGCGGTCAGTGCTGAGTCACTATAACTATCATAACTTTCACCATCAACATCACTAGGATCGGTATTAAACCAATCGTAACGTAGCCCCGGTGTCACCAATAGGTCGCCATTGAGGAAACTTATCTGGTCTTGTACGAACACCCCAAACTTCTGTTCTTTTACATCAGGGGTATACACGGTTTCAGCCGATGTTGTGGTGCCGCTGCTGGTCGTGGTATCTGTCACAAAGGAATTGGTGATATCGGCATAGCTATAGTTGGCACCATAGGTAAATTGATGTTCGTTACCCAATAGCGTCACTTTTTTGTTTAGCTGAGTTTCACCTTCCCATTTTTTCGATTCGTATACATAATCTTTCTTCTCATAACTTGAAGAGGAACTATAAGTACGGTGGGTGAGGTTACTTTCTTTTTTATCTTGCCAGTTCACTTGCGAAACGATGGAATCGGCCATGCCTAAATGGCTGTACCAAATGTGTTTAAGGCCAAGGCGCACTTTGTCCGTCGTGTCGTCACCGGTATAGCCGGTGTAGTTTGCATTGTAGATGTCAGAATCCGTTTGATTATGAATATCTTCACCAATGAATTCAATGCGATGATCATCATTTAACTGATATTGCAGTTTGAGCATGATGTCATTTTTGGCTGTGTCTTGTGAATCGGCCGAGTAGCTTGCTTCATCATCAGAGTGACGGAAGTTTTGCACTTCTTTGCCATCACGACGAGTCACCGAAACTAACGAGTCAAGATCGCCAGAACGATGTGCAACAATGACGTTCTCCGCAAAAGATTTATCTTTAGAAGAGTAGGAGAGCTTTACTTGGCCGCCAGTGTTGTTGCCTTCTTTAATAAAATCAACAGGGTCTTTGGTTTCAAAAGCAACCACGCCACCAACCGCATCACTACCATAAAGACTGGATGCCGCGCCTTTCACAATTTGCACATTTTTAATCATGTCTGGGTCGATGTAGATAGCACTTGAGTTGATAAACCCAGTTGTTCCGCCATCATACGATTGACCTTGAGTCATACCATCGACCAAGATTTTAACGCGATTGCCTTCAATACCTCGGATATTGATGTTTTGAATTCCTTGACGATCAGCGCTATTAACGGAAACGCCAGGAACATCATCAAAAATGTCTTTCAGGTCTTTGTTGAGATTACGTTCGATTTCGTCAGCACTAACGATTGTGACTGAAGCAGCGGTATTACCAAGCGTTTGGTTACTCCGTGTTGCCGTAACGACAACTTTTTCAAATTGGTTCTGCTCTTGAGTGTCTTCCGCATAGGCGTTATGCGACAGAGCAAGTAAAATTGCCGTAGAAATGATAGATTTATTAAACATCTACTTTACCTTCTTATCATTATTTTATGTCTTTACGAGAACGGCACAGAGTGTAGTGAATCTAAATAATAATTACTATCATTTGCATTTACATATTAAATTTGAGGTTTATCGATATTCTTTTAAATTCATATTGTTTAGTCTATATTTATCATCAAGTTAGTGATTGATTTAAACGGCACAACTGGTTAGTCTGTAAATATTTGTAAGTTAATAAATGTGACATAAATCACGGAGTGCGAACTTGTTCAACTCGTAGAAAAATGTGTAAGTCCATCTTTTCTAACGAAGAATATTGTCAATTGTGCAGAGAGCCGTTGACAGATACGCAAGTCACCAGTGTATTCTGTGGTGAGAACACAATAAGGGAAGCATACAGTGCAAAGTCCAATAACGTTAGAAGCATTACATATTCTCGATGCCATCGATCGGCGAGGGAGTTTTGCTGCAGCTGCAAATGAACTCAATCGTGCACCAAGCTCATTGAGTTATCAAATTCAAAAATTAGAACAAGATTTGGACATTATGATCTTTGACCGTTCAGGTCATAAGGCAAACTTCACCGATGCTGGCAAACTGATTTTAGAGCGAGGCCGTGCTATCTTGTCGGCAACAGAGAAGTTGGTTCATGATGCGACTGTCTTAGCAAACGGTTGGGAACTTGATATCACATTGGCTGTTGATGGTCTGATTCCAATTAGCAGCTTTTTCCCATTGGTCGATGCATTAGGCAACGTGAGTAAAACACGAGTTCGCTTGCAGGAAGAAATTTTGGCCGGTTGTTGGGAATCATTAGCCAATGATAGAGCCGATTTGTTGGTATGCCCACGTATCGATACATTACCGCAAGATGTTAAAGCTGAAAAACTGGGTACGTTGACCACAGTATGGGTTGCCGCAACCGATCATTATGTACATAAACGAGCTGGCGAATTCGACGAACAGGCTCGTCAGAAATATCGGGTTATCGCCATTGCCGATACTGCACGAGACCAACCAGCAATGAGTGTGAATATTCTAGAGAAGCAACCCCGTTTAACCGTAACCAATTTAAATGTTAAATGTCAGGCACTTGTTGATGGTTTAGGTATCGGGACGCTTCCAAGCGTCGTGGCACAGCCCTTAATTGATGCTGGCAAACTTAAAATTATCGATGGCTCAGAGCCTCGTGAGTTAGACATTATTATGGCGTGGCGACGCAATAAAATTGGGGAAGCCAAGTCTTGGTGTATTCAATACTTGAAAAAACATTGGCAGCTACGTTAAGCGTATATACCCAAGTAACCTCAAGATGCGGTTTCAGCGAGCATGTATCTTGAGGTCATTTGGGTATAACTCTATAGTTCGTGTCGCTCTATAAGTGGCAGATGCATTTCTGCCACTCCATCGTCAAAATAGATTTCCACTTTAAAGCCAAAACCACGCGCAAGAGCGAGCATGCCTTGGTTAGTCGGCATGGTGATTCCCGACATGCGTAACGTTTGTTTTTCGCGGCAATAATCAATGATTTTTCCCATCAGCTTTTTGCCCAAGCCAATGCCTTTTAAATCCGAACGTACCAAAATAGCAAACTCCGCGTCCGTGTTTTCTGGATTAATCAAAGCCCTAGAAACACCAATAATATGTGAACCTTGCAAAGCAACAAACGCCATCTCTCGGTCATAATCAATTTGAGTCATGTTGGCAAGTGCCTCATGGTTGAATTCGCCCACTTCGGAGAAAAACCGCTTATACAGGTCCTCCTTGGTGACCCGTTGGATAAATGCGGCATGCTGAGGTTCATCCTCGGGAAGAATAGGGCGTACGAGAATATCAACCCCTCGTTTATCCTGCCAACGTTCTATTAGCTCACTTGGGTAAGGGCGAATAGCAAGTCGATTTTGCGCATCTCCATGGAAAGCTCGCAGAGTGAGGTCGACATCCAAAAGTGTCATGTCTTGTTGATGAACCAATAGTGGATGGATATCCAGTTCTTCAATTTGAGGACATTCAATGATCATTTGTGACAAACGAACGAGAAATTCAGATAACGCTTGGGTATCGATGCTATTCGCTTGTTTTTGTGGGCGTAATTTTCCCGATTGAAACGCTCTATTAATCACATAGCGGGCTAACGTCATATTTAATGGTGGAATTGCAGCCACAGCATCTAAACTTTCATCCCATTCAGACCCACCTTGCCCGAGTAAAATGACCGGCCCAAATGTATCATCGAGCTTCACTTTTACGCGTAGTTCCTCGGCACCGGTGATTTTTGCCATGGCTTGAACTTGTAAACCTTGGATGTTCGCCGCAGGGTAGTGAAGCTCAGTGCGATCCAAAATGGCTTGAGCGGCATTGGCGACTTCGTTGTGATTACGTAAGTTAAGCATAACGCCTTGCACATCAGATTTGTGCATGATGTCAGGAGAGTGTAACTTTACCGCCACGGGATAACCAATTTTTTCGGCGATCACAACCGACTCGGCGGCATCAGCAGCGATGTAAGTTGGTAACAAGCGAAATTGAAAATAGTGAAAAAACGTCGTTAGCTCATGAGTATCAAAATGAACGGCATCATCGCTGTTGGCTAACGACTCTGCTATCCATTGCTTTGCGGCGGTCATACTCACCAAATCAACAGCCTCAGAAGTACTTGGTGTTTCCATTAATTGCTTTTGATTACGTCGGTATTCCACCAAATGCATGAATGCACCGACAGCACTTTCTGGGGTTCGGTAAGTTGGGATGCCTGCCTGACTTAGTTTGATCCGAGCTTGGTTGACTGTCATTTCACCAGACCAGTTGGTCAAGATATTAAACCGCTTTGCTCTAGGATCTTGCTTAATTAAATCCATCAATGCTTGCGCGGTTTCATCGGCACTGGCTACCGCAGAAGGACTCATCATCACCAAAATGGCATCAATATTCTTACTATCAAACAGTGTTTTTAATGTGACAATGTAACGTTGAGAGTCGGCATCGCCAACAATATCAATGGGATTTGAACGCGACCAACTTGCTGGTAGCGCTTTGTCTAATTCATCCATCAGTTCAGGTTCGATATTGGCCAACTTACCACCGCGTTCAAACAAGGTGTCTACTGCCATCACAGCAGGGCCACCGCCATTGGTAACAATCGCAAGTCTTTCCCCCCTTAATGGGATGGAATGCGTTAATGTCTCAACGGCAGCAAACAATTCATGCATATTGTTTACTCGTAGCATACCAGTACGCCGAATTGCCGAATCATAAATAATATCAAGCGATTGAGCACCGCCGGTATGTTGTATTGCGGCATTGTTTCCTTGTTGGGTTCGACCACTTTTTACCACCAGAATTCGACGATTGCGAGAGGCAGCGCGCGCCGCAGACATAAAGCGTCTTGCATCATGAATGCTATCGACATATAGCAAAATAGCATCGGTATGGCGATCGGTACTGAGGTAATCCAAAAGGTCGGCAAAACCAATGTCACTGGCGTTACCTAATGAAATAAAAGCAGAAAATCCAATTTTTTTCTCATTGGCCCAATCAAGAATAGTGGTGCAAACCGCGGCAGATTGAGAAAGGAATGCGATGTTACCACGTAACGCGGTAGCAGGTGAAAACGACGCATTGAAATTGAGCCAAGGCAAAATAATACCCAGACTATTGGGGCCGAGAATACGCATCTGGGATTGTTTAGCGATATCAAGGCAGATATCCAAAATGGTATGGACTGAATCGGCCATTTCGTACATATCCGCCGACACTATGATGGCATATTGGACGCCTTGGTTGGCTAATTGCCTTATAAGCTCGATATTGCGAGAAGCGTGAGTGCAAAGAATAGCGATATCCGGTTTTAAAGGCAGCGATTCAATATTGGGATAAGCCAACACTCCACATACCGATGGGTGCTTAGGGGTGACAGGCATAATTGTGCCATTAAATCCGCCCAATAGCAGATTCTTCATCACCACATTCCCAGCTCGTAATGGTTGACTCGATGCGCCAATAACGGCGACCGATTTGGGGTTGAGCAACTGGGAAAGTAGATTCATGCAACCAGGCCTCGCTAAGACAAACTTTTAGTGTAAGTTTTATGAGTATAATGAATTCTTTGGCCCTTCGAGGGTCTTATTAATGCCAGAGCGATCACAACTGCGACCTATTTGGCATAGTTTGTGTCAAAATTTCAAGGATATAGTTATATATTAGAAACATGAACTTGATTCTCAGCGCCGCTATCGGCATGATTTAATGACTATCTACAAAGAGCGTTAAAGATTCCATGAAAAAGATTGCTATTGTAGGCTTGTCAGCATTATTAGCTGCATGTGCCTCAGAAAATTACGTTACGGATGTCACTTCTGAAAGCCACCAAGAAGATTATAAGGTCGCTCAAGTTTCGCAACCTATTGTGACTCAAGATGGTTCTATGCAGGGCATTTCAGAACAGAACGTCTCTCCACGCATGCCGACAACATCTCAACAACCAGCGGCAACTAAAACGGTAAAAATTGTGCCACCTACCGCTAAACAAAATGCTGCTCATACGCGTTTTGGTTATACCATTCAGGTGGTTGCGGTGGGTTCGCAAACCAAAGTGGATCACTTCTCTAACGTGTTACCTAAAAATGGCCAACCTATTTGGGAAAACTACAAAGTCGTGAATGGCACAAAATGGTACACCGTATTGTTTGGTGATTTTGCAAGCCGCACTGAAGCCTCTAAAGCGATTGCAACGTTACCAGCAGAGCTGAAAAAATTAAAACCTTTCGTTAAGAGCATTGACGCGATTAAAAACTCTGAATTCCCGACAATGAACAAACTTAACTGATGCAGTAGTTCGAAAAGAGGCGATTTTCGCCTCTTTTCGTTTGTTAAATAACCGGTCAAGCCATTATTTGGTAAGAAAGATTGGATAGCACTGTAAGTTGTCGGCGAATTGACTATCATAGTCAACAAACCTGATTAAGGTCAGTCACGGAATACATTAATGACAAAGACAACTATTTTACTTTTGTGTGGTGGCGGGTCGTCTGAACACGAAGTTTCTCTTATTTCAGCGAATTTTATTCAAAAGCAACTCGCTTTGACTCCTGAGTTCAACGTCATTCCCGTTGAAATGAAAACAGAGGGGTGGTTTTTAGAATCCGGTTCATTGGTTTATCTTGATACCAATACAGCAACACTCAATAGCGATGGCGAAACCTACCATATTGATTTTGTAGTACCTTGCATTCATGGTTATCCAGGGGAAACCGGTGATATTCAATCCATGCTCAACCTTGCAGGCATTCCATATTTAGGCTGCGGTCCTGAGGCAAGCTCAAACAGTTTTAATAAAATCACATCCAAGCTTTGGTACGATGCATTAGGTATCCCAAATACGCCGTACGTTTTCCTCTCTGAAAACAATGCAGAAGCGATTGAGAAGACCAAAGCTGCACTACAGCAGTGGGGTAGTTTGTTCGTTAAAGCCGCACGACAAGGCTCATCGGTTGGGTGCTATAAAGTGACGGCTGAAGAGCAAGTGGCTGAAACAGTAGCGAATGCGTTCACTTTCTCTGAACAAGTATTGGTAGAAAAAGCGGTTAAACCACGCGAACTAGAAGTTGCAGCGTATCAGTTTAATGGGAAGCTCTATATTACTAAACCGGGTGAAGTAATTGCGCCGGAAGATGCTTTCTATACTTATGAAGAAAAATACAGTGCAACGAGTCATTCTCATACTGTTGTTGAAGCTGAAAACCTAACTGATCAGCAATTAGCCGTTATCCGCGAAGCAGCAGAAAAAGCATTTGTACATATGAATCTTCGTCATTTATCACGTATTGACTTCTTCTTAACGCCAGAAGGCGATGTTTATCTAAACGAAATCAATACCTTCCCTGGAATGACCCCGATTTCCATGTTCCCAAAAATGTTGGAACATAATGGACATAGCTTTAGCGAATTCCTCGCGGATTGTATTAAAAGCTCACTTATTCCCAAGGCTTAATCGTTAAAAAGCGAATTTTTTCGCGCTCTGCTGTGTTCTTATCTCCTAAGTATTGATAAGGCATAGCAGGGCTAAGCCATCGTCCAAAACTCTGAATTTCTTTCGGTTTTAATCCCTGTTTAGCCAGCTCCTTTACGGCACCTATCCGAGTCGATTGGCCGGAAAACTTCAGTTGTGCTAGCCCTATACGTCCTCCTGCCGCGCGAAGTATCCGATAAATGGATGAGTCATCTAACGGTTTATCACTGATTGCGCCATGCCGGTTGATGGCACGAAACACAGTTCCATCAATGGCGTTCAATAGACTTAACCAACGAGTTAACGCTTTGCTTCCCATATCTGACAAGGCGTAGTTTGTTTCGTTTAAGGTGATGATGGCGGCTTTGTTATGCCAGTGAACGTGATCTAACGATAATTTCTTTAGCTCGCCTCGTTTTAATGCACATTCGAACATCACATGATAGATAGCGAGATCGCGAATCTCTTTAGGCTGCTTACTTTTCCCCAACGCCTTATCCATTTGCTCCAGGTGTGCTGCGGTAAACGTATCGGCTTGTTTGTTGTCGCCATGTTTATCTAAACGAAGTTGCATCAACACCTTACGCACATGATTATGATTGGTCGGGTCGGTAAGAGCACATAGCTGATGAATAACACTCACTGTGATCGAGTAACGACGAATGGTGGCGAATTTACGTTGTCGAGCTTCATGTTCAAGAAACAATCTTACAGCAGTGGTTGATGCCGGTAATGGGTTCACTTTACGAGTAAGACAAAATTGTATGAACAGATTCCAGTCCTTTACCATTGCAAGGCAAGAACTGTGCGCGTATTGATTTTGGGTCGCTTGTTTAAACTGATGAACTGTAATCTCTTTTTGAAAAATTGAGACGAATTCGGGGTGATTTGGCGAATTTATCAGCGTCGAAGTCATTTTTTTCATATCAATGCACTATAACTATCGCAATTTACATACAAATATACTTGCCAAGACAAGATATACAATTATTATTTAATGTAATGGTATAAAAAGAGAAAGAACGCTTATGGCTGTCTCAGTTTACAGAGGATTTCATCTACAGTCTGCGCCTAATTCGACTGAAGTGTGGCAGGTGAAAATCAAAAATCACGTGTTAACCGGAAATCTCGCAGCGATTAAAAAAAGTATCGATTGGTGGTGTGAGACCGCTTCGCTTATTGATCCACGTGAGTTTGAATCTCTGAATGCAAAACGTGAGGAATCGACGGGAGCATTACATGAAAATTTTAACGGTTATACATTAAAGAACGATACAGGGGCACCGAATGCTTGGTATTGTTTTTTTAATGGTCGCCTAATCAAAGGCTCCAAACTCGCAATTCAAAAACACATTGAAGCTTATTTAGTCGCAAAGCAACGAGCTGAAGCGAAACAAGCACAGCAAAAAAAGTAGTTAGATAGCATGACCCTAGTATATTCAACAGAAACTGGCCGTATTAAGCCTGAAGTAGAAAAAATAGAGAGACCTAAAAGCGACGGTATTGTTCGTATCCACCGTGAAACCAAAGGCCGTAAGGGCAAAGGCGTGAGTATCGTTAAAGGTTTGGATTTGGATGATGCGCCATTAAAGCTTCTCGCTTCTGAGCTTAAAAAAGTTTGTGGCTGTGGTGGTTCAATTAAAGATGGTAGCATCGAAATTCAAGGCGATGTTCGTGATAAAATCAAAGCGCATTTAGAGAAAAAAGGCCACAAAGTGAAACTGGCTGGGGCTTAAATACGCATCTTTTCAAAAGGAAGCTCTCTTGAGCTTCCTTTTCCATTTTTACTGATTGAGACGTTATGGCTAGACCTAAGTTGCCACGTAATATTTGTGGCTCACCACCTAATTCGTGTTTTAAACCTAATGGTATTCCTATGTCTGAACTTGATCAGGTTGAATTAGCACTTGATGAATTTGAAGCATTGCGATTAGTTGATCTTGAAGGATTACAACAACAGGAAGCAGCCGCCGTTATGGGTGTTTCAAGACAAACTCTGGCAAACTTGGTGAAATCAGCCCGTAAGAAGATGGTAGATTGTCTTGTTAATAGCAAAGCTTTAAAAATGTGACATTGTCACTTATTGCTCGTTCCAAGTAATGGTTAGAATGGGATAGGAGAGTAGGTAATGACCTGCTCTTTTTTTGCCTTGTGGTTATTATTTGCATATGCCATAAATATCAATTATAAATAGCGTATGCTAATAACAAGGAGCGACCAATGAAAATTGCAATACCAATGAAAGACGAAGAACGAATTTCTAATCATTTCGCCAAAGCAACACATTATCTAGTGTTGGACAGCAAAACCCAGCAACAAATCAGTATAAAAACCAATACAGACCAAAGCTGTGCAAGCAAAGAGCAAACCCTTGCTTGGCTACAAACCGAGAATGTGGAAAGCATCTACGTAAAAGATATCGGCAGGCATTACTGGGAAAAACTTACCAACGCTCATTTCAATACATTTCGCATTGCCAGAACGATACGGACGATTACAGAATTTTGGTCAGGCTATAAGAATAGCGTGGCTCTTACCGATACTAAACAACTCAAAGCAGACCAAAAAGAGAAACAATCCAAGGCGTGCTGTCATCAGCAAACCACGTCACATCCAATAAGTGATACTAAGCGTCCAATGTTTGCACGTTTGAGGAAGATCTCAGCAATCTACCAACAGAAGAGTACCGTAGCATCCTGTAATACCGAAAAGCATTGCTGTGGGCGTCATCATGGATAATGGATTTAATGCATCACACAAATCGTGTATTGCATGTGGTGATACACAAGCCAATCCAATATCACTTGGCTTGAAATTTCAAAGCTCTGAGACCAATACAGTTCAGTGTCTTTACAAAGTCCAGACAGAACATCAAGGATATCAGGGGATTTTACATGGTGGCGTGGCGGCCATGTTAGTCGATGCCGCAATGGTAAACTGGTTACAAATTCACGGAATAACTCGAGCGATGACAGCTGAGCTCAACTTGAGATATCACCAAACCGTAGCTGTCGGTGAACAAGTTGATGTTGAAGCGAAATTGGTTGAACAGCGCCACAAGATATACCGACTTAAAGCCAAATTATCCGTAAACCAACAGATAAGAGTGTCCGCAGAAGCAAAGTTCATTCAGGCTCCGAACACCAAATCGGCGTAAACAATTAATATCACAGACGGTGTCGGACATAAGAACCTAATAATCGTATTTTTAATCGAAGATGATAAATATGATTATTAGGTATTTTATGGTAAATACGATTATGTTTAATAGTGACAACATCGTGAGGGAGAGCATCGATAAACGACAACTTATCAAGAATTTAAACTAATTTAACATAACACATATAATACGCACTGAGATAGTGGTTCTATATGGGCAACGGTTCCGATGATTAATGCACCGCAAGCCATTGAAAATCCTTGAATTCCGTGCCCGCTAAACTTTTTTGCAATGTTCTTCCAAGCCTGTTGAGCCTCGAAACTCTTTGCTTTGTCAGCGGCTAAGTAAATCAATACAGTTTCTTTATCAGCGCCAATTTCATTAGCAAGGAAAAGCGCTTCATTTTCAGTTAGATAGCGAGTTCCTTGTCTAATATTCGATAACTTTTGGGTGCTAATGCCCAAGTCATGCGCAATTTGTTTGTCTTGGACATATCTTTTAGCGTCTTTATACGCATCTAGCAGCTCATTAATATACATTTTCGACAGTCCTTAAAAGATAACTTGGCTTGATCATAGCTCATTAGCATGCATTTTTGGGTATTTACAGTATGCAAAAATGGGTTTTTACTGTACCCAAATTTGCATACTGTCGCTCTGGGCGTTTGCCCTTGAAGCTCTCGCTTGGGGCGGCTCCCTTTATCGGTCAACTGTTCAAGGTGGTTGTTATGTCTATCAGCGTTCTTGGTGATACAAAGATTCTGGCTTTCGAAAGTCTTCCTGATTTCAAGTTCAAACTTTTCTCTGACGGCTTTGCTGCAGTCGCTTTAGAAACTGCCAATGCTAGAACGGAACTCCCATTTAACCCGCTTACCATTGCTCACCGTTGTGACGCTTCCAGCTCAACTTATACCGTTGCTGGCGTGCTTAATGTGGCTCGCTTTGTTGTGACATTCCAAAGTTATGCTGAGTATCGCGAGTTTTGCGAGTTCTATGATATTTGCCTGCAATACGCTGACGTAGCCGCAACCAGTGAGGCTTGCTGATTATGTACGCTTACGCATGGAACGAACCAAAACAGCCAATCAAACGCCCGTTTTCCTTTGTTGACCATACTCAAGGCGACCGTTCACACATGTCGTATCACGGGCGCAATCCATCACTTAAG
This sequence comes from Vibrio tritonius, assembly GCF_001547935.1. Lineage (NCBI taxonomy): Bacteria > Pseudomonadati > Pseudomonadota > Gammaproteobacteria > Vibrionales > Vibrionaceae > Vibrio > Vibrio tritonius. The sequence continues at coordinate 923,238 of NZ_AP014636.1, forward strand.
ATTGACGTTCGTAACTTACATGACGCACCGCTTAGTCTGCCGTTATGTGGTTTTGTGGCGCGTGACTTTCGTCGTCACTTTGATTTTGGTTTTTCCATGAAACGCGCTTTCACCGACTGTTTGAAAGCGAAAAATGCTGTGGTTGCGGCTCGTGAAATCGAAGCCGCTAACGCTCGACTCACTGAGCACGGTTACAGCTATGCGATGCCTGACGCGGACATTTGTCGCATGGCATCCGAAAAATCCCATGATTTTCTGTGTGATTTGGCTCGCCTGCACGATACCGATGTTGAGGTGCGCTTTGCTCGTATCGAGAAGCTATTAAGCAATCTCGGTATTTCCTTTCCTGAGACTGTCGTCAAAGCAAAACGCAAAGCTGGCGAACTGCATTCACTGGTTGCGCGTGGCTGTGATGAGGTTTGGCTTCGTCGTCAATTACGCCGCAAATGTGCCTTTCAAGTGGAACAAGTCGCCCGTGATTTAGCGCTAGTTCAACGCTCTAAACAGCCATATTGCTCTGATTTCTCGGTCAAACGTCAACGCCAAGCCAAGAAACGCAATCGTGATTTATTAGAAAACATGGTGGTGTTCAACAAAGAAAATCCCGACCAATTCTTTGATTTGTCTGATTTGCATGATCATTCCATTGCAAACCCTGAGCTACGCCGCGGTGAAATGTTCGTCCGTCTGCGTGGCTTTGAAGAAATCGCCAGAGAGCAAGGTCACTGTGCCCTATTTCTTACAGTGACCGCCCCTAGCCGCTTTCATGCCATTTCTAAAGGCAAGGTCAATAAACAATGGATTGATGCAGGTAGGCCAACCGCCAAGAACACACACAACTATCTAATGGGCGTATGGAAAGCCTTTCGCAAAGACATTGATAAAGCGGGTGTTAAGGTTTACGGGATGCGCATTGTTGAACCGCATCAAGACGGAACACCTCACAATCATTTCCTTTTGTTCTGCGAAACGTCACACCGTAACGTAGTCGTTAACGCCCTAGCGCATCATGCGCTAAAAGACTCGCCCGACGAAAAAGGAGCGAAAAAACATCGCTTTACCTGCGAAACCATCGATTTTGAACGCGGCTCGGCTGTGGGCTACGTTGCGAAATACCTTTCAAAGAGTATCGACGGTCAACACCTCGACAAGGACAAAGGCACGGATTTAAACGGCATTGAAACCGCCGAACGTGTTGTGACCTTTGCCCGTGTTAATGGCATCCGTCAATTTCAATTCATCGGCGGCGCTCCGGTTTCGGTGTGGCGTCAAATGCGCAGATTGCGCGAAGAGTTCAAAGAGGATGACGCTTTGTTCACCGACCTCGACCAAACCGAGCATTTCTTGCTTGAGTCCATACGCCGCGCTGCTGACGACGGTGATTGGAAAGCCTTTACCTATGCCATGGGCGGCGTGTTCGTTCGTCGTGGTGATGAGTCGGTAAAACTGGCTTATGACGCCCCTAGCGCCCTCATGAAACTGCATGAAAGCGGCGAGCTATCAACCACTAAATACGGTGACATGGCAAACGCTCGCATCATGGGGTTGATGTTCAAACAGGTGTTTTTAGCCACGCGCTTTGCTGAGTTTGAAATCGAGAACAAAGAGAAATACTTGCGCGGTCGTAAACGTGTCATGACGGGGGTTGTAGACATTTTCGACGCGCTAGAACGTGAAAAAGAATACGAGCGCATGAACGAGGAAGCCTATCAAAAATACCTCGCTCGTGTGGAATTTAACGACCAATTGAACGCCATGGTGTTGATGGGTTGCTCTGACGAGGAGCTAGCCTCCTATGTTAGCCGCGCAGCGGCTGATATAGGGGGTTAGCTCCTCGCCTTGGACTTGGACTTGTGTCAATAACTGTCGTTTATTTTAGAAAAGGTAAATCACTATGAAAATGGAAGGCTTAATTTTGGATGATGCGGACATTATCCAAGAAACCAAAACCAAATACGGCACCGGTGAACAAATCACCGTGGGCAAATTAAACCTTATCACCACTAATCCGACTCAATCGGTTGTTGTCAATATCAGCGCTGATATGTGGGCAAACGGCGCGGCTGGCGAGCATCTAAAGCAGCTCGTCGGCAAACGTACGATGTTCGACATTCAATACAAAGAAACCAAATTCGGTAATGACGAGGGGCGTCACGTTGAAATCAACGGCTTCCACCTCTTTGCATTGCCACCTGTACAAGGCAAGTAAGGTTAATCAGCCATGACGGACGCTCAATTCTCGGAACTCATTTCAAAGCTAGATAGCCTCTGGATGTTGATATTTGTCGGCTTTCTGGTGCTGCTGTTGGGTATTGGCTGGTTTGTAGGAGGACAGCGCTAATGGCTGAGGTCACTTTTCTTGTTTCGTCATTCGTGGGGGCTTTTGCGGTGGGCTTATCCATTGGCATGAAGCTGCTCGCGTTTAAAAAAGGTGTTGAGGCAATCGCCTCAAGTTAAACGTTGTTAATAGGAGAACATACCATGTTCAAATCAAAAAAATCTCAAACTTTGGCTGCTATCGCTCTTATGGCTGTGGCTGGCTCCACTTTTGCGGCGATTCCTGAAGCGGCTACCAATGCGATGGAATCAGTAACGGAAACCGCAACTACGGTTGTTTCATGGGCTTGGGGCGTTGGCTCTACCTTAATCGCTGGTTTCGTTGGTCTGAAACTAGTGAAAAAAGGTGCCAACCGCGCCAGCTAATCCGCGCCCTTTTATCACCAATCTCAATCAACAAGGGGGGCTTGCTCCCCTTTTTTAATCTGGTGACATTATGAAACGACTTCTCTTTTTTCTTCTATTTTCTGTTTCGTCTAGCTCTTTTGCTGCTTACAAAGTGATTAATTTACGAAGCGACCCCGATTATGCGGTGCAATTTGCTTCAATGTGCGGAATTTCTAATGGGGCTGTCATTAGTGGTATTCCCTCCTGCTCTGGTCAATGGATATCGTCGCGGGGTATTGTTTATAACTTAGACCGTCTTGATGGTGTTTCGTCTCTTTATGTTCGCGGTACTTATCAAAATGGCTCGCGCAAAGGAACTTTTGCTACGCTGATTGCTAACCTTGTTTATGTAAAAGATCCCGTTGATGATGGTGGTTCTAGTGGGGGCGACTCTGGGGATTCTGGCGGTTCCAGTTCCGGCGGCTCTGGCTCCGGTGATGATTCAGGGAGCGATAGTGGCTCTGATACTGGCGGTGACTCAGGGAGCGGTAGTGGCTCTGGTACTGGCGGCGACTCAGGGAGCGGTAGTGGCTCTGGTACTGGCGGCGACTCAGGGAGCGGTTCTGGTAGTGGTGGTGAATTTCCGACTAATGGCGAGTGTCGTGTGGGTTATCACTTGGAGGGGCTACTTTGTTACCCTAACCCAGAGAACCCCAACGACCCTTACCCCGATGATGGGGGTAGCTCTGGTGGTAGCGATGATTCTAGCGACACTGGCGGCGGTTCTTCCAGTGGTGGCACTGATACGCCTGACCCTGACGATTCAGGCGACACAACCGACCCCACAACACCAACCAACCCAAACAATCCACCGGATAACTCAGGCGTGATTAATGCGGTTAATTCGCTGCGAAACAGTAATCAGTCGAATTTTAACGCCCTTAATCAACGGTTAAGTGCGCTTAATGAGTCGTCAAACAAGGTGAATCAATCAATTGTCGCTCAGATGAACCAAGACAAAGACATAGCGCAAGCACAGCTTAAAGCGACACAAAAGCAAATTGATGCCAGCGATGCGAAAACCGATGAACAAACCGGAGCCTTAACCGAAGCCATAGGTGAAACGGGCGATGAAATAGGCGATGGATTGGCATCGATTCAGGACAAACTTTGTGACCCACGAACCGACCCACGCGCCTGTGAGGGGGAAAACGGTTTAACCGCTGACGGTGTGCTTGGTATGTATGAGCAGATGATAGAGGGCGGCGATAAAGCCGTTTCTGCTGGCGATGCTGCATATACAGAAGCCCTTGAGGATGTCGTAAGCTCAGACAAAACCGCTGAATCACAAGGTAACATTCAAGGCGTGGCTAATCTGCTATCGCTTCCAACGGGCTCACGGTGTTCGCTTGAAACACTCAAGACCCCTGTTGGCTCGTTTCAACTGGGTTGTGAGTTCGCAACGTTCCTAAAAACGCTGCTTGAGTTCGTTTTTTACATCGGCACGATTTATTACATCTTGGACATTCTTTTTGATGGGGTAACGCCGATGCCAGGGAACACGTCATCATCAAGAGGGGGTCGCTAATGCCTGCTTTTCTATTGCCTATTTTGTCCTCAGTCGGTGCAGCGTTGCGCCTGCCTGCCCTAGCGGCGTTCTTTGCGGGGTTGGTGTCTAACATCCTCGCGTGGTTTGCCAAGTTCTTTGCACGTAACACGGCAATGAATCTCACGGTAATTACTATGTTGATTACCCTTACAACGGCAACAACGGGAGCCATTTATGCGGTGGCGGCGGGATTGTCTCAAGTGTTGCCGTCCTACGTTAGTGATGCGCTTGGGCTTTTGATTCCGAGTAATGCGATTCCCTGCATTAGTGCGGTGCTCTCTGCGCGCTTGCTCCGCTGGGTTTGGTCGTGGCAGTTCTTCATGATAAACAAGATGGGGAGCTAGCATGGCATCGGTTTACTTTGTCACGGGCAAATTGGGTGCGGGTAAAACGCTAACGGCGGTCGGTCGCATCCGTGAAGCGCTGCAACGTGCGGTGCCTGTCGCGACAAACCTTGATATTAACCTTAAGGAAATGCTTGGGGCAGACAAGCGTAATACCCGCCTCTATCGCCTGCCAGATAAGCCCGTAGTTGAGGACTTGCAAGCGCTTGGCTATGGGAACAAAAGCTACGACACAAGCAAGGACGGCTTAATTGTCCTCGATGAGTGCGGGACGTGGTTTAACTCGCGCTCATGGAACGATAAGAGCCGCCAACCGCTGATTGATTACTTGCTGCATATCCGCAAATACGGATGGGATGTGATCTTTATTGTGCAGGACATTTCGATTGTGGATAAGCAAGTGCGCCTTGCACTGGCTGAACACACCGTGTTTTGTCGCCGCCTCGATAGAATGCAAATCCCGATTATATCGACGATTGTGATGCTTCTAACGCTCGGACAAATCAAGTTAAAGCTGCCTAAGCTGCACGTTGGCATTGTCAAATATGGTGACAATACCAACTCGCTCACGGTCGATAAGTGGCTTTTGTGGGGAACCGACCTTTATTCCTCGTACGATACCAAGCAAATGTTTCTGAACAACTACCCGCACGGGGTTTACTCGGTGCTCCCTCCTTACTATACGCACGGTCGTTATGCTGTGCCTAAGACGGTCAAAAACATCATGCGAATCACCAAAATCTATCTGAGAAAATACTCGCGTATCTTGGTACTCATGGCGGGTATCGTGTCCGGTGCGGGAATCGGTTACCTTGTCACGCCACAAATCACTACAACCCAAATTGACGACACCGACACCACGCAACAGGCAACGCCTGACGTGTCATTGAGTGACGTTTTACAGGGGTACAAAATTCAATCCTACAGCGCCCTGCCAAACCAACCGGTTCAATTTGAGCTAGACAATGACGGCAAGCGTTTAAGTTCTTACGAACTGCGCTCGATGGGCTTAACCATTGAAGCCAAAGGACGCTGCGAAATCATCATCAAATCAGGGGGTCAACGTGAAGTCGTTAATTGCTAAAACCTTACTCGCGGCTTTGCTTGTGCCTTGCTGCATTACACCCGCCCTCGCTATTGAAGCGAAAAGCCCATTTGAGCAACAGCAAGTATTTGAAGCCAACGACACGCCTATTGGTGATTTTGTCGCGTGGTATGCCAAGCAAACCGGACTCAAGGTTCTCTTGGCGCAAGGTGTAACCGGAACGGTGAGTTTTACCGCTCCGCACTTACTTCCGGCAGAGTATCCCGCGTTCTTTGAGTCGGTGCTCCGCTCTCACGGTTATCTTATCGAAAAGGATGGTGATTCTTATGTGGTACGTGTTAATGCCGACGCCTATAACACAATTAAGCCTAGTGACGTGCGTTTGTATCATCTTAACTATGTACGCAACACGAAAGTAGTGGATTTGATTTCATCAGCGCTGAAAGCCACTAACACCCAAATGGTGAAAGATAAGAAGCTCGACAACTACATGGTGCAGGTACTGCCCTCGACCAATGCGATCATTGTTAGCGGAACACCGGAACAACTGGAAAAAATCGAGTTGATATTAAGCGGTATCGATAAACCACAGCGCCAAGTTTATATTGAGGCAGCAATTACTGAAACCGAAATGCGCGGCTCTGACGAACTAGGCATTAATTTAACGGGCGCATTGGGTGACGCTGGTTTTTCTACTGCAACAACCAGTTCAAACCGTGTTACGGATAATTTATTCATCTTTCAAGGGGGTAATTTCAGCTCATTAATTAAAGCGGTCACCACAAATAAAAATACCAAGCTCTTATCAACGCCGAATATATTAATTATGGATAGAGAGCGCGGTTATATTACCGTGGGGCAAAATGTGCCGTTCTTGGTGTCCAAGGAAATTACGGACGGCGGGAACACTGTGCAGAGTATCGAACGTAAGGATGTAGGTGTCTCCTTGAGCGTCACGCCGCACGTTTTGGGGGATATGGTAGTGCTTCAAATCACGCAAGAACCTAGCTCGGTCAGTGATTCCACGCTTGCGGCAGACATTATCACCAATACTCGAACCCTATCGACGGTGGTTGTAGTCAAGGACGGTGAAACCATCGTTCTAGGCGGCTTAATCTCACACGAAACCAAGACCACAGAAAGCGGCGTCCCACTGCTCAAAGATATTCCCGTGCTAGGAAATGTGTTCAAGTCCACGTCAAAAGAGGATGCACAAAAGGATTTAAAAGTAATAATAAAAACGACACTTCTGTGAAATAAAATAAAGAGTTACAGTGTCACAAGGGTGATAACTAATATATTTATCACCCGCTTTAGAAATAAATATAAATATTTAGTGATATTTATATTTATGCACCAAAATAGACCATTATCGAGGTGGGAATAATAAGGGAATATCAACGTTAAAGAAGTCGCGAATAATATCAGAAACCCAAGAAACAAAGCCACCCCTAGCGCAAATATTCAGTATTTCCCCCAAATGCCCGCCCCTTCATCTTGCTAGACCAATGCAGCCGTTCAACACCTGCCCTAGCCTACGTTTAACGCCCTCTGAACGCACCACAGCGACAAATTTAAAGAAAGATAGAGAATCATCAAAGGGATAAGCCCCCACATTGACAACGCTCGCCGCAAGTTTGAATAGGGAGTTTTGTACATATTCCGGTCTTTTTGGGAATATGTACAAAGCGAGTCTTTCGAACTGAGGAAGCGGAATTTACACCCAAGCCGAGGCGGAGAAAGGTCCCTCAGTGGCTGGGGTTGCGGTCCATCTATATAGATTGATGCTATACAAAATCAAGTGCATAATATTAATATCGAAAATAACTCTAGATTAAGGTTTTATGCAAGACTTGTTAAACTCAGTAAAAGCTAATTTATATGATCGCGTTTCTAGCCCTCTATCTGGAACATTTATAGTTGCATTTATATTACACAACTATAAGTTGTTTATGGCTATTTTCAGCGATCTAACTTACTATGAAAAAATTAAAGTTATAGATAAAACTATCGTTTTATTTGATTCTTTTTTTTGGGGTTATGTAATCCATTTTTTTATAATTCCAGGCGCGATAACATTAATTTACTTATTTACATACCCAATCCCATCAAAATTCTTCTTTAATAGATACGTTAACGAAAAATCTGAATTGGTTAAATATAAGAATCAGGTTGAAAATGGGGTTCAATTAACATACCCTCAATCTGTTAAGATAAGAAATGATATAGCTAATATGAATGAACTTATGGAAAAAAGTATTTCTCAAAAAGAAAGAATAATAGCTTCTCGAGAAGAATCCATAAATAATAAAGATGTCCTGCTTTCTGAAAAAGATGATCAGATTCAGAAGCTTCAAAATAAATTGTCTGATTGTCAGTCAAAATTGTCATCAGAAAATGAGAGATCTGCTAAATTTCAAGCCGATATTATTGATAAAAACGGCCTGATTTATGATAGAAACATTATAATTGATGAGTTAAAGCAAGATTATGAACAAATTAGACATATTGGAGCAAATTTAGATTTTTACCTAAATACATACAGCGCTCAACTAATGACACTTTTAAAAGGCATCAAGTCAGATAGTGAACATATAAAAAAGGAATTTTCATATAGTTTCATTGAGGATTATGTGTGTAGCCTTAATGAAAAAAGCTTACCTCACGAATTAAGAAAAATAAGTAGGAAAAATATTTCTTTCCTACTGTATAATTTAATTAGTAAACGTAATGTTCAAGACTTTATAGATAATAGTAAAATGAATCTCACAAAGAATAAAGTCGTTTTTGATAACTAGCTAATACCCTGTCTAGTTATCATCGTCTTTTGTTTAGTATTTTACTTAAAGCCCTAGCGTATTTTAAAAGTTTTTTAAGTGTTTTAATATCGTTAGGGCTTTGTATTTCTAATAATGCAATACCCGTGACAATTTGTTGAGGTGAGACTAGTTGCCCAGTAGGTAGCTTCATTTTCCCTCCTCTCAATTCAAATAGCTCCCAACATTCATCATGGTGCAACTCTCGCTTGGCTGTTATCCTCATAAGCCGCTTACACTCCGGTGGAATGACCTTTCCACTATCCCACTCTTTGACCGTTCTCACAGTTTTGAAACAAAGTTTCGCAGTTTCTTCTATACTTAACTGACACTCTAATTCACGAAAAATGTAATTTTTAGTCATTTCGTGATACTTCATGCATATCTACCTCTAAAGAGGCAGATTGTAATTTACAGTAAAGTAACTTGCATTTAACCGTAACCTGACATAATACGCACTAGCGCATCTTTTTTTAACATACCCAAATTTGTCATCTCTGCACCCAAATCCAGCTTTGAACTGTCTGATTAAGTGACATTGTCACTCATGGTAAATTCACGGCCAGACTAAACATTCGCCTTCATTCGGTCACGTTTGTAGCTCTTAATGATCACATCGAGTTTCTGCAGGTCTTTCTTTTCTCGGAGATTGTTTTTAGCAAAATGAATAGCGTCATTGTACGAAGCGACTGAACGACGATTGAATTGTTTGTTGATGCAACTGATGGCCCGCAGTTTTACGTAAAACAAAATGAGGTTTGGCAGATACTTACCATAATCAAGCAGCTCTTTAAGCTTTACCGCTGCCATATCATAATCGTTGTTTTTAATATTGGTGTTGATATCTTCTTTAAGTGTCGAGTAATCCTTACCATTAAAGCCAGTGTTACGTCTGCGCGTGCTGTAACGCTGTAGAATTAGCTTGCGAACTTTTTGTGAGTTACTCGCATCACCTGGATAGATTTCGATATCGGATAAATCGAGTTCTGTTAAGAAAAGATCCTGCTGTTCTTTTTCACACATCACATCGAACATGTATGCAATATTGACGCAAGTACTCACCGAACCCAGAATGACGTCTTTTGAGTGCTCTACAAGATCATTCAGTATTTGAGCAGCGTTATTTGTGCGACATTCGATGATGTCTTTTGCAACATCGAGCAACTTGATGCAAACATCAATACTTTCATTGTTACTGTAATAATTTTTTCCGCGCTTTAAGACATCCGCAGCCTGCATTAATTGTGTTAACTGTTCTCCAACGGGAGAAACATCTGATGTCTCTTTAAGTGCGTTCGCGTAATCCACATAATAGTCAGCACTGTCATAAATGGTGCCCTCAACTTGGCTCACCAAATTATCATAACGCTTGACTAAGACTTCTACATTGTCGTGTTTGGAACAAGTTTCCACTAAACCTACAGTGGCATCAACGCAATCAGGATTGATTGCAATCGCTTTGTGAAACTGCTTTTCCGCCTCTTTAACCGCCCCTTTCATTAATAACGCTTGGCCCATAACCACGCAAAAGTTGGTCGACATTGGATACTTACGGCGCCCTATTTTCGCTTGTTCAATCGCTTTATCGTAAAACTTTACATGAAACAAAGAACGACAGAGATAATTGCGTGCCCACTCAGACTCACTGTAACTGAGGTAGTGTTCTGCGGCATTAATTACCTTCTCATAGGCTTGATCTTCAAAAGATGCCTTAATCTTAAGTTTGTTCAACCAAGTTGTGGAAATGCCATATTCATTATGACGTTCGATTTCATGAATGGCTTCAAGGATATTTTTGCTATCACGCGCTTCTAGCGCTTTGCGCAGATCACTGGTAACAATAACGTTGCGCGCATTGTTTCGTAACCGGTTTTTAAGAGTATCAATACGGTAAGGTTTGAGTAGAATATCATCCGGTTCATTCTCTAACATCTTAACGATGTTTTCTTTACTGTGATCGGAGCTAGTTAAGATCAAACAACTACGGGGACTGATATTCTGTAAAAACGATTCGATTCGTTTGTAGGTAATGAATTTAGATATATCGAAATCAACAATAATTAAGTCATATATATTATTATTTTTAATGCTTTTTTCAATTTGAGTGATGGCAGTATCGAGTTTTTTTTCGATTTTAACATCAGTAATACTGATCTTATGCAAGATACTCCGAATGTTGGTAAGAGAAAAATCAGAGCGATCGATAATCAACGTTTTTAAATGGCTTATCTTAAGCTCTTTATATACCATACGTCATATCTTTTAAAAAAGAATACACCTCATTTAATTGTGCATCGGATAGTATATTAAATTGAATCTTTGTCAACTTTTATCAAAAATAAGACATTATTGCAGCGTTACTCATAAATCAGCCATTGTTAATATATTTCATTATCTAATCGTTGAATAATATTCGTACTAGTTATCGCCCAAAAATTACAGATGTAACATTATTTATGCGTTTTTATAACACTGTAATGAATTGTAAAGTTGATGATTAATGAAAGATAGATTCACAGCGTGAATGTCATGAAGGGGGTTTTGCGATACATATTCAGATTGTCGCTATGCTAATCTGCAAATTTGTTATCAGTAATTCAGATAAGCAATAAAGATAATGAAGTGGAAATAAGAACAATCGCAAATGAAGTGAGTGAGTTTCCTAAGTCAGTAATATTTTGCATAGTAATGTTGATAAATAAAAATAGCAGCTAATAAATAGCTGCTATTCGAATTAAATCTAGATTCTATTAATGAGATACAGCAAGGTATAAAACAATAAATGGGGCAATTAACCCTAATGCTGCTGCAAAAGAAAAATAGTATAAGTAAGCTGACTTGTCATTCATGGGGTTATCCTCATTGTTCGTGTGGGAACAATCTTATACCTTTATATTAGCTTTGTATAGTTTAAACAGCTCAAATATTGAAAAATCGACGACTAGTTACAGTACCCAATTCGAAAGGTGGAGCGGATATACAGCCCTCTTTGCTAGGCATGATAAAGAGGAGTCCATGAATGGGGTTATGCGAGCCTTGTCTAAGCAATTCACAGCGAAAAAGTGATGTAGGACGCTAGACATAAGGGATTAATTACATATTATATTCATGTAATGTAAATTCAATTTTTAACTTTTCGTTTGTTTTTCAGGTTCACATGAATATCAGATCGTATGTTTGCCCCCTACTTTTGATGTTAGCTCTACCAAGTTTTGCCAGTAATGATCAATCGTTATCGACACAAACTTATGAGCAGCAAACTATTAAAGACATTTTTGGGTATCAGGATGAGTTTAATCAAACGCCTGAACAACAATGGGCCAAAAAAATAGTCGATATAATAAACCGCGAGCTTGGTTCAACCTCTGCCTACCACGGACAACGTTGTAAGGTACAAATACAATTCACAGAAACGGCCTCAATACGTAAAATTCGCACCAGCAATCAAAACCCGCTATGCGATACGCTCTTCCTCACTATACGTCAACACTACCAGTTTCCATTACCACGTAATGCAAAGCTACTGCACCCAGTTTATCAATCGTTGACATTGACCTTCGTTCCTTAACGCCCGTTAAACAATAAACTCAAGTGATATCCCCAAATGCCCTCAAGATGCAGACTTTACAGCTTCATCAACGAGCCCAGGCCAAGTTATTACAATTATCCACGTTTTGTGGTTAATCTAAACCGTTAGTCGCTGTCTACATACGCTAGTTTTATTGTTTCCTAAATGGAAACTATTGGAACGCCTAGATGATCCTTACACTCTCAGCATTAAGACAACGCATACACTCAAAAAGCATTAGGCTGTAATGGACAGACAAAAAGGATATGTGATGTGGATAACTTTGAGTTGTGTCACTTTTTTGCTACTGTCTATTTATTAATCAGATTGATTGTGTGATCTCTCCCATAAGTAATCGAGTAATAAGTTGCCTAGACGTGACATCAGGGAGTGAGCGAGTAATATCAATCTAACCCTTTAGGGATAGATAATAATAAAAACATCACAATCAATGGCTAGGATATACAACATATGATGGAAAGAAATCAGTACGTAGTGACAGTGTCACTAGAGCGGTATCGAACGGATATGAATCGCAAGACAACTATCAGTATGGAGACAAACGATGACTCAGTGGCTTAAAGATAGATTCTATATTTTGGCAACATCCCTTGCTGTCGTAGTTAGTGCAATCTTGTATTTCTACTTACTTCAAGACTGGGCTTTAAATCTATTGGTACTCGTGGGTTCTGCAGTGATTATTCATCGGTTTTGTAATACCCATCTTCAGAAAATCATTTAGCGTCTGTTGTCCTAAAATTCTTCTAAAAGAGAGCTCTGCTCTCTTTTTTCTTGCATGCAAAAAAATGCGCCCACTTGAAGCGGGCGCTAACAACGTCAGTTGGCTAAATAACGAATGGTTCTTTATTAGCAAATTAACTGTAGGTAACTTATCGCCATCTTGCCATTGAGATAGCGTAATTTATGCGTCTCGTCATGCTTTGTGCATTGCGATCGAAATACTTGCTTTATGTATGATTCGGAAATGAATTAGTTATAGTGCATCGTTAACCCTAAGTTCATTCTCTTATCCCTATATCAAACCACCAGTTATCCACAGCTTGAAAAAATGCTTATAAAAAGATCTAAATTGACCATTTATTGATCCTTTTCTTGAGAGTTAATAAGCGCTAGAAAGAAAGTAAGTGTTCACATCACTTCTTGCATTCTTCATGCCTCTAATGGGTGTTTATCACTCGTAATTTAGTTACATATAGCCATGACATTTTCTCATGACTATTAAATCTTTATCTTAACTTATTGAAAATATTAGAAAATAAAAAGGCACCTGAGGTGCCTTCTATTTATGAGTCTTTGTGCTGTTCCCGTATCTCTTTGGCAACCACTTTGATCGCCTCAGCAGTACTCATTCCCTCTGCCATGAGCTTTTGAATTTTCTCCACCGCTTCTTGTTGTTGCTGGTGTGTCAGGGTTAAATCATCAAACATAAAAAAAGCTCCTTAATTCAAGGAGCCTGAATATAATGGGAAAGTTAGTACGTGGCAAGGAAGTTAACGTACGCCCCCATTGAATTTTCATTCGTGTAGCTACCAGCGATATCCATTTCGAATAGCCCCAATGGCGACAACCCAATACCGGCAGTATACGTTGGTTCAGTATTACTATAGGCAACGTTCTTTTTGTAACCCACTCTTAGCTTGAGTTGACGTAAGAGATCAAGTTCGGCCCCTACCCTCAGCATTTGGGTGTTATCAGCAAATTCTTTATAGCGTCGTTGTTCGTTTAAGTCATAATCGACACTTAGTGTAAAGTAATCGGCAACAATACCCGCTCCCACGGTATAGAGCGGGCGCATTTCATAGTTGTACTGAACATTAGAATTACCAGAAATTGCAGGTGATACAGATTTGGTTTGAATATCATGACTAATCAGATTCATCGCTGAAAAACCAATTCTAAATGGTCCATAGAACCAAAGTGCACCAGCATCTAAATTCAGAACATTTTCTGCGTCGCTATTTTTTGTTGCATCGGTTAAGTCAAAATCATCGACCGTCGTTTGATAAACAAACGTATAAATTCGTTGCAGTTTCGGTGATATACCAAAAGAGGTGTGTTGACCAAATACAGTGCTGTATCTTGCCATAGATAAACCAACTTCCGTAACTCCTACTGATACCGCGGTTACCGTAGAGTTTTGTGCCCTTTCAACGGTACAAGCATTAGCATTACTTGGGTCGCTGCATGATCCGATTTCTGTCGTGACAAATGTTTCGGCATAAGCTTTACCGAACAAATTCATAGAAAGATATTGGTTAGGAATTCCTAATGCAAAACCTGCGCCCAACTCAACATTGACTTGAGCACCATCTAATTTGTCCAACTCCCCCGACAGCTCATCGGCAGTAGCTTGCGTTACGCTACCATCAATACCGTTAAGAATGTCGGTAATGTTATCGACAGTATCTAACATACTATCTTGATCATCATAACTAATACCGACGCTTGGCAAAATCATACCTGCATCATCATTTCGACGATAAATAGCAGTCAGAGCAGGATTATAAAAAGGAGCGGTAAGATAAGTTCCAGAAACAACACCGACACCACCCATGGCATCACCACGGGCTTCAACGGTATATGGTCCCGCAACAGCATTAGCTGCCGCGAAAGAAATAGACAACGTTATCAGCTTTAAATTCGTTTTCATTAGTACTAGGCCGTTTAGTCATTTAATTTGCTTATCGGCCTAGTATTTGCGAACTTTAGCTATTCTTCTGTGGCGACATCATAAGTTTTACTAATAACTTGTGATTGTTCGATAATAATCGGACCTTGCCAACGTTGTTGTGTCATAGATATCGCTAATACGTAGCGATCGGGAGGTAAGCTATCAACTGGTAATGAGGTAGGATAATCAGAATCATAACTGTGATTCCAAATTTCCTGATATTTACCTTTAACGTAGTCGTACACCGATACCCCTAACTTGGGTAAAGGACAGAATTTATTTAAAAGTGCATTTTTTTCGATTTGCCAGTGATCTTTTGAAGCCCAACGTACCGTTTGTTTGGCGTTCTGTTCACTGAAAATAACCCAAGCACTCCAAGATTCCTGGTCATCGGCTGTTACATCAATACGATATAGGCCTTTTGATATGTCATTGTTTAGGTTATAACGCTTAACATAGCTATAAATTCCATTTGTGACATTGTCACTATTTACAGAGTTGAAGCTTGTATCCGATGAGATGTCTTTATCAACCCACTTAGATAAGCGTATATCAGAAATTTCTTTTTTGGCCGCAACATTGACCATCATTTGATAAGCATCACGCCCTGGACTTTGGATATTTAACCGACGAATCGTGATACTGTTTATCCAATCTGGAAATTGTTTGCTATCAAGCCCTTTACCGCAATCAACACTAAGTGATTGTACTAAAAGAGAATTTAGGTGGTCTTTTATGTTTTTCTCTTGGTCAAGTTGCCACACTTCAACCAATGAAGTAAACATGCTTTGCAGGTCACCATCAAGTAAATGTTGATGGGCCTGAGTTAATGGCGTGCTTTGTTCAAACCAATCCGCAGCGTGAGAGGTTAAAGGCACGCACAATGACGTGCCTAATAACAACAAGGATTTTTTCATGAATTACGCTTTCATTTTATATCCGACACCACGTAAGGTTTCAATTTCCAAACCTGGTAATTTTTGGCGTAACTGCAATACGTGCGTATCCACAGTACGAGTAGTAGGGAAATGGTTGTAACCCCATACATGATCCAATAACTCATCACGCGTAAATACTCGGCCCAAGTTGCTCGCTAAAAATAGCAACAAATCGAACTCAGTACGAGTTAAGGTAACCATTTCATCACGGAAAAACACTTCTCGAGTCGCTTTATCAATGACCAAATCGTTGGTTATTACTTTGCTGTCGTCTTGTCCTTCCCCTTCAGGGCTACGCATTTGCGCACGAATCCGAGCAAATAACTCAGCTTCTGCAAAAGGTTTCGTCAGATAGTCTGTTGCACCAGCATCTAGGCCAGTCACTTTGTCTTTTACTGTAACAAGTGCAGTCAAAAGAATAACCGGTACTTCTTTGATTTTTTTCCAATCGGCTAAGTGTTCGACAGAATCACCATCGGGTAATTGGCGATCCAGAATGACTAAATCTGCTTTTTCCCAATATTGTTTTACATCAGCAATAGTTTCTGAGTGTAAACAATCATATCCTGCTTGTTCCAAACTAACTAGAAGGCCATCTGCTAGGTTTTTATCATCTTCAACGAGAAGCAATGTCTGTTTCACAGGGTATCTCCAATATAAATGTTGTCGGTGGTCCAACGAGGGTCATGGTGCCGCCCATTCTTCCGACCATCGATTCTACAATAGTTAAGCCAAGTCCTAAGCCACTCTTACTAACGAACGGCTTACGTAAGTGACGCCAATCTTTTTGCGTTAATGTTCCTTGGTCTGTCACTTTGATTGTTACTGAATTATCAGTGGTAATGACATCAAGTGTTACAGGCGCGATGCCGTATTTGACAGCATTACGGATCAAGTTATCGATACATGTCCCGAGCCAATAGACGTTTAATTTCGCGGCGACATCCTGATTTATATTAAGTGTTATGGGGTCTGAAAACTCCTCTTCAACTTTATACTGCAACCATTCTTCAACTGAAGGAACCCAGTCGGTTGCTAAAGGTTTATTGTCCGACTGTAGGTAATCTTTACTCGCTTCTGCTAGCTGGCGTAAACGCCGAGAGTCTTCACACAAGCGTCTAAATTCATCATATACCGTTTCCGGTAACCGTTCGAATTCACGACGGAATCCTTCTACCGTTAACGAGAGACTTGCGATAGGCGTACGTAATTCATGAGTCAAAATTTGCAAAATCAACATACGGCTTTTCATCTCTTGGCGTTTTGTATTCCACCGATACACCGACCAGCCCAATACCAAGAGAATATTAGCAATGACCAACACTACCATGCTGACACGAAGTAAATTGGAATGGTCTTCAATATCCCAACAAATATTACCTCGTTGCACAAAACATGCGCTGTTAGAGCCCACTACACTATATGCAAGCCCCGCTCGGCTGGCATTATGGTTCCAAATATCTTCGTTAAAAACATAGTATTTGTCCCCTTTTCTTAGCCAAAGTTCATTTTGTTCGCTAAACATTAATGAACCGGATAATAGCGCTTCTATCGATTCACTATTCATCGCCTGTAGGCGACCTAGTAAAGTTCCCTTAGGCGCTTGTGGTCGTTCTTCGATATGCATGTACTGTTTAATCTCTTCATACATATTCGGATACAGTTTCACGTATCGTGCAGCGTAAGTACCACCGCCGGGGTGAATCAAACCACTTCGAGCAAACCACCCTGGACGCAACTTGGTTCCATTACATATGGCACGCGTAAAGGACAAAGGCTCCGTAACAAGCGGGTTGTAAGGGAGCGTACCAGAACAATTCATCGCCAACTGATACAACTGTTGGATTGCTCTTAACGGGTATGAAGAGGTCTGAGGCAACATGCTCTCAGGCGTAATCAAACGAGAAGGAAAATCCGTTTGGATATTTCGAATATCGTAAGACACAACCGCTGAATCGTAATCGAAAAGCGATACGAAAAGATCGATGCGCTCAGGGAGAGAATCCGCCCTTGTGGCGGCTGTAAAAAATGTCCCTATTGCGGCTATTGTTATGATTATCGCTTTTCTCAAGTGAGTTCTTATATAAATCATTAAGTTGAAAAATACTATAACGCATTATTCTTAAAATATATACGCGGCTTGTTATATTGCTGTCAATAATGGTTAATACCATGAAAAAGAAGCCAGCTATGCTGGCTTCTTGGACAATAAAACGTCAAATTACTGCAATGCTTTGGATATCGCTTCTACACTTGCTTTCGCGTCACCAAATAGCATTTGTGTATTGTCTTTAAAGAACAGCGGATTCTGTACTCCAGCATAACCGGTATTCATCGAACGTTTGAATACAATAACCTGTTTTGCATTCCATACCTCTAACACAGGCATACCTGCAATTGGACTCGTTGGATCTTCGAGCGCTGCTGGGTTTACCGTATCATTTGCGCCAATCACTAGAACCGTATCGGTTTGTGGAAAATCATCATTAATTTCATCCATTTCCAACACAATATCGTACGGAACTTTCGCTTCGGCTAACAACACATTCATGTGACCCGGTAACCTTCCCGCAACAGGGTGAATTCCAAAACGTACGTTAATACCGCGGCTACGCAATTTCTCAGTGATATCAAACACTGGATACTGAGCTTGTGCCACTGCCATGCCGTAACCCGGAGTGATAATGACAGATTGAGAGTTTTTCAAAAGCTCTGCCACCTCTTCTGCGGTTGTTTCGTGATATTCTCCCATTTCTTGGTCACTTGAGATGGCCACTTCCTGGCCAAACCCTCCGGCAATGACACTAACAAATGACCGATTCATTGCTTTACACATGATATACGAGAGGATCGCACCAGAAGAACCCACCAAGGCCCCAGTCACAATTAATAGGTCGTTGGCCAACATAAAACCGGCCGCCGCCGCCGCCCAACCTGAGTATGAGTTCAGCATCGACACCACCACTGGCATGTCGGCACCACCAATCGACGCCACTAAGTGATAACCAAATGCGAACGCAATAAAGGTCATCAGAATTAATGCCCAAACACTGCCATCCGCCTTCACAAAGTGGATCAATAACCAAATCGACACCAACACAGCGATTAGATTAAGTTTGTGTTTATGCGGCAGATTAAGTGGTGAGGATTTGATCATTCCACTCAGTTTCCCATAAGCCACGATCGAACCCGTAAAGGTCACTGCACCAATAAAGACCCCCACAAACACTTCAACTAAATGAATTGTGTGTTCCGCCGCCGACGCCAATAACGGCGCATCAATGAAACTGTTGTACCCAACCAAAACAGCCGCTAAGCCAACAAAGCTATGCAGTACCGCAACCAATTCAGGCATCTGGGTCATTTCAACTTTTTTGGCTAAACGAATACCAATACCGGCACCAATGACCATCGCCAGAATTACCCAAGATACACCTTGGCTGTCAGGTCCGAGAATGGTTGAGATTAGCGCGATAGCCATCCCGACGATACCGTAATAGTTACCCGCTTTTGCTGACGTTTGTTTTGATAACCCCGCCAAACTCATAATGAAAAATAAGGCAGCAACGATGTACGCTGCTTGTACCATTTGTGCAGACATCTCCTACTCCCTTAGTCTTTACGGAACATTTGCAGCATACGTTTAGTGACAGTAAAGCCACCAAAGATGTTGATACTGGCGATCAAAATCGCGAAAAAGGAAAGAAACGACACCAAACCGTGTCCCTGACCAATTTGTAATAATGCCCCAACGACGATGATTCCCGATATGGCGTTAGTCACCGACATCAATGGCGTGTGCAACGAATGCGATACATTCCACACCACATAGTAACCAACGACACAAGCCAAGACGAACACAGTGAAATGGCTCAAGAATGCACTTGGCGCAACCGATGCAATCCAAGCAAAAGCGCCTACCGCAACGACCAAGCCAAGCCCTTTCTTCCAAGGTGATATCGGCTTTTCTGGTGCTTTGACTACTGGCTGAGCGGCTTTCGGGGCCGCTTGCGGCTGTGCAGACACTTGAATAGGAGGGGCTGGCCAGGTCACTTCGCCAGCTTTAATCACGGTAACCCCACGTACCACAACATCGTCAAAATCAATGGTGATGGTTCCATCACTTTCTTTACACAGCAATTTGAGTAAATTCACTAAGTTGGTCGCATAAAGTTGTGAGGACTGGGTTGGTAAACGACTGACCATGTCGGTATAACCAATAATTTTCACCCCATTGTTGGTGGTGATCACTTGATCTTTAACGGTGTATTCACAGTTACCACCGTTGGCGGCAGCTAAATCAACAATCACACTGCCCGCTTTCATGCTATCAACCATCTCTTTGGTGATAAGCGTTGGCGCAGGTTTCCCAGGAATCAATGCCGTGGTAATGATGATATCGACATCTTTCGCTTGAGCTGCGTACAACTCAGCCGCTTTGCGATTAAATTCGTCCGACATCTCTTTCGCATAGCCATCACCAGCGCCAGAGTTTTCTTGATAGTCGACCGTTAAAAACTCTGCGCCCATTGATTGAACTTGCTCTTTCACCTCAGGTCGAACATCAAACGCACGCACCATCGCCCCTAGGCTTCCCGCAGCACCAATCGCAGCTAAACCAGCAACACCAGCGCCAGCAATAAACACTTTCGCCGGCGGAATTTTCCCTGCTGCAGTAATCTGTCCAGTGAAGAATCGACCAAACTCGTGGGCTGCTTCCACTACAGCACGATAGCCAGCAATATTTGCCATTGATGATAGCGCATCAAGGGATTGGGCTCGTGAAATACGTGGTACCGCATCCATTGCTAACACGTTGACATTTTTTTCTGCTAGCTTTTCCATTAACTCAGGATGTTGGGCAGGATAAATAAAGCACACTAAGGTAGTGTTTTCTTTTAGAAGGGACAGTTCGTCAACCGATGCTGACTCGCCGTACAAGGGAGCATTAACTTTTAGGATCAAGTCAGAGCCCCACACCTCCTCCTGACTGACTATGGTAGCGCCCGCTTCTTTATATGTCGCATCATCGAAGCTGGCAAAAACACCTGCTTCACTCTCGACACAAACATCAAAACCGAGCTTAATCAATTGCTTAACAGAGTTTGGAGAGGCAGCTACACGGGTCTCTCCGTCACTCCTTTCTTTTGGTACACCAATTTGCATATCATTTCCTTGAAATACTGACTCGATGATATTCGTTTCTATCGAAGGCTGAGATGCACTGCAAGCGTTTGTATGTAAATTTCTAACTAATGCCCAATTTATCTACAAAAATTCATTTACTTACAGATATCCCCAAATGATCTCAAGATGCAGAACTCATAGTTTCATCAACGCGTTCTGGCAAAGGGCACAGAAATGGGCTTCTTGATGAGCCTCTAAGAACGAGAACTTTCTTGCTAAAACCACATCTTTAAGTGATTTGGGTATAGTAAGATTCAATAACACCAAGAACTGTCTCGACATTATCTCCGGTAGTACGAACTTCCACTGTTATCCTATGACGGTGATTGACTAAGATGACTAGCGAGTATTGTTAACGCGTCCACATCAGCCACTTTAATCTATGGAGCCAATACGATAACAATTTCAGTTTAAAGGAAAAGGAGAGAAAGGTTCTGTGAATCAACAAGAAAAAGCGCCACAAAAAGTGACGCTAATAAACGAGAACAAAGAGGGAATCAGGAGAAAATACTGTCACCCATTTGATCGATAAACATTTGAGATTTGCGTAGCATCAATTCATTTGCATCCGCTTGACTTGGTAATACATCGGAGCGAATAAAACGGTGGGTTTTCACCTCATCACCAAGTTGTTTAGTGATTCGGCCGGCAATACGATATTGACCGCCTTCAGAGAGCGCCTCTTGGTATATCAAATAGCCTTTGTATTCGATTGGCGTTACTTCT
This sequence comes from Vibrio tritonius, assembly GCF_001547935.1. Lineage (NCBI taxonomy): Bacteria > Pseudomonadati > Pseudomonadota > Gammaproteobacteria > Vibrionales > Vibrionaceae > Vibrio > Vibrio tritonius. Next base: position 944,827 of record NZ_AP014636.1, read on the forward strand.
TTCACTTCTGGTGTCGATTTTCCACCAAATAAACGAGAAAACAGCCCCACAATAACTCCTTAATTAGTGGTTTTTGGGTGTTACAACCGGCGTTTCGTACCATTCAAGCTCTGAGTCTTCATCAAACCTTGGGGTATGCCAAGTTGTTGGAATATCAGTATCGCGATTTTTGCGTCGGTCTTCAACAATCATTGCCATTGAAACACTAATTGCGGTTTCCGCATGCTGTTTAAGGACAACAAGACGCTCTTCAGGCAAAGCCGATAAAAAATCGATATCATGCCGAATGTAAACCGGTCTTAGCTGATTAAGTGCCAGACAAGCGAGATCCGCCAATTGTTCATGGTCAAAGCGTTCAGTAAAGTGCTCTTGCACCAATATCTGCCCTACTAACGTTTCCATATAATTATGTACATCGACACTAATTTGCATACGATACTCCCCTTATCGTTCTTAACTTTAACACTAATCAACAGTTAGACTTCTATCAACAAATCAATCTTAAGCGATGTAACTGTTGCTTAAGTTGCCTCATTTATTGGATTCAGTTTAAAAATGTCGCTCTCGACTTAAAATAGTCTTTTCATTTACTTTGGAGGCCGTTTAGCATGTCGCTCTTTTAACCTTAACCAGAGTTGCTGGCGTCATCTATATACATGTATACACGCTTATTCACATCACATTGGTTTAGAATTGTTTTACCTGTGCTCTTGATCAGTTTGCTTTGGTCTGGGATGAACAGCGTTATTCAAGTCATGCAGGCCAATCTTGGATTTGCTATCTACATGCCATACGTACTGCTTTGTTGCGCCTTCCTAATTGCCTACTTCTTTCGTCAAGGGCGAATCGCGATGATTTCTGTCGCATTATTGGCATCTTATTGGTTGATTCAACACACCTTGTCGGAACCAGCAGACCAACACTTATCTCTAATTAAGCTCTCTCTGTTCGCGCTTCTGTTGCCAGTTGCTTGTTGGCAGATCTACTTATTCAAGAACGAAACTATTTGGCATCCTGGCTTCTTAGCTTTTCTATTGAGCTTAGGCCTAATCATAGGATGGGCTAGCTTACTTATCTCTGATTTCGATAATGTCATCATGACATACTTCATTGAGTTTCTCTCGAGCACGCAGGTCACTAGCTCGCCATTACCCATAATACTAGCTGCTTATATTGCGATACTCACCCTGTATGCTGGAATTCTTGTCTATTCACACAATCGACTTTCTGACGTGGTGATCTACTCAACACTTCTGGTGGTTGGCAGCGCATTTACTCGCTTTGATGTGCCTTTTATTTCTAGCACCATGTTCTCTCTTATTGCAGTATTGATGATGATCTACTTGATCTCCACCAGCTACAAGATGGCATTTACAGACACGCTCACTCAACTTCCCGCCAGACAGGCTTTGGAAATTGATTTGCGCCAGCTAGGCAAGAAATACACCTTAGCTATGGTCGACATTGATCATTTTAAAAGTTTCAATGATACCTATGGCCATGATGCAGGCGATGACGTGCTGCGTCTTATTGCCAGTCGATTAGCCTTAATCAAAGGAAATGGTCGTGTTTACCGCTATGGTGGTGAAGAGTTTCTGATTTTGTTTAAGGGGAAAGAGACCGAGCAATGTTCGCCATTGCTCGAACAGGTTCGTAATGACATTGCAGGCTATCCACTGGTGCTACGCAATTATACCAAACGTCCGAGCGACAATACGCAGGGACGGCAATATCGGCACAGTCGATACAAGCAAGATTGTCTTTCTTTGACGGTGAGTATTGGCATCAGTGACAGCCTCCAAGGTGACAGTGTCACTGAGATTTTAGACAATGCCGACAAAGCGCTTTATTCAGCCAAAAGCTCCGGACGTAACTGCATTAAACGCTACTCCCCGCAATGAGTTATAGGGCGATACCACGAAGCACCATATCAATAACAAACTCCGTAGCTTGATCAAATTCATCGTCATTTAATTGGTCGCCGTTAATCAGTAGAATTTCCGTGTCGAAATCCGCATAAAACTGCGTTGCACCCCAAATTAAAAACAGCAAGTGCAGCGGATTCATCGGTCTAATTAGCTCCTGTTCGATCCAGTGCTGAATCACATTCGCTTTACCCGTTGTCCACTCAATCACCGGTAACTCAATGGAATCATGAATGATTGGTGCGCCTTGAATAATCTCTTGGGCAAAGATTTTCGACTCTTGTGGATGAGTACGACTGTAACGCATCTTTGCTTGGATATAGCGACGCAGTACGTCTGTTGGAGGTTGCGTAGCCGCATCTTCATCAAACCCTTCATTCCACAGATTAAGAATGTCTTGAAGCAGTGCTTTATAAAGACCCACTTTCGATTTGAAGTAATACAAAATATTGGCTTTAGGAAGGTTAACCCGATCGGCTATCGATTGAATCGATGTTCCTTTATAGCCATGTTTCACGAATTCATCCGCAGCCGCCGCTAAAATGATCTGTTCATTACGACGACGAATATCTCCGGCAGAAGCTGAGCGATTAGGTGAGACTTGTTTTGGCACTACATATTCCCTGTTTAAATAACCTTAATGAAGTGTGACTCATTTGCACCATTTCGATACAACTGCACAATTATGTGACGCATAGACTAACGAATTATCTGATAACTATACAGAATTTCTCATCAACTCCGGTAAATTTATCTTTTTACTCTATCCATTTTTTCGTTTTCTCTGCCAAGATATTGCCTAATCAATCCCACTATCGTTTATCGCTTCCTCTACCATACTTGCTCATTTCACAGCAACTTTTCCCTCTTAACCACTGCCATCATTGGCTTTTTCTGTGTGCAAAATTGATCCCGACCCCTTTAACGTTTGTGAAATTCCTTATTCGTTACGTGTAAACCTGAACACATGGTCAGGTTTTTGCATATTTGTAACATATGCCGTGCATGGAATGCGCGTAATCGACAATAACAACGAATCCAACGTGTGGCGAAATGAGCGTGTTGAGTTTCGGTCAGTAGGACAAAGGAAGTATGCTAGAAATAATGATCAACAGTGAAATCGTCCAAATTGAAAGGGCGAGCGCCGATACCATGTTACTCACCTATTTACGTGAGCAACAGCAAATGACCGGGAGCAAAGAAGGTTGCGGCAGTGGCGATTGCGGGGCTTGTACCGTGGTGCTGGTGTCTCTTGATAACCAAGAAGAATTGACCTTTCATCAAATCAACTCCTGTATTACACCACTGCATTCATTGCATGGTAAACAAGTTATTACGGTCGAATTTCTCAACCAACAAGGCAGTTTGCACCCAATTCAACAACGTTTGATCGACGCACATGGCTCACAATGCGGTTTTTGCACACCCGGCTTTATGATGTCGCTCTACGCGTTATCCAAACAGGCTCAATTGACCAGCGAACCCGTTGATTATCTGGCTGGTAACTTGTGTCGTTGTACAGGTTACGGCCCCATTATTGATGTTGCTAATTCCCTAATGGAAAAACCCATCAATGATCCACTGTCGGCGTCCTTCGAGGACACGTTACTATGGATGAAGACAGTAAAACCACTAGTGAGTAACGGTTATTACCTACCGCAAACACGTGCCGATTTACGTTCCCTGCGCAACGCGCATCCTAATGCCCAACTGATTGCTGGTGGAACTGATCTCTCTTTAGCGGTAACTCAGCAATGGCAACCTTTAGAAAGCTTAATCGATGTGTCCCAAGTTGACGATCTCACCTCCATTAGTGAGTCTTCGCAAGGCTGGCGTATCGGCGCTTCAGTGTCATTGCATGACGTACATCAGTGGCTAAAAATCCACTTACCCAGCGCTCAAGAACTATTTCATCGCATTGGCAGTATGAGCATTCGCCACCGCGCTACCATTGGCGGCAGTTTAGGTCACGCTTCGCCAATTGGTGATATTGCTCCTCTGCTGCTCAGTTTGGATGCTAGCATCGAGCTAGATGATGGAGACATCAAGCAAACCATTGCTGCGCAAGACTTCTTTATCGGTTATCGCCAGACGGTGCTCAAACCGACGCAGTGGATCAGCGCCGTTCACCTACCAAAGTTACAACGTAATGAAAAACATGCGATTTATAAGGTCAGTAAACGCTTTGAAGATGATATTTCAACCGTTTGTATCGCCATTAAAGTTCGCTTTGATAAGTATGGCACCATCAGCCAATGCGCTATCGGCGCAGGAGGCATTGCGGATAGACCAATTCGTTTATCTGCCGTTGAACAGGTGTTAATTAATCAACCTTTTACTGCGCATTCGCTATCCCTAGCACAACAGGCTGTCGAAAAAACCGTGCACCCACTGACTGACGTTCGCGGCTCAGCAAAATATCGTGTTTTGCTGGTACAAAATCTACTGCAACGCTTTTATTTAAACCTTCAACAGATACCCACAAGGTTGGTGCATCATGCGTAAACTCACCCCATTAAAATCATCAACCACCTATCAAGCGTCATCTCAAATTGGTCATTCCCGGCCACATGAAAGCGCTCATAAACAGGCTTGTGGAAACGCCCCTTTTATCGATGATGTATTAACGCCCCAAGGTTGTCTCCATGCCGCTTTAGTCGTGAGTAGCATCAGCAAAGGAAAAATCTCCTCCCTTGACTTATCGGCAGTCAAATCCGCCACCGGCGTCGTTGCCGTATTAACCGCAGATGCCATTCCTGGCGAAAAAGACATTGGTACAGTGCATAAAGGCGATCCTCTGCTGACCATCGATGATGAGATTCGTTACTTTGGCCAACCCATCGCCTTAGTGATTGCCAAAACACATCAACAAGCTTGGCAAGCCACATTGCACGCTAACGTTGAATATCAAACTGAAGCGCAACCAACCATTACCTTTAGCCAAACGCAAGGTCAAGCGCCACTACTGCCCAATCACACCATTGGCACCTCAATATTGTACGAAGCACTGGATCGCCAACCGATTCAACTAACCGGTGATATTCATATCGGCGGGCAAGAACACTTCTATCTAGAAGGTCAATGTGCCCTCGCCCAGTTAACCGAAGATCGTGGCATTTTTGTCCAAAGTTCCACGCAAAATCCAACCGAAGTACAAAAGCTTATTGGTGAAGTACTCGGCATCGATTTTAATCAAGTGGTCGTGGATATGCGCCGTATGGGCGGTGGTTTTGGTGGTAAAGAGAGCCAAGCAGCGCAGTGGGCTTGCTTGGCGGCACTCGGGGCGACCATCACTAACAAACCGGTGAAATTGCGTTTACCAAGACGCATCGACATGCAAGCTACGGGTAAACGTCACCCGTTTTACAATCAATACCAAATTAGCGCCAACGCCAAGGGCCAAATATCTACTGCCAACATCGATATCAATGGGTTGTGTGGGCACTCAGCCGACCTATCCGATGCGATTGTTGACCGCGCAATGTTCCATGCCGATAACGCCTATTCGCTAGGTCAGGCTTGTATTTCTGGCAATCGCCTGCAAACAGACACCTGTTCCCATACCGCTTTTCGTGGCTTTGGCGGTCCGCAAGGAATGATTGTGATTGAAAAAGTGATGCAGCAACTTGCATTACTAACAGGTCGCGATGCCTTGGATGTTCGTTACGACAATCTCTATCGTCCAAACCGCGATGTGACCCCTTACGGGATGAAAGCCGACGAAACCCAAACCATGCTTACGATGATGAAGCAACTGGAACAATCGTGTGACTATCGCCAGCGGCGCAAAATCATTGATAAGTGGAACCAAACTAGCCCTGTGCTTAAAAAAGGTCTTGCACTGACTCCGGTGAAATTTGGCATTTCCTTTACCGCCCAGCATCTCAACCAAGCCGGCGCATTAATCCATATTTATACCGATGGCTCGGTTCAAGTCTCCCATGGCGGGACCGAAATGGGGCAAGGCTTACACACCAAGGTTCAACAAATTGTCGCCCAAGCTTTTGGTATTCACCCAGATAAAATTCTAGTGACCTCAACTCGTACCGATAAAGTGCCCAATACTTCTCCGACAGCGGCTTCTTCCGGTGCTGATTTAAATGGCATGGCAGCTTACAACGCAGCGGTCATTATTAAACAACGTTTGCTGGAAGTGGCTCAGCGTCACTTCGCCACAACTGAAACACTGACCATTGAACAAGAAGAAGTCGCGTATGGGGATAAAGCCCTTTCTTGGCGTGAACTGGTGCAAATGGCTTATCTCAATCGTGTCTCGCTTTCTTCTACTGGCTATTATCAGACCCCTAAGATTGGTTACGATCGCAGTATGGGTTGTGGGCGCCCTTTCTACTATTTTTCCCATGGCGTTTCATGCAGCGAAGTGACCATTGATACCTTAACGGGGGAAAGTACCATCGATCGGGTCGATATCTTGCATGATGTCGGTCAGAGTATTAATCCGGCCATCGATATAGGCCAAATAGAGGGTGGTTTTATTCAAGGAATGGGTTGGTTAACCACAGAAGAGTTGGTGTGGGACACACAGGGTAAATTACTCAGCAACAGCCCAATGAACTACAAAATTCCAAGCATTGGCGATTACCCCAAATCACTGCAAATTGATCTTTACACCAACCCCAATCCCGAGCAAACCATCTATCGCTCAAAAGCCGTTGGCGAGCCACCATTTATGCATGGCATTAGTGTCTGGTGTGCCATTTACGACGCGATTGCCTCAATTGGTAACCATAAGTTTGACCCTAACTTGCATGCGCCGGCAACGGGAGAACAGATATTAATGGCCTGCATGGCCATGCGCAAAGCAATGCAGCACTCAGTAATGGAGGAAGCTCATGTCGAATATGAATGATTCACATACCCAAATAAGCGGGACACACACCTTTACTGACGGGAAAATAACGGGGACACACACCTTAGATTGGTTAAGTGCGTGTCAGCAGCTCAACCAATTAGGACACCCCTACTGTGTTGCAACCGTGCTTGCCCACACAGGTTCCGTACCGCGTGCCAGCGGCGCAAAAATGGTCATTAGCTTTACTGAGCAGTTTGATACTCTGGGTGGCGGTCATTTGGAATACCAAGTGATTGAGCATGCACGCAACGCACTGACTCAAGGTAATGCTGAAATGGGCATTGAACGCTTTGCATTAGCCGCCGACCTTGGTCAATGCTGCGGCGGCGCAGTGCAAGTGCTGTTTGAATATTTTCAAACTGATATACCGCGTGTGGTCATCTTTGGGGCGGGTCATATCAGTGCTAATCTATGTTCTATCCTTGATCATTTACCCTGCCACGTGACGGTGATTGATAGCCGCCAAGAGTGGTTAGATAAACTCGCTTCGATAAGCGTCAATCGGCAATATCATACTGTCCCACAGTCAGAAATATCCCTATTGCCAAGTGGTAGTTACCTTGTCATCATGACTCATGACCACCAGCTTGATTACGAACTGTGTAAAGTGGCCCTTTCCGAGCAACGCTTTGCTTTTGTCGGGTTAATTGGGTCGCAAGGTAAAAAGCAGCGTTTCTTGTATCGGTTAAAAGAAGATCTAACGGATCCACAATGGACCGAGCAGTTAACCTGTCCGATTGGCCTTGATACTGTGCCGGGAAAACTGCCGATGCAAGTGGCCGTCTCGATAGCAGGACAACTGATACAACGCTTTGCCATGGATAAGGCAAGTGAACAGACTGAGCCCAAAGAGTCACAATTGGCACTCCGTTGGCAACATGCCAATGAGGCGCGTAAACAGCTAAGAGAACCCCATCATGGATGAAAAAAACACGCTAGGTAGTGAGCAACTCAAACAAATCTGCGCCAGTCGACACTGGCAAACGCTAATGGCCGACGCCGTAGCACAGCATGACTCAACGCACTGGTTGCAATTAGCTGATCGCGCTTTTGATCAATTAACTGAAGCCGATTGGCTTGAAGCGTTTCATGGCCACCCGATGATTGGCAATATCGATACACTGAAAAAGAAGTACGCCCACGGTCGAAATTTAAGTGAGCAAGAACAAGGACTAGTGAAACTTGCTGCACATGATATAGTAGCAGAGCTACATGAGTTAAATTATGTGTATCTTGAAAAGTTTGGGTTCATTTTTATCGTGTGTGCCAGTGGCAAAACCGCCGCAGAGATGCTCGCGTTGCTTAAGGCTCGCCTACCCAATTCGCGAGATCAAGAGATACTGATTGCAGCTCAAGAGCAAAGGAAAATCAGTCATATCAGGATGGAAGCCTATTTATGAGTCAATTAAGCTGTCATGTACTAGACAATACCAACGGTATTCCTGCATCAGACATTACCGTCAAAGTATTTCGTTTAGGAAGTTTTGAATGCCTTGCGGAAGGCATTACTGGAGCCGATGGTCGCGTGGATTTTGGTGACACTCACTTTGCTGCAGGCAATTACACCCTGCGTTTCCTCGTTGCGCCCTACTGTGAAGCACAATTTGGACAGGTATTTTTCCCGATGATCGATATTCACTTCACTATCACCGACAAGCGGCACTATCACATTCCTCTGTTACTTTCCCCGTTTGCCTTTAGCAGCTACCGAGGAAGTTAGTCATGTCATTAGAAATACATCGCGGACGTCTATTTCATTTTCCTCACGACACGCATTCACCGAGTGAACAGTATCAGTATTTTGACGATGGTATATTGGTGATTAAAGAAGGAAAAATCATCGACTTGGGGGATGCGAAAGACTATTTACAAGCACATCCACAATCCGCAGATCAAATCACTCACCACCAAGGACTATTGGTGCCGGGGTTTATAGACGCGCATGCACATTATCCCCAAATTGAGATGATCGCCAGCTTTGGTCAACAACTGCTCGACTGGCTCCATGATTATACCTTTCCAACCGAAATGAAATTTATCCAGCGGGAATACGCAAAAGAACAAGCTGGCCTTTTTCTAGAACAGCTGTTTGCCCACGGCACAACAACTGCAGGCGTATTTGCGACGGTATTTCCCCAATCAGTCGACATGTTTTTTGAAGCCGCTCAAGCCTATGATGCAAGAATGATTTGCGGCAAAGTGCTGATGGATCGCTTTTGCCCAGATGGCCTAAGAGATAACCCCGAGCAAGGCTATCTCGATAGTATCGACCTAATAGAACGCTGGCATAATAAGGGACGTGCGCTCTATGCAATTACCCCGCGTTTTGCACCGACTAGTACCCCGCAACAACTGAAAAAAGCGGCCCATTTGGCCCACAAATACCCCGATGTCTTTATTCAAACGCATTTGAGTGAAAACATAAAAGAAGTGGCACTAGTGCAGCAACTGTTTCCACATAACAAAGACTATTTGGACGTCTACGAATCTGCAGGATTATTACGCGAACGTGCCATATTCGCCCATGGCGTCCATTTAACCGATTCAGAAATGCAGCGATTATCTACCTCAGGTGCAACTCTCGCCTGTTGTGCATCGTCAAATCTCTTTTTAGGTAGCGGTTTATTCCCGTTTGATAAAATCAAACAAAGTGGCACTCACATTGCCTTTGGCAGTGATGTCGGGGCAGGAACGTCAATGAGTTTGCTTGCCAACCTAGCCGATGCGTATAAAGTCTGCCAATTACAACACTGCAGTTTAGATCCATTTGAAGCGATTTATCATTGCACTCAAGGTTCGGCGATTGCTTTAAAGTTGCAAGACAAAATTGGCAACTTGAATGTAGGAACAGAAGCAGACTTTATCGAATTAAACCCACGGGCATTTCCAATGCTTGAACAACGTGTAAAAGGTGCTAAATCACTGCAAGATGAACTGTTTGCTCTGATTATCTTAGGTGATGAAAGAGTGATCGAACAAACCTATGTGTCTGGTGTAAAAGTATTTGATCGCAACAAACATCAACTGTTCCATCCAGCTTTTTCAGCGACCAATCCGTCCTAATCATTTCTAGTTAGACAGATGTGAAAGACTGGTACACTGCCAGTCTTTCTCTTTACTATCCCCTAAAAATCACTCACGAGACTTTCTTCCAACGCTCTGATTTCAATGACTGTAAACAATAGTAAAGAAAGAAACTATTGAACCGTTGGATGTCTTATTCTGGTACCTAGTGTTCTAGGTCAAACCTTAAAATACCCATCTAATCAATAACATCAAGGATAATTGTGTGAACCGCTTACTTATTTGTCTATTTAGCTGCTCGCTGAGTGTCTCGCTTCCCTCTTTCGCCAGTGATTCTTTCTCCAACAGTCAACCACCGCAAATGCCAAGCAATGGACATCCACCCAGTTTCAGCGATTTTGATAGCAACGGCGATGGCGTATTAACCGAAGACGAAGTGCAAGGGCCAATGCGTAACGACTTTAGTCAAATCGATGCCAATGGTGACGGACAAGTTACCGAACAAGAAATGGATACCTTTATGCGCAACCACAAACCGCCACAAGGTCGCGGTGGACACGACCAAAATTCGGATGAGGATTAATCGTCATATCAATTTAGCCATTAAGAGTGTGTGTCCCGTTTAATTGCAGCCGCTAATCGGCTGTAATTGGCCTCATCTTATGGTGTGTGTCCCGCTTATACTGATTAAGAGTGTGTGTCCCACTTATACTGGGCAAAAAATGAGATAGCAAACCGTTCATCCCTCTCTATTTTTGGGGTGAACGGTCTGGGTAGCAATGAACTGGGTTAGTACGTAGTTGCGTTGAACGTTTTGATCATCTCAATAAAACAATCGAGTGCCACTTTCACGTCATCCACCATCACGTTCTCTAAAGGATGATGGCTAATCCCTTTATCGCAACGCACAAACAGCATGGCAATAGGAGCAAGATGCGCCATGGCCATCGCATCGTGACCTGCACCACTTGGTAGCAAACACGGTGTGTGTCCTGTTAATTTCTCCACCACATTCGACCAACGCTGCGTGAGGGTTTCATTGCACTCAACCGCGGTGGCTTGGTAAATGGTTTGACTGGTCAGAGCAAGATGACGCTGCTTCGCAATATCCGCCAATTTATGCATTAACTCTCGGGCGGCATCCTCTAAAAGCGCCTGCTTGGCACTGCGAATATCAATGGTGAAATGCACTTCACCAGGAATCACATTGATTGCCCCTTTAACGGTGTCGCAAATCCCAACCGTGGCGACTATGCCGCGCTGCTCTGCATACGACTCAATACAGAGCACCATTTCAGCAACACCACACATGGCGTCTTTACGCAGATGAATCGGTACCGTACCAGCGTGCCCAGCCATACCTTTCACTTGGCATTGAAAACGTTTTGCCCCCGCAATACCGGTTACGACGCCTACCGGCAAATTCTGCGCTTCCAGTACTGGACCTTGTTCAATATGGACTTCAAGATAGGCTTGTACATCCGAAGGTTGGCGAGCATCCATCCCCGCTTGCTCTGGTGATAAACCAAACTGTTCCATCGCCTGACCAATAGTGACACCGTCACTATCAGCCACCGATAACCAGTTGCGATCATAGCGTCCCGCCACCGCCGAAGAGCCAATCAAAGTGGTATTAAAGCGAGTGCCTTCTTCATCAGCAAACGCGACTACATCGACATGAAAAGGCAGTGTGACATCGCGCAGTAAGCTCAACGCTTCTATCGCCAACAGAACACCTAAGTTACCATCATATTTACCGGCATTGGTGACAGTGTCACTATGAGAACCAATTATCAACGTTGGTTGCGTAGGATTGGGGGACACTTTGCGCCCCCAGTGATTCCCCACGCTATCGCCCCAACTTTCAAGCCCTGCGTCCTTCATCCAGACAGCCAGTTGCTGATGAGCTGCGCGATGCTCTGGCGTGAGATATGCGCGAGTAAGTTGCCCTTCATCAGCACTAAACTCAGCTAACCTATCGGCACGCGTCATGATCGACTCGGCTGAGAGTTTCAAATCTGTCATTCGCATTCCTTGCTCTTGCTCATGAATAAAACGTAACGAGTTATCGCACTTAACAATACAGCGCCATCGCTGCTGCGACTGCTTGTCCTGCATCAACTCGCGCGCCGTGTTTAAGCAAAATCGCTTCCAGCGCCGCCAACGTGGTCAACACGCATTCTTGGCGTGCGTTGTAACCCATGGTGCCAATGCGCCAAATCTTGCCGTGCAGTGGACCAAATGAGGTGCCAATTTCAATCCCAAATCGGTTTAACAATTCACCACGTACGGCATCGCCATTGACTTCATTAGGAATATAAACACCAACCACGTTGTTCATACGCACCGATTGGTCACCAAAAACCGCCAATCCCATTGCCTGCAATCCTGCCACCATCGCATCACCAGCCTCTTTGTGACGTGCAATAACATTGGTTGCCCCTTCTTCAAGGAAAATACGCGCGCATTCGCGAGCGGCATACAGCATAGATGTGGCTTCGGTGTGGTGATTAAGACGCTCTGGTCCCCAATAATCCATGATCATCGCCAGATCAAAGTAGTTAGATTGAATCATCACATCATCGCCTTGCTCGTGATGAGCGGCGCGAATACCCGCTTCAACGTGTTTACGACGATTGATCACCTCTGCGCAGCGATCGCTTAACGTTACTGGTGACGAACCTGAAGGGCCGCCCAAACATTTTTGTAACCCAGCAGATACGGCATCAAGATGCCATTCATCAACCAGAAGATCATTACCCGCAATAGACGCAGTGGCGTCACAGTAAAACAGCACGCCATGACGGTGACACACTTCGCCAATTTCTTTGAGCGGTTGGTTCATCGTGGTCGAGGTATCCCCTTGTACGGTGGCAACCAATTTGGGTTGAAACCGTTTGATCTCTTCTTCTACGCGCTCAGCTGGGCACACTTGTCCCCACTCAATATCAATGGTTTTGATCTCCGCACCAACACGTTGGGCGATTTCACACAGCAAATGACCAAAGCGGCCAATCACAGGAATCAACACTTTATCGCCCGGTTTTAAAATCGAAACCAAACACGCTTCAATCCCAGAGCGCGCAGTCCCATCAACCAACAATGTTTGCTTATTTTGTGAGGCAAACACGCCACGATAGAGACTTTGGACTTGGTTCATGTAGCCCGTCATCACAGGATCATACTGTCCAATTAACGATTGGGAGATGGCTTGATGCACTCGTGGATACGCATTAATTGGGCCTGGGCCCATTAGTAGACGTTGTGGGGGATTGAGTGTTTCAAAAAGAGAGTCCTGATTTTCCATTGTTATTCTCCAAGAGTAAAAGTGCCATCACTGCGCGGGTCGCTCGACGCATCAATCGCGCCATTCAAATCGAGTACCACAGCCCCAGCGTGTCCCATAAGTTCGTTGTTGTCCGGTACAAAAGTCACTTGATGCCCTAAATGGCTAAGCAGCTCTGCATGTTGTTGATAAAGACTTTGTTCTAAACGTAAGCTGTGAGTGCTATCACCCCAAGTACGCCCAAGTAACCAGCGCGGTGCGGCGATGGCTTTTTGTAAATCAAAGTCTTGATAGAGATAGCGGCTAAATAAGCACGCTTGAGTTTGAGGTTGCCCTTCACCGCCCATCGTGCCGTAAACCATGCGGCGGCCATCGGCTAATTCCGCATACGCAGGGTTTAAGGTGTGAAACGGCTTTTTTCCACCAACTAACGCATTGTGGTGATGAGGGTTTAAAGAGAAACTTTTGCCGCGGCAGTTCCATACAATACCACTGGTGGGTAGCACCACACCGCTACCAAATTCCCAATACACACTTTGGATAAAGCTGACCATGGTGCCCTCTTTATCACAAGCGCCCATCCAGATGGTGTCGCCCACTTTTGCTACATGCGGCCATGGCAACGCCTTTTGCCGTTGGATTTGGCGACAAGCGTTGTCTATGACCTCATCAGTCAGGTATTCATTGAGCGGCTTGGTGAGAAACTGGCGATCGCACACCACTTGGTCACGAATAATAAAGGCCTGTTTAGTCGCTTCCACCAACAGATGCAAGTGATCCTGTTCTGTATCATTAGGCTTCACCAAGCGATCGTAAATCGCCAATATCAGCAGTGATGCCACACCTTGCGTTGGTGCGTCAAAGTTATAAAGCTGACCACGGCTGGTCTTCACTGTGAGCGGGTCGACCCACTCGGCTTGATAACCATAAAAATCTTCAATAGTGAGTGGGCTACCCGCCTGTTGCAGTTCTCTCGCCATTTCTTGGGCTAATTCGCCGCGATAAAAGTCATCGAGTCCCGATTGCGCGAGTCGGTTTAGCGTCATCGCCAAGGCGGGGTTAACGATGGTTTCGCCTGCTGACAGCGGCAGTCCATTGATCAAATAGAGATCATTAAATGGACCATAGGCTTGCAGCCGCGCATAGGTTTTGTGGCTAGCAAACGCCATACTTTCTGTCACGGTAATGCCATTTGTCGCACTGTTTATTGCGGGTTGAAACAGCGTGCTCAGCGGCAAATCTGAATGATTGTACTCGAGCGCTTTTTGCCAGCCGTCGACGGTACCGGCCATTGTCACCGCAGCTTTTCCGCCAGAATCGGGCATTTCATCGCCTAAACGGCGGTAATCGTCGATGTTGGCGCCTAACGCGGCGGCGCCACAAGCATCAATCGCAACCGGTTTTTCGCCCTTTTTACTGATGATCCAAAAGCCATCGCCCCCTAAACCATTCATGTGCGGATACTGCACTGCAATCATGGCAGCTGCAGCCACCATCGCTTCACAGGCGGTGCCGCCTGCGTCCAAAATAGCTTGGCCTGCTAATGCGGCTTCACGGTGAGGTGCGGTAAACGCGCTTTTGTTATGCGACATCATCTACCTCCCCAACCAGTTTCATTCCAGTGGCGATGACAGCGCCTTCTTGGTGAGCTTGTCCAATTAGCGAAATACCTGCGGGTCCAAAGCTTAACCCGCCCATCGGCAGGTGCAGTTGTGGCAATCCAGCCAAGCCCGCCAATGCGGTTAATCCCATTAATTCACTGCGATACTCTGCCAGTGCCTGAGCAGGCATATCCAATTTAGGCGGCGCTCCCGGCGTGGTCGGTAACACCCACAGAGCCGCTGATGTTTTCAACACTTGCGTTTGCGACGCTTGCGCCATTAATTGACTCAAGGTTTCACGTAAACGCAACTGTTCTCGCTGCGCGTTTTGGTAATCGTCTTTTGTAATCGTGCGCGCCCATGAAACTCGCTCGCCAATGGCGGGATCGAGAGAATCACCATGCTGCTCTAACCATTGACCATGTTCGCAGATGATTTCAAAACCTTGTAAGGTGCGAAACAGCAAACTCATTTGGCTAAAGTCATAGCCTAACTCAGCCAAGCGCGAGCCTCGTAGCAGCGTGGTTGAAGAGAGATCGCACCACTGCTCTAAACGTGCTAAGCGCTCTTCCCCCAGAAAAGGAACAAAGGCCTCATCCAGATAGAGCGCAGAGCAAGGTGTGCTGGCTAACGTTTGCTGACTCAGCACTTCATAAACACGTTTCAGGAGCGGCAAGCTGATTGCCAATATCCCTGCGGTATCAAAACTTTTTGCCAGTTCAAACGCCGCGCACAAATCAAGTGAGCCAAGAGTTGGACGCAATCCATAGATATTGTTGTAACTGGCGGGAACGCGTATCGAGCCGCCAGTGTCTGTCCCGATAGAAAAATCACAGATGCCCCCAGATACACACACAGCACTGCCGCTGGATGACCCACCCGGAATCGAATCAGGCGCAATGGGGTTAATTGGCGTTCCATAATGATGATTTTGCCCGTTTAGGCTATAGGCGAGTTCATCGGTTTGTACTCGACCAACGCATTCAGCACCTTGGAAAAGTAAGCGTTCAATTAAAGGAGAGGTGCGGCTTGCGGGAAGATGGGTTGTTAGCCAGGTCGGGTTACCAGCACCCGTGACGTAACCTTCAACATCAAACAGATCTTTAAATACAAAGTTGAAGCCAGAGAGCACTCCTTCACCTGTGGGAGCGAGGCGCTCTGGGCCTTGGGGGCAGAAAATGCGAGTATCCATACTCATTTAAATATCCTTATTAGAAATTTTGTATTCTCTTCATAACGCGCTTGGTTTGCTTATTCGCGAGCCAAGCGAGTTATACAGGGCGACTGTCAATCCTTGTAGTCGCCCTCTTTAATTGGTGTTACTCAGTCACCGCTTGAGCCGGCTTTTGTTCCGCTTGTTTGGCATAGCGGTTAGCCAATATGGCGCAGTAAAAAATCTGCATTGGGTGATACAGCATGATAGGCAGCAGTAACATCCCCAAATTAGGATCGGCGCCGAAGATCACTTTAGCCATTGGAATACCTGCAGCAAGGGTTTTCTTCGTACCGCAGAACACCGCTGCAACTTCATCAGGCAGAACAAAACCCACTTTGCGTGCGCCCCATTGAATGCCATGCACCATGATCATCAACACGATGAAACAGATAACAATTGAGCTGGCGAGGAGTTCTAGTGAGAACTGCGACCAAATGCCGTTGTTCACTGAATCACAAAACGCGTTATAAACAATCAAGATGATGACGTATTTATCCACTTTACCGACGATGGCTTTGTGGCGCGTTGCCCAATCAGAGAGATAAGGACGCAGTAACTGACCCACGATCATCGGGATCAATAGCATTTTCGCAATCGAAATTACTGAACCCATCAAATCTAATTGCACACCTTGCAAACCCATAAAGGCTTGAATCAAGGCTGGGGTAATAAACACACCTAAAATGGTCGATAACGAGGCATTAAAAATCGCGCCCGGAACGTTGCCTTTACCCACGCTGGTCATCGTAACCGAAGAAGAGATCGTACTTGGCAAAGAGAACAGATAACAAAAACCGAATGCCAGTGCAGCGGGCATGAATTTTAAGAAGCTGCTACCAAAGATAACCCATAGCAATGGGTAAACGACGAAAGTCGCTAGTTGCACATAAACGTGCAGCTTCCAGTTGGCCAACCCCGCTTTAATGGCTTTAGGCGACATGCCCAAACCATGTAAGAAGAAGACAATGGCGATACCAAATTCAGTCACAATATTAAGGTGTAGCACACCGTCACTTTTACCTAAGTTTGGGGTGATAACAGCAAGTCCTATCGCCACTACCATACTGGCCAAAAACCACTCTTTTTTTATTTTTGCTAATACGCTCATACGTTATTTTTCTACTGTCTTTACTTTAAGATAAGTACTTTGGGATAAGCCACTATTCCACTTCGCGAAGCGCAGCGTAACTGTGACTGATATTGCGGCTCTGTTTCACCGCATTGCTGCCCAGTTGGCGATACACCTTATTGACCAAATAGGAGATCAAACTCATCGGAACCGCATAGCTGTCGAGCGGCGCTTGATTGTTCATATGACAAATCAATACGTGCTCAAATTTGTTGGCGTATTGCTGGCCCGATTGATCAGTGATGAGCAAACTCGGCTTTCCTTGCAGAAATTCCACCAAACGACCGAAGTGCTCTACCCGGCGACGAATGCCCATTAGAATCACAAAGTCATCATCATTGAGCATACTGATGTCTTCGCCTAGGGTCTGCCCAGGCAGTGGTAATAACGAGACATTATCGCGGCATTGCATCAATTGCTGGCGAAAATGCATAGCCAAAGGGTAACTGTTTCGATAACCAATCACAACGACTCGTTTAGCATTAATCATGCTATCAATCAGAGGTTTAGTATCCATTACGGCTAACTGATTCCACAACTGCTCAAGGGCGGTCATTTCATGGCGGATAGAAGGATCTTCAATCGTGGTGGTGAGGATCGGAGTCCCTTTCTCCCGCTCAGTCATCAACTCTTGACGCAGTGCTACGTGGTCGTCATACCCAAGTTGGCGGATAAACCGACTGACACTGGTTTTAGATACTTGGCAAGCATCGGCAATTTCACCAGTAGAGAGCATCAAAATTTTCTCTGGATTGCCTTGAAGATACTCGGCAACACGGCGACTACTTTGAGTTAAGCGATCATAGTGCTCGGTAATCCGGTCATTGAGTGAGTGTTGATTGGTCATGAGTCATCCTTTTCTTGTTTATCGCACCGCAGCCAGAAAACTCTGCAATTCTGGCGTTTGTGGATTAGCAAACAAAGTGTCGCTCTTTCCTTGCTCCCAAACTTTGCCTTGATTCATAAACACCACCCGATCGCCTACTTCCCGAGCAAAATTCATCTCATGGGTCACCAAAATCAAGGTCATCCCCTCTTGTTTTAACTGCTCAAGTACTTTAAGCACCTCGCCGACCAATTCCGGATCGAGCGCTGACGTAATTTCATCACATAATAAAACCTTCGGTGACATAGCAAGTGAACGGGCTATCGCCACACGCTGCTGCTGACCACCAGAAAGGTTGGCTGGGAAAGCATCGAATTTATCCGCTAACCCGACTTTTGCCAGTAATTCACGCGCCATCACTTCGCATTCGCTTGCGGATTTTTTCAATACCAGCTTCGGCGCGAGCATCACGTTCTCGCCCACTGTCATGTGCGGAAACAAATTGAAACTTTGAAACACCATCCCAACGCTGCGACTCAGTAGACGCAGTTTATAATCGTCATTTTCCACTGCTTGGCTATCGACAATGATCGCGCCTTGCTGATAGTCCTCCAGACCATTCATACAGCGTAATAACGTACTCTTGCCTGAGCCACTGCGGCCAATGATCGACACCACTTCACCTTGGCCGATCTTGAGATCAATGCCTTTTAACACATGGTTTTCGCCATAGTATTTATGGACTTTTTCTACACTAACGACGGACATGATGACGTTTCTCCAGATGACGAGCCAACGCAGACAGCGGAAAGCAGATAACGAAATAGAGTAAAGCGACCAGCGCAAACACTTTAAATGGCTGGAAGGTGGCATTGTTGAGCATGGTGCCCGCTTTGGTTAATTCCACAAAACCGATAATGGATGCCAGCGCAGTCCCTTTAACGATTTGTACTGAAAATCCAACCGTTGGGGCAATCGCCAGTTGAGCCGCTTGCGGACCAATCACATACCGCATGGTGTCAAAATAGGTTAAACCCAATGTGCGGCACGCTTCCCACTGACCTTTTGGCAAAGCGCTAATACATCCGCGCCAAATATCGTGAAAATAGGCGCTACTATAGAGAGTTAACGCCAATATTGCCGCAGTCCAAGCCCCAACATCGATGCCAATCAGTGACAAACCAAAAAAGCATAAGAACAATTGCATCAAAAGCGGTGTACCTTGGAACAATTCCACATAAAGTTGAATCGCTTTATCCAAAGAGAGATTGCGACTGCTGCGCAGCAGGGTCAAGATCAAACCAATGATCCCGCCACCAACAAAAGCAATCAGCGACAAAGCAATAGTCCAACGCGCCGCCATCAATAAGGCGCGCAAGATATCCCAATCCGTAAATTGCATCATGGTATTGCACTCCTATAGGGATGGGTTCTTAAACAGTCGGCGCTTCAAGAGCGCAAACAGCTGGCGCATTAAAATCGCCAAAACGAGATAGATAATCGCGGTGACAATGTACGATTCAAAACTCAAAAAGCTGCGGGACTGAATAAAGTTGGCGGCAAAGGTCAAATCCTCCACCGATATTTGTGATACCACTGCTGAGCCGAGCATCACGATAATGCATTGGCTGACCAAGGAGGGGTAAACCCTTTGCAGCGCTGGTGGTAACACGATGCGAGTAAAAATCTGCAAGCGTGTTAAGCCGAGAGTTTGCCCTGCCTCCCATTGACCTTTCGGCGTCGCATCAATGCCAGAGCGAATGATTTCTGCGCTGTACGCACCAAGGTTTACTACCATGGCAATCAACCCAGCCTCCCACGCACTTAACTTAACGCCCAAAGCTGGCAAGCCAAAGAAAATAAAAAACAGCTGAACAATAAATGGCGTGTTACGAATCACTTCGATATAGACAGAACACAACCATCTAAGTGGTGTAAGTTGACTGGTTTTAACCCACGCACACAGCGTCCCGAGCAGCAATCCCCCCACAGTTGAAATAGCGGTGAGTTCAACCGTCGTGGATAAACCTGCCACAAATTGTGGCAGGTATGGAGTGAGCCCCGAGAAATTTAGGTGGTAATTCATCTCGTCACCCTATCGATTTATGCGCCTAGGTCTGCTGGGAATGGCGCTTTGAGCCATTTTTCAGAGAAGCCTTCTAACACACCTTGCTGTTTAGCTTGTTTAATCAAGGTATTGACCTTGGTTCGCAGCTCCGGTTCGTTTTTCATCAAACCGACAAAACATGGTGAGTTTTTCAACATGAATTTGGTTTTGGGTGCCTTGCCTGGGTAACGATTCGCAATTTCTGTCACCACTAAGTTACCCGTTGCGACCAAACTCACTTGACCTGATAAATAGGAAGCCAAGGTTGAGTTGTTATCTTCAAAGCGTTTTATCGTAGTATCTTTGGGCGCGATTTTGCTCAGTTCCAAATCTTCTACCGAACCGCGAGTAACGGCGATGGTTTTTCCACTCAGCTCTGCAGCGTCTTTTACTTGCTCACTATCACTGCCAAACACACCTAAATAGAATGGTGCATACGCATCACTAAAATCGATCACTTTTGAACGCTCTGGGTTTTTGCCCATACTGGAGATCACCAAATCCACTTTGCCTGTTTGCAGGTAAGGAATTCGGTTGGCACTGGTTACTGGCACCAATTGCAATTTGACGTGCATTGATTTCGCCAAATAAGCGGCCATATCAATATCGTAACCATGTGGCTGCATGTCTGTGCCGATCGAACCAAACGGTGGAAAATCTTGCGGTACGGCAACTTTCAGTACCCCTGCTTTCTCCACTTGCTCAAGCTGGTTGGCTTGTGCTGTTGCTCCACCGAGCATAAGCCCAAGTAACATCGCTGCTGCTGTAAAATGCTTCCCTAATCGCATGTATCCATTTCCTTATAGTATTGAAACGATTGAACCAGTTTACTTATGTACAGCAACGACTGTGCCATTTTTACAGTTAACACATAACCTATTGTTTACTATGGATTCAGTGGGTTCTATGACTGGTTCGTTTGTAACAAATGAACCATTTTAGGAAACTATTGGTGCACAATTTGATCGTTTTGGTGCAATCGTTTCATTATCAAACTCGCGCTAAACTACGCGTTTAAAACCCATTGGATCAAAAATGGCTCGCAACACACGAGCCATAATAACGGGGACACACACCGAAAAACGGCCTATCAGCGTTCAGAGTTTCCCATTTTTACACCTGTTCAAATTCAGGTTTAGCTACTTCAGAGTTGACTTCACTGCTGATAGAAAGTGACGCTTCCATCAGATAACGATACAGGACAGACGCCGTACCTCCACCGATAAAGAGTGCGTAGTTCGCTAATACGGGCACAAAAAATGTCGCTACAATCGCCACCAGCCCAGCACCAATTAGCGCATAAACACTTTTCATGTTGATGCCATTTTGATACCAGTACAAACCCTCTTTGGCTTCGGTATAGAGTGAAGCAACATCGATTTTGCCTTTTTTAATCAGGTAGTAATCGACAATGATAATGCCGTACAAAGGACCAATCAGCGCTCCCAACACATCGACGGTGTAGTGAATCACTTCTGGATTGTTGAATAGATTCCATGGTGTGAGTAGCACCGAGCCAACGGCGGCAATCATACCACCCAGTTTGAAACTGATTTTTTGTGGGGAGACATGGGAAAAGTCAAAAGCAGGTGCAACAAAGTTAGCCACGATATTGATACCGACGGTCGCAAAAATAAAGGTTAGCGCGCCAAGAACCGTGATCAAACCACTGTCTAAACGACGCACAGTTTCCACTGGATCGGTAATCATCTCGCCAAACACAGGAATCGACGCTGACACAATAATCACGCTAAATGCCGAGAACACCACAAAGTTCAGTGGCAGCCCAAGCCAGTTACCAATTTTGAGTTTGCGATAGCTGCCGCAGTAACGAGAGAAATCACTGAAGTTCAATGTAGGTCCGGCAAAGTAACCCGCAACTAAGGCCGCAGCGACAAACATTTGCACTAAGGTATCGCCTAACGAAAGCGCCTTGCTGCTTAGGTTAAAATGAATGGCATCCCAACCTGCGCGTTCAATCATATAGAGGCACAGCAAGAACATCGCAATATAAATCGCAGGGCCAGACCAATCAATCACTTTTTTGATCATGTCCATGCCAAACATAAAGACCACCGCTTGCAGCAGCCACATCGATAAAAATCCTACCCACCCTAGATAAGAGAGTCCGATAAACGTTTGATGTGCAAGGCTCCCCATGCTTGGGAAAAAGTAGAGCAACAAAATGATAAACGAGCTAGATGCCAAATACGTTTGGATGCCATACCACACCACCGCTATCAACCCGCGAATAATTGCAGGAATGTTAGCGCCGAAGACACCAAATGACATTCGCGCAATCACAGGAAAAGGCGCACCAGCCTGTTGACCAGGTTTACCCATTAAATTGGCAAACACCATCACCACCGAAATCCCGACCAACAAACTGATAAAGACTTCAATACCGTTAAGCCCCAAGGCAAAAAGGCTCGCCGCGAACACATAACCACCCACACTATGAATATCTGACATCCAAAATGCGAAGATGCTATACCAACCCCATTTCTGTTCCTTATCAGGCAACAAGTCATCATTACTTAATCGGGCACTGACTGGAAAATCCTTTTTCATCGTCTTATTCCTTACATGATTGTATACAATACTAAATACAAACTATTCAAGGAGCATGCCAAGCGATGAAATAGTAACCAGGCTGGGACTTGGCGAAATATTTGCCCTATAGAACTGATACCAAACGCACCAATCACGAACGTCACTGAATTAAAATTGTGCAGCAATAGCCTAGTTAAATTGAGGTTATTGTGTCGCACGGCACATTCATCAAGGCTTATCAGAGCGCATAATGGTGGTATACATATTGCTTGTACAAAAATACCGAGGTAATTGTATACAACACTAAAAAACAGAATAACGAGTGCTGCCATGTCAAGTGACGAGAAAATCTATCAGAAAATACTAAAAGCGATTGTGGAACATCAGCTTCCACCTGGTGAACGCCTACCGGAAGATAAACTGTCAGAAGCGTTCGGCGTCAGTCGCACCGGGATTCGTAAAGTATTGCAACGCCTAGCGCTTGAGCGCTTTGTGATCATTGAGCCCAATAAAGGCGCTCATGTGAATCGCCCGACCTGCCAAGAGGCAGAAGAGGTGTTAAATAGTCGGATTTTGCTTGAGCCGCTATTGCTTCCTGCTGTGATGGAGAACTGGAGTAAAAAACACTCTACCCTATTTCGTAAAATGGTTGAGCAGGAAAAAATCGCCGATCAAGAACACGATATGGCGAAATCGATTCGTCTCACCGCTCAGTTCCACTACGAATTGGCCTATTTGGGTAATAACCAGATTCTCGCCGAATTTATTGAGCAGCTTTGTTATCGCTCATCCTTAGTGATTGCTGCCTATGGCAGTAAAGCCAGTGTCAGTTGTGACTGTGGCGATCACAAGCAGTTAATCGATTTGATTGATAACAAACAGTTACCGCAAGCTCAGCACTGGATGCAACATCATCTCGAACACATTAAGGCCTCTATCCAACTCAACGGACAGCAAGATGGACAGGTCGATTTTCATCAACTTTTCGCTAACATCGACTGACTTTCAGCCAACCCCATATCGGATAGAAAAGGAGTCTCTATGCGTATACAAGTGATCAATCCCAATACCTGCCAAGGAATGACAGACAAAATCGCCAGCGCTGCGCAGCAAGTGGCGTTGGCGGACACACACATTATCGCCTCGTCGCCAAAACATGGCCCTGCAAGCATTGAATCGGCCTTTGACGATGTGATTGCCTCAGCCGCCTTGATGGATGAGATTGCAGCGGGTGTCGAGCAGCAGGTTGATGCGCACATTATTGCTTGCTTTGGCGATCCAGCGTTAGACGCGGCGCGCGAATTGGCAACCGCTCCGGTGATCGGTATTGCAGAAGCCGCATTTCATATGGCAACACTGGTCAGCCACCGCTTTAGTGTGGTGACCACCATGTCGAGCACCATCAATACCGCGCATTCATTGCTGCATAAATACGGTTTCGAGGATCATTGTGTTAACGTGCGCGCGACCGATATTCCCGTGCTCATTCTAGAGCAGATCAGCGATGCGATTTACCACACTCTCCTTGCAGAGTGTCGCCAAGCGCTTTTGGTCGATAAAGCCGAAGCGATTGTCTTGGGCTGCGCTGGTATGGCGGATATCGCAGCGCGTTTACAACAGGATTTGCAGATACCCGTGATTGATGGTGTTACCGCTGCCGTAAAACTCGCGG
The DNA here is from genome assembly GCF_001547935.1 of Vibrio tritonius. NCBI lineage: Bacteria > Pseudomonadati > Pseudomonadota > Gammaproteobacteria > Vibrionales > Vibrionaceae > Vibrio > Vibrio tritonius. The sequence goes on from NZ_AP014636.1 coordinate 969,039, forward strand.
AATCACTAGTCCAGCTTGGTTTGAAAACCTCAAAAATTGGCTCTTATCGTCCTCGTCAAGTTAAACCATTTATCGGACGTTATCAGCACTGGGGAGCCGAATAAGCTTTCGTTTACCGCTTATCTCATAAGCATTTATCGCTTATTGCTAATAATCTGCTCCCATTGCCACGCATATAGAATAAGGAAGTCCTATGCAAACAACTAACCCACGCGACTATATCGGTTATGGCCGCAATAATGTGCCCGATGCACAATGGCCTAATAACGCGCGCATCGCCGTGCAATTTGTCTTGAACTATGAAGAAGGTGGCGAGAACTGCGTGTTGCACGGTGATGAACACGCTGAAACGTTCCTGTCAGAAATGTACGGTGCGGAAGCGTTTAAAGATCGCCATATGAGCATGGAATCGCTGTACGAATACGGCTCCCGTGCCGGTGTATGGCGCATTCTTAATGAGTTTCGTCGACGTGATTTACCCTTAACTGTTTTTGGCATTGCCACAGCGTTACAGCGTAACCCAGAGGTAGTGCAAGCGATTAAAGAAGCCAACTACGACGTGGTTTGTCATGGCCTGAAATGGATTCATTACCAAAATATGCCACTCGAACAAGAGCGAGAACATATGGTGCAGGCGCTCACATTAATGGAACAGTTACTCGGTAAAAAACCGATTGGTTGGTATACCGGACGCGATTCCCCACGTACCCGTCAATTGGTTGCAGAGCAAGATTGCCTGCTGTATGACTCTGATTATTATGGTGATGACTTACCGTTCTGGATGCCTGTTTCACCGGCAAATCATCCAGAGCAAACCCGCCAACATTTGGTGATTCCATACACCTTAGATACTAACGATATGCGCTTTGCCTCCCCTTACGGCTTTAGCCACGGCGAGGAGTTCTATCAATATCTAAAAGACAGTTTTGACTGTCTGTACGAAGAAGGCGCGACCAAACCCAAAATGATGTCGATTGGGATGCACTGTCGTATGTTGGGTAAACCAAGCCGCTTTATGGCACTGAAGAAGTTTCTTGATTATGTCGAGTCTCATCAAGATGTGTGGATTACTACTCGAGAGCAGATAGCAAGGCATTGGATTGAGACCCACCCAGCACCTTAGTTCTCAACGCTAATCACATTGCTAAACAAAGATGCTGTTTTTAAGCCGCTATGACCCCCTTCCGCATGGCGGCTCTTTTTTGTTTATTGAGGCACATTGAGCCGAAGTAGCCAATCCTGCCCATAAATGCACCTAATTGCACCAAAAGAGCCATTTTAGGCTAGTCGCTCGACCTCTACTTGCGACCAAGCCCCTGATTCTACTTGACCAATTGGTTAAGCCAAAGTGGCATAGCCCTTGCAATCTTAAATAAAACAATGTCAACAATATTGTATACAAGGAAGTATCATTATGTCCGCTCAACAAAAAGTTACTCAACCTAAAGGGAGTTCTGAAACATCAGAGCTTATCTATGCGTTAGACGATAAACCCGCTGTAGGTCCCGCACTCTACGCCGGTTTTCAACATGTGCTGGCAAGCTTTGTCGGCATTATCACCCCAACATTAATCATCGGCAGTGTATTAGGCCTTGGCGACAATGTCCCTTATCTCATCAGTATGTCGCTGATCGTCTCCGGTGTCGGTACGTATATTCAAGCCAAACGATTTGGACCTATCGGTGCTGGCATGATTTGCGTGCAAGGCACCAGCTTTGCTTTTCTTGGTTCAGTATTAGCCGCAGGGTTTATTGCCAAATCACGGGGCGCCGGACCCGATGGGATTTTAGCCATGATATTCGGTGTCTGCTTTGTGGGGGCTTTTATCGAAATGGTGCTCTCGCAGTTTATTGGTAAATTGCACCGTATTGTCACCCCTGTAGTGACCGGCATAGTGGTAACAACCATTGGTATTTCTCTCATAAAAGTGGGGATGACCGACCTTGCTGGCGGAATGGGATCGGCCGATTTTGGTCAATGGCATAATCTCATTCTAGGGGCCATTGTACTGGCGGTGATCATTGCTCTATATCGCGCAGAAAGTTTGATGGTGCGGCTGTCAGCCATTTTAATTGGTATGGTGGTGGGTTACATCATCGCAGCCATGATGGGGATGGTGAATTTTGCCAATGCATTCAACCAACCGCTGTTCTCTATCCCAATTCCGTTTAAATACGGGTTCGATTTTGATTGGGTCGCTTTCCTACCAATAGCTGTTATCTACACCATCACCGCCATTGAATCGACCGGCGATTTAACCGCTAACTGTTTGATTACCAAGCAGCCGGTATCTGGCCCTGCCTACTTTAAACGTATTCAGGCAGGGATCTTGGGGGATGGATTTAACTCCATGTTAGCCGCGGTATTTAACACCTTTCCTAACACCACATTTAGCCAAAACAACAGCGTAATTCACTTAACCGGTATCGCGAGTCGTTATGTCGGTTACTTTGTCGGTTTGATTTTGGTGGTACTTGGCCTATTCCCCATCATTGGCGGCGTTTTAACCACCATTCCCAAACCTGTCATTGGTGGCGCTACCTTGGTTATGTTCGGGACAGTCGCCGCAGCAGGAATCAAAATAATCGCACAAGAGCACCTTGATCGTCGTAATCTGATGATATTAGCCGTCTCATTTGGCCTCGGTCTCGGCGTTATGCTCGTGCCGGACATCATGAAAAACATGCCATCCATCATCCAAAGCGTGTTTGGTTCTCCTGTCACCACCAGTGGCCTTGCTGCTATCGTCATGAGCATCATCATGAAACGCCCTAATGAGACAGCATCAACCACAGAAGAATCTCAAGAAGCCAATACTTCATTGGTGCAAAACAGCTAATTCTTTAACGGGACACACACCGTTATATCACCAATCTCAAGGGGCTAGCCAAAGCCCCTTTTGTTTGACTAGACAGTCACTTTTTAATCTTCTTACGAGGACACTCACCAAAAATTTAAAGTTTAGCCACGCGCCATCTCCACCCCCCTCTTCAAACGTAAAACGGTCTACAGAAGTAGACCGTTTTTATCCATAATGACCATGAGTATGTTATGCAGCAATTCGCCGCGCTAACCCCAACATTCCCAGCAAAAACAATAAATTCAACCCCACACCGCCACCGCCTGAAGAGGATGTGGTGGCAACATTACTATCATCTTCCGAATAATAGCCCGTGGTTCCAGTGTATGCTATGCGCTTAGCATTGGTTGCTGTGTATTTAGCGGTAACCAAACCATTGACGACATTATCGATCCAATCGGCATAATCTGACACCTCAGTAAATACCCCTGTCACACCACTATTGGTTAATCCAACGCCACATGTCGACGGACCAAAACTCGTAATTCCGATTTGCAGGTTGCTTTCAGTAGAATCGTAGATTGGGCCACCAGAATCTCCAGAGCACACACCGGTGGTAAGACTGCTAGAACTGCCAGATGATACGCCCGCAAAACAAAGCTGCGTATCTTGGATATTCGCTAAATCTGAAGCACACGTACTATTTGGCACATAATCCATTTCTGCAGAGAGAAGATAATTACTAGAGCTGCTGTTTGTTGACGTTTTCCCATGGCCAACCGCAGTAAAAACATCGGATGTACCGCGATACCCTTCATATGCTTGAGTAGGTAAATTCGCGTAATTACTCACATTTAATTCCGATTCAAGAGTAATTATCGCGATATCATTTGGCCACAAGCTAGTTGAAGAGTATTCATAGTTATCTGGATAGTACACGGACTTAGCGCGCACATAGGTGGCGTTATTGGGAAAATCCGACAATTCATCGACCTGTGCCACCACCGTATAGAGTATATATCCTTCATTAGGCTCACTGTTTTCATCGGTAACACAGTGAGCAGCGGTGAGCACATGAGTGGCATCGATCATCGTACCGCCACAATACATCCCCGTAACATACCCCGTTGAGTACTCTCGATAGTAAAACAGAGAAACGAAATCAGGATACGCCGATATGGTTGTTTGAGAGCCATTCGTTAAGTAAGTAGACAGGTCTACAGCGGACGCCCCCACACTTGACATTAAAAGCGCTAAGGACAGAAAAACTCTTCTCATCAATATGTTCCATTGGTTAACCAAATACCCTCATTACTGCGAAGTCGTCGTCAGTTATCCAATCCGCTGTAATCGTGTTTGTTCTGTAAATATTAGCTAGTAATCACCTAACTATCTCGCCATCTTCAAACTTTTTCTTTATCGCTAATAATGCACTGTTCCCATCGACAGTGTTCACTCCAGACAACCATTTATCTAACACATTAAGATTCGATTTGATAATCTTATATGCGGCTTCGCTCGCGGTATTTTTATCTTCCAATATATATTTCATCCCTTCGTTTTCCATTTCCACATTGAAAGACAAATTCTTAAGCAGCCTGCCCGCATTAGAACATTCCGAAGTAAACCCTTGACGCGTTATCGTATGGACCGTAGCACTACCAAAGTTTGGTCCAAAAATATCATCAGCCCCGGTTAAATATCGAATGTCGAATTTGGTATTCATAGGATGCGGCTCCCATGCAAGAAAAGCGATCCATTCATGTTTTCTCACTGCTCGAGAAACCTGAGCCAACATTCCTTGTTCACTCGATTCCACTACTTTCCAGCCGCCTAATTGATACTTATCTTGGTCGACTGCTTTTATGATTGCACCGTTACTGCCAGGTTCAATACCATATAAACGCTTATGAAATTTTTTCGGGAATTTGTGAATATCGCGAATATCTTTTACGCCTGCATCATATACGTAATTTGGCACCGCATAGGTATATTTTGCTTCTGTTAAATTTGTTTTAACTACATCGATTGTGCCTTTATCTAAATACTTTACGATGTATTTATTCATAGCAGGCTCCCAATAACCGAGCATAGTATCGACTTTATTGTTATTCATGGCGACTAAAGCAACATTAATGCTAAGAATGTCGGAAGAGGTATGATAGCCAATGTTATCAAGAAGTAATCTTGCTACCGAAGTCGTGAAAGCCAAATCAGCCCAACCAATTTCGGCAAAATTTATATCTTTACATTGTTGCGGAACTCTCTCTAATGCATAAGAACTAAAAATAGGCATAAAGCAAAGTAACAGTAGTAAACTTTTGTTTAGCAATTTTCTCATAATTAAATCCATTTATTTTGGTAATGTGTTTTTATCCCTCTCACCTAAAGATCATATTTATATTATTAACATTCTTCTATAACCTATCACGCTAAAGAGCCCCCTTGCTGCGATGGGCCGCACACATGCATTAATACCGCTTATTTCATCGTATTTCCGCTGATTTCCGTTCCCTGTCGATACACTCGAACGTTAACAGGAGCACTATCTCAATACGTGATCTGTATTCCATCTAACGTAAGAATCAATTTGCTATCAGGCCACTTTGTCCTTTCTTGATCCTAGTAGAATTTCTTATTATTCCGAGGAGTACAATTGATTGCAGATATCAATCTGTGCAAAGGGCATGACAGTTATGTCAAACGATTTTTCTTTAACTTATATACCAAAAGCTGCATCTTGCCGGCTTCGCGCATGGCAAACGCTAGAAACTAAGATACACCATTGGCAGCTAAAGCATACAGAGGATGAATTGGGTAGAAATGGAGTGATTAACAACATGAAAGTAAGCGCACCACAAACCCCACATTCTAAACAGGCTTTGCCCACTCTATGATCACATCTCCAATCCAAAGGAGATGTGACATGAATAAACGACGCACCGACCAAGAATGGCTTTCGCTGATTGAGCAATGCCAAGCCAGTTCGCTCACACAACAAGCTTTTTGCCAAAAACACGACATTAGCGTATCGACGTTTTACGCTAAGCGGCAGCAGTTGAGTGTTAACCCATCCCCAACTCAGAGTGGCTTCGTTAAGGCCGAAATTATTGAAAAAACCACCTGTCGCAAGGTGACCCAGACGTGGGTAGCCAACATGACTTTGATGGTAAATAACGTCGAATTGAGTATTCCTCAAGGCACGCCACCACACTATCTTGCAGAGTTGATTGGAGCCTTGTCATGAAACGCATGATGACCGCGCCAGTGGTGTATTTATACCGTGAGTTTGTCGATTTCAGAAAATCTATCAATGGTCTGGCGCTGTTGATTGAATCTGAAACCGACCTCGAATTGGGCTCAGGGGCTTTGTTCCTCTTCACCAATAAACAACGCGATAAAATCAAAGTTCTGTATTGGGACCAAACGGGTTATGCGCTCTGGTATAAACGCCTCGAAAAAGCCAAGTTTAAGTGGCCAACACAAGAGAAAAACACGGTGTTTACCTTAACGCAATTTGACCTCGACAGGCTGCTTTCTGGCTTCACAATAATCGGCCATAAACCGGTAAAAATCGACAGTTTTACAATGGGTTAATGGCAAAAAAAGTCAGATAAACCAAGCCTTTTTTATCGGTATAAAGTACAATAACCACCATGAAAAAGACGACCCCCGACATCAATCCAGACAGCCAAAACATCGCGGAACTTCAAGCGATGGTGAAGGCGTTGATGTCTGAGCAAGCCGCTTGGCAGCAAAAAGAATCGCAGTGGCAACAAGAGCGCCAATCCTTAATTGAGCAGTTCAAACTGGCACTTGACCGTCAGTTCGCCAAACGCTCTGAAGCGTTAAAACCGTATAACGAAGCTCAGGGCGACTTCTTTAATGAAGTGGAATGCGAAGCGGAGAACGTCGAGGAAGAAGTGGTGACCACGACGACCACAACAAAGCGCCGTGGTAAACGCAAGTCATTACCGAAAGACTTACCTCGCGAAACCGTGGTGCTTGACCTGGATGAGCACGATAAAAATTGTCCTTGCTGCCAGCATTCTCTGCATCAAATCGGGGAAGACCGTAGCGAGAAACTGGAGTTCACGCCTGCAGTCCTCAAAGTTATCGAATACGTTCGTCCTAAATACGCGTGCCGTCATTGTGAGCAACACAGTGAGACTAACCCAGTTCACCAACAGCCAGCACCCGAGAGCATTATCCCGAAAAGCTTCGCCACAGAAAGCTTGCTGGCCAATATCATCTTGGGTAAATACCAGTACGCATTGCCGCTTTATCGACAAGAAACCTTGTTCACGCAATCGGGTATCGATTTATCAAGAACCACTATGGCTCGCTGGGTTATCCAAGTCAGTGAGAAGTTCCAACCCTTGTACCAAGCCTTAAAAACGCACTTACTTGAGCAAGTGGTGGTTCATGCCGATGAAACCCCGTTGAATGTTCTTCAAGAAGAGAAGCGCAGTTACATGTGGCTTTACTGCTCAGGAGCTGACTCTCCGCAAGCTGGTTTACCGGATATGAAAAACATCGTCTTGTACGACTATCAAAACAGTCGCGCGAGAGCGTGCCCAATGGACTTCTTGGGAGATTACTCGGGTTACCTGCAAACTGATGGTTATGCGGCGTACGATGGTCTCACTCAAGTGACGAATGTTGGTTGCTTCGCTCATGCTCGCCGTAAGTTCATGGAGGCAAAAAAGATTCAGGGAAAAGGCAAGACTGGGAAAGTGGATATCGCGCTAGCAAAAATCCAAAAACTCTATGCGCTTGAAGCTCGCTTAAAACAGTCGTCAGCTGAAGAGCGTTGGTCAGAAAGACAAACACACGCCAAACCAATATTGGACGACCTGTATCAATGGCTCACGACACAGAAAGTGTTCGAATCCAGCCCACTGGGTAAAGCGATTAAATACACCTTGGGTCAATGGCCAAAGTTGGTGCGTTATGTGGATGATGGGCACTTATCCATCGACAACAATCGAGCAGAACGTGCGATAAAATCAATGGTCATTGGCCGAAAAAATTCTTATGACCTTTTTCAAGTTTTTCGACAAAACCTCTCTCTCCTCTGTGAGACGAGGCATATTCTCAGAGTTGGAATTGCCTGAAAGTGAATCAACAAATACTTGGGTTATACATACTCTTATTCGGGGATCTTTAGCCCCAACATGGTTTTCGTAATGAGCTTGCCTCTTTCTGGCTGCTAGTATCTAACCTAATGGTCGACTTAAATTCTTGACGAGGATTACTCACCTTGAGCTTCTTCACTTCCAAGCAAATTTTAAACTCTCTGATTTTGAGTAGTTACCGCGATATCCCACATGAATCCAAGTAACTCTCTAGCAACAGCCGTAATAGCCACCTGCGATTTTTTGCCTTTTGCTACCAAGCTTCTATAACGGAAACATAAACGTTGTTGTGCTTTCCAAGAAATATCCTTAGCTTCTTGGCAGACGCTATCTGGGCGGTAGGTGACTAACCAGTTACCTACTTTTGCATTGGTTCTATAGCTCCATGCTGCTTCATATAACAAGCGCCTAAGTTCTACGTTGCCAGCCTTAGTTATTCCGGCTTTTCTGACGGTAGCTCCACTTGAATACTCACCAGGAATCAACCCCAGAAACGCCATGATTTGCTTGGGATTACTAAATCGAGAGAAATCTCCCAGTTCAGCAACAACTGAAATTGCAATAGTCCGACCGACGCCTTTCAAAGCTTGTAATTGGTTAACAAGATTATTAAGCGACCAATCTGGAAGTAATCGATCAATCTCTTGGTCAAGCTGTGTGATTCTATTTTCTATTTGTTCAAGGCTTTGTCGATAGTGCTCGTACGCAATTTGTTGGGATGGAAGCGGGAATGACTGATTTGCCAGCCATACTCGGTGGCGAACAGTCCACATCTTTTTCTCGTATATTTTTCCTGCTCTCAGAAGAATACTCTGAATTCGTTGCTTGGCTACTTTGGTATCCTTTTTTGCACAACTTCTCGCCCTAACAAGATCGCGCATTGCTTCATGCGTAATATCGGGAACCCAAATATCCACCAACTCTCCTGCTCTCAACAGCCTTGCTAATGCAACCGCATCTCGGTGATCATTTTTTATCTTGTTGGTTGATAGCTTGGGAATTCTAGAAGGAGCGACAACGATGCAATCGATATTCATACTTAACAATAATCGATATAGACCGTAGCCAGTTGGCCCTGCTTCATAGCAAACAAGAATCGGTTCGTGGAGTTTTATGAGCTTCTTCATCAAACGAATGACAGAATCTTTAGCTGACGATATATTGCCATAAAAACGTACTTCACCCTGTCTCTCGGGGCTTGCTATTGCAACAGCAATTGTATCTTTGTGAACATCCAGCCCAATATAAGCAGAATAGTTAACTGGTTTCATATTGACGACCTCCAAAAACGCACCATAGGTGAGTCTTAGTATATAAGGTCATACCATCTGGCTCTTCGCCAACACATCAAAAGGTGCTGATGCTAGCGCATTACTCTATAGCATCATCGAGACGGCTAAAGCCAATGGGCTCATTCTCTACGATTACATGGTCAAGTGCATGAAAGAGCTGGCGAAAGCAGAGCCCGACATTGACTCACTTCTTCCGTGGAACTTCTCACATTAAAACGCCCCGTGTGTTCATGGGGCGCTTACACATGAAAGCCTTCATACACAAGGAGTGATGTCGGCTTCGGCAATTGTAATAAACGAAAGGCTCATGGATTCAGGCAGCACTCCGCAAGTTGCCATGATGGAGTCTTGGTTGAGCGGATAGCAAATTGCCAAAATAAGAAAAATAACGTGGCAGTCACTGGGGAATTTACTGTTCAAGTTTCGGGGAGGCACTTGAACAGCTTTTTATACTTAGAGGATAGCTTATACCCAAATGACCTCAAGATGCAGACATCAGAGCTTATCTTTGAGTTTTACGTCAACGACAATTCAATCTCTTTTACCCCGATGAGCTTGGCAAAGCCCCCCACCCACACTTGAGTAATTGAATGGTCTTGTGACTCTACCATCGCGGCAATATGAGATGCACAATTCATCGCTCGACCTTGCTCAAAAAGAAAGCGGTTATGGGTAGAACGGTCGATATGTTTTGTTAAGTAACACGCTAAAGCACCGCTGGCGCTTCCCGTCGCCGATTCTTCAGCAATACCAAATAAAGGCGCAAAGTTTCGGCAACTTGCATTAAAATCATCACGCTCACTATCAAGCTCGAAAGCATGAATCCCTACAAGATCATGCTTTTTACAGAAATCTATCAACTCTGCCTCATCAATTTGGATTCGTTCCAGCGCGCCATGTGGCACAGGAACGATCACATCAGTCAAACCAGTAGAAACGATCTCTATCGGTAATTGAGTGGTAGCAAGTTGAACTTCCTCTATACCAATTAAGGGCGCTATCGTTGCATAATCGAAAGTCCCTAAATACTTTGGCAATGTTTGCTGCATAACTATTCGTCCATTTTGCTCGACAACAACCGTTAGCAAACCCGCTTTGGTTTTTTGTTTGTAACTTCCGTGGGTAATCAGGCCGTTATGATAGAGCGTTGCAAAAGTAGCCAGTGTAGCGTGACCACAAAAATCCACTTCTGCTGTCGTGGTAAAGAACGACACATGAAAATCCGCATCTTTATCTTGAATTACAAATGCAGTTTCTGAGTATCCAACTTTCTGCGCGATAGCTAATTTTTGCTGATCAGATAATGGGTCAGCATTTAGCACCACTCCTGCAGGATTACCGCCTTTACCCTCAGCGGTAAAAGCGTTAACTAAAACAACATCTATCTTCATTTATATGACTTAGTCCTTTAAATTCAATGCTTATAGTGACATTACAGAAATTTTTCGATCAAGATTTCATCAACGTACTTATCGCCTATCTTCGCGTGTTTTTTCGCCGTACCGATCACTTCAAATCCTTGTTTAAGATACACAGCCAACGCTCGCTCGTTGTCGGCACGAACATAAGCAAACAACTTTTTGTATCCTTTTTGCTTCGCCACATCAAACGTAGATTGGAAAAGTTGTGTCGAGATACCTTGACCACGAGAACTCTCATCAACAAAGGTGCCAATGATACCGACATGACTAAACGCCTTTGTGTATGATGCGAACGGTTCAACATTCTGAAAGCCCAGCACTTTTGTTTGCTCTTCATTCAGCGCAACGGTAAAAACACCTTGCTTAGGAAAATGAGCGATAAACTCTTTTTCTTGTTTGGCAGAAAATGGAGTATCCAACACTGTGTATAATCCCTCGTCAATGATGGGATTTAAAACATCGACAATACCTTGCGCATCATCGATATTAACTTGTCTTACGATCAACACCATACAACTGCGCTCCTAGATAATCTTTGCAACTTATTAAAAATACAGATGATTGATATCGTAAACAATGGCTTGCGCACAAGCATAAGGAAAACAGGCTCGTTGGTTAGGCTTTAGCCACAGCAGACAATACGAACGATATGAGATGGTTATGGTGTGTCTGGGTTGGCTCATATAATGCCCAACAAACATTGGGCGCTCATAACGACAAACCGATTACCAACCCAGATTTAGATGGTTTAAGTGATTTAATACTTAAGATTTTTGCTTTTTCTTTTTGCCATATTTAGCGTTGTACGCTTTTTTACTTAGCTTCTTATCTTGCTCTTCTTGATCGTCTTTGGCTGCACGTTTTTTCAAACGTGACCACACGAACAGACCGTATAGCACACCACACAACGTCCAAATGATGGAGCCTTTGAGTAAGTAGCTACCGGTGAAAATATTTTCCACGCCCATGTTGTAAGTCAAAACAGCTTCCATGATAAAAACTGGTACGGTAAACAACAAAATACCGCGAATACCAATGAATTTATAAATACCTTGCTGCTTTGCTTTTGCCCAGCGTATTTGATTAGGCGTTTTCATCTTATCTATGTTCCTAACATCATAATTTATCGATAATTTACCTCATCACCATGCCAATTTTAAGAGATAAAATCAAACATCTGCACATTGTTGAGCGTTTAGGTACGATTTTGGTTTAGATAAGAATCAACTGTGTTATGGACTTGTGTCGGCTTCGCGACACAAGTCCTTGTTTGTTATGTTCGAAGTTTAACAGCCGTACCAAACACAAGTATTTCTGATGCCCCATCAATAACAGAGCAAGTTGTAAATCGTACCCCTACTATCGCATCGGCATTTAACTTTTCAGCATCTTCAATTAATCGCTCTACTGCAATATTTCGAGCCTCAGTTAACATCTCGGTGTAGCCTTTAAGCTCACCACCGACTAAACCTTTCAAACCCGCCATGATGTCTCGCCCAAGATGTTTAGACTGCACTACATTGCCATTTACTATGCCCAAAATGGCTTCAATTTCCTTTCCAGGAACCGTTTCTGTTGTTGTATAGATCATAATTTCTTCTTGTCCTTGTTTGGCATAGTGCTTTGCCGTGCACCAATCACCAATAATGGGGTATTAATTGAGATATAATTTCGAAACACAATGCATTATCTGGAGTGCAATGACAGAAGGTAAAGCGTTCCACAACTGAAACTCAAAACATTCTGTTATTGACCTAATTCGACCATTTTAATAATTTTAGTGGCTTTCTCAAAATGATTTAGCTTGTGTGTTTGAATCCACCAAGTAGCCGCTTCCATTAGCAACTCAGGGTCATCGTTTTTATTAGAAAAGAAAGCATAAAATGAAACACCTACATTTTCTCCTTTCTGCTTAATCTTTTTCGTACAAACTTCTATTACTTTAGATTTTAAAGAATCACGCATTAAACATATCCGACGTATTTAAGATGCATTCCACCATACAGGTTGCGAATAGATAGAGCAAAACAGCTCGCCAATCCTATCCCGACGAGTTCAGCATGTATGAGCAAATCAAGTACCGACTGGTAAACGTTTACGTTAGTGATGTGATTAAAACATCGTCACGCCGTGGCTTTTCTCGCCTTGAAAATACGGTCTACTCCGTACCTACCATAAACATCGAACCTGTAATTTGCTATATAAGTGGCTCGGGCTTGTTCAACACCCAGATAAAGTGTCGGCTGCGCGACACTTATCCTTGTTTGTTATACGCGTTCTAGCGGTTGTACTTAACCTTGTTCAAAACTTCTTTTAGTTCATGCGTTTTCTCAAGGTTTACACCGTGAATATTGGCTAAAGCACAAACATAATACAAAACGTCATATAACTCTTCTGCGATTGAACCTTTTAGTTCTTCTAGCGTTGGTTGCCCACTTTTACCTTTGCGAATAGATTCTGATAATTCGCCAACTTCTTCGATTAGTTTTAAAAAATAGTGTTCAGATTGCTCTGGCGCATAATCGAATTCTTTTATATGACTTTGTAACTCAGATAACTTCATAACTTCCTTTTTATATCATTTCTTATAAAGCGTATAACGCCGCAAACAGTGGTGCTTTCACCAATGTTACTGCTCATTTAAAACCCAAAACAACAAGCACCCAAGCGTTAAGCATCCATTGTTTTGCTTTGTTAGGTTTGTTTAAACCGAACTCGCTATGACTGCGGCTAACTCTTTCGGATTTTCCCATGCCATCGAATGTCCGGCGTTTGATACCACAACTACATTAATATTATTTTTATTCAATTCATCATAGTCTGAATCCGGCAGACTATGACTTCCAAAGATATATGTTTTAGCTGTACCAAGCGAATAATATAATTGTCTCCAGCTCGGCACTTGACCTTTTATCAAAGATATTGCATTTCTGTGAATCGCAATTGGTGAACTATTTGATAATCCAGCAGCCCATTCAGTATTACCACTTGTTACGCTCTCTTTAATAAGATTCGCATATCCGAAATTTATAAAATCATTTTCAGTAAAACTTGCAATTTTTTTACTAAAAAAACCGCCACCGGAATCAAGATTAGCTTCACTTAAAATAAGTGCATTCACTCTATTTTTTATAAGATTAGCTAACACGACAGATATCGCTCCTCCCATGCTGTGACCATAAATTACAACGTTGTCGATATGTAAATGATTTAGTAATTTTTCTATATAATTAGCATGATTAGCTATCGTGTAATCAAATGCCTCTGGTTTATCACTGTAACCAGACCCTATCAAGTCAACGAGAATACGTCGATGATCAGATAAGCTTCTCATTGATGCTACTTGTGGATAGTCAAATGATGAGGCGCAACCTAGCCCGTGAATAAATACAATTGGGACATCCTCTCCAGGAAGGTCCTGATACCTAAGAATCACATTATTATCAAGTTTAAACTCTTTCATTTTACTACCCAGTCATTAATTTTTAGCCATTGATAATATCATGGGGACACTGTGTTTATATACAGTTTTGAATTAGTCTTAGTGGGCAGGAGAACCTAACGCCTAATTCAATGGTACATAAGCACCGCTACTGCAAAGACCAAGTAACTTCAAAACAAGAATGCCAGACGTTATATGCATCCATTGCAATTTTTTGTTGAACGAAGCCGCTGCGCGGCAGAGTCAATAGCCTCTTGTCCATACTCTTCAGTAACACTGTCATTCCGACTGTGCCCACTGGAGAAATGATGATGACCCCTCATGAACAAGAACACTTCAATTTTCTTTACCAACAACATCTTACCAATCTAAAGTTGCAAGGCAAAAGACCAGCCACTATTGATGCCTACTCTCGTGCTGTTCGTCGTATTAGTGAATTCTTTAATTGCTCGCCTGATACCGAGGTCACCTTCCGCTATCTAGACAGCCAAACCAACCCCGGACTCTGCCCGTACTGAGTTCTTATGGCTTATCCTGCAGCATGTACTGTCCAAAGGAATGTAACGTGTCAGAGACTACGGCTTCTTACGAGGAAATGCCAAACAGACACGCGTTAGGAGCCAGTTGCTGCTAATTGCTTTGTTTTACTGTACTCCGCACAAAGAGCAACCGGTTAGAAGCAAAGCAGTGCGAGCTTGCCCCTGTTGTGACCACGAGATGGCTTGTGTCGGGGGAAGCCGACCGAGCTAGCCGAAAGGTAACCCGAATAAGGATAATGGCCGCAACTTTATTAATAGGAGATACACTGAAATGTTAGAGGGTTATCGACGTGATGAATTAACATCGTCACGCCGTGGCTTTGCTCGCCTTGAAAATACGGTCTACTCCGTATCTACAATAAACATCGAATCTGCAATTTACTATATAAGTGGCTCGGGCTTGTTCAACACCCAGATAAAGTGTCGGCTGCGCGACACTTATCCTTGTTTGTTAGGTGTGTTTTATATATACACAAACAATCTTCTAATTCATTTGGTTTCAATACTTGAAAATCTTCCGGAAATTCAGAAATGTGGACTTTATCTCTCGAAGTATTGAAGCCTAAATTTTTAGCTCCTTCTTTTGTACCAGCATGCAAATAGACATACTCAGGTTCAAATCCAAAATAAAATCCGATTCTTACCGCAGTATCATAAACCATTAAAGGTCCAATACCACAGATAGGAAGAAGCTCATCGCAAAGTAATTGGTGCAGTTCTTGGAAGTCCTTGCAATCACAAATTGGTAGAGTATTCAGTTTTAATGTGGCCGAATTTAATGCAACTTGTTTTAATCGATATTGATGTGAATGTCGTTTGTTTTTATATGTTTTAGCCGAACCAGCATATCTTATAAGGCTAATAACATCTGGAAGAGAACTATAAAACTCGCGTTCGTCGTCAGTATTTTTTTTATGATATTGTAAATAATTTTGAACAATATCTTCATATGTGTTTAATTTTAAGTTCTTACCTACCGAACAACCTTTACGTTTTTTAATATCTATATTGCATCCCATATAAACTCCGCGGTCACTCAGCTAAGGCGTGAGCAACGCAATACAAAAGCTGCTGCATACCACCTTAAATACCAAACGCAACGCATAGTAAAAACGCCACGCGTTGCGAATCCCTTTTAAACATTTTGTCAATTGATTCGACATGTTAGGCGTTTTACCAGAACCTATTTTGGAGCGAAGGTATTTCTAATTGCAAATCATCTGAATATTCAAAACTTTCTTCATCGTCATCAGATATATGTAACTCCGTAGCGTATGAACGTAACCAGAGCTTCCTGTCTTCGGCCGAAAGCACATATCCTTTAAGCTCTTCTTTTCCTTTAAGGCGATCCGGATAAGCCCAACCTTTTTTTTCAAGTTTAGTAATCGTAACTGTCAAGTGTGCCAACAAAGGTTGTTCAGGCGACACCAATTCATGGAACCGGTGTTTTTCAAGATAGTTGTCATCATTTGCTTATTTATTAAGCTGCTTCTTTTTCTGGATTTAAGTAAACCTCTCCAACGGGTTTACAGTTCCTAATATCTCGCGACCAACGCTCTGGATGCCGCTGTTTTGCAGCAAGTAACACTTCAGCCCTGTGCGCTAAGATAGCTTTATCCTTCCCATTGTGTCGCTGCGAAGGTGTCACGTAATTTAATTGACTGTGTTTGTGCTCGGTGTTGTACCAACTCACGAACGTTTCAACCCAACTACGGCTCGACTTCAGATGCTCAAAGCCCTTTGTTGGCCATGTCGGTACGTATTTCACCGTTCTAAACAGGGACTCAATGTAGGGATTATCGTCACTGACCTTTGGGCGACTATACGATGATATAATCCCTAGCTCCTCCATTTTGGCTTTGAAGGTCAGTGACTTCATCGGTGCCCCATTGTCTGAGTGAAGAACGATAGGCTGATTAAAGCACTGCTCTCGTATCAGAGTTCTTTGTAATAGCTGTGACGCTAATTCACCACACTCTCGCTCGTACACGTCGTAACCAACGATTTTTCGACTGTAGATGTCTTCGATAACATACAAGTAATAATGCTGCCCTTTTACCTTTGACGGTAAATAGGTAATGTCCCATGTATACACTTGATTTGGACCTGTTGCTTTATAGCTTCTAGGCTTAGCATGAGGCTGTCTTCTTCGCTGACGGCCTCGGTGATGCAGTTGGTCATGGGCGTTGAGAACTCGATAAAAACTCGACTCTGAAGCAATATATTCGCCCTTATCCAGCAAGCTCGGAACAATTTGAGTCGGCGGTAAGCTCGCATACTCAGGGCGATTACAAACATCAATAATCGCTTCATGTTCTTGCTGCGATAATTGATTAGCGGGCCGTGGTCGAGCGCAGGTTTTCCTTTTGTCGGATTGAACCTCGCCTTGTTGATACCAACGACGATACGTCCGTAAATCAATAAGAGCTTCATGGCAGGCCGGGACTAAACGACTACCATTTTGCTGCGCTTCATGAATGAGCTCGATTAAGCATTGCCTTTCTTCGGTCGAGGTCAATCGTCCTCTGGCTCTTCCCCGTAAAAGGCTCTCAGCTTTTTTCGAAGAACCAACAAGGCAGCGGTTTCGGCTAAGGCTTTCTCTTTGATTCGTAGTTCTTTCTTTAGTGCTTTGATTTCATTTTTGTCGGCTTTAGCTTGTTTTTTAATGTCCGCTTCACGCTCTTTATTCGACATAAAACCGTGCATGCACTCGCAGCGCCAAGCTTCGACTTGTTCGGGGTAAAGCCCTTTTTCTCGACAATAGTTGCTAAGTTCATTTTCTGTCATCGAGTACGTTTCAGCAACGATAGCAAGCTTGGTTTGAGCAGACCACTGCTCTGATGATGTATGGCTATTAGGCACGGCGGCTCCTGATTCTCTGAGTTGTTGACGCCAATAATACAGGGTTGCCGTGCTAATGCCTTCCTCTTTTGCCAATTGGCTGACAGACATGGAATAAGGTGGCAGTAACTTTTTTAATATGGCTTCTTTTCTTTCAACAGAAATACGAGACAAAATACACTCTTTAACGCCCAAACTGGTTAAATTTTAACAGTGACAACTATCCTGCCAGAGGGGGGAACCAAGGCCAAAACTCTTCATCTTCTTGAGATGCTCGCCAGCCTTTCACTTTGTTTATCTCAGTCAAGTTAGCGTATGGGTGAGAGTGGAAAGTCCCAACTAACTCGATATTTGGCCAATACTTTTCGAAAAAGCTTTTTTTCGCGATTATCGAATTCAAATCAGGCTGAACCCAATCCTGATGTCTTAAAGCAGATGTCTCCACTGTAGCCATTGTAGCGACTACCCGAGCGGGTAGATTTCCTTTTTGAGGAATTGAATAACCCCATAACAACCCAAAGGTCTCCAAGTTTTTATACGATTTACCATTTTTATGCGCTTTATGTTCAAACTCATAAGCTTCTATGGCTGTAGTGAATAGTTGAGGTACAACATGATCTTCAATCACTATATTTTTATCCATTCGGGGATCCTTAAAATAATTTAAAACTCTTTTTCAGCGCCTAACGATTAGCACAGCAGAACTACGATGCTGTACCAACAATCTGATTACTTCAAGCCGCAAACGCCAAGATAAAATGTGTCTGCTGCTGCTCTTTGTATGGATAATAAATATTCAAATTAGGGTAAAGTGAGACCGGCTTTAGCTGCAACTAAAGCTTTCTATGTAGTAGTTCGATGCTGCGTTGGATCCTCAATTGAGAGACCGATAACAAGAAAGAACGCTACATAGCTCTCCAAGCACCACACTCGAATTGTCTTCTGGGTCTCGAACCCGTATTATGCAAGCAAGAGTTAGCTTATTATGAACACTTACGCACATCAAAGTATTAATGTCGGTGTTGATACCGGCAAAGCAAATTTAGATATTTATATCCGTCCTCTCGACATCTTCTTCATCGTTTCGAATGATCACACAGGCACTCAAGAAGCAGTCAACACCATTAAAAAATACCATCCAGAACGCATCGTTGTTGAAGCGACTGGCCGTCTCGAAATGCCGTTCATTTTAGCCTGCTCTAAAGCTAATTTGTCTTTCGTTATCGCCAATCCTATCCACATAAAAAGGTTCGCTGGTGCGATTGGAAGACGAGCTAAAACAAATAAACTCGATGCCAATTTAATCGCTCATTTCAGTGAAGCTGTCAAACCAAAGCTAACTAAGCTAAAACCTGAAATTATGCGATTTATTAGTGACTTAGTATCCCTGTTTTTGAAGCTACTTATCAACGGTTACTTGAGGCAGGGAAACCAAAGAAAGTGGCGATAATTGCCTGTGTCAGAAAGATGGTAGTGATACTTAATTCAATGCTCAGAGATGGTGCTATGTGGAACGAAAATATGGCGAAAAACTAGCTATTGACGCCATACTCGTTTGTTATACGATTTATTCTACGATGTAACGACTTAGAAAATTAGAGGCTGTTACTTTCGAGTCAAAAGCATCTTGAAGTATCTTCGTTGCCTCGGTTGGCGACTGTTCTAGATATTGCTTGACTCTAGTTTGCAATACAGGAAGTGCATCAAACTTATTTGAGATAATAGATTCAGCCGCCCATGCCCCCCAATCAGCCGCCTGTTTTATGGCGATTGATAATTTTAATGCGTATACATCTGTCGAGTTTTTAATAACTTGCTCTTCGACAACGTTAAAGCTACGAGAAAAAGTGTTAGCTGTATCAAAAGTAGAAGAACCTGCTCTTTGCAACAACAGCTCTTGATATTTTTCCCAAAGGTCACCTGATTCATGGGCGAGTTTGGGAGTAAACTCTAAATACGAATGCTTGCTAACAAAAACAAAGCATTCGTCATGCAGATTTTCAACCAACTCAGGAGCTTTTCGTAAGATATTTTCAAATAGTTGGGCGGGACTGTTCACTGAAGAACTATTCGGAGTTTCTCGGGTATTCTTGTTGATACATTTTACCAAACGTTCTTTAGCTGTTGCAGACAGTCTCGATATCAGTTTTGGAGAAATTGATACAGTTGCTAAACATTGAGAGCTATAGTCAGTGTCATCCAATTTTTTCTCAAGCAGCTGACTTACAAGCAATTTGTTCCACTGTTCATTGTTTATACAAGAAATGCCGTCTATGAAATATCGAGAGTTTTGAGACAGCTGCTTATCTGCACCACTAATGTTATCTATCAGCTTAGCTAAAAGGTATGGAAAACCATCGTTATGCAATAAACTCGTTTCGTGCTCTACTGTGACTTTCACATCACGGATATCGCTAGAATAAAAGAAATTTCTATTTTCCAACCGCACTAGTATTTCATCTGCAAGGACTTTAGAGCTAAAAGCCTTTTTACTTAAAAATTTATCAATAACTTCGAAATAGATAAATCTAGCCTCCTCTGCGGAAGGGGCATGTCCAGAGGCATGAGCTGACTTATTACGCCTATTTTTTATTACCTCTGCTGTAGAGGAGTCTAACTCAGAGATCAATTTATTTGCAGCAAGTTGCTCCAATAAGTAATTTTCATAAACATCTTGGTTGTTTTGGCGTTTAGTTACCTCATCATGAATCCGTCTTGCAACTTTGTTCAAATGCCGAATTTCAGCCAATTTGCGCACACAATCATCAAATAATGCGATCGATGAAAGTACGATACAGCCACGGTAAGCACCCGCGCTATAGCACTGCAATGCCTCTTTCATGTAGACTGACATGGAGTTATCAGAGATCTTTTGCAACAACTCTTCCATGTCTGATAAATGTGACATTTCTCAATATTCCCCCCAAATCGTATAACGCCTAAATAAGCGGCGTAGAAAGGTTGGCTAACATTAGCGAAGAATGAGCGCAAGCCAACCTTTATGCGTCCGTTCTTAATTTACTTGTTAGATTTCAGTTCTCTCGATACTACTTCTATAATTGCATGCGCTAATTGAGTACCTTTTTTCGTTATCCTTATACTAGCCGTAATTGTGTTATAGTCACTTTTAGGAATAACTTGCTGGGTTTGATATTTCCATTGAGTGTCATTCTCGCTAACTTTCACAAATCCTTTTGATTCTATAGTCTTAAAATATGAATCAATGTTTTTCGAAAAAGACAAGAAACCTTTTTTCTCGAGAGACTTAAATTCTTTAATTTGATGTGCATTATGAATATAAAGAAACTTTCCATCATAGCTACCAAAAGACCAGTTTCTAGGTCCGAAATAAAGTAGAGTCTCAATCTCCTTTTCTGTCAGTTTTGATAGTTCTTCAGGGATGCCTTTTAGCCCTTTTTGTTTTGCTGCATCTTTTACTTTTAGCTCAAGGTAATTGCCGAATTTCACAGATTGTAGATTATCGACAAACATGGGTAATTTACTCTCAAACGCAGTTAGTACAGGTTTGACTGTACAAAGCGAAATAATAAAAACAATTAACCATGCGATATACTTAATGTATGCAATATGAAGATCGTACCCATTCGTTTTCTGGACTTCTGACTCAGACATTTTCCACCTTACTTTCAATGAAATCTAACGCATAGAACAGTTGCAAAATATATGGCGCTACATTTTGCGAAGCAAAATTCGTGACATATATTTTGTCAATTGATTCGTTTTGTTAGGAACTACCTTACGACGTTGTCTGATATATACTCTACAGGATCAAATTCTACTAACGTTGCCATTTTACAATGATTATATAAGGCACTTACAAGTAAACCTATTGCCAAAGGAACTTCATCATCTATAGGAGCCTTAAATTCTTGATTATGTAGCTCTCTTCTTGTTTGAGGATAATGATAGTTATGAGTAACTCTAAACATTTCCCAAGAGGGATTACAACAATATGCACAATGACCAACATCTAAACTGGCTATAAAATTATGGTAATCAGCTATGTCAACATCAGCACAATAATTAAAGCCTGATTCAGGCATTTCAGTAAAAGATTTACAGATTACAAACGAAAAGATAGCATCAAATCTAAAATATTGAGAATCAAAAGGTAAACCATTATCCTCATCTGGAGCATAAATTTTTCTTGTGGTTCTTGTGCTATTCCGCAAATGTTTTAATGCTTTATTTCTAGCCATCTTATCTAAAATTGTTTCCATTTCAGATCTAGATCTGATTTGAGACTTTACTTCGCCAATAGCTATAACTGCTTCAACAGGAATAAAATGTGTGTGCGATGAATCGACTAACTTAGGACAAGATTGTTTATCATATATGATTAAATCACATTGAGTACTTTTCCTATTATCTTGAGTAATTATGAAACCATTTGTAATACCAAAATTTTGTGGTATGCATAGTTTTAAAAGCTCTTCTACTGCGCGTTCTCGATATTGACCAAATTCACCAGGGTGAAATATCTTGTCCTCTTGATCTCTAAAAATTGTTTCGGATCTATTAAAGTCATCACTTAGCTTTCCAATTTTTTCAATTAATAAATTTCTATAAATATTACTCGACATATTCATATTCCTAACGCCTAGCACAGCAGCACCTAGCCATTGTGCCAGCAAATATTTGACTCTAAACAGCGCCCGCCCAACTTAATAGTGTCTGCTGCTGCGCCTTGTTAAAAAAAGCTTATACTGTAACCACTTACCTTACAGCAACCTTTGGGTTTAAGACAGTCATGCGCTATCAACAAGTGCTGCATTCCACGATGTAACCACGACAAAACAATCAACATCATCAGACTTGTTTGTGGTTGATGAACTTGCCGCCCACCGAAGTAAGGAACAGCTAATTGCCACTTGATGATGCCGAGTTGGCGAGCCTGTTAAATGGCGATATTAGCCCTGCGATAAATTCAAACGGCTTACACCAAAGAAAACGGAAACATACAACAAAGAAAATGCTAAAACTGACTCGAATATTGCAGCGAACACAGAACCAAACCTATTAAATTAGCTTTGCCCTTTTGCAGCTTTTTAACAGATATTATAAAGACAACATCTGGATTTTCTTGTCTTTATAAAACTAAAATTTTGTCTCATACAAAACCACATTTTGTCAGTAAAACCGCCAGTTACCCTCTGGTCATACCTCAGAAAATGCCGACATTGTCTTTTTAATCTATCCACAGGCGGTTTTTGTTATGACTGTATGCATATACAGTAAATTAAAATTTGCCAAGCTACCGCCCTTTCTTGACAGAAATTGACACTGATTTACATACACAGATTGCATATGGGTTATACCAAAGGAGTAACGTCCTTACCACCCTAAAGTGTTATTTTGCTTCGATTTTTATGGGGTATTTGATGTGTGTATAGTTAATTCGTCGATGGGATGTAACAGATTTCGAGCGGAATTGCTTTTGGGGCTATTGCTTTGGGGTGATAAACAACAAGCCTGTGTAACAGGCTCGTTGTTTCGTATTGCGGGGAAAATCGGTTTATACCGGTTTAGGCAGTTCCAGTCCGTTATCTTCCATCTTACCCATGCGGTTATACATGGCGTGCGCGGCATCGATAAATGGCATGGCAAGTACTGCGCCACTGCCCTCTCCTAAACGCAGTTCCATGTCAATAAATGGGCTGAGTTGCAGCTGCTCTAACACCATTTCAGCGCCTTTTTCTGCCGAGCGATGTGACGGAATTAAATAGTCCCAAACACTAGGCACAATTTGGCACGCCAGTAGCGCGGCTGCATAGGAAATAAAGCCATCGAGCACCACTGGAATCTGTTTGGCGGCTGCGCCTAAAATCGCCCCTGTCATGGCAGCCACATCATAGCCACCCACTTTCGCTAAGATATCCACCGGATCCGTTGGGTTAGGAAAGTTAACGTCAATCGCCTGTTGCACAATCGATACCTTGTGCTTTAAACGGTCGCTAGGCAAATTCGCCCCCAAGCCGACCACATCAATCGGGTCACGGCGCGTAATCACACACACTAACGCCGCTGCGGGAGTGGTGTTGGCGACACCGAGTTCCCCAATACCAATCACTTTAAGCGCTTCACGATCAATGCACTCTTGTACGTATAAGGCGCTATCGATAATCAGTTTTTCTGCAACGTCATAGGCCATGGCTGGGCCTTGAGCGATATTGCCACTGCCTCGTGCCACTTTGAGGTTGGTGACACCGGGTAATACTCCGCTATCGATACCCACATCGACCATTTCTACAGCCACTCGGTTCGCAAAGGCAAGCGCAGCGACTCCTGTCTCGCCCTTAACCGTGTTTATGGCTTGAATTGCGGTAACTTCTCGAGGAGAAACAGCAACGTCTTCATCATACACACCGTGGTCGGCGCCCATCACAAAAATCTTTTTACGCCCGATTTGCCACTCTGTCGTGCGGTAAATTGCTGCCAATTGACAGGCCAGTTGCTCTAGCTGTCCCAAACTACCCACGGGTTTGAACAGGCTCTCGACATGATGTTGAGCCTCAGTACGAACCTCATCATCAACGGGAAGGATACTTTCCGCTAACGCGACTAAAGACATCATTAGCGCTCACTCCTACTAATTACTCTTACTTAACGCTGTTAGGCAATCATACTCGCTGCACACAGCAATACTATGATTTCAAACAATTCGTTACCGGCTCCTAGCGTATCTCCTGTCTGCCCACCTAAACTGTGATTAATGTAATAACGGTAAAGCAAACTAAAGAGATAAGACAAAATAAACACGCCAAACGCCATGCCACCGACAGCAAAAAACAGCAAAATAAAGCAGGTTAATAAGGTGATGAGATACGCTTGGCCGCCAATTTTGCCAATAAAAATATTCCCTAAGCCATTTTCACGGGCGTACTCTTGCTCGTACATCAAGACCGACATCAAGGCGCGGCTGACCACTGGCGCTATGATCAACGTGGCATACGCTGCATGTGGATTCATTTGCAGCAGTTTGGCGACTAACATCACTTTTAGAAGCAAACCAAAAATCAAGGCCAGAGTGCCGTGCGTACCAATACGGCTATCTTTCATGATTTCGAGCATACGCTCGCGCGTGCGCGCCGAGAAAATACCGTCACAGGTATCCGCTAGCCCATCGAGGTGTAAGCCTCCGGTCAATATCGCCATCATCAGTACATAAATTACTGCGCTCACGCCGTTACCCAGTTGCAGATAATCCGCAGCAACGTGGGTCACAAACGCCGCTAAAGCACCGAGTATCAAGCCAACCCAAGGGAAATAGATGATCCCTTTGTATGAATCCTTGAATTCAAAGCCATCGGTCCAATGCTGTGGCACCGGAATACGACTCATAAATTGCAGGGTTGCGAAAAACAGTTTCATGCTCAATTATCCTCTGCCAACGTGAGTGGGAAATCATTCATAATGCGCTCAAGCTGTTCAATATCAAGCACTTTTTCAAGTTCATCGGCAAGCAGTTCAAACTGGCTATCTTTGTAAGCCACATAATCAAACACGTCATCCGCTAGAGGTTGTAGTCCTTTGCGTTGACGTAATCGGTTGAGTAAACGGCGTGTATACGCACCGCTATCAAACAGTCCGTGAATATAGGTGCCCGCCACCAAACCATCGGCACTGACCGCACCATCACTCACAGTGACAACGTCACCATTACGCGATTGAATCGTGGTTAAAGGCTGCATGCCTTCACCCAATTCGGTGTCGCCCATGTGAATTTCATAGCCTTGCAGCGTGGTATCGTCGCAAAAAAGCCCCGACCCAGAGACCATTTGCGCCATCACTTGCGTGGTGTGCTTCTCTTTAGCAAAACGCGTCACGGTATTGAGTAAACCAAGGCCCGCCATTTGGTCTATGCCCGATTCTACTCCATCAATCAGCTGTTTACCCAGCATTTGATAGCCGCCGCAGATGCCAAGCACTGGCACTTGCTGAGCTGCCAAATCTTGAATCACCGCACTAAAACCCGATTCATTGAGATACGTTAAATCGCCCAATGTGTTTTTGCTGCCGGGAATGATCAAAAGATCCGGTTTGCCAATTTGGGCAGGTTGATTCACGTAACGCAGCTGCACATCGGGCTGCGCCGCTAACGCATTAAAATCGGTGAAATTGGAGATACGCGGCAAGCTCACTACCACGATGTCGAGCTTTTCACGGTCGCTGTGAATGCCGAGTTGCTGACGCAGTTTTTCCGGCTGCAGTGCCACACCATCTTCTTCTTCTAGATCCACATTAAGATACGGCACCACACCAATCACTGGCACGCCGGTCAGTTCTTCGATTTGGCGTAAACCGGATTCGAGTAACGCGACATCGCCACGGAATTTATTGATTATCACGCCTTTGACGCGTGCTTGCTCTTGGGGAGCCAGCAGCTTGATGGTGCCGTAGATAGAAGCAAACACGCCGCCGCGGTCGATATCCGCCACCAAAATCACCGGGGCGTTAATCAGCTCCGCCATGCCCATATTGACGATATCGCGATCGCGCAAGTTAATTTCTGCTGGGCTACCCGCACCTTCGAGCACCACGGTGTCGAACTCTTGAGTGAGTTCTGTAAAGGCTTGCCACACTTTTTGTTGTAGCTGGGGTTTGTATTCGTGATAGGTTACCGCTTCCATATTGTCGAGCACTTTGCCCATCACAATCACTTGCGAGCGGCGTTCACCAGTGGGTTTGAGTAACACCGGATTCATGCGCACATCGGCATCGATGCCAGCGGCTTCTGCTTGAAAAATCTGCGCGCGCCCCATCTCTTCACCGGTTTTGGTGATGCCAGAGTTGAGCGCCATATTTTGCGCTTTAAATGGAGTGACAGCGTCACCTCTACGTTTAAAAATGCGGCACAAACCGGCTACAAGAATGCTTTTCCCAACGTCAGAGGCCGTTCCCTGAATCATAATGGCGCGACTCATGCCCGCTCCTTTTTGTTTGTTTTTTTCATCATTATCAGGCTCGGATAATATCAAAAAGGCGTTATCTAAGATAACGCCTTGTTTGTTAACCCGTCATTTTTAACCGGAAACTTTCGCGCTCCATGCACGGTTCACCACAATCGTTGAGAAATACGGCAGTTTCTCGTCATCGGGCACCGCCATTAAATCGCGATACGTCACTTCTGTGTCCATGGAAGCATTGGCCATCATTACCGCGTGATCGACTAAATCCAACTCTCGCAGCAGTTCGCGAATTTGTTGGAAACGACCATACACCTTCATCAACACCACACATTCGTGATTTTGTAAGGCAGCCGTTAATACTTCTGGCTCTGCGGTACACGACATCACCGCCATGGATTGCTGCTCCATCGCCAGTGGGAATTGCGCCGCAGAAGCAATGCAAGAATAAGAAGAAATGCCCGGAATCACTTCCATCGGCAAGTTCTTGTCGTGTAAACGTTCAAGTAGGAAGACCCAAGTAGCAAACAGCATGCTGTCGCCAAGGGTAATAAAGCCCACTTGTTTACCCGCCCGCACATCGTGTTCAATGTCTTGCGCTACGGCATCCCACACTTCGGCTTTTTCATCCGCATTGGCGGTCATGGGGAAATGACGCTCTTCCAATTGCACTTGTTCACCAAGATATTCACGCACAATAGAGAGCGCTAAACTGTCTCCGCCTTTACGCCCAGCCGGCGCGTACAGCACATCTAATTTACCGAGCAAACGCGCTGCGCGCACGGTGATCAAATCACTCGCGCCGGGGCCTGTGCCCATGGCGTACAGTTTTCCTTTACTCATTTCCTTCACTTATATTGGTTCCTTGTTATTCTGCTAGCGCTTGCGCTAAGTGCTCTGCAAACATGTCACGAATCATTGGGTTCTCACCCAACCCTTGCACGATAGGCTCAGCTTCAATACCCGCTTGGGTGATCACGGTTTTCCACGAATCCTCTTCGTCTGATGCCATGTCGTTAGTGGCGTGATCGCCAGCCACCAGCATCAGCGGCATCAGGTACACTTTGCGCACCTGTTCTTTATGCAAACGCTTAATCACGGTTTCGATTTCTGGGTAGCTCTCTACAGCGCCCACCACCATCGGCAGCTTTTGATCCATTAACATATGGTCTAAACACGCATACGCAGCGAATGCATGGTGAGTGGCACCGTGCCCCATCAATACAAGGCGTTCATCTGCTGCCAATTTAGGCGATTGATGTTTCAGTGCCGCAATCAAATCTTGGTAATCGTCATAACTGCTCAGCAGAGGCAAGCCGATGTTCAAACGAGCAAATTTGCCTTGAAAACTCTTAATTTCACGAGCGATTTTTTCGTACTCATCACCATTAATGATGTGCAGCGATTGCACTAGAACATCTTCGTAACCCGCATCCAACAAAGCTTGCAGCGCTTGCTCTGGGTTGTTGATTTGTACGTTGTCGCGACGAGCTAACTTCTTAATGATCATTGAAGAAGTAAACGCACGAAACGCATCACGATCTGGGTGAGCGTCAGCTAAAGTCTGTTCGCACGCCACAATGTTTTTTTCCATTGTCTCTGGGTAACTGGTCCCAAAGCTGATCACTAACAAGGCTTTTTTCATGTTTCTTTCCAGATTAAGGGAGATGCGCGCACAAAGGTGCTTCATCCGCATCTCGATTAGAGTCTATTTATTCGTGTTCTTGGGTTCCAATCCACTGGGTAAACAGGGACTGACAAGCGGATAATTCACTTAACACGGCGTGGTATTCCCCACTGAGCACCGGCTGTGGACGTTCAATCACAACACACGCAATGCCGAGTTCTAAACACGGACGCATCTTTTCTAAAAAGCCGCCCGCTTGACCCGATTCTTTGGTCACCATCACATCCGGTGCGACCGTTTTGTATAGCGCATGGTTGAAGGCTTCACTGAACGGCCCTTTCATGGCAATCAAGTTATCCACGCCCAAACCAAGCGCTTCACATTGCTGCATGACTTGGGCGATCGGCAATACACGGGCAATCAAATTTTGCTCCGGTAATTGCTGGCAAAATGTGCCGAGATCTTTACTGCCGGTGGTGAGCAGCACTTTCTGCCACCCTTGGCTTTTTATCTCTTCGCACGCTTGCTGCACCGATTCCACCCGAGTAATCAGTTCATGATCAATATGTTGACTTTGGCGTTCAAAGCGCACCAACGGCAGGTTTAACCCGATACTTGCGGTCATGATGTTTTGACGCAGCTCTTGCGCATATGGATGCGCCGCATCAATCACATGGGTAATGTGATGGTCGGTCATCCACTGCTGCATTTGCGCGACATCCATGCGCCCGACAATCAATTCACCTTGAATGCAAGGCTTGCCATCGCTGCCTTGCGCCATTTGGCGACCGGCATCGGTCGCCACAGAAAAGGTGTAATGAATGCCTAATTGCTCCAGTTCACGACATACGGTAATGGAATCCGACGTGCCACCAAAGACCAATAACTTAGGAGAACTCACTGTGCTTCGCCTGCCAGTTCAGCGTCAGTTGTCGTTTCTTCTACCGGCGCACTTTCATCAGCTGCATCATCTCGTGCCACTTCATAACCGCGCGGTGTTACCATCAAGCCATTTTCAATGTAAGTCGATTTATTGCCGACAATCACCAAGGTGCGCATGTCAACCAATTCAAAATCCATCTCTTCGAACGTGGTGATCCATTTTTCTTCTTTACGACGACCCGCTTCTTTGACGATGCCCACTGGCGTTTTGCCGTCGACAAACGGTGCCATCAGTTCAAACGCGCGTTTCAAATGACCTTCGCGACCGCGACTGCGTGGGTTGTAGAAACAGACCACAAAGTCCGCTTCGGCTGCGGATTTCACCCGTTGTTCAATCACTTCCCAAGGGGTTAATAGGTCGCTCAAGCTGATGTGACAAAAATCGTGCATCAAAGGTGCGCCAAGCACAGAAGCGGCAGCAATACTGGCGGTCATGCCCGGAATCACTTTCACTTCCACGTCCCATTTTTGGCGTGTCACCATTTCTAAAATCAAGCCCGCCATGCCATACACGCCCGCATCACCACTGCTGATGATAGAAACGGTTTTGCCTTCTTGCGCCAACTCAAGCGCCGTGGTGCAACGCTCAATCTCTTTACACATGCCGGTTTTGATGACGGTTTTATCTTTGATCAGCTCTTTCATCAAATGGGTGTAGGTTTTGTAACCCACAACGATGTCCGATTCTTCAATGGCGCGGCGCGCTTCAAAGGTCATCATATCTAGGCCACCAGGGCCAATACCTACCACGTATAACATGCTTTTTTAACTCCAAAAGTGAAGGTCATGCCTTGTTGTTTCACGGTATCTCCGACCAAACACCCTTGGCTTATGATCCAGGCTGAGGGCTGAGAAACGGCGCCAACACCGACCGTTTTTCTAACAAACTCTGATTCTGGGCCACTCCAGCCCGAATCGTTTAATTGTGCCGCGCTGAAAAAGCTCAGCGAAGCGTAATACTGTTGAGCCAACTGCAAAATCGCAGGCTCATCGTGTTTAACATCAATGCTGGCAAACTGGGTTAACGCCAAAGGATGCCAATTGCGCTCTTGCAGTAATTCAGCAAAGCTCTGCGCCATTAAGCTCGGTTCAAGGTCGCGGCGACAGCCCATGCCGACAACAAGTTGCTGCGGCACGATATGATAAGCATTTGAAAGTGCCGACCACTCACCTAACTCTTGCTGCATCGAGACCAGCAGTACATGGTCGCAATAACCCGCTTCGCTTGGCTGCTCAAGCTGGGTTAGACCACGTAAATCAAGCCGATTGAGATCCAAATCGAGCCAAGCGATTGTGCACTGATCAAAATAGATCCCTACTTTTTCACCGCTAACCAAGGCTTGATTAAGCACTTTTACCGCGTCACGAAAATCCACCATGGTGGCGCCAAGTTGCTTGACCAACACATCAATCGCGCAAATCTGATTCACATCCGTTGCGGTGGTGATCACTGGCGTTGCGCCCACGCGAGCCGCCAATTGACACGCCAGTTCGTTCGCGCCGCCAATGTGCCCAGACAGCAAGCTAATGACATGCTGCCCTTTTTCATCCATCACCAGTACGGCAGGATCGTGCAGTTTGTCTTGCACTAGTAGTGCTAAGGTGCGCACCACAATCCCGCACGCACCAATCACGATGATTGCTTCGTCGCGAGCAAAAGCTTCCGCTAAGGTGGCAGCAAAACTGCCACTAAACGCAGTAAAACCCGGTTTGAGGTATTTCTCGGCGCAGTAACATTTCACCGGCCACAACGCTTGAATGCGCTCGGCCAATGCCTGCCCACCCGGGGTTAACGAGAGTAACGATACCCTTGCGGGATCAGCGATACTCATGGCTAAACTCCGCATCGTAGAGTTTGGAGTAGTGATACTCTTCCCCTAAGAAGCGCCCGACCAAAATCAGTGCGGTTTTGTTGATGCCAGCTGCATTCACTTGCTCAGCAATATCGGTTAAATCGCCGCGAATGATTTGGCAATCATCCCACGTGGCTTTGTACACCACCGCCGCTGGCGTCTCTTGTGGGTAACCGCCTTTGAGAAGCTGTTTCACCACACTCTCAATGCCTTGCACTGAAAGGAAAATCGCCATCGACGTTTGATGGGCCGCAAAGCGTTCAATCGATTCCAATTCCGGCGTTGGCGTACGACCTGCCATGCGGGTAATCACCAAGCTTTGTGACACTTCAGGAACCGTGTATTCCACGCCCAATTCCGACGCTGCGCCCAAGAAAGAAGAGACCCCCGCCACAGAGCGAAAACCAATGCCGTGTTTACCCAGCTCTTCCCCTTGTTCACGAATTGAACCGTACAGCGACAAATCACCAGTTTGCAGACGCACCACCAGCTTGCCAGCTTTGATGCCGCTCACCATCAATTCGGTGATTTGATCAAGGTGCAAATACGCACTGTCGTGACATTCTGCTTCTGGTTTGCAGTAATTGAGCAGCTCTTTATTGATCAGCGATCCCGCGTAAATCACCACGTCGGCTTGGCTAAGAATGTTGTAGCCTTTGAGGGTAATCAGTTCTGGGTCGCCGGGACCTGCCCCCACGAAGTACACCATCGAAGGATCATACGTTGCCATGAGCTTTCCCCTTTTTACACGACACCACAAAGGTCGGGTTATTTGGTTTGAAGTAGTAACCTTTGCCGAGTGTGGCATAGTTAGACACCAAAATTTGGCAGCAATCGAGATCGTCTACGTCACACTGTTTCAGGTGGTTAAGCGCCTCGTTAAGGTTATCTTGCAAAATAAAGCTCAATACCAAACGCCCTTTTTCCATCAGGTGCTCTAGGCTCCAATCGATGATGTCGGTAAGATTACCGCCGCTGCCACCAATGAACATCGCATCCACATGACCGGTGAAATCACACGGCGCTTTTGCCGGAATCACTTTGATCTGTTCACAGCCAAAACGCTGGCAGTTGTCTTTGATCAAATCAACCGCTTGTGGTTTTTGCTCAATGGCGATGATGTTCAAATTAGGATGACGAATTGCCGCTTCGATCGCGACACTACCGGTGCCTGCACCGACATCCACAAAGCGACTCGCGTGATGTAAATCCAATCGTTCTAATACTACCGAGCGCACTTCACGCTTGGTCATTGGGACGGTTTCGCCCCGTAAAAATTCACTGTCTTTCATTGACTATTATCACCACATTCATGTCGTATTCTGCCTGCACTTGCTCGGGAGCGAGCACAGAAATCCTTTGGGTTGGGTAACCGAGGTTTTCACCAATGATCATGGTCCGTTTGAAGCCGCGCGACAGGATTTCCTGTGCGATTTGATAAGGGCCGATCACCTTGTCGGTCACTAATGCCGTTTTGTCGTGCATTAAAATAAAATCCAAATTGGGCTGCTTGCCGTGGCTACTGGTGATGTACACATCGTTCATATCCAGCCCCACCGCACTAAACAGCGCTTGAATCGAGCTGATGCCCGGTACAATTTGGCGCTCATGCTCAGCAAAGGCTTCGGCAATGCGTTTACCAATGCCAAACAACATGGGGTCGCCCGAGGCGAGCACCACAATCTTGCGCGTTTGGTTAACGCGCAGCCATTCGATGGTGGCATCGATATCGACGCCCATCAGATGTTTTTCTGCGGGGTGTTCATCAAATTCACTAAGGAGACGTCGCCAGCCAACCAGCACATCCGCTTCATCGATCAAAGCTTGCGCTGCATGGGTGATCAGCGCTTTATCGCCGGGTCCGGTACCAATTACGCTGATCATGCTAAGTCTCCTTTTGGAACCGACTTATCGGCTACCTCGCCAACAATCTCGCTCACTGGTCGGTTTGAACCAAGCACGATGTTGTCGTAGGAAAACAGCACCACATCGCAAGTCATCTTATGCGTGGCATAACGCAGCATATGCTCGACTTTCTCGACAATCGCTTTGGCAATTTCGTTATACACGCCATCGAAACCTTGTTCGTGAATCAGTTCCATCGCCGCTTCGGTGGTTGGACACGCAAACACCGCTTTGAGCAGATCGTTTGGCGCGCCAAGTAAAGCCAAATGCGTGACCAAGGTTTCCATGCGCGCATCCGCCACATGGGAGTGCGTATGAAATACCCCCGCCGCCACTTTCACCAACTTGCCTAAGTGGCCGACCATGATCACCCGTTTAAATTGCAGGCGATTGGCCTCTTGCAGCATGTAGCCAACAAAGTTACTCATGTTCACCACCAGATCGCCGCTTAAATGCAGCTCATCGGTAACAAAGCGTTCGCCATGATTGCCCGGCACGAAAATGATTTCTTCCATACCAAAAGCGCGCTTTTGCTCAAGCTCAATGGCAAGGGATCGTTTCCAACTCTCTTCCGACATCGGCGTCACAATGCCGGTTGTACCGATAATGGAAATACCGCCTTCAATGCCTAACCGAGCGTTGTAAGTGCGGGTGGCTCGCTCTTCTCCCTCTGGAGCAAAGATGACTACTTTCGCCCCTTGATTAGGGCCAATCACACCACGCACTTCTTGCTCGATGGTATGACGTGGCGTTTTATTGATTGCTGCCCAACCAATCGGCAAGCCGACGCCTTTTTTCGTCACCACACCCACGCCTTCTCCACCAGTGATTTCAATGTCGGTGCTCTCTTCTAACAAGGACACACGCGCAAAAATCAGCATATCGTGGGTGGCATCCACATCATCGCCACCATCTTTACGAATCGCCGCGACCGCTTCATTGCCTTGAATAGAAGGCTCTTCCACATTCAAATTGAGCGTCACGCCCGATGGCGTCACAATCGATACCTGATAAATCAGCTGTTGGCGCGCAATCATCAAGGCAGCTACTTTTGCCGCAGCGGTAGCGCACGACCCGGTGGTGTAACCTTTGCGATAAGACTTTCCACGATGCCAAACTAACTCTTCCCCACCGGGACTGGCACTCGCGCTAATCGGTGAGGCTTGCTGAGTCTCTTCGCTCATGCGTTTGCCTTATCGTGATCGGCTTGTGCTTGGGCTTTTGCAGTGTCGGCTGCCGTATCGCGAATGTGGTAAAGCACCGCATTAATAATGGCCGCCGCCACGTTGCTACCGCCTTTGCGACCGAGCGCTGCAATATGTGGGAAACGGCTTTCGTGTAGGGCTTGTTTCGATTCCGCCGCACCAACAAAGCCCACGGGTACACCAATGGCGATGGGTAAATTTTCGGCATCAAAACGCGCTTCATGGCTGAGTAATTGGAACAACGCCGTTGGCGCATTACCAAACACAAACACATGGTTGCCTTCTTCTTGCACCACTTTATCGACCGCGGCCATAGAGCGAGTAATGCCGTTGGCTTTGGCAATCTCGGCCACTTCAGGATCGGCGATATAACAACGCGTTTCGCAGCCATATTCGGCTAATAAACGTTTGTTAATGCCTGATAGCGCCATGGTGGTGTCGGTAACTAAGGTGCAACCAGAAAGAATCGCTTGTTGCAGTTTATCCAACACATCCGGTGAAAATTTTAGGATTTCCAACCAATCAAAATCCGCCGTGGTATGAATGGCACGGGTAATGACCTTTTTTTCCAACTCATTGTGAAAACGGTAATCGGGAAATTCTTCCGCGATGATGCCGTCGATGATTTCAAAGCTCGTACTTTCAATGAGTTGCGGCTGTTGAATAAAGGTCATAATGATTCCCTAATGAATAATCCAAAAACAAAGTGTGAAAATAATCAGTGCGGCGCATGACGCGACAAACATCATTTTATTAGTGTGAACAATATCTTGTGGCTCGATGTCTCGGTGATGATCACCAATCCACGGTTTATCGACCATTTCACCAAAATAGCGGTTTGGACCGCCTAAACGAATACCGAGCGACCCAGCAACAGTCGCTTCCGACCAAGCTGAATTAGGGCTTTTATGCTGATAGCGATCACGCCAACCAATGTGCAGCGCATTGCGCCAGTTAAAATTCAGTGCCCAAGCCGCAAATGTTAAGAGCAACCAGCCTAAACGTGCCGGGATAAGATTGAATAAATCGTCCATTTTGGCAGAAACAAAGCCTAACTCGCGGTAACGGTTGTTTTTGTAACCCACCATCGAATCAAGGGTATTAACCGCTTTGTACGCCATGGCAAGCGGCACCCCACCGATAAACAGGTACATCAAAGGCGCAAACACACCATCGACACTGTTTTCCGCCACGGTTTCAACCGTGGCGCGAGTAATTTGCGGCGCTTCCAATTGCGAAGTATCACGACCAACAATGTAAGAGAGCATGATACGACTTTGCCCCAAATCCCCTTGCATCAAAGGCTTCATCACATCCAAAGCGCAATCTTTCAGGCATTTACCCGCCAATACCGTCACTGCCAACCAAAGCTCGACTGCGGATCCCAGTAACCAGTGCCAGTGGAACAGACTAAACAGCAAACCTTGAGTGACCGCGTAACTTCCACCGACAACAATCAGCCATAAAATACCACCAGCGATGTAGAGCCACTGCGGTTTTTCACCTAAGCTGCGCAGCCATTTCTCCATCCAGCTAATGGAATTACCAATCCAACGAATCGGATGCGGCCAATTGGGCGGATCGCCAATCAGCCAATCGAGCATAAACGCAAACCAGATGATGATAAGGCTCATTTTATTGCCTCGTTTATTGGTTTAGTGCGTGAAAGTTGGTTCTCTTTTGCAAGAGCAAACCAGTGCTTAATTAGCTCTGGCTGTTGAGCAAAATGCAGGTGCAGATAGGTCGCTAAAGTATTGCCAACTTGATAACCACCACCCCAACGCGAAATGATTTCGCCATCGCGTTCTTTGGTCATATCGAACACAGGTTCAAGCTCAGTCGTAAACTCTGAATAATGAAATTCGTGACCGCGTAACACTGTTCCTTGCGGACATATCACCGTATTGGTGTTGGCGGTAGCAAAGCAGTAACCAAATCTTTTCAATGACTTGGTCATAGTGCTACGGCCAGGTAGAATCCCCACCATAGGGTGTGTGTCCCCCTTAACATTCCCTTTATTTAGGGTGTGTGTCCCCGTTAATGGATGTGCGGAAAGGTGTGTGTCCCCGTTAGTTTTAGTAGTTTTAGGGTGTGTGTCCTCGTAAGTGGTGAGGCTGTCGCCGAGGTACATCAAGCCGCCGCATTCGGCATAAATGGGGGTGCCTTGTTGATGGAGCGTGCGCAGTGATGCAAGCATGCTGCTATTTTGCGCTAATGCTGCGCCATACGATTCCGGATAACCGCCGCCGATATACACTAAGTCACATTCAGGTACGGCTTCATCATCTAGAGGACTAAAGCGCACTATGGTCGCGCCTTGCTGCTCGAGTAAATCGAGATTGTCTTGGTAATAGAAGTTAAACGCGTTGTCGTGGGCCAGCGCGATAGTTAAACCCGCTCCCGCTTGGTCTGCTTCTTGATCGGACTCTGCATAGGATTCTGGCAATGCATTGAGATCGGGGAAAGCAAATTCGTTGATGTCTGCGCCCTGATCTTCTATCTCACTTAGCGCCAGCAAGGCATCTAAATCGATATGCTCTTCTATCGCCTCTGCAAGAGTTTGCCAATGAGGATCAAATCGTGAAGATTCTTGCGCGGTCAACAACCCTAAATGGCGCTCGGGCAATTCGATTGCTGGCAACTTAGGCAGGCGACCTAAGACGGGTATTTGACAGTATTTTTCCACTGCCGCGCGAATCAAATCTAAGTGAGAATCGGAATTAACGTTATTGAAAATCACCCCTGCGATATTGAGTTCTGGGTCGAAGTGTTGGAACCCCATCACGGTTGCAGCGGCAGAGGTCGACACAGCGCGCCCGTCCACGACTAAAATTACCGGCAAATTCAAATCACGAGCAAGGCCGGCGGTACTGCAGTAATGTGGATCAACGCCATAACCATCGTAAAGGCCCATTACCCCTTCGATGACAGCGATATCTGCTTTACGAGTATGAGAGTAGAAAAGAGAACGCATGGTGTCTGCTGGCAGCATAAAGGCATCCAAATTACGCGATGCCACACCGCTGACACGAGTGTGCCAAGCAGTATCAATATAGTCCGGTCCGACTTTATAAGGTTGCACCGCTAAACCGCGATTGGTTAGCGCCTTTAGCAAACCTAACGTCATGGTCGTTTTTCCACAACCACTGTTTGTACCGGCAATCACAAATGCTTTCATATTCCACCACAAGGTATAAGTTAGTCCTTGATAGGGAGAGTTTTGAAAAACAATCAACACAAAGCCTACCTTGCGGCATGACCTGTTCTGGTTGTTTCCACTCTCTTCCCACCGAAGAAGTTTTGGAATTCATAGTGACTCGTCTTCTGGCTTAGCGTCATTCGCTTTGGCTCCTTCCCGTTTTCTAAAACAGTGGTGTTAGCCAAATTGTCAGCATTACAGCAGCGGGGGCTGCGGAGGATTCTCACCTCGCTTCCGGAGCATCGCTCACACGATGCGCATCTCTATGATAAACAAATAAATAAACGCGCTTACTATACCTCAAGCTTATCCCAAGCGACATGCGCTTTGCGCCACATTCCCTTCATCTTTAATGTAACTAATCCACATCCTAACTAAGCCACATCACGCTAACAGAGAATAACAGCACAAATTTTTGGCTAACTGCAACCAAGATGCTTAATTAAACAGCCAATGAGCTGTATTCGTCTTTGCCATGTTCGTGCTGTTACACAAAATTAAAGTGCTACCATATTAATATTTACCGCTATTCATCCATGATATAGATCAAGATATTTCTGTTTTCTTTCTATCTTTAGTTAATTGGTTAAAATAAATTCTTCTCGGTAAATCAGGCACTTTAAATATTTCTCCACATTGATTATTCCTTCAGCTAAATTGAATTTTATTCATCTATAAATTGAAATAATTTCATTTTTTCGCGCCGCTTTTATATTCTGCTGTTTATTTCTCTATTTATTTTTTCGTAAATCGTTATTAACTGACACATTATTGTCGTGGCTCAAAAAAAGACGCGATCAGCGATGGTACTGTCAAACGCAGATACCAAATAACATCAATAACATAGTGATAGCCAATCGTGAGCAAGGCCGCTCAACGATTTTCCTCACTGAATAAAGAGAAAAGTAAACATGCCAGGAAAAGTATGGCTCGTCGGAGCAGGTCCAGGAGATCCAACCCTTATTACCGTAAAAGGTTTACACTGCATTCGCCAAGCCGATGTCTTGGTCTACGACCGACTTGTGTGTAAAGAACTGCTTGATGAAGCAAACGCTCAGTGTGAATTGATCAATGTGGGCAAAACCCCTAACTTTCATCCTATCCCACAAGAAGAAATCAATAATATCTTGATAAAACATGCACTTCAGGGGCAGAATGTTGTTCGGCTAAAAGGTGGCGACCCATACGTATTTGGTCGCGGTGGTGAAGAGGCAGAAGCGCTAATTCCACATCATATTCCGTTTGAAGTCGTACCGGGCATCACCTCTGCGATTGGTGGATTAGCCTACGCAGGCATTCCTGTAACTCACCGTGATTGTGCCTCTTCTTTTCATGTCATTACCGGACACCGTAAAGAAGGGAAAGATCAGGTGGACTGGTCACAATACGCCAAACTTGATGGCACCTTAGTGGTGTTAATGGGAATGAGCCAGCTAAGTCACATCTGTCAGTCGCTTATTATGTGTGGCAAAGATGCCTCCACCCCGGTTGCCGTGGTTCGCTATGCGTCACGTAAAGAGCAACAAGTGGTGTGCGGTAACTTAGACAGCATCGCCAGCTTGGTGCAAGACGCTGGATTACGCTCTCCAGCCCTGATCGTCATCGGTAAGGTCGCGGAAAAACACACAATTTTGGAATTTACTGCCACGCATCACGAGATACAATCGTTAGTACTTAACCAGTAAGTGGCCTTATAACAACACAACATCAATATCATTTGGGAAGCGCGTATGGCCAAAAGTGGGCAGCACGGTGGAAATGTCATTCAAATGGCACAAGAGCACGGTTTAAACCCGGAGCAGGTCATTGATTTTAGCGCCAATATTAACCCCTTAGGTATGCCACACAGTGTGAAACAAGCCATTATCGAGCAGCTCGATTGTGTTGAACACTACCCAGATATTGATTATCTCAAGTTGCACCAAGCGATCGCAGCCCATCACCAACTGCCCGTACAACAGGTGATTGCGGGCAATGGGGCAACTGAACTGATTTTTCTGTGGGCCAATCACATAAAGCCGAAAAAGGCGCTTCTTGTTGAGCCAAGTTTTGCCGAATACCGCCGCGCCTTAGCGCGCGTCGATTGCGAAATCGTGCAATTTAATTTGCGAGAATCCGAACAGTTTGCATTGACCCCCAAGTTACTCGACGCACTCGACGCCTCCTTAGATGCCTTGTTCTTGTGTACGCCCAATAACCCCACCGGTTTAATGCCAGACCACGATTTATTATTAGCAATCGTCGCCCGTTGCCATGCACTCGATATTGCGCTGTTTATTGATGAATCCTTTATCGATTTTATGGGAGACACGCCAAGCTTAGTGGCTCAACTGGCTGATTATCCAAATCTCGCTATTCTGCGCTCTTTAACTAAGTTCTATGCCATGCCCGGTTTGCGTCTAGGTTATTTGCTTTCTTCGAATGACGCATTGCTTGGCCAGATGCGGGAACAGCGTGAACCATGGACCATTAATGCGCTTGCCGCTTTAGCGGGTGAAGTACTGTTCTCTGATACCCAATTTGTAAAGAACACCCTACACTGGTTAGAGCAAGAGCAGACATTTGTTTGGCAGGAATTAAGTCAACTTTCAGGCATTA
This sequence comes from Vibrio tritonius, assembly GCF_001547935.1. Classification (NCBI taxonomy): domain Bacteria; kingdom Pseudomonadati; phylum Pseudomonadota; class Gammaproteobacteria; order Vibrionales; family Vibrionaceae; genus Vibrio; species Vibrio tritonius. Next base: position 1,008,768 of record NZ_AP014636.1, read on the forward strand.
CGATGTATAGGCCAAGCGCCAATTATCTGTTTTTTAAACATCTTGAGCCAAATAGTCAGCTGCAAGCTCAAATGATGAAACACGGCATATTGATTCGCAGTTGCGCCAATTACCCAACGTTAAATCAACAGTTTTATCGTATTGCAATCAAATCCCGTGCGGCCAATATCCAGCTGATTTCGGCATTAAAAGAGGTATTACATCATGGCTAAAGCAAGTTGCCCCGCTTCCTGTGGTGAATTAATTCAAGGCTGGATTAATGGCAATGAAAAATTGGTTTCCTGCCCAATTAATTGGTTTTCAACGGTTGAGGTCAGTCGAAACCCCGATCTTCCCACCAATACCGGCTTTATGGCACGTAAGGCTTTCAATTTAGCGTTAACGTTTCTTGGTCAGCCAGAAGAAGCCGCGAAAGAACTTTCTATCCATGTTGAAAGTAATATTCCGAAAGCCAAGGGGATGGCAAGCAGCACTGCCGACATCGCAGCAACCTTGATGGCCACAGCCCGTTATTTTAATCGCGAACTCACTGAGGTGGAAATTGGCCATTTGTGCGCCTCATTAGAGCCAACCGACGGAACCATCTTTAATGCCCTAACCCTCTTTGACCATAACCAAGGCGAAGTGATTGAAACCATGGGGACGATTGATCCTATTAATCTGTTGGTATTGGAAAGTTCGATTAGCTTAGAGACGGCGGATTACCACCGCATGCGTCGTTATGAAACCCTACAAGCATCTTCAGACCAACTGGAAAAGGCCCACCGCCTTTTGCGTAATGCCGTGGACGAACAAGACAAAGCATTACTGGGTGAAGCGGCAACTCTGAGCGCCATTGAAAGCCAAAAAGTGCTGCCAAAACCGCTCTTTTACTCCATCTTAGACATGGTAGAACGCCAAGGTTTGTATGGCATTAACCTTGCCCACAGTGGCAGTGTTATCGGTGTTATGTACGATGAATCCCGCCACGATGTGGAAAAAATAGCTCATCAAATTCGCCAAATCGATGTGCTTGGTTTTTACCACACTCAACATCGACAACAGCTCATTCAAGGTGGGGTGCGTTAATCAAAGGTCGTGGTGGTCAACGGCAGACCAACACCTTGAACGCTAAAAAACGCTTTCCCTTCATAGCGCAGCAGCTGAACATGAGTAACGCTCTGGTTGGTAATGTTCAGCACGCTATACCACTTGGGATCTTTCCAATCCACATTGAGAAGGTGTGCCAACACAAAACGGATCATCCCGCCGTGGGTGATCACTATGGTGTCTTCTTGCGCCTGTTCAACCAGATGTTTCCACGCTGCCACTGCACGATAGTAACCTTGGTCTAAAGGTTCCGATTCCGGTATCGGATTGGCTAATGGATCGGCCCAAAAAGCCTCTAGCTCTGCCCAAGCATCCCCTAACTCATCATAAGGAACACCGTCATAAACGCCAAAATCTAGCTCACGCCAGCTCTGATCAACCTGAATATCGAACTGCTCCCGACACAGGCGATCAGCCACATCAAAGCAGCGACGCAGAGGTGAACTCACAATCTTTTTCACCGGACCTGCTTTGATACAAGCCGCCATTTCATCTTGAATATCATCATTCACCAACACATCCGTTGCACCATTTAGCGCGTTGGGTTGTACGGTTTTACCGTGGCGAATCAGATAAAAGTTTAACTTAGTCATGGGGAAACTCCTCGACCGGCCCACCCTTCATTGCCAAAGGTAAACCAGCAGCCATAAAAGTCACGGTATCGGCAACCTTGGCAATCGCCTGATTCATCCAACCCGCATGGTCGACATACAAACGAGTTACTTCACCAAGCGGCACAATGCCTAAACCAACTTCATTGGAGACACAATAGTAAGTCGCAGGACTGCGCGAAAGAGCCAGCACGAGTTGCTTAACTTGCGCATCTATCATCTCAGCCGTTGCGGTATCACCATTGTTGTAGATGATGTTGTTCATCCATAGGGTAAAACAATCAATGAGTACCACATCCTGCACAGAAAACTTTTCAATCAGCGAGACAAGTTCCGTTGGCTCTTCATGATTATGCCACTGTGTTCCACGACGCTCCTGATGCAGTTCAATACGCCGGCGCATTTCATCATCAAAGGCGACAGCCGTCGCAATGTAGTGCAATTGTTTGCTCTGAGATTGAGCTTTACACGCCAGTGCTAACTGCTCGGCATAACTGGATTTGCCACTGCGTGCACCACCCAGTAAAAAATGGACTGTCATCTAAATTCCTTTCAATCAGCCGCTAAAAAGCACGGTGAATCGTGTTAGAAAACCACGAAAAACGTGGCTTAGCTAGGCTGAATATGGTAACAATAAAAACCGTATATTCCCAAACGATCTCTTGCAGATCTTGTTGAATATTCACAGTTTTGTCTAAAATTTCCTACTATTGTGTGTACTTATGTTTCCAGAATTTGAATTTTCATTTCGCATTGAAATTAAGGTCGACAAACCCGTTGTCGTCAGCCAATCTAAAACCCTTGGTAAACGCCAATTAATCCCGATCGCCTCCGGTATTGTGAGCGGCGCTATTGAAGGAAAAGTGCTTCCTGGTGGCATCGATTCACAAATCATCGACTGTGAGGGGTTATGTCATCTTTCGGCACGTTACGCAGTTGAAACCAAAGACGGCGATACCTTCTATATCGAAAATAACGGCATTCGTCGTATCCCAGAGCAATGGCGCGCCCAATTGTTTAGCGACGACATGAGCTTTTTTAACGAGATCCCTAAAGACGAGATCTACTTTAAAACCACGCCAACCTTTGAAGTGTACAGCGACAACCTGAAATGGTTAACCGAATCACTCTTTGTTTGCAGCGCTGCACGCAGTGCAACCGGTGTGTTCCTCGATATGTATCGCGTTAAGTAAGCGGCCAAACTCGTCACCGTTGCTAACAAAAATCGCGCTTATTGCCCTTTACTGGATAAGCAAATTGTACTGACGGGATTATCCACATTTTGGCGAATATGATTCCACATAATGACCATTTTTGTGGATAGTCTTCAATGTTAATCTAGCCCTATTGGTTTCCAGCCCACGCGAACCTAATCCGCTCGCGACAATACAACACGAAATGCTGGAACGGTTTGATTGATAGGAGTAAAGGCAGATGTTAGTCGATGGTAAATGGGTAGAAAACTGGCAACCCGTCCAGAGTAAAGATGAACAGGGTCGCTTCGTGCGCCAAGTTTCTTCATTTCGTCATTGGGTTACCCCCGATGGCAGCGCTGGCCCAACCGGCGAAGCTGGATTTAAAGCTGAATCTGGCCGTTATCGTCTCTATGTGGCGTATATCTGCCCTTGGGCATCGCGCACCCTAATGGCCCGCGCTCTTAAAGGGCTAGAACAACATGTTCCCATTACGGTCGTTAATCCCACGATTACGGATCAAGGCTGGCAATTTGGTGATTACGATCAAGCAGACCAAGATCCCCTATTTAACTCCAGCTACATGCACGAGATTTATACCCGCGCCGATGCCCATTTCACCGGTCGCGCAACCGTCCCTGTTTTGTGGGACACACACACTAACACCATAGTGAATAACGAGAGTGCGGATATCGTGCGCATGTTCAATACCGGTTTTGGTGACTTGGCAAACAACGATTACGATCTCTACCCAGCTGAACTGGCAGAGCAGATCGACGAACTCAACCCGCGTTTGTACCACCAGCTCAATAATGGCGTGTATAAATCGGGCTTTGCATCCACTCAGCTAGCTTACGATGAAGCAGTGCAAGGCGTGTTTGCCATGCTCGATGAATTGGAACAACGACTCGATGGCGATTTTCTGTTTGGAAAGCAGCTAACCGAAACTGACATTCGCGCCTTTGTCACCTTGATTCGTTTTGATTCTGCCTACCACGGCATTTTCAAAACCAACTGGAAACGCATTGCAGACTATCCAAAGCTCTCTGCGTATATGGAAAAAATTTATCAATTGCCGGGCATCGCACAAACGGTCAATATGGATCACATTACGCGCGGCTATTACTCGATTAAGGCGCTCAACCCACTCGGGATTCGCCCGATTGGCCCTGAGCACATCACACGGTTACTCAAATCCGTGCGCGTCTAATCATTGAGATGTCACATTTGTGCTTTAACCCTGTATAGAATCAACGATACAGAATCTACGCCCGTGAATCGCAGATTGACGGGCTTATTAAGGAGAACTCCATGACAAGGGTGATATTTTTACACGGCGTCGGTGCCAACGGCGCCACATTTAACCCATTGATTGAAATGCTAAAACTTGATGAGTTCAACGTTGAAGTGTTTAACCCTGATGCCCCTTACCCATACGATATGTCTGCTTACGGTCGCCAATGGTTTTCTATCAGTGGCGTGACTGAGGAAAATCGCACAGACCGAGTTAATCAAGCTCTGACCAAGTTCAAACAAGTGCTAGAAAGCTATGGACCACTTGAAGACACAATTTTAGTGGGCTTTTCACAAGGTTCGATTATGTCGCTGCATGCAGCCGCTGCAGGCTTTCCCGTCAAAGGGGTTATCGCAATAGCCGGACGTTTATCGGCCCCAGTCGCCCACCGCGACGAATGGCCAGCAATCACCCTTATTCATGACCAAGATGATCCCGTCATTGCCATTGAAAAAGCCCAAGAAACCTATCACTGGCTTGAAGAAGCTGGCGCAAAACCACAAGCGTTTGTATCCAAAGACGTAGGCCACTCCATCGGCAGCTCAATGATTCCGGTGATCCGCAAAGAGATAGAAAAATTGCTTTATGTAGTGGTCAACAAAAATTGGCCACAGTTTTAGAGTTTTCCCAATACAATCGTTCTGATTCATTGGGTGTTAAGCCACCATTGTACTGATGGGGTCTGAGTTGGCTGTAATAACCAATAATATATCTAATGATCTCTTGTTGAGCTTCAGCAAAGCTACGATAACCTGTTACTGGAACCCATTCTGTTTTTAAGCTTCGGAAAAAACGCTCCATGGGTGCATTATCCCAGCAATTTCCTCGTCGTGATAAGCTTTGCTTTATTTGGTAACGCCAGAGCAATTTTCGATAATAGCGGCTCGTATAATGACTTCCTTGGTCACTGTGGAACATGACATTATTAGGCTTTCCGCGAGATTCAAACGCCATTGTCAGTGCCTTACCAGTAAGTTTACTGTCTGGTGATAATGACATTGCCCAGCCAATCGGTTTGCGCGCAAATAAATCGATCACGACTGCTAAGTACATCCAACGGTTACCTGCCCACACATAGGTCACATCACCCACCCATACTTGATTGGGTTCAGTGACTGCAAATTGGCGACCTAAGTGATTGGGGATTTCAACATGCTCTTGTGTTGCCCGTTTATACCGGTGTTTGGGCGATTGACAACTCACTAAGCCAAGTACTTTCATCATTTTGGTCGCACGATAACGACTGAGAGAAACCCCTTTAGTATTCGTGACGATATCAGCAATAGTTCGTGCGCCAGCCGAGCCATTACTGGCCTCATGAGCTTCACGAACCATAGCTTGAAGTTTTACCTGCTCTGGTGACAATTGCTTTGAACGTTTACGCCAATATCGATAACTGCTGCGATGAACATTGAACACCTCGCACAGCTTTTTAACGCAATAGTTCAAGCTAAGCTGTTCGATTATCGAGAATTGTTCAGTGAGTCCGACATCACCAGAGCCGTAGCCTTTTTTAAAATTTCATTGTGTTCTCGAAGACGAGCATTTTCTTTCTTGAGTTCACGAATTTGAATCTGCTCTGGCGTCATTGGAGCAGATTTGGGAGCAACACCATCACGTTCTTGGCGAAGTTGTCGAACCCACTTATCCATGGTGGATTTACCTACGCCCATGGCATCCGCTGCTTCTCGAATGGAATAATTTTGTTCAACAACGAGCAGTGCGGCTTCAAGGCGAAACTCGGGGCTAAAAGTCGGTCTTGTTCGTTTAGTCATATTGTCACCTGTCTATTTATGAGGTGTATCATAACACCTCTTATCAGGTGGCCAAATTCACTATGCCACTACATTAACTTTGCAACATACCCATGATCACTTTCAAGAACACGAACCACATCAGTTAAGTAAGTACGTACCCTAAAATAGGTAAAAAACCTATTTTCAGAGCAGTACAAAACCGTCCTTGTTCAGTAGACGCAGAGCAATAAACTCAAACTCTGCGTCACTCGAATAAATCGGTGTCCACACTAAACGTCATCTGGACGTACGACACGAATCGGCCTTGAACCAATTTTAGCCCCCGTGTTCTCGTCAATAGTGATTGGTACGATTTCCGTCCCTAATTCTCCATCTAAGAAACGAGTTAATTTTCCTACTCCCCTGTGTTTGCGCCCCCAGGCTCCAATAGCAAACAATACCGGGAGGAAATCTCTACCAGCATCAGTCAATACGTACTCCTCGCGAGGTGGATGCTCTGAATAAAGCCGCTTTTCTAACACGCCTTCTTCAGTGAGCAATGCTAACCTGCGAGTCAGAATTGTTGGTGAAATGCCAAGGTTCTTTCTAAATTCATCAAATCGAGTACATCCATCATGGGCATCTCGAAGAATTAAAATACACCACGCATCCCCTGCAAACACTAAGCTGCGGGCAATTGGACATGGCTCAAACTCTATATTTTCTTTGTTCATACTATTTTGATAGTGACTTAGTTTCAAATTGATAGTAACCTTACTACACATTTGATAGTAACACGCATTTTTATAGAATATAAGATGAATAAGGTGATTTATGAGTAAGCATACGTGGGAAAACGTCCCCACTCAGACTGTCAACGTCAATGGAGTGACTTACGCATACAGACAGCTCGGCACCGGTGATGTTCCGGTTATATTTCTTCATCACCTAATGGCTGTACTTGATGATTGGGACCCAGAAATTATCAATGGTATAGCTACCCAACACAAAGTGATCGCATTTGACAATAAAGGGGTTGGTAGTACCGAAGGCGTTACTCCTAATTCGATTGATCAAATGGCTATCGATGCCATTTCTTTTATTCAGGCGCTTGGCTTTAATAAAGTCGACTTACTGGGTTTTTCTATGGGAGGCGGTGTAGCTCAATCAATAGCCTTACAGGCACCTGATCTTGTTCGTCGGATTGTTCTCGCAGGAACAGGCCCTAAAGGCGGCGGAGGTATTGAACGAATAAATAAAGTTGCGATTTCCGCTTACCTAAAAGCGGTGTTAACTCTCAGCGACCCAAGAAACTTTTTGTTTTTTCCAAGAACGAAAGAAGGTCGACGAGCAGCTAAGGCCTATTTAACTAGGTTAAAGCAACGATCATTTAACCGAGATAAACGGATCTCTTGGCAATCACGAATAGCGCAATTACAAGCAATTAAGTCAGCGGGATTAAGTCAACCGGATGATTTATCCAAGATGACTCAACCTGTTTTTATTGCTAATGGCGACAATGATTTAATGGTTGATAGCTCACTCTCTTTAGACCTTGCTAACCGCATACCTAACTCCAAGTTGTCTATATATCCGGACTCTGGCCACGGGGGCGTTTTTCAATACTACGACACATTTTTATCAGAAACCCTAGCGTTTCTCGATAACCAGAATTCAACAACCTCAGTGAAATGACATATGACTAACCACACTATGAAAGCGCTAACTTTTAGCCGATACAGTAAAGTACCAGAATACGCGTTTATGGACGTACCTGTCCCAACATTACAACCCAACGAATTATTGGTAAAAGTACACGCGGCAGGTATAAACCCTATTGATAACATGATCCCAACAGGGATATTTAAAGCAGTATTACACTTTCAGCTCCCAGCAACAGTCGGCAGTGACCTTGCTGGAGAAATTGTCGCTGTCGGTGAAAAAGTAACGGCGTTTAAACCGGGCGATTTTATATTTGCGAGCGTATTTGACTTAGGTATCGGATCGTTAGCTGAATATGCAGCGATACCGGAACATACGGCTTCATTAAAACCTTCAAACCTTGATTTTGTACAAGCCGCATCGGTGCCAATGGTTGCTCTCACATCATGGCAAGCACTGAAAGAGCGCGCCGATATTCAACCGGGACAAAAAGTCTTTATTCCTGCTGGCTCCGGCGGTATCGGTACGTTTGCAATTCAGCTTGCAAAGCACTTTGGTGCTTATGTAGGCACAACGACAAGCTCAAAAAATATCGAGCTAGTTCGCAGCTTAGGCGCAGATACCGTTGTTGACTATAAAAAGGAAGCTTTTGAAGCAACTCTAAAGGACTACGACTTAGCCCTTGGCACGGTTAGAGGCGATACCATTGAAAAATCGGTATCAATTTTAAAGCGTGGAGGAAAACTGGTTTCTTTAGTAGGTCCTTTGGATGAAGCATTTGCCCATGAGCGAAAACTGAATTTTATCTTCAAGTTTCTGTTTAAGTTAATGAGCAGAAAACTCCGTAAGTTATCAGCACAAGGCAATATTTCGTATTCATTTCTTTTCGTAAGGCCGGCTGGGAACATATTAAGTGAAATTGCTCAACTACTCGAAAATAAAACCATCACGCCCGTCGTGGACCAAGTATTCCCCTTTGAACAATCTAAAGAAGCACTAGCCTATCTTGCCAAAGGTCATGCAAAAGGTAAGGTCGTCATCAAAATACGATGACGTCGCCCTCGTTTCAGAGGCCAATCGTGGTGTTGCGCTCTGCAGGTCTCATCGATTCTAAATAATAGCCAGCATAAAGCTGGTTATTTAACTCAATATTGGTTAGTTAGATCACCACAATACTTGAATGGGCCGCGACAACTTGCCAATCGTGGTTATCTTTACGTTGCCAAACTCGTGTAAAGCGAAACATTCCATTTGCAGGCTCACCGGCATAGGTACCAAATAGGGTGACTTTCGCAAATACCATCGCAGCACCCTGCAGTAATTTGACTTGCCGCTCTTGAGTTTCAATCCGAGTAATCTCTAATAATCCCGAGCGATGCGCTTGCAAATCATCTTGTTTGCCAAGGCATTGCCCTAAATGATTGGTAAAAATAAGTTCGTCTGCGAGCAGGTGATCTAATTGTTCGACATTGGAATCGAGCATCGCTTGAGATAAGGCATCTTCTGCTGCTAAAATTTCGTTTTCTGTACTGACTTCCATGCCATCAAACTCCCAATTTATATTCGATCTGCCGGATGATTCACACCATCATTTGTGACAACGTCACCCAAATCAAAAGGGTTTACCCCATCTAAACATCCGATGTTATAACCGTATTCATTGGGGTTAGAACGTCTTTGGTGGTGGGTGTAGATACCACAAACAGAGCAGAAATAGTGTTTCGCTGTATGAGTATTGAATTGATAAAGTGTTAGAAACTCTTCACCTTGCACAATACGAATTGCAGACAAATCTACTGACCCCACAATAGCACCTTTACGCCGACAGATGGAGCAGTCACAACGCCTTGGATTTACAATACCGTTAGGTAATGTGAGTTCTAATACCACGTTGCCACAGTGACAACTCGCTTGGTGCTTTGGCAAAATGGTGGTCTTCCCTACTTTCTTTATCATCATGACATTCCCTATCTATTTGTCGTTAAGCTAACTTATAACCCAAATAGACCACATAGCAACCTCGCGTTTTTCTATAAGCCACCTGTCACGTCAATGTAGTTGGCAGTTGAAAACGTTGACTTATCAGACGCTAGCCAAAAAATCGCTTCGGCGACTTCTTGCGGCTGTCCTCCACGTTGTAATGGAATAACAGATGTTAATCGTTCGATTCGTTCCGGCTCACCACCATCAGCATGCATTTGAGTATAAATAAGTCCCGGACGAACACAGTTGACGCGGATTCCCTCAGAAGCTACTTCCATCGCTAAGCCTTTGGTTAACGTATCTATAGCGCCTTTCGATGCTGCATAATCGATGTACTCTTTTGGCGAACCAGAGCGAGCGGCACCAGAGGAGACATTAACGATTACACCACCATTACCTCCATGGCGCGTCGACATGCGTTTAACCGCCTCACGACTGCACAAAAAATAGCTGGTAACGTTATTGATTAATACTGTGTTAATTCGCTCAGCAGTCATTTCCTCTAACCGCATTTGCTTAAATAAGATACCTGCGTTATTCACCAATACCGATAAGGTTCCAAGCTCTTTGTCTACTGTCTCGAATAAACGTTGAACATCCCCTTCTTGCGATACATCAGCCTGAACGGTAATACATCGACCACCAGCATTTCTTATTTCATCTGCGACTAAACTTGCTGCCTCTAGGTTGGATTTATAATTGATGCAAACTGAATATCCTTGTTGGGCAAACAGTTTTGCTGATGCCGCTCCAATACCTCGACCACCGCCAGTAATCATCACCACTTTTGAGTTTTGCATGAAAGTCCTTTATTTAGAGAAATAAACGCAAGTTTCGTATAAAGAAAGTCGTTTTACCGCGCATCTATCAATCATCATCCATATATTCCCACATCTCATTATCATGTAACCATATTGGATCGGCGTTATTGAGTATAAATTCATCCACTGGTATGCCTTCGACTGTTTCAGGTCGTTTCACTCTTACCTGCTTACCATTGATAAAAACCATTTGATATTTTTTCTGCCGTTCTAATTTGGCCTTGCGCCTAGCAACTTTTTGCGCCTTCGTTAAACTTTTTTTCATTCATTCATTCGGTACTCATTCTACAGCGACTATTTTCAAATTAATCAATATGATAAAGATATTAATAAAAAACCAATATAGATTAACTTGAATTTCTATCATTGTATATTGCGTAGATAAGCAATTAGTACAGCAAAATATAAGGAATGCCTTGTTAAAATGAACGAAAATTCGCCGTTTATTTTCAATATCAGAATAATGAACGTTTGTTGCGCAAACATTGTATAAATGTGTGATGAATACCACTTTTTTATGTACCTATTCTGAATAGTATCAATCAAGTTAATGAAGCCTAGTGTGAGTTAGGCTGAATAAAATATCGATAGAATCGATTGATTACGCTTAATTTATTCATAAAGGAAGTCAAATTCTTATGTGATTCACTTAATCTCATACAATTTGAAAATACAAAAGGAGTTTGTATGAAAGCAGTTAAGCTTCTGCCGTTGGCAGCGCTTATTATGGCTACTTGTGCCCATGCGGCAGATGATAAAGTCTTTAAATTCTCAGACGATGGCGCACCAAGTACCTTTGATCCCGTTCAATCGGGTACGATGTACAGCAATGAAATCGTCACCGCCATTTTTGATACCCTTTACGAATATAAATACCTCAAACGCCCCTATGAAATAGAGCCAAACCTCGCAGAGGGAATGCCTCAGGTTTCTGAAGATGGCCTCACCTACACTATCAAAATTAAGCAAGGCGTTAAGTTTGCTGATGATCCCGCTTTTGCAGATGGTAAAGGCCGTGAAGTTACCGCTCAAGATTTTGTCTATTCCATTGAACGCCATTACGACCCTAAAAATCGCTCCCAAGGGGCTTGGGTATGGGAAGGTAAAATTGCAGGAATGGATGATTGGAAAGCCGCTGGCTCTGATTACTCTAAACCCATTGCAGGTTTAAAAGCGCTGGATAAATACACCATTCAAATCACGCTCACCCATAAATTCCCACAGCTTACCTACACGTTAGCGATGGGCTATGCGGGCGTAGTTCCCCACGAAGCGGTGGAAAAATACGGACGTGAATTTGGCTTACACCCGGTCGGTAGTGGTCCATTTAAAATGGAATCAACCAACAGTACCAAAACCGTGTTAGTGCGTAATGACGCCTATCGCAGTGATATTTTTCACGCCAAAGCAGAAGGTTACGACGCGAAAGTTCATGGCGCTACTGGTATTGCCAAACTAGATGGTAAAGCGATGCCGTTTGTCGATCGCGTGGAAGCAAACTGGATAAAACAATCTTCAGCACGTTGGAACTCCTTTACCAAAGAGAACGAAATCCAAAATACCTCACTGCAAAACGAGCAGTTAGACCAAGTGCTCTCTTCTCGCGACCCGGTGACACTGCGCCCTGAATACGCGGCAAAATACAATTATCGCGTTGCGACCGAAACTGGCATGGTGTTTAACATGTTCAACTTCGATGACGAGTATTTCGGTTTTAACAAAGATCCTAAGATCAATGCGCAAAACAAAGCACTGCGCTGCGCGATTGTCAGTTCATTTAGTTGGCCAAAACGTATTCAGCGTTTTTACCTTGGCTTAGGTCATGCCTATGCTGGTTTTATCGTCCCCGGAACCGATGGTTTTGACCCGAATATGGGCAAAGAAGCGATTGAACAAAACATTGCTAAAGCGAAAAAACTCCTCAAAGAGAACGGTTGGAATGCGAAAAACCTACCGGTGCTTTACTACCCAACCGTATCGGATGTGAAAAGTAAACAGATGTACGAGGAGTTTCGTGGCTACCTAACCAAAATTGGTTATCCAAAAAACAAGATCAAGCTGAAAGCTTACGCGACGTTTGGTGATTTCAATAAAGACATCAAAGAGAGCAAAACTCAAATGGTACCAATGGGTTGGAGCTTGGATTACCCCGATGCAGAAAATACGCTGCAACTCTTCTACGGTCCAAACCGTTCACCCGGTGCGAACAGCGCCAACTACAGCAATCCTGAGTACGACAAAATCTTTAAGCAAGCTTCGGTTATGCAGCCAAGTCCAGAACGTACTGAGCTATATAAACAGCTAAATAAAATGCTGGTTGATGATTGTGTTGGTGTGGGTAGCTTCTCTCGCACACGTGTCGCTCTGTGGCATAAAGACGCCATCATGTGGCCTGAAGCGAGCATTTTAGGTAACTATTTCAAATACGTAGACGTGCAATAGGACGGTGCCAAAGGCATGGATACATTGAAATACTGCATGCGGAAGCTGGTTTACAGCCTTCCGCTGCTTTTCGGAGTCACTCTGATTAGCTTTGTTCTGATGGTCTATTTTGGCCCAGATAAAACATTCGATCTGCTAGGACGCAATCCAACTGTACAGGAAATCGCCAACGTACGGCATCAACTTGGCTACGACCTGCCATTTTGGACCCGTTATCTGAACTACCTAAAAGAAGTGGTAACGTTCAACTTTGGTTATTCCGATTCCAGCGGTGAACAAGTCATGACCATCTTAGGACGCACGATTCCCATTTCGCTCATCCTTGGTTTGCCCGGCTTTGTGATTGGGCATTTGATCAGTATCGTATTGGGCTTGGTCGCCGCACAAAATCGAGGACATTGGATCGATAAAGTCGTGATGTCATCTTCTGTGGTTGGAATGAGCATTTCTTACATCATTGTGATCATCGCCATTCAACTTATCTTCTGCTCTAGCTATGGGTTGAATTGGTTTCCGGTCTATGGCTGGGAAGTGCACGATGTAAGCAGCTATCTCTACTACGTCACCGTACCGACCCTGTGCACGATTTTCGTGTCCGTCGGTTACACCACTCGATTTTATCGCGCCATTTTGGTGGAAGAAATGAATCGCGACCACATTCGCACCGCGAAAGCGTTTGGGCATTCGCCAATGAGAATTTTGGTCAAACATGTATTAAAGAATGCGCTGATTCCAATTATTACGCGCATCATTTTTTCGATTCCTTTTGTATTGGTCGGAGGATCACTGCTATTAGAAAGCTATTTTGGCATTCCAGGAATCGGATTAGTCACCTACAACGCGATTACTACTGGCGATTTACCGGTATTAAAAGCAGTCATTGTTTTAATTACATTGCTTTATATCGTGGTCGTTAGCACTGTAGATGTTATCTACAAACTCGTTGATCCGCGTATTTCACTGCAATAAGGATATGAGTGGAGGTCATTATGACGGATGTTATTACTCAAGTATCAATGGATGTACCATTAAAACGGGAATCACTTTGGACCAAAGCGTTTTGCAAATTTCGCCAAGACAAAATCGGCATGTTAAGCCTATTTGTCGTAGGCCTATTTTTGTTAATTGCTCTACTGGTATGGTTAGGCGTCATCGGACAGCAATGGGATGAATTGCTTGCCCCCGGACAAAGTGGGCCGAGCGCACAATATTGGTTTGGAACAACCATTAATGGTCAAGACATTCTTGATCGCACCCTATACAGCACCAAAACCGCCTTTCAGGTCGGCTTGATCGTTGCGCTGTTCTCGATCCTGTTCGGGGCGATTGGCGGCGCACTAATGGGTTTTTATTCAAACACTTGGTTAGATGAAGCCATTTTGTGGCTCATGAACAGCATTGACTGTGTGCCCTATTTTCTGCTGGTGGCTGCTATTGCTGTGGCGCTGAAGGAGAATCCTTATGCGATGCACATCGCGATGATCATGGCGTTTTGGACCAGCACAGCGCGCGTGATTCGCGGCGAAGTGATTAAATTAAAAAACATGGAGTTTACTGAGGCAGCGCACTCTCTTGGGGTGCCTACTTATCGCATCATCTTCAAACACCTATTGCCTAACACCATCCATATTTTGCTGGTGGACTTAACATTGCTGTTTATTACCGCGATCAAAAGTGAAGTTATTTTAAGCTTCTTGGGACTGGGCGTGAAAGACAGCATCAGTTGGGGCGTTATGATTGCTGAAGCGAGTACCGAAGTGAGCGCGGGTCATTTCTGTAACTTCTTCGCCGCTTCCGTTCCTTTGTTTGTTCTTGTGTTGGCGTTCAACATGTTCTCCGATTCGCTGCAAGATGCGCTTGATCCGCGCAAGGTGGCGTAACGATGACAGAAGCTAAGTTAACACCATTACTCTCAGTACGCGATTTGGCGGTTGAGTTTCGCACCGACAAAGGCCCAGCTCGTGCCATTAATGGGGTCAGTTTTGATGTTTACCCGGGAGAAACCTTAGCCATTGTTGGTGAATCTGGCTGCGGTAAATCAGTCAGCTCACTGGCGATTATGGGCTTAATCCCTTCTCCGCCGGGCAAAATTGTCGCTGGCAGTATTCGCTACCAAGGCCAAGAGCTGGTCGGGTTGAATGAAAAAGCCTACCGCCGTTTGCGTGGCAGCCAAATTTCGATGATCTTTCAAGAGCCGATGACCGCCCTCAATCCGGTGCTCAAAATTAGCACCCAAATGATTGATGTGATTCGTAATCACCAATCTTTGAGTCGTAAAGAAGCCAAACAACACGCTATCGAGATGCTAAGCAAAGTGGGGATTCCTGCTCCTGAAAAACGCATTGATGATTATCCGCATCAGCTCTCTGGCGGGATGCGACAAAGGGTCATGATTGCCATGGCGCTCTCTTGTCATCCCTCACTATTGCTTGCCGACGAACCGACAACCGCCTTAGATGTGACGATTCAAGCACAGGTAATGCGCGAAATGGTACGCCTTAAACAAGAGCTGGAAATGGCGATGATTTTAGTGACGCACGACTTGGGTGTCGTCGCGGAATCTTGCGATCGCGTGGTGGTGATGTACTGCGGCGAAGTGGTAGAGCAAGGCACAGTAGACGCCATTTTTGCTAACCCACAGCATCCGTATACTCGCGGTTTACTCGAGTCAGTACCTAAAGTGCGTGAACATAAAATTCGCCGGCTGCCGACCATCGAAGGTATGGTGCCAGACCTTTTCCACCTTCCCCAAGGGTGTCGTTTCGCTGATCGCTGCGCTTTGGCTTCGACCCAATGCCACCAGCACAGCCCCGAACTGGAAAACATTTCCGCGTTAACGGCCTCAAACACGCCAGCAGTAGAACACCGTGCCGCTTGTTTTCACCTTGATAAGGAGCCAGCATAATGAGTCCCGATGTATTAGTGGAAGTCAAAGGCTTACGCAAAACCTTTGCCGTCAAACAATCTGGCTTTTTTGGACGTAAAGATCTGCTGTGTAAAGCGGTCGATGATGTCAGTTTTACTATTCGCAAAGGTCAAACACTTGGCTTAGTGGGAGAATCTGGGTGTGGCAAATCAACCTTAGGTCGCTGCTTGCTGCGCCTGATTGAGCCAAGCGATGGCACTATTGTGATCGATGGCGAAGCGGTTGATAGCTTAAATAAAAAAGGCTTAAAGGCGATGCGCAAAGACATGCAAATGATCTTTCAAGATCCGTTTGCCTCGTTAAGCCCGCGCATGACCATTCACGATATATTACGTGAGCCTTTGGATATTCACCGCATCGGCACCATTGATGAGCGTGAAGCCAAAATTGCCGAAGTAATGGCGATTGTGGGTTTAAGACCACAAGCGTTAAACCGTTACCCGCACGAGTTTTCTGGTGGGCAACGTCAACGTATCGGCATTGCGCGCGCGTTGATGCTTGAGCCTAAATTCATTGTCGCCGATGAGCCGGTTTCGGCACTCGATGTGTCAGTGCAAGCACAAGTGCTTAACTTAATTGCAGAACTGCAAGAAACCAAAGGCATTTCGTTTCTGTTTATTGCTCATGATTTGGCCGTGGTGCAGCATATTTGTGATGAAGTTGGAGTGATGTACTTAGGGCGTTTAGTGGAACGAGCCAGTGCCGAAGAGCTGTATCGCAATCCCAAACACCCCTACACGCAGGCATTACTCGCATCTATCCCGGTTCCCGATCCAACCTTGCGTAAAGATAAAGAACCGCTGCAAGGGGATGTACCGTCGCCACTAGCACCACCGAGTGGCTGCACGTTTCGTACCCGTTGCCCTCATGCTAGTGAACAGTGTGCCAAAACCGCACCAAGTACCGTTGACCTTAGTCACTCAAACGACGAACCGCATTGGGTGGCTTGCCATCTGTACCAGCAAACCACCAGCTGAATGTTCATATCAGCCTGTTCATATCGGACTCGTTAGTGACGTTCGCTGTTTTCATCAAAACCACCGTTGCCGTGATAATCACTTTGCGGCGCGGTGACTTGCATAAATCGGCGTAGCTGACGTACAAATTCTAATGCCAAAGGCTGCTCTGGATTGTTATAGGCTGCGCGGTTCGATTCATAGTCTTCCCCTACCGTTCGCAACACATGGTTCATACCTTTAATCACACAATATTGCGCCTTAGGTTGCGCCGATTCTAACGCCAAACCATTTAACTCACCGATTTCCAAATCGTTATCACCATAAACCAATAAAATGGGGACATTCACTCGAGCCAGCACATCCACTGGTTCGTAACGAAATAGGGATCGTAAATAGGGCTGAACTGAAGGGCGAAAAAGATGGCTCAGGGATTCAGATACCTCAGCTACTGGTTTATTGGCGGCGAGTGAATCGAGTATCGATATGGCTTCACCACGAAAGGGTTCCGGTAATGAAGAGAGTTGCAAACGCAGTAATTTTTGGCGATTGAGCGACGATGCTGCAATCATAATCATCTTATCGACACAGGGCATGGTCGCAATTAACGAGGTAATCAACGCCCCTTCCCCCAATCCTATCAACACAATGTGTTTATATTGAGTTAAACGCACCGCAATATAACGAACCCAGTTTTTTGCATCGTTAATGTAATCATCAAAGCTCAGTTCGCTTTCCGATAAACCATAGAAACTGCTGGCACCAATGCCGCGTTTGTCATAACGAATGCTCGCGCACCCCATCAAAGCTAACTCTTGGGCTAAATGTTTTAGGCTGGCGTTACGTTCATTAGGTTGATTTCCGTTTCGGTCGATAGGTCCAAACCCAGCAACAATTAATGCAATGGTATCGCTCTGAATCGGCTCTAATAACTCGCCGTACAGATCACAGCCATCACTGGTTAATGATATCTGTGTGGTCTTGCTCATTTTGCCTCTGCCTCAAGCAAAGAGAATATAAACAATGTAGCATAATCAGAAGTTAGAAAAATAACTCTAAAGTGACAAATAAGCGGTGAATATATGAGCATTACGTCAAGGACTTACCGAGCGAGAAAGTTATAATGTCTCGCGATATCTCATGAGTACAAAAGTATTTAACTCGATAGAGTAAGCGCTAGCCACACTCTGAGGTTTTATCACTAACGTTCTATTTTAGTTTAACTTACAAGGGATTAGAGCAAAAGAACATCCGTTTTACACTATCATACGATGTTAATCTGATAGCGGAGAAAATGGCTCGTCATGTCTTTCTATTAAGGAGCTGGATCAATGTCATCGTTACACAGCAACGATATCCCAACACTCACTGTTCGCCAAGATGGAAAAGGCGATTACCCGACAATCCAAGCCGCTCTTGATGCTTTGGTGGGTCTTGATGCATTAATCAATAGTGAGGGAGTGAAAGGTAAACACACGCTTTACCAAATCAACATTGGTCCCGGCACTTATTATGAACGGCTGTGTGTTACACGCCCTAACCTTATTTTGCAAGGCAGCAGTTTGCACGATACTCATATTGTTGCCAGTACCGCCAACGGTATGCTCGATCCGCAAGGACGCATTTTTGCCACCACCGGCAGTCGCACCGTAAGCCTTGATGCCGACAATATCACCCTACGCGACCTCACCATTCGCAACGATTTCGACTTTGATGCCAACCAAAAAAAACGCGCCGACGATCCTACTCGCCTTACCCATACTCAAGCGGTTGCCTTGCTAATTGATGAGCACGCCGACAAAATTGTGCTCTCGCATCTGGGGCTTGAGGGCGCGCAAGATACCCTATTTCTTAAATCTGGCCGAACCTATCTGCATCAGTGTTTGATAACCGGACACATCGACTTTATTTTTGGTGCCGGAACGGCTTGGTTTGAGCAGTGCGACCTTACCGCCAAAGCACGACGAGATACCGCGCATAATGAAGCGTGGGGTTATGTTTGTGCACCGGCAACCTCAATCACCAAACCCTATGGGTTTATTTTCCATCGCTGTGCACTACTAAAACAGCTCAATGTGCCCGAACACAGTTTTGCCCTCGGCCGACCTTGGCACCCAACTACCCAATTTGCCGACGGCCAGTATGCCGATCCGCAAGCGGTTGGTCAGGCGGTATTCATTGATTGCGTTATGGATAATCACATCTACGGCTGGGATAAAATGAGTGGTAAAGGCAAAGACGGCGAACGAGTATGGTTTACGCCGCAAGAATCGCGCTTTGCGGAATACCACTCCCACGGATATGGCACAGAAAATAACAAAGAGCAACGTCCAGAAATAACCGAAGCCGAACGAGAACAATACACCATAGAGCATGTGTTAGATGGCTGGTTTCCCCAGATTAGCGAAGAAGCGGCGTGGTAAAAACAATGCGTGTGTAGAGATTAAGTTGGTGACTCTGGGGAAAAAAACTGAAATTATTCTTTGGCTGAATGTCACTGTTACCTACACGCCTGTAGCCGAACTCGTTTCACGCCTCTGCCTTAATGTTTTACATCGCATAACGCTGTGCACTGAGTGCATAAGGTGATTAGATGCTTTGATTAGCTTTAGAATGAGAAATTAGTACATATAACCCAGCCAGTCCAAATGACCATTTGTCCATTCTTTGCCACTCACTGATTTGATAAACAACTCATCAATATGCTCCACTGCCACACCATAATTTGTGTGCTCATCGATCCGTAACCAAGAATGGGTTGTTTCAACTTTGCTAAAACCATGACTAAGATAGAAATCATCTAACTCAGCCATAAGCATGATGAAATCAACCGCCTTTCCCTTTGCAAACGCCGACACTTCAGAAAGCATAAACGTTCCAATGCCTTTACCTCGATATTGTTCGGCAACACAAAAATCAATGATACCCAAGACGTTGTAGACATCATTGCCAACTCTCATCGCACGATAATCTAGACCCAAATAGCCCACAAGCATGTCACCTTCATATTGCAAAGCACGCATATGAGGCAGTTGTTTGTAATAGGAGCGATTAACTTGATGTTCAGGAAAAGAATGATTCCTTAAAGACTCGATAGCTTTGTGCTGTACTTCCGTTACATTAATTTCAAATACAATATCCATTGTGTTCCTTGATGGGGCTAACTTTCAAAACATACTATTTTGTTTTTGTGCAAATTGATGATCGGTAACTTTTGTAATTATTTTTTCAACTTTCAAACATGTTGGCGTTTGAGTCTGTATTACATCCATTTCGACTAATAGTATATCATTTTTACCGAACCGCTCTTCTCCTTCATCTACACGGCTTAAGAAATTTTCGTCTGTTATTTCAGCGTAGAAACTTGATTGTCCATCGCTAAACTTCCATTTATTACCATCTTTAAATGACGGTGATTCGATAACTAAGCCTGTTTTTATAGTATTCGTAAATAGCGGTTTTTCAAAATCTATCGGTTTAAAATAGTCTGATTCGTTGGCTGACACATGAGCTTCAATCGCAGATGATGCTGAATTTATTTTAACAGCGTCTAAACCTTTAGATAATGGTTCTCTAATAAAGCAGTCTAATGAATTTGCTGCTTTAGGATCAGCTATGACATTTATTGTTTCTATATGATAAACGTTTGTATCACCACTCTGATTTGTAACACGAACTGACTTATCTATTGTGTTACGCTGAACTTCTTTTGGATGACTACCTTGCAGATGAATACAAGCTTTAATACAGTCTGTTGTTAAAGAAATAAGATCACTTGGAGA
Organism: Vibrio tritonius; assembly: GCF_001547935.1. Taxonomy (NCBI): domain Bacteria; kingdom Pseudomonadati; phylum Pseudomonadota; class Gammaproteobacteria; order Vibrionales; family Vibrionaceae; genus Vibrio; species Vibrio tritonius. The sequence continues at coordinate 1,029,263 of NZ_AP014636.1, forward strand.
TGCAGAAGAAAACAAAACAGCAGCTCCTAAATTTACAACTTGTAACGCAAAATCAATATCAAAAGATTCATTTCGAAAACCAGCGACATCAAAAATCAACTCAGCATCTTTACCATAAGCATGTTTAGTGGCAATTGACATAAAGTCATCAATTGCTGATATATACCGAGCAACATCTTTCGCTCGTAGTTGTCCATTAGCTACCTTTTTCCCATGATATTCTAGGGATAACAAATCCTTTATTTCTATATCCAACGTCTATCTCCGTTGCTAAATAAATTACATTTAAGGCTCGCTTTATCTACACAAAAAGGGAGTAATTCTATGTTAATGAGTTAGCATAGCGAGTGACACAAAAAACTAGAAAGGATTGGTGTCAGAATGCAGGCGTTTGTTATACAAAAGTTACAGGAACTAAAACTATTGATTCAAAATCCTTAGCTTTCTCTTTGCCTACTGTCTCAATTACATCATCTGAATGACCAATGAACTCTTCAGCATCTGAGATAGTGCTGGTAATATGTTTCCAACTTAATAGACAGATTATGTTTGACCGACTATGTGCTACTTCGTTGCGAACAATTTCAAGTCTTTCCAAAAAGGTTTTAAATTTTTTTTTACTAAAACCAAACCGTTTTAAAAATTCTGGCTCATTTCTAAGAATTTCTTTTTTATCACAAAGCTGAGCACATTCAATAACAGCGAGGTAATCACTACTCCCTCGACGACGTTCTATAATTTTTTGTACTTTAGTTTGCCTATTTGCGTTTAAATATTGAAGCCAAGTGTCATTAGGATAGTAGTAACCCCCTCTGGCAGGATAGTTGTCACTGTTAAAATTTAACCAGTTTGGGCGTTAAAGAGTGTATTTTGTCTCGTATTTCTGTTGAAAGAAAAGAAGCCATATTAAAAAAGTTACTGCCACCTTATTCCATGTCTGTCAGCCAATTGGCAAAAGAGGAAGGCATTAGCACGGCAACCCTGTATTATTGGCGTCAACAACTCAGAGAATCAGGAGCCGCCGTGCCTAATAGCCATACATCATCAGAGCAGTGGTCTGCTCAAACCAAGCTTGCTATCGTTGCTGAAACGTACTCGATGACAGAAAATGAACTTAGCAACTATTGTCGAGAAAAAGGGCTTTACCCCGAACAAGTCGAAGCTTGGCGCTGCGAGTGCATGCACGGTTTTATGTCGAATAAAGAGCGTGAAGCGGACATTAAAAAACAAGCTAAAGCCGACAAAAATGAAATCAAAGCACTAAAGAAAGAACTACGAATCAAAGAGAAAGCCTTAGCCGAAACCGCTGCCTTGTTGGTTCTTCGAAAAAAGCTGAGAGCCTTTTACGGGGAAGAGCCAGAGGACGATTGACCTCGACCGAAGAAAGGCAATGCTTAATCGAGCTCATTCATGAAGCGCAGCAAAATGGTAGTCGTTTAGTCCCGGCCTGCCATGAAGCTCTTATTGATTTACGGACGTATCGTCGTTGGTATCAACAAGGCGAGGTTCAATCCGACAAAAGGAAAACCTGCGCTCGACCACGGCCCGCTAATCAATTATCGCAGCAAGAACATGAAGCGATTATTGATGTTTGTAATCGCCCTGAGTACGCGAGCTTACCGCCGACTCAAATTGTTCCGAGCTTGCTGGATAAGGGCGAATATATTGCTTCAGAGTCGAGTTTTTATCGAGTTCTCAACGCCCATGACCAACTGCATCACCGAGGTCGTCAGCGAAGAAGGCAGCCGCATGCTAAGCCTAGAAGCTATAAAGCAACAGGTCCAAATCAAGTGTATACATGGGACATTACCTATTTACCGTCAAAGGTAAAAGGACAGCATTATTACTTGTATGTTATCGAAGACATCTACAGTCGAAAAATCGTTGGTTACGACGTGTACGAGCGAGAGTGTGGTGAATTAGCGTCACAGCTATTACAAAGAACTCTGATACGAGAGCAGTGCTTTAATCAGCCTATCGTTCTTCACTCAGACAATGGGGCACCGATGAAGTCACTGACCTTCAAAGCCAAAATGGAGGAGCTAGGGATTATATCATCGTATAGTCGCCCAAGGGTCAGTGACGATAATCCCTACATTGAGTCCCTGTTTAGAACGGTGAAATACGTACCGACATGGCCAACAAAGGGCTTTGAGCATCTGAAGTCGAGCCGTAGTTGGGTTGAAACGTTCGTGAGTTGGTACAACACCGAGCACAAACACAGTCAATTAAATTACGTGACACCTTCGCAGAGACACAATGGGAAGGATAAAGCTATCTTAGCGCACAGGGCTGAAGTGTTACTTGCTGCAAAACAGCGGCATCCAGAGCGCTGGTCGCGAGATATTAGGAACTGTAAACCCGTTGGAGAGGTTTACTTAAATCCAGAAAAAGAAGCAGCTTAATAAATAAGCAAATGATGACAACTATCTTGAAAAACACCGGTAATTAATCCAGAAATTTATATGTAACTCAAATAAAGAAACCACACCAAATAAATATGTCCTTGGAATTGGCTTATTCAGATCTGAACGTGTGACGATACCCACTATTTGATCATCTCGAGTCACATACTTAAATTCAGTTGTCTCCAAAGTATGGAGTAAATGAACTAAGGAGGTATTTTCATCTATTTTTTGCTCTTCTTCTATCGCCTTTACATGTTCAGCTACTAAGCCATGATTCAGAGCCTTCCTTTCAATTTGTCCAACAATAACACCATCATCGTTAACAACACATGTCACATCAAAATCTCTCGATTCAAGAGCATGTTTAGCGTCGGATGCACTATCAGTATCTTTGCAACAAAGGATTGGTTCAAGCAAAGAAAGTAGCTTTGCATTTTCAAGGAAAATACTACGTAAGGACTCAAATCTAGTCCCCTGACGTCGATAACCAGTTTGTGGCGACATCCATAGTTGGTAACCCATGTAGATAAATCCCAATTGTTGTATAACAGTATCTTTACATCAGGAATTGTCTCTATACTATTTTTAAAAATACAGACACCACTCCAGCAACATACTATTCTATATGTCCTATTCTTGCTTACACTCACAAATTGCAGAACATATCTGCCCAATCTCAATTGCTCAACTAAATTCATAATCCTCCAATAACAAAATCAGATCAAGAATCGGCTTGGGTAATTATTCAGCAATAGTACAAAAAGAGAAGCGACTCACTCTTTAGTGTTAACCACAATGAAAAATCGCACGCTATCTTTCGTGTCTTTTCCACTACAAAAGCGCCCGCTAAAAATTTCCAATAAAAAAGGCCACGCTGATTTATGAAAATCGACGTGGCCAATGGCTCGAAGAGAAAAAGGGTTAACGTTTTAAATTAGCAAAAGCGTAGTCGATTGCGTCTGCAATAATATCCGCCTCTTCTTTGGTTAGAGTCAGCATCGGGCTTAAACATAAGGTGTTGTTGTATTTACGAAATGAGCGGTTTGTGCGGCCAATCAGCACGCCTTGTTGCTCGCATAGGCCAACCAGTGCCATACATACCGACTCGTCGACTGGCTCTTTGGTGGTACGATCATTGACTAACTCCATGCCAATGAAGAGACCTTCACCGCGCACATCGCCAATCAAAGGGTATTTCTCTTGCAGTGCTTGGAGGCGTCCTTTGAGGTATTCGCCCATTGCGGCACTGTTTTGCAGCAACTGCTCTTCTTCAATAATGCGTAAGTTTTCTAACGCGGCAGCAGGGCCGGCGGTACAGCCACCAAAGGTACTGATATCGCGGAAATAGCTTTCACGCTCTTCCGGTTGGTCGTTGAGTAAATTGAACACCTCTTCGGTAACCACCGTGCACGAAATTGGTGCATAGGCAGAAGCTAAACCTTTGGCCATAGTGACAATATCTGGTTTAATACCAAAATGTTGATAGCCAAACCATTGACCGGTGCGGCCAATACCACACACCACTTCATCAATGTGCAGCAAGATATCGTACTTGCGACACAGGGCTTCAATCCCACGGAAATACCCAGCAGGAGGCACAATCACCCCGCCGCCAGCGGTAATGGGTTCAAGCACCATCGCCCCAATCGTCTCTGGGCCTTCTTTAAGAATGATCTGCTCTACCGCTTCAACCGACAGCTCTGCATAATTATCGGTATCGCCATATTGGCTGCGGTATTCGCAGCAGTGAGGAATTTCGACAAAACCTGGGGTAAATGGGCCATATTGATTTTTACGTTCTTCCTGACCGCATGAACTCAAACAGGCAATGGTGGTGCCGTGATAGTCGCGATCACGGTACAAAATTTTGTGTTTTTTGCCACCGTATTTTTTCTCAGCAATTTGGCGCACCATTTTGTACGCTTTCTCATTGGCTTCAGAGCCTGAGTTAGAGTAATAAACTCGGCTCAAGCCCGGCATAAAACTCAGCAGTTTAGCGGCAAATTCCGCAGCAATCGGCGTTGCGCCAGAGCCCGCGTAGTAGTTCAGTTGCACAAGTTGGTCGCGCACGGCATCAGCGATGCGAGTTCGGCCATAACCGACGTTGACACACCATACGCCACCTGCGACGGCATCGAGAAATTTCTCGCCTTGGTCATTCCAAAGGTAGCTACCCTCACCTTTCACAAACATCGGTGCGGTATGGTTCGCGTGTTGCATCATATGATGCCAAACGTGTTGTTGATCCTTTTCTTTACTTGATGCTATTGATGACAAATCCATTTCGTCATTCTCCAAATTGCTAACGAAGGCAAATTTCACGTTAGAGCAAATTCTCACCTGCGTTTAGGTCCAGATCTCGGTTTTTTTAGGACCACTTTTATGCTTCATTCCGAATAGGGTTTGCAGCCAAATAGCATATTTCTGAGTAATTATTCAGAAATGGCACATATCATGCTTTTCTATAAAAAAAATATAAATAAAGAGGAGTAGATTTTGAAGAACGATCATTTAATTCACATTCAATTTTCTCCTGATAGAAGCCTCCAAGAACAGATCAGAGAACATCTACTGGAAAAGATTCATCAAGGGATATTTGCAGACAAAGCTCTACCGTCATGCAGAAAATTAGCACAAATGCTCAATGTATCGAGAAATACCATAGTATTAGTCTACGAGCGTTTAGTGGATGAGGGATTCTTGGTCTCTCACCAACGCAGTGGTTTTTTTGCCAACCCCGAAATTGATGCCATAAAAGTCACCACGCTGGCACGAGAAGAAAATGCACCTAAGTGCGTAAGCGACGCACCAATATGGAGCAGAAAGTTCAAATGTGACTTTTCTGGACAACGTAGCCGCATTAAACTCAACAACTGGCAAGAGTTTCCCTATCCTTTTATCTATGGTCAGCCAGACGAAAGCCTGTTTCCTGCCAGCCATTGGCGCGAATGTGGCCGCTTAGCGCAGCGTACCAACGTGATTAAAGACTGGCTTGCAGATCACGTTGACGACGACGACCCTATGTTGATCAAACAGCTACAAACCAACGTTCTTAGCAAACGCGGCATCATTGCCGATAGCGATGAAATTTTGGTAACGATAGGCACGCAAAACTCACTGTTTCTGATTGCACAGCTGCTAACAGATAGTCATTCAACTGTAGGTATCGAAGAACCCGGCTACCCAGATGCGCGCCACATTTTTTCGACCTTTCATGCCAACATTCAAAGCTTGCGGATTGACCACGAAGGTGTGTCTATTACCCCTGAGCTCACTCAGTGTGATTACATCTACACCACACCTAGTCATCAAGTCCCCACTAACGTGACAATGTCACTTAAACGTCGTCATGAACTGTTAAAAATGGCCGATAAACACGACATTGTGCTTATTGAAGATGACTACGACAGTGAAATCAACATCAATCAACAGCCGCATCCATCGCTAAAGAGCTTGGATAAAAATGGCCGCGTGATTTATGTCGGCAGTTTGTCCAAATCGCTATCACCCGGCCTGCGTATCGGCTTTATGGTGGCGGATCGCAATATGATTGCCCAAGCGCGTAAGCTGCGCCGTTTGATGTATCGTCATCCACCATCCAATAACCAACGCACCTGCGCGCTGTTTATCTCTTTAGGCTACTACGATACCTACTTAAGTAAGATTAAACGTGCCTACTGTGAAAAATGGCAAGCACTGCGCCAAGCTCTGGAACGCCATTTACCGGAATGCATCACCACTGATACCCTAGGTGGGAGCGCATTTTGGCTGCAAATGCCAGATGGGGTGAGCGGTAAGCAGGTCGCCAAGCTGGCTCGAGAACAAGGTGTAATTGTAGAAGATGGTGATGTGCTATTTAGACATCCAGAAAATCAACACCATCGCTTTCTGCGCTTAGGGTTTGGTTCAATAAAAGCAGAGAACATCGAACCTGGCATTGATATTCTCAGCCAAATCGTACGCTCACTCACATTAACCTCTTGCCAAGAAGCCTTTTGGCGAGACGAATAGCCCACAGCCAATCCACCAGCAAACACCAAAGAGTAAAGCCACCGCTTTACTCTTTTTTGGCGGACACACACCTTTTTAGCGGGACACCTTTTTAGCGGGACACTCATCGTTATTCGCTTGGAGCGCAGTGCTTTTTAAGCAGGACACTCATTCTTATTCATTTGGAACGCGGTGTTATTTAAGCAGGACACTCGCTTTTATGAAATTCACATTTGGCTTGAAAACATGCATAACAGCACCAGTGATTCTTTGAAGCGTCTCGAATAATCGTGGCCTCACTCTTACACTCACTTCAGTTAATCGTCACGCTAAGGCTCTCTATTTTCTCGGAATCGCAATTTATGACAACCGCCCGATCACAGCTGATTTGCCCCGACATCACGCCTTATTATCACTGCGTGTCTCGCTGTGTGCGTCGCTCTTATTTATGCGGTGTTGATAGTCTTACCGGAAAATCTTATGAGCATCGCCGCGATTGGATTGAGCAACGCATTCTTTCTCTCGCCTCAGTTTATCTGATTCAAATATGCTCTTATGCGGTGATGAGCAATCATTACCATCTCGTTGTTAGTATTGATAAAGAGAGCGCTCTTGCTTTATCGGACTTAGAAGTAGTTGAACGCTGGCACGCGGAACATCAACTGCCACCAATTATCCAACGTTGGTTAGCGGGAGAGATAAAATCAGACACAGAAAAAGAAGCGTGCAATCAATTCATTAGCGAGTGGCGAGAGCGACTTTATTCCCTCAGCTGGTTTATGAGAGAACTTAATTACGGCATTGCCGTGCAAGCTAATAAAGAAGACCAATGCACTGGTCGCTTTTGGGAAGGGAGATTCAAATCACAAGCACTACTGGATGAAAAAGCACTTCTTTCGGCCATGGCGTATGTCGATTTAAACCCAATTCGAGCCAAAATAGCCGACACACCCGAGCAATCCGACTTCACCTCAATAAAAGCACGACTGATGAGTTTAGAGAAAGGGAAAACCACCACACCATCACTCGCCAATTTTACGGGCTACGAGCATCAAGATAAAACGCAAGGGATCCCTTTTCAGCTCAGTGATTACCTTGAGTTAGTAGATTGGCTTGGTCGACAAATAAGGCCAGATAAACCCGGCTATATCGCTGATTCACAACCGAATATACTCGCAAGACTCACACTAACCCAATCTGACTGTTTAGCGCTTTGCACAGAACTAGAGAAAAAGCCTCGAGTTTGGATTGGCTCCACTCCGCGTTTACATCAAGTAAAAACCGCATTGAATAAGAAACGAATGGTCGCTCTGCATATCGCCTAAATCCCTAACTAAATTTGTGTAACTCAACACCCATCTTGCCCTTTTCTTTTGAAAAACAAAGCTAACGCGATTTCCACTTTCGCGACTTCAACCTATTCGTCATTCGTGCAAAACAATTTGACCCATACCGTAACCAAACCGGTTATTTTGCCTTCTCTCTAACTGGATGGTGTGTGTCCTGCTTAAAAGATGTGTGTCCCGGTTAAAAACCGGGTCACTGGTTGGTTATGCGAAGGAGGTTAAGAATTGGCGTACACGCTCAGATTTAGGGTTATTGAAGAACTCTTCTGGTGGGGCTTTTTCAATCAATTTGCCTTTTTCAAGGAACACGACTTGGTCTGATACCGCACGAGCAAAATCCATTTCGTGGGTAACCACCACCATGGTGTAGCCCTCTTGAGATAGTTGCTTCATAACACCCAATACTTCTCCAACACGTTCAGGGTCAAGGGCAGAAGTAGGTTCATCAAAGAGCAAGACGTCTGGGCTTAATGCCAGTGAACGGGCTATTGCAACACGCTGCTTTTGCCCACCAGAAAGGGTTATTGGATAGACGTCTTTTTTATCGAGCATGCCAACCTTTTCCAGTTGTTCAAGTGCGACTTTTTCGGCGTCGTGCTTTTTCATGTGTTTTACTTTGATCAGAGGCAGCATCACGTTATGTAAGATGTCTAAATGTGGCCATAAGTTGAAGTTTTGGAACACCATCCCTACACGTTCACGGATTTTCGCCAGCTGTTTGTTGCTCATTGGTTGATTAGTCGCATTGTCGACACCAATGCGCTCTTCGCCGACAAAAATTTTGCCTTTGTCTGGTGTTTCTAACCAATTCATACAGCGAAGCAATGTTGATTTGCCTGAACCTGATGAACCGAGAATGCTCACTACTTCACCTTTATTTACTGTCAGGTTGATGTCGCGTAACACTTCGATTCCATCAAATTGTTTCGACAGTTTTGTCACTTCAATTGCAGAGTCTTTAAGCATGATAAAATCCTTTTTTCTTACCAATCAACCCGATTAATTTAATGCTGTTTTCAATCGCAAGGCCCACAATCCAATACAATGCAATCGCCACTAAGAACGCTTTAAACGGAATAAAGTACGTCGATTGCACGCTGTTTGCCGATGCGGTGATCTCTTGTACGGTGATAATGCACAGAAAGGCGGTATCTTTTAGAGTAATGATTAGCTGATTTCCAAGTAGCGGTAATGCACTCAGTACCACGTTTGGCAAAATAACGTATAAAAAGGCTTGATGATGACGAAAACCGTGCGCGTGCGCCGCTTCAATCAACCCTTTTTGCATAACCAACCGTTGACCACGTAAGATTTCACAGAAGTAGGCGCCATGGTACAGAATCAAGGAGACCAGACCAGCCACTTCTGCTTCCATGCGAAAACCGTATTGACCTAAACCGTAATAAAGCAAGTAAGCCAAAATCAAAAAAGGGACGGTACGCATGACGGTCATAAAGACTCGCACCGCGCGAGAAAGAAACGGTATTTCCGCTTCTAGGATGTACAACAGCACCAAGCCAAAAATAAAGCCAATAACGGCTGCAATCGCAAACAGATAGAGAGTTTCAGTAAAACCATCAATAAACCAATCTCTGGCTTCCCATATCATTGCCCATTCATTCATCTGACTCTCCTTACATCGCTAAACGGCGAGCTTTAACTTCGGCAATCGACTGCGCTTTAACCAACAGCCCAACAATGACCATATAGATGAGTCCAGCGCCCAAAATTGGGCAGAGCGGTTCATACGTCACCGATGAAATACGGTTGGTAACGCGGGTTAAATCCACCAAACCAATAATCGCCACCGCAGGACTGCCTTTGATCAAAAAGGACATTTCATTCACCAGCGCAGGTAAACTAACCGAGAAAATCTGAGGTAACATAATGTGACGGAAGAAGGTCCATTCAGTCATGCCACATGCATAAGCAGCCTCTCTTTGATCCATAGAAAAGTTACGGATCGCTGAGCGCCAGATTTCGGCATTAAACGCGGCGGTATTCAGTGCTAATGACATGATCGCAGCGACGGTGACATCCAATTGCAATCCCAAAGCTGGCAATGCGAGGAAGATAAACAACACCAATGTCACAAGCGGAGTGGAACGAGCGATGCTTATATATAAGGCAAGTAATTGATCGATGAAAGGAATTTTTCGTTGGCGAATAATGGCGATCAATAATCCCATCGATACACCAATCACAATGGCTGTTGCAGATACCCAAATCGTGGTAACAGCCCCCTTGAGTAACATTATCCAAGCACCCAAATCCATCTAGTCGTGCTCCTTTGTTGGCTTTCTCAAAATCCGGCCCAACAGCTGGGCCGGTACAGCTTTTTTGTTCGCTATTACTTGATGTTAGCGAGTTTATGGAACTCAGCTACATTGGTAATAGGTTGGTCAGGCAGTCCGTTAAATTCTTGACCAAACCATTTTTTCTGCAGTTCTGTTAATTTGCCTGTCGCTTTTAGATGTGCCACAAACCCATCGAGGAAAGCCAATAGCTCTGGGCTGTTTTTAGGTACAGGCCATGAGACGAAACCGCCACCTGAAACAGGTAACCCTTTTTCAAATACGTTAGGGCGTTTTTTCACCAGGTCATTAACTGAGATAACCGCGTTAATAACGTAATCTAAACGGCCGTTAGCAAGGTCGGCATAGGCTTCTGGATATGATTGGTATTGAACGATTTTACCTAGGCTACCACCTTGTTCTTTGAGCATCTTTTTCAACTCAGGCAAGCGTGCCATAAAAGCACTTCCTGCTTGAATGCCGACGGTTTTGCCATCGAGATCTTTGATGGTATCAAGACGATCATCCCCTTTGCGTTTCACAAAATAGTGTTGCGCAGAAGCTAGTGGCGTTACGAAGTTGAAAACATTTAAACGTTGGTCGGTGACCAATGCACCGGTAATCGCTGCATCGTATTGACCAGAAGAGACAGCAGCAAGTAAGCCTGTCCAAGGCAGAATGCTTTGCTCAACTTTGATGTCTTTTGCGTAGGTTTGAAGTTCTTTTAATACGTCGTTGTTAAATCCGACGGGTGTACCGTTATCCATAAAGTTGAAGGGGGCGTAATCATCTTCGGTCGCCACCTTAAATACACCCGCTTGTTTGATTTGGGGTAAGTCGTTAGCGTGAGCAGCGAAGCTTCCTAGCATCAGTGCCAATAGCGTAACTTTCCCGATCCGTTTCAATTGTTGACTCGCTAATTTCATAACCACCTCCTGTGATAGTGTCCTTACGTTATGATTTCTCACAACAATTAGCTTCTATTTAGCAATCCTTAACAATGCTTTCACTATTACTGACTCTACCAAAGAGTAATAGAGCCAAAAATAAATGAAATTAAGGCCAGCACGGCTTTGATAGGGCCAATCTGGCCCCATCAATGATGAAAAAATTGCCCCGGCGTACAGCCAAACTGCTTTTTGAATGCTTCACCAAAAGCCGAGACCGAATCGTAACCACAACGCAGTGCCACTTCAGTCACCACAGTGCCCTGCTCCAATAGATTTAACGCATAGATAAAGCGCAACCTTTGCCGCCACTGCTGAAACGTAAGCCCTGTCTGCTTAACAAAAAGTCGACTGACACTGCGCCCACTTAACCCAATGTGTTGGCCCCATTGCTCTACACTCCAGCGATGCGCGGGTTCCGCTTGCAACTGCTGGCACAGAGCACGAATTCGCCTATCGTCTGGCATTGGTAACTCCAAGCTCACCCTCTCCTGCAATTGCAATTCATCAAGCAACACCATCGCTAACCGCTCTTGTGCTGATGCCAATTCATATAAAGCAGGCATTTGGCAAAAACGAATGATGAGTTCTCTAAATAGTGGGGAAATCACACACACAAAAGGGGCATCCCATCCAACTCCGGGCAGTACATGGGATTCAATATAGAGGCTATTCATGGTGGCAGCGCCATCCGACACCACTTGATGAGTCACCCCTTCTGGTACCCAAATGCCATAATGTGGTGGTGACACGTAGCTGGCATGCTCTGTTTGCACCGTCAAAATCCCTTGCGCCGCATAAGAGAACTGGCCCCATGCATGAGAATGCCAGGGCGTCGCGCTACCTTGATCATCCCAGCGTTCTGGCCGCGCCCAGATAGGGCGTGGCAATTGCTCATACACCGGAATGGTGCGGATTTGTCGTGTATTCGACATAATTTGTCTTAACTTCGATAGCAGGAAATAGAAAGAGAGCGTACCTTAGCGCAGGTCATCTTTTCAATCCCGTTGGAACACTTTATGTTTATCAATTCACTCCTACAACGCATTCAAAAAGAGTGGTTTATCGTCACAATGTTACTCATGATTGTGCTCGCTGCTCTGATTCCCGATTTAGGTAAAAGCCAAGGTTGGTTTCATCTCGACAAACTCACCAGCATAGGTATCGCCATTATCTTCTTTTTACATGGTATTGGCTTGTCACCAGAGAAGATCCGCCAAGGTGTGAGTAACTGGAAACTTCACTTGGTTGTACAACTCGCTACGTTTGTCGTCTATCCGCTGATTTGGGTCGTGTTTGGTCACATGATGTACCAAGCATTTCCAGCGGCATTAGCGGTCGGGTTTTGCTATCTATTTGCCCTACCCAGCACGATTTCGTCATCAGTTGCGATGACCAGCATCGGCAAAGGCAACATTCCTGGCGCCATTTTCAATGCCTCTTTGTCCAGTGTGTTGGGGGTATTTATTACGCCATTGTTGATGGGATGGTTTACTCAATCAACAGGGGCGAGACTCGATGTTTCAGGCACCATTGTATCCGTTGCCGAGCTTTTACTCTTGCCGATGATCGCTGGTCAGCTTCTTCGACCACTGTTGGGTAATTTACTAGCCCGTTATAAAGGCATCACCAATAAAGTCGACAAGTGGGTTATTTTGATGATTGTGCTTAATGCCTTCAGTGACTCCGTCATCGAACACATTTGGTCGCACTTTTCGGTAACACTACTAGGCATCTCTGCTTTGATTTGTGTGGTGGTACTTTTGGCGATCACTCACTTGTTACGCTGGGTATCGGCTCGTTGGCACTTTTCCCATGCCGATGAAGTGGCTGCTGTTTTCTGCGGCACAAAAAAAACCTTAGCCGCTGGCATACCAATGGCTAAGGTTATCTTTAGTACTTCACCAGATTTGGGCATGATACTTTTACCTATCATGCTCTATCACCCAATTCAGCTGTTTTACTGTGCAATTTTAGCTAACCGTTATGCCAATAGAGCCAATGCTCATCTTTCACCAAACAAATAAGCAAATTGCAAAAGAGTTGGGTTAGGATGCCAACTCTTTTGAGATCTGCACAACGTGATAAGTGTAAGTGATCGCCATACTCGATTTAAGCATCAGTGCCACATGACAATTTTCATTTATCGCGCTTTCAATCACTTGATTTACCATAGAATCATTAAGACCAAATCCTTTAATGATAAAATGCAAGTTCACACTTTTAAAGAGACGAGGTTGAGTATCGGTTAAGCTGTAGCTCACCTCTGTTTTCATACCAAACAGTTCTACCTCTTGCTGTTTCAGTCCAGCAATCACTTCACCTGAGCAACAAGAACCTAAGGCTGACAACAGAATATCGGTTGGACAGGTAGCACTTTCATTATTGTTATCCACTGGGAAATGAAAGTTATGATCGTTGATTACATCAAACTTATAATCTTGCTGCCATTCGACGCTAACAGTCATAATAGCCTTCTCCTAAGAGTTATACACACCGCTAAACATTCACCGACGTGTGCTTCACGTTCAGTATGTTTATTACACTCCATTCGGTTAGAGCATAAATAAAATTGAATGTTTTATTTATAATATCAATAAGTTAAATCCGAGCAATTGCAGTTTAAGCAAGCACAATCTCTGCTAATGCTTTAAGCGTTTGCTGTGCGTTATCGATAAAGCCGCCGATAGTAACAGACGATGAACCCGGTTTCATTATCATTATCGAGTTTAGGGAGATAATTTGGTGTAAACGGTGAACTACGCACCAATTGTTAATTCAATTATTATCAAATAAGTTGATACGGAGCGTAAAAGTGAGCTTGATGTGAGCCAAGTCACCCAAAGGCAACTTGGCGCGGCTGGTAAAACACCATAACATTATACAGCAAATGCTAATGTTAACCTTTTGAATTAAAACACCATTCTGTTGCTAGCGCCGCCATGGTGACCTTGTCTTTAAACTCCCCATGACGAAATCCAGCTTGGCGCAAAACGCCCTCCTCGCGATAACCAGCATTGGAGTAGGCCTTAACTGCAGCAGGATTATCGGCAAACGCAGTTAACGTCATACGATGTAATCCAATATCAGCAAAGGCATATTCAGTAATACGCCTCGTAACTAATGAGGCAATCCCTTTACCCCACAGCTCTTTTTCGCCAATCAAGATAAAAAACTCACCACTGCGATTGAGCGTACTCATTGAACTGATACCCGCGTATCCGATCAATTGGTGATTTTCTTGTAGCACAATCCCAAATGTAATGGTGCGGCTATCATCGTTAATCTGGCTTAGCCATTTTTGAACATCAGTGCGTGATTGTGGATAGCGATACCCAGACAAACTGTATTGCGTTATCTCATCATCACAGCCCCAGCGGTAAAAGCTCTCGGTGTCTTCAACATCTAATGCCCTCAGGTAGACCATCCCGGTCTTTAAAATCATCGTGTGTCCTTCTCTTGATCTGTCATACTGTTGATAAAGGGAACTCTTAATAAAGGGGCATACTATTGTATTTGCGCACCAAGCCAGGAGCCGAGTTCCTCAAGTTGGGCTTGATACTCAGGCGCTTGTTCAATCACGGCGGTGATGGCTTGGCGCATACCGTCTACGGTGTATGTCTGTTTGGCCAATGCTGCGCCGAACAGTTCAATCGGTTTGGGATCCAACGCGTCACTGTAGACTTGCGCATGTTCAATAATGCCGTGCGTCACATCCAAATAGAGATCCACCCCACCCCATGCAAACCGCTCACTCAATTGATGAGTAAATTGCGGCGTGCTACCGAAGTTCCACTCCCAGCTACTTTGCTTAGCAAATTTTGTTGCAAAATCTGGCAAGTTGGCTGACGCTTCTGGAGAAATAAATTCGATGTCAATTTCGGTATCATAGTAGTGACGATAAGCTTCTATCATCGCATCACATACCATTTTATGGTCGATTTTCGGCACAATGGTATTGAGGTTAATAACACGCGATTTTACCGAAGTAATGCCTTTGGCTTGCAGTTTTTTAGGATCCGGATTGAGGTAGTCCGCCAAGCGCGACATATCGGTACTCATCAAAATGGTGCCATGATGGAACCCGCGATCAATGGTTTCACGATAGGCCGAACCAGAGAATTTACGAACGCCCTGCTCATCTTCCACAACCAAGTCATTGCGACCCGTTGCTTTGCCATTCACACCGATACTAGCCAGTGCATCTAATACAATTTGGGTGGAAACACTTTTATCGTATTCTGGCTTACCCGCCATAAACGTAAAACAAGTGTTACCAAGGTCATGAAATACAGCACCACCGCCGGTTTGCCGACGCGCCAATTTCACGCCATCGCGCTCCATGATATCGGTTTTACACTCTTTCCAAGGGTTTTGTGCTCGGCCGATAACCACAGTATCGTTGTTTTGCCATAAAAACAGCACGCGCTGATCCGCAGACATAGAACGGAAAATGATGTCCTCCACAGCAAGGTTAAACCAAGGGTCCGTGGACTGGGACAGTAGAATACGCGTTTTTTTCATAGCAAAGCCTGCCTATCTGATTGATTGCTCGATATGTTAAGTGATTTTTAATCGAGAATCACTATGTGTTCGACACGCTCGATTTAAGAAGATAGTCCCCAAAGTTGATGATGCGATACTCAGGCAAAGGTCCATACTTGGTTTCAAGAACAACATAACAACAAAGGCGAACAAAAAAAGGATGCCGAGGCATCCTTTTCGTTACATCACAATGGCTCAATTAAAGAGACAACTTACCAGCGCCTGCTGTCGCTTTTAGATAAGCCGCCAAACCTTCAGTAGAGTACAGTGAGTAAGAGTAAGGAATATTCCAAGATACGTCAGCTGGAATATTGCTACCGCTTAGATCAAGCGTTGTATCATTGAACACTGAACCTGTATCTGTCAGCTCTGAATTGGTTTTGTAGACTTTAGCCACTTTGTATTGTTTGCTGGTTTTCAAGTTATCAATGTTAAATACATTGTATTGTGAATTGATAGAACCTTCATAACCTAGACCGAACGCGTACATGAACGGGTAAGTGTCATCTTTGTAATCGCCTTCAAATAGGTTATTGAATGCATGGATTTTACCGTAACGAACACGTGGCGTACGCTGAGTAGTTTTGCTAAATACGTTATCGGCTAAGGTTACACGTAAATGACCGCTGTCTTCTTTAGAGTTGCTTTTGCTGTGGCCGATAAGCATCGTTTTATTATGGTTTTCAAATAAAGACGCAGAAACCGTGACAAAATCACTGCCATGTTTAATATCAAGCATACCGTCGTGACGAACATATTCATAACCGTCTACTTCTGTGTAATCGGCATCAGTATATGAACCATCATCAAATGTCACATGGTCAACCCAAACATTTTTAGAATATGTGATTGTCATGCTATCCCACTCAGCATTCCAACCATCACCAGATTCAAAATGCGGTGCAACATCCACTGGAGTTTCAATGTGAATATTACGGATAATAACATTATTGACATGAGACATAACTAACGAACCATTAGTAAAGCCTGCATCGCTGGTCACACCAATAATAGTGGTGTTAGAAGGAATTTTAATTTGAGAGCGCGATTTTTGGTCATTAAAACTGCTATAAGCAGTGCCACCACTAATATCAATTGTACCTTGAATTTGAATAATGCGAGCGTCACCCTCATCTTCATCTAGTGCGGCTTCGAATGCGGAAATAGAACTCACAAGATAAATATGCGCGCTATCTGCGTTTGCACCACCAGTGGTACCACCGTTTTGCGTTGCGAAACCGATAGTTGCTTCTGTAAGTGCTTCATTAGTATACAAAGGTCCTGCTTGAGCCGAAACCGCAGCAAACATTGATGTTAACGCACAAGTCACAGCCACACCAAGTGTGCGCTTAGCAAAATGAGAAGAAAAAGTCATACATGATTCCTATAAATGTATCAAAAACAGATTTTGCTTAATTAATAAGCTATCTTATGTTTACGAAAATAAATGGAACACAATCACTCCACATAATTTTCGCTAATGTAAGAATTTGTAAAGTTTAATTCCAGCTGTTTTTAACATTTATTTTTTTATTGTAAAACTCATAAAATTAATAAGTTTACTTTATGGGACCCATGCCACATTTAATCAATGAAAAATATTGAGATAAGAACCTATTTATACTTCTAAGCTCCTATTAATATTTTAACAATTAGATAATATACAGTACCAATATATTTTATTAGATGTTATCCCCACTATACGCAGATGACAGACGGGTTTATACCAGCCTCATTCTACAGGTTACTTCGCAGTTGAATTCACGGGGATACGATTAAGAAAGGTGGTAGCCATCACGCCCGTGATGTTTGACATGATACAGAGCGTCATCAGCCCTTTGAATTACATCACTTAAACTCTTATCGGATGCTTGAACCTTTGCGATACCAATACTAACACCAATAGCAATACATAGATCTCTAATTAAAAATGGATCGGATAGCGCCGCAATAACAGATTCCGCAATATTAATAGCGATATCTTCCGTATTGTCGTAATCCAACAGCAATATCGCAAATTCATCGCCACCGAACCGTGCCACCAAATCGCTACGTTTAACCACGGCGGTAAGGCGCTTTGCGACCTCTTTTAGCACTTCATCTCCAATGATATGCCCATGAGTATCGTTGACCGGTTTAAAACGATCCAGGTCCAGCATCAATAATACGCAACTTCCATGCGAACCACTGGTTGCTGATACCTCAAGTTCACGCGCTAATGCCTCTTCTAACACCTGATTGAATAACATACGGTTTGCCAACCCGGTAAGCGGATCGTGCCGAGCAGCAAACGCGATTTTCTCTGCAGCTTTCTCGCGCTCAGTGATGTCTTCCACCGTCGTCACCCAACCACCATCAGGAAGAGGGGTATATAGTACGGCGACTATCCGACCATGTACTAAAGAGTATTTAATTGCCATCGAATCGCCACGTGCGAAGTGAGATTGCATTTCGCGAAAGATACACTCTGGGCTTAATTCGAAGTCACTACGAACAACCAATTCACTTAAAAGCTGCAAAAAAGGCGTACCATAGACCATTTGCTTCTCATTACGATTGAGAATATCTCGATATTGGGAGTTGGAATATTTTAAATGCGTATGTTCATCAAAAACCGCCACGCCTTGGCGCATATTAGCAATAATGGTATACAACTCATCTGATTTTTCCCGTGCCGTGGATTCACTCTCACGTAAACGCAGTTCTTGCTCACGGCGCGATGTAATGTCTTGACAACCGCCGATGAGCCTCTTCAACTTCCCATTTTCAAATACAGCCTGTCCTGTTGCTTTTACCCAGATGGACTTACCTTTTGCGGTAATCAAAGGAAGCTCAAAGTCCCAAATCCCGGTAGAGTTAAGACCATCCTGAACAGCTTTTTCTATCAGCGGCCTGGCCGTGGGTGCGTAAAAATTTATCGCCTCTTCTAACGTTGGCACATAATCGTCCGATACTTGATGAATCTCACGGGTTTTTTCTGTCCAATAAAGCTCATCGGACTCCACATCCAATTCCCACCCCCCTACTCCAGAAACTTTAGCAACTTCTTCAAGCAGTTGGCCCTTGCGCAGAGCCATGTTCTGTGCGTTTTGTGCGATCTGACTCGCGATATCTGCCTTAATTGCGTTTAATTGCGATCGAAGTAATCCTTCTACCGCTCGAGCAATGCGTTGTAAACGCAATCTATCACGCTCGCTAAATTGCTGTGGCTGTGTAGAAAATAAACTTAATACACCGATAGGAATGTCATCTTGTAGAAAGAGAGGTAAGCCAGCGCAAAAGCGTAATTCACATTGGCTATTTAAGTAGGGATTATCGGAAAACTCGGGACACACATGGCTATCTTGCACCACAAATAGCTCGTTACGCTCTATGATCATTTGATGGAATGAACCTTCATCCACCTCAATGCTTGAAAGTGATGTGCCAACCGCAGAGATAAATTGCTGCTTTCCACCATCAAAGAGAGCAGCTAATGCAATGTCAGCTTGAAAGATATCCGCAACTAAGGTTACCAACTCATCAAGTTCAGGGAGTTGTCCTACCGTCATACGCAGCAAAACTTGCAACGACTCTTGCTGCAAGTCATGTTCTTCAATCGATTCTGCTTTGAGCCTTGTTACCATACCCCTTCCCACGGTTATCTTTACCGAGTTCACACCTTAATGAGTGCGTAGGCCGATAAAGGAACTTACTGAATATAACTATAGGAGAATATGCGTAAAATAGAGGTTTTTACTCCACTAACGGGTTGATCTTCGACATCAATATGTGATCTTGCCATTGACCAGCAATTTTTAAATATCGCTTGGCGTATCCTTCTCGTTCAAAACCCAGCTTCTCGAGAACACGTTCACTGCCCTTATTGTCTGGAATATAGTTAGCCATGATGCGGTGCAATTTTTGTTCAGTGAACAAATAATCAATCGTCGCTTCAAGTATCTCCGTCATATAACCTTGCCCTTCAAACGGTTTGGAAATGCAATAACCAAGAAAACAGGCTTGAAAAGCTCCGCGCGCCACATTGGTAAAATTGGCGACACCAATCACTTGATCACGCTCTGCAGTCAAAGCAACAAAATGAAACCCAATACTTTGCTCAAAATGGGTTTGGTTGCCAGCAACCGCATTGTGCCAATACTCTTTTGTGTAGTATTCCGACGCACGAATCGGTTCCCATGGCGCAAGATGTTCACGGTTTTGTTGATAGAAATTGAGTAATAAATGACTCTCCTCAGGATTGAGTATTTCAATCCGAGTCCTTGCCGTGGTAAGCAACATGATCTCTTCCTATATCAATAAAACTTGGATAAAAAAACGGCCCAAAGGCCGTTTATTTATCCAATCTAATAAAATGCAAACCCCAAAAGGTTTTGTTTAATGCGTATCCGTTTCCCCATAAGGAAATTTCTTATGACCAAAACGAATCACTAAAATCGACAAAGCGATAATAAAGATGGCGCCAGCAATCCCCAACATATTCATGGTGTCGAGATTTTTCATGTCTAACGTTAGGTAACGTGCCAAGGCAACAATGACGATATAAAGCGGCATCCTAACGGGTAAACGCCCCGATTTAAGATACAACCCGACCATAGCGAGAACTTCAAGATAAATGAATAGCAGTAACAAATCGCCTAGGCTGACGGTCATAGCACGATAAATCGCACCCACTTCTACCCCCATCGCAACAATGGTTAACGCCGCGATGAGAAGTAACCCTAGATCTTCAATAACAGTTAGGTATTGATAACCTAACTTTCTGATTTTATTCAACTATGTTCTCCAAAACTATTTTATGCCAATACATTTTGCGCTAAAAATGAATCTAAGGCCATACGATCAGATTCAATATCAGCATGATGCTCACAAAGGTCATGCCAAAAAACTTCCTCGGCCTCATGAGCTTCTATCGTACCTTGCCATGCATCAATGACATAGTAATGGATTTTTTGCCATTCAGTTGTTTTATGTAAATGAGTACACAAATACCGATATTTAGTTGGCACAACGGCAAGTTCTTCTTCCATCTCGCGCAACAAAGTATCCTGCTGATTTTCACCCACTTCCATATGTCCACCTGGAATAGTCACCAAACCAGGATCATGTTCTTTACTCATGGAACGTCGCTCAAGCAGAATTTTGCCGTTTTTAATTAGCATAAATGAGACACATTGATGCTCAGCCATGATTGGATTCCTTTCATGAGTTATATGAATCAATAACATAATGCGATTACTAAAGTTAGGCAAAGCTATTTTGTCAATTCCATGTAAACCTTGCAGTTAGAAGTATTGCGACGTCTCTCTTTGGGAAATGTCTCTTAAATGTCGTAACTGTTATTGAGTACTTTCATAATGTAATGTTAACTCGAACAGTACAAAAATTGGACGCCAGCTAAAACAAGACTAAACTTGCTAAAAATAATTTTAATAATTCTTACGTCATTGGATTGAGGACTTTATAAGATTTTGTAAACGGACCAGGAGGCTCGATGATCCAATTACACTCAATCAAAACTAAAGTGACGTTAGGTTTTGTTACTTGCGTTCTCTGTTTTAGTATCGCTTCTGCCTGCGCTCTTGTCGCATTGAATCATTCATCTGTCGCTTTTAAACACATATTAGCTGAATCAAAAATGTTCAGCGAAGTGAGCGAAATTCAAGCACTGTTTTTGAAAACTCGGTTAGCAGCTACCGACTACTTTTACACTCACGATGATTCGTTTCTCGCCGAACTTTCAACTAAAAAAGAGAACCTATACTCCATTTTCAATCAGTTAAACAAGCATGAGGAGCTTGCACTAAACCCGCAGCTCGAAAAGCAAGCTGCAACCATCCAACAAGACATGAACGAGTATTTCTCAACATTTGATCAGGTAGTAAGGCAATCGCATCAATACGAAGCCTTAGTGGATAGTCAATTTTTACCCGAATTTAAAGCGACCAAAAATGCGCTAAATCTTTTGCTTGAGCAGGCTAGAGAAACGCACAACACTGAACTGGAGTACAACTTGGCCAAATTGGTTGAAGGTATTTTAGAACTCGAAATCAACGCATTAAACAGTTTAAGCACAACGCACTCAGATGCTGCTATTTATGATAAATTACTTGAGCAACACATAGCGCCGCTTGAAGCCACCGTTACCCAACTTCTTACCAGCAGTAACGAACGTAACACCTTTACTCGTTATTTGAAGCATAAATCCCTATTTAGCAACAGTTACCATCTATTAGTGGATTACAAACACGAATTGGAGAATCACAAGCAGCAACTCTTGTCAGTTGGAAGCCATACATCCAAGGACTTAGTCACGATTAAACAAAATCTACTCGCGCAGCAACGCCAAGAAGCCAGCGTAATGGCAGATGAAAAAATCCTCTTTCAAACCATTATTGAAGTGGCCACCATTTTCGCATTCATCGTCGCCGCTCTATGCACCTTTTTTATTAGTCGCTTAATTGCTCAAGGAATGCACAAGCTTTCCCATGTAATTCGGCTGTTAGCTCAAGGCGACCTGACTTACCGCACTCCTGTAAAAGCCTCACAAAAGGATGAGTTTAGTGTTTTACTGCAGCACCTTAATATCTCGTTTGATTCGCTAAATGATGTGTTAAGCGAGGTGACTACCGCTTCTGGTAGCGTTAATCACATGTCTCATAACTTATCTAATGTTGCTAGTACTGTAGACAAATCATCACAAGAACTGCGTAGCGAAATGGACCAAGTTGCATCCGCATTACATCAGGTGGCATTGTCTTCGGAGGAAATCGCCAACAGCGCGCAAGACTCTAATCAGTTCACGGTAAATGCAAGCAAAATCACCACAAAAACGATTAATTCTGTGCAGTTAGTGCTCGACGACATCGCAGACATAACCAGCGATATCGAACAGAGCACGCAGGTAATTTCCCAATTAGTGTCACAATCGGATAATATCGGCAATATCATTGTCACCATTCGTGCCATTGCTGAACAAACCAACATGTTAGCACTTAATGCGGCTATTGAATCCGCTCGTGCAGGGGAACAAGGACGCGGCTTTGCGGTGGTCGCAGATGAAGTTCGTACATTGGCCCATCGTACCCAAAGTTCAACAGAAGATATTGAGAAACTGATAGAGCAATTACAAGAAGGGGTACAAAAAGCGACTGAATCCATAAATCATTGTCGCGATAAAACTATCCAAGCTTCAGGACGTGCAGAGTCCATTTCTGGCACTGTGCGTAGTATGCACGTCACGATTGAAGAGCTTCAGGACATAAATAACCAAGTAGTCGTAGCCGTTGAAGAGCAAAGCGTTACGACCACAGACATCAGTCGCAACATGGACAGTGCTAATGAGATAGTGGTTGAAACAACACAAAACATCACCGAACTTGCCAAAACCAGCAATCACTTATCGCAGCTCTCCTCAGGGCTCATGGCACGAGTTCGCCAGTTCAAATTAGTTAAAGGTGATGACGCAGCTAACCAAAACAGAGCAGCTTAAACCGTTTAGCTTTCATTTTAAGGCGATGATTTACATCGCCTTTATTTCAAAATCACACAATAATCAGAATAATGTCAGAAAATTAACCACTTTACGTCAAGATGCATTAACTGGAATAAGATCACACTAACCCGCACCAATCTGGAACGCAATAAAATCAATTTAATTAATTGATATATAAGTGTTATTTATCAACCCTCGCCCCAAAATAGTAACCTTGCCTCCTAATCGAACAGCATTCATTAAACTTAATTTGCATTTTTACTGGCTATTTTTCTTTTTTACTCAGCGCTAAGGTAATTATCAGTAACGCAGCATAAGAGCGAATACAGCATCTAGAGGTTACTTGGGTATAACAAGTTATCAATAACAAACAATAATCGAGGTTTACAATGAAAGTTATAATTGAATACGATGAATCTGGCCTATACCGTGACAACGCTTGGGAAACGCCAACCGTACGTTCAAAGGGCCAAAGCCAAGCTGTTACGCCAGCGCAAGCCGCTCAACTGATCAAAAATAACCAAGCACATTTATTGAAAAATGAACTTGGTGAAGTTCAATTTAGCCATTAATGCCCTTCGCTCATACAGAGTGTTTTATGGTGGGGAGAACTCCCCAACCATTTTCATTGCGTTTTTCACCCCTGGCAAAAGGTCATAATAGAGCGTGTACTCACAAGCTTATCGGCCCTTATTATGATGCTATCTAGTTACCCCTGCCCCATTCTGTGAACACAACAAAAGCTTGGGTTTGCGCTCAGACAAAGACAACTCACTGTTCATTTGCCACTTTATCGAATCAGCTCAAAGCACGAGCGAAGCAATTTAAGCTAAAATCTGCATAAATGCTGAAAAAAACGCAACTGGACCAAAGTTACTCAATGTTTATTGACTTATCGAGCAATCTTTCTAGGATGCGCATTTGATTTTCGACTTTCTCTACAGGATGGCTTCCATGTCTGATACCAACCAAAATGAAACTCCAGTCGTTGACCTAGACTCTCTGTCTGCAGAACTACGTCAAGTTATCGAGTTTGAAGAAGTACCACAAGAAATGCACTTCATGATCCAATCTATTCACGAAGTATCTGAAGAGGCCGTGCGTGAATCTTGGGATTCTCTACCAGGCAGTGCGCAAAATATTCTCGACAATTTTGAACAGTTCCATGCTCTTATTTCTGTAAGCCAAGCATTTGCTGGTATCAGTGTGATGGAAGAGTTCCCAACACTCGATCTACCAAAAGACATGAGCGAAGAAGACAAAGAAAACTACCGCGCTCAAATGCTTGATGATGTGCTGTTCAACTGCGTAAAAGATATGCTGAAACAACTGAAAAAAGCACGTCGCGACCCGATTTTAAAACGTGACTTTCGTGAAGTGTTTTCAAAGTAAGCAACTAACGCTTTAGCTAACCACCGAGATTAAACCAACCTGCCAATTGGCAGGTTTTTTTGTATTCTCAGCAACCATGCCTGGGGCCGTTCTCCTTCACTTATCACATCTTTGTCATCTCCTACTGGCAAACTTATTTTGTTCACTTGATAACTTTTTTGTTACAAAAACAAAAAAAACGGTGGATATATCACCAAAAAACGCGTTTAATAGTTTCGTACGAACATTAAAGACCAATAACGAACATAAAAGGCCTACAAATGAAACATACACTACGCTCAACAACGGATGACACACTTCTGGATTTGATAGTGGTTGGTGGTGGGATCAACGGCGCAGGAATTGCTGCCGATGCTGCCAGCCGCGGCATGCAAGTAGGACTCTATGAAGCGCGTGATTTCGCAGGGGCAACCTCCTCTGCGAGCTCAAAACTGATTCATGGCGGCTTGCGCTATTTAGAACATTACGAATTTCGTTTGGTTGGCGAAGCGCTGGCTGAACGTGAAGTGCTACTGAAAAAAGCACCTCATATTGTGAAACCAATGCGTTTTCGTCTTCCCCATCAACCTTATTTACGCCCCGCCTGGATGATTCGTACCGGGTTATTCCTTTACGACCACCTTGGAGGGAAACGTACCTCTTTAGATAAAAGCCATAAAGTACGATTAAACGCGGGACACACCACTACTGAAGATTTAAAGGTGGGTTTTGAGTATTCAGATTGTTGGGTTGACGATGCGCGTATGGTGATCCTCAATGCCATGCAAGCAGAAGAAGCTGGCGCCGAAGTACGCAACTACTGCCTCGTTGAAAAAGCACAGCGCAACGATAATCACTGGGTCGTCACTCTCTTTGATGAACGGACTCAAACGCGCTTTACCCGCAAAAGTAAAGCATTAGTGAACGCAACCGGTCCTTGGGTAAAACACTTTCTTACCGAAAATATCGAGCTAAACTCACCTTATGGTATCCGGTTGATTCAGGGCTCTCATATCGTCGTACCAAAAATTCACGGCGAAGAGCAAGCATACATCTTACAAAATGAAGATAAACGTATTGTGTTTGTCATTCCTTATATGGACAAATACTCTCTCATTGGCACCACCGATGTAGAGTACCATGGCGATCCTCGCGCAGTTGCCATTTCAGATAAAGAACGTGAGTATCTGATCAAAGTTGTGAATCAGCATTTTGAACACAAGATTTCAACTGATGATATTGTGTTTGAATACAGTGGCGTACGCCCACTGTGTGATGATGAGTCAGATTCACCGCAAGCGATTACCCGCGACTACACTCTGACTTTAGATGGCACCCCAAGTAAAGCGCCTGTGGTGTCCGTGTTTGGCGGTAAATTAACAACGTATCGTAAATTGGCTGAATCGGCACTACACCATTTACAACCATTTTTCCCAGGGTTACCTGAAGGAAACACAGATACATCGTTACTGCCCGGCGCAGAGAGTTACGATTTAACCCATTGGCAGGCGGAGTTACAACGTCACCTACCAACATTAAGCACATCTCTGATCAAACGCTGGTTAACGAGCTACGGATCTCGAGTTGTCACTGTGATGCTGCGTGACGTTGATAATGTGGGTGACTTAGGAGAAGAGTTGGCGCCTGAATTCTACGCCAAAGAACTGGACTATTTATTGGAATATGAGTACATCTACCAACTTGACGATGTGATTTGGCGTCGCAGTAAATTGGGTATTGGCATGAGTGACGGTGATAAGGCTCGTATTCAAGCTTACATCGAACAAAAGATCGCACAGCAAACAGTCCAAGAACCTGAGCTAGTGGATTAATTAACGGTAGTAAATCGTTTTTCAATAACAGACTCGTGGGGTGAATCCATCACCCCACTACTCAGTAATAAACTGATCATCTTGCGGTGCATTTTCCCAAGCGTAATCCATCTGGATCGCCGTCTCTTCGGCTAAAGTTCGTGTCGTCAACTCGCTAACAAGCCACAAACTCATATCAATCCCAGCGGATATTCCAGCCGATGTCACCACATAGCCATCATGAACCCAACGTACATTGGGCACAACAGTCAGTTCCTCAAAGGTTTCCTGTAAAGCGGGAATGTCTTCCCAATGGGTAGTGACTTTTTTACCAGCCAATAAACCTGCTCGAGCCAGCAAAAATGCACCAGTACATACGGATGTAACCCAGGTAGCTTGCTGCTCTGCTACCGACTTAATCCAATCAATAACGGGAGCCTTATCCATCTCGTCATGATGAATACCGCCCACAACCACCAAGAGGTCAATGGGAGGGTGATCAGTAAATGAATACATTGGAACATGCTTAAAACCACCCCGAGCGGAAATAGGTTCGTGGGTTTGGCCTACCGTAAATACATTCCAATGATCAGCCCCTAATCGTTTTGCCGTTGAAAATACTTCAAAAGGACCGGAAAAATCCAACACTTCTGAATTCTCATAGACATAAATACCGATATTCATAGGACTCTCCTTGTCGCATGGTAGGATTATTTGTTTTGCGCAGTTAAAGCATTATTTTGCGGCGTTAACACATCTTCACAATGTGCTTTAGCAAGCTCAACAGACTGTCGATGTTTCACTTCATCCCAAGGCTGACCTTGCTCAATAGCGGTTACACGCTCTTGATACTTTTGACATGCACGGTGCAATACGCGTTGGGGATCAATCCCTTGCTCTTTAGCCAGAGCTTGCAATACGTTGACATAGTCCCACAGAACATCAGCTAACTCATCTTCAAGATATACGCGGCGATGTTTGTTTAACTCTGAGCGAACCTCTGCTAGCTCGTTTTCAATTCCAGTTAGGTAGGTTTCTGGACCTTGGTACCAATCACTGTCAGCATCGATGGCCGATTTACGTGCAGCGATCTTCAATAAGGTGTCAAACTCGTTCATAAGCTCATAATATCAAGTAAATTTGATACACTATTCTACCACTCCCAAACGATGAATGGGAGTTAGATCACAGTAGTATGATATAAATCAGTTTAGATATTACCAGAGATGCTTATTGTTTCTTCGACAACAGCTCACCCACGTCGGGTTTTCTCCCCCAGAGTCCACCTTACTTTTCCAGTAATAACCGAAAATCAGAGACATGCGCTGTTGCATTTTCAAAGCAGTGACGCTGATTGAATTTGTGCGCAATAGCCACCACGTCACAGTTTGCAGCAAGACCCGCTTTTAAGCCCGCCTCTGAATCTTCAAAAATAACCGCTTGATCCGCTTTCACCCCTAAACGCTCTAACGCCAGTAAATACGCCTGAGGATGCGGTTTATGTTTGATAACATCTTCTCGCCCAATAATCACCTGAAACTGCGCAGTTAAATTAAGCTGCTGTAAAATCTTATCCACCATCCAGTTTGCTGCAGAGCTTACTACGGCGCAGGCTAAACCACGTTGATTCAACCGCTCTATATAGTCGCGAGCGCCAATATTCAAAGAAAGCTCATCTTCAAGTAATCGCTCATAATGGCGACGAAAATGCGCATTAAATTCACTGAACTCAGGCGTGATATTGGCGTGGTCAAAAAAGTGTTGCGTGACGGTCGCCCAATCTTCGCCCATAACCTGTTGATAGATGTGATAGTCAACATCTGCATCATATTCTTTGCACGCAAGCGCTAAAGCTTGACCTTTAAGAGGCTCTGAATTGACTAGAGTTCCATCCATATCAAATAGATAGGCTTGATATTCCTTCACTTGAATTTCCTTTATATCGTACAAATGTGGCAACTTAATCTAAATTGACCACCAGTGTAAAGTCATATACCCAAATGACCTCAAGATGCAGACTTCAGAGCTTCATCAACGAGCACAGGTCAAGCTCAATGACGGAAGGAATGGTCACTCCCTTTCAACGTCATTGGGCGCAGAAATGGGCTTGTTGATGAGCTCCCAAGGGGCGAGTTGTATTCGCTCCTATGCTGCGTTACCGATTTTCTACGTAGAATAACTAGGTATTCAAATCGGTGCCTTGCCTATGAGCGAATACATTCTCGCT
This sequence comes from Vibrio tritonius, assembly GCF_001547935.1. Lineage (NCBI taxonomy): Bacteria > Pseudomonadati > Pseudomonadota > Gammaproteobacteria > Vibrionales > Vibrionaceae > Vibrio > Vibrio tritonius. Next base: position 1,057,697 of record NZ_AP014636.1, read on the forward strand.
GAAACCGCATCTTGAGGTTACTTGGGTATATACACAATTATGCTTCAATTCTGATAATCAGGCGGATACTCACTATGATACGCACCTAACAAACAGCGCTAACTGCCAATAGTCTAGCAACTGTTATGTGCGGTGATTCTGCCACAGTTTTACATGGTGAAATGTACGATGACAAAATAAAAAGAGCTACCGAAGTAGCTCTTATAACAGTAAGTTAATTTTTCACCAGCGCTTTTTCACGCGCCTCGCAAAGTATTTTTGTCGATATATTGTAGTTGTATTGCCGTACAATCTTCTGCGCATAAAAGAGCTGAGGTAGTTCAACGAGCAATAATACGCCGACTAAGAACCATCCAGAGGTAATCCCAAGGGCAAGAGTGATGATCGCCAATAACAAACAACACACCTCACCGGCGAATAAACCATATTGACGTAAATAGAAATGGTGAATTCCTCCAAGGAAAAACCAATTAAGCGCAGCATAGGTATCGGGGTCTTTCACACGCTGAGACTGCTCATCGAAGAAATATCTCCGGCGAGCCTCATCTAGTGCTTGAACCTGATAACGTAATGAATTTTCTTTATTTTCTAGTTGTATAGTGGATTCAAAAATATTCATCATGGCACCTCATCGTAGATTTTTTCGACGAGATCAGGATGGGTACAGCGACGTATTCGAGACAACCCTAAACGCCAACCTTTGATCGCGCCGTATTTTACGATGCATTGACGCGTATACTCTGAACAACTGGGTTCAAAGTTACACTCCGTGTTAAACCATCGCTTTGAACCGCCTGTTTTCTGATAGTAGCGGATAAGCGACAGTGAAAACCATTTCACATTATCGACCTAACGTCAGAATGATTGCTTCTCGTTGCCAAAAAAGCATAAAACGCTTTTTCTCAATCACCTGAAAGACGACTTCCCAACCATCTTGAGCATAGCGGTTAAGTTCCGCTTCCAAACGCTGAACAGGTAGACCACTCGCACCAAGTAAAATAGTACCGCAACCACCTTCTACAATTGTTACAACTTTATATTCTTTAAATGTTGCCATGTTTAAACCAGCCTATTGATATTAACTAACGTTGTTATGAATTATGTTATCACATTGAATGTTCGATGTATTTATTCAACGTTCTGATGTTACTGGCTGGCTGATTTATGTTCAATTATTAGTCTGTTATCTTTATTCCAATTTTTGCATCAGATTCTACACATTGAGATTATCTGAGTGATTAAACGTCATCATTGTCACTTCATTTCGCGGATACCAATCAAGTTTAGCGTAAAAATTTTGTGCTGCATGGTTGTCATTTAACACAAATAGATGTGTTTTCATGATACCGATTTCAGCCAGCGCAGCGACATGTGTTCGGTTGCACGCCAAAGTGTGATGACATCTTCGTAGTCTTGTATCTCCATTACACGGTAGTTAATCACTGCAGTTTTCCTTACTTTAGATAAAACAATAAATTGGCATCATAGTTACCACGCCAACTCAAGCGTAACTCAACTTCATAACGTGCTGTGGCCCAGCTGCTCCTCCGAGATAAAGCTCGCCAGTATCAATAAACCCACCCGCTAAGTAACTTTGTCTTGCAAACGGATTACGACAGTTGACCGTTAAGTAAATGTTCCCGCGGTGGGAATAATAACTTTTTAAATAGGTACCAAACTGCACCATCGTGGCTCTAGCGTAGCCCTGTCCTTGATAACGTTGATCGATAAAAAAGCCACGCAAGCCGATCGCATTATCCAGCGCAAAGTCATATTTGATTCCGTAGAAGGTATCGATGAGAAAAAAGCCGATCACTTGATCGTTAACGCAGATAACATGTGGATGAACATCCATTGAGACACAGGCAAGGAGGCCTTCCATCGTACCTACGTATTGCTGCTGTTCTTCGCTAACAGCCAGTTCACATAACTGCGCATAATGCGCTTTTGCTAGGGGTTGGATGGTTAGATTCATGCCACTCACCATTTCATTATGAAATTGAATAGAAACATGAACCTAACATGGATTTTAACGTATGAAAACAGTTACCCAATTGAACACGATATGCTGTAGTGTATTAATTGTGTTTCGATTCAAATTGCATAAATTGGTACAACTTAGGGCTACCAGATACAATAGCATCCGCTTTGGCTAACTGAATTGGTACTCCAAAACTGCTCATTGCACTCAATGTTTGATTATGGTGCTGACGAATATTCGCCCCTAATGCATGGGGTTTATCGTGGGTCGTGTGAGCATCAGACGCCAATAAAATGGGGTATCCTAACCCTGCAGCACGGCGTGTTGTCGTATCCACACAAAAATCTGTTGCGTAACCACAAATGATCAAACGATCGACACCCTGCTCTTGTAAAAGCTCTTGCAAATTGGTGCCAAGGAAAGAATCTGGTGTGGTTTTACGTACAAATAAATCATCCGTTTGTGGCTGCAAGGCTTCATACAGTTGCCATTGCGGTGTATCAACTTCCAGCTCTTGCTCTTCATGCTGAATATAAATGACAGGGTAACTTGACTCTCTTGCCCAATTACAGAGTTGATTGATGTATTCGACCACCTCAAGCGCTTTGTACGGCTTAGGGGTTGTATCAAATAAGGCTTGTTGTACATCAATGACCAATAAGGCTATTTTCATTATTTTTCCTTCTACACCATCAACAAAAAAAGGTAACAGCCCAATATTCGTCATTTATCCACAAAAAATATGTGGATAGAGGTATCCAGCTTGCTACATACTCGCTACAATACCCCTACAAAAATTACGATATTAGTCAGTCACCTTCATGAATAAAAAACCTGATCGCATCACCGCTATGCGTCAAATAATCGAAGCGGTAAAAGCGGAATTCCCTCTTTATCAAGCAGACACCTTTGTCTGTGGTCCTGATAATGAATGTATAGGTTGCCCTAAAAAACTGATGGAATTAGTAGACACAGAGCTCACTTATTGGGAGTACGCGATTAATCGCGGTATTTCGCCAACATTTGATGAGCTCAACCGTTTTGGCAAAATGTGCAAAAACGTTCGTCGAGGCTTAGTCAGAAATAAACGAATCCCCAACCAAGCCATTCCTATTATTACAGCATGATAATCGGTAAATATTACTATTACCTACAACATCTCACTTATTTTATGATAAAAAATGCAATTTTTAACGATTAAATACCTTTAAATAAGCATTTGAATATTATGATTATTTTTTACTAATATCATAATCACTAATTCATAGCCATCTAATTTATCACATCATTTTTGCTAGATGGGAACCAAGGTATTAAAAACACAAATTTTAATTTTTATCTATGTTAACTTTTCTTAAATATTAGCCACAACTATTAATCAACATAAACGGGTAAAGATGGGTTATTATAATGAGCAAACATCATTTCTATATCACTCATTAAAGTACGTGATTCTGATAATGGGGGAATATCATCTAGGCTAAAAAAACCTGCCTCAGAAATTTCAATATTCTCAGTGATCTCCCCACCGACAAATTCGCAGATGAAAAACAATTTATAAATATGAAAAGGAAATATAGGGTTGTAGCCGTGTACAGCTCGGTCTTTAATCGCAACCAGTCTAGGGTTTTTGACATCAAGTCCAGATTCTTCTTTAACCTCGCGAATCACACCTTGAGTTGGAGTTTCACATACATCACCCCACCCACCAGGCAGTGACCAGGCGCCATCTTCGCGCTCTCTTACAAGTAATATTTTATTCTCTCGGATAACCGCTGCGCGAACATCGACTTTAGGTGTAGGGTAACCTTCCTCAGCAATATAAAGCTGCGCCACTTTATCAACAGTACTGCCCGCTAAATCGGCAATCATCTGATAGGATATGGCCTGCACTTGCGCAAAGCGTTCTAGGTCATATTCGTCTTTACTGTAAGCATGGCCCGCTTGGGCGATGGCTTGCAGTTGTTTCGCCATTTCTAGCCAAGGTTGCATCAATGGTCTCCTCTCGACAACAGCGGACCACGGTAGCACACTAGAAAAAAGGGTAAGTGACCTAGGTTACAGTACTTGAGGATAATACTATGAATATTATCAGTATTAGCTATCTAATACTCACGTTGAATGTTAACTAATGGATTTATCGAAACACTCCAAACTACTTAATTTGCTGGTAACAAGCGCACATAAGTTGGGCAGTTTCTCAAACCATTCTTCACGTAACACCCCATATCTAACCGAATCATAGTAGGTTCCATTAAAATAACGCACCTTACGTAAACGCGCTTCTTGCTGCATACCCAGTTTTTCCGCACAGGCCATCATACGGGGGTTACCGGACCAAGTGGTTAACCCGACCCGCGCAATCTCCTTGGTTGCAAACATATGCGTAATCCAAGGAATCAGCGCCTTAAAACCTAACCCTTTTGACCACATAGTGGAGCGATAAATGATGATCCCTACTTCTAGCCATCGTGTGGGCTCGTTTTCCCAGTAGAATGAGACGGTACCAATAGGTTGATCATCTTTGGTAATCAATAAACACTCATCACCCATACATAACTGAGTAAAGTGCCCCAATTGAAAATCACGTAAGTTAGGTCGTTCGTAACCAAAATACGGCCCATTAAATTGCGTCCATTGCTCATCATCGGTGATCATACTGTATACATCGATTAATTCGCTTGGGTAGGCAGGCCTTAATTCAATATCAGCAAACGGCAAGCTAGCCGCAAAAGACGTAGTATTCATTCGACAACTATATAAAGGCGTTTAAAAGGAATGGTCAGATACCAATGCCTCGTATTTGTATATTATACAAGTGGTTAATAAGACACTTAATATCGAAGTAACCTCAAGATGCCGAAACAGAATCTTGGGATCACTTAGGCATCATATAATAAGATTATCGTAATTTTGGTTTATGGGAACGATTCCAGCTCACAGATCCCTTGCGGATAAATGACAGATTCAATAGTGAGATAAGGCTTGTCTCTTAGAGATGAAGATCATCACAACCCCAAAGAGCCATCAATCTTTGTTGCGATTGAAGTGCTGGGTCATAAATTGAGTCAACTGCTCAGCCGACATGGGTTTAGCGTATAGATATCCCTGGCATAGAGTAAAACCTTCATCGAATAAAAAGTGATGTTGCTCTTGGGTTTCAACCCCTTCCGCTATCACTTCTAACCCAACAGCCTCACCTAACCTATGTATGGCACGTGTAATCGCAACATCATTAGCATCCGTTGGCAGATCGTTTACAAAGGAACGATCCAGTTTAAGCTTGGTCACGGGTAAACGTTTTAGATAAGACAGTGAGGAATATCCGGTTCCGAAATCATCAATTGCAATACCAACACCAAGGTTTCGTAACTGATGCAAACGGGAAATAGCCAGCTCGCTTTCATGCATAACGAAACTCTCTGTTAGCTCAACTAAAATATGATTTGCTGGGCACTTAGTCTGTGCAAATATGCCGTTAGCAATGTTCACAAAGTCACTGTGCATGACCTGTTTACCGGATACATTGACCGACACAAAACCTACTGCGACCTCTTGCTCATACCAAGTAACCCACTGCTCACACGCACGTTTTAGAACCCATTCACCTAATGGGTGAATAAGTGCCCCTTCTTCTGCCAAAGGGATAAACTTCATCGGGGGAATCATCCCCTTGGTCGGATGATTCCAGCGCACCAATGCTTCAACACCAGCACAATCTCCCGTCATAATATCCAAAACTGGCTGATAGAAAAGCACCAGTTGGTTCTGCTCGATTGCAATACGTAAATCGGCCTGAAGCTCAGTTCTCTCCTGAATATGTTCCGACATTTCTTCTCGGTAAAAATGATACTGATTACGACCAAGTTCCTTTGACCGATACATGGCAAGATCAGCACGCTGAAGTAAGATATTGGCATCCAAACCATCGTTAGGAAAACAAGCAATGCCGACACTGGCAGAAATAAAGAAATCACCACGTCCAACATCAAATGGCTTCGCTAATTCCGCACAAATCGCAGTCGCAATTTTGCTGGCCTGTTTTTCACCGTCAACGCTACGTAGCAATAGCGCAAACTCATCACCACTATGACGACTTACAATATCATTCTCACTGACAACTGCCTGCATTCTTTCTGCAGCTTGGCAAAGCAATTTGTCTCCAACGGGATGACCATAGGTGTCGTTCACTTGTTTGAAATTATCAAGATCAACAAACAATAAAGCGAGAAACTGTTCATTCTGTTTTGCTTGGGATAAGAACTGCTCAAATTGTTCAAGAAAGAGAGTACGGTTAGGTAAATTGGTCAATACATCGTAATGGGCTAGATAGTGAATCCGTTTTTGGGCTTGGAGCTGTTCGCTGATGTCATACACCGTAGCGATAAAACGTTCTACTTGGCCATTGTGATTATAAATTGTGGTTAAACTGAGCCACAGTGGTGTATCAAATCCCTTGGTGTGGCGCTGCCAAATCTCGCCCTGCCAACGCCCTGTTTCTCGAGCAATATCCCACAGTTCAAGGTAAAATTCTTTACTGTGCTTTTCGGTTCTTAGCATGGCAATGCCCTTGCCTACTATATCCCGATTTTTATAGCCGAGAATCTGCTCAAACGCTGCGTTAATTTTTACCACTCGTCTTTCGGCATCGAGGATCATGACACCATCCATAGTGCTTGAAAATACGTTTGCTGCAAGGATCAATTCAGCATCAGCTTCTTTACGTTTAGTAATATCCGCTATCGACACCACGGCATAATGCTGATCAGCTTCAACCAATGGAGCAAGAGCCACTTCCACAGGAAATTCACGACCTTGCTTATCCAGCGCGTATAGATCTCGCCCCACCCCCATCATTCGAATACTAGGTTGAGTGGTATACTCTCCACGTAAGTGCACATGGTGGCTACGGTAGCGTTCAGGTAGCAACACTTCAACAGGCTGCTGCTCGATTTCATCTTGTCGATAGCCAAACACTTCCTCACTGCGTTTATTCGCTTTTACGATGAGACCATTCTCATCAACCAATAAAATCGCCTCCGGCATGGTATCGATGATATTACTCACCCTAGCTTGGCTTTGTTCCAAGCTAAACTGCCCCTGTTTCAACGTTTCAATATCAGTAAAAGACCCCACCCATTTCGTCTGCTCATTTGGCACATCATCTAAGGGGGTAATCCGCGCGCTAAACCAATGATAGCCACCACTATGATCACGAATTTTGCATTCAATACCTGCCGATGCTTGTGGATTGTTCCAATGCTCAATAAACACCTGACGTTCTGGTTGGGCAATCGTTGCTAGCCAGTCACAACCATCACCATCAAGAAAGCAGACTCCTGTATACGATTGCCATTGCTGACTGGCATAAATGCATTCACCGTGCGCATTAAACTCGAGCATTAACTGGGGAAGCGTTTCTGCAACTCTACGTAGACTACGTTCACTTATCTGTAGGTAATTTTCACTGGCAAGATAATGCTCAACAACAAGTCGTTGTCTCTCGAGTAGCAATTGCACAGCAGCATGTTCTTCTTGAGTAATGTCGATTAAAGAAAGTTGAAGCAGCAATGAAGCGATATCTTCCTTTGGTACCAGCGCATTGCCCCAAGTGGTGAGTACATCGATATAATCTCGCTCTTGATGACACTGTAACTGAATAATTAAAGAACGCTCGTTAGGCAATACCAGCGATAAAGTAGGAAGCTGAGTTAATGATGGACCTTGAGGGAAAACCTCGTTCGCATCAGCGGATAAAGTGATGGTCAATCCCGTGAGTGATTGTCTTTCTGCCGCAATGAGCCAAGGCGCATAGTGATGAGTGCACCACTTTTTGATCTCTGCTGTTTCAACCAGCAACAAAATAGCCAACTTGCCACTTTGCAGCAAAGTATCAATCAGATCTTGTTGCTCAGATGATGGTACCGTGTCTAACCGTATCCACAGCTCATCACCAGCCTCTTGGGCTGAATTGGTTGTATGCTGTCCAGCGGTTGTTCTATTTAAAGCCAAAGGTATTTGCCTCAAAGTCTCATTGTCTCGCTGACAATACTGTCTATATCACTACTCTAAGAGTATATGCAGTAGATAATTAACAGATGGGATTATTTGTAACAATAAAGCCCTGTTTTGTCGCTCTTTGTGATACTCGATACGTAGGTAATACAATACAAGGCACCATCACCACGTCAAACAGCACATCAACTATCGCAGAATAATGGCTTTAGATGATTAGGATTTACCCTTAATTTAGGCCACCTGTATAAAGAATAGAAAGTGTACTCATAATTGCCACCCCACTCATGATCGTCAAACTATTGGTAAATGCGGAAAGCTGCACATCGGCCTTTAACTTCATGGAATAAATTGGGGCGAGCGCACTGGCTGGAGCAAAAACCACCACAGAGAGGACTTGGCGAGTTAAGAGATCAAATGGCAACCAATAATACGCGGTTACCGAAAAGAGCACGCCCCAACACAAACGCAGTGCAGTTAAACCCAATGCGATTTTAAGCTGACTTAACTCTACGTGAGGGTTAAATAGCAGCCCGAGCATAAACATTGCTAAAAATGGCGTTGCTGCGCCAATAGGAGTGAGTATTTGATTGACGGCGTGCGGCAATTTCCAACCTAAAAATGCCAATATAAACATAATGATATAGGTAACAAATGGCACCGACTGTGACAAATTACGTACCACATCCTTCATGGTCATCCTTTCGCCATCGGCTTCCGGTAACAGATATTGAGTGAGAACATACGAACCACCCGTTACTAATAACGCGTTACCTGTGTCAAAAATGGTGGCTAACACGCCACCCTCATTACCGAAATAAAGCTGAATAAACGGCAGCGCAAAACACCCTATATTAAACCCACTGATATTGAGCATCACTACGGCGCGACTGTAGTTGGCCATTTTGGTCGTCATTCGGTAGATCACCAAAATGGGCAATAAACTGGCAACAAAGCCGAACATGCATACCTGCAGTAGGTTTTCCGTTGAACGTAGTGAGGCAAAGGTAACGATGATGGTGCAAGGAAGCGCAAGGTTCATCAGTAGCTTATTCACTACCCGGCTTTCATCAGGCTGAATAAAACCAACCTTTTTAAGGGTAAACGCTAAAGCCATGATAAAGACAAACGATAATGGGCCGAGAAACTGGTTCATAGTGAAGACTCAATATTGGGTAATTAAAAAGGCGAGGCAGCAATTATTCTATCGATTCAATAAGATAAAATTTGCCACTCAGCTCGAATTTTAATCACTTCACACTTTAACCACGGCTGCTTTGCTATGCCCAAAACAGCATTTCACCACCAGCATGACGATGCGTGCTTTGTAGTCCCCACTGGCCCGAGGGAAGACAAAGATCAAGATAAGCTAAGATCCATTTCATAACACATTCCTTGTGTAACATGGGATTACTACGGTGTAAGAACCGTCGGTATCCGCTTATTTCTAGCTAACTTAGTTAGCCCCAAACGGCAAAGGTAAAATATCGATGCGGTTAATCCTTTAACCGACTGATCGTGTGCCTCAAGCTGTATTTGTGCCAAACCAGCGCCAATGGCCTGAGAAACACATCTTTTATCACTCTACCTCAAGCCCTTCAGGATTAAATTTTTAAATCGCGGATGAAAACAGGCCGTACACTGTAACCCTCTAACAAGCCTGCTCATTGCAGAATCAAACACTAACCAACGGTGATCTCAAGCAACAAGCTCATGTTCTTCTATGCTTGTTGAGACAAACCCATTAAACATTCCAGAAACTTAAATTTATTTTCGGTGCAACTGTAATACCTAACGCGTTGTCTACGACTAATAGGCAATAGCTGCACAAACCTCAATTCAATAAGGGACATTATGAACAAGCGTTATCAGCCCAGCGTGAAACTAACAGAAAACGATGTCACTGATGAAGATGTCTATCTGCAACGCAGGAAGGTATTAAAATCCCTTGGCTTTATTGGCCTTGGTAGTTTGCTGCCCAATAGCAGCCAAGCATTTAACCTATTTGGTAGCAAGGAAGAAACGCCTACCCGCACATTTGTGACTCAGCCTCTGAGTTTTGCTAAACCTGAAAAATACGCATCTCAAGAAACGCAAACCCCTTATGAAAAGGTCACTAGCTACAATAATTACTATGAATTTGGCACCAGCAAAGAGGATCCAGCCAAACTGGCGCAAGAATTTAAAGTCGAACCTTGGACGCTCACCATTGATGGCTTGGTCAATAAACCGATAACACTCAGTTATGACGACTTAACCCAACGCTTTTCCCTTGAGGAACGCATTTATCGCTTACGCTGTGTTGAAGCATGGTCGATGGTGATTCCGTGGATTGGCTTTCCGTTAAGTGAATTAATTAAGCAAGCAGCCCCCCTTTCTTCGGCCAAATACGTGGCCTTTGAAACCCTGTTCGACCCCAAACAGATGCCCGGACAAGCTAGCCGATTTGTTGGTGGTGGTTTAGATTACCCCTACGTTGAAGGGCTTACGCTTGCAGAAGCCATGCATCCCTTAACTCTGATGAGCGTGGGTCTGTACGGCAAAACCTTAATGCCACAAAACGGCGCCCCAATTCGCCTTGTTGTGCCTTGGAAATACGGGTTTAAGAACATCAAATCCATCGTACGTATTCGCTTAACCGACAAGCAACCGCGCTCTACTTGGAATGAGTTAGCACCTCATGAATACGGCTTTTACGCGAACGTTAATCCAAATGTCGACCACCCACGTTGGAGCCAAAAAACCGAAAGACGCATTACCGCAGGTGGCTTACTCTCAACCAAACGCATCAACACACAGCTTTTTAATGGCTATAGCGAAGTCGCAAGCTTGTATAGCAATCTCGATTTAAGGAAATTCTATTAACATGGCAATGCGTTGGACCATAAAGCTCACTCCATGGCAAAGAATCATAATCAAGAGCCTAATTCATCTGGTGGCAAGTGGCTGGCTAATGTTGACATTTTGGCTAGGCGTTCAAGATCAACTAGGCGCAGATCCCGTCGCAGGCTTGTTGCATTTTACTGGCTTTGGCGCGATAAACTTACTGCTTATCACCCTATTAATCTCACCACTAAGCCGTTATTTCGGCGGCGAACTCATGCGCTTTCGCCGCTTAGTGGGCATCTACACCTTTGTCTACGCTCTGGGGCATTTTCTCACTTTCGCCATTTTTATTCTGGGTCTCGACCTTAACCAGCTTGGCGCGACCATTGTAGAGCGCCCCTACATCACCATCGGCTTTGCTGCGCTGCTTATTTTACTCGCCCTCACCATTACCTCCCCAAACGCCCTACGCCGCAAACTCGGTCGCCGCTGGCAAACACTGCATAACCTCATTTACCCAGCACTGTTCCTGATGCTATGGCACTATACTTGGTCTGAAAAAACCGCCTGGGGCACACCGGTTTATTATTGGGCGGGAGCGCTGGGTGTTGTATTAATAAAAACCCATATGAAATGGAAAGGTTGGTTATCTTTTCGCCGTAAATAGCAATGCATAACCAGCAATAAACAAGCGGTATCGAGTACAAATTAGCAGGACATCACACTTCGTCGTCATTAAAAATATTAACATCATTTTAGTTAATATAATTTATTGATTTTATGAATAAATATATTCACTTCTACCTTACCATTCTCCTTATCGCCTATTGTTTTCTTTAGTGTGAACGCTCTCAACGTTAACCCCTGCGTGCGCCGTTATAGTGCAATATGGTTATTCCGCTATATTCAACACTCGTGACTCGCATAATGAACGCTCAATATAAACTCCAGCAATACTTGAATATTGATAGGCTGCAAACACTTCAAGACAATTTCAGTAAGTCGATGATGGTGGCTCTGGTGGTGGTTGATGCAGATGGCGTGCCGGTCACGCAACCAAGTGGCTTTTGTGAATATTGCGAGTACGCAAGACAAGACCCTAAGCAGAAACATCAGTGCTATCAGAGCGATTCAGCCGGTGGAAAACTTGCTATGCAGTCAGGCAAACCCGCGGTTTATCGCTGTTATTGTGGCTTTGTCGAGTGTGCTGTTCCCATTATGATCAATGGTCGTTATCTTGGCGCATTTATCTCAGGCCAAGTAAAAATTGATAAGACGGATGATAATCATCCTGTCCCTTATATTCTCAGTCAAAATAAAAACATCGCTAACGATGAACGCTATATTGCACTCTTTAATAAAGCTCAAAGCATGCCCTACGATAGATTTGAGTCTATCGCGTACACGTTGTTTAATGTTGCCTCTTATCTCGTAGAACAAGCTCACAATACTTATATTCAAAGTGAGCTAAGACGCAAAGAAATTGAACTTACGGATGAATTGCGTAAAAGAATGGAAATAGAACGTTCTTTACATGAAGCCGAGTTTAAGGCGTTGTCCTATCAAATTAATCCACATTTTCTTTTTAATGTATTAAACACCATTGGCCGACTTGCCTTTTTAGAAGAAGCACAGCGTACCGAAACCATGGTGCACGATTTTGCCGATATGATGCGTTATTTACTAAGAAAGAATAATCAGGGGTTAATCACGCTAAAACAAGAAATAAATTATGTGAAGAATTACATGTCCATTCAAACGGTGCGCATGGGTAATCGCTTTACCTATTCTATTGATATACCGGATCGTTACTTAAACGTGGTGTGTCCTTTTTTAGTGCTACAACCCTTGGTCGAAAATTTCTTTAATTACGTGGTCGAACCGAGAGAAATTGTCAGTGAATTATCGATAAAAGCAATCGATGACGGAGAGAACGTAATTATTGAACTGAAAGATAACGGTGACGGAATCTCACCAGAGAATATCGACCTCATATTGTCTGGCGAGCGTAATCAACAAAAAGGCGGCATCGGCATTTTTAATATCATTAACCGCATGAAATTACTGTTTGGCGATCATTATAAGCTGGAATTATCCAGCCCTTACCAACCCATGAAGGGCACCACCATTCGCTTACGCTTTCCGATGCAGCAATAGGCTGCATACAATCTAATCACGAGACGCATTATGTACAACATTGTTATTGTGGAAGATGAACCCATCGAACTTGAATCGCTCAACCGCATTGTTTCTCAATGTGTGGATAATGTTGTACTCCATGAGGCATCAACTGGAAAACAAGCCATAGCGCTTATTGACTCATTAAAGCAGATCGACATGATGCTGGTAGATATCAATATTCCGCTGCCCAACGGCAAAGAGGTGATTGAGTATCTCAAAGCAAAAAACAACACCACCAAAGTCGTGGTCACCAGTGCTAATGACGATTTTGATATGTTACGCAGCATGTTGAGCTTACATGTCGAAGATTATCTATTAAAACCGGTGAAAAAAGCCACGCTCACCGAGACCATCAACCGCACATTAGGTGTCGATAGACAAACCATGTCGGCATCACGCGCCATGAAACAGAACATTACCGATCTATTAGATCATGCGCAATGCGCCCAATGGCATGATTACCTTTTAAAGCAGGTCAATCAAGCGTTCCAACAGGCTCAAGCAGGTACGGATGCAAGCCTTCAGCTCAAAGAGCTTTTCGATACTATCCGCATTCACCTTGCTCGCCCGAATGACCAATATGCCACGGTACACACTAAGCTCAATAGCCTTGCCCAAGAGGTAGAGCGTTATGGGCTGACCCCATCACTGTATGCTCATCTTATTCTTTCGTTGCTTAGGTTAAGCCACGAGATTTTTTCGATGACACCGATAACAGCAAAACCGCATTCGAGCCATCAAGCGTTTTTGCAACGAGCAACACTGCACATTGAACGCCATATTCTCGAAAAACTCACGTTAGACGATATTGCAAAACACGCCTTTGTCAGTGCGTGCTACCTAAGTCGAGGATTCAAAAACCAGTGCGGCGTTGGAGTGTCAAACTACATCACTCAACGCAAAATCATGATTGCGTGCGGGCTGTTACAGTACAGCGACCTCAACATGAACACCATTGCTTTAGAACTGGCGTGGCAAGACGCCAACTATTTCTGTCGTGTGTTTAAAAAAACGGTTGGCATGACACCGTCTGCCTACCGACAACACCACGCCTTACCACAACGTTCAGCCGCAATCGTCACTGGTTAACCACCGATTTGACATTCGAAACCTTGCGCTTCTACTGTTGCTTTAAGCTGCTCCATTTTCTCTTCGCTAACTGGCGCTGTCTCTCCCATTGGGTAAATACGCCCCAGCAGCGCGTATTTGTTCTCACCATAGGTGTGATAAGGCAACAAGTGCAACGACTCAACGCCACGCAATAACTTAGCAAACTCGGTAATGGCTTGGATCTCTTCAACGTTATCATTTACGCCTGGGATCACTGGCACTCGCACCACCAGCTGAGTGATTTGCGCAATACGCAGCAAATTTTCCAAAATGATGCGATTATCGACGCCAGTGTGCTCTCGATGAATAAAGGGATTGATCGCTTTGATGTCGGTCAGCGCCACATCAATAAAGGGAAAAATCTCTCTAATCACTCGTTTCGGTGCATAAGCCGATGTTTCTATCGCCGTATGCCACCCTTTCTCTTTGCACGCTTTAAGCAATTCGCGCGCAAATTCCGGCTGGGCTAGCGGCTCTCCACCAGACAGCGTGACACCCCCACCCGCACGGCGAAACAGGTTTTCTTCTTTTTTCAGTTCATCAACCACTTGCGCCACACTCATCCGTGTACCTTTCATTTCTAATGCTTGGGTTGGACAGGCGGCAACGCATTCGCCACATTGGTGACATTTATCACGATCAATAAAATACCGGTTGGCAAACGACAACGCTTGATGGGGACACACCACCTCACACTTACCGCAATGCACACAACGTAGGCTATTGAACATCAGTTCAGGTTTGAGACGTTGCGATTCTGGGTTGCTGCACCATTTACACGATAGCGGACATCCTTTGAAAAAAGGAATAGTCCGAATTCCCGGTCCATCATGGATCGAATAGCGTTGAATATTGAACAGAGTCCCTTCGGCATGGTAATTCACTTCATTCATCTAGCAGCTCTCATGACAAAAAAACAGGCCGCACCAAGGCGGCCTTAAACGGACTCAAGGTTAGAAGGTTTGCTCGGTACGACTGATGATGTCGTCTTGTACCTCTTTGGCTAACACAATAAATTGCGCACTGTATCCCGCCACGCGAACCACCAAGTCTTGGTGCTCTTCGGGGTGCTGTTGAGCATCCAGTAACAAGTCACGATCAATGACATTGAACTGAACATGCATCCCTTTCTTATCAAAATAGCTGCGCACCAAACCACTGAAATGACGTAAGCCTTTTTCACCGGCTAATGCAGAAGGCAGGAATTTCTGGTTGTAGAGCGTACCGTTGGAGGCGATAAAGTGATCCAATTTGGCGACCGAGTTGGCAGCCGCGGTTGGCCCTAAGATGTCTTTACCCTGCCGTGGTGACACCCCATCCGCCAAAGGCTGTTTAGCCAAACGACCATCAGGAAGTGCTGCCACATCTTTACCAAATAAAACGTTGGCTGAAACAGGATAAATCCCTGCTTGGAAACGTCCTCCACGCGGGTTGGTGTATTTTTCCACCTCTTGGCAATAAACCAATGCACAACGACGAGCGACATAATCGACGGCATCAATGTCGTTGCCAAAACAAGGCGTGTTTTCGAGAATATGACGAATCTCCTCGTTACGGGACATACGCCCGCTAGACGCCGGAGTCACATTTGTTTCTGACAGTTGACGATACACCTCTTCTTTAATCGCCGCCGGTTCCAGTGCGCCATTTTGTTCTACGATGCGTTGAACCAGTGCGTTAATTTCATCTTCACCAAGTGACATTCGGCTTGCTGTTTGTGGCTGTCCTTGATAATCAAAGTTCGCATCAAGGGCGGTTTTCAGTTCCGCTAACGACAGTTTCTTGTCATCAAACACCTGTTTTTGCATGGCATAAACCGAGTCGCCACTATCGGCAATACCAAACGCTTGTGGGCCGGTAAAGTTGTAAATTGCGCCCCCTTCTTGCAGTGATTTACCGCGCCCGATACAGTCGTCAACCATGGCAGAAAGAAACGGCAATGGGCAACGTTCGCCGTGGGCAATATCAACACTGTTGCACGCTTCAACCAATTTATGAACAAAGTACGCCATTTGCGTTTTAAACGCGGCAAAAAAGTCTTCGATGTTGGTGTATTTGGTCATTTCGGCAGTGACAGGTCCCAACTGTTTATTACCGACACGACCACCATGTAAGGTAATTTCAAGCACTTTGGCGACGTTAAAGAATGCCGCATCATGCCAACCTTCGGTACGGTGTGGCGCTTGCGGCTCAACACAACCGATAATGCAGTAATCACGCGCATCGTGGAGCGATACCCCGCGGTTTTGTAGCGCCGGAATGATCACTTCATCGTTGTACATCGCAGGCACACCTAAGCCTAAACGCACTAATTCACAAGCGCGGAACAGAAACTCATCTGGTGTCCCTTGCCATACGCGAATGGAGAAGGAAGGTTGCGGTAAACGTACGTGTGCCGTTGCTTCCATACACATGTATGTTAGGCGGTTAGTGGCATCTAAACCCTCTTCGGTTTGACCACCCACAATCAAGTTTTGGAACACGGCATAACCGGCAAACGCTTGTGCAGAGACTTCATCACGGGTTTTATTGATGTCGTTAAGTTTGATCCAGCAGCAATCAACCAATTCTTGGGCGAAGATAGGGTCGATATCCGTATCTGCTGCCAAATAGGGGTACATATATTGGTCGAAACGCCCTGGAGAAATCGAGTGACCGCTTGATTCGATTTGCAACATACTTTGCACAAACCAGAAAGCTTGGCAGGCTTCCCAGAACGTGGTTGCCCCTTGTTCAGGCACGCGACGACAGTTTTGTGCGATCTGTGCTAATTCATCTTTACGATGAGGATTAGCTTCAAGTTGGGCAAGGCGCGCAGCTTCATCTGCATAGCGATGAGCGAACTTAATAGCGGCTTGATAACTGATGATCACCGCATGATAGAACTGTTCTTTCTTAATGTAATCGGGTTGGGTGCGGTCTAGGTTTGCTAACGCTTGCTTTACTTCGTCGATGACGCCGCTAAAACCCTTTTTCAGAATCTTACCGTAATCCACACACACATGACCTACCCCACCGAAGAAGTAGTTGCCGACCGTGAACACACCATTGTTCATCGCAGCGTGTGTTTCAGCAGACATGTAAGACGCCGCCAGTTCACTGGTAGTTTTACCGGGCCAGTATTTAAATGCTTCATGCAGTTGTTGGGCGGTTTTCTTTTCAATCACGAACGGGTCAGCAATACGCGTTGCCATCGTCTCGAACTCTTTTTCAACCCAATCGAACGAGAATTCCGGACAAATTTCCGTAGAACGTGGATTGATGGTCACCGCCCCAACAATCAACTCGTCTGGACGAATGGTGACAGGCAGTTCATTAAAGATTTTCTCCACCACTTTAGCCCGTCGCATAATCGCAGGAAGCTGTTCGTTTTCACGATAGGCTTGGGTGGCAAGCACTGCTCGTTCAGATTCGACATAGGGCTGTGCACGTAAAATGGTATTTTTCAGTCTAACCACCCGATCGGTTGGGTTGGTAAAGCCTTTCTCTAACATACAATGTCTCCCAAAATGATGAACAGGTATGCTTTAACACACACCTTGTAAATGAATTCGGTTGCAGTGATAGCCGCTGTGACTTCGCAAAACCATACCCATGCCTGTCGACTTATGGCCCGTCACTGAATCCCCCCCCTTTGGCGCACGCGCAATGGAGTGGCTGTCATTTAATCTTTAGGATATGAACTCGCGTTTAAGGTGTCAGCCAATGCGCGAGAAACAATGCTGGTTAGATCGAATGCGGCGGTTTTTTGGGCATCTTTTTTAGCATCGCTCACCAAAGGCGTCGCCTCTGTTTCAGCTTTAGGCTCGGTGTATTGACTTAGAATCTTGTCGACGACTTGAGCAATTTCTGCATCGTTCATATCAGATTTCCCCTTGCGGCTAGACCACACATACGCTGTAAAGCCACATTTATGCAGCTAACCATCTGTTGTGCCAGTAATAGCTGTTATGCAGGTAATAATGAGTAGTAACGCTGACTAAATTGGGTGACTGCGTATTGCGCTACCGTAACGTCTTGTTCCACGCTGCCACCACTGATGCCTAGCGCTCCCACTAACAGGTTGCCACTCCACAATGGAATGCCCCCACCAAAACAACACAAACTTGCGTCATTTTGTAAGGTATACAGACTCTTACCCGGCTGAATTTCTTGTGCTAATTGTTGGGTCGACATTTTCAGTGCCACTGCTGTCCACGCCTTTTTAACCGCTACGGTATGGCTAACTAACAGCGCATCTTCCATGGAGAAGAAATAGCGTTGATGCCCACTAGCATCCACTAAGCAAAACACGACCGGCAAATTCATTTCTAGCGCTTTCTGTTTTGCGAATTCGCCCAATAACATGGCGTCATGCAAGGAAATTTTTTGTGGGGCTTGCGTTGGTTTTGGGGCTGTCGCACTCGCGATAGGAGTGTCGAACAATTCATCATGACTCTTCACGGTTCATACCTCTTGTTTGATTTTATTGAGCTAGCACCATGCTAAGACGTGTTACTCCATTCAGTGAGGTAGCGGCTTACCTAGCACATAGCAACATCTCTTTGTTACGTTACTACTTAGGCAAAAGGAATCCGATGTCAGAACTTGCGGCGATGGAGGACAATTTTGCGCACTCCAACGCCTTTAGGACAAAATAGTGCTACTTATACCCAAGTAACCTCAAAGCCCTAAAAAAACACCCCCACCGAATCGGCAGGGGTGTGCTGATGATCATGCTCAGTAATTTAGGCTGGCAAACTAATCGTGAATTTTCACACCTAAACATCCGCGGACAAAGGCCGGATTAAAATGTTTTACCGCTTCACCAACGTAGCCGAGATCAAGCGATGTGATCTTAGCCATCTCAGCGTCTGTTAACGCGAAATCCCAAATATCGAAGTTTTGTTTGATGCGCTCTTCATGTGTGGATTTAGGAATCACCGTCACCCCGCGTTGTACGTTCCAACGCAATACCACTTGCGCTGGTGTTTTGCCATGTTCCGCAGCGATGCCTTTTACCACCTCGTTATCATGAATGTTATGACGACCACCACCCAGTGGTGCCCAAGCTTCAGGTTGAACGTGGTAATGTTGCATTGTTTCTAACGCTTCGGTTTGCGCAAAATAAGGATGCAGTTCAACTTGGTTCACCATCGGCGTGATACGCACAGTTTCACAGAAGTTGGTTAACACATGCGCGTAAAAATTGGAGACACCAATCGCTTTGAGTTTGCCCGCGTCGTAAGCGTCTTCCATTGCACGCCACGCACTGAAATAGTCACCCATGGCTTGGTGTTGGAGGTACAAATCAAAATAATCAAGGCCGGCTTTTTTTAATGACGCTTCGATTCCTGCTTTGGCCGTATCGTAGCTCGCCATATCCTGCACCCACAATTTAGAGGTAATAAACAGCTCTTCACGGGTACATAAACCTTCGGCAATCGCTTCACGCACCGCATCGCCAACCGCATCTTCATTGCCATAAACCGCAGCGGTATCAATCAAACGGTAACCAGCACGAATCGCAGCAAGGAGCGCTTGCTTGCATTCTTCTTTATCTGTCACTTGAAAGACACCAAACCCAGCCATTGGCATCTTAAGACCATTGTTTAACGTAGTGTATTCCATCAAAGAATGTCCTCACTTTGTCGATAATTGTATTGAAATAAACTCGTTTTACTGTCCGTTTGAGCACTGTCGATAACAGCGTCACTTTCTTGTGATGAGCCTATCTTCTATTTTGGGGTATAGATTAACCGAATGAGGACGGGATGATTATCCGCAAAATCTTGGACGAACTTATGAGCACTGATCATCAATGCTAGGCCCAGGGCAAAAATGGACTCAGCGGATAAAAATCATGATCATCATGTGCTCAGATAAAGACTTATTGGTATTAATCGCGATCGAGCGTTAACGCAGCACGCAGCTTTGCTGATGCGCCAATCAAAGGCACCCAACCTTTTACTAAAATTTGTGCCGTGCGCTTATAGGCTGCGCCAGTAATACTCAGTTTGCAGTGAGGGTCGCTTTGATAGGTGATTTCAGTTTCTAATACACCGGCGGGGTTTTCGATACGGATTTTAGTTACATCATGACTGTCTGCGACCTTTTGCCGTTGAATACGTTCGGCAACTTGCGCCGCAACACTACCGTCAACAAGGCAAGCAGAAGCAAGACAACATCCCCCGGTAACGGCCATAGACGCGTGCGCTTTTTGTGGGGTGAAATAGCGCACCGCTATATTGGCATCATTGTGCTTAGGCTTGGTGATCAAACAGATTTTAGGAATCGTCTCACTGCGTTGAAGCTCTTCCACTGTCATGAAAGACCCTTGTTTGGTTTTCAGCCCCATACGCAAACCTGCCTCGACCCAAATGGCCATTAACCGCTGCTTAAGCTCTAAGTTGTCGTTTAGCTGGCTTGGCGTCTCATCGCCCACCATTCCCACATCTTCGGCTTTGACCATCACCATAGGCACCGCGACATCAACACAGCTTACTTCAATACCATCAATGGTTTCCTTCGCTTTACCCGTGGGTAACAACCGTCCAGTTTTGGCCCCGACCGGATTTTGCAAAAAGAGGTCGACACTGGGGTAGCATCCATTAATTCCCGGGATCTCCGTCAATTCAAAGCCCGATGCTTTGGTGTAATAAAGCCGCGCTAACGTAGCCACTCCAGTATTGCTATTCAATATCTCCAACTCGGGATTATCCACTTGGGGCAATAAGCCGTGATCATACGCCCATAGAGGAATCGCGGAGGACATATTGCCACAATTGACACTCCAGTCGATGTCAGCGTGATCGGCGGACAACTGAGCCAAGGTGCTGACTAACTTTACTCGCTGCTCGCTTTGCTCTGCCACAGAAACGAAGAACACTTTGTTGGTTGTCGGCGTAGCGCGCCCTAACCCATTAAGCTGATTATTATTGAGAATTGAGCCAGACAAGGGTGCTCCCATAATGAGCCGAAGCAGCTCTTCGCGTAGCGCTTTGGTTTGCGGCGCGATACCTTCCCAAATCACTAGCCCAGTCGAGGTGCCACCACGCATATAGTAAACAGGAAATTCCACCACGCCAGTCGCGGTATTGACATTGACTGACATAAACTTCTCTTTACTACTGTGCATAGCAACGTCCTTATAAACAAACTCGTCCCCACTCACTGGCCTCTTTTTCAGTGGTTTAACTCGTTAAGATACAACAAGTTGAATTACAGGGAATCATAGAATTGATGGGAATTTAATCTAAAAATCAGATTGTTACCATAATGACATTGAGAATTATTGGGTCAATAGCAAGTTGCTAGAAGTGATGAGTTACTCGGTGAAAAATCGAAAGAATAGCTTGAGTTAATTACTCACTAGTGAAAACGACAATCAAGAAAAGAAACAAGAAGAAACTTGGAGCGGGCAGCGGGAATCGAACCCGCATCATCAGCTTGGAAGGCTGAGGTAATAGCCATTATACGATGCCCGCGTTGATGTGCATCTAGCGCTTGTATGGATGAAAACAGAAGAATCTGGAGCGGGCAGCGGGAATCGAACCCGCATCATCAGCTTGGAAGGCTGAGGTAATAGCCATTATACGATGCCCGCATTGCTTTGCATCGAAGCGATGGACTCAATATGCCACTGCTCTGGCAAAAAGAAAACCCTTTTTTTTCAAATACGTGGTTACTTGGTCAGTTAATGATCAACCTTGCTTCATGCTGATGAAATTTTGACAAACTGTTGGGTTTTTACTGGGTAAATTCTGTGCACCACCTTTTCCGAAGGCAACAATATTGGGTTTTGGAGATGAGGCGGCTATAATGCCAACTCGCCTTGGGCAATCAGCTACAGGAATATCATGCTCCCCTCCTCTGCACACACACCGCCACTCGCTCCTGATTATTACTTGAATAATTTCAAGCGCCTTATCGATCATGCATGCCAGTGGTACACAGATTTGTTAACCGAAGAGGAGCACAACTGGATTAATGCGTTTCAAACACTGCCCCATCCCTCGCAATCTCTTATCGTCCGTTTGTTATCACGTAAAGGCGAGTGGTTTCGGAGCGACAAACTGAATTATCCCGAAATTAAACAATTAGATGAGCAATGGCCAGCGCTTGAAAACGCAGGATTTGTCGAGCGAAACCCAGCCGTGAGCGAACTCGTGCTTTGTGAACAGTTATTCACTAAGCCAGAAATCATCGCACGGCATCCCACGTTAAATAAGGCACTTAAAAAACCAGACTTAATTGCGGCAATAGATCCGAACGAGCCAGCGCAACCCACACCATTTACGGTTATCTTTCTGGCACATAATCACATCATCGAATTACTGCTCATTCTCTTTTTTGCCAATGCGCGCCAAGATCTGAGCCAGTTTGTGCTTGATGATCTGGGGTTACATCGTTTTGAGCAGTACTCACTCAGTCATACTCTGCGCTTTTTCCATAATAGAGAAGAGGTTGAGCAATTACGCCAACTACAGCACCTTGCTCAAGTCTATTGGCTGAATGAAAAACAGCCCACCGCCTCCATTCTCAGCTTGTGTGAACAACTACCCGATAAAGCATCTCATCCTTATGTAGAAAGAAAGCGACAAAAACTCATCAATCAATTGGCTCGCGCATTAGAACGTCAAGGTGAAGCAGAGCTCGCATTGCGCTATTTTGCCCAATCGTCTTTGCCACCAAGCCGTGAACGCCAAGCTCGTATTTACGATAAACTCGGCCAATATCAGCAAATGGGTGAGCTAATTGAGCAAATAAAACACAACCCATATCATCAAGAAGAGCGCGAGATCGCAGAGCGTTTGCAGCAGCGTTATCTTCGCGCTCAAGGAGAAAAGGTCCCTCGAGCAACTAAGCCCAATTGGCCAGAACGTCATCTATCACTCGATTTATCTACCCAACGTGTTGAATTAGCCGTACGCGATGAGCTAATCGCCCAAGGCTATCATGTCTATTATTTAGAAAACCAACTGCTTAATACCCTACTGGCATTGGTATTGTGGCCCGCCATCTTTGCGCCAGTGGAAGGCGCTTTTGTTAATGCCTATCAAGCTCGCCCGTTGGACTTCTATCACGCGGAGTTTGTCACAAAACGACAATCGCTTATTGATGCGTGTTTTTCTTATTTCATCGAACATGGCGTGCTTGCCTTAATCGAACGCTGGCAACAAAAACAGGGTATTGCTAATCCGTTAACGAGCTGGCAAGGCGTTGATGAAGCACTGTTTCATTGGATAGAACGCACCATGCCACGAGCCACTCTGGTGGAATTAATGAAGATTCAACTTAAAGATTTACGCTTGTTTCGTGCGGGAATGCCCGATTTGATGGCCTTTAAAGGCGAAGCATACGAATGGATCGAAGTGAAAGGTCCTGGCGATAAATTGCAAGATAATCAGCAACGTTGGATGAGAGAATTGAGTAAACTCGGTATCCCCTTTTCGGTTTGCTACGTCAATCATTGATGTGCTTCGCCCATAATTAACTCTTCACAACCGAAATCGCTCGCCGACATAACCAGACCATGATTCTGTTAATGCACTATTGATGTGCACAACCAAAGATCGTGCGCCGTTATTGTGCTTATTTATGCATAAAGGCATTCTGTGCTCTGTTTTATCACACTTCATTAACAGCATGATTAGCCGAGAAATAGTTATTCCGCAGTATGATAGCACTAGCGAATGTAACGAAAGATTTCTGCCACATTATTTTGTCCTTAACTTTACTGATTTCATTCCTATTTCAAATAGTCGGTATGAGTTTCGCTTATGGTTGATAGTGGAGCATTAACCACTGGTATGAACAACGCTTTTAATAAATACCACCAGCTTCCACTGTAGCACGATGTATATACAGAATGTTCTTCTGTTGCATCAAATAAGGATAGTTAAACCCAAAGTCTTATTCACGTTAACAAGGATGACGTGAGGCAGTAGACATAAGGGATTAGGAGACATACATATGACGGCCAAATTACAAAAAACACTGGGCACGCTCCCTCTTTGGGGGATTGCGGTTGGTCTAGTGATTTCTGGTGAATATTTCGGATGGAGTTACGGTTGGGGTATCTCAGGCACATTGGGATTTTTGGTCACTACATTGATTGTGGCAGCAATGTACACCTGTTTTATTTTTAGTTTTACCGAGTTAACAACCGCCATTCCACACGCGGGTGGTCCTTTTGCGTACAGTCGCCGCGCTTTTGGTGAAGTGGGCGGTTTGATTGCAGGTTTAGCCACACTGATTGAGTTTGTGTTTGCGCCACCCGCCATTGCCATGGCAATTGGTGCGTACTTAAATGTTCAGTATCCTAATTTAGATCCTAAATTAGCAGCTGTTGGCGCTTATATCGTGTTCATGACACTCAATATCTTGGGTGTAAAATTGGCAGCTATGTTTGAACTTTGCGTGACCATTTTGGCTGTTCTTGAACTGTTAGTCTTTATGGGCGTCGTCGCTCCGGGCTTTAGCTTCTCTAACTTTGTGCTAAACGGTTGGGCCGGCAGCAATGAATTCACTTTTGGTACTTTATCCGCTATTTTCGCGGCGATTCCATTTGCGATTTGGTTCTTCCTCGCCATCGAAGGCGCTGCAATGGCAGCTGAAGAAGCCAAAGACCCACAACGTACCATTCCCAAAGCCTACATCTCTGGTATTTTGACTCTCGTTGTATTGGCCCTTGGCGTGATGATCTTTGCCGGCGGTGCTGGCGATTGGTCTAAACTGTCCGGTATTAACGACCCATTGCCACAAGCGATGAAAATGGTGGTGGGCACTAGTTCTGGTTGGTTACACATGTTGGTGTGGATTGGTCTATTCGGTTTGATCGCCTCTTTCCACGGCATTATCCTCGGCTATTCACGTCAATTCTTTGCCCTTGCACGTGCTGGTTACCTACCAGCAGGACTGGCGAAACTGTCACGCTTTAATACTCCGCATCGAGCTATTTTGGCTGGTGGTGTCATAGGTATCATCGCTATCTTTAGTGATGGTGTAATCAATTTACAAGGTATGAGCTTAACGGCTGCCATGATTACCATTGCGGTATTTGGCGCAATCGTAATGTACATTATGAGTATGTTAAGCCTATTTAGACTGCGTCGTTTAGAACCAAACTTGACTCGCACTTACCGTGCCCCGTTCTACCCTATTGTTCCTGGTATTGCGTTAGTATTAGCTGTGCTGTGTTTGATTGCGATGGTTTGGTTTAACCAAGTGATCACCGCGATCTTCCTCGTGATGATGTTTATCGGTTTTGTCTACTTTAGCCAAACCAAACATCAGCGTGAAACTGCCGAGAAAGATCTGATGTTAGTACGTGAATAACTATTTAAAACAAGAACTTAAAATAATAAAGCCAGTATTAACTGGCTTTATTTTGGTTTTAATTATCGTAATAAAACAATGTGCATATTAATTTGATCTCGCCCCAAAAAATATCATTCGGTTATTTTTTGTTCGAAAATTCCAGCTAAAATTTGCGCACTTCAGATGAAGCTAGGAAATAAAATAATGAAATCAAATCGAACGTTAAACGTCATTTGTGATGAGTGCTACCAAGAATCTTCACTCTCTCCTCATGACCAAAAAGTCATATACGAACAAGGCTATATTCGCTGTAAACATTGCGCCATGGCCGTTGGTTTTGAAGAAACCATCTCGCAAAAAATTAGAACCATTATGTTACTTACCTTTTTTGTTGCGAGTGCTCTAACCATTCTTGCTGTCGTTCTTAGCCACTTTATTAGTGACAACGCGCTGCCCGCTTCCATTGCGATCATCGTTGTTGTGATGAACTTAGTGGTCATCTCTATCGCAAGTAGCCAACCTATCAAACTGGTCAGCTCTATGCGCAACTATGCAGTAAGTCATTAATATTGATAGGCTTCATTCAATGGATGAAGAAGCCTTAATTTCTTTTCTGCCAATCAATCAGTTATTCCCCCTTCCCAAAACGCTGTAAAAAAATCTTATTTTTTGGTTTCAATATCAAGCTGAATTTCATTAAGAAAATCGTTCTAAGCCGATTTGCCAGGATCTTACTGGTGATCCAATTGCTGTGATTTGACTACAATGACACTGAAACGCTGTTATTAACCATAGCAATACCATTGGTCAATAGCATTAAGGCAGCCCTATCAACTAGGAGGTACGAAGATGAATATTCGCGAGAACATTGACGTGCTGGAGCAACAAATATACGTTGCCTGCTCAGAGGGTGATTATGAAACAGTTTCTGCGTTAGAAAAACAGTTGGAATATCTGCGTGGGAAAGTGGAGCATCCTTTTGATGAAGATCCTTACGCCCTTGAGGGCCGAACCTATCAAGACGGTGATTGGTTCTAATGTTTAGGGGAAGCTTTCGCTTCCCCCCTTTTTTCACTCACACTTATAGAAAATCGATCGAATTACGACCCGTTCTATTGGTGTTCACTGGTGCTTCATCGTCTTGTTGTGCCTTCTCTTGCACCGGCGCTTTCTCAGCAGAGGCTGACAAACGTGATTTATTTCGTTTGGATGCAGACTTCTTGGTGCCCGTCGCAGCAAGGAACGCTTTTTCCGCTTTATCTGCCTTGGCAGCACCAGTCGACTTAGGACCTTTTTGCGGTTTTGCAGATTCACCAGACGCTTTTTTTGCACCTGCTGATTTGCTTTTCTTAGCGGCAGATTTTACTTTAGGTTCAGCCTTTTCTTTTGGTTGAGAAACCGGCGCATCGCAAATCACCAAGTAAAATTCTTGGTTAAATTCGATTAAATCGCCGTCGTACATCTTACGACGTTTGCGTGTTTCTAGCTCACCATTCACAAACACGTAGCCTTCAGTGATTACGTGTTTTGCTTCACCGCCACCGCTTACCGCGTCAGCAATTTTCAGCACCTTATACAGTTCAATAGGCTGCTCTGAAACTTCCACGCCAACCGCTTCAATTTCAATTTCGTCTTCAGCCACAAACTCTTGCTGATCCATATCCGTCATAAGTCACTCTCAGTATTACTTTGCGCGCAGTTTACCCTCTTCTCGAAAGGGAAGAAACCACTAAATACCGGGTTTGACAATTATGCCTGCTGTGGCGCTTTCATTAATTGTGGATCGCTTAATTGCGCACCACGTAATTGACGAAAACCAAGTGCCATAACCGAGCCAATGCCAAGTGCCCCTAAGCCAAACGCCAGAATCGACACGCCCGGAGCCATAATGTTACCTAAAGCGCCTAAACCCAGTGCACCAATTGAGTGGCCAGACACATCTTGTGCTGTCCATAAACTGCTCACCCGCCCCATCAAATGATTTGGGGTATGTCCTTGCACCAAAGAGTACTGAATAATTTTGGTTAATGAACCGAGATAACCAAACACCACCAGCACCACTAATAGCAGCACATAATGTGTAACCACCCCAATGGCAGCAATGCTGACAAAAATACCGAGTGTGCTCCACACCATAATCAGTCCCGGTTTAGGGGATTGATTCACCCAACCGGAGGTCAGCGCACCTAACATCGCCCCCAACGGCATCGCCGCATACAGTAACCCAGCTTCTGCCGCTGTGCCACCAAACACATCAATCGCCAAGACAGGAAACATCACTTTCACTGCGGTAGCGAGGGTTTCTAGTGTACCTAATGCCACCACACTGCCCACCAAGCGATGTTGGAAAAGAAACTTCACCCCAACCTTCAGTGAGGTGAGTGGTGTTTCTCCTTTTGTCCCTTCCGCTTTCATGCTCGGCAAACGCAGTAGCGGTAACAAGGTCAAAAAGGTGCCAAGTGCCGCCAAACTATAGTTCCAACTCACTTCACCCCAGGCGATAATCAACCCACCAATGGCTGGCGAAAGTACCATGCCCGCACGAACGGTCAGCATACTCAGTGCCGCGGCTTGGGGAATGTTTTCCCTGCCGACTATCACTTGCATGCAGGCCATTAACGCTGTGACACCAATGGCAGCAAAAAAGCCATTCCAAAGTGAAAGGAAGTAAAGCACCCACAAAGATGGGTCTGGCAGCATGCTGTTCATCGCCATGGCAATAAACCCGACACCACAAATACCGCGAGCAAACAGGATCAGTTGCTTACGTTCATAACGGTCGGCAAGTACGCCCCCTAAAAGTAGGCCAATAAACATACCACCACCGTCCAGTGCCATAATGCCCCCCACCGCTAGGGTCGAGTTGGTCATGTCATGCACTTGAATCGGGACGGCG
The DNA here is from genome assembly GCF_001547935.1 of Vibrio tritonius. Taxonomy (NCBI): domain Bacteria; kingdom Pseudomonadati; phylum Pseudomonadota; class Gammaproteobacteria; order Vibrionales; family Vibrionaceae; genus Vibrio; species Vibrio tritonius. The sequence goes on from NZ_AP014636.1 coordinate 1,086,007, forward strand.
ACCATCATCAGCCCTAATGCCAATACTGACACCAAACGGGCAATGAACACCATGCGAAAATCACGGTTCTCTTTGAGCAGAGTAAAATCAACGAGGAAAGAAGGTTTTTTCATAATAACGTCTTATTAAGCCGCCTTTAGTCATTGCGACTAAAGGCGTTTTGATAAATGAATTCAATTATGCTTTGATGAGCTGGGTATCGCGGCGGATCACTTGATCCAATAACGGTCCTACTCGCTTTAGGGTTTCCGGCTCTAATATATCTTGGTGGCGTGTATCAATATGTAGCTGAGTTAGATCGGCTGCGTATTTAGACCACACCTCCTCAATATCAAAATCAGGGAAGGTTTGGTCGGCAACAAACAGATGCAATCGACCAGCGTAGTAACGGGTTTTCGCTGTGGCCATTAGCCCCACGGCATAACCGTAGTTGGCATCCACATCCGCCAACATGGCTTGTTGCGCTGCGCCCATTTCTATTGCTTCGCCACCGTTTTTCTCGTCAAGAAAAGCGGCTTTCTCTTTTTCTGCCACTTCTTGGTTCATTGCAACGTCCCAATCTTGGCATTCGGTTGGATAGGTATCGAAAAGACCAACAAATGCGACCTCTTCCCCTTCTTGTTGCAGGCGTGCTGCCAGCGTGTGAGCGACGTTGCCGCCAAACGAATACCCAGCTAGATGATATGGACCATGCGGCTGCACTTTTTTCAGCTCCTCGTAATACATATCACAGGCTGCATCCATGGTGTTTGCCGTCGCGATAGCGCCACCTTCACGGGGTGATTGCAAACCAATGATCGGATAGTCGCCACCTAGGTATCGAAGCAATCCAGTATAAAGCCAAGAGAAGCCTGATGCTGGGTTGATGCACACTAATGGTACGCCTTCGCCACGGCGAATCGGCAATACTTTTTCCAGCCCCACCATAGAACTTCCATCAGTGCCTTCATCCAAACATTGTGCAAGGGCTTCCACCGTTGGATTGATGATCACTTGCCCTACCGATAGCGTTTGGCCGGTTTTTTCATGAATGTCGGCAGCTAGTCGCATACAAAGTAAAGAGTGTCCCCCCAGTGAGAAAAAGTCATCTTGGACAGTCACTTCACTGACTTGCAATAACTCACAAAATAGCTGGGCAACGATTTTCTCGTTGTCACTTTGCGGCGCACGCCCTTTATGGCTAGTTTGCAACGTTGGTAATGGCAACGCTTTGCGGTCCAATTTGCCGTTAGCGCTTAATGGGAACTCATTTAGAACCATGATCGCCATTGGCACCATATGCGCCGGCAAACGCTCTTGCATTTGACTGCGCAGCAGTTGTGTATCAAGTAATGGTGTATCGAGCGAATCACTCTTATCACTGGCCAGTACATAACCGATCAATTGGCGGTTATCGGCTCCTGCCACACCGGTTTGTGACGGTAAGTTTTTCGCGCACACAATCGCTTGGTGAACCCCTTCCAGCTCTTGCAGGCACGCTTCAATCTCGCCTAACTCAATACGTTGACCGCGAATTTTAAGTTGGTCATCACTGCGGCCTAAATAGTCCACTTTGCCCGAAGGTAACCAACGCACCACATCACCAGTGCGATACATACGACTGCCCGCAGGACCATAAGGGTCTGCGACGAATCGGTCTGCAGTTAATGCGCTGCGATTAAGATACCCCTCTGCCAGCTGCGCCCCTGTCAGATAAAGTTCCCCTGGCACTCCAATAGGCACTTCACGTAAGAAACTATCTAAAATACGCAGCTCTGTGTTCCACACAGGTAAACCGATCGGCACGCCGCCGCTTAGTCCTTCATCAAGTTCAGGGCCAAATGCTGGACAATAAGTGACATCAACTGCCGCTTCTGTCGGGCCATATAAATTGTGTAACGGCGCATCAATATGGTGTTGATATAAACGCGCAAGCTCTTTAGTCAGCGCTTCACCACTACAGAATACGCGACGTAAACTGGAAGCGACTTGATCGTTTGTATCGACTTGAGAATCAACATAAGCAATAAATGCCGCCAACATCGACGGTACAAAGTGCACCGTGGTGATATGGTAATCTTCCATCAAATGCAGTAACGCATCGGGGTCTTTATGCACTTCCGGTGGCGCCATCATCAAACTCGCCCCTTCAATCAGTGCCCAGAAAAACTCCCACACTGAGACATCGAAACTGCAAGGTGTTTTTTGCAATACCACATCGCTAGCATTTAACTGATACTCGGCTTGCATCCACGCTAAACGGTTAACGATCGCGCCATGGGAAACCAACACGCCTTTCGGGTTGCCAGTCGAGCCAGAGGTATAAATAATGTAGGCGCCATCTTGGGTATCCAATGGACGATTTTCGATAAGAGACTGACTTTCCTCTGGTAAGCTATCCAACAGCAACACCGGCGCAAGATCACTAAACTCAGATTGATATTCTGACGTGGTGATCACCAAACTCGGCTTCGCATCATTCACCATGTAACTTAAACGTTCACTTGGGTAACTCACATCCAAAGGCAGATAAATTGCCCCGGCTTCAATCACCGCGTTAATCGCTAAGCTCAGTTTGACACTGCGCGGCAAAGCAATAGCCACGATATCGCCTTTTTGCACACGATGGGTTATCAGTTGATTGGTCAAACCTTGCACCCGCGCGCGCATCTCTTGATACGTAAACTGATGATCCACATCCATCAAGGCAGATGCTTGAGGCGTTTGTTGCGCTTTTTCACGCATCAAGGCGCGTAACGTGGTTTGAGGTAATACGACTTCGGTTTGGTTTATTTGTGTTAGCAGAGCTCGGTCGGCTTCGGTTTGCAAAGAGAGATCACGCACTAAAGCTTCTGGATGACTTAGCAACTGGTCAATTAGCCATTCCACTTGACCTGCAATTCGTTGTGGCGCGTATTTACTGTTACGATAAGCCACCATAATTTGCAGCTCATCGCCAGGAACAACAAACACTGTCATGGGGAAATGGGTATAACCGCGATTTTTAATCCGCTTAAGACGCCAAGCATGGTAAGTTTCCCCAAGCCATTGCGCTTCTTTAGGGAAATTTTCAACCGACAGCATAGTATCGAACAGGCTTTCCCCACCCACTAATTGTTGGATTTCACTCAGTCCTAACACATCGTTTTCCAACACACCAATTTGAGCCTGCTGCATGGCGATAAGTTGGCTAAACAGTGTTTGATCTGGACGCAGCTTAGCACGCACTGGAATGGTATTGGTTAGCAACCCAACATGGTTTTCGATATCCGTCACTTCAGCAAATCGGCCAGAAATAGGCGTACCAAAGATCACATCTTCACGCCCGGTGATAGAGCCGAGAATCAGTGCCCATACCCCCTGCATTAGCGTGTTGATGGTGATGCCCTGCTTACGACATAGTTGGTAAACCTGTTGGCTTTTTTCGCGGCTTAATGTGAGATTCACTTCGTCGATATCGTGACGCTCAACATCGCCATCGTAAGCCAGTGTGGGAGTCGAACCTTGTAATAACTCTTGCCAAAGCGCTTTTGCCGGCGCTTTATCACGAGCAAGAAGCTGTTCCACTAAGTCCGCGTAAGGAGTGCTATCACTGACAAACGCACATTCTCCTGTGGCATAACTGTGCAATAGGGTGTTGAGCATGAGCGGAGTTGACCAGCCATCCACGATCAAATGGTGCTCAGAAAGATACACAGTATGTAGCCCATCACCATGATGCACTACTTTGCAGTACAGCAAGGGCAACGTCGGATCCATCAGGTCATAGCGGCGGTCAATTTCTTGTTGTTCAATGAGTGCCAACTGCTTTTGTTGCTCATCATGAGATAAGTGATGTAAATCCACCTCTTCAATTGGCCACAACGCATCACTTTGATCAGGGACACTCACCAATATTTGCATGAGTTGTCCGGTAAGACGCGCATCAAAACGAGTCCACAATTGCGGATAGGTTTTAACCACGTTATCTAAACTGTTTTGCAAACGCTGGCGCTCAAATGCGCCCGAAAAAGTCATGATTGATATGGCGTTGTAGTTGCAACCTGCTTGCGCCAGCAATGATTGGAAATAAAGGCCTTGCTGCAAAGGCAATGCCGGAAGAACTTGGCTAACTTTGCCAAATCGCGCTTCACATTGTTGCCACTGTTCCTGAGAGAGGTAGGATTGATTCGCTAGGTGCGTTTTTTCATAGCGGCCATTGACGTCAGGCGCTTGAGCCGCTTGCTCTGACTGTTCATGGCTTGCCTTGCGCGCTTTTTTCTCACCTTTTACTTTGGCTTTTGCTGCTATATCACGAAGCACTTTGCACACAAAAATGTCTTTCGCTTTAAGCACGTAACCTTGTTTGCGCATTTTAGTCGACAGGGCCATCGCGGTAATGCTATCGCCACCTAGAGCGAAAAAGTCGTCATCGATGCTGATGCTATCGGTATTTAGAAGTTCTGACACAATAGAATACAACACTCGCTCAGCATCACTCAGGCCAGAGCAAGTATCGATTGAATTAATCATTTGAGACATCACGTGTTTCTTCCTTATGATTCCTTTGATGGCAATGGCTGGCGAATGTCGACCCAGTGCTTTTCAATGTATTCACAGCACTCTGTTTTTGCACAAGGTCCAAACACCACTTCCCAGCCTGATGGCACCGGCGCAAACTGGGGCCATAAGCTGTATTGCTTTAGTGTGTTGAGCAACACTAAAAATGAATGCTTATCGTCATCAAACGGATTGATATAGTGATCTTTCATGGCGGTTCCTAAAAATTGGGGGTCATTGCGAGCGGTAACCTGCGCGAGGCAGTGTCACAAGCGTAATGACATGAAGAGAGTTCCACAGATAGTCGCAGCAGCAGGTCGCCCATCCCAGCTCATTAGTCAGAGCGTTAGAAAGGCGAAAAGTGAGCTGGCTTTGACTTGCGCAAACCAATGTGGCATCAGAAAAATCGAGATAACGTTTTACATGGGGATAGAGCGCTTTAAATAAGCTCTCTTTGGCAGAAAAAATCAGAGTTAGCTGCTGAGCAAGGGACAACTGCAGTGCCGCGAGCAATGCATGCTCTTGCCCTATAGCAATCACACCAAGCACCGCATCAAGATCGTCTTGCATCAATAACTCTTGAACATCGACACCAATACCTGCCCATCGTTCGTTACCCTCGGCAACGGCGACAGCCATCTCATCGCAGTGGGAAATGGAGCCAACAACGTTCTCAGGCCAACAGGGGGAACGATGTGGTCCAATCGCAATAGAAAAATCGGTGTATCCCAACATACGCAATGCATCGTTTGCCACCACTCTTCCAGCGACAAATTCCGCTTTACGTTTTAATGCAGCGTTGCGAAGTGAATCCGGCAGTGTCATCTGCGCGGTATCTCGAGGTTCTTGAAACTCATGGCGATGGAAACCGCGTAGATAAAGAGTCACCCCTGCAAGCTGCCTAGTCTGGCATACACCGATAAAAGTCATTGGCCAATTACCAATTGAGAAGATTTAAAAAATTAAGCGTCGGCGAACTCTGCCTCATTCACTTGTAATGTGTCTAAAAGCGCAGCGTGGGTGGTCACGTAACCACAGCGTTTTGATACATAATTTAGAGCATGGATGTGCTCTTCCCGAGAGAAATCCCCCAGCGCATCGGAGACGAAAAATGCTTGGATGTCATACATAAAGGCATCTGCAGCGGTTAACATGCAACCGATATGCGCATACACACCACAAATAATAAGCTGGTCACGACCACTCTCTTGCATCATGTTGAGCAGGTCAGAACGTTTAAACGCGCTGTAACGCCATTTGGTATAAACAATATCATCACTCTCTGGCGCCAATTCAGGCACGATACGCGTGATGGATTCATCGGCTTTTAAGCCTGTGCCCCAAAAATCCGTCAGCAGGGCGCGATCCGCTGGGTCTTGGTCACCCGGCTGTGCGGTATACACCACGGGAATACCTTGCGCTTTACACGCTGCTTTTAAGGTTTTAACACGAGAGATCAAGGTTGATTTCAACTGATCATCTGCGTAGAAATCCAAGAAATATTGCTGCATATCATGCACTAACAGCACTGCACGACTTGGATCGACCGCCCAATCGACTTTATTGGTCACACCCAGCATCAGGTTATCGAGTGAGTATGAGTTCAGTTTTGGAATCGCCATAATATCTCCTAAGCGGTGGTCGTTTGTTGAGCAAACTGTTGGCGCAGGTGTTTCTTATCTATTTTGCCAACCGGTGTTTTGGGTAGTTGTTCAACAAAGTGAACAAAATCGGGAATTTTAAAATCGGCTAAACCGCAATCACGCAAGAATTGTTTAAATTCTACTGGGCGGATATCACTGCCCGGGTGAACGACGATCACCGCGCAGCTTCGTTCACCTAGGTATTCATCCGGTACAGCAATTAACGCCGCATCGTGCACCATTGGGTGTCTTAGCAGTTGGTTTTCAATCTCTTCTGCCGCGATTTTTTCACCACCACGGTTGATCTGATCTTTATCGCGCCCAGTAACAATCAAGTTACCCTCTGGGGTCATACGCACAATATCACCGGTGCGGTAAAAGCCTTCAGGAGTAAAAGAACGCTCATTGTTATAAACCGATTTGTAGTAGCCACGGATGGTGTACGGACCTTGAACGGTTAAAAAGCCCTCTTCACCACGCGCCACTTCTTGGCCCTGCTCATCCACGATTTTCACTTCGTCATAAGCAGAAATTGGGCGACCTTGGGTTTGGGTGATCATCTCGAGCGGATCATCTAAGCGGGTATAGTTCACTAAACCTTCTGCCATACCAAACACTTGCTGCAGTTGGCAGTCAAATAGCGCAGGCAAACGCTTCGCTGCCGTTTCGCTAAATTTGGCACCGCCGACTTGAATCACTTTCAGGCTCGACAGGTCATAGTCACCGTCTTGCACCGCTTCCATCCACACCAAAGCAACTGGCGGAACCAATGCGACAAAGTCAACTTCATGTTCTTCAATCAATTCAAATGCGGCATCGGCTGAAGGGTCATCGCCAATAATCACGGTGCCACCAGCCCAGAAGATACCAAGAGAACCAGGGGAACTTAATACGTAGTTATGCGCGACAGGTAATACACAAAGGAAACGTGTATTTTCGTCGATTTCACAAATCTCATTACTGCCAACCACGCTGTAGGCGTAATCGTCGTGGGTACGCGGAATCATCTTTGGCACTCCGGTCGTACCGCCAGAAAGTTGAAAAAACGCCACCTTGTCTGGTGAGGCATTTTGCTCAAAATCAGGCAGTAAGCGGCACGATTTCAACGACACAAAGCGGCCATCGACAGAATCATGCCCACCTTTCACAATCACATGCTTTAGTTGTGGACACTCTTGTGCCACTTGCTGAGCCAGCTCGGTGTAATCAAACATCGGGTCTTCGCCATCGATGATGTACGCCTTAGCATTGGCATGCTGACAGAAATAGGTAATCTCGTTTTTGCGATGCGCAGGAAGTGCCATTACCGGGCGAATGCCCTTTTGAATCAAAGCAAAATAGCAGAAGTAAAATGCTTCATGATTGGTCATTTGCAATACAACGTTATCACCTTCCGTCAGCCCTAGTTGCGTAAAACCCGCTGCTAGACGGCCAATCTCTTGTTGCATTTGGAGATAAGTGTATTCACGATCGTCGCAAATAATCGCCGTATTATGAGGGAAACGACGTACGCTATCGCACAGATAATCGTAAAAGGTTTTTCCTTGCCATAACCCAAGCTCACGATACCGTTTGGCTAACGCTTCGGGCCATGGAGTAAATTCTAACTCTTCCATTTTTGAGTTCCTTAAGCCATTAACTTATCTTTAAGATCGATACCTGCCGCGGACAGGAAAGTGCTCATCTTCGCGCCGGTTTCATCCAGTTCGCTTTCTGGCTCAGATTGATCAACAATCCCTGCGCCAGCGAAGACTTTCATCGAACGTTTTTGCACTTCTGCACAACGAATAGTTATCACCCATTCACCATTACCACGAGCGTCACACCACCCCACCATGCCAGTAAAATAGCCGCGTTCAAATGACTCTAATTGACGAATCGCATCGTAGGCACGTTGACGCGGATAGCCGCATACAGCAGGGGTTGGGTGCAAATCTGCAGCTACTTGCAGCGCGCTCACATTCGTGTCATCTACCTCACCTTCCAATAAGGTTGACAGGTGCAGCATGGTTTTGGTTTCGATTACCGATGGAATCATTGGGGTGTATAAATTACGGCAATATTGGCTCAACACCCGTTCCACTTCTTGTACGACTAAGCTGTGCTCATGCAGATCTTTCGCGCTATTAAGCAGCGACAGAGTGTGCTCTTGATTCACGGTGTCGTCTGCACTGCGGGGTCTTGATCCAGCCAATGGGTTCGATTCCAAATGGGAACCACGTTTACGTACCAAAAGCTCAGGGCTTGCGCCCATTAAGCGTTGGCCTTCACTCAACTTTGCAGAGAAGGTGTAACCTTTGGGGTTACTCATTAGCAGGTTGTGTAGCAACGCAGAATGATCGATATCTTCATCTGTCGCGACTTCAATCGCACGCGAGAGAACAACTTTGGAAAGCTCAGTTGTAGCGAATAATTCGATTGCATCCACAACACCTTGTTTGTACTTCTCACCTGTCGGTCCAGAAATAACATGTCCGGCGGAGCTCGCTTCACTGATTTGAATCTGACCACGAGTGCTGCTTGAAACAGAAAGCTGCTTCGGAATCATCAATCGCGTTGGATGCTCTTCATTAAATGGAATGATGCCAAATAAGATGGGGTTATCAGAGGGATTCTCTTTCGCTTGTTCAAGTAGAGCGCTGGCTTGCGCCGCAAGATTTTTGAACGGGATAGCTTGATTAAATTCACTCTCAATCCCCTGACCAACAAAGGTACAAGTTGGGGATGAGAAAAAGAAAGGCATACTATCAAGTTCTTGATTTGAAGTAATATCTTGCATTTGGCTATAGCCAATGACTTCACGCTTCATCACAGATTCCTTCTTAACTATTAACCTGTTTTGGGAGAGATGTCTCGAATGATGGAGAGCCTAACCGAATATGAGTGCAAATGCTAACAATTATCATTAGTATTTTAGCGAGCGGTGATATCCATGGACACAGATCACAAATATTAATGAATTTAACAACAATAAAGGGCAGATTATGAACGCTCAACACACTCAGAACACCGTACTGCTAACTGGCGCTTCCCGAGGCATTGGTTTTGCGACCTTAACTCGGCTTCTCGAAAGCGGATACAAAGTGATCGCAACCGATTATCAGATGGATGCTTTAGAAACTCACTGTCGTGAATTAAAAGAAGCCTACCCACAACAGCTCTTTCTCAGTAGCCTTGATTTAACTGACCTTAAAGACATTCCGAGCACAGTTGAAGGTTTAATCGACCAATTTGGTCCGGTTGATCATTTGGTTAGCTGCGCTGGTATTTTGCATTTGCAACCAATTTTGACGATGCCAATGGAGCAATTAGCTCACACCTTTGATGTTAACGTTTTTGGTCAGGTCGCGCTGATGCAAACCGTAGGACAACGCATGAAACAGCAAGGGACGGGCAACATGGTGATCGTGGGTTCCAATGCGGCCAATACACCGCGAGCCAACATGGGCGCTTATGCTGCCTCGAAAGCTGCTTTACATATGATGGTGAAGTGCATGGGGATGGAACTCGCCTCAACGGGAATTCGCTGCAACATCGTTAGCCCAGGCTCCACCCGCACCGACATGCAAATGCAATTGTGGAATGAACACTATGGTGAGCCACAAGTGATCGCCGGTGACGCCAGTACCTTTAGACTGGGTATTCCACTCAATAAAATTGCAGAACCAAACGATATCGCCAACACCATACTGTTTTTAATGTCCGATGCCGCAAACCACATCACTTTGCATGATCTGCGTGTGGATGGTGGTGCAACATTAGATAACTGATTCCGGTAACGCCAAGACCATTGAAAGAGCAACATCTTTGACGGTATTCAAAGGCTTTGGCATTTTTCCTTGATACATCACCCTAAACGTAAATGAGCGTAAAACTCTATTTACGTTACGGTTTCTCATTCTATAATCACACTCGCTTGTGATTGATAACCCAATAAGTGATTATTCATGCATCAAGCTCGATTATTATTAATAACCGCAGTGAGTTGTACCGCAGCAACTGTGACCTATGCCAATCCATCATCTGCCACTCATGCTCATCATGCTAAAATTGCTCAGGTGGGAAAAGAGAAGCCTATGCTGCAATTAACTCAGGTAAACAAGACTGAAAATCGATATGTCTACCAAGTTGAAGCGCAAGCAGGCCACTACTATCGTGGACAACTGCGTAGTAACGTACCATTAAGCCGTGCCTATATCCGCCTAGGTAACAACCCAACGAAATCGCTCTTGCAGCCTGGACAAAATGAAGCTGATATCTACTGGTATCCGCAAGAGGACGGCAAAGCACAGTTCATCATTTATACCAATGGTCAGCAATCAAAAGCCGACATTGAGATTAATTTAAACGAGATGCCCCTCAAAGCGAACCAGAAGATCTCACCAAAACATGATGTCCAAAGCCCAATCCTCTTTGATACCCTAACTGCGCTAAGTAACGGTGATAAACAGGCCATCACACGTTTCTGGCAACACGTCGAGAAAAATGGAACACCGCTTATTGAGCCATTAAAAAACCATCGTTCTTTGATTACCTTTTTATGGCGTGGCACAGAGGAAAACAATGTGGGATTGCTTGGTGCTCCTTATGAAGGCCATGCCTACCTCACGCATTTGCAAGGCACAGATATTTGGTATAAGTCCTACGAGGTGAGCAACACCACCCGTCTGTCTTATCGTCTCGCACCAAACGTACCACAACTGAGTGGTCAACATGCAATGGAGCAGCACCGCGCGATTATCGCTACTACCCAAACCGATCCCCTCAATAGCAACTCAACATACCATGAACTGGTTGACCCTTGGGGTGATGCTTCCACGGTTGTTCTCGATAAGGCGGATTTGGCGACCGAAACTCAAAGCCAAGGCAATGTCCCCAGAGGACGAGTCGAACGTTACAACTTCATGAGCCAAGGCTTAGACCAACAGCGGACCATCGACATCTATCATCCTGTGCCATCGAGCAAGCTCACGTCAGATGCCCCACTACTGTTTCTCTTCGATGGGCTAGAATATCAAGATAAAATTCCCGTTCCGACCATTTTGGACAACCTAATCGCCCAAGGGGAAATACCGCCAATGCGCGCGGTGTTCATTCATCACAACTCAATGAACCAAAGAATGAAAGAGCTCCCCCCTAACCAAGCTTTTACTCATTTTGTGGCACAAGAGCTGATACCTTGGTTATGTGAGCAAAAACAACTGTGTCCCAAGGCAGAAAACCGCATCTTAGCTGGTTCGAGTTTTGGTGGCCTAGCCGCTCTATCGATTGCTCACGAACACCCCGAACTTTTTGGTAACGTATTGAGTCAGTCGGGTTCATTTTGGTGGGGACCGAATCCAGAGTCATTGGAATGGCTAAGCCAAAAGATTACGCAAAAACCACACCCCCAAATTAAGGTGTATCTCGATGCTGGTCAGTTTGAAACCACCCCACCGCCTCGGAGTATTTTACATACCAACCAACGCCTCTATTCACTGCTGCAAAGAAAAGGTTACAACGTAGCGTTCTCAACACTTCCCGGCGGGCACGACTTCTACAGCTGGCGTGCCGCGTTTGCCCATGGATTAACGCATTTAGTTAGCCATTCACAGTATCAGTAGTTTGAAAAGGTTGCGGTGAGCGTTAATCGAGTTGCATAATAACTAAAAGCGGCGACTGCCAAGGAGTTATAAGTATGAGTATTCAACCTCATCTGACCGTTGATGAATCGCAAGTGTCAGAGCGAGTGATTGTGTGCGGTGAGCCCGATCGCGTTAATCGTATCGCGTCCTTACTGCAAGAAGCCAAACCAGTGGCGGAAAACCGCGAGTTTCGTCTGTTTCAAGGTAAATATCGCAACCAGCCAATCACGATTTGCAGTACAGGTATAGGTGCGCCGTCGATGATCATCGCACTGGAAGAACTGGTCCAATGCGGCGCAAAGTCAATTATCCGAGTCGGCTCTGCAGGGGCGTTACAGAAAAACGTTGGCCTTGGAGATTTAATCGTTGCAGAGGGAGCGATTCGTGATGATGGCGGTTCGCTGGCTTATGTAGAACCAAGCTACCCAGCCTGCGCCGATTTTAGCCTATTACTTCAAATCGAAAATTACTTACGGACCCAAGAACGACCTTATCACTTTGGCATAATACGCTCTCATGACAGTTTTTATCACGATGACGAAGCGCAACTCCGTCAAAAATGGAGCAAAAAAGGGGCAATCGCCTCTGATATGGAAACCTCAGCCCTACTCACCGTTGGCCGTTTGCGAGGTATAAGAACAGCGTGTATTCTAAATAATGTTGTTTTATATCAACAAGATGTAAAGGAAGGTATTGGAATGTATGTTGATGCGGATAAAGTCATGATGGATGGTGAACGAATCGCAGCCAAAGCAGCATTAGAGGCCCTAACCTACATTAGGTCCTGAGCCTATGACATTGTTAATCGATCAAATAGTCGAACAACGGATCGCTAAAGCGATAGAAAATGGCGAGTTCGATGATCTGCCCAAACAGGGAGAAGCGCTAATCTTGGATGATGATAACGGAGTTCCCGAACACCTTCGGATGGGGTATCGAATCTTAAAAAATGCCGGGTATTTACCACCAGAACTTGTCGCTCGTAAAGAAGTATTGGAGCTGTGTGACTTAGTGGCACAAAGCGATCCAGAATCACAAGAAACCCGAGACGCACTCGCACATATTCGTAAGCTAGAATTGAAGATGCAAATCAAAGGCATTGATACCCGCTTTTTACATCGCTACCTAGCGCATCAACAAGAACAGAAAGCGCAGACAAAAAACAAGCAATAACAAAACGGGCTAAGATGCCCGTTTTACTTAAGTTGCGAACTCGACTTAGTACACAGGTAATTCGATGTTCTTAAATAAGTTATCAATCTTAGTTGGGTTACTGTTGGCCAACACTTCTTCCATCAATGGTTTGGTTAAATGCGGCGCAAATGATCCCAAGAAATCATACATATAGTTATGCAAAATAACGTCTTTACTAAAACAAATCCACGCTTGGCATGGCTGTAATAAGTGGTCAAGATTGATGTATTTCATGTTGGTATTGGCAATATCAGTCGCGGCCAAATTAGAAATGATACCTACACCAAAATTGAGATTCACATAACGTTTGATGACGTCAGCATCCATGGCACTCATAAAGTATTTAGGTGTGCAACCCGCTTCACGCATCGCATCATCAATACATTCACGACCCGTAGCACCCGGTTCGTAACTCAATAAAGGGTGCTCTGCGATTTGCTGAATCGTTGGCTTATCAATTTTCGCCAGTGGATGATCTTTATGCACCACAGCTCCCATGCGCCATAAGTAGGCAGGAAGAACAATTAAGTCAGTATCCGGTGCCACAATTTGCGCCACGATAGAGAAATCAGTATGACCTTTGCTGATGCCACCACGAGTGTCCGAAGGAACAGTCGGATATAAATTGAAATTGACACTTGGATAACGTTTTGTAAAGGTTGCTACACTCTTAGGAAGTAAGTAACTCGCAATGGTGTGCGTGGTGTAGATGTTGAACGTTCCCTTGCCCGGATCAACATACTCTGCCGCAATGGCTTTGATCTTCTCTTCAAGAAGCAGCATTTTCTCTACTTCTTCAAAAATCTTTTCGCCAATATCAGTGATGCGCTGTAAATGTTTACCGTGACGTTCAAAAACACGTACGCCAAGCTCTTGTTCGAAAAGCAAAATTTGCTTACTAACACCTGGCTGAGTGGTATATAAAGATTCAGAGGCCGAGGATATGTTAAGGTTATTATCTTTAACTGCTTTCAGATATTTTAACTGCTGTAACTTCACGTTCTACGATTCCTCTTTTATCTATTCTTTCCGATGAGTATAGATGTCTATTCAGCACATGAATCCATGAGCGACTTACTCACGCAATGTCACCCATAATAGAGCTTGTAGTCGAGTAAATCCATGACAGACTGAAATTAATCAAGCTGTTAGTGCATTCTATAAGCAACCGATAACTTATGAGAATAATAAATCCCAAAAACTCATTTTAAAATCAGTACTGGCAAATAACCCTAATCAGCAAGGGTACAATTTACCTGTAATTATCCGAATAGAAAACGATTATTATCAAAAGTTATTAAATATAGCCGATAGGTTGAAAGGGAATGACCATTCCTTGCGTAATTGTGCCTGACTTAGCTTGATGATGATGCTTTGAATTCTGCATCTTGAGCGTATTGGGGGATAAACCCAAATTCCAGATACAAAAAGGCCCATGATATTCATGGGCCTTTCACTTTTAATTATGCGTCTTGGCTGTGCTGACGGCGACCATGGCCACGCTCACCACGGAAGTTACCGCGATCATCACCACTACGGTTACGGTCAAAACGACGTTCACCACGGTAGTTACCACGGCCATTGTTATCACCGTTACCACCGTTACCACGGAAGTTACCTTCACTGCTGAAACGACGACCGCCATCACGACGACCACCGTCACGACGACCACCATCGCGGCGACCACCATCACGACGACCACGAGGCTCGCGGAAATCAGTGAAGTCACATACAACTGCGTCAACTTCTTTTTGGCGAATACGTAGTTTACGTAGTTTGTTAGTCACATCGTTAGACATGGTTTTTGGCAACTGTACAAAAGTATGACCTTGAGCCAGTTTGATTGCACCAATAGAACCTTTAGTTAGGCCTAGTTCGTTTGCTAGTGCACCAACAATGTCTTTCACTTGTACGCCTTGCTCACGGCCAACTTGTAACTGATAAGTTTCCCAATCTGCGTTGTTGTTACCGAAATCACGACCGTTTTCACGACCGTTTTCACGACGTTCACGACGACGATTCTTATCACGTTCAATCGCTTCTATCATTGGGTCTTCACCAACGTAGAACAATGGACGTTTACCTTGTTGGCGTTTTAGCAGAATAGCGGCAAGAGTTGTTGCGTCAATTTCTAGAGAACCTTGAATTTTCTCTACAAGTTCAGCAAATTTATCTAGAGCTTTGTGTTCTTTTTCTGCTTCCAAATCGCTCGCAAGCTTAGTCAAACGAGACTCTGCTACTTTATCGCGGTGTGGTAACTGGATTTCTTCCATAGAAGAGTGAGTTACGCGCTCAATAGTGCGTAGCATGCGGATTTGGTTAGTACGAACCAATAGGATCGCCTTACCTTTACGTCCAGCACGACCAGTACGACCAATACGGTGGATGTAAGATTCTACGTCAAATGGAATATCGTAGTTAAATACGTGTGTAATACGTGGCACATCAAGACCACGTGCTACTACGTCAGTTGCTACTAGAATGTCGATAACACCTTGTTTGATGTGATCAACAGTACGTTCACGTAGAGACTGAGGAATATCACCGTGAAGTGCAGCTGCTTTAAAGCCACGTGCACTTAACCAATCAGCAAGACGTTCAGTATCTTGACGAGTACGAACGAATACGATTGACGCATCAGTTTCTTCAGTTTCTAGAAGACGAGACATTGCTTCGTCTTTTTCAACACCTTTCACTACCCAGAATTGCTGTTCTACTTTAGAAACAGTTTGGTTAGAACCTGCAACGTCGATACGAGCTGGATCACGTAGGTAACGGTCAACAATGTTTTTAACCATTGGAGGCATAGTTGCAGAGAACAACACGCGTTGTGCTGTTGCTGGAGCCTGCTCCATGATCCAAGTAACATCGTCAACAAAGCCCATTTTTAACATTTCGTCAGCTTCGTCCAATACGAAGGTATGACATTCGTCTAGATGGAGACGCTCACGAGTAATCAAGTCTTTAACACGACCTGGAGTACCAACAACAATATGGGCACCAGATTTCAGGGCGCGCATCTGATCAACGATCGATGCACCACCGTAAATTTCAAGAACTTTAAGGCCAGAGATCTTTTGACCAAGATTCTTAATCTCAGCAGCAACCTGAATAGCCAACTCACGAGTTGGAGCCATAACGATTGCTTGAGGTTTACGTTGAGATAGTTCTAACTTGCTCAGCAGTGGAAGAGAAAACGCTGCTGTTTTACCTGTACCGGTTTGCGCTTTACCAAGCGCATCACGTCCTTCTAACAGAACAGGGATAGACGCTGCTTGAATTGGTGTTGGTTGCACAAAGCCCATTTCATCGAGGGCTGATAGAATTGCACTGTTAAGTGCTAAGTCACTAAATTGAATGACAGTATCTTGCATGGGATTCCCATAATAATAAAAAAAACCAAGGTCCCATGAGCTTTACCATTTCCAACCAATCCAAAAATTTGCTGATTCCGTTCAGATGCGGATAAGTATTAAAACGCATCAAGCCACTTGGGACATAACTTAGGGAAGCGGATTATTCCTTAAATACATAAAAAAAGCTAGGAAAAATTGAAATTCATCACAATTTTTTCTTACGTATGATAAAACTCTGACTTAAACGAGTTCAGAGCCCTTGTTCTACTTGGCTAGTACATTATGTTTAGCCAACTCAAGCCACACCCCAATTTATCCAATCTTTAAGTAGCATTAACCGTCATTTCACCTATCCGATACTGTGTTCGGAATGTATCGAAACATGTAGAACAAACCGTTCGCACAAGAACACAAAACCAGAAAAACCCCCATAAATTCAATGGGCTTTACTGTTTCTCTTGCAAATAAAACTGCACGGCACTCTACTTGAGATTGTCAGATCGCATTTTAGCCTATTCTTGCGCAATTAGATATGGATCACTAAATTTCTTTTTATACTTAATCACTGAGGGCTTTGTGTTTTCAAAGAATGTAAAGTTTGATTTTTAACCATTAGAAGTTCATTCAAATACTAAAGCTTACTTTTTAAACATTTTTAACGACGCCAACTTAATAAGCACCTAATAATTATCTATTTTTACAAAAATAATTCTCACCGAATTAAAAAGTAAAGCCAAATCCAAGTTGTCCATGCTAGATATTCAAGCATGCGAAATTAAGATTTTATTCAGTTAGATAACAGAGTTTAGATAAGCTGTCAGTAGCGGAATGAGACCGCAACACCAACCCCTTTCGACTCAATATAAGGAACGATGGCTAATTCTGTAACAGACCAACCTTGTTGAGAGACTAGGTACTGGATTCCCGTCCCAAGCGCAAATCCTGCAGCCACATCTCGCCAATAATGTCTATCGGCATCAATGCGAGAATAGCCAACGACCCCAGCGGCAATAAATGCTGGGATACCATATTGATAACCATAACGAAACTGTAAATAGGCAGCACCTTGCGCTGCACTCGACGTATGTGCTGAAGGGAAACTATGATCGGTTCCATCGGGGCGAGTGGCATCAACGGTACTTTTTAGTATATGTGTCGACAAAGCCGTCCAAATAGCACCTTCTCCTAATTCGAGCAGTCCCTCTCCATCGAGATGGTAAAGAGAAATGGCACCAGCGACTAAAGGAATACCATATTGCCCTACATCCCCTACTTTCTCTAACTTCTCACTTTTGGCCATGGCTGAAACTGAAAAAGACAAAACAAAAATAGCAGTACTAATCTGAATAATAGACAAAAACTTCAAATTGGCTCTCACTCTTCACAATACGTTACGACGTTGCATTCCCTAGCTTGAATAGATGGCATTATGGTATTTCGGCTCTGAAGGCGAATTACTTTTATTTTATGCCACCTTTTGCACTTTGCCTGACCGAACATAACTTATGTAATCAAGGTCGATAAATCTAAGTCGCTGTACACAAATAAACATTCATTTCCGAGAGCTCAGTACTGTTTAAGTATACGGGACACTCACCCTCAATAAGCCTGTATGACTGATCAAGGAGGACACGCACCTTTATTCAATTCACATTTTGATTTACACCATGCATAACATCTCCAGTGATTCTTTGAAGTCTCTCCAGTAATCACTAACGCACTCTTTTGCTCATTTCACTAAATGGCCACGCTAAACCTTTCTATTTTTCCCGAGGCTACAATTCATGACTACCGCTCGCTCACAGCTAATTTGCCCCGACATCACGCCTTATTATCACTGCGTGTCTCGCTGTGTGCGTCGCTCCTATCTATGCGGTGTTGATAACCTCACTGGAAAATCTTATGAGCATCGTAGAGATTGGATTGAGCAACGAATTCTTAGTCTTGCCGATGTTTATCTGATTCAAATCTGCTCCTATGCCGTAATGAGTAATCATTACCATCTCGTTGTTTGTATTGATAAAGAGAGCGCTTTAGCCCTTTCAGACTTAGAAGTAGTTGAACGCTGGAACGCGGAGCACCAACTGCCACCGATTATTCAACGTTGGTTAGCAGGGGATATTCAATCTGAGTCGGAAAAAGACGCGTGCAATCAATTCATTAGCGAGTGGCGAGAACGACTTTATTCCCTCAGTTGGTTTATGAGAGAGCTTAATTACAACATTGCCGTTCAAGCTAATAAAGAAGATCAATGTACTGGGCGCTTTTGGGAAGGTCGATTCAAATCACAAGCACTGCTCGATGAAAAAGCCTTGCTGGCAGCCATGGCGTATGTCGACTTAAATCCAGTTCGAGCCAAAATGGTCGATACACCAGAAAAATCTGACTTCACCTCAATTAAAGCGAGACTAACGAGTTTAGAGAAAGGAGAAACCACTACACCATCACTCGCGAATTTCATGGGCTATGAGCATCATGATAAAGCGCAAGGTATCCCTTTTCAGCTCAGTGACTACCTTGAGTTAGTGGATTGGATTGGCCGACAAATAAGGCCAGATAAGCCTGGCTATATCCATGATTCACAGCCCAATATACTTACAAGACTCTCGTTAACCCAAACTGACTGTTTAACACTGTGTACTGACCTAGAGAAAAAACCACGTGTTTGGGTTGGAACCACAGCACGTTTACACCACGCCAAAACTGTTCTGAACAAGAAAAGAATGGTCGCATTGCACATTGCTTAAATTCCCTCCGTATATATACCAAAATATATACCAAAATGACCTCAAGATGCAGACTTCAGAGCTTCATCAACGAGCACAGGTCAAGCTCAATGACGGAAGGAATGGTCATTCCCTTTCAACGTCATTGGGCGCAGAAATGGGCTTGTTGATGAGCTCCCAACGGGCGAGTTGTATTCGCTCCTATGCTGCGTTACCGATTTTCTACGTAGAATCACTAGGTATTCAAATCGGTGCCTTGCCTATGAGCGAATGCTTTCTCGCTGAAACCGCATCTTGAGGTTACTTGGGTATAAACTAAGCCAACTTTTACCTATACCTTTATTCCGATTCAATGACAGTAATGAGAATGCCATTTTTGCAGAATCTTTCGTCTCTTAGTCAGTTCGAACCCAATTAACCCACCAATTAGCGCTCCTCTCTCCATAAGGTGAATCACTAAAATCATTTAAGCTGTGTGTCCTTGTTAGTTCTTTGTTTCCAAAGATGAGTGTCCTCGTTAGTTCTCTTCGTTAGTTAGACTTCGCGATATACATTGATGCCATTACCTAGTACCATTGACACCAGACTCAGCGTGCTTTGGTCAACATTGCCACTCGTTTGTAGTGTAACCAGCGCAAATGGCATTATTGATATTTCTTACTCGGTTATCGTAAGGAAGTCAGGATAGCTTTATGTCCGAAGCGTGATGTATGCCAAGAGTGAACACTCAACGCTCACGAAATTGCTCTGCATGATGCAGTTCGTACTGGCGTTCATACTTCATAACAAGGGTATAAATACCAACAATTAAGAGTAAATAATGTTTCAAGACAACCCATTACTTGCCCAGCTTAAACAGCAGATTCAGGAAAACCTACCGAAAAAGGAAGGTTCTATTAAAGCCACAGATAAAGGTTTTGGCTTTTTAGAAGTAGACAGCAAAACTAGCTTTTTCATTCCGCCTCCATACATGAAAAAATGCCTACATGGTGACAAAGTGGTTGCTATTATTCGCACCGAAAATGAACGTGAAGTGGCAGAACCTCAAGAACTATTAGAGCCATCCTTAACTCGTTTTATCGGCCGTATAAAATTATTCAAGGGCAAGTTAAACGTTGTACCTGATCACCCTCAATTGAAAAAGCAGTCATTGAAAGCTCGTACTGCTAAGGGACTGAATCCGGAAGAATTTAAAGAGGGCGATTGGGTTGTTGCTCACTTAACACGCCATCCGCTTAAAGGTGACAATGGCTTTTTTGTTGAGATTTCTAAGAAAATTACCGACGCTGACGACAAAATCGCGCCTTGGTGGGTAACACTGGCCGAAAATGACCTGCCTAATTCAGAACCAGATGGCATTGATAACTGGGAGTTGAAAGACGACTCAGATTTAGTTCGCGAAGACCTAACGGCGGTTCCTTTCGTAACAATTGATGGTGAATCAACCAAAGACATGGATGATGCACTATATGCGAAGAAAAATGCTGACGGTAGCTTTAGCTTAACCATCGCAATTGCGGATCCAACAGCCTACATCACGCCTGAAGACTTTATGGATAAAGTAGCTCGTGAACGTGGATTCACTATCTACCTACCAGGTCGTAACATCCCAATGCTGCCACGTGATCTCGCTGATGAGCTATGTTCACTCATGGAAGGCGAAGTTCGCCCGGCACTATGCTGCAGCGTGACGGTTGATGCAAACGGTGTAATCGGCGAAGATATTCGCTTCTTTGCTGCTAACATGCAGTCACATGCCCGCTTAGTTTATGACCACGTTTCAGACTGGTTAGAAAACGGGTCAAGTGACCAGTGGACTCCGAGCGATGAAATTGCTCAAGTGGTTCGTGATCTTTGTGATTTTTCTAAAGCACGTGCCAACTGGCGTGAAACTCATGCTGTTGTATTCCCAGACCGTCCAGATTACCGCTTTGAATTAAGTGAAGATAACGACGTTGTTGCTATCCATGCTGACATGCGCCGCACCGCGAACCGCTTAGTGGAAGAATCAATGATTACTGCCAATATCTGTGCAGGTAAAGCATTGCGCCAAGCCTTCCAAACAGGCGTATTCAACACTCACGCTGGCTTCAAACCAGAAAAAATGGCGGAAGTGATTGAATTAATGGTAGCCAACGATGCGCCAGTAACAACAGAAGAAGAACTCAACACTGTAGAAGGCTTTGCTACGTTACGTCGCTGGTTGGGTCAACAAGAAACACCTTACCTCGATAACCGTATTCGTAAATACCAAAGCTACAGCGAGATTGGTAACCAACCACTACCACACTTTGCTATGGGTCTGGATGTGTACGCTACATGGACATCACCTATTCGTAAATACGGTGATATGATCAACCACCGCATGCTTAAAGCGATGATTCTGGATAAAGAACCAGTACAAACTCCAGATGAAACCGTTGGTGAAGAACTCGCATTACACCGCAAACACCACAAAATCGCGGAGCGTAATGTTGGCGATTGGTTATACGCCCGCACCTTGGCGGAAGAGCCAGCAAAAGCGACACTCTTTACTGGCGAAATCTTCGATATCAACCGTGCTGGTATGCGCGTACGTGTTTTAGAAAATGGCGCAATGGCCTTTATTCCTGGAGCACTGATTGTCGATAGCAAAGAGCGCATCGAATGTAACGGCGACAACGGTACAATTTCTATTGATAAAGAGATGGTTTACCAATTAGGTGACACACTTGAAATCGTGTTGACGGAAGTAAACCAAGAAAACCGCAGCATCGTTGCCAAACCAACGCAAGTGTTTGCAGCACCACAGAAAGCAGAAGCACCTGCAGTGGAAGCGACGGAACCACAGGCTAAAGACGCTTAATTAAGCTTTATATCGAACTTAATTAAGCTCTATATCGAATATAAAAAGGCATTCGTTAGAATGCCTTTTTTGTTTTTATGCCGTTAATAATTTGCTCATAGCTGTTATGTCATTAGAGTGCTAGCATCGGTTTCAAAAATACGCTTTTACTCACTACTGCCAAAACACCGATTTGGGGTCTTTTTCTACCTCTCGCACCATGGCTGTTAAATCAGAGCTTTTCGATAAATAAGGATAAGGTAACCACTTACCCTCACCTTCTTCATCAGCAGGGACGTATAGAGCCCACTGGCAAATATCGTCCTCCCAAACTAACTTGGCGACAGCACTAATATACTCACAACGAGAGGAATCCAATTTACAATGGTGCTGTAGGAAATGTACTCCCTGCTCGATTGATTCAAAGCTTGATTTTCCCATATCGACAGGCAAATTCTGATTACGGTTTTGACAAATCAGCTCCGCTCGCCTTTCAATCTGACGTTGCAACATGTTCACGACCGTCATGACGAAACCTCATATGCGCTCAATAACTTATAAAGCAGTATCGTCGGATTAAATCCAATATTCAACGACCTCTGTTGCAAATGAGTATAAACGATTTAACGAAAACCCACCCAATTTCACAACAATCTGTCATCTTGACCTATAGTAACATTGATAGGAAATAACCGTTCCTGTTGTGATTGGACTGACCAGACCTCATTAATTAAGCCTAGTATCCTGCATTTGAGGTGACTGGAATACATAGTTTTCACATATATGTCATTTTAACGAAATATACTATTGATTCTTAGCTAATCCCATTTTGGAGTATTTTATGTTGCGAGTGATTCTTGCTGCACTTATTACTTGTTCTACCCTCGCATTTTCTGCGCACGCAGATGAAATCAACGTTTCAGGTTCAACGTCAGTCGCTCGTGTGATGGACGTTCTTGCTGAACACTATAACAATCAACAAAAACAAACCTTTATTGCTGTTCATGGCACAGATTCAACCTCTGGAATCATGCTTCTCAAAAAAGGCATTTCTGATATTGCCATGAGCTCTCGCTATCTAACTGAAGGTGAGAAAGATGATAATTTAACCATCAACACTTTAGCGCTTGATGGTATTGCCGTCGTTATTAACATCAATAACCCGGTGAAGGCGTTAACACGAAAACAGTTATTTGATATTTATAAAGGTACGCTGACCAATTGGAAAGAGGTCGGGGGGCAAGATAAACAGATTGCTGTGGTGACACGTGAAGCCTCATCAGGTAGCCGCTATAGTTTTGAAACTCTGCTTGGCTTAACTCGAGTATTCAAAGACAAATTAGTATCAACCATGACACCCAATGCCCTCGTTGCAAACAGCAATGGGATGGTGAAAACACTGGTCAGTCATAATCCACAAGCTATCGGCTTTATTTCTTACGGCTCGGTAGACATGTCGGTAAACTCATTGCTCATTGATAATGTTAAAGCCACCAGCGACACTATCGCCGACCGTCAATACCCGTTAACTCGACCTTTTTTGATTTTGCACTATCCTGAAAAAAATTCCGCTAGCGTAAAAGCGTTTCTCGCTTATCTTAAATCGCTTGAAGCCCAAAAAATAATACAAGATTATGGCTACGTGCCAATGACCCAAAAATAATACTTTTAGACAAAAAAATAGGAGGGCCTTGGCTCTCCTATTTTTTATCAAACATATTGTAATTAAAAGTGAAGTTGAATAACGGACATCACAATACAGCCAGGACGTCTCACGCCTTCGATTTCTACTTTTATTTCGCGCTCAATCTCCAAACCTTTCTTTATCGGCGTCACTTTTGAAAGCGTACTAACCGCTCTCACCTGACTACCTGATTTTACTGGGTATGGGAATCGCACTGAATTCAATCCAATATTCACCACCATTTTAGCGGTAGGAAATAGGGAATGCTCAGGGTCTACACTATCCGTCAATTTTGGCAACAATGCCAAAGTTAAAAAACCATGCGCGATGGTTGTCTTAAAAGGAGACTGCTCCGCTGCCTTTTCAGGGTTAGTGTGGATCCACTGCATATCTTCCGTGACTTTGCCGAACTGATTGATACGTTCCTGATCAACCATTATCCAATCGCCAGTATGAATAACCTCACCAATCTTCGGCAGTAACTCTTCATACACTGCCTGAGCTGCCGGCGATAAAACGATCGGCTCTGGTGCGGCCACTTCTTCATTTGCTGGTTGATTAAATTCCTTCATCCAAGCAAATATTTGGCGGTTATTGGCTTTGTTCAAGAACTCCCCCCAGTACTCTCGTACTGCCGGAGACATCCATTGCTTGAATTCAGTGTGCTTCACTAGATTTTCAGCACGATGCTTCAAAAGATCCGCGACTTTCATCAAAACCTCATTCTCTACTAAGAAGAAATGCTAACACGTTAATTTTGAAGTACTTCACGCTACGAATCAAATACTTTCGGGCGTACAAGCGTATTCTGAACAGTGTTTTCTATATACTTTTCATAGACTTATCAATAAAACATTATTTTATTAGCCTAACGTCAATTAGAGTAATTGCACGCATATCTTTGCGTTATATTAGCTTTTGATAAAATTTGCGTAAGAATAGTGTCAAATCTGGAAGTGGTCACAATAGCAGCAAACGATTCATTTATACCTATTTTATGCTTTACAAACGATCCAAGCCCCCCTAATATGACCGCCACACGGAGAGATGGCTGAGTGGTTGAAAGCACCGGTCTTGAAAACCGGCATACGTTAATAGCGTATCTAGGGTTCAAATCCCTATCTCTCCGCCACATTTTGAAAAGCCCGCTGATCATTCAGCGGGCTTTTTTTCATTTTTGCTCATTTATGCTTGAAGCTAACGAATGGGATCATCGCTATCTTGCTTGTACATCACCCAGTGTTTGGCTTTAGCAGGCTCATCCATTCCCTCTTCCATTGAGGCATCGTAACAACAGGTTTTATTGCGGCCGTGTTTTTTAGCATGATACAGAGCTTGGTCTGCACGGGTTATCAAATGGTGCACCTCTAGATCACCCACACCGATTTCCGCTAGGCCGATACTAATTGTAAGCAACACCTCAAAGTTTGGAAATGAGCACGTCGTATGAGCGATACACTTGCGTAACTTCTCACTCACCGAAACTGCATTACCAATATCCGTATCTCGCAAGAGCACTAAAAATTCATCTCCGCCCAGCCGACCTATACAATCTCTGGACCGCAATTCCCTTTGTGCAATATTAGCAACATGTCGAATAACACGGTCGCCAGCAGGATGTCCGAACGTGTCATTAATGCGCTTGAATTTATCGATATCAAAGATCAATAAAGTAAAAATACGACCAAACTCTTGAAACTCTTTGATAGCAGAATCTATACGTTCAACAATAGTACGACGATTAGCGATGGAAGTGAGTTCATCAATCTCTGAAAGCACTTTCAAACGCTGTTCGATCAAACGTTGCTCGGTGATATTTTTTGCCGTCCACAGCACAGTGCGTTCATTATTAATGATAAGTGGAAGCGGTTTTATTGTTCCTTCGAACCAAATTTCATCGGTACCTGGTAATCCAGGATAACTATCACCCATTTCTTCTCTGGAGAATTGATAGATGACTTTCTGGGTACACTGCTCTTGTAGTGTTCTTTGAATATATGACAAGTAAATCTTCGCAAGTCTTTGCGGAAAAACATCATTAATTGTCTTACCGACATTAGCCTTGCTGTCTTCGATACGGCTATTTTCTTGACCACCAAAAGCATTCACATATCGGCCTGTTTCAGATAAAACGAAAACATGTTCTGACAGCGCATTTAGCAAAATATCAAATTCGTTGTAATCGCTCATTTTTCTAGCCTATATTTAAACTGTATCTAGTGAAATTATCCAATCACTTCATACATGTCATAACCTATAACAGGTTACGTTAAACATTATAAAACTTAAATACCAAGAATTGGGGATAGATAATTATAAAAATGTCAATACATACGATTAAATAAAAATAACTTACTCATACAATCACTAATCAATTTAAAATCAATAAGATAATGATTTAATCTCGATATAATCTAAACACACCCTATTTTCAACGTCCCCAAAGAGTCAGTATCTATTAATAGCGAAACAATATCTGTGAGCAATCACTCTATTTAACAACTTATTAACTACGTAAAGATAACAAGAAAAGTGAATATGTATTTAATAAAAGCAAGAGTTAACACAATATGTCAGCTATTTTTACAGCAATATGTATACACAGATCATAAATAGTAACTCGCTCAACCCCACCATAAAGCCACCATCCTATACCAAGTATGGTACTGATAATGCCTTTTGATACGAACGAGGCTTAACATCAAGTAAAGAAGAACTATTATCACTGGCATTATGAATTTATGCTTCGTATTGAGTGATTTTTGATAACCCCAAGACTATATATTTATTCAAGAGGAGAATTAAATTTATTGTTATAAAAAATACGGCATACATCGATTATTCACTATTTATCTGAATCCATAAAATTTATGTTCACAATTCATAACAGCATTTTCATTTGGCTATCATGTCAGATAATTTTACAATATAACTAACATATATTTAGTCATCTCAACCATATAAATACGCCCAAATCACAATAAATAAAAGTCTTAGTGAATTTATATTGATGATAGGATTCAAGAAAAATCAGTCCGCCCCATAAACCCATTATCACTGGCTATCAATCACCTGGTCACAATATATACCCAAGTAATTTTAAAAAGCTGTTTCAGTAGGAATGCATTCGCTCTTAGACAAGGCATTGATTTTCTACATAGTTATTCTACGTAAAATACCGGTAATGCCGCTAGGAGCGAATACCCTATTTATTTATAGCTGAGTTCTGAGGCTTTTCCTTTAAAGATTCGATACACAATAAAGGTATAAATCAGAATCATAGGCATCACGACCATCACACCAAACCCTGTTATCAACAAAGTTTCTGGAGCACTTGCAGCCTGTTGCGCAGTAAACTTCCCCGGAACCACTTCAGGAAAGAAACTGTATGCTAAACCAAAAAAACTTAAGGCAAATAGAGTAATAACCCCAGTAAACGGCAAATGCGCACCAAAATCTTCGCGCGTTGGCACTCGAACTAAATACCGATCGATAGCCAATACTAAGCCAATCACAATGACAGGCACCGGAGCTAACATCAGTACTGCCGGAAACTGAAACCAACGTTCCGCGACATGAGTGCTTACCAGAGGGTTAGCAATACTGACCGCCATAATGCCAAACAAAGCAACATACCCGGCTTTACGCGACCAGCGCGCTGCTTTTACTTGAAGTTGGCCTTCTGTTTTTAATACTAACCACGTGCCGCCAATGTAGATGTACGCAGCAGTGACACAAAGTGCACTTAATATTGCGAAAGCATAAGCAGCTGCGCCATCGGCAAATCCCAATACATAACGTCCCATCATGTAGCCTTGCGTGCTGGCTGCGATAAACGAACCCAATTTAAAACAGTTATCCCAGCTGTCCTTGTGATCTGCTTTCGCTTTTGCTCTAAAGTCAAACGACACGCCTCGCATAATTAAGCCGATTAACATCAAGGTGGTAGGAAAATACAGTTCAGTAAAAATTAGGCTATGGGCAGCAGGAAAAGCAATCAACAAAATGCCTACCGCCAATACCAGCCATGTTTCGTTGGCATCCCAAAAGGGCCCAATTGAAGCAATCATTCGGTCTCGTTGTGGTTCACTGTGCATCGGCAGTAACATTCCTATACCGAGATCATAGCCATCAAGCACGGCATACATAAATACCGTAAAGCCAAGCAACAATAAGTAGATTTCGGGTAAATAATGCATCATGCCTGTTTCTCCTGTGGGACAATTGCAAGTTTTGCCTCTTCAGATACGCCCTTGCGTGCGAGATAGAAGATGGTGCGTAAATAGGCATACAATAATGCGACATAGGTAACGAGATAGAGCGCTAACGACAAAGCAACCGAAGATCCAGCAACGGGCGTGACGGCGTCAGCGGTTCTTAGCACCCCTGTGACTAACCAGGGTTGACGCCCTACTTCGGTAACATACCAGCCAGCAAGAGTGGCAACCCAGCCAGAAAAGGTCATCACGACAAAGGTTTTAAGTACCAAAGGCGACAGGTAACCTGTACGATGAACTCGCCAAGCGCCAAACCAACTCATCAGTAACATCAGCACACCGACGCCAACCATAATCCGAAAACCAAAAAACAGTGGCTTAACTGGTGGATGGTCCGGTGCAAATTCATTTAACCCTTGCAACTCACCATTGATATCATGAGTCAAAATTAGGCTAGCTAAGTTGGGTATTTCAATCGCCCAATCATTCGTTCTTTTCTCTTCATTTGGTAGAGCAAAAACCAGCAGTGGCGCGCCCTTCTCGGTTTCCCACACGCCTTCCATTGCCGCAATTTTCGCAGGTTGATGCTCCAAGGTGTTGAGGCCATGCAAGTCACCAACGAACATTTGCAACGGCGCTAGAACAGCAGCGGCTGTTACAGCCACTTTGAACGCCCGTTTCGCTGGACTAAAAGCCTTGTCCTTAAGTAATTGGTATGCAGACACACCAGCGGTAACAAAACACGCAGTTAAAGCAGAAGCCAGCAACATATGGGCAAATCGATATGGCAATGATGGGTTAAATATCACCTCATACCAACTGACCACATGCACGACGCCGTCAATTAACTGATGCCCTTGCGGAGTGTGCATCCAACTGTTGAGAACCAGTATCCAGAATGCCGAGATGGTCGTCCCCACCGCCACCAGCACTGTGGCAAGGGTATGTAGCCATTCAGGAACTCGTCCCCGACCAAATAACATCACACCAAGGAAAGTAGCTTCCATGAAAAAGGCAGTCATCACTTCATAACCCAGTAAAGGCCCAGCTACATTACCGACTTTTTCCATAAACCCAGGCCAATTGGTTCCAAACTGAAAACTCATGGTAATACCGGACACCACACCTAACGCAAAAGTCAGTGCAAACACCTTTACCCAAAAGTAATAAACTGTCAGCCACAGAGAATCGCCTGTACGATTAAAGCGCCATTTGTAAAATACCAGCAACCACCCAAGCGCTATCGTCAAAGTGGGAAATAGAATGTGGAAGCTGATGTTGGCGGCAAATTGAATACGCGACAGGATCAGAGTTTCTAACATAAGAGCATCCTCGTTTAATTCACTCAGGCTTACTAAGTTTTCTATTGATTTCTACGTAAATAGCGCCGTAATGATCATCAATAAAACACTCCAGCCCATACCAGTAATGCACTGATAACGGGCGACAGTGTAACGAGGGTAATTATGTTTTTCTGACACAAAATGTGTGCACATATTGCAAACTATGACTTCGGAAATAACCTGTTTTTCATAAGGTTAAAAAGTCTATAACGCTCATGGGAAAATCATGATAGGCCCATATTGATACAAGCTATCGTATTTTATGCACCTGCTTTTATTGCTTTTCTCAGTACAAAATCGCCATTAAGAAGACCGAAAGCCCTAGCCCAATAATATTTAAGTGCGATAGCAAATACCGTTGCAACTGCGAAAGTAATCATCGCCACTACGATATCGGTTTGCCACGAATGAGGTAACACCCACTCTTTTAGAATCCACATCCAGATAGGATGGCTCGTATAAATTAGCAGTGAATAATCACGACCTATGTCAGCGATCACATTATTGTTCATTTGTGATTTCACCCCAATAAGCATCAGTGCGATACAAAATGGAATCACAAAGATAGGAAACTGGCGCAGGATGATCGAACGAGTATCGTCACCTTGCAACAAATACGGTAAACCGTAAATGCCGATAAGACTGATGGTCAACACCGTATAAACCACTGGCATCTGAATTTTGTTTCGATCCATACCACTCACTACATAACCAATAAACAGGCATGGTAATGAAATAAAATGGCGGAACCAGTTTTCGTTTTGCGTCAGATCAGGAAACAGATCCACCGCAAAATAGGCGCACACAATCCCGGCAGAAACTGCCCACATAGTGCGCATCGAAACGCGTTGAATCAATAACTTAAAAGTTACCAAACCAAACATAAGCGAAGAAAGATACCAAAGATGAAATGACATACCGGAGATAATCACGGTATCAGACATCACACGCTCGCTGATTTTATCCGCGCTGAAATCATGTTTGATGTAGATGTATGGCAGATACATAAGTGACGAAATCAGAAATATCTTACCGATTTTCAATGCTTGACCACCGAGACGGTCTTCTAGCCCTTTAGAACCGATAAAAAAGCCAGTCACCATAAAGAAAAACGGCACCGCCCAGCGACCAGACAACCGGATGATCTCGCCATAAAAATGGTTAAATTCTTTAAATAGCCCCACATGCAATGTAATTACAAAAAAGGCGGCTATCGCTTTCATAACGTCGAGTGTGTAAAGCCGCATACATCACCTGTTTGATTGAAATCTATTGGTGTAAAGCGCCCTGCACTTTACGCTGATACTCAGTTTATCGAATCACAGAATCCGCCTCTACTCGCTACAAGATAGCACCACGATAACTTATGCTTTTGGTAAAAAGCTTGACCTTTCTCCTACGCTCTCTTGACGCCATTTTTGCCCTCACGCCCAATCCAAGAACAAATTCTGTACATCGTTGACTTAACTTGCACAAAGATAACTTAAGTTGGGGTTGGCAAAATTTAAGTAAAATTATTCAGCTATCATCTGGCTAATCACAAGGTAAAAAATAAGGGCAGTCCATCCTCATGATGGTCTGCCCTATTGTTATGGATATTGGAAGGTAATCTTGTCTAAGATTAGCCAAAGGTCAGTGGGTCGGGGCCCATCCGGCGGCCTTGATCCAGTTGTGCGATTTGCGCCATTTCTTGGTTACTGAGCTCAAAGTCAAAGACCTGAAAGTTACTCTCAATACGCGATGGAGTGACGGACTTTGGAATCGCCACATTACCCAGTTGCATGTGCCAACGAATAATAATTTGCGCTGGAGTTTTACCATGTACACTCGCAATAGCGCCAATGACTGCATCATTAAGCACTTCGCCCTGCCCCAATGGACTCCAGGCTTGAGTGACAATATGGTGCTCATGATGAAAAGCTCGTAACTCGGCTTGTTGTAAATAAGGGTGCAGCTCAATTTGGTTAATCACGGGCGCAACGTTCGTCTCATCAATCAAGCGTTGCAAATGATCAGCATTGAAGTTAGAGACGCCAATTGAACGTACTTTACCCGCTTTTTGGGCATCGATAAAAGCACGCCAAGTATCGACAAAGCGATCCTGCTTTGGTGTTGGCCAATGGATCAATAACAGATCAACATAGTCTAACTGCAATCTATCTAAACTGGCGTTTAACGCGGCAGTTGCCTCTTCATAACCTTGCGCATCATTCCATACTTTTGTGGTGACAAAAATATCATTACGCACCACTCCCGACTGCTTAATACCTTGTCCTACACCTTCTTCGTTTTGATAAATCGCGGCGGTATCTATATGGCGATAGCCAGATTTTAGAGCATGACACACCGACGCAGCCGCTTGCTCTTGTGTCGCCTGCCATACCCCTAGGCCAATTTGCGGAATCGAATTACCGTCAGAAAATTTGGTGAGTGTTTGTGTCTGAGTCATAACATCGTTTCCTTTGTCATTAATATGAAATAGTACTTTCTCTTATTTGTGCCAACCGTCTTCATTGCATGGTCAGAGAATCGTTGTGATTAAAGTTAACTAATTGAAAATCAATTATTACTAAAAGAGGTAACTGAGATCTAGTGATCCCAGCGCTTAACTAAATGTTCAGGTTCCCGGCCCATACGCCACCGCTGATAAAAAATGGACAACATCATTAACGCGATGCCAAAAAGCGCTAAGGCACAGCCAATCCACCCCGTCGATGTCCATCCCCAACCATACGCGATGGACCAACCGCCAAGGCTCGCACCAATAGCATTAGATAGATTAAATGCACTGTGATTCAATGCCGCTGCTAACGTTTGCGCTTGACCTGCGACATCCATTAACCTTACCTGAAGTGCAGGCACTAATGCAAAACCACACCCAATCATAAACAGCGCAACCAGTGCGACAAGTTTATTTGATGCGCCGAAAGCAAACAGTGCTAAACTGAACACATTCCACGCCATAATAATAAAAATGGCTTGAATAAGGTTACGATCAGCCATGCGTCCGCCAAACACATTGCCAAACACCATCCCCATTCCCCATAAAGCAAGCACCAGAGGAACGTCGCTTAGCTCAAATCCTGAAACTTGCGTTAACGTCGGTGTGATATAGCTATAGACAGAAAACATTCCACCGAACCCAATCGCAGCCGTCACCAAGGTTAACCATAAAAGCGGACGTTTTAGCCCAGAGAGTTCACTTTTGACTGTGGCATTATTATTTGCAGCGAGTGCCGGAATACAGAAGGTCAGCATTACTATTGTAATAATGCCACCAAGGGTGAGCGCGCCAAATGCCGCTCGCCACCCTAAGTGCTGTCCAATCCAAGTGGCAGCAGGCACACCAAGTACATTGGCCACAGCAAGGCCCGCCATTACATACCCTGCTGCTTGTGCTTTCTTGTTTTCATCCACCAGCGACGCAGCAACTAAACAAGCAACACCATAATAGGCACCATGTGGCAATCCGCCAATGAACCTAGCCACTAACAAAGAGGCATGATTCCACGCTAACGCACTCATGGCATAACCCACCGCAAAGATAAGCAGTAAAACATTTAACAAAGTTTTACGGGGCCAGCGTGCCGCTGTGATGGCAAGGAGCGGCGCGCCCACCATAACACCTATTGCATAGGCACTAATGTAAGCCCCCGCAGCGGGTACCGAGATACTCATCGCGTTTGCCAAATCGGGAAGTAAGCTCATCGAAACAAACTCCCCCGTTCCTATAAAAAACCCACCCATTCCTAACGAAATAAAAGCAGCCCATAAACCATGCGGCGGCACTGGTCGCGCTGCATTGGACAAATTAACCATAATGAGGTTCTCAATAATAAATTTTGACAGGAAATGATGAAAGGCAGTGATTAAGGGATATATTTCTTAAATTCATCCACATAATCTGGATGCCATCGCGATAAGGCAGGCCGCCCCAAAATCATGTCGTCTGCGCTCCACTGCATTCGACGTTGATCAAGCTCTTTGGTCACTTCATTATCTTCACAAAAAATATAGAACTCCCGCCGACTTAACCCTTCGAGTAAACGTTCTACCACCTGATCTACACTCCAAGGCGCTGCGGGCTTGGCTGACAACTCACTATCGCGATCTGAGAAATCCACCTTTGGAAAATTCATTGGGGTGAATGTGTAACCGGGTATCAATAAATGAGCAGAAATCTGCCCCGCTTGCTTCTCACGAAGTTCATGTGCTAATTGTTCCGTTAACACTTTAATGGCGGCTTTAGAAACCGAATAAGCCGCATTTCCTGGCGGTGTGGTAATGCCCTCTTTGGAACCGAGATTAATGACAGCAGCAGGTCTATTTTGCTCAATCAACCGAGGCACTAACATGGCTTGCAATTCCAGTACCGCCCAAAAGTTAACATCCATAATATGACGCCATTGCTGTGTATCATGCCAAGGTCCCGCCCCTCGGCTCACGTTGTTTCCCAATATGCCAGCGTTATTGACCAAAAGCGCGAGTTCTCCCAACTCATCAACTGCATCACTGATCGCGCGACGTCCTTGCAGACTGGCAACATCAGCACATATTGCTTGTAACTGGATGTCTGGATAATGTCGCATTAAATACTGTTTCGCCTGTTCTAGCGTCGCTTTGTTATTGTCCAATATGATGAGATTCATCCCTTCTTTCGCTAAACGGTCGGCAATAGCAAACCCAATGCCAACACTAGCTCCGGTAATGACTGCACTCGCTCCATGACGTATTGCTGGATGATTCATTGATCGCTCCTTGTTGTGGGATAAAAACGTGACTGCGTTGCAAAATAGAATGCCACCACTTCCGGCTTATTTATCCGTGAGGTAATGACATTTATCTTCATCGTTGACTCAGTCTCTATGATACGAAGATCGACTCTCGCTATCTTGCGCCTTTTTTTTAAGGCCCATTGAATTGAATTCAACCTTACTAAAAGACGTATTCCCCCTTTCGCTTAAAATAAGATAACTAACTAAAATTTATAATAATTAACCACACACAGTTAGGTTAATCATTGGGCAAAACATCCTAATCAAACGAGGTTGTTAGCAAATAAATGGATGAATTCTCCCGCCATATTTCTTAGACTATTAATGAATTCTACTCAACCAACCGACTCTTGCGATGAATAGCTATACGAACAAACTTTCTAAAAACGATCTCTCCAATCTCAATGCTTTTTGTGCTGTAGAGCGGTTACGCAGTTTTACTCAAGCCGCAAATGAACTGGGGATCACCACTTCAGCATTAAGTCACGCAATTAAGAATTTAGAAGCGCGCTTGGGGGTAAAATTGCTCCACCGCACAAGCCGTACCGTGGCTCCCACCGACGCAGGGGCCAACCTGGCTCGCAGACTCGATGTAGGATTTAAAGAAATTGGTTTAGCCTTAGATGATGTTAATCGCTATCGAGATAAACCTTTTGGCAAGCTCAAAATCAGTGTGCTCACTGATAGCGCTCGGCTTATTTTGGGTAAATACCTCCCACATTTTCTGGCCAAATATCCAGACGTGCAGCTAGAAGTATCGGTAAACGATCAGATGGTTGATATCGTCGCGGAAGGATTTGATGCCGGTATTCGCTTTGGTGGTACTGTACCAGAAGATTTTGTCGCAACTCGGTTAAGTGATGCCTCCAAATGGGTGATCGTTGCAACCCCCAAGTATCTTTTTCAGCGCCCTAAAATTAATGCTCCAGAGGATTTTCTCCATCCTGACCACACCTGTATCCGCTTGCGTTGTGGCAAAGGCGATGTTTTCAAATGGGATTTTAATCAAGGTGAAGAATGGCGTTACATTGATGCACCAAGCCCTATTTGCGTGAATGAGACACGTCTTTCTCTCGAACTATCTCTTAAAGATGTCGGCATGACTTATTGCCTTGAGTCTATTGCGCAAGAATACTTAGAGCGAGGGGAATTAGTAGTGGTACTGCCCGACTGGGCTCCAGCATCTTCTCCCATGTATCTCTATTATCCAGGGCATAGGCAAGTACCACAGGGACTAAAAGAGTTGATCGCAACACTGAAAGAAGAGATAGCCCTTGAGCAGCAAAAAACAGCCTTAGTGAGAAAACGATAACCATGGCCGATATGGCACAGCATTGTGCCATATCGAAATACCAAGATTGAGCAATTAAATAACACCTACCTAGAAAACACGCACAATCAAAAGTAGCCAATACTAAAGCAGGTTTAAACCAAACACATCTCGCACATCATGCAAAACCTCTTGCGTGCGTTCGCGAGCAGCCGCACTGCCTTTATGCAATACATCAATAAGTTGGCCTTTATCTGCCAGAAATTCCGTGCGACGGGCGCGTATGGGAGCTAACATCTCCAATAAGCACTCTTCTAGCACTTTTTTGGTTTGACCATCGCCCAAACCACCCGCTTGATAGTGCTCTTTTAATCCTGCGACCAAAGCTTTATCGGGGTGAAATGCATCAAGGTAGGTAAAGACGATATTGCCTTCAATCTTACCAGGGTCTTCAATACGAAGGTGATGAGGATCGGTGTACATAGATTTGACCGCCGCTTTGATCTCTTTTTCCGTTGCCCCTAAGTTGATTGCATTCCCTAATGATTTTGACATCTTATTCTTACCATCTGTGCTAGGTAACCGTGAGGCGTTACTGAGCATGGCTTGGCATTCAACGAGAATCTCTTTACCAGCTAAACTATTCATTTTTCGCACAATCTCGTTAGTTTGTTCCAACATCGGCAATTGGTCATCCCCAACCGGCACTAAGGTTGCACGAAATGCGGTAATATCGGCTGCTTGCGAGATGGGATAGGTAAAAAAACCGGTCGGAATAGAACGGCCAAATCCCTTGCTTTGAATTTCGCTCTTCACAGTAGGATTGCGCTCTAAGCGTGACACCGTAACCACATTACTGTAATACATGGTCAGTTCAGCCAACGCGGGCAATTGTGATTGCAAACAGATAGTGGTGTAGTTCGGATCAATGCCTACTGCGAGATAATCGGCGACCACATTTAAGATATTGGCAGAGACTTTTTTAGGATCGTTGGCGTTATCCGTTAGCCCCTGCATATCAGCAACTAATACGGTTTGGTCATGAGTATGTTGTAACTCAACACGCTGCTTTAATGAACCAACATAGTGCCCCAGATGCAAGGGACCAGTGGCCCTATCGCCAGTAAGGATTCGAGTAAGGGGTTGTTTTGATTCGGTGTTTTGCATGGTTAATCTCCAAAAATGCAAGCCACCGGGAGATATTGAGGATAAACGCTCTTTGCTACCTTCCGGCGGCGTAAGAACGAGTTTCATCAGCGCCGCTCAGTTTAAGAGCGCCACCAGAAAAATAGGGATTGGGTGTTAGAAGTCGTCGTTTTCATACCAATCAAACTAACAAATAACCTATTGTTACACAACGACAAATTAGCACCTTCTTTATTCTAATTTGTTACTAAAGCCATGATTTAATAATGCTTAAGCATGAAGTTCTGTACTTTCGAATACTCTTACCTTGTTAAACGATGCTGAGAGAACGAATGTTCGGCTCGCTCTTCACTGTGTTTCAAAATTTCACGCTGTTCACTAACAGACGCCTCATGCCAATGTAATATCTCATCGTAAGTTCGGTGGCAGCCAAGACAAACATCGTGATCATCTAGGCAACAGTTGTGAACACATGGGTTAGGCAAGCTTTCCCGTACCGATTTTGTTTTCGTAAACACACTTCACTCCTACACAATCCATCGTGATGCAAAAAGTATGGTAGCCACTTCGAGGTATTTCAACCATGAATGTGTCAAATACCCATTTCATTTC
Organism: Vibrio tritonius; assembly: GCF_001547935.1. Classification (NCBI taxonomy): domain Bacteria; kingdom Pseudomonadati; phylum Pseudomonadota; class Gammaproteobacteria; order Vibrionales; family Vibrionaceae; genus Vibrio; species Vibrio tritonius. Next base: position 1,122,939 of record NZ_AP014636.1, read on the forward strand.
AAAGTTGATGTTTCCATATTCGAAGCTTAGAGCTTAGCAGGACACACACCTTAAGTTCTTTGCCATATCATAGTGTATGCCCGGTTTATGTGTGGTTTTATTGACAATATTGTCTTACGTGATTTTATCCTTATTCATGCTATTGACGACCTCTACCTTTGCTTAAATTTTACCGAGAATTTCTGGTATCGAGGAATAAGGTATAGACACCCAGCACTTACATCGAGGTCGCATCCCTTTGTGTCAATTACCGCTTCGACAGCCTGATTAATCAAAGCTACTCGGTAATTATTCGATTCACCAGAAGAGACAAAGTGAATCTCGTTGCTGTTTCGGATGGCCTCCAAAGTAAATCTTGGCTTACCATGCCTATCCACTAACTGGCAATGCGCTTGAGCGCTCTGCTGAAGGGCATAGAGTTCAATTGTAACATTATGACAAAAATCATAATCCGTTTTATCATCGCAGGCGCCTTTTGCGAGTAGTGTATTTTGTCTCACAAATAACGGCAAACTCATAAAACCATATTCTTCTGTATGCCAACCCGCCTTGCGCGATGTTTTGTTTAACAGATGGGTCCACTCTCCTTTGGGTAAATAGTATTGAACCTTGCCATCAGTTGAAAAAACAGGAGCTACTAACAATGAGTCACCCAACATGTACTGTTGGTCGAGAAAACTACACGTTGGATCCTCTGGAAATTCCAACATCATCGCACGCATTAACGGATAACCGAATTGCGCTGTTTGTTTGGCTTGCGTATAGAGATAAGGCATAAGTTGACATTTAAGTTGAGTAAAGTAACGCACAACGTCACAGGCCTCTTCATCATATAACCATGGAACACGGTAGGATTTACTACCATGTAATCGACTATGGCTAGAAAGAAGCCCAAACGCACACCAGCGTTTGTAGACATCTGCGGGCGCAGTATCTTCAAATCCCCCGATATCATGACTCCAAAAGCCAAATCCCGATAAACCGATCGATAATCCACCACGTAGACTTTCCGCCATGGACTCATAATTGGCGTAACAGTCCCCACCCCAATGTACCGGGAATTGCTGTGCTCCTACTGCAGCAGATCGAGCAAACAATACTGCATCGTCATCACCACGCTTCTTTTGAATACATTGATAAACTATCTTGTTGTACAAAAAGGCATAATAATTGTGCATTTTGTCTGGGTCAGCCCCATCATGCCAAACTACATCGGTTGGAATTCTTTCACCAAAATCCGTCTTAAAGCAATCAACCCCCATATCCATTAAGCGCTCAAGGTGAGTACAATACCATTGTGCTGCCTCTGGATTAGTAAAATCCACGATTGCCAGACCCGGCTGCCACTTATCCCATTGCCAAACAGAACCGTTAGGCTTGGTTAACAAATACCCGTTGTCCATTCCAATACGAAACAGCGGAGACTTTTGTCCAATGTAAGGGTTAATCCAAACGCAAATCTTTAGCCCTTTGCCTTTTAGCCGCTGCAGCATTCCGTGAGGATCTGGAAAAGTGTTAGGGTCCCATTCAAAATCACACCATTGAAATGGTTTCATCCAGAAGCAATCAAAGTGGAAAACATGCAATGGAATATTACGTTGAGCCATTCCTTCAATAAAACCACTCACTGTTTGTTCATCGTAATCAGTTGTGAATGAGGTCGTTAACCACAAACCAAATGTCCATGCCGGAGGTAATGCGGGTTTGCCAGTAAGCGAAGTGTAACGTCTTAACACCTTTTTGGGAGTGGGACCATCAATAACAAAATATTCCAGTGATTCATTTTCAACGCTAAATTGTACTTTTGACACTTTTTCAGAAGCGACTTCAAATGAGACTTTTTCCGGATGATTTACATAGACACCATAGCCGCGATTGGTTAAATAAAATGGTATGTTTTTGTAAGCTTGTTCGGTACTGGTTCCACCATCTCTATTCCAAATATCGACCGTTTGGCCATTCTTAAGAAAAGAAGTAAACCGCTCACCTAAACCATAAACTAACTCACCTACCCCCAAATCTAGCCGCTCGTACATAAACCTTTTATCTTGATTGTTGTCTTCAATGTACCCAGATGATTTCGGACTACTACTGGTTAATTTTTTTGCCCCAGAATAAAACTCTAGATGCCAAAGATCGCGATAAATTTTTACCGTTAAGTCACCAGAACCAAAAACGCCGTATTCATCGTTTTCTTCAAAATGTGACGCTACACTTTCTTTATAAAGATGATAATTAGGGCCTACTGGTTTTAAACCCAGAAAGTGCTCATACCGCACACCTATTACACCTTCTCGCGGCGAACTAAACGTGACAGTAAAAAGCGGAGCATCCAACTGATTAGCTCGATAATTCATGTCTTTTGGAGACACGTACACAACGAGTTGATCATTATCATATATAAAGCTATGTATGTGCAGTGGATTGGTAATGTCTAACCCTTTTTGAATTAGCCAGTTTCCATCACTAATTTTCATCCTATTTCCCCTCTATCATTACATCATGATCAACTGGAGGTTGAGCAACAAAATCTGTCGGTTTATTTTTACTACCCATTTCCAGTTCGGACATAATCGTCATTAATTTTGCATCAGTAAGAACGTAATATTTAGACACAACGAAACCACTAACCAGATAGCAAATAGCGGGCAACAAAGTAAATAAAATAACAATGGAAGTTGCTGCTGTAGAATTTTGAACCGCAGCGCCGGATTGATAGCCTGTATACGCCAATAACCAGCCAATGACTGCTCCGGCTAATGCAAGTCCGAGTTTAAGCACAAATAACGTACCTGCAAAACTAACACCAGTTAAGCGTTTTCCATATTTCCATTCACCATAATCGACCGTGTCAGACATCATTACCCACTGAATTGGAGTAACCAATTGATGCAATATGCCAATGACCAAAATGAATATAAACATGATAGTCATTGCGCTCATTGGCACAAAAAACATAAGACTACTGACTACAGCTAGAAGAATATTGGTCCAGAAAAAAACGTACACTTTGCAATAATTTTTGGTGAGTGGTTTTGCCAAAGCACTGCCGAACATATTACCTACAGAATACGTGGCTAAAAAATAGGCGAAGATTTCAGGTCTTCCCAGAATATACGTTACGTAATACATCATTGAACCACCGCGAATCGCGACTGCCATGATGTTAAGAATGGTTAACACCCCCACAACACGCCACTGATCATTTCTTAAAATATCCACCAGGTCCTGGCGAGCCGTACCCGGTTCGGAATCAGCTTTGGTTTCAATCCGTTCATGAGTTGTAGCAAAACAAATGAAAAACAGTATTGTTGCAACAACAGAGAGCACAATAATCGCGCCCTGATACCCCCAAACCTGATCATCACCACCAATCCATTTAACAAGAGGCAACATTAACACCGTGCTGATCATCCCTCCTGCAGTTGAAATCACAAATCGGTATGATTGTAGTGAAATCCGTTGTTCTGGCTCAGCGGTAATCACTCCACCTAAAGCACAGTAGGGAATATTGACAATTGTATACATCAGAGTCATCAAAATATAAGTGGCTGAGGCATAGAACATTTTTGCCATCATCGATAAATCTGGCACGGTGTAAGTCAAGACACAACTAACCGCAAAAGGGACAGGAGCAAATAACAAATACGGCCTAAATTTACCCCAACGACTTTTAGTTCTATCTGAAACTAACCCCATAGCAGGATCTGATATGGCATCCAAAACTCTCGCTCCGAGGAACATCGTTCCAACAAATGCAGCATTGAGACCAAACACATCTGTATAAAAAAACATCATATACATCATAATATTATCAAAAATAATATGGCTGGCGGCATCACCTAACCCATATCCTATTTTTTCTGTTTTGCTTAGGACATTCATTTTCATTTTGAGAATTCCTTAATATGTAGGGTTCTGTTTTTCTATTTATATTGTTCTCTCCTTCAGTCACTTTTTATAACAAGCATCCGTACGATGTTCTTTTACCGTTTTTTGTATTAGCTTTATCGAATTTTGTTAACGAGCAGCCCATCACATTTAAGTCTCTTAAATTCATAGCTATATCGGACACAGAAATATTACTAATTAACTATTTCCATATATAAGGCATTAAGATTGCATAACACCATCCATGATGACCCTTATAGAATTGAAGCGTAATTGTGAACAGTTTCACCTTAAAATTTGGTAACCATCGGATTGCCCGAGATAAAAGGTAATAGAGAAACTTAGTGGGCAAATTTAACGAAAAACCTAGCAGGACACACACCTTAAAAAACTGCGATATATCGTTTTACCGGTAGAAGCAGATGCTAGTGATAACGATCAACATCACTAAATAGCAGATGATATGCCCATATCTAACCCTTAATGGCTAGACTTTAAGTACGCACATAACTCTCTCACAAGGAGATACGTAATGAGCTATCAACATATTTTAGTTGCCGTCGATTTATCAGAATCGTCCCAAACTTTATTAGAAAAGGCCGCTGTTCAAGCAACACAAAACCATGCCAAATTGTCGATTGTTTATGTGGACGTTGATCATATTATCAGTGATCCCAAAGCTGAGCGTGATTACCATCAGAAATTAGACAACCTCGCTTCTCACTGTGATTATCCTATCGAAAACACCTTAGTCGTCATTGGTGAGCTTCACATGAAAATTGCAGGTTTAGTAAAATCCGAAGCGGTTGACCTAGTTATTTGTGGGCATCACCATAGCTGGATCGATCGCATATTCAGCTCGGTACCTAAACTTGCCAACAACGTCGATGCTGATTTATTGGTGGTCTATCTACCGAAATAATTGGTCCCATTTTCGATATTCAGGCTCGTTTTAAACAGAAGCTAAAGGGAAAGAAGCTAAACAGGACACACACCCTAAACACTAATGGTGATTAGTGATGTGTGCTTTTTGTTTTTCTGAGTACATGAAATAATGGTTGGTGAATCCCTCCCACATTACTTATTTTGTGGCATACTGCGTTGCCTCATCAATTACCGAGAATGTCCATGACACAGTATCCATCGAATGACTATTCGCACTATCATGCCCATATCTACTTTGATGCCACAACGTTAACTCAAGCGACAGCTTTAATTGAACAAGCTGGCGAAAGCTTTCCGGTTAAGGTCGGTCGAGTGCATCAAAAACTCGTTGGGCCTCATCCCAATTGGAGCTGTCAACTCGCCTTTGAACACACCATTTATGACACGCTTATTCCTTGGCTTGAAGCCAACCGAGCACAACTCACTGTGTTGATTCACGGCTTAACCGACAATGAATATAAAGACCATACCGAGCATTTGTTCTGGCTCGGAGAGAGTAAACAGCTCGATTTATCGGTGTTTAATAGAAACCACTCATAATATGCCCACTGCTATTTAGACTGCTCGTCAGACGCATAGGCCCGAATCGTATTTTTCTTTTTAACAAAAACTTTGATCACCTTTCCTTTCTGAGTATGAACAACAATACTTCTAAAGAGTACATATCTGAACACAGAGTTAAGAAGAGGACTGCGTGAAACGGATCGGGGTTTACTGGTTTACCCATGACTTACGGGTTAATGATAACCAACTGCTGCATAAAGCCGCGCAAGAGCTTGATGAGCTAATTTGCCTATATTGCGTTCCTAAAATTACTCCATTTTTGCAACGTTTTTCTCAGCGACACAAACTAGGCTCTGCTCGGCAACAGTTTATAAATCAATCTGTTCATGATCTTTTGCAGAGTTTACGACGTTATGATCAAACGCTACTGGTAATGGATCGAGCTCCAGTGACGGTATTGCGCTACCTCATTGAACATCATCAAGTAACACATCTATACTGTGACCAATTTTCAGGTTACGACGAGCAGCAAGTTTGCAAACAAATAACTCGAGAGTTTCCCACTCTGGTATTATCCCAACTTGCGAACAATACCCTCTTTGAGCAAGGACAACTTCCCTTTGCTATTACTGAATTACCCAACACATTTACTCAATTTCGAAAGCTAGTCGAGACTCTACCAATTGTGCTGCCCTGCTCTCGTCCTTCTTTCTTACCACCGCCGGTGAATGTGCAGTTGCCTTCAGTTCATTTACCACTATTTGCACCGGATCAGACCTTATACCCAGGTGGTGAAGCCGCAGGGATTGTTCATTGTCAGCACTATTTTGCCACCACATCAGCATCGCACTATAAAGAAACGAGGAATGCGCTAGACGACGAATTAGCTTCGACGAAATTCTCGCCTTGGTTAGCACTGGGTTGTGTCTCCCCTAAAACCATTGTCGCTATGCTGCGTCATTATGAAGTACAACAAGGGCAAAATGAGTCCACCTATTGGATCGTTTTTGAACTTCTGTGGCGCGAATACTTCTATTGGTATGCCAGAAAATATCAGAGCGCATTATTTCAGTTTGCAGGAATTCACCATAAGCGCCCATTGACCAGCTTTTATGCCTCTCGTTTTTTGCAGTGGGTAAAGGGACACACACCTTATCCAATAGTCAATGCCTGCATGAAACAGCTCAATGAAACTGGCTATATGTCTAACCGCGGCAGGCAGTTAGTCGCTAGCTGTTTGATTCATGAATTGGGGCTAGATTGGCGCTACGGTGCAGCCTTTTTTGAAACACAATTACTCGATTACGATGTCGCATCAAACTGGGGCAATTGGCAGTATTTGGCTGGTGTCGGAGCTGATCCAAGAGGTTCTCGCCAATTTAATTTGGATAAACAAACCGAGCTGTATGACCCAGAAAGACGCTTCATCAAACGTTGGCATGGCGACGATAACGTAACCGATATTTACGATGTAGATATGGCAGACTGGCCAATTTTGCCAAAGGATAAGTAGCGATGACCATACCAAGCCACATTGTAGTGATTGGCGGCAGCGGCGGAATTGGCTACGCTATCGTCCAAAAATTGCTCTCCCTCTTTCCCAACGCCTTAGTGCACGCAACATATCATCGGCATGAACCTAGTTTTCAAGCGCCTAATCTTAAATGGACACAATTGGATATCACAAGCCCAACTGAAATTAGCCAATTTGGCCTTCAGTTTTCCCGCGTCGACTGGTTGATCAATTGCGTTGGAATGCTGCATACGCCAGAACATGGACCAGAGAAAAATATCGAATCAATTGATGGTCAATTTTTTCTGCGCAATATTGAGGTCAACACGCTACCTACCCTGCTGCTAACGCAAGCCTTCTTCCCCGCTTTCAAAGTTTCACCATCGGTTAAATTGGCCGTCATTTCCGCTCGGGTGGGAAGTATTGAAGATAATGGTTTGGGCGGGTGGTACAGTTACCGCGCATCAAAAGCCGCATTAAATATGGTGGTGAAAAACCTATCAATTGAAATGCGGCGCCGTTTAAAACAGGCCACAGTTCTCGCGCTTCATCCCGGAACCACGGACACCGAGTTATCCAAACCATTTCAAACCAATGTTCCAGAGGGAAAGCTTTTTAATGCAGACAATGTCGCCCTCGATTTACTCAATTTAATTGCGAACAGTACTCCCAACGATTCTGGTCAGTTTTGGGATTATCGCGGGGAAAATATTCCATGGTAAGCCAATGAGGAAGAGAGTCGACTCCACAGAAAAGCTTAGCAGGACACACACCTTAAAAGCAGTAACTATACGTCTCAAATCACACAATCAAAACAATGGTTTATTTTTTAAAGTTAGCCTTTCATAATTGTGAAACACCTAGAATGTTGACAAGCCATTTTGTTATAAAAAGAAACGAGTACAAGATGTAAAGCTCGTTGATTCAACACACTTAACCACGCTCATTAGATTGGGTTTATTCAGCGAGCACGCCGAAACTCGACCCATAAGGTGTGATAATGGTTAGAAAACATTCGTTACTCAGTGCCCTTTCGGCACTGCTGTTCATCTGTATGGCTTTTTTTGCCCAAGCAGAAAATTATCCTTATCGGAGTGACTATTTATGGGTAACGACACCCAGTCATGATAACTGGTTATATCAGCTCAATGAAAAGGCAACTGTTAAGGTGTCACTGTATCACTATGGCATGCAGCTCGAAACTGGCACTATTCACTACTCGATTGGACCCGATATGCTCGATGCTGATACGCAAGGAGAGATCACGCTCAATCAAGGTATCACCACCATTAATGTGGGAACCATGAACAAGCCCGGATTTCGCGATTTACGTTTAGAATACAAAGAAGGTACTCGAGTCGTTCGCCATCATATAAAGGTGGGCTTTGAGCCCGATAAACTGACTCCTTATACAACACAACCAACCGATTTTCTCAATTATTGGCAACAAGCAATTGACGAGTCGAAAGCCATTCCTTTAGATGTTGAAAAAACGTTTGTTCCACAATTTTCCAATAACATGATTGATTGCTACTTATTGAAGATACAGGTCTATAAAACCGACCAATATGTTTATGGGTATTTAACGGTGCCAAAAAAAGATGGGAAATATCCTTTAGTTTTCTCGCCACCCGGTGCAGGCATTAAACCGATGACGCCAGAAAAACACCTCTTCTATGCAGAAAATGGCATGATTCGCTTTGATATGGAAATTCACGGCATACGCCCAAACCTAGACAAAACCACTTATAAAGAAGTAAGCCGAGCCTTTGGTACAGGCAACAATAGTTACTTAGTCAATGGGTTAGATGACAAAGACAGCTACTACATGAAAAAAGTGTACGTTTCGTTATTTAGAGTCTTAGATTACCTAACCACAGAACCTAAATGGGACGGTAAAAACCTGATTGTTCAAGGAGCAAGCCAAGGTGGCGGCTTAGCTCTAGTGACCGCGGGATTAGATAAACGCGTCACCGCAGTGGCAGTTAATCACCCAGCCCTAGCCGATATGGCAGGTTATAAAGCGGGACGAGCTGGCGGGTATCCTCATCTTTTCACCCGTTTTACAGGCATGGATACTCCAGAGAAATTAGCAACTCTACCCTACTATGATGCGGTGAACTTTGCCCGGCTCATTACCGTTCCTGTGTTTATGACATGGGGCTACAACGATAACACTTGCCCACCCACCACCAGCTACATTGTGTACAACACCCTAACCAGTGACAAAGAGGCGTTAATTACCCCAATCACCGAACATTGGGTATCAACAGAAACAAGATGGAAGATACTCCACTGGATTGAAAGACAGTTACATTAATTATTTGAAACATATATAAAAATTAAAGGGAAGCGAATGCTTCCCTTAGTTGTCTCTAAGGCCTGAACTTAAAAATTAACGGTGTGTGTCCCGCTAAGAGGAGAGGACACAAGATGACTGATCAGGTCCGCATTAATCAATGAAAGGGCCATTACAAGGCAGCGAACTCACTATCGCAAGCCATACTCTAAGAGAACAATATGGGCTATGTCGAACCGAGCCACCTAGGGTAACGGTTTATGTGCAACGCTAGGAAACATCAAGCTTACAAGGCGATATCACCTATGCTTTCACGGGCAATAGCCAGGGAATCTTGCATTGATTATCTCAGTGCAATTAACGATAATACCCGCTGTCGATAATAGAAATATACGTAATTGAGGTGTCTTAAATGTCTTCTAAATTGACCCACTTAGTATGGAATTATCGCACAGATAAAGTCGAAGATAAGCTTATGCTACTCGCTTTAGCGGAGTTATCGGACAGAAAAGGCGCTTTCGAAACGTCTATCGCAGAATTAGCAGAGCTTACTTCCATGTCTTCAGGTATGGTGAAAACTGTACTCAGCCATTTTGCTAACTCACGAATTAAACTGGTAAAACTGCCACCTCGTGAGCCTCAACGTGATACAGAAACCTTTGCCGGTCTGCTTACCATTGATGGGCCACAAGCGCGTACCCTCCCCGTGGTGGAAATGGATCTGATGGAAATGGCACGTGAACAAAACGAACGCCTTAATCAGAACAAGAAAAACAACCATGGTAAGCTCAATCGTAGCCAACGTTCGCAAATTACTCCGCTCAATCGTAGCCGAGAAGAAAAACAATACAATGTGCTCGAAATCTACATGGAAAAAATACCTGATTGGGCAGAAGGCCTAATGTTTAAGAAAGGAGTGCATGGCCGTCAAGATATTTGGGATGCATTTGTTGTCGATGTGCATGGCACTGGGGAAAAAATCTTTTCCCAAACTCAGCTTATCAATCGCCTTCATCAGAAGATCGATTATTTTAAAGGCCAATCGTTCTCCAATTTGGAACAGAACGTGCCATCTCGACCGGCCAAACAATCCGCTCTCAGTGCTTTTGAAGAAAAGTACCAAGATTATTTATATGATGAGCACGACGACTAGTTTGTCTACTTCAGCCCACTTAAAACCATAATGATAAAGGATTGATTGTATGTCAGATAACTTTGATAAGCCGAAAGATATCGCCAGCCTCGGGGTCTCCTTTGAAGAGCGCCTCGCTCAGTTAGGTAAACTCTCAAAGCAGACACGTGGCTCGAATTCACCGACTCAAGGGCATTCGTCGTCAGCTCACCCGACGCAACGTAAAAACAGCGACCTTGATAGTTCACGCTCGATCAATCAACAGTCGAAACAAGCACTGGATGCTTACAAAGAGAAAGGTCAAAGTAAGCAGATTCTTAAAGTGTGGTTTATGCTGATGCAAGCCTTTGATTCAAAAATGAAAGTCTTTTTTGGTGATGAGCCAGACGTTCACTTTATGAAATTTGCAGCAAGCCTCACACCAGAGTCGTATAAACGCCTTGAAGCAAACCTGCTTGAACGTCTTGATGAAGACCGTGAATGGCCGCCATCATTGATTCGTTTGCGCCAACTCGCCAACTCACCAACCAAAGAGATGATGTACAAAGCACGTCAGCATCTGTTTCATCACCCAGTACCCATTGATCAATTGGATCGCGTCGAGCTATTTATTAAACGCTATAAAATGCGTGAAGTCAGAAGTTTCTCTGAGCGTTATTTTGAGGCGGAATTCAACCGTAAATATACCCAATGGTTTAGAGAAGTGATTCTCGAAGACATGGATAAAAAGCTGGAAGAAGAACGAGCACGAATCAGTACCTACATTGATGTTGAGAGCACCAATGAGCATGACAAAGAGATTGACCAAGTCATCGCTCAAGGGAAGGCGTTCGAAAACCCTCTCGGCGAACGAATCCAACAAATGCTGCGTGAAAAAAAATCTCAAGCGCCAGAGATAAGTGATGTGACTGAAGAAGAGCTCGCCCAGCAGCGCCGTCACAAAGCAGACTCAACTGGTGAAAAATAATGCGCGATTTTAATGTGTTAGAGCGTCAGGACCACTATTTTCGTTGCAGTGTCGACAATATCGCATCTCGTTACTGTCGGATTGTGATCGATGAAAATAGCCAAGACCTTCCACTAGGTAAAAGTACACTGCATGTTGAAGAGGTTACCAACCGTTACCAACATCATGGGAAAGATTGTGTATTTCGTTTAACGCTGCCCTTTGCCGAGCAAGATTCTATTGAAATTTGCACCCTTAATGCAGGGCCGAAAAATAGCTTCACTTACAAAGAGTGTTTACGCTTGGGGGGCAAATGGGAACCCGTCATAAACGAATGGGTATTTTCCGGGTCGGTCAAAGATCAAGTAACGAAGTTAGAGACGATTGTTCGCTCAAAACAAGTTACCGTGGAGGTACTGTTTAAAGAAACCATCACCGCCCCACAAAAAGCACTGACGCTGTTTGGTTTTGAACTGGTGAAAGGATTAAATATTAACTTCACCCCCATTATGCACAAAGGGGTCACGGTCAAGAAAGGCGACATCTCCTATGTAGCTGGACCCGATGCAAAAACCATTGCTCGCGCTGGCACCTTGGTGCACCTATGTCTGCCTGAGTTAATGCTCGAGTCAACACTCTATCGCGAAGAGTATTTCGCTGCGCTCGATTATCGGGTAATAAAAACCCGAGCTAAACGTCGCTAAACGCTACGTGACCATCCGCACATCGCCCCGAATAAAAAAGTAAGCCCGACGTTCAAATTGAACCTCGGGCCTTATAAATTTCAACGACGTTGAAAGACTAAATAACGGTTCCTAATTATGTTCCAGTTATACTCATTAGGCGAATGCGGATAAGCAGACCCTCTTTGGTTTTATGCGAGTCTGCGTTCAGCATTTGCCTAAATGACTTACATTTGGGGATTATGGCCAGAGGTTGGGATCAGTTTATCCCTGGCGCCTCTACATAAAATTGTTTACCACAGTTACCCGCAAATGAGTTTGCCGCCTTTGCTCCAGAGACCAATTGGGGAATATCTGCATCCATATTGAGTGATTTGGGTAACTGAACTCGAATTTCGCTGAGGTATTTCTTCACTCTTCCTGAGCAAGAGAGTTGGATTTTATTGACCACCTCATCGCCCATCACGCTAGCCAGTTCACTTTTCATTGATGCCGTTTTCACTTCTGTTGCGAGATTGTGGCGAATAAAATCACCTAATTCAGAATGGTCGAACTTTTCGACTAACTGCTTCATCTGCATAAAGTAGCTGTCATCGTCCAGAGCTTGGCAAGTGCCATGCTTTAACCATTCATGAGAGCCAAAATCAGTCGAATAATAAAAGTTTGGCATCCAAGGCGATATCGCTTTTATCGTTTCTTCACGTAAATTCAGTGGCGTAGTTGCACAACTATCGTAGTGAATACCGCACTCTGTTTTATTGGGCCATAAACCATGTATCGTTAGGTTAGAAACGCTTAAGGATCCGTCATTGAGATGATCACATTCAGCTTTGGTCCCCCGATAATTTACATGTTCACAGAAACCCGCTTGCCAACTCATCGACAGCACATACGAATCAAAGGTATTAGCGACATGACACTCCTTGCTCATACCTAGACTCTCTTTTTCGGCAGATCGTGTATTCATTGATAGGATCCCACATGAGCGATTAACCCACCGCTGCTTCGGCTCTTGGTTTGGAAACTCCAATAACAGCCAATGGCCTCCGGGTTTATTCTCACCGACTACCGAGTAAATATCAGCGACTTGGGTCATTACATTATCTGGGTTATCGCGATTTTTGATGCTTTTGTACGCCGGACAAATAAGTGATGCAGAAAAGGTTCCCTGGATTGGTGCTGCCCATGTGTAAGATGAGCACACTAGCCATCCCAAACTCATAATAATTCCTCGTTTCATGACCTTTCCTTTTCCCTACTAGAACAACGCTTAACGAACTGTGACTCCAATTGAGTTAGCCATCTATTAAAACAACATAAGTGATTGTTTTTACAAGTGAGGCTATTGTATCGGTTTTTTTCCCTATTGAGATGCGAACTGGGTAACAAGTTCTCACAATGAATACAATCTCTATTTGTTATACAAAATGCTCATATTAAAAGTGACAAGATCACAAAACCGACCTAACATTCTAATATAACAGCGATATTTTTAATCAATTTGGCGGATTCACACTGAAATATTGTGAGCACCCTTGAGGAAACAACGTGAGACCAGAGGTCACTCTTAAAACCGATTATGAAATACGGTTAATGCGCGAAAGCGGCGCACTGTTGGTCGAGGTGTTTGCTATGCTCGATGAACGAGTGAAACCCGGTATCACCACGCTTGAGCTAGATAAAATTACTGAGCAGTTTATTCGCCATGAACTCAAAGCGGCACCAGCTAGTCTCGGTGCCTATGGCTATCCATTTAGCATTAACGCCTCCCCTAATCATGTTGCTTGTCATGGGATGCCCACTGAGGAGGTGGCGATCCAACCAACTGATATTTTGAATATTGATATTACCCTAGAGAAAAACGGCTTTATCGTCGATTCCAACAAAACCTATATATTACCGGAAGCTAGCAGCGAAGCGCAGCGTTTGGTTATGGTCGCCAATCAAGCGATGTGGAAAGGCATCGAGCAAGTTGTTCCCGGTGCCCACTCCGGTGATATTGGCTTTGCCATTAGTGAGTTTGTTGAGAGTCAAGGCTATAGTGTGGTTCGCGAATTTTGTGGACACGGTATTGGCAGAGTGATGCATGAAGCACCGCAAATCCTCCATTTTGGCCTACCAAAGACGGGGTTTATTATTGAACCAGGTATGACCTTTACCGTTGAACCCGTTATTAATCAAGGCAGTAATCGTGTGGTCACCTTAAAAGATGGTTGGACTGTTGTGACATGCGATAACCAGCTTTCTGCCCAGTTTGAACATACCCTTGCTGTTACCAAAGAGGGCGTGGAAATTCTCACCTTACGCCAAGATGAAACACCCTTCCCTTGGCGAAAATAGCGAGAGTCGGTTATCGCGGCATCGGCATTAACTTTTACGATTTAACTTTGCCGACACTTAACTTTGCCGACGATAGCGGCTAGGACTGACACCAAACCAACGGCGAAATGCCCGTGAAAAAGCGCTGGTTTCTGAATACCCTAGCATCATCCCCAAGTCGGTGATTGCCAGTTGGTCCTGCTGTAGATACTGCTTCGCCATAGTGCATCGAACCTGCTCAACTAACTGGCGAAATGACTGTTCTTCTTGGCGCAACTGGCGTTGCAATGTCATACGAGAGACTCCCATTTGCATTGCAATGTGCTCCAATTGCGGCTCACCTTGCATTAGCTGATGCTGGATATGAGCACTAACTTGCTCTGTCACACTCTGGCAACTCGTGGTGGTATTTAATTGTGATAGAGCAGAGAACATCAAAGGCAATAACAGCGGATCATGCGAAGGCATCGGCCGCTGAAGAACATTTTTTGCTATTACCAATGAGTTAAAAGGTTGATTGAAATAGACTGGGGCATCAAATACTTTACAGTGTTCATGCCAGTCTGCTGGTGCTGGGTGCTCGAAATGCACTTCTTTGGGTGCCCAATGCATGCCCGCAGCCTGACGCACTAAGTTAACAATCATTCCCATGGTCAGCTCTGCATCCTGACGACGAGCCATAATCGCGCCATGGCGAATCTGATAGTCAAAACGCCACGCCTCTTTAAGTTCCACCCATTGGGTCAAAGTGTCATGCTGATGCCAGTGAAAACAGCGAACCACGTTTTGAATGGCTTCACCTACTGTGGGCGAGCACAGTCCAATGTAACCAAGCAACCCCAACTGTTGAGGCATAAACTGCTTTCCATAATAGAGTCCAAAATGATCGCATCCCGTCGCTTGAGCGGCCTGTTCAAGCACTTCACAATAGCTAACCAAAGTAAGGCTTGAGGTCGGTTGCATTAACCATTCAGGATCAATCTGACTGCGCTCTAAAATGGTATCGGTGTTCCCGCCCATTTGGCGAATAAACCCATCTAATCCTGTCGCGGCAGCCGCTAACACCCCACGATTTACGGTACCTGCCGTGTTGGGCAATACCATGTGCGTTGGATTTATGTTGCCATTCGACATGCTCTGTTCCTCACTAACCGTGTGCTACTTAATAGGATCCAGATTGCAAAATTCACACCAGAAACATTTTTCATCAACAACAAATATCGTATTGATATTTATGATTATTTTTACAGAAGTTACAAAATACAACACATAAATACCAAGCTCCTGCTGCACAATAGGGCACCCGCACTGCCGAAGTGCGTGTGCCTCTATCGCTTCTAAGCTATACGGCCAATGGCAATTCTGAACATTCTTGTTCAAGAAACTCTCTGCATAAACGTACGGTTTCTTTCACCCAATTCTCTCCTAAACTTTGCGCCATTTCTGTCTCACTGTGTGAACCTATCCATGCCAATAATTGAATTCGACGTTGGATGATCATGACTGGTAGAATGGCGATATCGTGCGCGGTTAAAGCACGTACGGATTGATACCCTATCAACCAATTGTTGAGCCATTCATCTCGTAGAGGGTGATGCTCATAAAAGCTGATTGCGGCGGCAGCATCATGCATAAACCAGCCGATACCACAGTCGTCAAAGTCGATGACCCGAGTACCCTCTTGGTGCATCAGTAAGTTAGTTAAACGCAAGTCAGCATGAATTAAACCATATCGGTCTGGCGCTTTACCGTAGTAAGTCAATTGGCGCTGCACGATGTTCAGGACTCGTTCTATCAGTTCTCTATCTTGGTCGTTAAGTCCTGCCACTGCAGACCAAGCCCCCCAGTAACCACGTTTTCCCACCATGTTATCGTGACTCCAAACGAGCCGTTTAAAATCATTCGGTTTGTGCCACTGAATACTTTGCATGTGCAGTCGAGCCATGATGGTCCCTAACGCTTGATACGCTTTGGGGTCAACATCAGTGGTGGGAGTGGTTCCATCGATCCAATCAAATAACACGGCATGGCGTTGTTCGTGTTCTGAGACAAGAAGTGTTTGAACCCTACTTCCATCTCGACTCGCGATAGGCGTGGGGGAAACAATGCCTTGTTCTGTCAGCGCAGAGAGCCACGCCAATTCACTTTCAATACTGATTTTATCGTGATAGTTCGGGCGGTGAATTCGCAAAGCGTATTGCTTGTCTGCTGTCACAATCTTAAACGTGGCATTTTCTGAACGACACAAGAGATAAAGCTCTCCTTGATAGTCTGCAGCATAATTTTGCATCGCGCGCTTAGCGAGTTCGGTGATTTCAACATCACTAAGTGTGTCGTATTGCTCTACTGTAATATCACACTGAGCTTGCGAGCCAGCGTCACCTCGTAACACTTGAGTTTGTTGGTTAGACAGTTCCATCGTCATTGTTACCTCCTGATTTTGGGGTTGGGTCAGGATTAGCATCTAATGAAACGCTGCATGGTGCTTGACCGCAAGGTAAAAACCAAACACTTTGAATGATCTTTGGGGTCAACTAAGGCCTCAAATTGACCTGAGAACGCTTAATCGACGCTCTCAGGTCAAGTTTTTTGCCGATGAGACGTCCATGATGAACCCATACAGCATGATGCTAACTATTGATTAGACCGGAGGATTTATGGTCGTACGCTCAACTATTATGGACACCAATAGCTTTCGCGCCGAACACGCCCAAGCTCTCGATTCACACACTCGCTCATTAACGGATAAACGCGCTAAATTACTTGGCGAATCCTACCGCCTCTTTTATCGTCGTCCCGTGCATTTGGTCAAAGGCCAAGGCCAATATTTGTGGGATGCCAACGGCGACAAATATCTCGATGTGTATAACAATGTCGCAAGTATTGGTCACTGCCACCCTGCAGTTATTGAAGCAGTTAACCACCAAATGCAACAACTCAATACCCACACTCGCTATCTGCATGAACGTATTTTGGATTACAGCGAAGAGATCCTGCGTACTATGCCATCGGCAGTCAATAAAGCGATGTACATGTGTACAGGATCTGAAGCCAACGATTTAGCCATTCGAATTGCGCAAGCCTATTCTGGCGGCACCGGAATTATCGTTACCCAAGAAGCCTATCACGGCACAAGTCAGCTCACCTCTGGCGCTTCACCTGCTTTGGGCTCTGGTCAACCGCTCGCTCCGACCACCCGGTTAGTGGCACCGCCGGATCATTATCGTTTAGCAGGCCAAGATGTCGGCTTATGGTTTGCCCAGCAGATCCAAGCACAGATTGATGATATGAAAGCCAACGGCATTCAGTTCGCGGGCTTTTTGGCCGACTCTATCTTCTCTTCCGATGGCGTATTGCCGGGTGAAGCAGGATTCTTACGAGCAGCGATTGATGTTGTCCATAAAAATGGCGGTATCTTCATTGCCGATGAAGTTCAACCTGGCTTTGCTCGTACCGGCGAAGCGTTTTGGGGCTTTGCTCGTCATGGTATTGTTCCAGATGTTGTGACTACAGGTAAACCTATGGGTAATGGCATTCCTATTTCTGGGCTGTTTGCTCAAGACCATGTATTAGCAGCTTTCAGCGATCAGATTCCGTATTTCAATACCTTTGGCGGTAACCCTGTAGCGATGGCTGCAGCGCAAGCCGTGCTCAATGTGATTCGTGAAGAGGATCTGCAACGACATAGTCTTGATATCGGTTTACAATTGAAAAAAGAGCTACAAACCCTGCAAGAGAAATACGAATGTGTTGGTGATGTTCGCGGTGCAGGTCTCTTTATCGGCTTTGAACTGGTGACAGATAAAGAGAGTAAAAATCCCAACAAAGCATTAGCTCTGGATTTGATTGAGCGTCTGCGTGATAAAAAAGTGCTAACCTCAGTGGCAGGTCCACACGGTAACGTATTGAAACTGCGTCCACCATTGGCATTCCAAGCCCAAGATATTGACTGGTTAGTAGGCGCATTGGATGAATCTCTGCACGAACTTACGCTATAAATCAGATATAAAAATGGCCACAACAAAGTGGCCATTTTTTCGAAAAAATACTATCCCAGTTGTTTTCAACCCGGCTTATTTCGCCGTTTGATCAAACGTAACACGTTTTGATTTTGATAACGCTTCGCTCATAAAGCTGGTTGGGTGATCTTTATCGCCTTCAATAAAGAACACTTCAAGGTTCTTACGTAATGCAACCGCTTTACCCACTTTAGGCCCCAAACACAGCATCGCTGTTGCCCAGGCATCGCTAATTTCCGGATCGTCACCAAACACAGAAGCAGACACCAATTCGTGCGTTACGGGCGCACCGGTACGAGGGTCAAGGATGTGGGAGTACTTTTTACCTTGAGCATCAAATGAGTGATGGTAAGTACCTGATGTATCGAGAGTCACGCCCTTTTCATTATTGATAGTCACAATACGATAAGCTTCAACGCCTTCATCGGCTGGAATAGGTCGCTCAATTGCAACACGCCATTTTTGACCTTTTGGTTTATGACCACGAATTTTCATATCACCACCAAATTCCACTAAATAGTTGGTGATACCGTCAGATTCAAGAATACTGCTCAATTTACCTATGGTGTAGCCCTCGCCCATTGACGAGAAATCTAACTGCACATGCGGCATGGTTTTACGAATGCGCATAGTGCGGGTATCAATTTGAATCTTATCTAAACCCAGCTCTTTTTTTACTGCCGCGATCTTTTCTGCCGATGGCACTTCTAACGTTCCTTTTTGGAACCCCCACAGTTTAAATAACGGAGTAACGGTAGGATCGTAGCACCCTTGTGTATCACGGTTCACCATACGCGCAACTTGAATCAAATGGATAAAATCCTCTGAGGCAGATTGCCAATCCGTACTGGTGCTTTTATTAAATTCCGAAATGTACGAGTCGTCACGGTAAGTCGACAGCTCTTTGTCGATTTGGTTAAGTTTCTCTTTAAATTGCGCTTGGACGGTTTCGGTATCAACAGCTTTATCAGACCACCAGCTAATGTGGTAAGTTGTGCCCTGAGCATATCCTTCTACTTTCTGAATTTCTGGTGGTTGATTACAGCCCAGAAGAGTGCCACTCGCGATAGCTGCGACGAAAAGATTGCGGCGAAGTTTTGAGGTTACACCTTGTTTATTCATGGAGATAAAAGAACCCTGTTTTCGAATAACTTGTTCGAAAGGAAGTGTAGCACGTTGCCTATGTTAGACAGTATAACTAACCGTCAACGTAAGAAATCACCTATCGAAACGAATAAAAATTTTGCAGCAGAGTCTAACTGGAGATGAGGTAGATTGCGACCCCTAAATCACTCTAAACAGGGCTATTCGTGAATTTTTTTTATCAGAAATGCTATATAGAGCAATGAGATACAAGCTAATGAGCCTAGAGTCAATAGCAAAACACCCCCACCCTAAAGATCATTCAAGCCAGCAATAACGATTTTATCCTTGTGGCACAATGTATCTTGCCACAGAGTTATCGACTAAATCGCACGCCAAGCGTCTTTAATTGTGTTGAAGAAGATCTTGGTAACGCAAACTTGTCCTTCATTAAACGTATGTTTTTGTACTAATTCACTGGCTTCATTGACAGAAATGCTATGATTGGCAAAACCCAACTCAGGCGTGAGCACAAAGCACCGCCCATCAGCATCAATTAAACGGTCTTGTTCGGTATATCGCCACCCCAATAGAGGGACTAAGGTATCTTCATCAGCAACAGCAATCAGTTCATCGTCTCCAGATAGATGAATGACTGCCGGCCAGATAATCTTGTTAATGGTTTTCATGGGTTATAATTCACAACGGAAAAAATCAAAGGGTTCAGTATGCTTGGGATTGGCCTTCCAATATTGCCAACCGTGTTTTTGATAGTGGCGTATTGCACGAAGGTTCCTTTGAGCAACCGATAAGATAGCATAGCGACAGCCACAACTCTTTAACTGAGTTTTTAGAAATGCCTCCATCTCTGCAGCCACTTGGGTACTGCGATGCTCGGGGGCAATATACATAAGGTGGACATACCCAGTCTCTGGATAATCACTAAAGTCACGAAAATCGAGTTGGCCAACTAATGTGCAGCCTGATTCATCGCCTTCATCACTCCATACATGCCAGAAATGCCAGCGCTTATCCTGTTGTCGAGCAAGAATACGCTCGGGGTAGTTATGAAGGCTTTCTTCTACGCCTTGATAATGGCCGAAGCTGCAGAAATAAGAATCGCGGCGAAATTGAGTGCAATAGTGACTATCTTGGTCAACGTCGATGGGTTTGAAATAAAGTGCCATACATGGTCCTTTTCTGCTCTATCTGATTGGTATACCCACGAAATGTTAAGATGCTGTTTCAGCGAGAATGTACTCGCTCATAGGCAAGGCACCGCTTTGAATACACAGTTATTCTGTGTAACAAATCAGTCATTCTACGTAGAAAATTGGTAACGCAACAAAATAGCGAAAGCGATTATCAGCAAACAAACATCACAATGGGGGAGCCCATTCAATATCGAGTAAACGTGACATTTCTTGCCAAAAATCGTCACATAGTCCTTTACGATAAGCACATTGAAAAAACTGTGGGTGCTCGCCTCGATACATCGACAGCCGATCTTCATCTCGAGTAACGGTGCACATACGCAGATTCGCCAAGCGATCCGCGGCCTTAACAATGAGAGCCAATTTTTCTCGTCCTGCCACATGAGACATGCGCTCGTACGTTTTAGACTTGCGTTCTTGTCGAGTCGCTCCGGGCTTGTCGGTTAAGATCTCAACACAACTGGCAATAAAAGGGCCAAAGCGCTTGCGGACATCATCTAATGTGGCTGGTGTATCTTCTACCACGTCATGCAAATAAGCGACCGTTGTTGCATCAGTACCGAAAGGCAAACAGAGAATGGCGACCGCATTAAGGTGATTCACATAAGGGTCAGAACCATATTTTTGCCCACCATGAAATTGGACAGCAAAATCCCGCGCTTTACGATTCATGCTTTACCCCTCAGTAAGTTAGCTTATTTTAGACTACACCAATTACGGCAGCAGAGGCACTAAGTCATCTCCATAATGCTCATATTCAACACAAATCTGTGAACCTATCGTCTTAATTATGCGCATAAAACACAAAGGAAAACGGGATTAGCGATGCCTTACTTGAGGAAGTGGAAGTTCATTATAGAAAGATCAAGTAAAATGACGAGAATTAAAAAAGCACCGATAGGTGCTTTTACTATTTTTTTTCTTCTGGTTTCAAAGTGTTAACCGTACCTTCAGCTTGAGCGCGTTCGTAAGCCTGCTTGAGCTTGCGCATAGCCTCGACTTTCCGCTCTTTGGTTTTGCTGTCTGTACTCTGCTGTCTTGATTGCATAATCAAGCCCCTCGTCACCTAAACCAGTGTTTACGCTGTAGTTTAATTCAACAGCATACTTTTTGGCAAGACGATCATAGAAGTGCTTGAGTCTGAGGTTTTCTGCCGAGACAAAATAGACTTGGGCGCCAGTCAATGAACGGTGAAACTCGATTAAGCGACATAACCCTATACCTAAGCGAGCCAATTTATCCAATCCCATAAAACTATACCCGGCGGCAGGAGGAGCATAAAACTGTCCACTTTCAAAATTTTCTACCCGATCAAATTTAATGTCATAACTTTGCTCCGGGATCTTAAAGCCGACCTGTGATTCACGATTTCGTAGATACATAACATCATCACAAATCACTGGCGTAAAGATCATAAAAAATCGGTGGTCATCAACAGAGAAATCAATACGCTGCGAGTAGATCTCTCCGCATGGAAACTGTTCAAATTCCCAACGTTTGATAGTTGGCATGCTCATCCTATCCCCATCAGAACGGCTAGATCCTGTCGCGTAATGCCACCACCAACAGTCAATCCTGTTTTACTCCTTATATCGACCTGCTGATAGAGATAAGCCTTCGCTGCAAGCTTATACATGGCCTACCGTTCATCTATTTATAGAGAATTATTCAACTAGAGCAACAGGTTAACATGCAACTGTATAAATATACAGTATTTATTTAAATTTTGTTTCTGGCCCATTTATCCGTCTGATTTACTGACATTTTCTGAGTGTTTAAAGCATGACTCTGCTAGGCATCAAAACATGATAATTCTGTTAATTTGATCTACTGATACTCGCTTTTTAAGCCAGTGCACTTTTGTTAATGGCTGGCTTTTTAAGGTTCAACCCATCTTAGAGAAGATACTAAATTGTGAATCCTCTGTATGCATCAGCGACAGAGTCATTGGGTGAGCCTTGTGCTCCCGCTATCAGCCTATATTTGGACATCTCTATGAAACCATTAAAACGACAATACCCATTCATTGCGTTGGGGTTCATGATTGCCAGCAGCTCAGTACTTGCTGACGTCACCCTATCTCAATCAGGTGATAAGATCACCATGAGTAATGATCAACTTTCAATAACCATTAACACCACAGGTGCAAATGTCACGGATATTCACCCCGCAGGAGGCATTAACTTAGTTGAAAACCTCTCTGCCCTGCACGCAGATCCCGCTAACGTAAAAACCTTTTATTTGGATTACCATACGGGCGTGAGCGGCGGTGGTAAAAGCTTTGTTCCCACAGACTATCAAGTAGTGAGCCAATCAAACTCTCAAGTGCACATCATGTTTACTGGTGCCGATGATGCCTATTTAGAGCTTGAGTATCACTTTATTTTGCGTGACGGTATGTCAGGTATCTACAGTTATGTGGTGGCTAAAAATCCCCATGACACCACACAACGTGTTGCTGAACTGCGCACCGTATATCGCTTTGATGCGCGAGTGATGGATACGGTATTTAACGGCAAGCACTCCGCCACTCCCCTACTTTATGCCCAACTCGATGAGCTGACCAAAATTCAAGACGAAACGTGGCAGCTTAATGACGGTACCTATTACAGCAAATACGATTTAGCCAATTACACTCGTGAAGCGCCTTTTTGGGGCGTCTACGGCGGTGGATATGGCGCTTGGATGATTCCAGCGAGTCACGATTACTACCCCGGCGACCCGCAAATGCAAGAATTGATTGTCCATCAAGATGGTATTGCACTGAACTACTTAACGGGCGCGCACTTGGGCAGCCCTGATATGCAAGCCCCTTCCGGCTGGGAAAAGCTTTATGGGCCTTGGTTGGTTTACATCAATCAAGGAACGGTTTCTCAAATGCGAAAAGATGCGGCACGCCAAACCCAGCGCGAACGTCAACAGTGGCCCTATCGCTGGATGAATGATGATCGTTACCCACTCGAACGTAGCTCCCTTTCTGGTTCAATCAAGTCAAAATACCCTGTTGAATTAGTGCTTACTTCTGCCACGGGAGAAGACTTTGATACCGAAACTCTAGGCTATTCCTACTCAGTAAAACCCGATAAAAAGGGGCGCTTCACACTAAAACATATTCGCCCAGGCGACTATCAGCTCACCGCTTACCCAATCTCTGGACCACAAACCGGAGCTGTGATTAAAAAAGCATTGACCATCTCAGGCAAACATCAAACCATCAAGCTTGTCGCAGCGCGATGGAAACGGCACGTACTCTGGCAAATTGGACAATCGAACCGTCGTGCAGACGAATTTGCCCTTGCTCATGAAGATCGCAACTACCGTTGGAAAGAACAAGTTCCTGAAAATCTCACCTATACCATTGGGAAAAGCCGCGCTCACCGAGATTGGTATTACGCGCAAACTCAAGTCGGCGGCAGTTGGAATGTCGACTTCAAACTTCGCCACGCTCGCTCGGCACGGTTAGATGTGGCATTTGCGGCCGCCAGCAACAGTGGCATGACGGATCCAACCACTCCCACAGTGGATGTGTTAGTCAATGGTAAGAGTGTGACCACACTCGCTTACGAAAATGATAAAGCCATCTACCGCAGCGCATTGCAAAGTGGACGTTATCACCGCGCATCCATAACCATTCCGGCCAATCTGTTGAAAAGAGGGAAAAACCAAATCAGCTTTAAACTTGAAGGGGGCGCTGTCATGTACGATACCATTGTGTTATCCCAAGGGAGATAGCGGTATACATTTCAAGTTCTACAACAAAAATGCAGGCCTCATAGGGCCTGCATTTTTTCTTGGTGTTCATTCGCATCGCCTTGCATCAACTACCAATAAAAAACATCTTGATAAAAATCAGTGCAATAAACGCTGTTGGTAAGGTTAAGAACGTCAAGCCTGCCACTTCATTAACGGGGCCGTTAAAACGTGTAGCAAAAATATAGTTCAACACCGCCACGGGCATAGAACAAGCAATCAACAAATTGCTCATGTGCAATGGAGATAAACCCAACAAGGTTGCGGCGCCGAATGCCATGGCAAAACCAAGAGCCGGACGATATAACGCCAACAGAGAGAGCCTTCCCCAGTGTGCTTCATGCACTTTCATGTGTGCCAAAGAACGACCTAACATCAACAACATAATTGGCACAGTAATACTGCCCAGCATATCAAATATGCGCACCACAAACTCTGGAACTGGGATACCTAAACCAAGAATAATCGCACCGATAATCAGCGCAATGACGGGGGGATTTGCCAACAACCGACGCGGGTTAAAAGTGCCCGACATCATACCAATGCCTAAGGTAAAATGGCTGATTTCAATAATCGACGAAATGATCACTGCGCCAGCAAGCCCATCACTTCCTAGCAAGGCATACGCGATAGGAATACCCAAATTACCTGTATTAGGATTGACCAAAATAGGCAAATAATAGCGTCGATCCAATTTCATGATTTTAAGTACGATTAATGTGACTAGCACCATCGCAGCCAATGCTAAAACCGATGCAAGTACCAGTTTGCCCATCCCAAGAAAATCGATGTGAGTTCCGAGCATTGAGTGCAACAACAACGTTGGCATACCAACATTAAGCACTAATTTAGGCAAATTGGGGTCGTCAAGATAGGCGGTACGTTTGCTGAGGAAAGCCCCAACCAACGCAATGACCATCACCGGCAAAATCGCCGATATAAATGCGGCAAACATGAAATACCTTTTACTATTGATGCGCCAGCTTATCAAAAATAAGTGAACCAAGATGGTTGCTGAGCATAAAGAAAGAAATTAACGTCTTAATCTACCGTTCTTTTTCATCAATACCAATAGAATTTTACGTCATTTTTAACGATTAAGTTTCATTTGAATCCCACCATAAGATAGTACCAATAATCACCGTCACAACCATTACAAATATCGATAGATCATCGAACGCAATATTGGTCATTGACTCAGCTGCACCATAGGCTTGACTCAACTCCATAAGTATTTTCATTCCAGCATCTTGAGGTTAATCATATCGCTTTCAACATATTATGGTGCGCTTGTGCCAACCCTTCGTATGAAAGTGCTGCAGTCATCGTACGCAACATAAGCTGCGCCATCCCTTTAGGTCCAACATGGCAGACACGCCCCGTTTTTAAGCGCACCAATACTCGGTCTGCACGGATAACTATCTTACTAACTCGATGACCTAGTTCGTTGGGTAACACGTGACGCATCCAGTAGTGCACCACGAAAAAATGACGCACCCTTTGTTTGTCTACGTAAAGAATGCGGCTCAATTCTTTTTCATCAAACGCAAGCTCTTTCTTGTTACCTACTAGAGTCAACTCCAAAAAGCGGGTATTCCACCCTCGGACGTTTTTACACTCACGTGTAATAAACTGCTGAATACGCTGATAGATATCCAAATAGTCGGCAATCATGGTTTGATAAGTCTGAGTCACTGTTTCCTCACCGGTTACTCACAATGTTGAGTGGTCAGATTAAGGAAATAGGTCCAATAGAGAGAATCATAAGCTTATAAACGGCTTATCATAGAGTGTCGCAAACAACAAAAGGCTCACCGTAGTGAGCCTTGTATGATGAGTTTCCGATTTTCTACGTGGGATAACGGATTTGCTACTCAGAATCGGGCGCCTGAGAGCGCTCAATATACCCAGCTGCTTGACCTAAATTTTCACTGTCTAATGCTTTATTTTCCGTACTATTAGGTTGCATTGAACGAGTTTGCTGGTTGATATCATGAATCTGTGAGGCGTTGTGTAAATCACGTTCACTGGTAATCGAAGCGATAGATTCACGATCTTTGAGGAAGGCCCGCATATCATGTTTGATACTCGCCAATTCCTCTTCATTTTTATGTAATTCTAAAATGTAACGCGGGTATTCAAGGTTACGCATACCGGTAGAAGCGAAGGTGCTCGACACAATGCGAGACACAATTACCCAAGGCGTGATACTGGAGCGAACCAAGACATTTTCTGAGCGAGTCGAATCATTAATTCCAGTACCGGTGGAAATTTTCGATTCACTAAAAGTACCTTCCACTTTGATGTAGATAAGGTTACTTTCAAACAGCATTTCTGCGTAAAAGAGATGCCCAGTTTTCACCAATATATTAGCGAATGCTCTGATAAATAAACCACTCACTAAAAGTTGTACGATGCCTGTCAAATGCGTCTTACCAAACACAAGCCACGCTTGCTGAGCGGCATCATTTGAACGCGCTGTCACTGCGGTTTGGATTGCATGGTACGCATCGATCACACTGTAAGCCAACCAGACGGTCACCAATGCAGCAGCAATAAAGAGAATTCGACCCAAAACAACAGCAAAAAAGCGAGAGTTGTCATAAGCACTACCTAAGTTCATGGAGTGAATACGTGGTTGAACTTCCTGAGTCATTTCACCACGAAACGAGCCCTTGCCATCGACTTGCTCGTTTAATGCTGGCTCCAGCATCTTATACACTCGGTTTGGCGCTTCTTGATAACGACGATTTGCCATCACCAAATTGTCTAAATTAATAAAAATTTCATTGGGATGGATACTCTCTTGCCAGTTTTCGCGTAACTCTGACACCTCAGCGACAGCATCACCAAAGGCCAATCTTTTTTTCAGTAATAGAACATTAAAGACAGTGACAATGATTCCGCCAGTGAGAGCCATCAACATAAACCAAAGTGGGTGAACGTTTAGCCAGTCGTTGACTAAAGATTGAATGGCTCCAGATGGCACTTTCATAAACGCCAAAATCCATTGCAGACCAAACCCAATGACGGTTGGTATCAGGATCGCGGCTGCAATAGTCTTAGCAACGTCAATCACACTTAAGCCATCAACGCCCTTTTCAACCTCGCGTTGTGAGCCCATAAAACGCCCTGCTCCAAACCACGTTTTGAGTAGGTGGAGCACCACAAAAATCGAGTAAACGGGGAAAATAGTCTCACCAAGTTGGCCAGCGAAACCCGCAAGGGTAACAAAAGCAACCAACGCATAGACCACAAAAATCAGCACGGTTTTTACCCAAGCGGAAAAGAGATACTGTGCTTGATTACGAATCATATAAGGCATGAATGTTAACCTTGGCACTACGCTATGTAATAGCCGAGCGATGATTCCCTGCGGCTCTACGAACGTAATATTTTTTCTGCCCATCAGCATTTCAGTTAATTCGCTTCCTTGGTAAGCAACGTATTGCGCCTCTTGAGTTGCCGTTTGCGACTGTGATTCACTGAAATTTTGGGCAAGCGACGTGGGATGATTACGTCCAACGAAGTAACGCAGCATAGCTGATACACCAGCCGCGACGGTCCAAATACCACTGACCAGCATACCCAAACCAAATAGAGCGAAAACCCACCCACCGAGAACATCTTGCTTTACCGATGCTGCAGCTTGCACCAACAAATAAACACCAATTAGAGCCACGATAACACCACCTATGGTGTTTATTACGCCCTCTTTCTTAAAAGGGTTCTTAATTCCTAGGTTAATTGAACCGTAATCAAATGCCATTGTACTACCTTATGCCAACCTAAGCTTTTGAAGATTAAACCTCTCAAACTGCAGGATATGTATTCTCATACTCAAATAACCTCAAGATGCAGAAACAATATCTTGAGCTTAATTGGGTACATAATGTCGCCGTCTATATTAAGGGGAAACGTATGCCGACTTTTTGCAAACTATGGGATTCTCTGCACAAAATTGACCTTCAGGGAGCCAGTTTCCCCCAAAAGCGGTAGTGCATTGCCGTCGCTCGCTCGTTATCGTCTCAATAACGGCAAATAACTAGACTCCCGTTCCATTAGTGAGGAGATGCTGATAATTGTGTGATCTTTATCGAAAGGGAAAAATTAACTCGTTTCTCGCTAACACAGTACAAAACGAAGTTCGGTTACACTCAGCACAATACCCAAATGACCTCAAGATGAAGAATGACCTTCTCTCTGAAACAGAATCTTTAGGTTACTTGGGAGTTAAAATTAACTGCGAACATACGTAGTAAAATATATTGGCTAGTGCAGCACCTTTCGTCATGGTGCTAATAATAAAAAGAGACCTTTCTATGACAATGGAAACGCCTGTGACTCAAGAGTCACAACTCAGTGCGAAATGGCTTAAACGCTTTGAGTTGCTCGATCAATTCAATGCTATCAATAGAAACCGCACCGACATTCTACGTGATAAAGCATTTCGTGCTTTACCTTGGAAAAAACGCTTTCTCATCACGACCAACTTGTGGGCGTTCTTATTCGGACCGCTTTACTACTTCGCAAAAAAAATGCATCGCAAAGGCTTTGTTATCTTAGGGATAGCCTCGCTTTGGAGCGCAATGCTCACCGTAATTGAATACCAATTTAGTCTGACTTTGCCGGCTTTTTGTTTCAGTATTCTTCCTAGCGTAATTTGTGCTTCGTACGCTAATTTTGATTACTATTTAAAAAAAGAAATTGGTCAAATCATGTGGGCTAGAGCACCGTTCTGGCTTCATACCACATCGGGGGTTGCTATATTTACGTTGTTAGGCATTGGCATTAATATTTGGGCTATTCAAGATGTGATGCAGCATGAGTATTACACCTATGATGCACAACATGCATTTATAACAGAAACGGTTCGCTGTGGTGATTCAATCATCCATGTCACCACTGGGGAATATCGGTTTAATAGCAAAGAGTCGATCTGCGAATTACTACAAGAATAAGCTAATCGCTAGTTTTACTTCTTTGATTCTTGGACAACCAAGACAGCGCTAAGTACTGTCTTGGTTATTTTCACTGTATACCCATGTAACCTCAAGATGCGGTTTCAGCGAGAAGGTATTCGCTCATAGGCAAGGCACCGATTTGAATACATAGTTATTCTTTGAATACATAGTTATTCTACGTAGAAAATCGGTAACGCAGCATAGGAGCGAAACACAGTTTCCTGAGATCAGTTCTGTTTGACCAAACTAAACATCTGCGACGAATCTCCTGCAATGCATTGGTATTGTACGATGTTTGCCCCATCACGACTGGCATCTGCTGCAACCTGTAAGCAGAGTCCACTATTACGATTAATGATTCGCCATTTACCAGAACCGGCAGCTTGGAAACGAAATTGTTGATCCAAACCATCGTCAAAACGGCTCAATTCAATGTTCGTATTACTAGTCCGATAGCCATTTTTCACTGTCACGGCTTGCGTAGGCGCATTGAGTGGTGAAATACGATGCCAAATTTCATCCACACTCGATATCGCAAATTTTTGGCAATCGTTATTTAACCAACTCCACTGTTCTACATTGGTTCCATCACTGGTTGCACAATTAGTGATATCAATCGCTTTACCTGATATCAATGGTGTAATTCGATACGTTCCACTGACCGTGGTATTGACGACGTTTGACGTGCTGACATCTCTTAAATAGAAACGCTGGCAAATGTTATCAAGGTCTGCATAGACACCGACTGCCGTACCGTCATCTAACGCACAGTTGGTCAAATCGAGCAATTTACCATTCGTTGCAGAAACAAAGCGATATCCCCCTTCATCTCTCGGACGAACATACCATTGTGCTGCGTTACTGGTGCAATTAGAAAAACGAGTACTGCTGCTTTCAGCTGCCAAGCAAGTATTGTTAGCACCGGTGTTCGTCAGCGTCACAGTACCATTAGATTGCGCATTAATTTGCCATAGCTGGCTGTCCTTTTCACTCCATCCTTGCTGCTCCGTTGAGGAGTCTGTCGCCGTTAGAACTCGCCCACTTTGACCACTCACAATGGCGATGTCACCCGTTGTTGATAGACTCCAACCACGACTACAATCCTCCCCGCCGCATGCAGCAAAAGATTCGTTGCTGGTGGCGTTGGTCAATGTAAGCAATCCATCAGAATCGATACCAAAGCGCCATTTTTGGCAGTCCGAATTTTGCCATGGCAAGAATGATTGGCTACTACTGCATTGATATCCTGATAAAAAGTTACCATCTTGGTTGGCAAGACGAACCACACCATCACCAATTTGGTCGACAATAACGTTGATAGCGCTGTCCAACTGTGCAGTGCCATTCTCTTTAAGTGTATAGTGACTCAGCTTGAGCATTGGAGCTTCAGGTTTCACTTTCATTGGGCCATTTTCACCGGAAGGTACAGCGATTGCGGCGCCAGTAGCAACAGGCTGACCAAAGTTTGGCGTACCGTCGCTATTCCAAGTAAAGGATTGCGCGCGAAGTGAACGTGTTGTACCACAACCGTAGCTAGCGCTGGCATTGGCGTGATAAACAAGCCAATCTTCTTTGCCATCTGGCGAAGTAAAAAAGCCATTATGTCCTGGGGCGTAAACCCCATTGGCCGATTCAAACACCGGCTCTGACGTTTTGATCCAGCTATCGATACTTAGCGGGTCATCTCCGGTTAACTCCAGTAAACCCAATTTATAGCTTGATGTCGCACAGTAGCTCGCCGAATAGACCACATAGACATGACCGTTATAAATCAAGGGTTCTGGCCCTTCATTGACATTCATCCCAACTTGTTCCCAATCCAATGACGGTGAACTTAACAAGCTAGGAGAGCCTGATGCGGTCCAAGGGTCAGACATTTCTACAATAAAGAGCTGTTGGTAATCACCGTTCCATTGCGAATACATCAAATAGAGCTGACCTTTGATAGTGATGTAACTACCATCAATATTGTAGCTATCCTCCAACGGAGAACCTTTATATTCATAAGGCCCCATTGGATCATCACCTTGGCTTTCTAACACCGAAATATGCTGATAATCATACGTTCCGTTTTGACCAGAGGTATAAAGCATATACCAGCGCCAACCATTGGGACCATTTAAGCGGTGAAATTCAAAAGCCCAAAAATTGCAGCAACGTGAAGAATCAGTCTCAGACCATACGTTCACTGGTGTTGCATCGGCTAAGCCCGCTAAAGTGGGTGATTTGCGCATTTCTAACTGAGAACTCCACGTTGTGGTCGCAGAATAATAGTTACCGTGATAGTACATGAGCCAAGGATCAGCTCCGTTTTCATAAATAGGGTTGGTAAATGTGGTCGAACTGGCAAAGCTGTTACTTATCGCAAATAAAGATAAGCACAGTAATGCTAATCCTCGACTCCACCAGTGACGATACATCCACTGAGTTGTTTTCATCGTTATTCTCCGTTACACGTTATTTGGTCGTGTTTAGTGCGTAATGGCTGGCAAAAACTGAATAACCACATAGGCATTGAAACACTTAAAAACTATACGAAGCAGCGACTTAAAAGACCTAATCGACAAACGTGATCTGCCACCAAATAGAAAATGAAACATTATTTCATTTATTAATTTGGACACCATATCAACATTTGTATTTCATTTTGGTAAGGAAACTAAAAATAACCGGAATGATGAGATGTCTGCTTAGATGTTTCTCGCAAAGGAAATCGAGAGCTACAGAATAGAGATGGGTCGGGACGGGAACCGTTATAGGCAAAATCAAGACAAGAAAAAAGGAGAGCTACGCTCTCCTTTATCTTAAACCTTCAAACCGCTAATTAAAGAGCAGCTTTCGCTTTTTCAACTAGAACTGCAAATGCAGCTTTGTCGAATACCGCGATGTCCGCAAGGATCTTACGGTCGATCTCGATAGATGCTTTCTTAAGACCATTGATGAAACGGCTGTAAGATAGACCATTTTGACGAGACGCAGCATTGATACGTGCAATCCAAAGTTGACGGAATTGACGTTTCTTGTTGCGACGGTCACGGTAAGCGTATTGACCAGCTTTAGTAACTGCTTGGAAAGCTACACGATATACACGTGAACGTGCACCGTAGTAACCTTTAGCTTGTTTCAGAACTTTCTTATGACGTGCACGAGCTTGTACACCACGTTTTACGCGAGGCATTATGCTTCTCCTAAACTAAACGAATTAATAACTAACTAAAAACAAATTAAGCGTATGGCAGACAACGAACGATACCCGCAACTTCACATTTAGGAAGAATTGAGTTTGGACGTAGTTGACGTTTGTTCTTAGTAGTACGCTTAGTCAGGATGTGACGTTTGGTAGCGTGTTTGAACTTAAAACCACCAGCAGTTTTCTTGAAACGCTTAGCAGCACCTTTGTTGTTTTTCATCTTAGGCATGATGAATAACTCCGCATTGTAGTAGTTAAATAACAATAGTAATTAAGGCGAATTAAAAACTGGCCATTTAAAACGGCCAGTTTCAATTACTTGCGAATGCCGTTAATTACTTCTTCTTAGGGGCCAACACCATGATCATCTGGCGACCTTCAATCTTCGATGGGAAAGATTCTACTGCTGCAAAATCAGCGGTATCTTCTTTCAAACGATGAAGAACGTCTACACCGATGTCTTGGTGAGCCATTTCGCGGCCACGGAAGCGAATAGTAACTTTCACTTTGTTGCCGTCTTCTAGGAAACGTAACAGGTTGCGTAGTTTTACCTGATAGTCACCAATGTCAGTTCCAGGACGGAATTTGATTTCCTTGATCTGGACCTGTTTTTGCTTTTTCTTCTGCTCTTTTGTAGCCTTGCTCTTCTCAAAGAGGAACTTGCCATAGTCCATCACACGACAGACTGGTGGCTCGGCGTTAGGGCTGATCTCTACGAGATCCAAACCAGCTTCATCTGCAGCTGCTAGTGCTTCTTGAATCGATACAACACCAACAGATTCACCGTCAACGCCAGTCAAACGAACTTCACGAACGCCACGAATTTCACCGTTTAAACGGTGCTGGTTTTGTTTGGCCGGCACTTGGCCACGTCTTCCGCCTTTAATAGTTTATTCCTCCAGATTAAGCTTACGGCTAGCAACCTCAGATTGGATATGCTCAATGAAATCATCCAACTTAAATTTACCGAGATCCTTACCTTTACGAGTACGTACTGCGATTTCGCCGGCTTCCATTTCTTGGTCACCGCAAACCAGCATGTACGGAACACGCTTCAAAGTGTGTTCGCGAATTTTAAAGCCTATTTTCTCATTTCTCAAGTCCGCTTTCGCACGAATACCACATTTTTGTAGTTTTTGGGCTACTTCTTGAGCATAATCAGCTTGTTTATCGGTAATGTTCACAACAACGGCTTGTTCTGGCGCCAACCAAGTTGGGAAGAAGCCAGCGTATTCTTCAATAAGAATACCGATAAAGCGTTCAATTGAACCCAGAATCGCACGGTGAATCATTACTGGTACAACGCGTTCGTTGTTTTCGCCTACGTAAGTCGCACCCAAGCGACCAGGAAGGTTGAAGTCCAACTGAACCGTACCACACTGCCATGCACGACCTAAACAGTCGTACAAGGTAAATTCGATCTTAGGACCATAGAAAGCACCCTCGCCCTCTTGAATCTCAAACGGAATTTCAAGAGCGTTCAATGAGGTGATCAAGTCTGCTTCAGATTTATCCCAGATTTCGTCACTGCCAACACGTTTTTCAGGACGAGTTGATAGTTTAACAGCGATGTTCTCAAAACCAAAGGTTTTATATGTGTCGTACACCATCTTAATGCAAGATGTTACTTCTTGCTGAATTTGATCTTCAGTACAGAAGATGTGTGCATCATCTTGAGTAAAGCCACGAACACGCATAATACCGTGTAAAGAACCTGATGGTTCGTTACGGTGACATGAACCGAACTCAGCCATACGTAATGGCAAATCGCGGTACGATTTTAGACCTTGGTTAAAGATCTGCACGTGACCTGGACAGTTCATCGGTTTAATCGCATATTCACGGTTTTCTGATGAAGTCGTGAACATCGCATCTGCGTATTTGTCCCAGTGACCTGAACGTTCCCAAAGAACGCGATCCATGATCATTGGACCTTTCACTTCTTGGTAATCGTATTCAGTTAGTTTACTGCGAACAAATTGTTCTAGACTGCGGAATACGCTCCAACCGTTATGGTGCCAGAACACCATACCAGGTGCTTCTTGTTGCATGTGGAACAAGTCTAGCTGTTTACCAATTTTACGGTGGTCACGCTTTGCAGCTTCTTCTAGACGAGTCAGGTGCGCCTTCAATGCTTTCTTATCGTGGAATGCTGTACCGTAGATACGTTGCAACATTTTATTGTCGCTGTTACCACGCCAGTAAGCACCTGCAACGTTAAGAAGTTTGAAATGTTGACAGAAACCCATGTTTGGTACGTGAGGACCACGACACATATCGATGTATTCTAGGTGATGGTATAGACCCGGACGATCATCACGAGAAACATTTTCATCTAGAATTTCAATTTTGTACGGTTCACCACGAGATTCAAAAGTATCGCGAGCTTCTTGCCAGCTTACTTTTTTCTTCACGACTTCGTATTTGGTTTTCGCCAGCTCTTTCATACGGGCTTCGATTTTCTCTAAATCTTCTTGAGATAGAGAATGTTCCATATCGATATCGTAGTAGAAACCATTGTCGATAGTCGGACCGATCGCCATTTTCGCATCAGGGTAAAGCTGCTTCAATGCGTGACCTAAAAGGTGAGCACATGAGTGACGAACGATTTCAAGACCATCTACTTCATCTTTAGCGGTGATGATTTCAAGACTTGCATCTTCTTCAATCAAATCACAAGCGTCGACACGATTGCCATTAACACGCCCTGCGATGGTTGCTTTAGCAAGACCAGGACCGATAGACTGTGCGACTTCAAGAGTAGTAACTGGGTTGTCAAATTGACGCTGACTGCCGTCAGGAAGAGTGATTGTAGGCATTTGATATCCTTACAGTGGTGTTGCACACCAAGCAACACTTGTCATGTATTTAGTGCGTTGATTCGTTTTGCATACGACGCACACGATAATAGTTGATGCCCTTGTTTAGGTACAAATACGGATGCACCTGCCCAAGCACAATCCATGCATTCTAAATGAATAGTCTGAAATAACAACCGCTTTATAGCCAAGTAACCTCAAGATTCTGCTTCAGGGAGAATGTATTCGCTCTTAGGCAAGGATGGCAAAGAGGAGCTAATACAACACGACCATCTAACTATATCAAATCTCTCATGATAAATAAGAGGTTGCGTACTTGAGCCAATATAAAAAGCAAGGTAACCTCAAAGCAATTTTCCGATGTTCTGCTGCCAAAATTGCGTTATTGAATCAGCATAAGACAAAATAGGAACATCGCCGTTTTTGTCATGAGTCACCATTCCCCTTTTATTGCATCATTTACAAGTTGGGTCTCAGCACAAAACCGCCAGTAAAACATGCGCCATTGTTTTACACCACTCTACTACCTTATGAATAACGAGCACCCAGACACACATGACAACCGATCACTCCTCACTTAAATTGCGCAACTATCCAGCTTTTTTTCATTTCTGGCTGTCACGCTTAACCAGCGGATTCGCGTTTCAAATGGTCTCTGTTGCGGTGGGATGGCAAATCTACGATATGACCCACTCCGCACTTAATTTAGGATTCATTGGTTTAATCCAATTTGTACCTGCGGTGTTACTGGCCTTGCCTGCGGGTCATATCGCCGACCAATTTCATCGCCGCAATGTGGTGGTGGTTTGCCAATTTTTTGAATGGATTGCACTTGTTGCCTTGGCAGTACTCAGTTTTGCCGGCTGGCTTAATGAAACAGCAATACTGACTTTTATCGGCATCATTAGTGTATTTCGTACCTTTGAAAACCCATCAGGTCGTGCCATTGTTCCCGCATTGGTTCCAGAAGCCATTTTGCCGCGAGCGTTAGCCATTAATGGTTCGGGCGGTCAGGCAGCAAGCATTATTGGCCCAGCTCTTGGTGGGTTCTTATATTTGCTTGGTCCAAGTTATGTTTATGCTATTACCGCCGTTATGACCCTTACCTCCCTGATTTTAATGGCAAGTTTGAAGTATCAATATGCACCACCTAAGCGAGTACCGATGAACGTGGAACGACTGTTCTCTGGCGTAGCGTTTATTCGCAAAGAGAAAATCATTCTGGGCGTATTGTCGTTGGATCTTTTCGCGGTTCTACTTGGCGGCGCAACAGCGCTCTTGCCTATTTTTGCTCGAGATATTTTGCACACAGAAGCTTGGGGCCTAGGTTTATTACGTGCGGCACCGGCTGTGGGTGCTCTATTGATGTCGTTCTACTTGGCTAAATATACATTACAGCGCCGCGTGGGAATGGTGATGTTTGCTTCCGTAGCGGGCTTTGGTTTGGCCACCATTGTGTTCGCTTTATCCCAAAATTTATGGCTCTCTCTAGCTGCTTTGTTTGTACTTGGCGCTCTCGATATGATCAGTATGGTGATTCGCAGCACGCTGGTACAAATCGAGACACCCGATGAGATGCGGGGTCGCGTTGGCGCGGTCAATTCTATATTTATCAATACCTCCAACCAGTTAGGCGAATTTGAATCTGGGATGCTAGCCGCCGCTGTTGGCGCTGTGAATGCGGCACTTTTCGGTGGAATCGGTACCATCATCGTGGTCGGCTTGTGGATGGTGTGGTTCCCATCCATTCGTCAGCGAGAAAAGTTGGTACGAGAAGACTAACGATCTCATTATTTAGGGCGTTTAGGGATTTAAATAAAAAAACGGCGCAGTGGATATCACTGCGTTATACCCAAGTAACCTCAAGATGCGGTTTCAGCGAGAATGTATTCGCTCATAGGCAAGGCACCGATTTGAATACATAGTTATTCTACGTAGAAAATCGGTAACGCAGCATAGGAGCGAATACAACTCGCCCCTTGGGAGCTCATCAACAAGCCCATTTCTGCGCCCAATGACGTTGAAAGGGAATGACCATTCCTTCCGTCATTGAGCTTGACCTGTGCTCGTTGATGAAGCTCTGAAGTCTGCATCTTGAGGTCATTTGGGTATATCAATATCGTCAAAAGGAAGAAAGACGAACCAACTCTTGGGTATACGGATTTTGCGGTTGGGCAAAAAGCTGCTGCGTATCACCCTGCTCTACAATCTCCCCTTGGCGCATCACAATGG
The DNA here is from genome assembly GCF_001547935.1 of Vibrio tritonius. Classification (NCBI taxonomy): domain Bacteria; kingdom Pseudomonadati; phylum Pseudomonadota; class Gammaproteobacteria; order Vibrionales; family Vibrionaceae; genus Vibrio; species Vibrio tritonius. Next base: position 1,160,442 of record NZ_AP014636.1, read on the forward strand.
TGTAATGACACAAAGAGCGCACTACATTCAAATCATGACTTATAAAGAGATAGGTTAAACCATGCTTTTCTTGCAACGATTTTAGCAGTTCCAACACCTGCGCTTGAACAGTGCGGTCAAGGGACGATGTCGGTTCATCCAACAAAATAAATTGCGGCTTTAATACCAACGCTCGTGCGATAGCAATACGTTGACGTTGCCCACCAGAGAATTCATTCGGGAAACGAAAGCGGGTTTCAGGGTCGAGATCCACCTCGCGCATCACGGCACAAATCGTTTGGTCAATGCCCTCTTCATCTAGGTCGGTATGAACGCGAAGGCCTTCACCTATTACCTGTGCGACAGACATCCGTGGGTTCAATGCAGAGAATGGGTCTTGAAACACCACCTGCATTTTACTGCGATATGGCAGCATGGCTTTACGTTCTAGTCCTTGCAGCTCTTGGTGATTAAACTGAATGGAACCTTGTGATTGAACTAACTGCAATATCGCCATACCCGTGGTGGATTTACCCGAACCACTTTCCCCGACCAAACCAATAGAATGGCCCTTTTTGAGTGCAAAGCTCATGTCGGTCACCGCCTTAACATGATCTTTGGTTCGCTTAAGCAAGCCACCTTTGATCGGGAACCATACTTTGAGTCCTTGCGTGCTGACTAAGACAGGTTCTTCTTCACTGACCGCAACAGGCAGACCTTTCGGGTCAGAATCGATCAACTTACGCGTATAAGGGTGCTGTGGGTTGTTAAACAAAGCATGGCATTCGTTCGTTTCGATCAAATGGCCATGCTGCATCACAGCTACGCGGTCAGCAATGCGGCGCACAATGCTTAAATCGTGAGTGATAAACAACATCGCCATGCCCAACTCTTGTTGCAGCTCTTTCAGTAAATCAAGAATCTGAGCTTGTACCGACACATCCAGTGCCGTGGTTGGCTCATCCGCAATCAGCAATTCCGGTTCATTGATTAGCGCCATCGCAATCATTACGCGCTGGCGTTCACCACCAGAAAGCTCGTGAGGATAAGCATCAATTTTTTGCTCAGGCTGGCGAATACCCACTTTCCCTAACCACTCAATCGCTAATGTACGCGCTTTGTTTTCACGCATACCGCGATGCACGGCTAATGTTTCAACCAACTGTTTACCCACTTTATGCAGTGGATTTAACGACACCATCGGCTCTTGGAAGATCATGCCAATCCGCCCGCCACGTATACCGCGTAACTCTCTTTCACTGCATTTGAGCGTATCCACACCATCAAACCGAATTTGCCCAGTTTGATAGTGAGCAGACCCTTTGGGCAATAGCTTTAGTATGGCGTTCGCAGTCACCGATTTACCCGAACCACTTTCGCCAACGAGCGCCAAAGTCTCCCCTTTTTTGATACTCAAGGAAACGTTGTATGTTACGGTTTCGACACTCTGCGCGCGACCGAATCCGACCGATAATTCATCTATGGTTAGTAATGCGTCATTCATATCAAAATCACCGTTGTAAATGAGGGTCAAAGGCGTCGCGTACCGCTTCACCGACAAAAACAAGCAATGTCAGCATCATCGATAACACCACAAAGGCCGAAATGCCAAGCCAAGGAGCTTGCAGATTAGCTTTACCTTGCGCAAGCAGCTCACCTAATGAAGGGGAACCAACGGGCAGACCAAACCCTAAGAAATCCAAAGAGGTCAGAGTGGTTACCGAACCTGACAAAATAAAAGGCATCATAGTTAACGATGCCACCATCGCATTTGGCAGCATATGGCGTAGCATAATACGTCCATCACTTACCCCCATTGCTTGCGCTGCACGCACGTAGTCAAAGTTACGACCACGCAAGAATTCAGCGCGAACAATGCCGACCAAACTCATCCAACTAAACAGCACCATAATGCCCAATAGCCACCAAAAGTTTGGTTCAACAAAGCTCGATAAAATGATCAGTAGAAACAGCGTCGGCATACCCGACCAGACTTCGATAAAACGCTGACCAATTAAGTCTATCCAACCACCGTAATAACCTTGCGTTGCCCCAACGAAAACGCCAATCACTGAAGACACTAAGGTAAGCACAAAACCAAACAGCACTGAAATGCGAAAACCGTAGATGATACGAGCTAAAACATCCCTGCCCTTATCGTCTGTCCCCAACAAATTCGTATGATCAGGGGCAGAAGGCACACTGCCTACTAAGTTATAGTTGATGGTGTTGTAACTAAATTGAATGGGTGGCCAAACCATATAGCCATCTTTTTCAATCAGTTGTTTAACATAAGGGTCGGAATAGTCCGTTTCCGTTAAAAATTCCCCACCAAACGTGGTTTCTGGGTACATTTTTGCAATCGGGAAATACCACTCATGCTGATACGAAACCAGCAGCGGTTTATCGTTAGCAATCACTTCGGCAAACAGACTTAGGACAAACAGCAGGGCAAAAATCCACATTGACCACCAGCCACGACGGTTGGATTTAAAACGCTGCCAACGTGCCACGTTCAATGGGTTAGGACGAGAGTGTTTAAAAAAAGCCATTAGCGAGCCTCAAAATCAATGCGCGGGTCAACCCACATATAAGTGAGATCCGAAATAATGCTGAGTATCAAACCCAATAAAGTCATGATATAGAGCGAGCTAAACACCAGCGGATAATCGCGCTGAATGGTCGCTTCAAAACCGAGTAAACCAATGCCATCAAGAGAGAACATCACTTCAATGAGCATCGATCCAGTAAAAAAGATACTGATAAACGCGGCCGGAAAACCAGCAATGATGATCAACATGGCATTACGAAATACATGCTTGTATAAAATGGCACCTTCATCCAACCCTTTGGCTCGCGCGGTCACCACATACTGCTTATTGATTTCATCCAAAAACGAGTTTTTGGTCAGCATGCTTAATGTGGCAAACCCGCCAATCACCATCGCCACAATCGGCAGCGCCATGTGCCAAAAGTAATCGCCAATTTTCTGGTACCAGGTCATTTGGGCAAAGTTATCCGAAACCAAACCACGTAACGGGAACCAATCAAAATAGTTACCGCTGGCAAATAGGATGATTAAGATGATGGCGAATAAAAAGCCCGGAATGGCATAACCGACAATCACTAAAGCACTCGACCACACGTCAAAACGCGAGCCATGATGAATCGCTTTGGTGATGCCTAAAGGAATCGACACAAAATAGATGATTAACGTGCTCCATAGTCCCAAAGAAATCGAGACAGGCAAACGATCTTTAATTAAATCAATTACATTGCCACCACGAAACAAGCTTTCACCAAAGTGAAACGTCACGTAGTTTTTGAGCATATCGGTATAGCGTTCCAAAATAGGCTTATCAAAACCAAATTGCTTTTTAATCGACTCAACCACTTCAGGATCTAAACCGCGAGAGCCTTTGTAGCCGGTGGATTTTGCTTCGTTTGCAGGAGCAACCTCTTGACCACCGCCAGTGAAACGCTCCATTGTGCCATTAGCCTGTCCCTGAATTTGTGCAATGGCTTGCTCGACTGGCCCGCCGGGAGCGACTTGGATAATGAAAAAGTTAATGGTGATAATTGCCCAAAGCGTAGGAATCACCAACAGTAAACGACGAAATATATACGCAGCCATAAGTCCCTCTACTGACGTTTCGCAGGCAGTTTTTCAGCCTTCGCTTTATCTACCCACCAAGTATCGATAGCCAAAGAGTATTTCGGCATCGTTTTCGGACGATCAAACTTATCCCAAACCGCAATACGGTATTTACTCACATGCCACTGAGGAATGATAAAGAAATTCCATTGCAACACACGATCCAATGCTCTTCCTAACGGAAGAAGCTTTTCAGGGTTCTCTTGGTTCTTAACGATGCTTTCGGTTAATGCATCGATCGTTGGGTCCATCACCCCAGCCGTGTTGTAGGTTGAATCGATATAATGGGAGTTCCATGGGAATAACAAGTAGGAACTCGGGTACGCATTCGCAGAATAGCTTGATAACACCATATCGAAATCGCGATCACGTAGGCGCTTAGTGTACTGCGTGGTATCGATGGAGCGAATGTGCATGTCTATGCCCAAACGTTTCAAATTCCGTTGCAGTGGAATCGCCATGTTTTCTTGAGTCGGACTGTAAATCATGACCGAAAACGTAAAGGGTTCACCGGTTTTTTCATTGACCATCACACCATCACGCACCACCCACCCTGCTTGTTTAAACAGTGCAAAGGCCTTACGCATTTGCGGGCGTATGTAGCCTGAGCCATCAGTGACCGGTGGTTGATATTCTTCAGTAAACACGCGAGGTGGAACTTTATCTTTATAAGGTTTGAGTACTTCAAGCTCTTGCTTTGAAGGTAACCCCTTCGCTTCATAATCGGTGTTGGAGAAAAAGCTGCGCGTACGGGTGTATTGACCATAAAAAAGGTTTTTATTCATCCATTGGAAATCTAACGCGTAGTTGATGGCTTCTCTTACACGAACATCACGAAACATCGGTCTCTGGGTATTAAAGACATAAGCTTGAGTTGCCGCTGGCGATTCATGCTGGATCTCTTCTTTAACGATATACCCTTTATCGAAGTTAGAACCGTTGTAGGCGTTAGCCCACAATCGAGCCTGACCTTCTTGGCGAAAATCAAACTCACCAGCTTTGAAGGCTTCCAGCATTACGGTATCGTCGCGGTAATAATCGTATTGGATTTCTTCGAAATTGTTACGTCCAACGTTGACCGGCAAATCTGCCGCCCAGTAATTAGAGTCTAACTTATAAGTAATGCGTTGCCCCATCTTGTAACTGGCGATTTTATAAGGACCACTACCAATTGGTGCCTCTAACAAGGGTTCTGCTAGGTTTTTATCTCGCCAATAATGTTCCGGTAAAACTTGGGTTGATTCAGCCAAAGAAAATAACTTATCACGATTTGGTGTCGCCATTTCAATCCGTACCGTTAAAGGCTTGATGGCTTTGACCGATTTCACGTCTTTATAATAAACACGATATTGAGGGACCCCCTCGGTCATGAATTTACTGAAGGTAAATTCCACATCTTTAGCGGTAATCGGCGTTCCATCTTGAAAACGTGCTTTAGGATTAATGTCGATTTCCATCCAGGTGTAATCGTCGGAATAACGGACACGTTCAGCAATCAAAGGATAATAAGTGTTGATCTCGTCGTCTGAACCTTTGAAAAGAGCATCATAAAGTTGACTGGTATCAGCCGCAGCCACACCGCGAGAAGCGAAACGGTTAAAATTATCAAAAGTGCCGATTTTACCAAACGTCACTTTACCGTACTTTGGCGCGTTAGGATTGACGTAATCAAAATGAGCAAAGTTGTCAGAATACTTCGCGGTACCAAAGCCGACAAGGTGTTGGCTTTCAATGACTTTTGCTTGAACTGATTGGGTCGCAGTCGCAAGCAAGACAGAAAGCAATACTGGAGCAAATTTCCCCATTACGCCGTCCTTGAGATTTGATTGGAATAACAATTCATTCTATTTACAATGTGTTAAGGTGATGTTCTAGTATAGAGGCTAATCGGGTCTCTTAAGCAACTCGACACTGTTGTTCTTGCCAAGTTTTGCCTTTAAATCCCAATTTTGCGATCTACACTATTAAAACATCACATTTTCACGTAAATGAATGAAAATAACAACGATTATCATTGTTATATATGTAATTAAACGTTACTGTGCCAAACGCACAAGAAGTAATAATAACAGGTAATTATGCAAGCGAAATCGACTCAACGACCTAAATATCAGCTCACAGTGACTGCTACTCAACAACTGTCTGCGAACTACCAACGTATCACTCTTCAAGGTGAAAGCATTGCACACTTTGGAGCAGACAGCGCTGGCGATTACATTAAGCTTCTCTTTACTCCAGAAGGCAGTACCGACCTGTCGACCCTACCACACGACGCTCGTCCCGTGATGCGTACCTACACCATTCGCCAATTCGATGAAGAAACCAACTCCATGGATATCGATTTTGTGCGCCACACCGTCAACGATATGAGCTGTGGTTTTGCAGCTCGTTGGGCATTAGAGTGTAAGGTTGGTGATACCATCGAAATTATGGGACCGGGTAAAAAACAGGGAATCAATGAATACTCTGACTGGTTTTTCTGCGCCGCAGATATGACCGCCCTTCCCGCACTCGCTAATACATTGGCTCAGTTACCGCTGGACGCCAAAGGTTACGCAGTGATTGATATCCTTGATAAGGATGACCGCCAAGAAATCGATGCCCCAGATGGCATTAATGTGATTTGGAATATCCAACATCCTGAACATACCTTGGTGGATGTGGTCAAGGCTCAACCATGGTTAGATGGCCAGTGTGCCGTATGGTGTGCTTGTGAATTTGATTCGATGAAAGCGCTGCGCAAATACTTCCGCGATGAGCATGACATTGATCGTGAATACATCTATCTCAGCAGTTATTGGAAAAGTGGCGTGAGTGAAGATGGACATAAAGTGCTTAAACGCCAAGATTTAGACGAGCAGCACTAATAACCACTCTGCTTTGTCGCTTAAAATAAAAAATGGCCGCTGGGCCATTTTTTTCGTCGATAGATTTTGCCTCAAAAACAGTGGGGTTACCCTTCAATAACCACCACATCATGTCGCCAATATTCCACATCGGCCCTGACGATACGTTGCTGTTTGTCGATAAAACGACGCTCGATCACCAAACAAGGCGTACCTTCAGTAGCACGCAGCAACTGAGCAATGTCCCCCTGTAAGGACTTTACCGCCAAACGATAGGTTACTGCCTCTAATATCAAAGGAAACTGTTTTTCAAGTTCAGTGAGCAAAACGTCTTCTTCAATTCCCTCAGTAGCGCTAACATAGTCTGGTAACAAGTAACTATTCACGTAACAAATCGGTCTCTTTTCGAGGTAACGAATTTGTTCAATAGCGTGCGCTTTACTAAAAGGAGCTAACTCAAGTAAACGAGTTGCCGTTTTCGTCGCTAAGCTGTTCTTAACCGACAAAATTTGCCAGCTGCCTTCCCGCTTTTGATCGTCCGTTAATTGCACAAATGGCAACGCTTTACTGGGGTCATAGCGAAGTGGTTCCGGTGCAATAAACCAACCTCGGCGATCTTCCCGATAAATAGCCCCTTCCGATTCAAGCAGAGATAAAGCCTCACGCAGAGTCACTCGTGTTGTAGAAAACGACTCGGCCAATTGACGCTCAGAAGGTAACTTTTGCCTTGCGGCTAACGTGCCGGCTTCTATCTGATCCAAAATCGCTTGCTTGATTTTCACGTATTGCACGTTCAGTCCTCAAAACGCTGGTTAAACCACACTATACATTTTCTACGTAGAATAACTATGTATTCAAATCGGTGCCTTGCCTATAAGCGAATACATTCTCGCTGAAACCGCATCTTGAGGTTACTTGGGTATATTAAGCCAATAGCAGTGCTTGTAACTCATCAAGAGAACGCACTTCATGATGAGGTAAAATATCTTGCGGCGTTTCTTCCCCATTGAGATTTAACCAACAGGTTTCCACACCAATATTGAGTCCACCAAGAATATCAGAATGAGGGTTATCACCAACCATCAGTACCCGCTTTTTGTCTGGGTTACCCATTTTTTCCAGTGCATGGGCAAAAATACGGGCATCAGGCTTTGCAATGCCAACCTCTTCGGAGATGATGATATGTTCAAAATGAGACGCCAGTCCTGTGCGCTCTAAACGAACCATCTGTAAATCAGCAAAACCGTTGGTAATAATACCCATCCGCACTTTCCCTTGCAGGGCATCAATAAGCGCTTGAGCACCAGGGAGCAAACTGCAAATATCCGCCATAGCCTGCATGTATGAGCGATTTAACTCTGCCGGTGTGGTATCCAGTTGCTTTGCCCATTCAATAAAACGAGTGTGTTTGAGTTCATTTGCAGTAATATCGCCATTTTGATAATCAACCCACAGCGGTTGATTCACTTTTTGATACGCTTGGTAAGCCTCATCCGTCAGCTCCATCCCTTTACGCTCTAACATTAAGGTTAATCCGCGACGACCGTCAAAATGAAATAGTGTCTCGTCGGCATCAAAAAGTATCCAATCGTACTGCATGTGTTTCTCCTCATTAAGTACCGCTCAGTTTATACTGTTTCCAACAAACACATAAGTCATTGGCATAGAAACTTTTTGTTTCCCTCCCATCAACAATAACTCTAGCATTAACACACCGAATGCCGCTACACTCCCTTACGTGGACACACACCCCATTAGGCGGACACATACCGTATCTTTACACGGACACACACCATAAAGTCGTTATAAGTAACGGTGTGTGTCCGGTTAACAATCAAATCAGGAGCCCATTATGTACAACAACTTCCCGACTATTCCACTGTTTGTCGCGGTTGTCGAAAGCGGGAGTTACTCACGCGCAGCAGAAAGGCTTAACATCACTAAATCCGCTGTCAGTAAACGTATCAGTCAGCTAGAAGATGAGTTGGGTATTCGTTTAATTCAAAGGACGACCCGCCATATTAGTCTAACGGAAGCTGGAGAACGTTATTACGAGTATGTATCCCAAGCGTTGTCTTTTGCTCAACAGGGTGTTGATGCGGTGGCAGAGCTGCAAGGAGAACCTCGAGGAAAACTAAAAATTACAGCGCCTATGTCATTTGGGGTACGGCATATAGCACCATTTCTTACTGAGTTTTTGCAGCGTTATCCTCATATTGAACTTGATCTGCAATTTGAAGATCGTATGGTGGATTTGGTTTCAGAAGGTTACGATCTCGCCATACGAATTGGTCATCTAACAGACTCCAATTTGATCGCTAAACGCTTAGTGACCTGTCATAGTGTACTGTGTGCCTCGCCAGAATATCTAGCGCAACATCCAGCCCCTACTGAGCCAGCCGATTTAACTCACCACAACTGTATCAAATACTCGTATTTTCGCGGCGGCAGTGAATGGACTTTTTGTAAGAGTAATAAAGAATTCAAAGTATTACCTAAAGGTAATATGTCGGTAAATAACAGCGAAGCCATTCGAAGAGTGCTGCTTTCTGGATTGGGAATTGGCCAACTACCTACATTTATCGTCGGAAAAGACGTACAAGAAAAGCGCTTAGTACCGATCATGTCGCCCTATGCATTGCCAGTCCATGCCGTTTACGCTGTGTATCCAGTGCGTAAACACCTCCCACAAAAGGTGAGCCTCTTCATCGAGTTTTTAAACGAAAAATACGGCCAAGCACTGCCTTATTGGGATAAGGGCATTTTTAGCTAATCCTAAGGCCCACGATTCGCTGTTTATTGAGTTTTTGTTTTGCAGCATCAAGCTTATGCGCAGCCCCAATCCAAACTTTGGCGTCTTTTTCTAGTTGGGTACAAAGGAAAAGGCATTCACGGTTGGACAACGAGAGTCGCGTTAGAATCGGCGGAGTTGATGCAACAATATAGCCTGAAGACGTATCACGTACGTGTCTTCCTACCCAATCAATGAATTCTATATAATCGAGCAATCGGAAAGGAATGCCCGATGAATCATCAAAAGCCGTATTTCCTACAAAATCACTCAGTCCAATAACCTGGGGTCGTCCCTGCTCTAACGCATCTAAACGCGCTCTTAGTGATGTATGTTGAGCATCTTCTGGCGTGCTGACCATTTCAGCTCGAACAGGATTGAGGTCGACATATGCCATCGCACTTAGCAGCGCCTTTTCATCCAGTAATGCTTGGGATTTAAAACGTCCTTCCCAAAATCGGCCAGTGCAGTCATCCTCTTTATTGGCTTGAACAGCGATGCCATAATTTAGCTCTTTCATAAACCAGCTTAACGAGCAAAGACGTTCGCGCCACTCCAATATCGTTTCATCGCACCATTTTTTCTGAGCGTCCGTTAGTTGCTCTCCTGCCAACCAACTTTTGATTATTACGGGTGTTTTATGTTCAACACACCATCGTTCTACAACATCTCGCTCACTTAAACCAAATGCCTGCTCCTGATTGAGGCTAACCACCAAATGGTAGTGATTACTCATTACCGCATAAGCACACACATCTACACAATAAAAAGACGCCAAGGTCAAAATTCGCTGCTCGATCCAATCGCGTCGATGTTCATATGAGCGTCCGGTTAACGCATCCTCTCCGCATAGAAATGAACGTCGAACACAACGAGATACACAGTGGTAGTATGGTGTCACTTCTGGACATACCAATCGAGAACGAGCTGTTGCCATAACATCACCTGAATTGTTTAACTTCTGACCACTTTCCCTATAGACGCTAACAACGCCAATAATCGTTCCAGTATTTTGCGAGGCAATTCAAAAGATGAGCTGATTATTAGCCTGTCTGTCCAGCTAATAACGTGTGTGTCCGGCTAATGAGGTGTGTGTCCGGTTAACATTTACTGATATAAAACAAGGCGTGAATACGCAGGGAGTTTTATAAAGAAAGGATTGACTTGCCAACCCCTAAGGACAGCTATGAAACACTTTCTCCCCTCTTCTGCTATATTGACCGCATTTACTATGCAACACTATTCTAGTGTCGATGAATATTTGACAGCCCAAGAGCAAAAATCCGAAGCACAACAAGCGGCTCAAGCACCAACCAATCACACTAAAACCAAAGACGATACGGAATCGAACTAACCCCACTTAACAATAAAGGAGCGACCCCATGAAAAAAGTAGCCGTGATACTCAGCGGATGCGGCGTCTTCGACGGAGCAGAAATACACGAATCAGTATTAACCCTACTCGCCATTGAGAAGAATGGGGCGACTTGGCACTGTTTCGCACCAAATGTAAATCAACATCATGTCCTCAACCATATTACCGGTGAGGAGATGGAAGAAACTCGCAATGTATTGGTAGAGTCTGCTCGTATCTCTCGTGGCAAAATAGATGATGTTGCTAAGCTAAAAGCTCACGACTTTGATGCACTGATCATTCCTGGCGGCTTTGGCGCAGCAAAAAATCTGTCTGATTTTGCCTTCAAAGGAGCAGATTGTGTGTTACATGAGGATGTCGCGAAAGCGTGTCGTTTATTTGCGAAAGCAGGTAAACCTGCCGCCTACTTATGCATCGCTCCTCATCTTATTCCCAAAATCTACGAATCAGGGGTCGAGGGAACCATCGGTAACGATAAAGAAACTGCTGCAGCCTTCAATAAAATGGGAGGGCAACACGTCAATTGCCCAGTGGATGACTTCGTCTACGATCAAGAGCACAACGTACTATCGACTCCCGCTTATATGCTTGCTGAGAATATTTCTCAAGCAGAATCAGGAATTAACCGTCTTGTAACAAAATTAATCTCATTGGCGTGATAATTTTTGTGTGCCAAAGCCTTATATAACGGGCTTTGGCGTTAAATTTTGTGTCCAGATTACCCCATTTGTGAAATGTAAAATTACTGCATTAGTTATTCCATTTTGGTAAAAATTCATGAGATGAACATCACCGTATAAAATTCCATCAGTAGAAACTATAAGTCACTATATTCACTATGGTTATTAATGTGATCCAGCTCAAGAATGAGCATCAATTTGAACGTGCTTCAAGGATTTTTGCGCCAGATCAAACACACTCTGCGACAAACTGTGCAACTCTAGAGCCAGATATTTTGAACATAATTATTATTGGAGTTAACTCATGGCGAGTGCATTTTTTATTCCTACAGTAAACCTAATGGGCGCAGATTGTCTTGTTGATGCAGCGGATGCGATCAAATCTAAAGGCTTTACCAAAGGTCTGATTGTAAGTGACGCAATTCTGAACAAAATCGGCGTAGTTAAACAAGTTGCTGACCTACTAACTGAACGTGGTGTAGCAACAGTGGTTTATGATGGTACTCATCCAAACCCAACTGTGACCAACGTAAATGAAGGTCTAGCGATTCTTAAAGAAAACCAATGTGATTTCGTTATTTCTCTAGGCGGCGGTTCACCACACGACTGTGCAAAAGGTATCGCTCTTCTTGCTTCTAACGGCGGCGAAATTGCGGATTACGAAGGCGTTGACCAATCTCCAAAACCAATGCTGCCATTGATCGCAATCAACACCACTGCAGGTACTGCGTCTGAAATGACTCGTTTCTGCATCATCACTGACGAAGTTCGTCACATCAAAATGGCTATCGTAGACAAACACACGACTCCACTGATGTCTGTTAACGATCCTAAATTGATGCTTGCTAAACCAGCTTCTCTAACTGCAGCAACTGGTATGGACGCACTGACTCACGCAATCGAAGCTTACGTTTCTATCGCTGCAACACCTATCACTGATGCCGTTGCAATCAAAGCAATCGAAATGATTCAAGCGAACCTACGTGAAGCAGTGAAAAACGGTCAAAACCTAGAAGCTCGTGAAGCAATGGCATACGCACAGTTCATGGCGGGTATGGCATTTAACAACGCTTCTCTAGGCTACGTACACGCAATGGCACACCAACTAGGTGGTTTCTACAACCTACCTCACGGTGTATGTAACGCAGTACTTCTTCCACACGTACAACGTTACAACGCAACTGTTGCAGCAGACCGTCTACGCGACGTAGCTAAAGCAATGGGTGTGAATGTAGAAAACCTAACAGCTGAACAAGGCGCAGCAGCGGCTATCGACGCTATCGTATCTCTATCTAAAGAAATCGGTATCCCTGCAGGTCTAACTGAGCTTGGTGCGAAAGTTGAAGATGTACCGACACTAGCAACTAACGCTCTTAAAGATGCTTGTGCTATCACTAACCCACGCCAAGGTACACACGAAGAAGTGTGTGAAATCTTCAAAGCAGCATTTTAATTGCTGATTTGCTAAGACTTTGATAAAAAGGTGCTCTCGGAGCACCTTTTTTTATGCCGACTGAAAATACCCCGTCCTACTTATTAAATTCAATAAGTTGAATAATAAAATGGCGATAAAACAGCAGGTAAATTTGATTCATCGCAGTAAAACGGTGAAAGATCCACTGCTTTTCCTCGTTCGTGGGAGTTTTGCTTTACATGCAAAAAATAAAGGTTATTATCCGAAGCAAACGTTTTCCTCACCACTTTATTAACCATGATGAGGGTTTTATGCTGTCAGATATCGAAATTTGCCGCACAACACCACTACAGCCAATTGATGATGTTGCTCATCAAGCGGGTCTACAAACCAACGAGTTTCAAAGCCAAGGTCGCTACAAAGCGAAGGTCTCTCTAGACGCCCTAAACCGCCTAAAAGATCACCCTAGGGGCAAGCTGGTGGTTGTCACTGCCATGACCCCCACTCCGCTAGGCGAAGGTAAAACTGTCACCACGATTGGACTGGCTCAAGGTTTAGAGCAACTCAATCAATCCGTGTTTGCTTGTATTCGTCAACCCTCCATGGGGCCAATTTTTGGCGTCAAAGGTGGTGCCGCAGGCGGTGGTTATTCTCAAGTTGCTCCAATGGAAGAGCTGAATATGCACCTTACTGGTGACATTCACGCCGTCACGGCAGCACATAACCTTGCGGCCGCGGCTATTGATGCTCGTATTTACCATGAACAGCGCAACGGTTACGAAGACTTCACAGCTCGAACAGGATTAAAGGCACTGCGTATCGACCCAAATCATGTCAAATGGAGACGCGTGCTGGATCACAACGATCGCGCACTACGCATGATCACCATCGGACGTAATGAAGATGGCAAAACAGTCAACGGCTTTGAACGTGAAGATGGCTTTGATATCTCAGCCGCTTCAGAGCTGATGGCGATTTTGGCGCTTGCTAGTGATTTAAACGACTTACGTCAGCGTATCGGTCGCATTGTGGTGGCTTATGATTTCGACGGTCAGCCCATTACCACCGAAGATTTGCAAGTGGCTGGTGCCATGACAGTCACCATGAAGGACACTATCCAACCAACGCTAATGCAAACTCTTGAAGGTGTACCAACGCTGGTTCATGCAGGTCCTTTCGCCAATATTGCCCACGGTAACTCATCAATTATCGCGGATAACATCGCAACTCGATTAGCAGATTTTACCGTTACTGAAGGTGGCTTTGGTTCTGACATGGGCTTTGAAAAAGCCTGTAATATCAAAGCAAAAGCATCAAATATCGCCCCCGACTGCGCGGTAATTGTTGCGACCTTACGTGGTATTAAAGCTAACTCAGGTCGTTATGATTTGCGCCCAGGCCATGCGATTCCGGATAGCCTATTTGCACCAGATTCTGCCGCACTCACTGCCGGTTTTGCTAATTTGCAATGGCATATCAACAACGTGACCCAATATGGTGTTCCCGCGGTAGTAGCAATTAACCGCTTCCCACAAGACAGCGAGGAAGAACTACAACAATTAGTGGACATGATCAAAGCCCTACCACAAGGTGTTGAAGTGGCGATCAGCGAAGCCTTTAGTCGCGGTGGATTAGGTGCTACACAATTGGCGCATTGCGTCATGAAACAGTGCGAGAAAACGGTCCAGTTCACGCCACTTTATAAGAGCGAAGACTCTCTGGATGATAAATTGCATGCCGTAGCGCTTAAAGGGTACGGCGCAGGCTCAGTTACCTACTCAGAGAAAGCCACAGCGCAGCTTAAGCGCTTTAACGAGTTGGGTTACAGTCATCTTTCTGTGTGTATGGCGAAAACCCCACTTTCGATCACCACCGATTCGGCCATTAAAGGCGCTCCATCAGGCTTTGATGTGACGATTCGTGAACTGAAACTGTGCTCTGGTGCTGGCTTTATCTATGCCCTCTGCGGCAGCGTAATGACCATGCCAGGACTGCCAGACAAACCCGCCTTTATGTCGTTAGACATTGATGAGCAAGGGAATATTGTCGGATTAAGTTAATCGATACTAAGTGCAGTGATTTCCTCTCACTGCACTTACCCCTCACGCCCCACGCCAGATTTATGTATGTGTATCTTCTAGCCTCTCGCAACCTGCCCAAACAAAGTGCAAGCGTTTCCCTAATATGTAGCAAGGCTCGTATTCGACTGAATACCTATCTCATTAAATAACAAATAACCACATTTAACCTATTGGTTTTTATTGTAAAAATTCTTTTTCATTCCAGCCTTGAAATAGGGACACTTTTTGCATAATGAAGATCAACAGTGCAAAGGCACTCGCCAAATAATCAAACCGAATTTGCGAGGGATGTATGAGTTCGGAATATCGTTATCAATTGGGTAGTAAAACGTTTCGTTTTCGCTCCTTAAAAGAAGTGATGGCTAAGGCGTCACCTCTACGTTCAGGAGACCAGCTCGCTGGCGTTTGCGCCGCGTCTGCAGAGGAACGCGTTGTTGCTCAAATGGTATTGGCTGATCTGCCTCTTAAAACTTTTCTAAATGACTTGGTGATCCCGTATGAGAAAGATGAAATATCACGGCTGATCATTGATGAACACAATGCTAAAGCCTTTATAGACATTGCCCATCTCACGGTGGGTGATTTTCGCAATTGGTTATTACAAGAATCCACCACTTGTGTTGAACTAACACGTGTTGCCCCTGGGGTCACGCCGGAAATGGCAGCAGCGGTCAGTAAAATCATGCGTAACCAAGATCTGATTTTGGTCGCTAAAAAGTGCCAAGTGACCACTGCATTTCGCAACACCATCGGTTTGGCTGGGCATATGTCGACTCGACTACAACCGAACCACCCGACCGATGATATGAACGGTATCGCAGCATCGATTTTCGATGGACTTATGTATGGTAATGGTGATGCCGTCATTGGTATCAATCCAGCAACAGACAGCGTAAGCCAAGCGATTAAGCTTATGAAGCTGATGGACGAAGTGATTCAACACTACGAGATCCCAACGCAATCGTGCGTATTAACCCATGTTACCAACACAATTGAGTGTATTGAACAAGGTGCACCAGTGGATTTGGTGTTCCAATCGATTGGTGGAACAGAAGGTACCAACAAAGGGTTTGGTGTCAGCATTGATGTGCTGCAACAAGCTTATGATGCGGCGAACAGTCTACAACGTGGCACGGTTGGCAACAACTTCATGTACTTTGAAACCGGTCAAGGTAGCGCGCTTTCTTCAAATGCGAACCATGATGTTGACCAACAAACTTGTGAAACACGAGCTTATGCGCTCGCTCGTAAGTTCAAACCTTTATTGGTTAATACCGTTGTCGGCTTTATTGGTCCTGAGTATCTGTTTGATGGCAAACAAATTATCCGCGCCGGACTAGAAGATCACTTCTGTGGCAAGCTGCTTGGTCTACCAATGGGTTGTGATATTTGCTACACCAACCATGCCTATGCCGATCAAAACGACATGGATAACTTATTGACCTTACTTGGCGTGGCCAACTGCAACTTCATTATGGGCATCCCGGGTTCTGATGACATCATGTTGAACTATCAGACCACCTCGTTCCATGATGCCTTATATGCACGCCAAGTGCTTGGATTAAAACCTGCCCCTGAATTTGAAGCTTGGTTGCGTAAAATGCAGATTTTCAGTCAAGATGGTCGAACTCAGCTTAGTGATCATATGGCACCAGCGTTTAAACAGCCGCTTAGCCTACTGCAGGAGGCGGTATGAACTTAGACAAAATGATAAGTGGTAAATTGTCCGCTGAGCAATCTTCGCCAGAATTAGTGCACCATGACCCGTGGGATACATTGCGTCAATTTACCCAAGCGCGAATTGGTTTAGGCCGTGTAGGCACCAGTATTCCGACCAGTGAACTGCTGCGTTTTCAACTCTCTCATGCGCAAGCCATTGATGCCGTGCATGTACCGCTGGATGAAGATGCCTTAGTGACCAGTTTGACTGACAAGGAAAACTTGCGCCCTTTACTACCCGCTTTTCATTTGCACAGTGAGGCAAGCGATAGAGTTACTTACCTACAGCGGCCAGATTTGGGGCGTAAGCTGAGCGAACAAGGCATCACTGAGTTAAAAGAGCACAGTGATTCACGAGCTAAGCCTTACGATTTGGCGATTGTGATTGCCGACGGTCTGTCGTCTTACGCCATTGCCAATCATGCAGCGCCATTTTTGGATGCGCTGTTAAACCAGTTAAATGCTGACACCAAACAAGCATGGGACGTTGCCCCGTTTGTGATTGTTCAGCAAGGCCGCGTTGCTGTTGGTGACGATGTCTGTGCTGCGATTAACGCCAATGAAGTGCTGATTTTGGTTGGTGAGCGTCCAGGGCTCAGTTCCCCAGACAGTTTAGGTTTGTATTTAACGTGGAACGCCTATCGCGGCATTGAAGAGTCGCTACGCAATTGTATTTCGAATGTGCGCCCAGAAGGTTTACGTTACGACGCAGCGGCACACAAATGTTTCTATCTTCTTTCAGAGTCTCGTCGTCGTCATATCACGGGCATTGGTTTAAAAGACCGCTCCGACGACCATACCATCGAGCATAAAGCTGAAAGACAGTTTTCTCTCGTTTCTCCGTCCTAAAATATGAAACGATAGAAACCAAAAGCGCCTTCCTTACGGTCGGCGCTTTTTTCTTGATTCATATAAAACTGGATGTATTGCGATAAGGCTCTGCCGATTGGACTGTCTATTACAGAATCTATCTACAGAAGCCCCTACCAACATAACGAATGCAAAGCGCTAGACGCCTTGCATGAGCATTAACGCAGCCCGTGGAGGAACTCTGAGCGAGTTGCAGGGTTGCTCTTGAAAATGCCACCTAATGCTGTAGTGGTGGTTTCACTGGTGGCGTCCATCACTCCGCGAGATTTCACGCAGTAGTGAGTCGCATCCATGGTCACAGCAACATCATCGGTTTCAAGCAGGGTTTGCAGTGCCACCAGAATTTGCTGAGTCATACGTTCTTGAACTTGTGGACGCTGAGCGAAGAAACGCACGATACGGTTAATTTTAGACAAACCGATAATTTTGCCTCGTGGAATGTAAGCCACCGCCGCTTTACCATCGATAGTCACAAGGTGGTGTTCGCAAGTGCTGGTCACAGTGATGTCTTTCACTCGCACCATTTCACTGACACGCATCTTATTTTCAATCACGGTGATTTTTGGAAAGTTTTTATATTCCAAACCAGAAAAGATCTCATCAACATACATTTTAGCAATACGTTGCGGCGTTTCTTCTAAGCTATCGTCTGTCAGATCCAGTCCGAGAATATTGAGAATATCGCGCATGTGATGCTCAATTTTTTCTTTTTTCTCTTCACGCCCCATATCATTAGGCGTCATCGGAGTCTCAAGACCACGACGGGCAAGCGCTTCTTTAACCAACTTCGCTGAATCGCTCAGATCAGACATTACAATACCTCTTAGATAACCCCTTTCGGATGGCTGACAAGGATACTCGGATTTTTTAATAATTACACCCATATTTTATAACGGGTATTGTACAAACCAATGATTTATCGATTACCCCTGCTCTTGCTTCTCTCTGCGCTTTTTTATGTGTTAAAGTGCACGACACAAAAATAACACCATAGGATTCAATCATGGGATGTTGTGACGCACCGGGCTTAATGCCAATCGAAGACGCATTGAATAAGATGCTTTCCCTCGTATCACCTATTGACGATACCGTCGAGTTACCATTGTCAGATGCTCTAGGCTACGTTCTAGCCGACAATCTGCTCTCACCAATTAATGTTCCCCCCTTTGCTAATTCTGCAATGGATGGGTACGCGGTTCGCACCGCAGAGCTCAATGGTCAACCGCTGCCGGTAGCGGGCAAATCCTTTGCTGGTACTCCATTTAGGGGGGAATGGCCAGCCAATACTTGTATTCGCATCATGACGGGCGCTCAAGCACCCGAAGGTGCTGATGCAGTCATAATGCAAGAGCTTGCTCAAGTTAGCGAACAAGGTGTGCTGTTTACGGTCAGTGACGTGAAACCGGGTGCGAATATTCGACCTATTGGCGATGATATTATGCAAGGGCAAGTTGTTCTCGCGAAAGGCACTCGCCTTACCCCGCGCGATATTCCTATGATCGCCTCTCTTGGTATTGCCACCGTCACTGTGCTACGCAAACCTAGAGTCGCCTTTTTCTCGACAGGGGACGAACTAAAACCTCTAGGCAGTGAACTGGAAGCGGGCCAAATCTACGACAGTAACCGTTACGGCATCAAACCACTGATTGAGCATTTTGGTTGTGAAGCGATTGATCTTGGCATCATTCCCGATTGCCCTGACAAGCTCAAAGCCACCTTTGAAGAAGCACAAGCAGTGGCGGATGTTGTAGTCACCTCTGGTGGTGTCAGCGTCGGTGAAGCCGACTACACCAAAGACATTTTAGAACAGCTTGGCGAAATCGGCTTTTGGAAATTGGCGATAAAACCGGGCAAACCTTTTGCATTTGGTCAGTTACCTAACGCCCTTTTTTGCGGTCTTCCGGGCAATCCAGTATCGGCATTCATCACCTGTTATATCTTGGTGCAACCTATGCTGGCGAAATTAGCCGGACACACGGAGTGGCGACCACAGCCTTCTATTCCCGCAACAACACGTTCAGCCTTTAAAAAGCAGCCCGGTCGAACCGATTTTCAACGGGGTATCTACACCATTGAAAACGGGCAATTCGTGGTCGAAAGTACAGGCAACCAAAGCTCAGGCGCGTTTCGTTCAATGAGCCTTGCGAACTGCTTTGTGGTGTTGGAGCGTGAGCGTGGTCGTGTCGAAGTGGGCGAAACCGTCAATATCGAGCTATTCAACTCAACGCTTTACTGATATTAAGGATTGTTACAATGGATATTCTCAGTGATGAGGAGATGCTGCGCTATAACCGCCAGATCATCTTGAAGCAGTTTGATTTCGATGGACAAGAGGCCCTCAAACAGAGTTCAGTATTAATTATTGGTGCAGGCGGTCTCGGCTGCGCCAGCAGTCAATATTTGGCGGCGGCCGGTGTTGGTAAAATCACGTTAGTAGATTTTGATAAAGTTGAGCTGTCGAATTTGCAGCGCCAAATTTTGCATCACGACAGTGATATTGGTCGCTTTAAAGTGGAATCGGCTGCCGATGCACTTAATGAAATTAACCCGCACATTAAAATCCAAACTATTGCCCGCTGCCTAGAAGACCAAGAGCTAGAGACCCTTATTCGTCATCACACCGTGGTTTTAGATGCCAGTGACAACGTAGCAACACGCAACCAACTCAACCGCCTTTGTTATGAAAGTAAAACACCGTTAATCTCTGGCGCAGCCATTCGTATGGAGGGACAAGTGAGTGTTTTTACCTATCAAAATGAAGACGAGCCTTGCTACCAATGCTTAAGCGGGCTGTTTGGCGAAAATGCTCTGACCTGTGTGGAAGCTGGGGTTATGTCGCCTGTGGTTGGCATTATTGGGGCAGTACAAGCAATGGAAGCCATAAAAGTGATAACCCGCCTTGGCACACCGCTTACAGGCAAGATTTTGATGCTGGATGCGATGTCGATGTCATGGCGTGAAATGAAATTAATGAAATTGCCCACGTGTCCCGTTTGTCATCACTAAACTCATAAACAGTCACTGGATTTTGCGAATAACTGATAAGGATTAACTCAACAATGGATCGTGTAACAATGAGCCCCCTTGTTTCTGCAGCATGGCTTAAAGAACACCATTACGATGCTAATGTGATAATTTTGGATGCCAGTATTGAATTTCAAATCCCTGGTGAAGGCCATAAAGATACATTCAATATTATCACTCGTGCGCGTCGCTTCGACTATGATGAGGTGTTTTGCGATAAAAACAGCACACTTCCGCACATGATGCCCTCTGAGCAGCGTTTTAATATCTTGGCCCAAGATTTAGGTATCAACCAAAATTCGGTGATCGTGGTCTACGACAATAGCGGTACCTTTGCGTCACCTCGTGCATGGTGGATGTTCCGCGCAATGGGACATGAGCAAGTCTATGTTCTGGATGGTGGCCTCACTGAATGGAAAGCGATTGGCGGCGATACCACACAGCAGTATGAACCAGTAGCGACTCAAGGTAACTTTCGTGGTCAACTGCAATCCGGTTATTTCGTTGATGCCGACTATGTCCTGGCCCAAATCAGTAACGATACCAGCTTAACCATCGATGCTCGGGGAGCAGCGCGCTTTTATGGTGAAATAGAAGAGCCTCGTGCTGGTGTGCGTAGTGGTCACATTCCTAGTGCAGTAAACCTCCCTTTTACTGAACTAATGAATGAACATCGCTTTAAACCGATTGAAGATTTAAAACCCATCGTCACAAACGTTTTAAACGCCAGTAAACAAGAGTACCTATTTAGTTGCGGCTCCGGCGTTACCGCGTGCATTGTGTTACTTGCGGCCGCGCTGTGTGGCTATGAGCACTTAGCCGTTTACGATGGCTCATGGACAGAATGGGGACAACGTACGGATCTGCCAATAGAAACTCGCTGATCTTTTGCTTTAACTGCTGCTAGTTACTTTTACGTCTATTTACTCGATACAGCGATATGTTCAAGCGCTGCTTTCTCAATGGAGAGAGCAGCGCTTTTTCATTGGTAAAATCGCGTGAAATTTGGCACTAATCAACCATCAAACGGGCACTGTGCATTTGCTCAGCCAAGTTCAAAACGGTTAATGCATTACTTACACTGGTCGCGACCACGTCCACCGCCCCAGTGCGCAGCGCACCCAATAGTGCCAATGGTTTACTGTTTTCTGCGGCTATGGCAATCACTTCAGAAATCGGACGAAACTCTTCAATACTCATCCCAATCACTCGATCGCTCATCACCGTTTTGGCAATACCACCTTTGACATCAAAAAAGTCGTGTCCAGCGAAATCGCCCACTACGCCTTGATGCAAGCGCGCCTGTACCACCTCATCGGGCGTAAACCACCCCAAATCCACCATGTAGCTGTTTTCGCTCATATCACCAATACCAACTAACGCCATATCCGCTTTACGTGCTAAATCCAAGGTTTGTTTTACAGTGCTGTTTTGCATAAACACCATCTTTTGCTCGAGGTTTTCTGCGTAAGCTGGCGCATAAAGCGTCTCGGAAGTACCGCCGTATTTTTTGGCTAACTGACGACAAATATGGTCCGCGTTGAACGCACTACCACGAGGGTGAATACCACCAATCCCACTAACAAAGGTACAGTCACGGGGAGTAATAACCCCCATATGATGAGCAACGGCAGACACATTACGTCCCTGCCCCACAGTCACCACCATACCGCTTTTAAGTGTTTGGGAGAGATAGTTAGAAACCAAACCCGCCACTTGCTGGCGTTGCAACTCTTCGGTGGGCTGATCGAGAGCAATCAAAGCGCGCTTAATACCGAAGCGCTCCATCAAACGCTGCTCAATTTTGGCACTAAAAACCGGATGGTATTTCACGGTGATCTCGACAATACCTTCATCACGCGCTTGTTTTAACAGCCGCCCAACTTTAGCGCGAGAGATACCGTATTTCTTTGAAATATCTTCCTGAGTTGCACCATCTTGATAATAAGCCACAGAAATTTCGGTGAGTAGATCGCTATCCTCTACTGAAATCTCGGGTTTGGATATATTCATTTTTTTCTCTTATCCTTAGTGCATCACTGCAGTAAATTTGATGAGCAAATGTAATCGCTTTAAACAAAAGTCACAAGCAAATGGTGGCGTTACTTTTGCTCATTAACATTACATTTTCTCAGAGTAAGTTTATGTAATCTGGGTCAGCCAATTGTTAACAAACAGAAACATTCAACAGACACTGATTAGCATAGCGTCAGGGAAAGAAAAAATAGGTGACCAATGTCGTCATATCGACGAAATCTCGATTGACTTTCGCTATGGATGGGTTAAATATGGAGGCATCATTTACTCAGCAATCGATCATATGTTCATGAGCATCTGTTATCGGTTGATACAAGAGAGCAGGTAATCACGAGATACAATGTAATTACCGCTTAATGAATAACGAACATGCTTGCAAATGCCCAGTCACATACTGTGGCAGCCCTAGCCTAACGATAAAGGACGAAAGAAATGAGCAACAAATTAGAGCAACTTCGTAAATTAACTACAGTCGTGGCAGATACTGGTGAAATTGATGCGATCAAAAAATACCAACCAGAAGACGCTACCACTAACCCTTCTCTGATTCTTAAAGCCGCTCAAATCGCTGAATATGCACCTTATATCGACCAAGCAGTAAAAGCAGCAAAAGAACTTAGCACTGACAAAGCTCAACAGCTTGAAGATGCTTGCGACATGCTGGCTGTGAACATCGGTAAAGAGATTTTAAAAACCATCCCAGGTCGTATCTCTACTGAAGTAGACGCTCGTCTTTCATACAATACGGAAGCAAGCGTTGAAAAAGCACGTAAACTGATCAAGCTGTACAACGACGCTGGAATCAGCAACGACCGCATCTTGATCAAACTGGCTTCAACTTGGGAAGGTATCCGCGCAGCAGAGATCCTAGAAAAAGAAGGCATCAACTGTAACCTAACTCTTCTATTCTCATTTGCTCAAGCGCGAGCTTGTGCTGAAGCTGGCGTATTCCTGATTTCTCCATTCGTTGGTCGTATCATGGACTGGTACAAAGCGAAAGAAGGCCGTGACTTTACGCCTTCAGAAGATCCAGGCGTACTGTCTGTAACAAAAATCTACAACTACTACAAAGAACACGGTTACAACACCGTGGTTATGGGTGCAAGCTTCCGTAACATCGGTGAGATTTTAGAATTAGCAGGTTGTGACCGCCTAACTATCGCACCAGCACTACTTAAAGAACTGGAAGAGTCTGAAGGTGTTGTTGAAG
Source organism: Vibrio tritonius (assembly GCF_001547935.1). NCBI lineage: Bacteria > Pseudomonadati > Pseudomonadota > Gammaproteobacteria > Vibrionales > Vibrionaceae > Vibrio > Vibrio tritonius. Next base: position 1,184,122 of record NZ_AP014636.1, read on the forward strand.
AAAAACTTAAAGATTCAAACGGCAATGCAGCACGTCCTGCAGCAATGACTCACGCTGAATTCCTATGGGATCACAACCAAGACCCTATGGCTGTTGAAAAATTAGCTGAAGGTATTCGTAATTTTGCGATCGACCAGGGTAAATTGGAAACCATGATCCAAGCTAAACTGTAATAGCAAACGGAGCGAGGCCTAGCCTCGCTTTTCTTTTTGTTAGGTTTAGCCTCAAACAAAAATTCTGAAGAGCCGCATGTCATTAGAGACGGCTCTACCTAACCTACTTAAATCGAGACATCACATGAATCGTAAACAACTTGCAAATGCTATTCGTGCCCTGAGTATGGACGGGGTACAAAAAGCCAAATCTGGTCACCCTGGAGCACCAATGGGTATGGCTGATATCGCGGAAGTACTGTGGCGTAACCATTTAAATCACAACCCACAAAATCCAAAATGGGCTGATCGCGACCGTTTCGTACTTTCAAACGGCCACGGCTCAATGCTGATTTACTCTTTACTTCACCTCACTGGTTATGACCTATCGATTGACGATCTGAAAAACTTCCGTCAACTGCACTCAAAAACGCCAGGTCACCCTGAATACGGTTATGCACCAGGCATTGAAACAACAACTGGTCCTCTAGGTCAGGGGATTACAAATGCTGTCGGTATGGCGATTGCTGAAAAAGCACTGGCAGCACAATTTAACAAAGACGATCACGACATCGTCGATCACCATACGTATGCTTTCTTGGGTGATGGCTGTATGATGGAAGGCATTTCTCACGAAGCGTGCTCTCTAGCAGGTACACTAGGCCTTGGCAAACTTATCGCGTTTTGGGATGACAACGGCATCTCTATCGACGGTGAAGTTGAAGGTTGGTTCGCTGACGATACACCAAAACGTTTCGAAGCGTACGGCTGGCAAGTTATTCCAGCAGTCGATGGTCACGATGCAGAAGCTATCAATGCCGCCATCGAAGCTGCAAAAGCAGATACCACTCGCCCTACACTGATCTGCTGCAAAACCATCATTGGTTACGGTTCACCAAACAAATCAGGTTCACACGACTGTCACGGCGCACCTCTAGGTGACGACGAAATTAAAGCAGCACGTGAATACCTAGGCTGGAACTACGCTCCATTTGAAATCCCTGCTGACATCTATGCAGAATGGGATGCAAAAGAAGCAGGTGCAGCGAAAGAATCACAATGGAACGACAAATTTTCGGCTTACGCGAAAGCGTACCCAGAATTGGCTGCAGAATTTAAACGTCGTATGGAAGGTAAACTCCCAGAAGGCTTCGAAAAAGCAGCAAATGAGGTGATTGCCAACCTGCAAGCGAATCCTGCCAAAATCGCTTCCCGCAAAGCATCACAAAATGCTCTGGAAGCTTTCGGCAAACTACTCCCTGAGTTTATGGGCGGCTCTGCAGACCTTGCGCCATCTAACCTAACCATGTGGTCTGGTTCTAAATCACTGACTCACGAAGATGCATCGGGTAACTACATTCACTACGGTGTGCGTGAATTTGGTATGACTGCCATCATCAATGGTATTGCTCTACACGGTGGTTTCATTCCTTACGGTGCCACCTTCCTGATGTTTATGGAATATGCTCGTAACGCAATGCGCATGGCGGCACTGATGAAAGTGCAAAATATCCAAGTGTACACTCACGACTCGATTGGTTTGGGTGAAGATGGTCCAACTCACCAACCGGTTGAACAGATCGCTTCATTGCGTCTAACACCAAACATGAGCACATGGCGCCCATGTGACCAAGTTGAGTCTGCAATGGCTTGGAAACTCGCGATTGAACGCAAAGATGCTCCATCTGCACTGATTTTCTCGCGTCAAAACCTAGCACAGCAACCACGTACTGCTGAGCAAGTAGCCAATATCGCGAAAGGTGGCTACATCCTAAAAGACAGTGCAGGTACACCTGACCTTATCTTGATTGCCACCGGTTCTGAAGTTGAACTTGCAGTCAATGCAGCTGCTGAGCTAGAAAAAGAAGGCAAAGCGGTACGCGTCGTATCCATGCCATCAACAGATGCGTTCGACAAACAAGATGCAGCTTACCGTGAAGCCGTGCTTCCTGCTGCAGTGACAGCTCGCGTTGCTATCGAAGCTGGCATCGCTGACTTCTGGTACAAATACGTTGGCTTGAATGGCCGTATCGTCGGTATGACTACCTTCGGTGAATCTGCACCAGCAGAGCAACTGTTTGAACAGTTCGGCTTTACTGTGGCGAACGTGGTAGCGAAAGCAAAAGAAACACTGTAATCGACTAGCACATAAAAATACTAAGGCCCGCATTGTTGCGGGCCTTTTTTATCTCTGGTCACCTAGATAAAGTCAGACTCAGTCGTACAGCTCGTACGCACCTTCGATTGAGTGAATCAGAGCAACAATCAAAGTGTTGTAAGGCGTTGGTACACCATACAGTTTCGCTTGCTCGACAATCGCGCCATTGATAGCATCGATTTCCATTTTGACGCGATGCTTGCGATCTTGATACATCGAAGAGTAACCATCACCTGCTGTTTCACACACCGATTTCACCATATTGAGTGCTTCACGGCGATCAAAATAGGTTCCATCCGCTTCGGCAACTTCAATTGCTTCATAGATGAGTCGCTTAGCAAAATCCCATGCGTGCTGGTTTTTCACCATATAACCGATAGGCGTTTCGGTAATCGCGGTAAAGGTATTAATAGAAAGGTTGACTAAAAGCTTGCTCCAGATGATACGCTGAATGTCATCCACCACTACCACAGCAAAACCCGCTTCTATCAGCGCTTGCTCTGCTACGAGTACTGACCCCTTCTCATTATGATTACTACCGATGGTGGTATCACCTTGTGCGGGATGTTTGATACGGCCTTCACCAAGATTCACAGCGTTGTGTTTACTGGTGCCAATAACGATATTTTCAGGTTTCACGTATTGTGCGATTTTACGATCGTTACCAGCGCCATTTTGTAAAGTCATGACTAATGTCGACTCACCAAACAAAGCACTGTTTTGCTCTAGCGCGACCTCAGTGTAAGTAGACTTAACAAAAACGATCACCAAATCCACAGCATCTTGATACTCACCAGAAACCGCAGCAGTCACATTAGGAAAGTTAACACTTTCACCATTGGCTTCATCGAGCGTAATCCCTTGCGCTTTAATCGCTTCAACTTGTGAAACCGACGTATCAATCATCACCACATCGTGTGAACGACTTAAATACGCTCCATATAGGCAGCCCATTGCCCCTGCACCAATGACAGCAATCTTCATCTAACTCTCCTTGCTGCTAACCGTTGTTAGCATCTAAACCAATCCTACACACTCCACGATGACTAAGTACTCATGAGTGGCGAGCTTCGCTGTTGTGAATTGATCGGGAGTATACAAATCGGTGCTCAGTTTCTCCAAACGGCATAAGTTTCTTTAAACGAAACTTTTATGTCGTTAATTCTCCTATTAATAGAATTTAACCCACTATTTTGCTAAATTTCGCTTGGTATGAAAAAAGTCGTAAATAAAACAGGGAAATAGACCGTAATACGAACCTTTAACTGGAACCGTACGGTTTATACCCAAATGACCTCAAGGGGCGAGCTGTATTCGCATCTTGAGGTTACTTGGGTATAGAGTAGTTATCACACAAGGATATCAATCTACGATGGATGAACACCTCAATATTAATCGCCATATCGGCGGTCGCATTCGTGCTTATCGCAAAACTCGAGGCCTCACCATAGCTCAACTAGCGGAACGTATTCATAAGAGTCGCGCAACTGTCTCCAAATATGAAACAGGAGAAATCTCTTTGGATATGCCAATGCTATTCACATTGGCTAGCGCGCTAAACATAACTCCTAATCAATTAATTGATTATCAAGTCGAACGTTTAGCTGAAACAATCAAACCCCAAAGCAATTTGACCACTTTTCACAATGCCGACCAGCTCTATTTTTACTTCTATGATGGCCGCTACAATCGCGTTAAAGACGGCGTGATAAAAATCCTGCCTGATAAAGAAGGCAATCAACACACCGCAACTCTCACCATCAGTGTCGTGACACCCAATGGCCGCAGCAGCGAAATCTACTACATTGGCAGTGTAACCTATAGCGACCGACTGATTCGTTTCTCGTTTATCAACCAATACAACACATTGGAAGAGTGTTTGTTGTATATTTTCAACCCACTTGAACTGCGTGACAGCACCTATGGACTTTTGTGCGGCATCTCCTCATCCGACATGCGCCCATGCGCGATTAAATCATTTGTGACATTGTCACCACAAACTTACTCAGAAAAACTAAAAGAAGCCCTGCTTCTCACCAAAGCCGAACTCAAAGCCTCCAGCAAACTCAATATGCTGGTCGTAGACAACCTGCTGTGATCCCCCTTAACCGGACACACACCGTAAGTTGTGATTCCTTTCCTTAACCGGACACACACCTTAAATAGAGCTTCCCTTAGCAGGACACACACCGTAAGCTCTTCGCTAAAACAGTAAGTTAAACAAGGTGCATATTTACTGGGAATACCCCGGTAATCCGTCGATGGACATCTCTCCCCAGCACTATCGACAAACGCGTAAACCGGACACACACCTTAACTCGGTGTGTGTCCGGCTTACATTATTGAATAGGCCTAGTGACTAAAACCAGGTCTCCATCTGTACGGCAAACACGGTTTCACTGTTTTCACCCATACCGCAATCGACACCATTGATATAATATGAACCTTCAAACTTGTCACTCCAGTTAATATAGCTGACGGCGAAACGAATCTGAGGACGGTCGAAGAATCCAGCAACATTGGAAATTTTAAATGTCGGTGCAAATGTTGCCTTATACACATTCCCTTTCATGTGCTTGGATGTGTTATCCAAATCTAAATATTGATAAGTACCTTCATACGCAATTTCAAAATTTGGATTAAACTCTTGGGCTAAACGAACGTTAAACACTGCCCATTTATATTCATCACCTTTTAAGTAACGATCTTTTGTCCATTCCGACAATAATGATGGAGCGATACGCCAATTATCAAATATTGGTGTAGCACCAACAGTATAAAAACGGACCGAGTTAGCATCTTTTAATAAATGGTTATCTTGACCAATATTTTTCGTTTCCGCTCCCATTGCATGGCCATACATCATACCAGTACGTGACCAACCCTCTTTCAGACCATAAAAACTATCGGTTTTATAGCCAATCATGGTATGTAAACCATACTGGGCTACATCATTACGGTTGACCGCACTATCGAGTGACGCTCGTTGATCATTTTTGTTTGCGGCAATGGCGTTAAACATTATTTCCCAGTGATCATCGATTAAGTTATTCCAAGTAAAGGTATAACCCTCTAAGTCATAACTGGTGCCACTGTCTGCATCAAATTGGTTACCAATAATAGAAAAGTTTGAGCGCCAATTGTCGCCCATTTTTACATCGTAGATACCCAAACCTGTCCCAGTTAAAAAGATAACGTGTGTATCGATAAAATCGATATCAAAGTTTTCTCGGTCATAACGTTTACCAGCCCAAAGTGTCGAACCAGCAAAGGCGTCGCTGTCTTTAAATGCTGCAATATCAGACATTTCTAGATAGAGTTGGCGCACATTGAGGCTACTAGAGCTTGCACTTACCCAGTCGGTTTCTGTTTCATCACCAGCCGATAGCATGACTTGATACATGGATTTTGTACCATCTTCTGCCTGTTGATAGTGTGTTAATCGAGAGTCGACATAGTTGTCATCTTCTAAACCTAAACGACCAAAATAAGCACCTAAGCCTGAAGCAATCGACATTTGTGGGCCAATTGTGTTACTTCTGCCGCCATGCGCACCTTGAAAGTTTTGATTGATATTCAAACCTGCACGAGCGTAGCCATGAAATTCAAAACTTGACGCTTTATCGTTTGCCTCTTTGGCCACTTGTTCATTTTGATTTACTTTTTCTTGTGTTGCTTTTAACTGAGCCTCCAATTCGCTCACTCGTTGTTCTAAGGTTTGATTATCAGCTGCTGCAGCCTGCTGTAATGGAAATAATGCACAGCTAATAGATAAAGCAAGCAATAATTTTCTATTCTTCATCGTAACTCTCCGAATATATCCACTGATTCCATCTTTATCAGTATTCAAACAGGCAGAATTTACAAAGCAAGGAGGTAAGAACAAAAGTTCGACTCGTAAATTTAAACACTGTACATTAGCTCTGAACAATAAAAATGGTTTTATTCTGTTTATATTTAAATGTTATACACCATAGAAATATTTATCATAATCAAAGAATTAAAACACTGGTTCGATCACGTTAGATAATGATGAGTTTTTATAAACACAACATTAAGCTCATTTTTAAAATATATTTCTTTTTCGATAGTTTTAATGGAATGAATTAAGCATTACTACCATAAAAAATATTGAATAAAATTGACTATGATCCTATTTGTATAATCATCTAACAACCTCATTGTGGAATCTATCTTTGGGGGACACACATGTAATAAGAGTAGATAACACACAAAGTAAACTGCCTCAAAACCAAATCACCGATTTTTACGGTGTGTGTCCGGCTAAGAAAATCAGTTGATATCGACTCTCACGTAAAAATCCGTACAATGCTCGGCAATAAAACCCGTTCAGCATTTCTTTTCCAAAATAAACCACAGGTGAACGCCTACGTGAAATTGAGTAAACGACTGCAGCAAATTGAAGCACTTATCGCCCCTCGTTATGACCATATTTGGGATTGTTGCTGCGACCACGGTTTTCTTGGCGCTGCACTGCTGAAGAAGCATCTACACACTAACGTGCATTTTGTCGATATTGTTCCAAAGTTAATGACTAGCCTGCATAATCGGCTGTTGCATTTTTTCGGTGATGATACTCACCGCTGGCATACCCACTGTTTAGATGTCGCAAAGCTACCTCTAGACCGATTTTCAGGACGTCACTTAGTCATAATTGCAGGTGTCGGCGGTGACTTAATGATGGAATTTATTGAGGCCTTAGAAACACGTTACAGCGATATGGCGTTTGACTATTTACTCTGTCCTGTTCATCACCAATACGCACTGCGTCAAGCGCTTATTCAAAAAAGATTCAGCCTGCATGAAGAGCGTTTAGTTGAAGAGAATCACCGCTTTTATGAAATGCTATTGGTTTCAAACCAAAGGGAACACGGTGAAGAGATTCATCCCATTGGCAAGCACATTTGGCAAGCTCAATCCCCAGAGCAACGGGCATCGATTAAACGCTATCTAGAGAAAACACGGCAGCATTACTCACGTATCGCGCAAGGTCAAAATCAACTGGGAATGGATACGTTAGCGGCCTACCAAGCCATTGAATTAACGTGATCACAAGAATCTCTCAGTCAGTGAGAAAATAAAAAAGCACGAGGCCTTAGGGCGATCGTGCTTTTTTGAATTCACCAATTAAGCCTACTCTTTCCAGTAATACATGCTCGCTTTTTTGCCTAAAATCGTCAGTTCATAAAAACGCTCAGCGGGTTTTTGCGCCATACCGTAACAAACATGCAGTGGCAGTAAATGTTCTTCACGAGGTTGGCAAAAACGAGCCGCGGGCGCTTTCGCCCATTCAACCATACGCTGCGTTCTATCCGCTTCACTAAATTGCGGGTTAGTACAAGTATCAATCAGCCAATGTTCAAAAGCTTGGTTAGCTTCACGAATCTCTGGTGTATCAGGGGCAAAGAAAGCTCTCATGTTATGGAACGAAAAACCAGAACCGACCACCAGCAAGTTGTCGTAATCCAATTCTCGTAACGCAGCACCTAAATCTAGATGGCTAACCGGGTCCAAATTACTTAGTTGGGACACTTGAATACAAGGGATATCGGCATCTGGATACATCACTTTTAGCGGCACAAATAAACCATGGTCATAACCACGTTTTTCATCCAACTTCGAATCGATACCAAATTGGCTCAACTTTTCTTGAACCTGCTTGGCTAAGGCTGGATTGCCCGGAGCTGGATAAGTAATACTGTAGCTCTCTTCAGGAAATCCATAATAATCATAAATAAGAGATGGATTAGCGCCTGAGGTAATCGTCACGATCTTTTCTTCCCAGTGTGCGCTCACTACCAAAATAGCATCAGGTTTGGGGATCGATTTCGCAATCGCTTGTAGTGTATCGACCATTTCTTGGTGCGCTTCATCTCCCAATAAGGGCATTGGGCCACCACCGTGCGATAGGTACAAATATTGACGTGTTTGAGTCATAGTGAAATCCTTAAATGAGAGGTGAATAGCCCTCTGAAGTATGGACTTATGCTACCGCCATTTATCCTAATAACACAACCAATATAAGCATCGAAATATTAGACGTTATTGTTCTAAAAACAAGACTTTACTTACTTTATAACCAAAGCCTTAATTAACATTTTCGTTCACAAAAATACCGCAAATAAATTGATAAAATCATTTATTACTTATAAAATAGGATTTTAATCACACTCAAGTATTATGTGATTGATAACCACACATTGTTCTATAAATAAAAATCAAAAGGCCATAGACAAGTTTTTACCTATTCATTGAAAATAGATTATTAAATAATTTTACTAGTTGCCAATATATCATTTGCGACATACCTGCTAGAGCAGTAACCACAACACCATCAAGAGTTTCATCTAATAAAAACAACAAGTAAGCTACTGACCCCATCCAAACAACTGCGCCATAACAATCAAAAGAAAACCATTTTTTATCCACTTTTTTCATTATGCCCTCTTCTCTTTGCTAGTTGAAACAAAGAAATACGAACAACAATACTTACATATATATACGTAAGTATTGGTTCAACGCTAAGAACAATTATGGATCATATTTTCGATATAATTTGTGGCACCGTCAAAATAATACGTAATTTCTCTTTCACCAAAGAACTGATTCCATCGGGTCTGGATCACATTTCTCTTTTGTTCATCTGTAGCAAAGTCAACAACTCGTATTTTGGCATTTTTACGAGTCATTCGAGATAGCAACTGCCTCATTTCAAAATCTGCACTTGGTAAAGAGTAGCCAATAAAGACCAATTCGCTAGCTTCTGCTATCTCTATGCCCGCATTTTGCCAAATCACCTTATATTGTGGATTATTCAAATCCTTAATGAAGGTTGGCATAATCAAATTGGCAAACAGCTTATGGTTACCCCGTTCTTCCGGGAAATTATCATCACAATGACGGCACGACTCTATGTTTTGCCAATAACTGCTGAGATCATCATGGGTAAATTTGGCATATAGACGCATACAACGTGGACATTGCTTCCAATTCAAAGAACCATGGGGTTTGAGTATTTTAATATTGAAGCCACCGCGTCCCAGCACCTCTAACCCCGGTTTGAGCGATGAATCGTCATCGTCATGAGCACTGATGTAGCAGCAGTAATCAACGACACCATCGCACTGCTTTTGTTGTATCGCCTGATAAAGCGCATTATCCAACAAAGCGTCCCAATTGGTGCTGATCACGCTGACTGGGTCTGCAAATCGATACTGATTATGAGCACGAATTTCACATGCGTTCACCAAATATTCGGCAAAATCATCAATGTACTGCCGAGCAATGGGAGGCGCTTCACTTATAACCGATTGAATGGTTTGACCAATAACATAAAAGGCCGCTTTACGAACATCGGACAGCTGCTTAATACTAATACCGCGAAACTGGGAATTTTCCGACAAACATCGATCAAGCGGTGTAAACACATCTTCCAGATCAACGTATTTGTGATTGTTGTCATGAATGTTCAGTTGGCTAGTTAAAAACTCTTTAAAGAGCATAAACATACGTTGATCGCGGAAATGATCATGGCTTTGAGCCTGTAAACGAAAGGCTTCCGAAATGATTTTCTTTTGAGTGGGAGCGCCAGCTTCTGCAGAAAAACCCGCTCCTAACACATATACCGTTTTCATTTTGCTACCTTCTGCTACCCATGAGGTGACCTTAAAGATAGTGCAATTGCTAAGGTATTTATGCAAAGGATTTTATTGGCAGGCTCCAACAAAAAGCCCGCGTAAAAGCGGGCTATACCATTCATGAAGCCTAATCTAACTTCATATCACCAGGCTTAACCCAGCCTATTTTCTTCAAGCCGTGATTCACTAACAAGGCAATAATAGCGGGTAACACAAAGCACACTAGCCCTAAAGAGATCCAATCCATTTGAGTAATGGCCTCTTTTTGTCCAGAAGCAATATCGGCAAGCCAACCGGAATAAACCCCAATTGGCCCGACAAAACCGCACGTTCCCATCCCTGAGGCAACCGCAGGTCCATTCATCTTGAGCTGGAATAATGTGGTAGCTAACGGGCCTGTGACAGCGGAAGCGACAATCGGAGCAATCCATATTCTCGGGTTTTTCACGATATTAGACATTTGCAGCATCGAGGTACCAACACCTTGAGAAACAACACCGCCCCAACCATTCTCACGGTAGCTGATAACAGCGAAACCGACCATCTGCGCACAGCATCCAGCCAACGCCGCACCACCAGCCAAACCAGTAATGCCTAACGCAGCACAAATCGCTGCACTACTGATAGGTAACGTAAGAGCAATCCCGATGATGACGGACACTATAATGCCCATCAATATAGGCTGCAGCTCTGTCGCCCACATAATGAGGCCACCAACCGAACTCGCAGCTTGGCCAATCGAAGGAGCCAATAACAATGCTAATATCGCGCCGACAAAAATGGTCACAAAAGGCGTGGCGATGATATCGACTTTGGTTTCGCGTGAAATCAGTTTTCCTGCTTCTGCCGCCCCAATCGTTATAAGCAATACCGCCAATGGGCCGCCCGCCCCCCCAAGAGCATTTGCAGCGCCACCAACTGCCACTAGAGAAAAGAGCACCAATGGTGGCGCTTTCAATGCATACCCAATAGCAACCGCCATCGCTGGCCCTGTAGCCGCAGCCGCATAGCCACCTACGGTCACTAAAATTTCAATCCCTAACTTAGCCCCTATCGTTTTCATGATGGTGCCAATCAATAGTGAGGCAAATAGACCATGAGCCATCGCGCCTAAAGCATCGATAGCGTATCTTTTTATTGAAAATTCGATCTCTTTCTTAATGAGAAATTGATTAAAGCGAGACACAGTTTCCTTGTTCTCCTGCATTGATAACTCCCAATACAAATAAAATAATCCTAGCTAGAATAGGCAATCAAGTTAGTAACATTATGTTATTAACAATGCGTTTGTAACATAATGTTATAAACAAGAACAGAAAAAATGTGTGAAGAAAGGCATTTTTTCTCAAATTGGCATCACAACGCATTTTCGAGTATGGTCTAGCGGTGATATTTTTCGTTAGGGATTGCTATGATTCTGCACACACTGAAAACACATTTTGGATTTGATTCTCTTCGCCTAGGCCAAGAAGAGGTCATTAATCATGTCCTTAATGGTCAATCTGCCGCTGCTATTTTTCCAACCGGTTCAGGTAAGTCGCTTTGTTATCAACTGCCCGCATTACACTTACCTCATCTCACATTGGTCATATCGCCTCTGTTGGCGCTCATGAAAGATCAATTGGAGTTTTTACATAGCAAAGGCATCGCTGCTGCCAGTATCGATTCCACGCAAGATCGCCAAACCACACAGCAGGTCATGCAGCAAGCGCGCAATGGCCAACTAAAAATATTGATGATTTCGGTGGAGCGGCTCAAAAATGAACGCTTTCGCCAGTTCATTTCTCAAGTGCCTATTTCTATGCTCGTGGTCGATGAAGCCCACTGTATTTCGGAGTGGGGACATAATTTTCGCCCTGACTACCTCAAGTTACCCCACTATCGCGAACAGCTTAATATTCCCCAAGTCTTGTTACTAACCGCAACGGCAACGCCACAAGTCATCGCCGACATGGGCAGCAAATTTGGTATCGAGCAAAGCAACATTACGGTCACTGGCTTTTATCGTCCCAACCTGCATTTGAATGTCCTACCTTGTCGTGAAGATGAGAAATTTGCGCGTTTACAACAGCAAATAGAAACCGCACCCCAAGCACCAACCATTGTGTATGTCACACTACAAAAAACCGCAGAAGAGATCGCCGAACGCCTAACTCAACAAGGGATCGTAGCTACCGCATATCATGCAGGGTTAGGTCATGAGCGTCGTGAAGCCATTCAGCAGCAATTTATGCTCGGTCAATCAACCTGCATCGTGGCAACCATTGCCTTTGGCATGGGTATTGATAAATCGGATATTCGGCAGGTCATTCACTATGACATGCCAAAATCCATTGAAAACTACTCACAAGAGATCGGCCGTGCTGGTCGGGATGGACAGCCATCAAACTGCACCATACTCGCCAATACCGACAATCTGAATGTGTTAGAAAACTTTGTCTACGGCGATACACCTGATAAATCGGCTATTGCTCATGTCATCGACGATATCACCGCCGCCAATGGTCAGTGGGAGGTCATGGTTTCCCGTCTGTCAAACGACACCAATATTCGTCAACTGCCATTAAAAACCCTACTGGTTTATCTTGAACTCAATCAAATCATTGAAGCGCAGTACACCTATTTTGCGAGTTACCGATTCAAACTACTCAAACCAATCAATGAGATAGTGGCTCATTTTCAAGGTGAACGACAAACCTTTGTTAACGCCATTTTTGCTTGTTCGATTGCTGCAAAAACGTGGTACAGCATCGATTTTGATGCGCTCTGGATGACCTATCAAGCCGACCGCCAACGTGTTATTGCGGCTGTCGATTATTTCCATGAACAAGGTTGGATTGATCTCGAAAGCAAATTAGTAACGGATGTCTATAAAGTGCTGCAAAAGCCTCAGGACAAAACGCCTTTAGTGGAGCATCTCTACCAGTTATTCGCCCAGAAAGAGCAAGGTGAAATCCATCGCATCAAAGAGATGATTGCTTTCTTTGAGAGTTCACAATGTTTGAGTCATCGGCTTGCTGCTTACTTCGCCGATCATAATGCGCCGGAGCATTGCCAGCACTGCTCTGTTTGTGCGGGCCACGTTGCTCACCTATCGGGACGCACGCTTACCCCACTCAACCCAGATCAGCTGCAACATTGGATTTCTCCATTCCAACAAGCAAGCTCCGAACCACTGACTAGCGCTGCTCTAAGTCGTTTTTTATGCGGTATCGCTACGCCACTCACAACGAAACTTAAAGCAAGCAAAATGGAAGGTTTCGGGCAGCTCGAGCACTACCCTTTTGCCACGGTTCGCCAACAGCTTAAAGCGCTGCTAAACGAACCACAGTAGCCTCAATATGTGAAGGGAGGCGACCTCCTCCCTTTTATTTTTCGTTGTTATTTTGGTCGAGCTGAGATTCAAACACCACGTCGTAAGCATCAAAATAGTAATCGCCACTGTTATAGATAATTTCTCCATCGGAGTCGACTGGTAAACAGCGATATCCTTCGGTGCACTCTTCCATAACAACAAAGCGGCGGGATTGATCTGCTAACTTCACTACGATATCTCGTTCTAATGCTTTCATGGTGGCATCTCCTCGGCTTTTACATCTAAATCACTTTCCTATTCCTTGTACGAACATCAAAGTCATTCAGCTCTCTTCTTAGGATAGTCAAACTGTGAAATTTTGGCTCCATCAGATAGCCTCTATTGAGTAAAATATGGATAATACCGGACGCAGTACGCTTAATTGACTTATAAACAACCACATACATCCCTAATTAAGTTTAAGTGAGTAAACCTGACTTTGTTTTATAAATAGCGCTCTTTTTGTAATTTTGAATGGCGTTTTCAACATAAGCAGATTTTAGTCCTGTAAAAGACGCCCAAAGCAGGCTAACCCTCCGCATCACCTTCAACACAATAACTATTAATAATCATATAGTTATGATGGTCATTTTATGCCACAGTTCTTTTCATTTGCATAAGAACAAGGTAGTGTGAGATATGCCTAGCAACACATAAAAGACAGGGATACTCCAACGCATCATCTTATCAGCCAATAGCATGTCGTTTGCTACGAGTGATGGTTGCAAGGAGATAAAAATAAAAACGGGAAAAGGATCATTTCATGTCAAATCAAACCATCTATCTGCCCAATTACACCGTTGGTGAAGATGCCTATCAAAAAGTTGGCGCCATGACGGCGCCTTACGGCTGCAAAGCCGTGGTAATTGGTGGCAAAACAGCAATGGAGAAAGCCAAACCAGCACTACTTAATGCCATTGAAAACTCAGACACCCTGTTACTCGATTTTCTTTGGTATGGCGGCGACGCCACCATGGATAACGTCCACCAGCTACAAGCCAACCCTAAAGTTCAAGAAGCACACATGCTGTTTGCGGTCGGTGGCGGTCGCGCTTGTGACACGGTCAAAACATTAGGCGCATTAACCGGTAAACCGGTCTTCACCTTCCCAACCTTGGCTTCTAACTGCGCAGCATGCACGTCACTTAGCGTGATGTACCACCAAGATGGTTCGTTTGCAGAATACTTCTACCAAAGCCACCCACCATTGCACACCTTTATTAACACAAAAGTGATTGCCGAATCTCCCGTAGAGATGTTCTGGGCAGGTATCGGCGACGCTCTTAGTAAAGAGTATGAAGTGGAATATTGCTGTCGTGATAAAACCCTAACTCACCTACCAGCATTGGGCTTAGGCATAGCTAAAACCTGTACCGACCCGCTACTCAAACATGGACAAAAAGCACTGGAAGATTGCCGACACAAACGAGCCTCTACCGAGCTTGAAGAAGTGGTCTTAACCATAGTGATGCTAACGGGCATCGTCTCTAACTGTGCAGTTCATATCAGCGAAGATATTGCGCCTAAAGATCAGTATTACTACAACAGCTCACTGGCGCACTGCGTTTACTACGGAAGCTCATTGCTCCCAGCGTGTGAATCCCATTTGCATGGTGAAATCGTTGCCTTTGGAGTGCTTTGCCTACTCAAATACGACAACAATGACACAGAATTTGATCGCATCCTCGCTTTCAATAAAGCGCTAGGATTACCGATCACCATGGCCGAAATCGGCATGACCGCAGCCGACTTACCTATCGTTGCAGACAAAGCCGCTTCAGTGATTGAATGGCAATCTTGCCCAGGCACTCCAAGTAAAGAGCGCTTTATTGAAGCTATTTTGGCGGCCGATAAAATCGGTCAACAAAGGCTATAATCTCCGTTAATTCGAGCTATCTCTTACCTGTTACTTGGAACAGTATTGGTCGGGCTGGATTGGGGATTTCAAATAATCACTAAATCACGTCAATCAAATCAGAGCACTACGGAGAACTGATTGATGTAAATAGCAACCAAAGGGAGCATCTTTGTCGAAGCTCCCTTTGTCACTTACAAAGTTAAGTCCTCGAATTATACCAATCTTGGTATTGCATCACAGTGGTTGAAGAGGCACTCATTCTAACAGCCTGTTAACCTTTTTATGTGTCACTACTTGCTGGGTAATAAAGAGCACCAAACCGAATACCATCATGCTTGTCATCACCAAAATGCCAAACTTGGCGCCACGCTGATCAATGAAGTGGCTGACCGATAACGAGAAACCGCATTGACAAATTAATGAGATCCCCAGCCACACGGACATGGCACGTCCCATGTACTGCTTTGACACTAAGTTCATGAGTAATGAATTCATTAAGATTCGCAGTGAAGAGTTAGATAAGCCTAAGATTAGGCTGCATAAATAAAGGTTAACTACCTGGTGATTATGCGCCAAAAGAAACAGGTCTATTGCTGCTAACAAAAACAGCAGTCCAATCATGCGCTCGCTACGCACTTTACTTGCCATCGCAGTCAACGCGATACCAGAAACCAACCCACCAATACCATAGCTCATAT